>DCDL01000063.1:0-28093 GCA_002316385.1 Clostridium sp. UBA1056
CATATAACTTAACAGAACGAAAGATAGGGGAGGGGGAGAAAAGATGACAGATAAATATTGGGAAGGTAAGCATTATGCTTTTCATCAAAATAAGGAATGTGAATATTTCCCTTGTCACAAAACTAATAAACCTGAGGAATTTAATTGTCTATTTTGTTATTGTCCACTTTACGCACTAGCTGATAAATGTGGAGGTAATTTCAAAATTACTGAAGATGGAATAAAAGACTGTAGTGAATGTATGGTTCCACATGTTAAAGACAACTATGGTCTTATAAATAGTAAGTATGGTGAAATTGGAAAATTAGTAAAAGAGCAATTAGGAAAAAGCAAATAAGAAGATAATAAAGAAGCTAAAAAGCTAGATACTAAGTCATATCTGGCTTTTTAGCTTCTTTGTTTAGTTATTTATAATATTAAGAATGGAAAGAGGTAATATTATTTATAATGTTAACTATTTCCTTAGGAGATTCATTTAAATCATTTTCTAACCATGCCTGAACAACTGAAATCACTCCGCCTACAGAGTATTTTATAAAATAATCTAAAAACATATCATCAACTTTTGAACTGCTAACTAGCTTATCAATTTTAGATTTACTTGCTATGTAAATAATACGATCTATAATGTCGTTTTTCATTTGTTTACTGAATAATATCTTGCATAATTCTTTATTTTCATGAATTAATTCAAGAGCTTTAAGTAATAAAACATCTTTATAATCTTCAACTGGAGTTTCTTCAATATATTCTAAGATTTGATTAAATAATTCATCTTCTAGTGATTTAAGTAGATCATAGGTATCTTTATAATGAGTGTAAAAAGTTCCTCTATTAATATCTGATTTTTTGCAGATATCAGTAACAGTAACTTCATGAATTTCCTTATGCTGAAGCAAATCAATTAAACTTTCTTTTATTACTTTTTTAGTATATAAAATTCTTCTATTCCCTTTAACTCCTGCCATTTAACTCATCCTTTTAAAATATTTACTATATTTGCTAAAACAATTTTCAAGCATATGTTATTAAATAAACAAAAATAACTGAAATGTATATTTAATAACACTATAAAAATATGTGATTATTGTAACTAGTTGATATATTATTTATACTTAGTATTATAGCATTAACCAAACAAGGTGTCTATTTAATAACATTGAGTATTTAAAGACAGTATAGATAAGGGAGGTCAAGATGGCATACATAGAGATAAGAGACGAATATAAAAGGTACAAGGTTGGAGAAACTACTATTGCGGCAAATAATGGTATTAACTTCTCAATAGAAAAGGGGGAGTTTGCTATTATTCTAGGGCCAAGTGGTGCAGGTAAAACAACTGTGCTCAATATACTTGGAGGAATGGATACTTGTGATGAAGGTAAGATAATTATTGATAACGTTGATATATCTAAGTTTAACAATAGACAGCTTACAAATTACAGAAGATATGATGTGGGGTTTGTATTTCAATTCTATAATTTAGTTCAAAATTTAACTGCAAAAGAAAACGTGGAACTGGCTACACAAATTTCAAAGGATGCTTTAGATGTTGATAAAACTCTTGAGTTAGTTGGCCTTGGTCATAGAAAAAGTAATTTTCCATCTCAATTATCAGGAGGAGAACAGCAAAGAGTGTCTATAGCAAGAGCTATAGCCAAAAATCCTAAATTGCTTCTATGTGATGAGCCAACTGGTGCCCTTGACTATAAAACAGGAAAGCAAATTTTAAAGACATTACAAGAAACATGCAAAAATACAGGTACAACAGTAGTTGTTATAACCCATAATTCAGCTCTTGCACCAATTGCAAATAGAGTTATAAAAATTAAGGATGCCAAGGTTACAAGTATAGAAGTAAATAAAAATCCTGTTTCAGTTGAAGCCATAGAGTGGTAGAGGGTAAGAGATGGAAAATAGAGCATATAAAAAATCAATAATAAGAGAAATATTAGCTTCAAAAGCAAGGTTTATTTCTATATTAGCTATAATCTTTTTAGGAGTTGCCTTTTACTCTGGAATTAAATCAAGTGGACCAGACTTAAAAGAGTCCATAAATGAATTTTTTAGAAAGCAAAATCTAATGGATAGCAAGATAATATCTAGTATAGGTCTTAATGAAAATGATTTAAAGTTACTTGAAAATAACGATAAAATTTTAGATTACTATGGAGCACGTAGTATAGATGTAAATTTAACTAATATAAATAGTGTTGTTAAGTTTATGGAATATAATCCAAAGGACTCTACTAATATAAATGATCTTATTGTTACAAAAGGGAGATTACCTGAAAATAGTGGTGAGATATCTTTAGATGAAAATGCTTTAAAGGAAAATAAAAACCTAAAGATAGGGGATACATATACCATAGAATCTGATGAAGAATTAGATGAATATTTTAATAAGAAAACTTTTAAGATTGTTGGATTTGTACAAAGTCCTATGTATATAGAGAATATGTCTAGAGGAACAACTACTGTTGGAAAAGGAAGTGTAGACTACTTTGCAATATTAAATAGTAGTGACATATCAATGGATGTATATACTGAAATATATGTAAGATTTAAAAATGTAGCTGGACTTGGTGCATATAGTGATGAGTATAAAGATAAGATGGAAGAAAATAATAAATATCTTGAAAGTTTATACTCAAATAGAGCTGTAGAAAGAATTGAAGAAGTAAAATTAGAGGCACAAAAAGAGTTTGATAAAGCTTATAAAGAAATAGAAGATGGGGAAAGAAAGCTTGAAGATGCTCAAAAAGAAATAGATGACGGTAATATTCAACTTCTTGATGGTAAAAATCAATATGAAGAATTTGCGAAAAAGTATCAGCAAGAAATTAAAGATGGGGAATTGCAATTAACTGAAGGTCAAAAGCAGTTAGATAATGGACAAAAGGAACTTAACAAGCAAAAAGAGCAATTTTTAGATGGTGAAAAACAACTTCAGGCAGCTAAAATTGAACTTGATAATGCAAAACAAGAATTTTTAAATCAAGGAATTGATCCTACTCAAAGCACAAAAGAGTATGAAAATCAAATAGATAGTTTAGAAAGTTTAATTACAACATACAATGCACTTTCCAATGATATGATAGAAACAGTAAACAACCTTAAAGTAGGTGACAGAATTCCAATTGAAAAAGTTCAGTATTGGAAAGGAATTATATCTAACCCTAGTTTAGGATTAAATGAATTAAGTAATTTAGTAAATAGCTTAGAGGAAGACCCAACAAATGTTTCTTTAGTACTTAATATCTCAAAAGGGGTAGAAAGTGCTAGTAAAAGTGCAAGTGAAAATAAATCTAAGATAGAAACCTTAGTAGCTGGAATAACTCAGTATCAACAAGGTGTAACTGCCTATGAAGAGCAAGTTAAAGGATTTAATGATGGAAAGATAAAACTTGAAGAAGCCCAAAAACAGTTAGATCAAGAAAAAGAAAAGCTTATAAAAGGTAAAACAGATCTTGAGGAAGGCAAAAAACAAGGTCAGTTAGAACTTGATAAGGCTAAGAAGGAGCTTGATGATTCAGAGAAAAAACTTCTTGATGGAGAAATAGAAATTAAGGAAAATAGAGAAAAGCTAATAGATGGACGAAAAGAGATAGATAAAGAAAAAGAGAAATTAAATGATTTAGATGATAGTAAATATTATTTTTTTGATAGAAATGATAATCCTGGTTACTCAACTTACAAAGGTTCAATTGACAGCTTAGATAAAATAGCTTCAGTATTTCCTGTGTTTTTCTTCCTAGTTGCAGCACTTATATGCTTAACTACAATGACTAGAATGGTAGAGGAAAATAGAATAGAAATAGGAACACTAAAGGCTTTAGGATATAAAGATTTAGAAATAGCTAGGAAATTCGTAATTTACGCAGCATTAGCTAGTATTGCAGGAAGTGTAATTGGTATAGTAGTTGGAAGCAGCATACTTCCTTACATAATTAGTAAAGCCTATTCATCTACATTTACTTTACCAGATGTTAAAATACACTATTATCCATCCTATATAATTCAATCTTTAGTAGCTTCAATATTTTGTACAGTAGGAGCAGCATTAATTGTATTAAAAGAAGAATTAAGAGAAAATCCTTCTAATTTAATGAGAACCAAAGCTCCGAAGCTTGGTAAAAAGATATTGTTAGAAAGAATTACTCCTTTATGGGAAAGATTGAACTTCAATCAGAAGGTTACATTTAGAAATCTTTTTAGATATAAGCAAAGGATGCTAATGACAATACTTGGTATATCAGGATGTATGGCTATGCTTGTTGCAGGAATGGCTCTTGAAAAATCTAATTCTTCAATTATGGATATTCAATTTGGTAAATTACTGAAGTATGATGCTATGGTAGTATTTAATGATAATAATACTGAAAAAGAAGATGAAGAATATAATAAGTGTTTAAATAACTTAAAAGGATATGAAAGTAGCTTAAATATTTATCAAGATTCAGTCACTTTCAGTAAAGAGGGTGTAAGTAAGCAAACTGCTACTATGTATGTACCAGAAAATACAGATGAGGTAGGTAAATATATATTATTAAATGATAGAGAAAGCGGTAATGAATACAAGCTATCTGATAATGGAGTAATTATAAATGAAAAACTTGCAAAAGTTTTAGATGCATCTGTAGGTGATGATATAACTCTAAAAGATTCAGATAATAATTCTCATAAAGTTAGGGTAGATAATATAGTAGAAAATTATGCCGGACATTATATATATTTATCACCATCATATTATAAAGAGATATTTAATAGTGAACCAATATATAATGCACAATTACTAAAGTTAAATTCAGACAGAGAAGATGATAACAGAATATCTTCTACTCTTATGGATAATGATAAAGTAATAAATGTTACTCTTGCTTCAAAAATAAGAAGTTTAAGTGAATCTGCTGATTTAGGTTTAGTTATGATAGTAATAATAGTGGCTTCAGGAAGTTTAGCATTTGTTGTATTATACAACTTAATAAATATAAATGTATCTGAACGTATAAGAGAGATATCTACAATAAAGGTACTAGGTTTTTATGATAATGAAGTTGCAATGTATATATTTAGAGAAAATATAATACTAACAATACTAGGAATACTTGCAGGCTCATTTATGGGTAAAATATTATATGTATTTTTAGTGAGCACAGCAGAAATGGATAATATGATGATGATACCAACTGTAGATATTAGTAGTTATGTAATCTCTGGCTTAATTACAATGTTTTTTGCCATATTAGTTATGATAATGATGCATATAAAATTAAAAAATGTAAATATGATTGATGCACTAAAATCTGTAGAGTAAACTTAAAGGGAGTCAAGAAATGAGACTCCCTTTAAGTTTTAATCAATATGCCAGATTATTGTTATGATAAAGAATCACTAGAATTCGAATCCTTAATATTCAATGCAGGAACAATTAATGATGGTACGGAGAGTATACCTGATACTGTACCACTTGGAAGAGCTGATTCTAGTATTAGAATATTGGGATGGCTTTTACCTCAAGGTGATACAGATGAGTATTCATTAACTTTTAGTGTGCCAAAAGATGCTGTTAATAAACGTCAAGAAGCTAAAGTATTTGTTCATTTATTAACGGATAATTCAAATACACCAGTTGGAAATAGGTTTGCAATTAGACTTTCATCATTATTCACTAGAGCTAATGGGGTAGTAAATGCAGCTAATATAGTAGTTAATAATAGTGGCAATATTCCAATTCAAAACTCACCAGGTAATTTTCAATATAATCATTATGTTTTAGAGTTCGATTTAGACGATATTATTAGAGCAGAAGATTTTGCATTGTTGAGCGTTGCTCGTATTGCAGTTAATAATGACTTTGCTGGTGCATTGCTCTTAACTAGTATAGAGTTTAGATATTTAAGTCACTAAGTATAAAAATTAATTTCAAAAGATAGATTAAAAAGATTTTACGGATGGTTATTGCAAATTAGCAGTGACCATCTTTTTTACATAAAATGGTCCTGGAGGATAATATTAAATTCATCAAGCATTTCAAGAGGTAGGGGAACATTTAGATAATAGGTATACCATTAAGGTTTTATGGAAGTGAATATATTTGAAGAGCCCGGTGCGGTAATTCCGCACGCCGGGATTCTGTGCTGGGTGCGTTAGGTAACTAACGCATCTACCGCAACCGAGAAAATATAAAATGGGAAATTTTATATTAATTTTTATGAGAATAAAATACTTAAAATAACCAAAGATATATATATGAAATTTATTTAAATAGATTTATTAAATAATTTAGTATAATGATTTCTAAAAGGAGTGTAATTAATGATGAGAAGAAAAGTAAGTCGTTTAATAATATTCATGGTACTTATAATACTAACTATAACTAATATAGCACAGGCACAGCCAACAATAAGTCCAGAGGCACCATATGGACCAAAAGTACAGGATTTAAAGGGCAAAGAAGAAATTGTTAAAAACTTTCAAGATATAAAAAGGATAAGAGCAAATTTAAGTACTATTAATATAAATGCCAACTTAACACCTGAAGAATTAAAAGCTATCGATAAAGATTTAGAGAATTATATACAACAATTTAATGTTATTAGAAAAAATTTAGAAAATCATAAAATTACATATAAAGATTCTTTTTCAGATGTATTCTTTGCAGAACAAATTTTATTTGTAGCTGAGAGTTTTATTATAAGTCTAAGACAACAGCAAAACTTGGTAAGAGCATTAGAAGACAATAGAGCTGATGCAAAAAAATTATTTCATTCAACATATCTGATACCTGTATATTATTATCTTACTTTAGGAGATCAAATGATAGCGTATATTGATACATATTTCGTAGTATCCTAAGTAAATTTAGAAAAAACTTTATGTTTAGTGGTTAAAGCTAAAATAACTAGATGAGATTTTTTATGCTCTTCTATGATGTTTAGACTAAAATTTTGTGGAGAAAAATATACTAAGAACAGCTCCTAAGTTATTAACATATATTATAACATTACATATAATGCCATAATATATAGCTAATAAGGTTGGAGGAAATCAATATGATAGAGGGGTTAACAGGGCTTGTTATAACTAAAGAAGATAGAATTTATGATATTGTTCGTAGAAATGCAAATCTATATTTTAGTTACTACCCAAGGGTAATTGTATATCCTAATAATATAACAGATGTAGTTAATGCAGTAAATTGGGCAAGAAAACAAGGATTAAATGTACGTTGTAGAAGTGGTGGTCATAACTATGAATCATTTTCTGTGGCAAATGATGCTGTTGTGATAGATGTTTCTAATTTGCTTGATTTTGAAATAGATACGAGCGGAGGTTATGTAAGAATAGGGTCAGGATATAGGCAAGAACAACTTCATCCTAAGGTAACTGAATATGGATTTGCATTTGTTGGAGGAAGCTGTCAATCTATCGGGGTTGCAGGAATTACATTAGGAGGAGGAGTTGGCTATCTACAAAGGGAATATGGGTTAGTATGCGATAATCTAGTAGAAGCACAAATAGTAGATGCTTTCGGTAGGATAATAACTGCTAATTTATATGAAAATCAAGATTTATTTGCTGCATTAAGAGGAGCAGGCAGTAATAATTTTGGAGTAGTAGTGTCACTTACTTTTAAAGTATATCCCGTTGATAAAGTAACAATAGTGACTGCTCAATGGCCTAAAAAGAGTAGATATGAAGTAATCCAAGCATTTCAAGAGGTAGGAGAACAGTTAGATAATAGGTATACCATTAAGATTTCTATGACTAAAGATACTATTGAACTATATGGAGTAGGCTTAAGAAGTACAGAAAAAGAAATGGAAAAAGCTTTAAGTGTTTTATTAAAAGTTCCTAATAAAATGAATTATACAACAAAGCATATTAGTTTTAAGGAATCTGTACAGGAGCGTCCAGGTTTTGTGTCTACCCCAAAAGGATTTAAGATTACAGGATTATTTGCATATAATCCATTAGAAAAAGAACCTTGTCAAATAATGTTTGACTATTTAGATAACCCACCGCCTATACAGCCACCTATAGACATTGGATTCCTCATATTAGGAGGAAAGATTGCAGAAAATGAAGGTTTACCTAGCGCTTATCCTCATAGACGTGCTAAAGTATTAATACAAATTGATGCCGAGTGGATTCTTAAGTATAGTATGTATGCTAATGATACAATTAGATGGGTAAATAGTTTAAGAAGGGCCTTACTTCCATATGCAGGTTTTGGATATCTTAACTACTGTGATATTAATATACCTGATTATCTATATAATTATTTTGGTAATAATGTACCTTGGCTAAAAATTGTAAAAGAAAAATATGATCCATATAACTTATTTTACTATCCTCAAGGAATAAATCTATAAGCCAAAAATGATATGACATATTGTGAGGAGAAAAACTTTTTAGGATATATATGTATATAGGAGATTTTGTTATAAGTAATATAGATGTAACAGAGATAAGTTTATTGTGATTCATCCAACCATTTAACCCTAATAGAAGGAGGAGCTGAATAATTATTTTATTCAGCTCTTATTCGATTGGTGATTTATTAAGTTATCTTCTCGGTTAGATTTTATACTTGTAATATAAATATATACATGAATGTTAATATTGGTTGATAGACATTGAAAGGTAAGAAAAATATAATAAATATGAAAGGTATGATAAATATGATTTGTATAAATTTGAAAAGATTAAGGAAAATCAATCAATATACACAGGAAGAGGTTGCAGAGAAGATTAATGTTTCTAGACAAGCTGTAGCCAAATGGGAAAATGGAGAATCAACTCCAGATATAAATAGTTGTATTGCACTTGCAGAATTGTATAGCGTTACTATAGATGATTTAGTTAATCATTCAGAAGAAGAGTCAGGTGTTGTGGTGCCACCTAAGGGGAAATATTTCTTTGGGTCAGTTGTAGTTGGAGAACGTGGTCAGATTGTGATTCCTAAAAAAGCAAGAGAGTTATTTCATATTAACTCTGGTGATAATTTATTAATATTAGGAGATGAAGATAGAGGAATAGCCATTGTACATCAACGTGACCTTATAAATTTCGTAGGAAAAATTGGAGTAGCAACAAAGGAAAAATAATTTTTAAGTAGAGAGATTAGAAAGAGGATGATTCTAATATGAGTAAAATAGTATTTTTTTGTATTCCTGCACATGGACATACTAATCCTACAATTGAAGTAGTCCGTGAATTAGCATGTAGAGGTCATGAAGTATGGTACTATTCTTTTGATGAATTCAAAGAAAAAATTGAAGGGGCAGGTGAAAAGTTTATTAGTTGTGATAAGTATCTTCCAGAATTACAGTCTGGCGATGAGAAAAAGATTGGGAAAGATTTTTCTGCTTTAATTGAGATGATAGCTGACACTACTATAGCTTTAGATGAAAAAGTTTGTAGAGAACTCAAAACCTTCAATCCAGACTGTATTGTATCAGACTCTTTATGTTTTTGGGGTAAGTTATTTGCAGAAAAATTGAATATTACCTATGTATGTTCTACAACAACTTTTGCATTTAATCAGTATACAGCAAAAATGATGAAGAAAAGCTTTAATGAAATTGTACGGATGATTTTGGGTATGAGTCGTATTAATAAGAAAATAGAGCTTCTAAGAAAAAGTGGATATAATGTTAAGAATTTTGTTTCTATAATTGAAAATGATAATGATACAAATACTATTGTATATACTTCAAAGGAGTTTCAACCAATGGTAGAAACTTTTTCAGATAAATATTCATTTGTAGGTCCTTCAGTATCAAATGTGAAGGTTGAATATAAGGAAAGAAAACGTGAAAAAATATATATTTCACTGGGAACGGTAAATAATAAAAATATAAAGTTTTATAAAAACTGTATAAGAGCATTTGAAACTTGTGATGTTGATGTAGTTATGTCAGTTGGAAAAGATACTGTAATTGAAGAATTAGGATATATACCAGATAACTTTCAAGTGAAAAATAGTGTTCAGCAAATTGTAGTGCTTCAAGATACAGATGTATTTATTACTCATTGTGGTATGAATAGCGTTAATGAAAGTTTGTATTATGGTGTTCCCATGGTATTGTATCCACAGCAAGAGGAGCAAGGAATGGTAGCAAAGCGAGTTTCTGATTTAGGAGCTGGAATCTTTTTAAAAGGTAATAACCCCAAATATATAAAAGATGCAGTATTACAGGTTATGGATAATAATAATTATAAGAAAAATGCAAATAAATTAGAAGAAAGCTTTAAAAATGCTGGAGGTGCAAAGAAAGCAGCTGATTTTATATTGAAAGCTATAGATGATAGCAAATAAAAACTTAACTGTATTTAGGCAAGAGAGCTTTTAGAAAGCTTGGTGAAGCTCCTCGTAAGGATTATTAGGCGGGTTTTATTTTTCAAAAAGTTGGGATTATTAATATGAAATGTATTATAATTAAATGGTATATATTTATTAAATGTAGTCTATGTACAAAGATGGTAAAATAAGCTAGTGAAGGGTGTACTACACTAGATATTTAAAGGGGTGTATAAGAATGAAAGCAGCTTTTCTAATAATTGATATGCAAAAAGGATGTTACGACTTTTGTAAATGCCAAAGAGAATTTGATGATGCAGTAGAGTATATAAATGAGACAGCACGTATGTTTAGAGAAAAAGGATTGCCTGTTGTTAGAGTATTGGATATAGAAGTGGCAGAAGGTCCTGGTTCTGAGAAGTTTGAATTTGTTGATTCTATTATTACTGATCCAAGTGATATTGTTATACATAAAGAGTATAATAATGCATTTTTTAAGACAGAGCTTCATGATAAGCTTCAAGAACTTGGAGTCGAATTTGTTGTTATAAGCGGATTTGCAGCAGAGTATTGTGTATTATTCTCTCATAATGGAGCAAAAGAAATGGGATATGGTACATCATTACTTCAAAATGGTATTGCAGGGGTTGAATATGAAGAAGTGAAAAGAATGCAGCTCTTAAGACCAGTAGTTAGTCTTGAGGCGTTAAAATATTTATTAAAGTAAGAAAAGCTTAGTGCGTCAACACTAAGCAATCCTTAGAACAAAAGCAGATAACCCAAAGCCTTGAATTGGTGTTAGTCGATTTCACAGCGTGCTTATTTTGTTTTAAGGCTATTAAATTAGATTTATGGAGAGTGTATATAATTTTACACTCTCTTTTTGTTTAAGAAGAAGTTTGTTATATGTTCCCATAGTATGCATGTGGAGTGCTGTGTGTTGCTAAAAAAAGCTGAAAAATAGATGGATGACTCCGAGAATCTATAAAAGATTTTGGGAGTTCCATCTGCTTTAACTTCTATATGTTCCACAAATCTATTTAAGATTTCTGGGGTAAGTTCTTTTAAGTCAATAATTTTTTCTTTTAGTCTGTCTAATTCATTAAATTTGATATATATTCTTCGCTGAATGAAAAAGGAATTATAAGGGCCATTAAAGAAATAAATAATTTCTTAGGTACAATAACAGGGATTGGCATACTTATTAATAGGCTATTTAAAATTAATGTACAAGTCTGTGTACAAAATAAAGATAGGGAAGAAAAATTGCGTATCCTCTTAATAAAGAATATAATTGATTTAATACAAATAAGGAGTGTGATATCATGAATATTAATCTCATGGATAGAAAAATGCTTAAAATGCTCTGTGCAAAGTCTGTAGGTATGAGTTTGGGCGGCAATTGCACAGGGATAGATATTTAGTCGCTCTTGATAAATAAATTCATACATATACAGGCTTTGTTTCCTTAATTAAATAATAAATTTAAGGAAGTGAGCTTTATGAAATATGTAAGAATTGATAGAATATTACCAGATGATTTAGTTAAAGAAATTCAAAAGTATATCCAAGGTGAATATGTATACATCCCTTCCATTCCTGAAAAGAGAAAAAGATGGGGTGAAAAATCTAAAAGCCGAGATTATATAAAAGCCAGAAATGCAAAGATACTAAACCAATATATAGGTGGGAAATCAATTAGCAATCTGGCTGAAGAATTCTTTCTTTCAGATAGTAGTATTAAGAAAATTGTATATAAAAAAGATAATTAGGTTAAAGCTACCACTATTGTAATGTGTGGTAGCTTTTGTGTAAAAGATGATATAGAAATGATTATTATCTTTCTTAAAAAATGTAGAAGCTTTAAAATGATATTGAACATAAAATTCATTTAAAAAATGAATTTGTAATTCTTCTCGTAGATATTAGAACAAAAGGAGAGAATCAAAGTGAAAAAAAAAATATCATTAATTCATTCTACAAATTTAGCTCCAGTAGATTATGCTTATGCTGGACGTATACCTTCAGGAATGGACTTATTATTTTTGGCGGGGGCATGTCCTATTAATAAAAATGGAGAAGTACCCAGCTTGAGTGATTATGAGCTTCAGGCAAAACTTTGTGTAGAGAATTTGAAGGAAGCACTGAAGGACTGTGGGGCTACTTTGGAAGACATAGTATATACCAGAGTTCTTGTAGCATCTCACAATCAGTCAGATTTGGTAACTGCATGGGAGACAATAAGAAAAAAGTTTGGTAATCATGATGTTCCAAGCACCTTATCTGGAGTCACAGTATTAGGATATACAAATCAATTGGTGGAAATTGAAGCAGTAGCAGCAGTAGAAAACAATACAAAATGATTGAAGTATAGAGTTGAACTAATTCGCACCATTCTTATTTAACATCATAATTATTAAATGGAAAAGTGGCTTACTTTTAATGGTAAGCCTAATTTTATGAATAATATTATTTTTCATTAGGTAAATTTCACTACATCTTTTATATTTGAACTTATCTACGGTCAGCACTCTACACATGTGGAGATGGTTATACTTCTTTTCCACAAAATGCCGATACACACATCGCGAAAGGTAATTATATAATACATCACCATTCAACGTTTGCGCATATTTCTAAAAATGCATCTATCGAAGGAGAAATCCATTTATCTCTATGATGTACTACTTGAACTAACAATTTCAATTCCTTTCCTGCCCAGGGAAGAACAGATAATTGTTTAGAGGCTACTTCTGTATTTACGGAATATAAAGGTATAATCGCTATCCCAAAACCTAATATAGCAAATTGTTTAAGGTCGGAAATACTTGCTGTTTCCAACATAACTTTAAATGGTTCATGCACTTCTTCCATAACGGCTTTAAAAATATTTTTCCAACAACTGCTGTGAGATACTAAAAGCAGTGGATAATTTGAAATATCTTTAGGAAGTATGTTTTCCATACAATTTAAAGGATGAGTAGGCGAGACTAAAAGTCCTAGCTCTGCCTCTTGTTGTACTTTTACTGTTAGTTCTGGGACATGCCAAGGCATGTCTAATAGTACTGCTACATCAATTTCATTTTCTTTAATCCATAGCTCTAGTTCGTCAGTGGAGCCGATTTTTATATGAAATTCAACACCTGGGTACCGTTTGCGATATTCTGCTAATAGTTTGGGTAGCTTGACAGAACAGACGGATTCATTAGCACCAATCGTCAAAACCCCGTGTGGAGATTTTAGCAAAGATAACGAACCTTTTGCCTTTTCCCATGAAAAAAGAAGCATTCTTGCATCCTTCAGAAATTGTTCACCTTCTGGTGTAAGGCAGATTTTTTTACCTAATCTATCAAATAACTTTATTCCCAGTTCTTTCTCCAAAAGCTGAATTTGAGATGTAACAGATGATTGAGCATACCCAAGCTGCTCTGCGGCTTTTGTAAAGTTGTGTAGTGCGGCTACCGTTACAAATGATGTAATTAATCGCATATCCATAAGACTAACCCCTCTTATCTAATTTATTGATTATAATAATAGAAATAATCAATTTCACTGATTGAAAATGACATGGTATTATAATAGCAGATATCGAAAGCTAAATACAACGCTTAATTAAGATAGTGATATTTACGAAAACCCAAAATAGGAGGTATTAGCGTGCGAGAAATATTTAATCGCAGGAGTATTAGAAAATTCAAGAGTTTAACAGTAGAGAAAGAAAAAGTAGACAAATTGTTGAGAGTGGCGATGCAGGCTCCCTCTGCATTAAATCAACAGCCGTGGGAGTTCATCGTAATTGAAGATAGAGAATCTTTACAAAAACTATCTAAGTCTATGCCAGATGCAAAACCGATTGAGAGTTCAGCGCTAACTATAATTTTGGTAGCCAATAGTAATTATTTTAGATTTGAGCCAGATTGGAAATCGGATATGAGTGCAGCAGCGCAAAACATTTTATTAGAAGCTGTATATTTGGAGCTTGGAGCAGTGTGGATGAGTGTTTCTTCTGTGGATTCTGCTATAAATTATATAAGGGAAATGTATGGACTTCAATCAAACATTAAACCCTTTGCATTAATTGCGATTGGTTATCCAGACAAACAAGAAAATCTATTTATAGATAGGTTTAAAGCTGAAAGAGTCCATTATGATAAATGGTAGCATTATAGTAAAAAAGCAATTCTCAAATAAACGAAAATGGAGAAGGAGAAATTAATAATGCCTAAAAACATAGTTATAATTAATGGTAGCCCAAGAAAAGATGGCAACACAGAAATTTTAGTAGATGCATTCATTGAAGGTGCCGAAAGTAGTGGAAATATAGTTACAAAGTTTAATGTTGGCAGAATGAAAATTAATGGATGTATGGATTGCAAATATTGTTTTACTCATCTTGGGGAGTGTGTACAAAAAGATGATATGAGAGAGTTATATTCTGCCTTGTATCATACTGATATGTTAGTATTGGCAAGTCCTATTTACTGGCATGGCATGACAGCGCAATTAAAATCAGCACTTGACAGAATGTATGTTAGCACTGCAAAAGCTATGCCCATAACGGATGCAGCGCTAATTGCAGTCTATGGGGATACTGATACCGCTGCGGTGGAGCCTACTATCAGTCATTACAATGCAACTATAAAATACATGGGATGGAAGGATAGAGGGATAGTCACTCAGTCGGGAGTTATGAAAAAAGGGGAAATTAAAGGAAAGTCAAGTTTAGTGGAAGCTAGAAATTTGGGGAAAAGCATTCAATAAAAATGTTGATATCAGCCGATAAATAAATTTTGTTAACAGAACTGCAGGCTGTAAAAAAGAAGTTAAAAATGACCAAAAGCAGATATACCTTTAAAATAGTAACAAATGAACTTCTTACTAAATCAGCAGTAGGATATTCAGTAATAGATTTAATGAGGGAGAGTTCGTAGTAATTAAACTTACGGATTACTTAAGTTATTCAAAGAGGAATATAGCAGGTTTAGTGAAATGAAAATTTTAGAACAAGTAAATTTAATGACTCCAGAGAATATACATATAAATTCATTTATGTATGAGCCTATATTAGATTTATCAGATTCGTATTTAAAAAGTTATATAGTAATATTAAGGAAATGTCTTCATCAGCACATGGTGAAGTAGCTATATAAAATATTGATGATGGTGGATTTTAAAGGTCACGTATCATCTCCACCAATGAAAACCACGACAGTGATGTCGTGGTTTTTTATTTTAATATATTCTATATTTAGAAATGAACTTTTTACATATGTTCTCTTACATTTGTAGGTGATATTTCCCAAGATATGGGGTGTGCACTTGGAAACGTATTTACACTGACTTTAAAATTGTTATCAAAATTAAAATTGAAGTCATATATTATATAATAATGAATAAAAAAAGTTGTAAGGAGGTAAGGGCAAAATGACGGAACTTACTGGTCGAATTGTTTTCCCGGATGATCCAAGTTATGATAATGCCCGAATGGATTATAATACGAGATTTGCAAAGTATCCTTGCGTTATTGTTTTTTGCCAAGAAATTCAGGATGTAATTAATGCAGTTAAATGGGCAAGAGAGAACCTTGTTCCAATACGTGCCCGCTGTGGAGGGCACAGTTATGAAGCTTTTTCAGTATTGAATAATGGAATTGTCATAGATGTAAGCGAAATGGATAAAGTAATTCTTGAGAAAGGGAACATGGAGGTAACTATAGAAGCTGGAGCTACCCTGCTTCCGATTTACAAGACCTTATGGGATGAGGGTGTTACTATCCCGGGAGGAACGTGCCCAACAGTTGGCATTGCTGGGATTACTCTGGGAGGAGGATTTGGCATGCTTACAAGAAAGATGGGTATGCTTTGTGATAGCTTGATGGCAGTTCAGATGATCAATGCAAAAGGGGAAGTAGTATACGCTGACCGATACATTAATTCCGATCTTTTATGGGCTTCCTGCGGAGGTGGGGGTGGAAACTTTGGGATAGTAACTTCATTTATTTTTAAGGTTCATCCTATTTCAAATGTTGCAGTTTATAATATTACGTGGGATTGGTCGGATGCTAGAGAAGTCATCAAGACATGGCAGGATTGGGCTCCGTTTATTGATGAACGATTGACATCAATTCTAGAGATATTCACCAAAAAGTATGGTCGTATTTCTTCAGCCGGCGAGTTTTTAGGAAATGAAAACCAGCTGAGGCACTTACTAAAACCATTAATTGCTGCCGGCAATCCTATTCAGATTGAAGTTCAAACAATACCATATATTGAAGCAGTAATAAAGTTTGATGGTGGACAGGGTCCTCATAAGTTCAAAAATACTGGGGCTTTTGTGTACCATAGGTTACCTGATGAGGCGATCGACACCCTACTTTGTTATATGGAGATTTCCCCAAATAAAGATAACTCGATTCAATTTCAGAGCTTGGGAGGAGCAGTCAGGGAGATTCCTCCAGATGGAACAGCCTATTTTCATCGTAAAGCAAGCTATATCATGCAATATATAACAAGCTGGAAAGTTGATAATGAAAAAAATCCGAACATCCTTTGGGTAGAAAGACTCAGACGGGCCATGTTAAAATATGTGAAAGGAACCTACGTCAATTGGCCTGATATCTTTATTAAAGACTGGACATGTGCATATTATGGTACCAATTATCAGGAACTTATGCGAATTAAAAGAAAATACGATCCGGAAAATATATTCCACTTTGAACAGAGTATTCGTCCAGCCAAAAAAAGAAATTATAGATAATACACACAATAAAATAGGTTTAGTAGATAATGTAGAAAAATTTTTGAATCAAGAATCACATTGCTTTCTATGCCTCGCCTCCACCATAAAAACCACGAAAATTAAAGTATAAGATTTTCGTGGTTTTTTATTTAAAATATAAATGACAATATAAAGAAAATATAAAGAAAATATTTATATCAGAGATAAAGGATTATTTATACTATGAATTTATTGATATTTATTTAGAGGACCAGGAGAAGGTATCAAGTTATGCTAGGCTTGCTTTTAAACTTGATGATATCAAAACTAAAAGGTGCTGGATTATTTAATACGGCACTAAATGTAAAATAAAAGCATTACTTTATACAGATTTATTTGTATGTACATTATTATATGATAAACTAATAATAACAAGGGGGAAATAATTATGCTAGATTTAACAAAAGGAATGACACTTGATTTATCAAAAAAAAGCTCGGACTTAAGAATGTTACAAGTAGGGTTAGGTTGGGACACTAAAATGGATTTAGATACAAATGCTTATGTATTTGATAGCAACGATAAATTGATAGAACATGTTTGTTTTACTAATTTAAAAGGTACAGGCATTAGATTAAATGGAGATAATTTAACTGGAGATGGGGATGGAGACGATGAGATAATTTTTGTTGATTTTTCTAAGATTTCAAAATCAGCAGTGAAGATATCATTTTATGTTAATATATTTTCATTTAATCCTTTTTCTAAAAAAGATTTTTCTCAAGTAAAGGGTGCTTATGTAAGATTAGTTAATTCTGAAACTAACACTGTTTTATGTAAGTATAGTATTACTGAAGACGGAAAGGGCTGTAGAGTGTTCCATTTTGCTGATTTAGTATTAGAAAATAGTAAATGGACTTTTGCAGCTGTAGGAAATCCTTTAGAAGGTAAATTGGGAGAGATAGAGGCAACTTTTAAAAAATAAATAATTTTATATTATTGGTGAAATTTAAAGGTAATCCCTTGAATTCACCATAAACCCACGACAATATGGAAATGTGTTGTTGTAGGTTTTTTCTATTACAAAATAATACATATAAACATATAAAATAAAATTATTAAAAATATATCTTGAAAGTACAATATAAAAAGTTCATAAGTTCTAATATTTATAAATATCTAAAGAGACTATCATTAAATTATTAAAAATTTAGTGATGGTCTCTTTTATTAGAAGGAAATTTTCTTTATTAAGAAGGAATTTTTGTTCTACTGCAAAAAAGAATGTTAAAAACTAGCGACAATTTAAGTAGTATGATATTCTAATAAATAGAATATTTAGAAAAAATAATGGTATTTTTGAAGAATATGAATTATAAATGCAAAAAGTAAAGGGTTTATTTAATTAATTCAGAAAAACATATATATTAATTTTAAATAAAGGCTAAAGCTACTTTAGGTTTTGGAGGATAGAAATGAAATATAGTGTTAAGGATTTATCAAATATATTGGGAATAACAACAAGTGCAATTCATTTTTTTGAAAAAGAAAATTTGATTAAGGTAAGTAAAGAAAAAAATGGATGGAGATATTATAATGTAGTAGATGTGTTTCGTCTATTATCTTATACAAAGTATAAAAATATGGAAATGCCTATGAAGGCTATTGTTAAGCAGTTTAATGGAGAAGAAAGCAGCTATTCGTCTACTAAGGATAGGATGGAAGAATATAAAAAAAAGGCAGAAGAAAAAAGTAGGTATTATAAAGAGCTTGCAGACTCAATAGAAGAAAATTTAAAAAGCATACGCATTATTAATGAACTGCTTGATAAATATGAGTTTGTTAAATCTCCAGAAATATTAATGTTATATGATGATGAGTGTGGATGGATTTCTAGAAATAGACGAGCTCAAAATATGGTTCGACAGTGCGTTAAAGCAATGCCAATAGTACAGCTAGGTGTAATTAAGCATAGAGATAGTAATATATGCAATTTTGGATATATGGTTTTAGACAAGCATATAGAGAAGTTTAACATTTCTGTGGATTTGCATATAAAAAGTTTAAAAGGTACTTCATGCCTTCATACAATTCAAATTGTTGATGATGAATTAACAACTAATCCTGAAATAACCTTTAAAAGGGCGGAGGAGTATGCAAAATCTAGAGGATTTGAAATTATAGGAGATATGGTTGGAAAAATTCTTCTTGTAGATGTTGAGAAACCAGCTAAATTACATACTTATATAGAATTATGGATACCTATAAAATAAATTATTTGATAAAATTATCACAATAACTATTGAAGTTAAAGTTCCTTTATGTTCTATAATGATTTTTAGATGGACGTATTGCCAATCATAAAATTATTTTAGAGAAAGAAGGATGTCTTATGATAAAGGAAAAATACAAAGTTTTATTTGAACCAATTAAAATAGGTAACTTAGAAATAAAAAATAGATTTGTTTTAGCACCAATGGGGCCAGGGGGATTATGTAATCCAGATGGAAGTTTTAATGAAAAAGGTGAAGAGTTCTATGTTGAACGTGCTAAAGGTGGTACAGGTTTAATAATGACAGGTGTTACTATGGTTGAAAATGACATTGAAAAATGTGCATTACCTTCTATGCCATGTCCGACTTTAAATCCTCTTAACTTTATAACCAGAGGAAAGAGTATGACTGAACGTGTTCATGCTTATGGATCAAAGATATTTTTACAGTTATCAGCTGGATTTGGACGTGTAAGTATTCCATCAATTGTTGGTAAAACAGCAGTTGGACCATCTGCAATTCCACATAGATTTTTAAAGGATGTAGTATGTCGTGAACTTACAACTGAAGAAGTAAAAGAATATGTTAGAAAATTTGGAGAATCAGCAGAAATAGCTAAAAAGGCTGGTTTTGATGGTATAGAAATACATGCTGTTCACGAAGGATATTTACTTGATCAGTTTGCAATTTCATTCTTTAACAACAGAACAGATGAATATGGTGGAAGCTTAGAAAATAGATTACGTTTTGCTTGTGAAATAGTTCAAGAAATAAAGAAAAGATGTGGAGAAAATTATCCAGTATCTTTAAGATATAGCATTAAGAGTTTCATAAAAGACTGGTGTAAGGGTGGTCTACCAGGTGAAGAATTCGAAGAAATGGGAAGAGATATTCCAGAAGGAATAGAAGCGGCTAAGATATTAGTTGCTGCAGGATATGATACGTTAAATGCAGATGTTGGATCATATGATTCATGGTACTGGAGTCATCCACCAATGTATCAAGAAAAGGGATTATACTTACCATATAATGAAATTCTTAAGAATACAGTAGATGTTCCAATAATTACAGCAGGAAGAATGGAGGATCCTGAATTAGCAAGTGATGCTATATTATCAGGAAAGACAGATATGATTGGACTTGCAAGACCATTACTTGCAGATGCTGAAATTCCTAATAAAATATTAGCAGATGACTATAAGAATGTTCGTCCGTGTTTATCTTGTCAGGAAGGATGTATGGGAAGGTTGCAGAATTTTGCAAATATAACATGTGCAGTTAATCCAGCATGCTGTAGAGAAAAAGAATTAGAACTTAGAAAAGCTGATGAAAAGAAAAAAGTACTTGTTATTGGAGGCGGAGTTGCAGGATGTGAAGCTGCAAGAGTAGCTGCAATAAGAGGACACGAAGTAGAAGTTGTTGAAAAATGTGACAGATTAGGTGGAAATCTAGTAGCAGCAGGAGCTCCAGGTTTTAAGGAAGATGATATAGCACTTGTTGAATGGTATAAACTACAATTAGAAAAGCTTGGCGTAAAAGTAAAATACAATACAACTGTCACAAAAGAGATAATTAAAGCAACTGATGCAGATACAGTTATAGTAGCTACAGGATCTACTCCAAGAAGATTAACTATTGAAGGAACAGAAAATGTATATACTGTAGAAGAAGTGTTACTTAAGAAAAAAGATGCTGGAAACTCTACTATAGTAATTGGTGGAGGCCTTGTAGGATGTGAAACTGCTCTATGGCTAAAAGACATGGGTAAAGATGTAACTATTGTTGAAATGGCGGATGATATATTACAAGTTGGTGGTCCATTATGCCATGCAAACCACGATATGTTAAAAGATTTAGTAGCTTTCAAGAAGATTAATGTAAAATGTGGATCTAAAATAATAAAAGCAACAGAAGAAGGCTTTGTAATTGAATGTAAAGAATCTCAAGAAATAATTAAAGCTGATTCAGCAATTGTTGCAATTGGGTATAACTCAGAAAATTCACTATATAATGAAATTAAATTCTTACACACTAATATTAGAATGATTGGTGATGCAAATAAAGTTCAAAACATAATGTACGCTATATGGGATGCATATGAAGTAGCAAGAAATATCTAATCAATAACTTAATTTTAAGCTCTGATTAAATTATTTAGTCAATAATTTAATCAGAGTTTTTATGTTTTAAAAGAAATAATAGTTAAGCTAAAGATTTTACACAGCAATCGAGGAATTTTTGTTTTGCAGATATTTTACAGAATTATAAAGTGAAAATCCATTCCAAGGAATATAAGTTATAAAAACTTATTTATAATAAGAAATTTTATAGTTAAATAATTTGTTAAAGATTCCATGAAAATTTACGAAGTTTACATTAGATACTTTTAATATTGAGAAGAATGAGGTAATAGTAAGAAAAAAAGAATAAGTTGTGAGACGCAAAATGGGAGGACTTCGTTGTGGAACTACAAAAAGAGGAATATAATTTTAAAAAAGTAGATAAGATAATCTGCTGCATTATATGTATTTTTGGAATTTTAATTATAATAGACAATTTTAGGGGATGTGATATTAAGGAAGGATTTATTAACTCAATACCTGCTCTAATTGGGGTAATAGTAGCTAGTAGTGTATATTTTATTAATATTAATAGTATGATAAAAGGACTTATATATTCTTTAACTATTTCAGCAGGTGCTATATATACGTTATATTTAAACTGTAATCTTATATCGTCACATTGTATTATTTTTGTATCTATTATATTAATTGCAATGTATTTTAACAAGAAATTAGTATTAATATATGGATGTATTTTGAATGCAATATATATTGCTATATTTATTTTTGATCCCATAATTCTATTGTCAATGAATCAATCTATTGATTATTTTATGTGTGAAGTTATAATATTAAACGGTGCAATTGCAGGTTCATATTTTTTAACAAAGTGGGGTATGGAATTAGTTGAAGCTACTAAAATAAAAGAACAAAATGCAACCGAATTAATTATAAGATTAAAAGAAACAATGAAAAAAGTAAATGAAGGAAATAAAGTTTTAAACAGAAATTTAAATGTTTTTAATGAAAACATACAATTAACAAGAGAATCTAGTGATAACATTACATTAGCAATGCAGGATATGGGTGAAGGAATACGTGAGCAAGCAGAAAATATCGATAACATAAATTTAGAGGTTAATAATGTATTAAATGATGTAAAAGAAACTCAGTATATTTCACAGGAAATAAGCGAAAATACTCAAGTAATGAAAGAAAAGGTTACAATTGGAGCAGAAAAAGTAGAACAGATGAATATCCAAATGAGTACTATAAGTAAAGCTGTAAGTACATCAGTAGTTACAGTAAATGAATTAGAAAATAATATGAAAGATATTAATAAATTCCTACATGGGATAACACAAATAGCTGAACAAACAAATCTGTTAGCATTAAATGCTGCTATTGAGGCTGCAAGAGCGGGAGAACATGGTAGGGGTTTTGCCGTTGTTGCGGAGGAAGTACGAAAGTTAGCAGAGCAAAGTGCTGATACTGTAAAAGATATAAATACAATAATTGAAAAAATTTTTGAACAAACAAAAGATACTGTTGAAAAAGTAAGCCATGGGAATAAGGCTATTGACTCTGGAAGCGTAATAATCCAGGAAGTATCACAGTATTTTAAGGATATAAAACATTCTTTTGAAAAAACAATTGGCTCATTAGATAAGGAAAGCGATATGGTTGAAAAAATTTGTGATAGATTTGCTGAAATTCAAGGACAAATCGAAACTGTTGTAAGTATTGCGGAGGAAAATTCAGCGGTTACAGAAGAAGTATTAGCAACTGTTGAAAATCAAAATAATAATGTAATAAAAATTGCAGCTTCTGCAAAAGAAATCAATGGTTTAAGCAATGATTTAAAAAATGTAGTAGGCGATGCAAAGGAGTAAAAATTACTAAAAACTTTCCTAAAAGGCATTATTGAAAATATTATCCAAATGGGTGATATTTACAATAATGCCTTCTAAATTATTTTCATACTGCATTTATAACTCTGATATTTTATTTTCAGGGGATTCTGATATAGACATAATTATGACTGTTAATCAAGAGGTAGATGATTATATTACTTATGAATAATGATTATAATAAATCTAAGGGATAAATTTGTAACCATATCTATTAATCTAGCATAGGATATAGAAGAAAACATAAGGAGATGAGTATGAAATGGCATCATTTGAAATTGGGGCGAAATGTCTTTTCAATTTTAGAGACGAGCGTTTTTTTCTATTAGTTGAAGATGAAATTACAGTTCCAGATAAAGGTATAGAGATTGACCCGGTTAATATTTATGAAATTGATGAGCAAACTTTTGATTTTATCAGAGATGAAGGAGATGTGAATGTGTGTGTACCAGTTACAACACTTCCAACTGTACCGCCAGGATTTAAGTTAGAAAGAAAATGCATTTTTACAGTTGATAATGCATACTGGGCAGTTTATGATTTAGAAGATGGAGCTGATGACAATGTTATATTAATCATCAGTGCAGCTTTATTTAACTCATTGAAAAATTCTGGGGTTCGTGAATGTGTACCTCAAAATTTCATTTAATAAACTCATTAGATTTTAAATAGAATATTTTTGAAAAAATTGGTCCCTCGTAGTTTTCTGCGAGGGGTCAATCTGTAACCATATATTAATCTAACATATTATATAAAAGAATCATAAGGAGGTGAGTATGAAATGGCATCATTTGAAATTGGGGCGAAATGTCTTCTTAATTTTAGAGGCGAACGTTTTTTTCTATTAGTCGAAGATGAAATTAAAGTTCCAGATAAAGGTGTAGAGATTGATCCAGTTAATATTTATGAAATCGACGAGCAAACTTTTGATTTTATCAGAGATGAAGGAGATGTGAACGTGTGTGTACCAGTTGCAACACTTCCAACTGTACCGCCTGGATTTAAATTAGAGCGAAAATGTATTTTTACAGCTGATAATGCATACTGGGCAGTTTATGATTTAGAAAATGGAACTGATGACAATGTTATATTAATCATCAGTGCAGCTTTATTTAACTCATTGAAAAATTCTGGGGTTCGTGAATGTGTACCTCAAAATTTCATTGATACAGCTTCATCTAACTCATTAAAAGATTCTGGGGGTTGTGAATGTGTACCTCAAAACTCCATTTAATAAATTAATTAGACCTTAAACAGAATAATTTTTGAAAAAATTATACCCTCGTAGCTTTCTGCGGGGGTTAAATTGTTATAAAAAAATTTTAATTATTAGCGGTTTAGATGTATTCTCTTAAGTCCCTCAGTGTACTTTGTTTTAGCAATAATGCTGTAATAATTATAAAAGTAAATGAGATTAAGAATAGAAATTTAATCACTAGATACATATAATATACTGAAGAATTAATATAGGTAGTATATTTAAATTTGAATATAGCAAAGTTTTAGCTAAATAGTAGGAGTGATTAAGGTGGAAGAAAAGCAAGATAAAAATAAAGAAATGAATGAAGGCAAAGATAAAGTTTGTATTACTGAGTCTTTATGTCCTAAATATAATACAATAGCAGAACAATGCCAGATTGGACCTTTGACGCCTGAACAGAGACGCAGTGAGGCTTTTGAAAGACGAATTCAGTCTGCTTTATTTCAGAAGAACTTGATTCTTCAGGGGCAAAGATGCAATGACGATGAAATTTTATATGCAAATAAGATTGGAAATTATACAAAGGCTTTACCTCATAATTTGTTAGGAGAGGTAAATTTAGAAGCCTACAACATTTGGATAAGGACATTAACCACTGGAAATCCGGAAAAATTTGAGTTAATACCTCTAGGAGGGACTAGAAAATTAGTTAACCCTCAGGCATCGTATGCGTATGAGATGGTGGGACCTGATTCTAATCATCTTACTATCCCACCAGCTCCGAGTTTTTCCAGTGTTATAGAAGCAAGTGAAATGGCTGAGGATTATTGGATGGCTTTAATTCGTGATGTCCCTTTTGTAGATTATAACACCAACCATGAAACTAAGGTTGCAGCTGAGGATTTATCAAAGTTTTCAGTTTTTGATGGTCCTAAATGCAAATGTAAAGTCACCACGGAAACACTCTTCCGTAGCAATGTACCTGGCGCTTTAGAAGGACCATATGTTTCACAGTTTCTCTTGATGGATATTCCCTTTGGGGCAAAAACTATAACACAGAAATACAGTGTACCTGTAGAAAAAATCGATTATATGACTTCATATAATGAATGGCTTAATATACAAAATGGACAGGCATCCTCTTCAGCATTAAAACTTGACCCAGTATCTCGATATATTAGCAATGGCAGAGACCTAGGCGAATATGTTCATAAAGATAACAGTATTCAGGCGGCACTAACGGCTTGTTCGATCCTACTAGGATTTGGGCAGGAAGCTCTGTCTTTGAGTAATCCCTATTTATTCTCAAAAACCCAGGAGGGATTTGCTACCTTTGGTAGTCCACACATTTTAGATTTTGTGACTCGTGTAGCCAGGATGGCCCTTGAAGCAGCTTGGTTCCAAAAATTTTTGGTGCATCGAAGAGTAAGGCCAGAAGAGTTTGGGGGATGCGTACAAAATCTTAAGACAGGTGCCGCAAAGTATCCCATTAATCCAGAATTATTAGCTTCAAAAGTATTAGAGGTAGTATTCAAAAAATATGGAACCTACCTTCTACCTATGGCCTACCCTGAAGGATGCCCAACTCATCCAGCATATCCTGCAGGTCATGCAACTCAAATTGGAGCAGGGGTAACTATTTTAAAAGCATTTTTTGATGAGGATTATATTATTCCCAATCCAGTAGTAGCTAGCGCCGATGGGCTTAAGTTGCAACCATATCTAGATGGTAATCTAAAAGTCGGAGGAGAATTAAATAAGCTTGCTGCTAATATTGCCCTTGGGCGAGATTTTGCAGGTGTACACTGGCGTTCAGACTGTTTAGAGGGCATGAAACTTGGAGAATCTGTGGCAATAGGATTACTTCAGGATTATAGGGATACCTATAATGAAGAATTTCAAGGTTTTTCCTTCACAAAATTTGATGGTACAAAGGTAATAATTTAAAAAGATAACCTGTGCAAGTTTTAATTTGCACAGGTTTCAGAGTTTAAATGTATTTGTAGTAATATAGTCTATTTAAGCTAACGCATGTACTGTAGAATCCACTGAATCAGTATTTTCTATTAGTCTATATGCATCAATAGCATTTTCTACATATTTATTACTTTTATTATTATTGATAGAGTTTTTGTATTTAGAAGTATTAGCAACTATTGAAAATCAAAATAATAATGTAATAAAAATTGCAGCCTCTGCAAAAGAAATCAATGGTTTAAGCAATGATTTAAAAGTTATAGTAGACGGTGTAAAAGAGTAAAAATCATATACTGAGATATAGTCAGATGGATGTGCATAACCCTTCGCATCCACCATTAAAACTCACGACAGTTTTGTCGTGGGTTTTTTATATTTTATTTATAAATCATCATAAAATTCTTGCTTTAGTTTAAGTAAATTTAAGAAAATTGTAAATGTGAGGATACATTATATATATTTAGAATAAATAGGGAATTTTCATAAGAAGGCTATTACAATAATAGTTATTTATGTTAATCTTATATAATATTATATTAATATTAGGAAGATTTGTTAATAATAATTTGAGAGGGGACTTATATTATGAATATTCCTGTTTGGCATTATGTACTTTCAATGTTAACTTATTTTATTTTTCTGCTATTCATGATTGAATTCATGAAGAACCACTATAAGTTTTCAGCTATTTTTTGGGTTGCTGCATTATGTACTTTTCCAATTTGGCTTATGGGAGGCATAAATGGCTGGTTTCGCTGGGCAAAAACATTTAGTGCTATACTTCCACTTGCAATAGGCGGATTCTTCCGGTTAGCTGATCAAGAACAATATCAAGGTAAGTTTTGGGACTTTATGAGGAAGGATTGGATAGTTTGGTTTGTGTATTTGGTATTATTCTTAAATATTGCTGAAGCTACACTAAAAGATGTTTCTTTAGGAAACTATGCTAATGCACTTTGTGGCTTATTATTATGTGTTACTATTCCATTCCCAAATGGAAGGAAATTCTTTAAATTAAGTGCTGAAGATAAGAGTATGTTTATAGCTTATACTACTGTAGCTTGGAATTTTCTATATACAACTTGGAATTTATGCTTTGTATATGGTGAAACTGGTAAATACTTTGCAAGCTCTATATGCATATTAATGGCGGCGGAAATATATCCAATTATCAAAAGAAAACCTGAACTTTATATATCTGCTCGTATTTATACATTATCAGCTCATGTACTAATTAGAGCTTGTTTCCCTAACTTATTTCCAGCTGTAATGGATGCATCAACATGGATGAATGCAGATGTGTTATATGTATGGGGAATAGTTAACGCTATACTAATAATTCCTTATGTTTTCTGGTATATATGGCAACTGCATACAGGCAAGGCTGAACAAAGTTTCAGCAGAGGTAAAATTAAAGCTGAACAAAGCTTCAGCACAGGTAAAATTAGATCAGTATAGGTATTATTCTAAATTATATAAAGTTAGTAATTATAAAAATACGGACAAGTCTTCCTATAACCTGTGAACTAATACTTATTTAATAAAATAATAAAAAATATAAAATGTAAGGGGGATAGATTTAGTGAGAGTTTGATTAAGGTATCTTCAAAAAATAAATAAGTCAGAATGCTCGTCTATTTTGTG
>DCDL01000063.1:28172-31063 GCA_002316385.1 Clostridium sp. UBA1056
TAACTCAAAATATACTTCCCATCTTTGACTTATTATTTATTTTCAGATGCCTAATACCTTCTCTTGCTAAAGAACAAATATGGCAAAAGAAAAAGTACTGGAGCTTGCCAATAAGATTAGTAAGACAAAACGTGGTTCAAAGTCGGAAATTACAGAGAATCGTCCTGAGTATAAAGTTCTAGAGGCTGTTATTACAGAAGAAATGGCAGAAGTAGCCCTTTGTCTTGAGTTTCGTAAACCCCAGAGTGCAGAAGAAGTTGCAGCCCTTTGTGGTAAATCTGTAGAAGAAACATCTAAAATTCTATGGGAATTAGCTATTGCAGGTGCTTGTCTAATAGGTAACAAAGATGGTGTTGATAAATATTGGCTTGAAATTTGGGTTCCTGGACATATGGAACTTATAGTTAATCATCCACACAAAGAAAATGTTAATAATTTTCTTCAAGTGGGTCAGGCTTTTGATGAGTACGGAAAAAGAAAGGCTCCTATGGCAGCAGGCATTTTCCCAGTAGGAAAGGGTACCATGCGTGTTATACCTATAGAAACAGCTATTGAAGGAGAAACAAGAAGGGCATCCTATGAGGAAATTTCTCAATATCTAAATACAAATACTATTTTCTCAGTTGCAGACTGTTCTTGCCGTACAGCAAGGGAAGCCATGGGTGAAGGTTGTGGACACTTAAAAGAAGATATGTGTATTCAGCTTGGAGATGCTGCTGAATATTATATTCGTACAGGTAGAGGACGTAAGATTACCCGTGAAGAAGCTTTTGATATCATAAGAAGGGCTGAAGAAAATGGTCTTATGCATCAAATACCAAATACAGATGGTTCAGGAAAAACTCATGCAATCTGTAACTGCTGTGGTTGTTCTTGCTTAGCTACTAGAAATGCAGCAATGTTCTTACACAATGATTTTGTTCGTTCAAATTATATATCACAAATAGATAAAGATAAATGTGTTGCTTGTGGAGAATGTGTTAAGGTATGTCCTGTTAATGCTCTAAAATTAGGACAAAAATTATGTACTAAAACACCAATTAGTGAAGAGAAAAGAGAAGACTTCCCATCAAATACTGAATGGGGACCAGATAAATGGAATGTTGATTACAGAACTAACAGAGAAAATGTTGTTAAAACTGGTACAAGTCCTTGTAAAACCAATTGTCCAGCGCACATAGCTGTTCAAGGATATATCAAGCTTGCTTCTCAAGGAAGATACAAAGAAGCCCTTGAACTTATCAAGCATGAAAATCCATTCCCCGCAGTATGTGGGCGTATTTGCCCAAGAAAATGTGAATCTGCATGTACTAGAGGGGAAATTGATGAAGCAGTTGCTGTAGACGAAATTAAAAAATTCATAGCAGAACAAGATTTAAATGTGAAGCATCGTTATGTGCCAAAGAAAAGACATGAATATGGTAAAAAGATAGCTATTGTTGGAGCAGGACCTTCAGGTTTATCTTGTGCCTTCTACTTAGCAATTGATGGATACAAGGTAACTGTATTTGAAAAACAAAAAGTACTTGGCGGTATGCTGACACTAGGTATTCCTTCTTATAGATTAGAAAAGGATGTAATAAATGCTGAAATAGATATCTTAAGAGAATTAGGAGTAGAATTCAAAACCGGTGTTGAAGTTGGAAAAGATATAAGCCTTAAATACTTAAGAGGTGAAGGATATAAAGCATTCTATATTGCAATAGGTGCACAATCAGGAAGAAACCTTGGTATAGAAGGAGAAGAGGCTCAGGGTGTTATCACTGGAGTTGATTTCTTACGTGAAGTTAACTTAGGAAATGAAATTAATTTAGATGGAGAAGTTGTTGTAATAGGTGGTGGTAATGTAGCTATTGACGTTGCAAGAACGGCTACAAGAGTTGGCGCGACTAATACTTCTATGTTCTGTCTTGAAAGTAGAAAAGAAATGCCTGCTTTAGATGAAGAAATAGATGAAGCGTTAGCTGAGGATATTGAAATAAATAATTCTTGGGGACCAAAGAGAATTCTAACTGAAAATGGCAAGGTAGTTGGAATTGAATTTAAAAAGTGTATTTCTGTTTTTGATGAAAATAGAAAATTTAATCCAAAGTTTGATGAAAACGAAGTTAAGATTGTTAAGGCAAATCATATATTAATTTCTGTTGGGCAAGGAATAGAGTGGGGGAATCTTTTAGAGGGAAGTCAGTCAGAATTAAATCCAAATAAGACAATCAAGGCAGATTCCTTCACCCTACAAACAGGAGAAAAAGATGTTTTTGCAGGCGGAGATGCAATGACAGGTCCAAGGTTCGCAATAGATGCCATTGCCATGGGTAAAGAAGCAGCTGTTTCAATTCATCGTTATGTTCAACCAGGTCAAAGCTTAGTTAATGGACGTGATAGGAGAGCTTATTATGGACTAGACAAAGAAAACTTAATTCTTGAAAGCTATGATCGTATGCCTAGACAAAGAGCACTTCATGTAGATGGTAAGAAATCAAAAGAAACCTTCAAGGATTTACGCCCTACCTTTACAGAAGAGCAAATGAAAAAAGAAACAGAACGTTGTCTTGGCTGTGGAGCTACAGTTAGAGACGAATACATGTGCATAGGCTGCGGAGCATGTACAGTTAGATGTAAGTTTGAAGCCATATCACTTGTCAGAAAATATGATGAGGAAGGTATAGAACTAGAAAAACTTAAGCCTATAATTATTAAAAGTATGATTAAACGTAAAGGTAGAATCGCAGTTAGAAAAGTGAAGAAATTTTTAAAATCATAAAAAATAGTTTTTTATTTTGTTTTAGTGAAATAAAAAGATTTAAATAAATTTTATTAAGAGGCTTTCTCAAAATATATTACTAATCTTATATAAAATATTGAAGAGGCACTTTAATATTATTGTTAGC
>DCDL01000063.1:31115-38069 GCA_002316385.1 Clostridium sp. UBA1056
GTGCTTATTCAATATTTATTTAAATTAGATCATTTTGCGAAAGCTCCTTTGCAATAAGTTCTATATGAATACCAGGAAAATAAAACCTCATGATTTACACGATCATGGGATAAACTCTCACAGTTTTTTTATTTCATAATTTAATAATGGTGAAGAAATTTTTGCGACAGAATATAATCTTAATTTAAAAAATTATTGACCTTGACATTACGTCATGGAGTAATATATATGTAACATTACTAAATAAAATTTATTTTCTTTTGAGAGGATTTTTTATGAAAGATAATTTAAAGAAACAATTTACTATTGGTGAATTTAGTAAGAAGGCAGGAGTTACTCTGAGGACTTTGAGATATTATGATAAGATTGATCTTTTAAAGCCTTCTTTTTATAATGAGTCGGGGTATAGGCTTTATAGTAAGAATGATTTTCCCAAACTTCAAAAAATCTTAACTTTAAAGTTTATTGGGTTATCCTTAGATGAAATTAAAGATGTTATGAAAGAGGAAGTAAAGGAAAATGATTTTGAAAAGTCATTAAAGATACAAAAGAAAATTATTAAGGAAAAAATAAATCATGAATTAAGTGTTATTCAAGCTATTGATGAGGCTTTGAAAATGATTGATACAGATAAAAATTTGAATTGGGATAAGTTTATTAACATTATAAATCTGATAAATAAAGATAATAGGTGGATGAAGCAGTATATAGATGCTTCTAATTTAAAGGCAAGGATAAATATTCATGATAAGTTCAGCACTAATAAGGAAGGTTGGATGGAGTGGGTTTTTAAGCAACTACCTTTAGAGACAAATTGCAAGGTTTTAGAGCTAGGCTGTGGTGATGGCAGCTTATGGGCTAAAAATTATGACAAGATACCTAAAGAATGGGAGATACATATTACTGATTTTTCAGAAGGTATGATTGAAGATGCTAAATTAAATTTAAAGGCAGTTTTAGATAGATTTCATTTTAAGGTTGAGGATGCTGAAAATATTTCTTATGAAGATGAGACTTTTGATATAGTTATAGCGAACCACATACTATATCACTTAAATGACATAGATAAAGCACTAAGCGAAATGCAAAGAGTTCTAAAAAAGGATGGATACATTTTTATATCTACTGTTGGTGAAAATCATATGAAGGAAATGAGAGAATTTTTATCAATGGTTGATAAGGAGATATTAGAAGTTGAAAGTTTTAATTTAACAAAGAAATTTCAAATTGAAAATGGGTTAGGCATATTATCAAAATTTTTTAAAGACATAGAGTGTAATCTATATATAGATAATCTAAAAATAACAGAAAAAGAAGCCTTATTTCAATATATACTTTCTATGGAAAGCGATATAGTTAAAAAAATAAGTGCAAATAAATTGATGAAGTTAGATAAATTACTAGAGAAAGAGTGTTTTGACAATGGGTATATATACATATCAAAGCATACAGGATATTTTAAAGGAAAAAAGTAGATTTAAAAAAGACTTATGAAAATAAAGAGTCATTATTAATAAAGAAAAAAATACTACATTATTTATTAAAGTGTGACTAATTGCAAAGGGGAGATTTTAAATGTCAAGAAAAATACCGTTATCACCACCAGATATTACAGAAAGAGAAATAGAAAGTGTTGTTCAGGTTTTAAAATCAGGATGGATTACAAGTGGTCCTAAGGTTTTAGAATTTGAGCAGAAAATAGCTGAGTACTGTGAAACTGAAAAGGCTGTGGCCTTAGGTAGTGGAACAGCTGGTATGGAGCTTATTCTAAAATTCTACGATATAAAAGAAGGGGATGAAGTAATAACCACACCTTATACTTACACTGCAAGCGCTAGCATTATTTTACATAGAGGAATAAAGCCAACCTTTGTAGATGTTGCTAAAGATAGTTTTATAATGGATTTAGATAAATTAGAAGAGGCAATAACTGAAAAAACTAAGGCAATAATAACTGTAGATTTTGCAGGTGTTCCTGTAGATTATGATAAGGTAAAAACAATACTTAAAAAGTTAAATAGAGAAGATATAATACTTATATCAGATTCAGCACACTCTTTTGGTGCAACTTATAAGGGCAAAAAAGTTGGATCTCAATATGATTTCCATGTATTCTCATTTCACGCAGTTAAGAATTTAACTACAGCTGAAGGTGGAGGAATAACATTTAATAACAATAATTCTCATGGAAAAGAAGACTTATATAAAGAGTTTAAATATACAGCACTACATGGGCAAACAAAAGATGCTTTATCTAAGATGAAAGCTGGTGCTTGGCAATATGATATAGTAACAGATGGATTTAAATGTAATATGTCTGATTTACATGCAGCTATAGGTGTGTCTCAATTAGATAGATATGAGGAAATGTTAGATAGAAGAAGAGCAATATTTGAGATTTACAACAAAGCTTTAGAAAATAAAGAGTGGGCTATAATACCTTTCTCTAAAAATGAGGAGATGGAAACATCATATCATTTATATCCATTAAGAATAAAAGGCTTTGAGGAAAGTGACAGAGCAAAGGTTATAGAAATATTAGCTAAAAAAGATATACCTACAAATGTTCACTTTATACCACTGCCAATGTTTACGCTATATAAAAACTTAGGGTATAAAGTGGAAGATTATCCAAATGCATATAATCAATATAAAAATGAAATAACATTACCGGTGTATTCAACATTATCTTTAGAAGATGCTAAGTATATGATAGAGGAGCTTATTAAAGCTGTAGAAGAAGTAAAATAAAGTTTGAATTTTAACTTACATCTAAAAAGGAGGAATTTATGATGAAAGTAGGATTTTATACATCACAAAGAGAATACGAAGAGAAAATGGCTGAGTTTAATGAGGCTATGATAAATTCAATAAAAAATGGAGTTAAGACTTTAGGTGAAGATGTTATAGCTTTTGAAAAAGAAGTTCAAGACTTTGCAAAGGTAAAACACGCTATTGGTGTTGCTTCAGGGACAGATGCTTTAGTTATGGCAGCTGATATATTAGGATATAAGGATGAAAAAGAGATAATAACATCTCCATTTACTTTCTTAGCATCTACTTCATGTATTGCAAAGCATAGAGGAAAACCAGTATTTGTAGATATAGATGAAGAAACCTTCAACATAGACACTACAAAAATAGAAGAAAAAATAACAAAAAATACAGTAGGACTACTTCCAATACATTTATTCTGCCAAATGGCTAATATGGATGATATTATGGATATAGCAAAAAGACATAACTTATCTGTATTAGAGGATGCAGCAGAAGCTTTTGGTATGCAATGGAAAGGTAAAGGAGAGACATACAGACATGCAGGTACTATAGGTGACATGGGTATCTATTCATTCTTTCCAACTAAAACACTAGGAGCTTACGGTGACGGTGGATTAATAGTTACAAATAATGATAAACTTGAAGATATTACCAAAATGTATAGAGTTCACGGAGCTAAAAAGAAATATCACTATGAGTATATAGGATATAACTCAAGATTAGATAACATACAAGCAGCAATTTTACGTGTTAAATTAAAATATATAAATGAGGCACTAGAAAAGAGAAATCAAATCTATAACTTATACGTTGAAAGGTTAAAAGATATATCAGAAATTACCTTACACAAAATAAAAGGCGATCAAATACCTGTTTATTATGTATTTAGCATAACCTGCCATAAAAGAGATGAATTAAATCAATACTTAAATGAGCAAGGAATAGGTACTAGCATATACTATCCAACTCCATTACATCTTCAAAAGTGCTTTAGCTACTTAGGATATAAAAAAGGAGATTTTCCAGTAGCTGAAAGAGTATCAGAAAAAATATTAGCACTGCCAATTTACCCAGAGTTAACTATAAAAGAAATAGATTATGTTTGTGAGAAAATAAGAGAATTCTATAGAAAATAGTTATTTAGCATAATGAATGATGAAACATATCATTCTGATAGAGGTGTAATATGATTATCAGAATTTATTAAGAGAAACTGTGATCTAGCACAATTTTTAAGTAAAAAAATCGATGAATCTAAAAATTTTAGGTACTGTCAACTACCAGATTAAATGTAGTTTGCTTTACCATTAATCTTGAGAATAGTAATGTTAAATTAGAGCAAATACAGCAATTTTTAAGTTTAGTTAATAAGGATGGAAGAGCATTTTTTACATGTTTATTATTTTTATTATTATTGATAGAGTTTTTGTATTCAGAAGTATTAGAAACATTAGAAGAAGTAGTTTCTTTAAGTAGAAGGTTAGAGGAATCCTTTAGGGATTAGAATCAATGAAGGCTAGAAATATGAATTAAAAAAGATGATATCTCATATTTTATGGTCTTAATTGAATTCTTTTGTATAGAAAAAAATCCTAATTCTATGGTATTGAATGAAGATTTTTCAAAAGAATGGTATAATTGATGTCTATACAAGTCATAATGAGATATTATTATCTTGGCGTATAATCATACTGAGAAGTAATATTGCATTTGAGTGGAATGAATCTGATATGTTATGAGATTCACAGAATTTAATAATAAATATTGGAGGAGAAAATGCTTAATTTTATTGGTACTGGGAGTGCTTTTAATACAGAACTTGGCAATACAAGTGCTTTTATAAAGAATAATAATAGCTTACTTATTATTGATTGTGGTGGAACTGTTTTTCATAGATTACAAGAATTAAATTTATTTGATAAACTTGAAAATTTGTATATTATTATAACTCATACACATCCTGACCATGTTGGAAGCCTTGGCGAGGTAATATTTTATTCATATTATATTTTGAAACGTAGACCAACTATTTTCTTTCCTAAAAAGGAACTAATTGAAGGCTTTCTAACGAATATAGGTGTAAGTGCTGAAATGTATAAACTCAATAGTTTTGAGAGAATAGATGTTAATGATACTCAATTTGGGAAGTTCAGTATAGAATTTTTGCCTGTTTCCCATGTTGATACAATACCAGCATATGGATTTGTAATGAAATTAAATGAGAAATTATTTTACTTTAGTGGTGATGCAAATAACATAAGTAGCAAAGTTATTAATAGGATCTTGAATGGAGAAATTAATAGGGTTTATCAAGATACCTGTGGATTAGACTATGAAGGAAATAATCATTTATCACTAAGAAAACTTTGTAATATAGTGCCACAGGAATTTAGATATAAGTTTTATTGTATGCATCTTGATAAACATATAACAGAGAAAGAAATAAAAGAGAATGGGTTTAATGTTGCTAGGATATATAAATAATCTAACTACAAAATTGCCATTAATATGACTACAAAAAAATTTAGATATACTGTAGAAGTGCAAAATTCAGTATATTGTATAATTTTAGATGTAACTCAATATATGATAACATACTGCATTATATTATCATAGTAGGAGGAGTGAAGAACACCATAAAAGCCTGTGTAGGATACTCTATGACAGGAGAAAAACTGACAACAGGTGAAAGATTACTTGTAGGGGGTTTAGGAGTAGCTTCAGTAATCATAGATGTTTTTACATTTGGAATTGGAAAGATGTATCTGCAGCTGCATATGCCGAACAATTTGCTTCATTAAGACCTGGCTTAGATAAAACTAGACAGTTAGTTGAAGATATTGCTGTTCAAATTGATCAGACATTACGATCTGCTCAGGATTTAGACGACAGTATTGCAAGTCAGCTAAGATAATAAATAAAAGGGTACAACCATATGGATTTGTACTCCTTTTTATTTTTGTTTTAACATGTTGAGTGCGTTAATTTACTAGCACAACGAGTTAAATTATTTAATTTTTTACTTGTAGAAATATAAGGTAATAGCTTGTAATTATCAAGAAATTTTATAACTTTCTCATTCTCCAATCACATATCCTCACGACTCCATTAAATATAGATTTTATGAATCAAATTTCTCTTTATATGATAAAATACTACTTAAAAATACAGTTAAACAAATTACACTTGTTATGGAAATGACTATAGCTACTACTTTAGCTGATGTAGTTACTGGTACTATATCGCCATATCCAATAGTAACAAAAGTGATTATTGTGTAATAAAATAAATCAAAACTTCCTGTAGCATTTAAATATGCTGCACCATCTGCAAGGGCATTTACGAAACAAACAGCTAAATACAAATTAATCACAAGCATTACTAACACTAAAATAGCTGCTATTAGTACCCTTGCAAAGTTAGTTTTTTCTTCCTTTTCTGATTTAATGTTGTGTGGTTTTATCATAAGAGTTAGTAACACCTTTATATTTAAATAGTAGCAAATTATAACCCCTATAATTCCTATAATTGCACTTTCCTTAAACTGATCTGGAAAGATTATAAGTACAGCTAAAAATGTACTTGTAATAAAATAGCTTGATATAAAATCTAGCTTTAAGTTTTTATCTTCAACTTTATAAATAAATTTATGAATTTTAGAGCTAACAAATAATATATAGCCTATTGAATAATGAACAATTATAAAAGATATTATTATAACTATTATTTTTATTAACCATTCTACATGAAAGGCTAAATGTGTATCTAAATGCCTCATAATTGTTGTAAATATAGTTATAAATGCAAATAATTCACCACATATAACCATTCCACCTTGTGTTATTTTATAAAGTAAAGTTGTCCCTTTAAAAAGTTCTTTATAAGTTTTATTAATTTCTACTACAAGTGTTCTTAAAACAGATCTTATTTTCCTATTATTCCTTATGCTTCTTATAATCAAGGTAGCAAGAACAATAATTGTTGTTAAAATAATTATGAAACTTCCCATTAGTACCTCATATAATATCAATAAATTTATAAATAATTATATCAAAAATCTAAAATAAAAAATAGTTACATCAATGTACTTTAATATAGAGGCTTTCGCAAAATGAGCTAATCTAAATAAATATTGAATAATCACTTATATTATTAACGCTCAGCCGTTTCGGAATA
>DCDL01000063.1:38126-51915 GCA_002316385.1 Clostridium sp. UBA1056
TCTTACTTATGCAAATGGCATTTGCTAACAATAATATTAAAGTGCATATTCAATATTTTATATAAGAGTAGTAATATATTTTGCTAAAGCCCTTTTTCTATACGATAATATGTTAGATAAATATTTAGTTAATAATAAGGAATATATTATCTAGTTAATTTCTTTATTATATCTTCGAGATGTGGATACATATTTAAAAGTTCCGATCTCTCAAATAACTCAAAATCATCAAAAGTAAATGCAGGTGATACCATACATCCAACTAAAGCAAATCCATCATTGTTCATAGAAGAACCAAATATATACCCCTTAGGAACTAAAACTTGTGGAACCTCTCCTTTTTCTATATCTAATCCTAATTGTTTAGTTATAAGCTCACCCCCTGGTGTTATCATATAGATAGTCAGGGGTTGACCATCGTGATAATACCACATCTCATCAGAAGTTAATCTGTGAAAATGAGATACATTTCCAGTTTCAAGTAAGAAATATATGCTACTAAATAATTTTTTATCTTCTCTAAAGAAATCTTCTGATATTACTGATTCTTTGAAGTATCCTCCTTCCACATGGGGTGTCATATCTAATTTTTCTATATAATATTGTGCTGATTTCATTCTCTACCTCCTAAGTATAATAAATTTATTATATCAAAAACTTAATGATTTGTAGAATTAATAGAAATTAATTGCTACGCGTATGTATTTAAAGAGTTTTCAAAGGTAAGTAGAAAGAGATAATTAATGATTATCTTAGACTATAATAAATGGTAAAATTAGAATAGAATTATTTATTAAGAGAATGGTGAATTTCAGGATAGGTGTAGTTGTGATAAGGTTAATAAGAAAGAATATCATTTTACTTATTAGAATATAATGTGATGGTCTGTTATAAAGATAAGGGGGAAAGAGTGTGAATTCATTAGAAAGAAAACAAAAATCGATAGAAATATTAAAAGCTAATAAAGTTCCATATATGGAAGGACTTCCAGTCATTGAGGATGTAAATGAAATAGAGGTGCGAAGTGCAGAAGAAATAGCGAAACGTGCTATTGCTTGTTTAATCTCCATTCAAGTGGCTTGTGATATTAATAGTGGAGAAAATATTGAAGAATCCAAGGAGTTTTTCAAAGGATTTTTAGACAAGTATGGGGTAAAAGAAGAGTTAACAGAAGCTGAGGAGAAAATTATATTTAGTAATCCAGAAAAGCAAGATGTAATTAATATGGCATGGAAATATGAAGCTTATTGGACACTTATTTGGTCACTAGGAATTGTAGATAAACTAGAATATCCTTCGCAAATATGTGATTGTGATTTTGCAATTCGTGCAGTAGCAGATTGTGAAGATTTTAATGATTTTATGAAAATAGTTAAATTAAAAGATATAGACGAAATATTAGATGAGGCGGATTTAATTTATCGTTATAACTGGGCTTGTGTAGATGCTAGAATACATGGGGAAAATTCACCAGCATATTTAGATTCAGGAGTAGTATTTGAACGTCATTGGGGATTAAACTGGCTTATTGGAAAAGGTACATATAATGATAGCTGGGACAGCATCTCAACAGATACTTAATAAAGCAGAATATGAAATTATTTAATTATAATTCAATAATACAGATGATTCAACAGGAAGATTTATATGTGGAAATCTATGAATTTCAGAAAAAGAACTTAGTGATTTAATTAAGTATAAATTTGATGTATATTTTATATTTGAATTTATTTACTTAAATTATTAGAAATCAATGGATTGATGAGAGTGAATATTTTGTTTTGTATTCAAAGATGATATAATAAAAATATTACTTGGTGTGCTAGGTGAACTTAGTAATTTTCATAAAAGAATTATTTAGTTCATATATGTAACATTATATATAGCATTATAACTTTTTAAAAAGTTATAATGGAAACTATTTAAATATTTAACATTTTAAAATTTAAAAATGTTGGTCCATTCATTGGAAATAGGTGGTATCTATCTTTCTATGTATAGATAAAGGCGAAATATAAATAATATTATTATCTATGATGTATTTAACTAGTACAATAGGTAAAAATTATAAAAACAAAACACATAAAGCAATAAGTTATTAGTATAGGTTAGGGCATAGAAATGAATAATACATATAAATTATTGATAATTGAAGATGATAAAGCCATGTGTGAAGTGTTAAGTAATCTTCTAAATAAATGGGAATTTGAAGTAAATGTTTGTGAAGACTTTGAAAAAATAATAGAGTGTTTTTTAAAATGTGAACCTGACGTTATCCTTATGGATATTAATCTTCCAGTTTGTGATGGATTTTATTGGTGTAAAAAGATAAGACAAATATCTAAAACACCAATCATATTTGTATCTTCAAGGGATAGTAATATGGAGATAGTAATGGCAATGAATAATGGTGGAGATGACTTTATACAAAAACCATTTAACTCAGAGGTGTTAATTGCAAAATTACAAGCTATTATAAGAAGGACATATGAGTATAAAAATGAAGAAGCAAAAGTATTAAAATGTGATGATTTACTATTAAATTTAGATAATGCAACTCTTTTATATAATGAAAAATCCTTAGGGCTTACAAAAAATGAAATACTGCTTTTGAAAACTCTTATGGAAAATAAGGGAAAAGGTGTTTCTAGAAGCAAGCTAATGAAAAAGCTTTGGGATGATGATATTTATGTTAATGAAAATACTTTAACCGTTAATATTAATAGATTAAGAAATAGATTAGAGAAATTTGGAATAAAAGGTTTAATAGTAACCCAAAAAGGCATTGGATATATAATATTATGATATTAGGTCAACTGTTTAGATAAAAACTCTAGATAGTTGGCCTTTTTTAGGGAGAGAAAAGTAGCGATGAAGATGATGGATTATATTAAGATTAATAAAATATGGTTAATAAGCAATTCAATAATTTTTATAATTATTAATTGTATATTATATAGCAGCAGTACTATAAATAAAAGTTTCCAAGATATTGTGTATATGGATGTACTTATTGTATTAACAGTACTCATAGCTTTTATCTATGGCTTCATAAAAGAAAAGAATAAATATAGTAGTATTTTAAAATGCAGTGAGGAATTAGATAATAAAATAAAGGATTTTCATTTAAATGTATTTTCAAATATGTTAGAAAAACAAAAGCTAGAGCATTTAAAGAAGGAAGAAATCTTAAAAAACAATATAAATGATTTTGAAGATTATATTACAAAATGGGTTCATGATATTAAAATTAATATTGCTGTTATTTATCTATTATTAGAAAACCTTGAAGAGGAGCAATCCCAAAAGACAATCTCTGAAATGAAACAAATGGAGTTTAGTGTAAATCAAATGCTATATGTTACAAGGGCAAACAATTATAATATAGATATAAAAAGTGAGCAGGTATCAGTAAAAGATGAAATTAAAAAGGCAATAAAAGAAAACACAGAGTTTTTCATAGATAAAAACATTGAAATAATAGTAGAAGTTGAAGGTTTTAACATAATAAGCGATAGAAAATGGATTCACTATATACTTTCTCAAATTATTAATAACAGCAGTAAGTACACTAATGAAAATGGAGAGCTATATATTTTTAGCAAAGAAGATAGTAAAGCTTATTATCTACACATTAAAGATAATGGGATTGGCATTCCAAAGGAAGATATAAATAGAATATTCAACAAAGGGTTTACTGGAAAGAATGGGAGGACAAGAACTAAATCAACTGGTATTGGTTTATATTATGCAAAAAAGATGTGTAATAACTTAAATATAGATTTGAAGGTAGAAAGTGAAGAGGGAGAGTACACTGAATTTATTTTAAGCTTTTATAAGTTAGAAGATTACTTCAATATTACACCGATGTCATAATAGAGCTTGATTTGTAACCTGAATAGATGGAAGAATACTTAGGTGCAAATTATACTATAGATATGAGGTGATAGTTTATGAAAAAAATCGTAGAGGTATCAAATTTAATTAAGGATTATGGGCGACTAACGAATAAACATAAAATATTGAAGGAAATAGATTTAGAGATTAATGAGGGGGAATTCTTTAGTATAATGGGTCCTTCAGGGTCAGGAAAGACAACATTTTTAAATATTATGTCAACAATAGATAAGGCAACTTCTGGAAAGGTCATAATTGATGGTAAAGATGTAAATAGTCTAAAAGAAGATGAATTAGCTAGGTTTAGAAGAGATGTAATAGGTTTTGTTTTTCAAGATTTTAATTTGTTGGATAGTATGACAATAAGAGATAATATTGCATTACCATTAACACTAAACAGTGAAAAGATAGAGATAATAATGGAAAGGATCAATAAACTGACAAAACTCTTAGGAATAGAAAAACATCTAGATAAGTATCCTTATCAATTATCGGGAGGGCAAAAGCAAAGAGCAGCAATTTGTAGAGCATTAATTACATCTCCAAAGGTAATTTTTGCAGATGAGCCAACTGGTGCTTTAGATTCTAAATCATCTGTAGAAGTTCTTGAGTGCTTTGCCAATATTAATAAAAGTTATAATACCACAATTGTTATGGTAACTCATGATGCTAGGGCTGCAAGTTATGCAAATAGAGTAATGTTTTTAAAGGATGGGAGTATAAATGGTGAGCTATATAGCAGAGGGAATAAAAGTGAGATGTTTAAAAAGATTCTTAATATGATAGCAGTTATGGGAGGAGAAAGTGATGAACTCATTTAAACTATCATTTGAGCTTTTTAAGAATAATATAAAGGTATATAAACTTTATTTGCTTATTACAATTGTTTCTGTTGCAGCTTTTTATAACTTTTTAGCAATAGAAAATAATGAAGCATTTATTTCTGTAAGCGAAAGATTTCAGGCAGCAAGTGTAGCAAGTATTTCTTGTGGTTTTATTTTAGTATGCACAGTAATATATTTTATATTTAATGCAGATAAGTTTTTCCTATTAAATAGGCAAAAAGAGACTGCCTTGTATATGCTAATGGGAGTTACTCAATCAAAAATCGGACAAGTATTTGCAATAGAAAGTCTATTCCTTGGAGTTGTTTCCATATTTAGTGGACTCGCATTTGGAATAATTTTATCTAAATTGTTTTTTATGCTTTTAGCAAAGTCAATCTTTTTAAATTTAGAAATACCTTTCAAGATATCGTTAAATTCTATCATCATAGTAATCTTAGTATTCTCATGTATTTTCGCAGCAATAGGCTATAAAAAATACAGGGTGGTAAAGAAAAGTAAACTCATAGATATGATTAATGCTACAAAGGAAAAAGAAGAGCTTCCAAAGTTAAGATATTTTAAAGGAATTTTAGGTGTGCTATTAATTTTAGCTGGATACATGGCCGGTATTATGATTAAAAGCTGGGATTTAGATTTGATGATTTCATCTGTGACAGCGCTGTTATGTGTTTCAATTGGAACTTATTTTTTCTTTGGAAGTTTCATGTCTATAGTTCTTGATAAGGTAATTAAAAATAAAAAGCTAGTATACAAAAATGTTATGTTAGTGAGCATTTCTAATGTGTATTTTAGACTAAAGGGGAATTATCGCAATCTAGCTATGACTGCAATATTATGTGCAGCAGCTATAACAGCCTTTGGAACAAGCTTGTCTTTTAATGAAGTTGCAAAAAGAGAAGCTATTAAAGAATCTCCATATAGTTTTAGTTATGAAAGTAATGATGAAGAATCAAAGGAAAAAGCAGTAGAGACAATTAAACAATCTAATCATCAGTTCATTGGAATTAATGAAAATATATTTTTCTTGGGAGAGGTTAAGTATAAAAACTACTCTAGGAAAGTAGATTACAATCATGAAGCAATAATAACAAGCTATTCAACATTAAAAAAGAACTTAGAATTTTTACATTATAAAGTAACAGATAATATTGAACCAAAGGGAAAAGAAGCTGTTTTTATAGCAAGTGCAACAACATTAGCACCGACCTTTAATGTTGTGAAAAAGGAAATAGAAATAAATAATAGAGAATTTGTTATAAAAACACAAGAAGAAGTCCCCTTCACTGGAATTATAGATAAATTAGGAACAAAAAATATATATGTATTAGAAGATAGTGAATATGAAAAGGTAAAGAAAGGTTTTAATGAGGTATCATTAAATTGCGTTCAAATAAGCAATGAGGTAGATTCAAAGCAATTAATCTTAGATATAAGGAAGGTCATAAATCAAGGCGAGGTATATCCACGTATTAGTGAATATACATGGGATTATTATGCAATAGAAATATTTCATTTTCTTGGGATGGTAATGTCTATAATATTTATACTTTCAACCTTTAGTACAATGTATTTTAAAATATTAAAGGATGCATTTATGGATAAAGAACAGTACATAACATTGAAGAAAGTAGGAATGAGTAAAGAAGAAATAAAAAAATCTGTATATGTGCAAGTTGCAATCTCATTTATCTTACCTTGCAGTGTAGCAATATTACACAGTATTATTGCTATGAAGATGTTAGAACAAGTAATGAATTTTTCTTTTAATCTTCAGCTAATAATTTCTTTAGGATTATATTCAATAACAATGATTTTATTCTATATTTTCATTAGTAATAATTATGTGAATATGGTTTATGAAGAAGGTGATAGCGGTGCTTAAAAAAATAATAAAAATATTAAGAAACATCCTTATTGTGATATTAGCATTACTAATAATTATCTCTGTAGTAGGTCAAGTCCGAAAATACTTAGAAAAGGATGATGTTAAACCTTTAGGTATATTTGTGAATGTTGATGGTAAAAAAATGCACGTATATTCTGAGGGTGAGGGAAAGAAAACAATTGTTTTAATGCCTGGCTTAGGAACACCTGCACCTTCAATTGATTTTAAGCCATTAATTAATGAATTAAAAAAGGATTTTAAAGTAGTTATTGTAGAACCTTTTGGCTATGGATTTAGTGATAAAACTTCCAAAGAACGAAGTGTAGAAAATATTGTTGACGAAACAAGGATGGCATTGAAGGAAGCAAAGATAGATGGTCCATATATACTTATGCCTCATTCAATATCAGGGGTATACGCCCAGTATTATGCAGCTGCTTATCCAAAAGAAGTTAAGGCAATAGTTATGTTAGATACAACATTAGTAAAAACAGTTGTAGAAGAATCAGATAAGATTGATTTTTCCTTTGGTAAGAAGCAATATGCTCTAGCTAAAGTAGGAAACTTTTTAGGAGTCGATAGGATATACTATAATGACATTTATAAAGATGAAAATTGTTTTTCTAAAAGTGATAAAAATGACTTGGTAAAAATGGGAGTTCAAAGTTCATTTAATAAAACTATGAAAAATGAAGCTGATTTGTTATTAAAGAATTGTGAAACAGTAAATAAAACTAAAATATCAAATGACTTACCAATACTCAAATTTATTGCAATTAAATCTATGAAAGATATAAATAATGAGAAATATACAAAGGTAATGAATAAAAATATAAATGAATTTAAGGGATTTATTAAATTTAATTATTGCGCTTTAGAAGGAAAGCATTATATTTACTATACAAGATCAAAAGAGATTGGAAAAGAAACTCGAGAGTTTTTGGCCAAGTATGATAATTAATTATAGTAGTTTAAGGTGGAATAGAGAATTTTAAAGGTTGTGCTTTATCTCTATTGTGAAACCCTCGACAATGCAAAAATGTGTTGTCGAGGGTTTTTCTATTTATCTCTACCTATAATATCAGATTTGTTTAGTGAAAAAACTATCTCATGGAAGAGATGGTCAAGAATCAGTAGAGCTTATGTAGCGAATTAATTTAATTTATAGTCTTATTCTAATATAAGGCTATAAAGGGCGAATTTTAGGGATACTTAATGATAAATAATTGCTTTTTTAGAATTTCTAAGAAATAAGTTTTAATTTTAAAGTATAATTTATTATGAAGAGGAGTGATATTTATGAAGATTTTAATAGTTGAAGATGATATAGAGTTAAGGAATGAGCTTAAATTATTATTAGATGATAATGGATATGAAGCTATGATTTTACCTTCCTTTTATAATGCTAAAGAGGAAATTTTAGCTATTGATCCTGACTTAGTTTTGCTAGATATAAAGATACCAAATACTAATGGTCAACAGCTTCTGAAGGAAATTAGAAAGGAATCTGATGTACCAGTAATTATGGTGACTAGTAAGGATAGTGAGTTAGATGAGGTTTTAAGTATGAGCTATGGTGCTGATGATTATATTACAAAGCCATATAATCCAGCATTACTACTTCTACATATTGAAGCTTTATTTAGGAGAATGAACAAGATTAATAATATTCAAAGCTACAGAGGTGTTAAGGTGAATCTACTAAAAAGTACACTAGAGAATGGTGATAAGGAGTTATTGCTTTCAAAAAATGAAATGAGTATATTTTACTTCTTATTAAATCATCAGGGAGAAATTGTTACAAGGAACCAAATTATGAATCACCTTTGGGGAGAGGATAAATTCATTGATGATAATACCCTTACAGTTAATATAACAAGATTAAGAAAGAAGCTAGAAAGTATAGAGCTTAAATGTGTTATTGAGACTAGAAGAGAGCAGGGGTACATTCTAATATGAAGCTAAAGGATTATTTAGGTGATAAAGCTATAATTATTTTAATGTATATATTTCTTATGGTTCTTATATTATTTTTTCTCGTCATGTTCAAGGCGTCAATGGCATTAATAACATCTATTGCAATTGTGCTTTTTATTTTTGGAGCAATGATGATAGTCTATGATTATTTAAGTAAAAGATCCTTTTATAATGAGTTTCAAAGGAGACTAGAAGGTCTTGATAAGAAGTATTTAATAACTGAGATGGTGAATAAGCCTAACTTTTTGGAGGGGAGGCTACTTTGTGAATTCCTTTATGAAATAGATAAGTCTATGAATGAGGATATTGAAGAGTACAGAAGAAGTATAAGAGACTTTAAGGAATATATTGAGCTTTGGATTCATGAGGTTAAGTTGCCTATTGCTAGCTGTGTTTTAATTTTACACAATAATAAGGCTGATGCTAATAAAAAGGTGGGAGAACAGCTTCAACGTATAGAGAATTATGTGGAACAGGTTTTATATTTTGCTAGAGGAGAAAATTCAGAGAAAGATTATCTAATAAAGGGTTGCGACCTTAAAGATATAATAAATACTGTGATAAAAAAGAATAAGGATACTCTTATTTTGAAAAATATAAGAATTCAAATGGAAAATATAGAGGTGCAGGTGTTAAGTGACAGTAAGTGGCTTGAATTTATTATAAATCAGGTACTTAGTAACAGTATTAAGTATTGTAGTGACAAAGATCCAAGTATATCCTTTAAAGTTGTAGTGGAGGGGACTCAAAGTATATTATATATTGAAGATAATGGTATTGGAATAAGCGAGAAAGATATTTCTAAGGTCTTTGAAAAGTCCTTTACGGGAGAAAATGGCAGACAAGTTTCAACTTCTACAGGAATGGGATTATACCTAGCACAGAAGCTATGTAAAAAGCTTGGTCATAGTATAGACATAGCCTCAGTAAAGAAACAGTTTACTAGAGTATCAATTACCTTTAACAATGATGAATATTATGAAGTTTTGAATTAGTATAGGTTACAGCGGCGTAAGGTAATGTAATATACTTCGATGTTTATGTACCTAATCTTTTTATATAATCAATATTGTAAGGAACAATTGTTATGGGTTAGTGAAAGTATTGAACCCAATATAAGAAAGGTGGATACAGAATGTCAAAGGTATTAAAAATTGAGGGCATTAGTAAGTATTATGGAAATAAGTCTAATCTTACTAAAGCTATTGATGATATTTCATTAGAGGTTGAAAAGGGAGAATTTGTTGCCATTATGGGAGCTAGTGGTTCAGGAAAAACTACACTTCTAAATGTAATTTCCACTATAGATAAGGTGACAAGTGGTCATATATTTCTTGAAGATGAGGATATTACAAAGCTTAAAGGAAATGCTTTAAATAGATTTAGAAGAGAGGAGCTGGGCTTTATCTTTCAAGATTTTAATCTTCTTGATACACTTACAGCCTATGAAAATATTGCTTTAGCACTACAGATACAGGATGTAAAGGTTAAGGAAATTGAAGAGAGGATTAAGAATGTAGCGGAAAAGCTAGGTATCACTGAAGTGTTAAATAAATATCCTTATGAAATGTCTGGAGGACAAAAGCAGAGGATAGCAAGCGCCAGAGCTATCATTACAAATCCAAAGCTGATTTTAGCTGATGAGCCCACAGGAGCCTTAGATTCTAAAAGTTCTAAGATGCTGTTAGAAAGACTTAAAAATTTAAATGAGGATATAAAGGCTACAATTCTCATGGTTACGCATGATGCCTTTACAGCTAGTTATGCTTCTCGTGTAATATTCATTAAGGATGGAAAGATATTCAATGAATTCATAAGAGGCAATGACACAAGAAAGGAATTCTTTAATAGAATTATCGATATGGTATCATTACTTGGAGGGGATGCAAATGATGTTATTTAAGCTATCATTGAAAAATATAAAGAAAAGCTTTAAGGATTATCTAATATATTTTTTTACTCTTATTTTAGGAGTAGCTATCTTTTATGTTTTTAACTCCATTGATGGTCAGAATATTATGCTTACCATGTCTAAATCAACTAGTCAAGCATTTCACATGATTGATAAGGTATTATCAGCAGTAAGCGTCTTCGTTTCATTCGTCCTAGGCTTTTTGATAATTTATGCTAATAGTTTCTTGATGAAGAGAAGAAACAGGGAGTTTGGCGTATATATGACATTAGGAATGAGCAAGGGAAGAATATCTAAAATCTTATTTTTTGAGACTCTTTCCATTGGAGCAATATCTTTAGTCATAGGTCTTGGAATAGGTATTGCCTTATCACAGGTTATGTCTATTGTTGTAGCTAATATGTTTGATGCAGATATGAGTAAATTTACCTTTACTTTTTCATCTTCAGCTATGATGAAGACTATTATTTATTTTGGTATTATGTACATCATTGTTATGATATTTAATACAATACAGGTAAGTAGATGTAAGCTTATTGATTTAATTCAAGCAGATAAGAAGTCAGAGAAGGTTAAAATGAAGAATCCATATCTATGTGTCATAGTGTTTTTGTTTTCCACAGTGCTTCTTGGATATGCCTATTATAATGTTACAACAGGATCAGGTAACTTAGTGGAATTTTCAGATGTAGCAAAGCAGATAATTTATGGTGTAGTGGGAACCTTTTTAATCTTTTGGTCTTTATCAGGCTTTATATTAAAGGCTGTAATGTCTATGAAGAACTCTTACTATAAAAAACTTAATAGCTTTACCATAAGACAGCTTAGTAGCAAGATAAATACAATGGTATTTTCCATGACAGTTATATGCTTAATGCTATTTTTAACTATTTGCATATTCTCTAGTGCAGTATCCTTAAATACTACTACTAAGGAAAATTTACGACACAACGTTCCAGTAGATATTCAGATTCAAAAGATGGCAGATTTATCAATAGCAGATGTAGATGGTGATGGAAATCCATACCCTGAGGAAAAAATAGAGGATTCTAAAATTTCCATTGGAGAAACATTAACAAAGATGAATTTCGATGTGAAAGATAATTTAAAGGATGCCTTTGAATTTTACAGCTATAAAACAGAGGAGATTATCCTTAAGGATACTCTAGGAAGTACTGTCTCTAGTATTGAGGAGATCTTTCCAGACTCATATTTTTCAGTCCTACAGGAGTTAGTAAAAATTAGTGATTATAATAAGATAGCAGAGCTTTATGGATTGACACAGTATGAGCTAGAAGATAATGAATATGTGGTTCTTTGTAATTATGACAGTATGGTGAATATTAGAAATGAAGCCTTGAAGGCTGGAGCGACAATTACTATAGATGATTATAAATACACTCCTAAATTTGATCATTGTGAGGATGGTTTTATCACTATGTCTTCAGAGAAGATGAATATGGGAATTATTATTGTACCGGATAATGCAGTTAGCAAGGCAATGAAAAATCGAAGTTATTTAATTGCTAACTATAATGCTACTAACAAGGTGGATAAGCAAAAAATTGAGGATAAAATCTTAGATTTACACAGCAGCAGCTATGCACAAAATTCTGGATTGTACATTAATACTAAGATAGCAATTAATGATAGGAGTATAGGCATGGCAGCTATGGCTGTATTCCTTGGAATATATCTAGGTATAGTATTTTTAATTTCTAGCGCTGCTATTTTAGCCTTAAAGGAGCTATCTGAGTGCTCAGACAATATAAAGAGATATAGCATTCTTAGAAGACTAGGCGCAGATGAAAGGATGATTAATAAATCAATATTTAAGCAGATTGGTGTATTCTTTGCATTCCCATTGATTTTAGCAGTTATACACTCAATCTTTGGAATACAGGTGAGCAATCTTATGCTTCAAACCTTTAGAAAGGCAAATATACTTCCATCAATAATAATGACAGCAGGTTTTTTAATAGTAATATATGGAGGATATTTTATTATTACCTATTTATGCTGTAAGAATATAATTAAAGAAGATTGATTTTGACTTGATTTTCAGTACTTACTTTGAGAGCAAGGAGTTGAATTTTAGAATATAAGGCACTATCAAATAAANNACTATGACAGGATTTTAACTCCTTGTCTCGTGACAAATATACTTCGAATCTTTGGTCTATTATTTATTTTCACGTGCCTAAATCAATATTTAAATATACCATATTCACAATCATCTAATGAATGTAAGCACATTTGCAAAATTTAAAACATATTATGACCTTATAAGATTATAAAAGGAGATAATAATATGTATAATACTTACAGGATGTATCCATGCCCTTATTGTGCTAATATGGGAATATATAATTTAGAGGGTATGTATGATGATTATAACACTTATCCATATCCTGACTTTATTAACACACCAAGTTACAATGATCCAGATTTTGCGAGGCAGTTTAATGACCAGTATACTTCTTTTACTGATGAATTTGAGTATGATTCACGATTTCATTGTCCACAATCAGTAAAGAGTAATGGTCAAGCTGAATTAAGGGATTATGGGCCACAACCTTTTGTAGTTGACATAAATAAAGCCACTAAGCAAAATAATACCTTTCGGACGGCTTTATGGACAGGAAAACATCTACAAGTTGTCTTGATGAGTATCAATGTTAGCGATGATATAGGTTTAGAAGTTCATCCCAACGTTGATCAGTTCATACGTATTGAAGAAGGTCAAGGACTTGTTAAAATGGGAAATAGTAAGGAGAGATTAGATTTTCAAGCAAAAGTCCGTGATGATTTTGCAATCATGATACCTGCTGGTACATGGCATAATATTATTAATACAGGCAATAAACCACTTAAAGTATATACTATCTATGCACCCCCTGAACATCCACGTGGTACAGTTCATATGACCAAAGCAGATGCAGAAGCTGCTGAAAAGAGCCACCAATAATTAAGATCTATTATTGGCTGAAAAATATAAAATTTAGTATCCTAAAATAATGAACAACTCCCTGTCCACTTGACAGGGGGCTGTTCATTTTATTGTATTCATTGTAGTATATAACAAATATTATCATAAAATTGAGCGATAAAAATATAAATATGACCACGTTCTCCAAGAATTTGCTTGGAGAAAGATCAAATATAGATGGTTGTTGTAAACATCATATCCAAAACACACTAGTAATTTTACATAATTTAAGTTTAAATAAATATATAGAGAAAATATAGATTCTGTTAAGCTGATATGAA
>DCDL01000065.1:0-1629 GCA_002316385.1 Clostridium sp. UBA1056
AGCCCAAATCTCTGATTTGGTGCGAATCGCTTTCACAGAGTGCGATGGGAGTATTAGAGCAGGTAGTCATCGGATAAAATTTAGTAAATTATGATGATAGTAGAGATTTAGTTCTTACATGAGATAGAATAGGACTTGTTATTAAGCTCTAATCATTTAACATGTGGAATATAGTATAATTAATATATATTGATAAGGAAACTAATAACATGATAAAATAGTTGGAAAGGTATTTATAGTAGATACTAGAAAATATAGAATAAAGTATAAGTGGTGAAGTGATGGTTAATATAAATAAGCTTTATAAGAAAGCTATGGATTCTTATTGTGATGGGAAATTAGATAAAGCGTTAAATTATTGTGACAAGGTATTACGTGTAGATAGAAGTCATTCTCCTACACTGAATTTAAAGGGATTAATATACTATGTTCGTGGGAATCTGGAGGAAGCAAAAAGCTTTTGGAAACTGAGCTATAAATTAAATACAGATATGGTATCTAAAAAATATCTAGAGGATTCTAGACATGATGAAGGCGATATATACATATTTAGTCAAGGTGTGCATCTATTTAATGAGGTTAAGGTGAAAGAAGCCTTGAAATGCTTTCTAAAGTGTGAAAGCTCTGATTTTAACAGCATAAATCTTTGGAAATACATGGCTAAGTGTTATATGCAACTAGGAGAACATAATAAAGCTGTTAAATATGTAGATGATGTTTTAGCTGTGGATAAACATAATTTAGAAGCTCTAAAGTTAAAAAGGCAATTAATAGAATTAGGCTTTATACCTAAAGATACTGGACTAAAGTTTAAGAAGGTTATAGTTATATTAGGAACAAGCATAGTAGCAATATGTATTATATCATTAATAGGTTTTGGAGCTGTTAAAGGATATAGCAAAGCTCATCAGTGGCTACAAAGTAAGAACGAGGAAAAGGAAGAAGAAACCAATAAGGATAAAACAAGTTTAGACAATTTCCAAGGAAATAGTGAAAAATCAGAGGAAAACACTACCCATGATGCAGAAAGTGCTCAAAATAAGAATGAAAAAGAGAAAGGTGAAGATTCTAGCGCTAAGAATGAAAGTTTTGATGCTAATACATTAAAATCATACATAGAAGCTACAGATTATGAAAATATTATTAAGTACATAGAAAAATACGATATAGAGGCTTTAAATATAAATGACAAGAATATGACTCAAAATGCAGTGAATTTAATCAAAAAGGATGGAACATTAGCATTATACGAAAAAGGTACTAAGTACATGAAAGATAAAAAATACGATAGTGCAATAGAAACCTTCAATTCAGCCTATAAGTATAGTGAAGGTATGTATCTAAATGAACATATATTATTTATGATGGCAGATTCTTATGACAACCTAGAAGATATGGAAAATGCCAATAAGTATTATGAAATATATGTGGACAAGTATTTAGAGAAAGGTTCATATATAGAACAATGTCTTTACTCATTAGCTATAAATAATAAAGAAGTAGATAATAAAAAATCAAAGAAGTATGCTAAAATTCTTCACGATAAGTTTAGTGAATCAGAATATAATAATAGTAGAATAAAGGATATATTGAAGTAAGATTTATATTTCTATAAGGCATCTGAAAATA
>DCDL01000065.1:1732-112039 GCA_002316385.1 Clostridium sp. UBA1056
CGGGTAGTCATCAGATAACACAAAATAAACGAGCATTCTGACTTATTTATTTTTTGAAGATGCCTAATAAAATAGAGAGAATGGGTTATTTTATCAGCCCATTCTCTCTACTTTTTATTTTAAGTTTATTTATACTTCTATTCTAGTTGGATTAGCTCTATTAAGGGTATCTATGTGATATGGAGATACAACAAGGATGTTACAGAAAAGCAAAAGAATCAAAATGAATTTTTTCATATAATTCATCTCCTTTTTCAGTAATTGCTATTTAGGTTATTATACTCCTTAGTAAAATTTTTATACATTTTTTCTACTTTATCATAAGTTTCATTGCTTGAAATATAAAGTGAATCCATAAAATCTTCCTTTATGTCCTTACTTTCCCTACGGACTTTTTCAGTTACAATAGCATATTTAATCTTATATAAGTAGTCATTATATAAAGATACAGTTTTTGAATAATCGTTATAAATTGATGAAAAATTATCTGGTATGGACATTTGCGATAAAACGTTTTGTACTGAAGCTAATTTTTTAGAAGTATCATCTATATTAGAAATTAAAAGTTCATAGGCCGTATTTCCGCTACGACATTTTAAAACATCTTCATAAAAGTCATGCTTTAGACTGTCTAATGATATGACTAACTCTTTTAAAGTGTCAAGAAATTTAGTAGCTTCTGCTAATTTTAAATCAGATATTCTTTTAAAATTATTAGTAGATATACAATAATCTATTGTAGAATTTATTACTGAATACATTGGAACACCTAAATCATAGTTAGAATTATCCATATTAATCAATCCATAATAGTTTTCTGCTGTATCTCTAAAAAGCTTTAGATTATTAGCTGCTATTTCTATGTCATTTCCAGCAGGATTTTTAAGCATGGCTTCAAGCTGCTCAATGATAAGAATATTTTCATTTAGACCTTTTAATAAATTTTTATGATTTTCTGCATAATTTGTGTCTTCGGCATAAGGATTAGAATTTAAATCTACAGATATATCTATTAGGTCAGTTTTCATTTCAGGTAGAGAACTAAGAGCTTTTTCAACATTTATGTTATTATTATCTAAAAAGTCTTTAGATCTATTATTAACTTTTAAGATGGCATTCATAGTATTATAAATATATCTCTCACCTTTATTAAAAGAAAAGTTACTAAAAAAACCGTAGCTCAAAAAAAATAAAATTATACCAATAATAAAAACGCATAAATATTTAATTACTACATTGTCTATTTTGAATTTTTTATCACCCACTTACAGCATCCCCCTTTGTATATTAAAAAGAATATTATAATTCTTTATATTAAAGTAAAAACTAAAATATTCATGGTTATTTATATTTATTTAATAAAAAATTTTTGTTCTAAAAATTAAATTTTATATTACAAATATGAGTATTGGTGTATAATTAAAATAGTATTATTGTTAGGTGGTGACTGTATGGAAAGCTTAAATTCGCTTATAAATATTTTTAAGGGAATGACTATATTTTCTCTAATTGACATCCTGGTGGTTTCTTTTATCTTTTATAAAGGTTACACCTTAATAAAGGAGACTAGGGCAGAGCAATTATTAAAAGGAATTGTGCTTATATTTTTATTAATACCTATAAGTGATGTTTTAAATTTAAGAACCTTAAACTGGATATTGGAGAATACTTTAACTATTAGTGTTATTTCCATTATAATTATATTTCAGCCTGAGATTAGAAAGGCTTTGGAACATATCGGAAGAACTTCCTTCGTAGATAAAATAATTTATGAAGATGAAGAAGTTATGAAAAATGTGATTAATGAAATAGTAGATGCTGTAGAGACATTAGCTGCAGATAAGGTTGGGGCACTTATAATATTAGAACAAAAGACAGGGCTTGGAGATATCATAAATACAGGAACTAAGATAAATGGAGATGTATCTTCGGCGCTACTTCAAAATATTTTTGTTGTAAATACTCCTCTTCATGATGGAGCAACTATAATAAGAAATGACAAAATTATAGCATCTGGATGTTTTTTACCACTTACCAATGATGATAAGTTAAATAAACAATTGGGAACAAGACATAGAGCTGGAATAGGAGTCACAGAGGTAGCTGACTGTATAACAATTATAGTTTCTGAGGAAACGGGAGTAATTTCTTTAGCTTTAAATGGAAGACTACTTAGAAATTATGATAAGGAGAAGCTAAGAAACGTACTACTTAAAGTAATGAGGAGTAGACAAAATAGAAAAGAATCATTTAAAGAGAGGGTAAGGCTATGGAGAAACAAAAAAGACAAGACATCATAATAAGAATTTGTTGCATAGTAGCAGCACTAGTATTGTGGATGTATATTCGTAGCAGCGAAAACCCTGTAACTACTAGTGTAATAAAGTATGTGCCAGTTCAAATACTCAATGAAGATACCCTAGAAGATCGAGATTTAGTGTTGATACCAAACCAGGATTTTTATATAAATTTAACGGTAAAGGCTCCTGCATCAACGATTAAGGATTTAGATAAAAATAAAGATTTTGCTCTTGTAGCAGACCTTCAGGGGTATGCTTTAACACCAGGAGAAAATAAAATTCAAGTTAAAGTAAAAGAAGTAACTCCTGGGGTTTCTGTTGTAAATGCTGATGGACTCTTAATGAAAGTAGATGTAGATACTTTAGCAAATAAATATGTAAATGTAACATCTAGAACTTCAGGAGAAGTAGCAGAAGGATATTATAATGATAATCCTGAACTATCACCTAATTCTGTAAAAATATCAGGGCCGCAGAGGTATTTAGATCAAGTAGTTGAAGCGGTAGCACAAGTAGATATAACTAATGCAAATGCTGATATAGATGCAACAAATAAAGTTACTCTAGTAAATTCAGATGAAAAGGAAGTCAGTGGACTATCTGTATACCCAGAATACGTGCAAGTAAAGGTTAAGATTAAAAAAGGTAAGTATTTAGGGGTGCATGTACAGACTACAGGAGCAACTCCATCAGGCATAGAGATATTAAGCATGGAAGTTGCACCAAAGAGTATAGAAGTAGTTGGTGCAAGTGAATTAATAGATCAAATTAAAGATATAAACACAGCACCTATAGACCTTAGTAGCATAACTGAAAGTACTACTGTAGATGCAAATCTAATAATACCTGATGGAATACACAGTGTGAATAATGTGCAAACTGTAAAAGTAAAATTTGCAGTAAAGAAACATAGTGAAAAAACTTTAAGCATACCAATAAACTATCCTAATTTAGGTGAAAATCTTACTCTAGAAAACTCTACAACAACACTTAAATTAACTATTACAGGAGAAGAGAGTGAACTTAACAAAGTTAATGAAGATACCGTTAAGGCTACAGTAGATTTAAAAGGTTTAACGGAAGGGTCTCATGAGGCTAAGATTCAGGTATCAGGAATACCGAATACAGTACAAGTTAAGGGTCAGACACCAGAAAGTGTAACTATAACCATAACCATAAAACCAACAACAGAGGAGAAAAGTAGCAATGCCAGTTAAGATAAATAATTTAGTTTTAGGGATAAATGAAGATAATTTAGCCACCTTAAAATCAAAGGTGGCTAATAAACTTAGAATAAAAGAAAGTGATTTTAAATCCTTTAAAATCACTAAGGAATCTATAGATGCTAGAAAAAAATCAGATATAAAGATAAATTATGCTGTAGAGATAGAGTGTGACAATGAATCTAAGGTTATAGCTAGAGCAAATAGCAATGATGTTAGATTAGGTGGAGATAGCTATAAGGCTGACTTTGAAATTGGAACAAAGAAACTAGAAAATAGACCTATAGTAGTAGGCATGGGACCCGCAGGATTGTTTGCAGGCCTTCTTTTAGCAGAAAATGGATATAGCCCTCTTATAGTTGAGAGAGGTGAAGATGTAGACGGTAGAACTAGAACTATAGATAGTTTTTGGACTGGTAGGATAATTAATACAGAAAGTAATGTTCAGTTTGGAGAAGGTGGAGCTGGTACATTTTCAGATGGAAAATTAACTACTAGAATTAAAGATCATAGATGTGGATATGTTTTAGAAAAGCTTGTTTCAGCAGGTGCACCAGAAGAAATTACATATATGGGAAAACCACATATAGGGACAGATATATTAAAAAATGTAGTTAAAAATATAAGAGAAAAAATTAAGGAATATGGTGGAGAAGTAAGATTCTCTTCTAAGCTTGAAGATATAGTAATAAAGAATGGAAAAATCTCTGAAATAGTAGTAGATGGTGACCGCATACCTTGTGATAATCTCGTGCTTGCTACAGGACATAGTGCAAGAGATACTTACGAAATGCTATTTTCTAAGGGAGTTTCAATGTCTCCAAAGCCATTTGCTATAGGTTTTAGAATTGAACATTTGCAGCATATGATAGATGAAAATCAGTATGGGGAATATGCAACTCATCCAAAACTAAGGGCAGCAGATTATAAATTAACATATACTAGTGATAAATTATCTAGATCAGTATATAGTTTTTGTATGTGTCCAGGGGGGCATGTAGTAGCTTCAGCCTCAGAAGAAAATACTGTAGTAGTAAATGGAATGAGCAACTATAAGAGAGATGGTATAAATGCTAATTCAGCTTTAGTGGTATCAGTAGACCCTAGTGATTTTGAGGGAAATACACCGTTAGGAGGAATCGCCTTCCAAAGACACTATGAAGCTTTAGCCTATGAAGTTGGAGGAAGAAATTATAACGCCCCAGTTCAGCTAGTGAAGGACTTTTTAAATGATAGAGTATCAAAAAGTTTTGGAAAAGTTAAACCAACATATACTCCAGGAACCGAATTTTCAGATTTAAGAAGATGTGCACCGGATTTTGTGGTAGATGCCATAAAGGAGGCATTACCTGTATTTGATAGAAGAATACCAGGATATGCAGGAGAGGACGCATTATTAACAGGTATGGAAACAAGAACTTCTGCCCCAGTAAGAATTAATAGAACTGAGAATTATGAAAGCGTTAATGTTAGAGGATTGTACCCAACAGGGGAAGGAGCTGGATATGCAGGGGGAATCGTATCAGCAGCGGTAGACGGACTTAGAGTTGCTGAGAGGATTATAACAGAATATTCATTAAAATAAAACAAATAGAAACTTGATATTTATACTATCAATTTGTTAATATAATATTTAAGAAGAGTATTTTATCCATTCTTCTTTTCTTTGGCCGGGGATATAATTTTACAGCAAAAGGTAAAGGTAGAATTTAGGATGGACAGAATTCTTAGAGCGTTGCTCTGTAGAACTCTCTATCCTTTAGGGTAAATTTTGCTAAGGCTTAGAAATTGATAAATTTCATCTAGTTCTAAGCCTATAGCAAAGATGTATTAAAGCTAATATAAATATTTTATGTGGAGGTATAGTTATGAGGGGAGATAAGCAAGTATTAGTAATTAATCCAGGGTCAACATCTACGAAAATAGCTGTATATTTGGGGAAGAAATGTATAGCCTCAGCCAATTTATCTCATAGTGCGGAGGAAGTGAAAAAGTATTCTCATATATGTCAGCAAAAGGATATGAGAACAGAAGGTATATATAATTGGCTCAATGTAAACGATTATCAACTTCAAAGTTTTGCTGCTGTAGTTGGTAGAGGCGGACTTTTAAGACCTATGCCAGGAGGAACTTATAAAATAACTTATAAGATGTTAGATGACCTTATTGTAGGATTCCAAGGACAACACGCTTCTAATTTAGGTGGAGTTATTGCCTTTGAAATCGCAGAGAAGGCTGGAATACCATCTTATATAGTAGACCCTGTTGCTGTTGATGAAGTTGATGATGTAACAAGAATATCAGGCATGGAGGATATATGTAGACGTTCTCTTGTACATGCTTTAAATATTAAGGCTGTAGTAAGAAAGGTATGCGCTGATAAAAATTTGGATTTTGAAAATAGTAATTTTGTTGTAGCACATATAGGGGGAGGAATAACTGTATCACCAGTAAAAGGTGGTAGAATAATTGATTGTAATAATGCAAATGAAGATGGGCCTTTCTCACCTGAAAGAACAGGAGGCCTCCCAGTTGGAGATTTAGTGAAACTTGCATTTAGCAAGAAGTATACACTACAGGAGCTAAAAAATAAAATTACAAGAGAAGGCGGATTAGTGGCATATCTTGGAACTAATGATGGAAGAGAGGCTGATAGACGTATTGATGAAGGAGATAAAAACGCAGAATTAGTATTGAGAGCTATGGCATATCAGCTTAGTAAAGAAATAGCTGGTATGGCTACTGCTCTATGTGGTAAAATTGATGCTATAATTTTAACTGGTGGTATTGCTTATAATAAAAGAGTTACTGACTGGATTACTGAAGACGTAAAATTTATTGCACCTATAGAAATTGTACCAGGGGAAAATGAAATGTTAGCTCTTGCTGAAGGGGCTTTAAGAGTATTAAGCGGGGAAGAAGAACCAAAAATATATGACAATGAAGTAAAATTTGATTAAGGCATCTTCAAAAAATAAATAAGCCAGAATGCTCGTCTATTTTGTGTTATNNGAACCTGTTTCCTTGTCTAACTCAAAATATACTTCCCATCTTTGACTTATTATTTATTTTCAGATGCCTAATATATGGGGGGTCTCAAAATGATGAAAACGTTTGACGAGGTAATTTCTAAAGTTAAATCTCAATCAATGAAGAAAGTAGCTGTAGCTGTAGCCCAAGATGAACCAGTACTCGAAGCTATAAGAGATGCTAAAAAGAATGGTATTGCAGATGCTATATTAGTTGGGGATAAAGAGGAAATAATAAAAATTGCAGAAAATATCGGAATGAATATAGGGGAATATGAAATTATAGATGAGAAAGATGTAAATAAAGCAGCAATAGAGACCGTTAAGCTTGTATCATCTGGAAAAGCAGATATGATGATGAAGGGATTAGTTGATACAGCTACATTTTTAAGAGCAGTACTTAATAAAGAAGTAGGTCTTAGAACTGGAAAACAAATGTCACACATTGCAGTATTTGAAGTTCCAGGCTATGATAGATTATTATTTGTAACAGATGCAGCCTTTAACATGTATCCAGAACTTAAAGAAAAGGTAGATATAGTAAAAAATGCGGTTCAAGTAGCTCATGCCCTTGAAAATGATATGCCAAAAGTGGCACCAATTTGTGCTGTTGAAGTTGTAAATTCTAGTATGCTAGCTACACTAGACGCTGCAAACCTTTCCAAAATGAATGAGAGAGGACAAATAAAGGGTTGTATAATTGATGGACCACTAGCCCTTGACAATGCACTTTCGAAAGAGGCTGCAGCTCATAAGAAAATATCAGGTCCAGTGGCAGGTGAAGCAGATATACTATTAATGGCTAATATCGAAGCTGGAAATGCTGTTTATAAGTGTCTAACATACACTACAGAATCTAAAAATGGTGGATTATTAATGGGAGCAGCAGCTCCGGTTATAGTTACATCAAGAGCAGATTCACCAGAAACAAAGATGAATTCTATAGCACTTGCATCATTAGTGGCAGGAAGATAGGGGGAGGACAAAAAATGGGGTATAAACAATTAATAATAAATCCAGGTTCAACATCAACAAAAATAGGTGTATATGATGATGAAAATCTTATATTAGTGGAAACTTTAAGACACTCATCAGAAGAAATTGGTAAATATAAAGAAATATATGACCAATTAGAGTTTAGAAAAGAAGTAATACTTAAGGTGTTAGAAGAAAAAGGCTTTGACATAAAAGAATTATCAGGAGTAGTGGGTAGGGGTGGACTTTTAAAGCCTATCGAAGGTGGAACCTATAATGTAAACGATATTATGATAAAGGACTTGGAGCACGGAGTTTTAGGACAGCATGCGTCTAACCTAGGTGGAATAATAGCTCATGAAATAGCTATGGAGATAAAGGTGCCATCTTTTATAGTGGATCCAGTTGTAGTTGATGAATTCGAGGATGTAGCTAGAATATCTGGTATGCCTGAAATTGAGAGAAAGAGTATATTCCATGCTTTAAATCAAAAGGCTGTATCCAAGAGATATGCTCAGGAACAAAATATTTTTTATGAAGAATTAAATCTTATTGTAGCTCATATGGGCGGTGGAATATCAGTAGGAGCACATAAGCACGGAAGAGTTGTAGATGTAAATAATGCCTTAGATGGAGAAGGTCCATTCTCCCCTGAAAGAAGTGGGGGACTTCCAGTTGGAGATTTAGTTAAACTTTGCTTTAATGGAAAATACACTATGGATGAAATAAAGAGAAAGATAAATGGCAAGGGTGGAATAGTAGGATACTTACAAACCAATGATGCCAAGGCTGTAGAAGATAGAGTACTAGCTGGAGATAAAGAAGCTAAATTAATATTTGATGCTATGGCATATCAAGTAGCTAAAGAAATTGGAAGATGTGCTGCAGTACTACAAGGAAAAGTTGATGCTATAATATTAACTGGTGGAATTGCATACTCACAATATATAGTAAATTACATTAAAGAAAGGGTGGAATTTATATCACAAGTAATAGTTTATCCAGGTGAGGATGAATTACTTGCTTTAGCAGAAGGCGGACTTAGAGTATTAAAGGGTCAAGAAGCTGCTAAGAAATATAAATAAGGTGAAGCTATGAGTAGAATAAGGGTTTTTACAGGTCACTTTGGAAGTGGAAAGACAGAAATAGCAATAAATTATGCAATCAACTTAGCTAAAGAAGGAAAAAAAGTAGCTCTTGTAGATTTGGATATAGTAAATCCATATTTTTGTGTTAGAGACCTTACACAAGAATTAAAAGAAAAATATAATATAAGGGTTATATCTTCAAATCCTGATTATGTTAATGCTGAGCTTATGGTAGTACCAGCAGAAGTCAGAAGTGTGTTTAATGATAAAAGTTATGAGGTTATTTTCGATATCGGAGGAGATGATGCAGGTGCAATAGCTCTTGGTCAATACAACAGATATTTTAAAGAAGAACCTTATGACATGTATTTTGTGATAAACGGTAATAGGCCTTTTACATCTAACGATAAGGATACTTTAGAGTTCCTTGGAGATATAGAAAGAGCTTCAAGATTAAAGGTGACTCATTTGATATCTAATACAAACTTATCATATGAAACTACAAAAGAACATATAATTAAAGGAGATAGGGAAATAGTAGAACTTTCTAAAAAACTAAATATACCTCATGCTTACACTGTATGTTCAGAAGAACTTGTAGAAGAAGTGAATGGAAAGATATTAGGAAAGATATTCCCAATCCATATATATATGTTACCGCCATGGAGAAAAGATTTAATTTAGCGCTATGATAAATTGACATCTTGTACTAAATAGTGATAAATTATATATGTAAACGTATTTATTTTTATTGTCATTAGGAAAATAAGATAGTAAAATGTAAACGTATTACACTTTGAGGCAGGACATAAAACAGTATATATAAATAAAATATTCAAAACAAATATTCTAAGCAAAATATTCAAAACAAATACTCGAAACAAAATATTCGAAACTTTCTATACAAGGAGGTAAATATTATGGCAAAGGTAACTTTTAGGGAAGAAAGATGTAAGGGATGTGGACAATGTATAAATGCATGTCCAAAACAAATCATAACCTATTCTGAGGAACTAAATGTAAAAGGATATCATCCTGCCACAGTTACAGAAGAAAATATGCCTAAGTGCATTGGTTGTGCATCATGTGGAAAAATGTGTCCAGATCTTGTAATTACAGTGGAAAAATAATAGGAGGGAAAGATTCATGTCAGAAAAAGTTTTAATGAAGGGTAATGAAGCTATAGGTGAAGCAGCTATCAAAGCTGGTTGTCAATGTTTCTTTGGATACCCTATAACACCACAAACAGAAATATCAGCATATCTTTCAAGAAAAATGCCTAAAATAGGTAGAGTTTTCCTACAAGCTGAAAGTGAAGTTGCTGCAATAAATATGATATATGGAGCAGCAGGAACAGGAGTAAGATGCATGACATCTTCAAGCTCACCTGGAATAAGCTTAAAAGCAGAAGGAATATCCTATATAGCAGGTGCAGAACTACCTTGTGTTATTATTGATATAGTTAGAGGCGGTCCAGGACTTGGCGGAATTCAACCAGCTCAATCAGACTACTTCCAAGCAACTAAAGGTGGAGCACATGGAGATTTCAACATGCCAGTATATGCACCATGTTCAATTCAAGAAATGGTAGATTTAGTTCAAGATGCTTTTGATGTAGCTGAGATGTATAGAACTCCAGTTATGGTTATGGGGGATGGAATGCTTGGACAAATGATGGAGCCAGTGGAGTTTAAAGAAAGAAGTGCAAAAGAACTTCCAGAAAAAACTTGGGCTGCTAATGGATTAAATGGAAGAGCTCACCATAATGTAATAAATTCATTATACTTAAAACCAGAAGGCCTTGAAGCTCACAACTTAAAGTTACAAGCTAAATATAAAGCTATAAAAGAAAAAGAAACTAAATATGAATTATATAATTGTGAAAATGAAGTAGATTTAATAATGGTTGCATACGGAACAACTTCAAGAATATGCAAGACTGTTGTAAAATTAGCTGAAAAAGAAGGAATAAAATTAGGTTTAATAAGACCGGTAACATTATGGCCTTTCCCGGTAGAAGCTTTCGAAAAAACTGTTGATAAAACTAAACATGGTTACGCATCAATAGAGCTTAGCTGTGGTCAAATGGTAGAAGATGTTAGACTTGCTGTGGAAGGCAGAAAACCAGTATTCTTCTTTGGAAGAACAGGTGGAATGGTTCCAAGTCCTAATGAAATCCTTGAAAATGTTAAAAAATTCATAGGAGGTGCTAAATAATGGCAATAGTATTTCAACCAACAAAAGCATTATTAGACGTGCCTACCCATTACTGCCCAGGATGTACTCATGGAATAATCCACAGACTAGTAGGGGAAGTACTTGAAGAGTTAAATGTTCTAGATAAAACAATTGGAGTTGCTCCAGTTGGATGTTCAGTTATGGCATATGACTACTTTGCATGTGATATGTTCGAAGCTGCACACGGAAGAGCACCAGCAGTTGCTACAGGAATAAAAAGATCTAATCCAGATAAAGTTGTATTCACATATCAAGGAGATGGAGACTTAGCAGCTATAGGAACAGCAGAAATTGTACATGCAGCTACAAGAGGTGAGAACATAGTTACAATCTTCGTAAATAACTGTATTTATGGTATGACAGGAGGACAAATGGCTCCAACAACATTACCAGGACAAGTTACAGAAACTTCACCATATGGAAGAGATGTTAAACTTCAAGGTCATCCAATAAGAGTATCTGAAATGATAGCTACATTAGATGGAGCTTGTTATGTAGAAAGAGTGTCAGTGGATAACGTACCACGTGTAAATAAAGCTAAGGCTGCTATTAAGAAAGCTTTCCAAAATGCTATTGATGGAAAAGGTTTCTCAATGGTTGAAGTTTTATCAATATGCCCAACTAACTGGGGATTATCAACTGAAGAGTCACTTGGATGGTTAAGAGATAACATGATGCCATTCTATACTCTAGGTGTTAAAAAAGATACAACAACTGAGGAGGGAAAATAATATGGCATCACAAGAAGTAATATTTGCTGGATTTGGTGGACAAGGAATATTATCAATGGGTAAATTCTTAGCTTATGCTGGAATGGATGTTAATATGAATGTTTCATGGTTACCTTCTTACGGTCCAGAAATGCGTGGAGGTACTGCAAACTGCTCTGTTATTGTTTCAGATGAAGCTGTTGGATCTCCAATAGTAACTAACCCTACATCACTAGTTGTTATGAATAGACCTTCTCTTGATAAATTTGAAAAAGAAATTTTACCAGGAGGATTATTAATACTAGATAGTGACTTAATTGAAAGACCGGTTGAAAGAGAAGATATTGAAGTTATAAAAATACCAGCTCAAACAGAAGCTGATAATCTTGGAAGCAAACAAATTGCAAACATGGTACTTTTAGGGGCATTAGTTGCAAAAACTCAAATAGTTTCTATGGATACTTTACTTCAATCTCTAAAAGACCATGGAAAAGAAAAATTCTTTGAAATCAATAGAAAAGCTTTAGAAGTTGGAGCTTCATATATTGTAAAATAGCTTATTAGCTTTAACTCCAGAGAGTATTTAATCACTCTCTGGAGTTTTTTATTTTCAATTTTTATAGTGCTTAGAGTTTTCATAGAACATTATATAAGAATCTAATAGATTTTCTAATTTAGGATGATTAAGTCATATGGTATACATTTTTATTTTAAATCATCTATGAAAGTTGATGATTTATCTTCTTCAATTTTTCAAAATAATCACAAACACAAAAAAATATTGATATGCTAAAAAAACTATTTACATGCGTAACAATGTTATGTTACTATAACAATATAGTAATTGCATATGAAATTTATAGCTATATATAGGGATATACACTGCAAATCATTAATTAGCGTAACATTATTACGTGAGATGTGGGTTTAAAATGAAAGGAGAACAAAAAATATGGTAAATAGCGAGCAATTTGGAGATTTAAGAATATCAGGATCAGGAAGTGCTGCAGGTGGAAGATATAAAGTTGCATCTATCAGTGGAAGTGGAAAAATCGTTGGAGATGTAAATTGTGAGAAGTTTAGTATAAGTGGAAGCGGAAGAGTTGAGGGGGCTGTTATAAGCAATACATTTAATATAAGTGGCAGTGGAAAGGTAACTGGTGATCTAAACTGTGTTACTGGAAGTATTAGTGGGAGTGGATCTGTTCTTGGTTCTATTCATGCAAATAAATTTAGCATAAGCGGAAGTGGAAAAATAGGAGGAAACTTTAAAGGTGAAGAATTTACTATGGCGGGAGCAGGTAAAGTTGAGGGTAGAATAAATGCAACTAATGTTAAGCTTTTAGGAGCTGTTAATGTGGGTCATGGTATTGAGGGAGAGTTTATAACTATAAAAGGTGCACTTAAAACCTTGGGGATGGTAAATGGAGATGAAGTAAATATTGAATTAAATGGTATATGTGAAGTTGAAGAAATTGGAGCTACTAAAGTAAAAGTTTTAAAGGAATATTCTACTATGAATGCTATTGGAAGATTCATATGTAAAATATTTAGTAAAAATTATGGATATCTAACTATTAGAACTATTGAAGCAGATGAAATTTACTTAGAAAATACTATTGCAGATGTAGTTCGAGGGGAAAAGATTACCATAGGAGAAGGCTGCAAGATTAAGAGAATAGAGTATAGTAAAAGCCTAGAAAAATTAGGTTCAGAGTATGTTATTGAAGAGGAAATAAAGCTGTAGAATTGATAATTATTAATTACTAAAGATATAGAAAAAGTTTAGATATAGGTGAGACTAAACTATAAAGAGGAGGAAATAAAATGGTGGAAGAAGATTTAATTTCTAAAAAAGAAATATTAGATATGACGGGAATATCTTATGGACAGCTGTATAGGTGGAAGAGAAAAGATCTTATTCCAGAAGAGTGGTTTATAAAGAAATCAAGTTATACAGGTCAAGAAACATTCTTCCCTAGGGAAAAGATAATAAATAGAATAAATAAAATTTTGGAGCTTAAGGATGATATGCCTTTAGATGACTTAGCTGCTATGTTCACTAATAAGCCGAAAGTAGATGATGTAAATGAAGAGTATGTTATAGAAAAAGAGATTATAAGAGAAGAAACTTTTCCGATTTATAAGGATATGTTTAGAGAGAAGGATAAGTATAATTTTAAGGATATTTTGCTAATGCATATACTTCAAAGCCAGCTAGATCTAGGTAAGTTAACTATCAATGAGATAGAGGTTATGTTAAAGCTTATTGATAAGGAATATAGAAATATAGAAGAAAAAGATGGAAGTGTATATGTAATAAGAAGGTTAGGGATTGGAATTTGTGTAGTAGCCTACAGAGAAAAAATAATTGTGGATGATGGTAGCAAAATCATAGGGGAAGTAAATATTAAAAATACTATAGAGAATCTTAAGATGAGATTGACACTATAGTTTATATTTAAATATAAAGAAAAATGGGGTGTAAAAAATGAACTACGATAATTATGCTGATTTAAAAATCAATGATAGTCTAGTATTACAAGGGGGAACTTATAGAGATATAAAAATAAGTGGAGATGGCACTATAAATGGAGATGTTAATTGTAGAAATATTAGCGTTAGTGGTGATGCAGAATTAAAGGGAAATATATACTGTGAAGATCTATTTAAAGTAAGTGGGGATGTGGATATTAATAGTAGTTTACAATGTGGAATAATGAGAGTTAGTGGGGACGTGGATATCCACGAGAACTTATTTATAAAGGGAGAGTTAAAAGTAAGTGGAGATGTAAATGTAAATGGGAAAGTTACTTGTGAAACTCTTAGGGTTAGTGGAGATATAGACATAAAAAGTGATTTAGAATGTAATGGACTCCTACATCTAAGTGGAAATGCTATTATTGAGGGTAATTTAAAAGGAAATGAGATTGAGGTTTCTGGAGATATAGAAAGTAATGGGAAAATTAGTGGTGGAGATATAGCTATATCAGGAGATATTACTGTAAAAGATGGAATAGAAGGAGAAAAAATAACTCTAAGTGGAGACACAAATAGTGATGGATTAATAAATGGAGATGAGATATATATTAGTATGGCAGGAAACCATCGCATTAAAGAAATTGGTGGAAGATTTGTAGCCGTAACAGAAAATATAGCTAGAGATGGGATAATAGTATCACTATTTACTAATAAAATTAGAAATAAAGGAAGTCTTCAGTGCCAATGTATAGAAGGAGACGATGTGCTACTTAAAAACTCTAAGGTAGATATAGTAAGAGGTAAAAATATTACTATAGGAAAAGGATCAATTATTGATAGAGTTGAATACTCAGGGGAACTTATTATAGAAGAGGACGGAATAGTTAAGGAATCTGTAAGAATATAGTTTCAAATATGGGGAAAAGAATATGTAGATTACACACGTTTATATAATATTTACATCATATAAAATAATGTAGTATAAGTAATCAATAGAAAATACATTTGGCGAGAAGGGAGAAAATCATGGGGGAAAAATTAAAAGATGAAGGGAAAAATATAAGGTTATGGAATAAGAACTTTTTCTTGCTTTGGCAAGGACAGCTAGTATCTATGCTTGGGGACATATTATATATGATAGCATTGGACTTTTGGATACTAGATATGACTGGATCTACTGGACTTATGGGACTTTTAAGCGCTCTTACAATGCTACCAAGAATAGTTTTAGGACCTTTTGCAGGAGTCTTCGTAGATAAGTGGAATAGAAGAAATATCATAGTTATAACAGATTTCATAAGAGGAATATTTGTAACCTTTGTAGGCATTGCTGGTATATTTGGATTTATACAGATATGGATGTTATTTATAGTTGGAATAATTAGTGGACTATGCTCTGCATTTTTTGGACCAGCTGTAAATTCAATAAAACCAGAATTAGTTCATGAATCAAAGTTTGTAAAGGCTAATTCTGTTACTAGTCTTGCAACATCTGGTATGGATATGATAGGAAATGCAGTTGGTGGAATTATATATGTAGCTATAGGTGCTCCGTACATGTTTTTAGCTAATGGTATATCTTATTTACTTTCAGCTTTTACGGAACTATTTATAACTGAGCCTAAAAGAGAGGAAAAGACTGAAAAAATAACTTTTATAGAAGATTTTAAAGATGGATTTAGATTCATTTGGAACTTTAAAACTTTAAGAAATCTATTCTTACTCGCATCATTATTAAATCTTTTTATTAATGCAGCATTTATATTAGTACTTCCATATTTTAAAGCTATGCCATTCTTAGGTCCAGAAAAATATGGTTTATTTATGGCTGTTATTCCTATGGGAATGTTAATAGGTAGTGCACTTTTATCTATAATTAATATTAAGAAGAATAAAAAGTTTAAGATTTATAGAAATAGTGCATTGGTATGTATTGGAATATTACCTATTATAGGTATAGTAGAAAATTTCTACATGATGCTACATATAGCATTTATATCCTTTTTATTTAATGTAATATTTAATACTATATTTAATTCTGCAATGATGTTTGTAGTACCATCAGATAAGAGAGGTAAAATTGGAGCATTAATGAATACCATAAGTGGAGGATTACAACCTATAGGAACTTTGATTGGTGGAATTTTAGGTGAGTTTTTACCTATAAGGGTAGCCATTTTATCTCTTCTAAGTATATCTTTCATATGCACTATAGCATTGGTTTTAGTTAAAGGAAGTAAGGAATTAATGGAGTATGATAGTAGTGATGGTACTGTAGAAGAACTTATAGAGAGAACCAATGGTATGGCTTTAGAAAGTTAGTATGCATTAATAGATTATAGTATATGATAGTTTAATAAAATTATGATCTCATATATAATAAAAGAGCATAACAGTATAGTAGAAGGGGTTTTCGCTGAGAAAGCCCCATTTGTTTTATATGTAAGTTTTATTAAAGTTTCTACACTAAATTTACTTACAATTTTAGATTACACTAAGGAATATTAGTGGATTTTTTATTGAAACTTATATAAGGCACCTTCAAAAAAATAAATAAGTCATAATGTTCGTCTATTTTGTGTTATACTGCGTCAACAGAACCCTTAGATAGTGCTACTATCNNTTTATTTTCAGATGCCTAATATGATAAAAATATCTAAAATACTTATAATTAAACTATTAGTTTACGAAAAGATATAATTACATTAGAAAATGAGGATAAGTAAACTTTTATTGTTAAGATACATAATTTGTATTATAATTAACCTGTATGTTATAAATCACAATTTGACATCATAATACAAACCTAAGAGAGAAAATAACATTATTGTAGATAAAAATCATATTAAGAGGAGAAGAATAGTATATGAGTAGAATATTCGGAACTGATGGAGTAAGAGGGATTGCTAATAAGGAGTTAACTGTTGAATTAGCATATAAACTTGGAAAAGCAGGAGCTTTAGTTTTAACTGAGTGTACTAGTAATAAACCTAGAATAATTGTCGGAATGGATACAAGAATATCAGGAGATATGCTAGAAGCGGCTTTAGTTGCAGGTATTTTATCAGTAGGGGCTGAGGCTCTTTGTCTAGGTGTAGTACCAACGCCAGCTGTTGCATATTTAACAAGAAAGTATAATGCTGAGGCTGGAGTTGTAATTTCAGCATCTCATAATCCGGTTGAATACAATGGAATTAAGTTCTTCAATAAAGAGGGATTTAAACTAAGTGATGAATTAGAAGACAAAATTCAAAAATTAATAGAAAGTGATTTTGAAGGAATTAATGTTCCTACAGGTGGAATGTTAGGTAGAAAATACATTGGTGAAAATGCAATAAATGACTATGTAGAGTTTGCTAAATCTACTATTGATGGAGATTTAAGTGGCATGAAAGTTGCCGTTGACTGTGCTAACGGAGCATCTTATAAGAGTTCAGTAAAAGCACTAAAAGAATTAGGAGCAGAAGTCTTCATAATTAATAGTAATCCAGATGGAGTTAACATAAACAAGGATTGTGGCTCAACTCATCCTGAAAAGCTAATGAAATTTGTTGTGGAAAACAGATGTGATTTAGGGTTAGCCTTTGATGGTGATGCTGATAGATGCTTAGCGGTAGATGAAAAGGGGAATCTTGTAAATGGAGATTTCATGATGGTAATAGCAGCTAAACACCTTAAAGAGTTGGGTAAATTAAATAAAGATACAGTTGTTGTAACTGTTATGAGTAACCTTGGACTTCACATGGCATTAAAGGAAGCAGGAATTAAAACTGTTACAACTAAGGTTGGAGATAGATATGTATTAGAGGAAATGGCTAAAGAGGGATATTCTATTGGGGGAGAGCAGTCAGGTCACGTTATATTCCTAGACTCTAATACAACAGGGGATGGTTTAGTTTCAGGACTTCAGCTTGTAGCAACAGTAAAAAGTACTGGGAAAACTTTAAGTGAACTTGCGGCAACAATGAAGGAATTACCTCAAGTATTAGTAAATGCTAAGGTACCAAATAATATGAAGGATATTCATGAAAAAGATGAAGAAATCATTGCAGATATAAAAGCAATGGAAGATAAAATGGCAGGTTGCGGTAGAGTATTGATCAGACCTTCAGGTACAGAACCACTAGTGAGAGTGATGCTAGAAGGTGAAAATCAAGAAGAAATAGATAAAATGGCTCATGATCTTGCTAAAAAAATAGAAGAAAAAGCAAATTAGATAAATGATAAAAACCCGTGAAATTTCACGGGTCTTTTTTATTAATAAAATTTACCTAGAGTTTTTTGCTGTAGTACATTTGTAGGATAACAAATATAACCATGTATACAATAAGGACAGTCCATAGAGTCCAGAATACAGCAAGGTTAAAAATTCCAGATATCATTAATCCTATATATACAAGAATGTTTAATATAATAGCTGCAGAATACATAGCTTTTTGTGTGATCATTTGATTTCTTTCATCTTGTTCTTCTAATCTTTTTTCTTTTAATTTCTTTTCATCCTTTAAAATCTTTTTTATCTTAATTATAAATACTAAACCTATTGTAATTAATGACGCACCGATTCCTGTATAAAATCCATTTAAAAAATCAGGTAGATAGTCATATTTTCCAGTAGAGAATATAAAACTAATAGCTATAGTGGCAACTCCAAGAATAATAATAATATAAAGTAAAGAAATTCTTTTCTTTAGAACCTTTTTATAATCTTTATCTGTTGTAGCATTAGAAATAATAGCTTTTAATAACATAGATTTTCCTCCTCTAAATCAAAAATAAAAATATCCTCAATATTCATCTCAAAATATTGTGCAATTTTATGTGCCAATACTAATGAAGCTTTATATTTTCCGTTTTCAAGAGAAATAATTGTTTGCCTAGTAACATCAACAGCATCAGCAAGTTCACTTTGAGTAACTTTTCTTTCTTTACGAAGTTCTTGTATTCTATTTTTCAACATATCACTTCCTATTCTATTCATTGCATACAGTTATAGATTTCTAGTAATTTTAAATGTATAGCATGCTTTACAATTTAAGTATAGTACGCTTTACCTTTAATATCAAGCATACTATACATTTTTGTGAAATTATTTTATACTTTAAGTATGAAAAATCTTGGAACCCGAATGGCGGCAACACCTATATAACTAGTTATATAGTTATATAGGTTTATATAAAAATTTTAACTATTTTTATATATAAATATTTGTATAATTAAGATTAGAATTAAATAAATATTAATGATTATGGAATTAATTTGAAATAGAATAATATAAAATTGAATAATATTATAATTGAAATATGTATATATATAGATGAATTTCATTTATTACACACTATTAATAAATACCATTGACCAAAATGCATTAAATGAATATAATATAATGAGATTAATTGGTTTTAGATTTTGGGATATATAAATATTAAAAAATGAAAGTTAAATAATTAATTTTAATATAAGGTTCACAAGCTTAATCACTCTTTATGTCGTATATGTGGAGTATGAGTTTAAGGAGGATATATAAAATGTGTACATCCCTGCTCTTTTATAATACACTTTGAAAACCGAGTGTTAGAAGGGAGAAGATAGTCTAACCACTTAACTAAGCGCCAGAACTTAAGTGAAAAAGGAAGCTAATTCTCGATGTACTGGAATGAGTAAGTTCGCCTAACTAAATCAAAGATTTAGAGGGGAAAAGAGAAAACTCCTTCTCATTGCATTGGAATGAGTAAGTTCACCTAGCTAAATCAAAGATTTAGAGTGTGAAAGAGGAAACTCCTTCTCATTGCATTGGAATGAGTAAGTTCACCTAGTTAAATCAAAGATTTAGAGTGTGAAAGAGGAAACTCCTTCTCATTACATTCGAATGAGTAAGTTCCACTAACCAAATCATAGATTTGGAGTGTCACTTAAGTTGACGAGGATGGGGATTATCGAATCTTCGGCGGGTGCCCCACGGTATCGCACTACCGTTAACGATTGATAAAGACAGAAAGTGATTTCTGTTACAAAGCAATCTGGTGTAAAACCTTAACTAAATGTGGATAAGTTGATAGATGTAATCTGAACATGTGGATGGTTAAAATTAATAATTTTAATTTCATGAAGCAATGTATGTTATTTATGTTGCTTAAAATAGCTATTTTAAATTTTATTAATAGTCATTTTAAAGGGTTATATCAAATCAAAGGTTTTTCTTATTCATATAGAGTTATATCTAATTTGAAATAGAAGACATTTAGGAGGAAGATTTTTATGTGCGGAATAGTAGGTTATTTTGGAAAGAGAGAAGCAGCACCACTGCTTATTGAAGGATTAAGTAAACTTGAGTATAGAGGATATGACTCAGCTGGAGTATCTATACTAAATGATAATGGAATTGATCTTACAAAATGCAAAGGTAGACTTGCGAACCTAGAAGAGAAGTTAGAAATAAATCCAATTAAAGGACATATAGGTATAGGACATACTAGATGGGCTACTCACGGTAAGCCATCAGATTTAAATTCACACCCCCACACTAATGGGAATGGGACTATATCTGTAGTTCACAATGGTATTATAGAGAACTATATGGAACTTAGAGAATGGCTTATAGAAAAAGGCTATGAATTTAAGTCAGAAACAGATACTGAGGTAATTCCAAACCTTGTAAATTATTATTACAACGGAGATTTACTAAAGGCTGTAATGGAAGTTACTAAGAAGTTAGAAGGAAGTTATGCTATAGGAGTTATAGCAGCTGATGAGCCAGATAAATTAGTAGCTGTAAGAAACGAAAGTCCATTAATAGTTGGCCTTGGAGAAGAAGAAAACTTTATTGCTTCAGACATACCAGCTGTATTAAATCAAACAAGACAAGTTTATCTTTTAGAAGATAAAGAATTTGTTCTTATGACTAAAGACGGAGTAAAAATATATGATCAAGATGAAAAAGAAGTTAAGAAAGAAGTATTTAATGTAACTTGGGATGCAGATGCTGCTGAAAAAGGTGGATATGATCACTTCATGATGAAGGAAATTCATGAGCAACCAAAGGCTATAAGAGATACTATGACTTCAAGAATTATTCCTGGTCAGCCAATAAAAATTGATGATATAACTATAACAAAAGAACAAATAGAAAAATTAAACAAAGTATATATAGTGGCATGTGGAACTGCATATCATGCTGGATTAGTTGGAAAATATATTATTGAAAAGCTTGCTAGAATACAGGTAGAAGTAGATATAGCATCTGAATTTAAATACAGAGATCCAATTATAGATGAAAATACTCTTATGATAGTTGTTAGCCAATCTGGAGAAACAGCAGACACTATGTCAGCTTTAAGACTTGCTAAGAAAAAAGGTGCTAGAGTAATAGCTGTTACTAATGTAGTTGGAAGCTCAGCTTCAAGAGAAGCAGATGATATACTATATACTTGGGCAGGACCAGAAATAGCAGTTGCATCAACAAAGGCTTATGTAACTCAATTAATAGCTATGTACACAATTGCTCTATTCTTTGCGGAGCAAAAGGGTACAGTATCTCAAGATGAGATAGAAGCTATTAAGACAGAAATGCTAACTCTTCCAGAAAAAGCTGAAGAAGCTCTTCAATGTGAAGATGTAGTTAAAGCTTTAGCAGCTAAAACATCTGATGAAAAAGACATGTTCTTCTTAGGAAGAGGCCTTGACCACGCTGTAGCAATGGAAGCATCTTTAAAACTAAAAGAGATATCTTATATTCATTCAGAAGCATATGCTTCAGGAGAGTTAAAGCATGGTCCAATTGCTTTAATTGAAGATGGAACAGTAGTAGTAACTATGGCAACTCAAGAAGACTTATTTGATAAGACTGTAAGTAATATGAAGGAAGTTATAGCAAGAGGTGCTAGAGTATTTGCAGTGGCTCAAGAAGGTCATACTGATATAGAAAAATCTGTAGAATCAGCAATCTATATTCCAAAAGTAATGGATTTATTAGCTCCAGTTGTAGCTATAATTCCAATGCAACTATTCTCTTACTATATGTCAATGGAAAAAGGTTGCGATGTAGATAAGCCAAGAAATCTTGCAAAATCAGTTACTGTTGAATAGGTATTAGATAAAAGAGTTTAAAAATTATGAGTTAAGAATTAATTAATACTTTATTAAATGAATATAAAGAAACTGAAAAAGCATTAGAATTAGGAATAGATTGGCTAAATGATAAAGCTTATGCTAAAGAAAAATTAGATTTGGCAAAAGTAATAATAGTTGATTTAAAAAAGTTGTCTAAGGAAATTTAGTAATAAGTATAATATAAGGCTGCACACTCTCACGATTAGTGGATGAGTGTGCAGTTTTTTAGGATATAATAACGTTAAGCAAAGCCACTTGTTGTTTTTTAACATTAAGAGTGTTTAGTGTTTAGAGAATATTTATTAGTCGGGAGACTAGACATTTTTTATGAATTTAAAATGTCTAGTCTTTTTTATTAAAGTGAAAAAATATATCTAAGAGCCCTACTTACACTAGTGACTACTACAGAACCATGATTCTCTTCAGGTGCAATATAGATATTACAGTTATTATTAAAGCCTTTAATTTTATTGTATATTTTTTGAGCTCCTTCAACCATATAACCTTCTCTTTCTCCAACACCTATAAATATATTCTTTTGGCTATTTTCTAAGTTAGGGAAGTTTAAAAGTTCGTAGTCATTCCACCACACTGAGGGACTAAAGGAAATTATATTTTTATATATATTTGATCCTTTCAATAAATTCCATAATACATAATATCCACTTAAAGAATGACCAATTATAGTAATATTATTTTTATCGAAGTTAATATTAGGTTCAATTATTGGTAAAAGTTCTTTTTCTATAAAAGAATTAAAATTCTCACTACCTCCAAGATTATCAGGTATCATAAACTTTCTTTTTTCATCTACAAAATATTTTTCTGCTGGAGCTGTAAAGTCTAAAAATCTTTTTTCTTTTTTTTCAAATTCTTGATGAGATATACCTATAACTATTGAAGGTTTAACTCCAGTTTTAACGTGTACTTGGCCTTGTTGTTTTACACAAGATTTAACTATTTCAAAACAATTTTCACCGTCTAGGACTATTATTAATGGTGAATTATCAGTTTTTGATTCTTCTGGGATATAGAAATTAATATCATAAAAGCTATTAGTATAATTTGATTTTATCTTAAAATTATTCATAGATTTACCCCCTTATGTTAAGATTTAGTAATAAGGCATTATCAAATAAATAATAGACCAGTTTTCTTGCCTATTTGCCACGATACTGCGTCGTCAAAAACCTGGCATAGCGTCACTATAACAGGCTTTTAACTCTTTGTCTTGTGACAAATATGCTTCGAATCTTTGGTCTATTCTTTATTTTCTCATGCCTAAGTATAAAATAATAAAAGGAAAAGGTCAACGATTATGAAGCGAAGTATTAATTGGTTAATTGAATATTTTTCTCGAAGTTCTATTGAGTTTATTGATATTTTTAAGAGCAGTTTACCTCCTAAAGAAAAAGATATTAATAGAAAAACTGCAAAAAACTTATGTGGAATAGTAATACCTATACGAGGAGAATGTTCATTTTCTGTAAATGAAGAAAAATATAGTTTAAATAAAAATACAATACTGCACTGTGGATCAAGTATGGACATAAAAGTTGAAACAGAGAGTTTAGGTATAGAATACTATGTAGTTCATTATAAAAATATTTTGACCACAGAGAAGTTCCAAGACATAGAGAAAGAATCTTTTTATTTAGAAGTTGAGGACAGGCTATCTTTATTAAAGTATTGTGAAACTATTACTGATAAATCATCAAGCCCAGATAATTACTCAAAATTTTCCTGTAAAGTAGACTTTATAAATTTAATAAATTCACTAATAAAAAATGTAAGAGTGTCACAATATAGTGAGAAGTTAAAGCTAGTAAATAAGGGAATTGAATATATAAATAAGAATTTTAATGAATTAATAACAGTAAGTGAAATATCAGATATTTTAGAAATAGATAGAAGAAGGTTCAGTGATATTTTTAAAGAGGTTACAGGATTGTCTCCTGTAAAATACTTAACAGAATATAGGCTAAAAGAAGCTAAAAGATTTTTAAAGTTTTCTTCTTATACAATTTCTGAGATAGCTGAAATGACTGGATATAATGATTGTTTTTATTTCAGTAAAACTTTTAAAAAAAATGTAGGGATATGCCCTAGAAAGTATAGGGAAATTAATAATGATATTGTTACAAATATAATAATTAAGAAGTAGATTCGGCAAAAGTACAAAAAAATATCCCGAAAGTCCATTTTACATTTCATAGGATTTTGCTAAAATAATAATGAATTGAAAATGATTATCAATAACAATAGGGGGATTGCTATGAAAAAGTATTTAACATTATTATTATCAACAGTTTTATTAGTAAGCTTAACTGCTTGTACTGCGAAAGGTTCTTCAGAAAAAAATGATGCAGAAGATAAAGATACAGCATTTACAATAAATTATTTAGGTAAAGAATATTCTTTCGATAAAAAGGCTGAGAATGTAGTTCTTGCAAGCTTAGAAGGAATGGAAGATGCAGCAACTTTAGGGGTTGAAGCAGTAGGAGTATTAGATGTTGCTGGCAAGGTACCTAAATATTTAGAAGAAGACTTTAAAAATGCAACTTTAGTAGGAGATAAAATGAATCCTAATTCAGAAGCTATCTTAGGCTTAAATCCTGATGTTATTGTGGGAACTTCAAAATTTGGAGAGGAAACGATGACTAAGTTAAATAAGATAGCAGTAACATTACCATATTCACACATATCAGCTAACTGGAAAGATAATCTTTTAGCATTAGCAGAAATAACAGGTAAAGTTGAAGAAGGTAATAAAATAATTTCAGATTATCAAGAAAAAGCTTCAAAGACTAAAGAAAAACTTTCAAATAAATATAAGGATAAAGATGTTTTAGTTGTTAGGATTAGACGTGGATTAATGTATGTATATCCGGCAGATGTATATTTAAATCCAGTTTTATATAATGATTTAGGGCTAAAGGTTCCTGAAGTAGTTACTCAGGCAAAAGCACAAGCTGAATTAACTTTAGAGACTTTAGCAGAAATGAATCCAGATACAATTTTTCTACAATTTGATGATTCAGAGAATTCAGATGCACCTAAAGCTTTAAATGAATTATTAGAAAATCCTATATTTAAAGGTATAGAAGCTTCTAAAAATAATAAAGTATTTGTTAATACTATTGATCCTTTAGCTCAAGGAGGAACAGCTTGGTCAAAAGTTAGGTTCTTAGATGCAGTTGTAGATAATTTATCAAAATAACAAAATTATGCCAGTCATATAATTATGACTGGATAATTTTTTAAGGGGACAAATATGAAGGGTTTTAATAAAAAGTTTTTATTAATATTTGTAATATGTATAGTAGGGATAATTAGCGTGACTATTTTATCTGTTAGGATGGGAACTAAAGATATACCAAAAGAAGTGGTTTATGATGCTATATTTAAATTTGATGAAAATAATGTAGATCATTTAATAATAAAAAATAATAGGTTACCAAGAGCGATTGCTGTATTAGTTGTTGGAGGGTTTTTAGCAGTTGCTGGAGCAATTATGCAAGGAATAGCAAGAAACTATTTAGCATCTCCTTCACTAATGGGAGTAAATGATGGATCAGCCTTTTTCATTACTATAGCTATGGTTTTTTATCCAGGACTTTCAAATGGAAGTTTAATTTTAGTTTCAATAATTGGATCTATAGTTGGAGCTCTATTAGTATTAGGAATAGGTTCAACAATAAAAAATGGTCTATCACCTGTTAGGCTCGCCATTATAGGAACAATAGTAGGTAGTTTTTTAAGTAGTTTGGGATCTACCATTGCAATGTATTTTCAAGTGTCTCAAACTATTTCAGCTTGGTATAATACAAAAGTTCATACTGTAAATAATGATTTATTAAAAATGATAATACCAATAGGAGTTATTGGAATTTTAATAGCAATAATAATAGCCAAGGATATTACTATAAGCTCACTAGGAGAAGATATAGCTGTTAGCTTAGGGCAAAGAACAAATATAGTAAAATATTTATCCATGGGATCAGTAGTACTACTTACAGCTACTTCTGTTGCATTAATTGGGAAGATTGCTTTTGTTGGGTTAGTAATACCTAATATAATAAGACTTTTAGTAGGACATGATTATAAATATATTATTTTCTATTCATTAATTGGAGGAGCTTTCTTTTTAGGATTATGTGATTTATTAAGTAGATACATAGGATATCCATTTGAAACACCTATTGGAACTGTAACAGCTATTATAGGAGTACCTTTCTTTTTATATATGATAAAAACTAAGGGAGGTTCAAAAAATGCATAAGAAAAAACTTAAATATTCTTTTGTGATAATAGTACTACTCTTACTAATATTATTTGCTTTTTATTTACATTTAACTAATGGGATGTTTAATATAAGCGTGATTGAAGTATTTGAAACACTATTTAATTTAAATGATAACGAAAAATTCAGGTTAGTAGTATTTGAATTTAGACTTCCAAGAATAATTATATCTGTATTAATCGGAATAGGATTATCAATAGCTGGTCTTTTTCTTCAAGGAATTACAAAAAATGAATTAGCTGATCCAGGAATATTAGGAATAAATTCTGGTGCAAGTGCAGCAGTAATTATGTATATGTATTTTGTTAATTTTAATTCATCAGTATCTAATGGAAGTAATTTTTTTAGTATCTTTGCTATGCCTATATTTGGGTTTATAGGTGGTATTTTAGCAGCGATATTAATACTATTATTTTCAAGAAATAATAATAAGATGGATATGCAAAGACTTATCTTAACTGGTATAGCAATAAATAGTGGATTTTCAGCTATTTCAATGCTTTTTTCTATGAAAATGAACTCTTCAGATTTTGAATTTGCAGCTATTTGGCAAGCAGGATCTATATATAATGCAAATTGGAGTTTTATTTATATGATGCTTCCTTGGATAATAATTTTAGGAATCTATCTTTATAACAAAGTTCATTTACTAGATTATTTTCAATTAGAAGAAAGTAGTATAGTTAGTTTAGGTATAAATTTAGAGAAAGAAAAAAGAAAATTATTATTTGCATGTGTTGGACTAATTAGTTCTTGTGTATGTGTTGCCGGAAACATTGGATTTATTGGATTAATGGCACCTCACATAGCTAGGCAACTAGTAGGTATAAAACATAGAAAACTTATGCCAGTAACTGCTTTAGTTGGAGTTTTTCTTTTAATATTATCAGATTTTATTGCTAAAACTGTTTTTGCACCATCAGAATTAGCTGTAGGAATAGTGATATCTATAATCGGAATTCCTTATTTTATATATTTATTATACAAATCATAAGAGGTAAGATATGAAAAATGCTATTAATATAAAAGATTTAAAAATAGGATATGATAAAAAAATAATAATAGAAGAGTTAAATCTTAGTCTTGAAAAAGGAAAAATAACTAGTATTATTGGTTCCAATGGATGTGGGAAGTCAACTCTGTTAAAAAGTATAGGTAGGATACTTAAAAAAGAAAAAGGAGAGATATTTCTTCTAGATAAAAATATGAATGATATGAGTAGTAAAGAAATAGCAGAAAAATTAGCTATATTATCTCAAAATCCTACTGCACCTCCTCAGCTAAAAGTTGAAGAGTTAGTTTCTTATGGAAGATATCCTCATAGAACTAATGTAAATAAATTATCTAGTAAAGATAAAGATAAGATTGAATGGGCATTAAAAGTAACAAATACTATTGATTTTAGAGATAGAGAATTATCAGCTTTGTCAGGAGGCCAAAGACAAAGAGTTTGGTTAGCTATGGCGTTGGCTCAAGAAACAGACATATTATTGTTAGATGAACCAACTACTTTTTTAGATATGTCTCATCAACTTGAGGTGCTCAATATTGTAAAAAATTTAAATGAAAGACATCAATGTACAATAGTTATGGTTTTACATGATATAAATCATGCAGCAAAGTATTCTGACTTTATTGTAGCAATGAAGGATGGGAAAATACTTTATAAGAATAAGCCAAACTTAATAATGAATAAGGAAGTATTAAAAGATATTTATAATATAGATGCCGAACTTATAACAAATGAAAATTATAATGTTCCTTTATGTTTAAATTATGAACTATTATAATGAAATTAAAGAAAGCACTCAAGATAAATAGGTGCTTTTTAACATTTCTAATTTAGAGATACGTTTCTTTATATATGCATAGTATTTAGGGATATTGGATTTATTTTTTTATTGTTCAGAATATCTATTACTGTTTTATATAAATTACATTACATTTCTATTAATTGAATTTTAGCGTGTTAAACTTTTGTGTCTATAAAATTATACTAACATCATAGATAAATATATTTAGGTTTTTGATTGAACTTTATTACAAAAATAAATGGATATAAATATAAAAAAATATTATTTTTGATTAAACTTTGTTTTAAGTCTACAAAAATATAGAGAGAAAATTAGGAGAAAAGCCTAGTTTTCTCTCTTTTTATTTTCCAAAATATCTCTGGCTTATTTTGCTATTAACAGATGTGATAAAAATATAAAACAGAGAGGAGTTGGTAAATATTTATAGAATAAATATAAGATTATAAATAAAAAATAAGGGGGTAATATTTGAACTTGGCGATTTTAAGATTCATACATAAAGGGGTGTTTAAATGAATATATCGGTACTTATTGGGCAATTTCCAATAACATTTAATATATATGAAAATTTAAAAGAAATAAAGTTAATATTAGAAAAATCACAAAAAGATGATTTAGTAGTTTTACCTGAAGGAGCACTATCAGGGTATAGTGATGATATTGCTTTTCTCAAAGATGTTAATGTGGAATATCTTAAAAATGCAATGAAATTGTTAAAAGAGGAAGTAATCAATAGGAAGATACACTTAATATTTGGTTCTTGCATATTTGATGAAGAGGTGTGGTGTAATGCAGCCATATGCTACTCATATAGTAATCCAGACTTTGTATATAAAAAATTAAATTTAGCATTTCATGAAAGAGGACATTTTCAGCAAGGAGACAAGCTAAAAGTTTATCCACTTAAAATAGGAGAAAAAACTGTAAATTTAGGTATACAACTTTGTAGAGAAATTCGATTTCCTGAGCAATGGAGATGGTTAGCACTAAATAATGCAGATATATTCGTATATTTGACAAATGCTGTACAAGGAAAAGGAATTTCAGTTTGGCGAAGCCATCTTGTTAGTAGAGCAGCAGAAAATCAAAGATTTCTAATAAGTTCCAATAATGCTCACATAACTCAACATTGTCCTACTATGTTAATTGATCCTAATGGAGAGATCATTGAAGAAGTGTTATCAGATAAGCTTTGCTGTTTTAGAAAAGAAATTGAAATCAATCAAGTTTCTAATTGGTATATAAGTCAATGTAGAAATGATATTGTCAAATTAATCAACGGTAAAAGTTGAATTACTATTAAGCAGTTACAGAGATTTATTTTAGAATTTAAAGCGTTATACATTAGATTTGTGAATTGGTTTAATAAAAGAATAAGAAACTGGAATCACCTAAAAGTAGATTTTAATTTTATGGATGAGATTAAATATACTCTTAGTGTCTAAAAAGGATTTCTCTTTAAAAAAGTAGAAAAGAAAAAGCAGGGTAACACCAAATTTAGGCGTTACCCTGTATTATGCTCATATCATATTTAATAAAGAAGATTATATAATTATAGCGACTTACTTTTTTACATTTTCAGAATTGAAAATTTCCTCATTAAACTCTCCTTCAGCTTTTGCTACAATCAATGTGCATACTGCATCACCAGTGATATTAACTGCGGTTCTTGACATATCTAGAATTCTATCGATACCCATGATTAGAGCAATACCTTCTACTGGCAAACCTACTGATTGCAATACCATAGATAACATAATCATTCCTACGCCAGGAACTCCAGCTGTTCCAATTGAAGCTAATGTTGCTGTTAAAATAACCGTTAAGAAAGCACTGAAGTTTAAATCAATTCCATAAACTTGAGCAATAAATACAGTAGCTACACCTTGCATAATAGCTGTACCATCCATATTAATGGTTGCCCCTAGTGGTAATGTAAATGAAGCAACATCCTTTGAAATTCCTAAATTTTCTTCTGCAACTTCCATGGATACGGGAAGGGCCGCGTTACTGCTTGAGGTAGAAAAGCCTACTGAAAAAGCAGGAAAGAACTTTTTGAAAAATCTTATAGGATTTAAATTAGTCAGTAACTTTAACAGACCACCATAGACAAAAACAACATGAATAAGCAAGCTTATTAGTACTAATGCCATATATTTTATTAAAGGTAGCATTGCATCGAGACCTTGGGTAGCAAAGGTACGAGCTATTAAACCGAATACTCCATAAGGTGCAATTAGCATCACATAATCTACAATTTTCATAATAAGATCATTTAATTGATTAAAAAGATTTGTTATCATTTTAGTTTTTTCACCTAGAGCAGATAATCCTACACCTATCAATATTGCAAATACAATAATTTGTAGCATGTTTCCATTTGCCATGGAGGCAATAGGATTGCTAGGTATCATATCAAGGATGACTTCTACTAATGGTGTAGCTTTATTAATAGTAACTTCACCTAAATTAGAATTTGATAAATTTAATCCAACACCTGGTTTAAATATTGTAGATAAGGATAATGAAATTGAAATAGCAATAGCAGTAGTAGCTAAGTAAAATAGTACTGTCTTCACTCCGATTCTACCTAGCTTTTTAATATCTCCCATGCTGGCAGCTCCATTAACTAGAGATATAAAAACTAAAGGTACTACAAGCATCATAATAGCTTTTAGAAATGCCTGTCCAATTAAGTAGAATACTCCATCAATTAATAGTTGATCGCGTATAAAACTCTGTGGAATAAAATTAAGTATAATACCTGTTATTAAACCCAAAATTAATCCAATAAATATTTTCGTTGATAAATTCAGTTTGTATTTTTTCATTATATCAACCCCTTCTAATTTGCTTTTTGAAGATGCCTTAAGTAAATTTTATACTATGATTATAAAATTATATATTGAATAAAATAAAAAGTCAAACTTCAATTATTGGAAAATTCATATGTATATATGTGTATTTTAAAAAAATATAGTGATATCATGTTAATTGCTGATTTAACTAAATTATATAGTGATTTACAAGGTCTGAAGTGTTGGCGTACTATAATGAAATTGAAATGGGTATAATAAATATTTGAAAGAATATTAAAGCTAATATGCAATATTTCGGGGAGCGATAGTAATATATTTGAAATGGAAGATAGAAGATTTCAAGAATTGTTTAAGAAAATTACTAAATAATGACGGGTAAGGGATTGCTATTTATGTGGATATATTTTACACTTAATACAATAGATTAACAAATATAGGCTACATTTGAAATTTTAGGAGGCAAGCTATGTTGTATGTATTTATGGGTCCAAGTTGTTCAGGAAAGTCCTCAACAGCTAAAGAATTAAAAAAGCTTACAGATGTGCAAATTTACACTGGGAAAGATTATTTGCGTATGGCTAAAAATGAAAGTAGTGCATGGGGAATTTTTGAAGAGAAATTAAAGGAAGCAAGTAGTAACAAAGATTTAAATTCTCAATCAATAGCTTATATAATATCAGAAAAGAAAGAGATATCAAAACTTAAACTCATTGATGCTATCACAATAAATTTTACAGCAGATGCAGAAATCATTAAATCTAGATTTGCTCAAAGAATGAATGGAGTTTTACCAAAGCCAGTAGAAAATATGATAGAAAAGCAGTTGACTGAATGGAAAGACATAAATGCCAAATTGCATGTAGATACAAGTAATAATAATGCTAAGGATATAGCCCAAAAAGTTTATGATTTAGCATTAATGGGATAAAGTTAATTAAATAAAAATGAGGAGTTAGCATGGGAATTGGAATAGGAAAGGAATTTTTATTTATTTTAGCAGTACCTATTTGGATAGTTACAAGAGTAGTTAGTTGGAAGCTTAAAAAGAAAAACAAAGAATCTATAAATAGAGAAATAGTTTTAAATATATTTTTTATTTATATATTATGTTTATTAGGTGCTACATTATTTCCCTTAAACATACAGTTAGGAAGTGAGAATGGGTACTGGGTGTCTATAAATCTTGTACCAGTTATAGCAACTTTTAAAGAAGTATCAAACATAACTAATGATCCTAATATGCATAACTTTATGATAATGTTCTGGATAAGGAATATTATGGGAAATCTGCTGCTAATGTTTCCATTAGGTTTAATGTTACCTATGTTATGGAGAAAGTTACAGAAAGCTAAGAATACAGTAGTATTTGCTCTCTGTTTATCATTTAGTATAGAATGCTTGCAGCTTTTTTCAAGCTTTATTGGAAATAGAGGAAGAGCTTTTGATATAGATGATATTTTAATTAATACAATAGGTGCTTGGTTAGGATTTATAATTTATGATAAGTGTATAAAAAAATACTTTGATAAGTATAAATCGCGAAGTCAAAGTGAAGATAATAGTAGAAATGCTATAAATCAATAAAATAGCCTGTGTCTTATATTTAATATAGGACATAGGCTTATTTTTATAGTTTAGAATCCTTCTCTGATATTCATTGATTTATGAACTTGTCTTATTGATATAAAATAGGCTATCAGCATGGAAATAATCATTAGTATTATATATAGACCTACTTCAAAATAGGGATAGGTATATAATTTAATAAGATCTACTTTAACATATTTATCATAAGCAAATTTACTTAAAGGAATACCAAAGCTTATTCCAATAAATAGTGAGGAGGACATGTAAACAATTAGTTCATTAAGAATAATGTTATTAATCTGTTTTTTCTTCATTCCAATAGCTTTATATATGGAGAATTGCTTAGATTTTGTAATGATATTTCCAACCATCATATTAATAGTTATTATAATACCGACAGAGAATAGCATAAAGGAAAAGAATAAAAAGAAATATTTTATAAATTCAGCATCTCTTTTAAGTTTTCTTTTATAATCTATATTATTATTAAACTCGGATATATTGCTTTTATCTAATTCCATTTGAAGAAAGTTTTCTAAATCTTCTTCATTAGCTTTATCTTTCAATTTTATACCTAGACATTTTGTTCCAGATTTGTTTAGAATTTTATCGTAAGTTTTATCAGATACAACAAAATAAACATCATCTTCAATATGTGCACTAGGTACATAAGGAAGGGAATTTACTATGGCTTTTACTTGGCCTATATACGTATTATGTTCTGGTGGAAAAGATTCTAAAAATACTTTATCACCAACTTTTAGGTTAACTAACTTCTCATGAGCTATACTGTTATTTATTGTGTCTATCCGTGAATCATTTATATATACAATAACACCGTCATCTAGATTTTCAGTATCAATCACTCCAGATTCTATATAATTTTTACTATCATTTAACAGCTCATAATCAAAAGATATAAGGTTTGATAATATTGTACCTACACCATCTTTAAATGGTATGTATTCGTAAGACGGGTGTTTCTTGTTTATAATAGATTCACTTACATTATAGAACATTGAAAGATTCTCTAAGGTGTTTACAGAATCTATCAATGAATTTTCAGATAAATAAGAAATATACTCCTCAGAAAAGTTATATTTACTGATCACTTCAAAATCAAAAGTATTAATTTTAGATTTCTCACCAAATTCATCTGTATATCCTAAAATAGAAGAAGTTATAGTTACTAAAATTAAACTTATTGAAAGGACTAAGACTATAAAAAAAGACTTTGATTTATTACTAAAGATATCAGTCAGTGCTAATCTCCATTTATAATTTAAAAATTTACATAGAACTTTTGGAACACAGCTATTAGAAGAAAGCAATTCAAAGGAATTAGGGTTGTTTATAGCATTTATCGGAGCTACAGATGAAGCTATAATGGCAGGGCGAAAAAGTGAGATTAAAATAGATGTTAGTCCATAGGCTATTGCTAATATTACGGAATGAGAAGTTAATATAACTGGAAAACTTAAAGAACTATATATCAAGAAATTATTAGAAAGAGCTAAAAAAATTTTGCTCATAAGAAAACCAATACCTAATCCAGTAGGTATTGAAATTATGCTATATATTAGTCCTTGTAAAATCACTAATTTAAATAACCTATTTCTTTTTAAGCCTATAGCTATTAATGTTCCATATAATTTTGTATTTTCCGCTACTGATAGTTTAAAGGTTGAGTAAATGAATATGATTACTACAATACCAACAATAAGTGATAGTGTATATAAAATTAAAGGTGTTTTATCAATATTAGTACTATATACTTCAGCAGCTTTTTTACTTGAAGTTATTAGAATATCCACTGAAACCATAAGAGCAATAGATATTATTATAGATATACAGGTTATAATGCTCCTACCCTTATTGAATAAAACATTATTTTTGGCTATTTTATTTAAACTATTCATATAAAACTCCATCTATCATATTAAGAATCCTGTGTGCATAACTTGCTATATATTTATCATGAGTAATCATTATAATAGTAACATTCATTTCTATGGATAATTCTTTTAAAAGCTGAACTACATCCATGGAACTTTTAGAATCTAAATTACCAGTTGGTTCATCGGCTAAAATTAATACTGGTTTGTTTACAAGAGCTCTTGCTATGGCAATTCTTTGCTGCTCTCCACCAGATAATTGTGAAGGATAATGATCTTCTCTGTTCTTTAGTCCTAGTCTTTTTATCAACATATCAATATAAATTTTGTCTTTTTTCTTATTTCTTATTTCATTAGGTAGAGAGATATTTTCTTTTGTTGTAAGAATGGGAATGAGGTTAAAAAATTGAAATATAAAGCCAATTTTATTTAATCTAAAATCAGATAAATCATTATCACTAAGTGTAGTAATATCTATATTATCTATAATGATTTTACCTGAGTCAGGGGAATCCATTCCTCCAAGTAAATTTAAGAATGTACTTTTTCCTGAACCACTAGGACCTAAAATAGCAATAAATTCACCAGTTTCAATTTCAATATCAAGATTCTTTAATATCTCTAATTTGTTTATATCAGCTTCACCATAAGATTTATAAAGATTATTAACTTTTATAATACTCATCTTTAAGTCCTCTCTTATACTTTAATCTTGGTATTAACTTTAAATTTAATAAGGTATATGTTTTTATTCCACTAAAAATTAATAAAGTTTCTATAATAAGATCATCGATTAAAATATTTTTAAATGTATATCCTAAAATTATAGATAATAAAATTTTTCCTGACATAGAAAGGAGTGGAATGAAAAAAGAAATAAAAAACTTATGGTATATTGGAGATAATATACAGATATAACCTAGTAGAAAACCTATTGGAACAAAGAAAATTAATTTGAATGATAAGTATGTAATTATAGCATGCAAAGAGACTTTGGTGTATAACATATATAGGTACTTGAAAGGAATAAAATTAATAATATAGTAAGAATTATGTTTAAATAATTCAATTGTATCTTTTTCAATAGGAAATGGCAAGAAATTCTCTGTATAGTAATAAAAAAGAAATAGAGATAAAATACAAATAACCACTATATGTGGTATCTCTTTGTTCTTTTTTAGATTTTTATATAGAACAAAAGTAAATATGATTATATAGGTCAAAATAATAGGAATATGAACTCTTCTTAACATAATAACAACTCCTTAAGATAAAATATAAACATAGCATATTATAAATTTATATGCTATGTTTATTAATATGTCGAAATTTACATTTAATAAATAGTTATATTTAGTATGAAGTAAAGACTCCAGTTCCATTTATATAGAAGTCATACGGTGAATGAGCCATGTATAAATAATATTTTCCACTTCCAACATTTCCCCAACTCACAGTAGATGTTCCGTTCTTCGGAAGAACGTTAGTGCTTATTTTTGTGTCACTAAATGCCCCATTTCTATACAATGTAACATTAAAGTTACCAGTACTTTGAGATGAACTCGTTCCAGTAAGTTTAATAGAGTTACCAGAGAATGATCTAGTTTGACCAGTTAGAGTTGAATTGAAATTCCAAGAAATAGAATAATTTTCTCCTCCTGCAGCATAGGCACTAATTGTTAAAAAAACGCTTAATACACCTGAAATCGCTAAAGATTTTAAAATTGTCTTTTTTTTCATTTTAACACCCCTTATTATGATATTACAAACAATATATATTTTGTAAAAGTTTGTATATATAGTATTATACTTGTATTTTATTAGAATTCAATATAAAAAAAAACTTATTTTTCTACATAGCTGTATAGAATGTATTATTATGGAGAAAAGTTTTTTTCTCAATATGTTACATAAAATTGACATATAAACTTTTTTTATGTAAGATTATAGAAAATGATTTGATACGTAAGGAGGTATATTGTAAAAAAGTTAAAAGGTTATTAGTAGATTTTAAAATCATTCTTTGAGTTTGGTTAAATTAGAAAAAGCACATAAGCTTTAAAATAATATTAAATAAAAGTGAGGGGTCAACATGGGAATTAGGATAGAGAAGGAAATTTTATTTATTTTAGTAGTACCTATTTGGATAGTTACAAGAGTAGTTAGTTGGAAGCTTAAAAAGAAAAACAAAGAATCTATAAATAGAGAAATAGGTTTAAATATATTTTTTATTTATATATTATGTCTACTAGGTGTTACATTATTTCCCTTAAACATACAGCTAGGAAGTGAGAATGGGTACTGGGTGTCTATTAATCTTGTACCAGTTATAGCAACTTTTAAAGAAGTATCAAACATAACTAATGATCCTAATATGCATAACTTTATGATAATGTTCTGGATAAAGAATATTATGGGAAATATACTGCTAATGTTTCCTTTAGGTTTAGTGTTACCTATGCTATGGAAAAAGTTACAGAAAGCCAGAAATACAGTAGTATTTGCACTTTGTTTATCATTTAGTATAGAATGCTTGCAGCTTTTTTCAAGCTTTATTGGAAATAGAGGAAGAGCTTTTGATATAGATGATATTTTACTTAATACAATAGGTGCTTGGTTAGGATTTATAATTTATGATAAGTGTATTAAAAAACACTTTGATAAGTATAAATTACGAAGTCTAAGTAAAGAAAATGGGAGCAATGCTATAAATCAATAAAAGAGCTTATGTCTTATATAGATAAAATATAAGACATAAGCTTTTTTATATTTACTAATATTACCTAGTGTAATCTAGGATTATAAGCAAGTTTTAATGTAGAAATTTTAATAAAATTTAAATATTAATAAATCATACTAATCTATTTGTTGAATTGTTACGATAAATAAAGAACTGGGTTTTTTATTATAAATGACAATATTCGTTGTATTCAGTTTAGATAGTTTCATTAATGTATACATTTACTACATTTTACATAGTGGATAACTAGGGCAATGATATATTAAAGTATGCAGAAAGAATATATAAGGAGTTGAAATTATGAAAATCGAGGATATAAAAGTTAAAAGTATCAAAACAAAGATGATATTATTACTTCTTCCTGTAGTTATAGCATCAATGCTCATATTAAGTTATATGTGTTATTCAAGTTCAAAAAAAATAATAAATAGTGAGCTTGAAATAAATATGAATGGTAAATTGAACGAAAAGTCACAGGAAATTGAGAAGAGTCTTGAAAGACATCAAAAAATATCAGAAAGTTTGGCTAAAGTGGTACAGAGCTCTTTATCATATTTAACTGAGGATAATTATGAAGAGTTATTAAAAAGTTTAATTGAGACAAATGATGAGACTTTTGGAGCTGGAGTTTGGTTTGAGCCGTTTAAGTATAATAAAGATATAGAGCTATTTGGACCTTATGCTTATAAGGTTAATGATAAAGCTATTTATTCAGATGAATATAGTAAGACTGATTATAAATTAAGTGATTGGTATAAAATAGGACAAGATATTAAGAAAAGTGTTGAGTGGTCAACACCTTATTATGACGATGTTGCAGAAGCTTTTATGGTGACATGTACATCTCCATTCTATGATGAAAGTAATAATTTTATTGGAGTTGCTACAGCTGATATAAATTTATCTACTTTACAAGATAACGTTAAAAATATAAAAATAGGTAATAAAGGAAGAGCATTTTTAATAGACAAAAATGGATTATATATCGCCAGTGAAGATGAATCCAAAATGATGAAAACTAATATAAAAGATGATGAAAATTCTACGCTGGCAGCTTTAGGTGAGAAAATTTTATCAGATAAAAATGGTCAGGGAATATTTAAGGATGACCATGGCGTTGAAAGGGTTTATTACAAGACTATACCTAATACTGAGTGGATTATTTCTGTATGTATCCCAGAGAAAGAAATTTATCAGGAAATTTATTCCCTTAGATATGAAATAGGTGTTGTAATGATAATTTCAATCTTAATAGTAGCTATAATTATATTACTATTTGCAAATTATATAGGAAAAAATATTAAAAAAGTTAATAGTTTTGCTATGAAGATGGCAGATGGTGACTTAACAGAACAATTAAAACTAAAAAGTAGTGATGAATTTGGTGAAATGAGTAACCACCTAAATAGGATGATAGAAAATATTCACTCTATCATAAAAGCTATAATGGAAAACTCTGAAAATATGAGTGCATCTTCTGAAGAACTTTCAGCAACTGTTGGAGAATTAGCAGCTAAAACTGAAAATATTAATGAAGCCATAAACGTCATAGCAGGTGGAATGCAAGAATCTAGTGCTAATACAGAGGAAATAAGTGCATCTATTGAGGAAGTGGATTCAAGTATAAATATACTATCTTCAAGGGCTATGGAAGGAAGCAACAATGCAAATGAAGCTAAAGAAAGAGCCAGCAAGGTACAATATAATAGTAAAGAGGTAAAGGAAATAACTAAAGAGTTATGTATTCAAAAGAAAGCTAATATGAAAAAAGTTATAGAAGAAAGTTCAGTAATAGATAGTATTAGGTTTATGGCAGATACTATATCCTCTATAGCAGCTAAAACTAATTTGCTAGCTCTAAATGCAGCTATTGAAGCTGCAAGAGCAGGAGAACAAGGACGTGGTTTTGCAGTGGTAGCAGATGAAGTAAGAAAGCTTGCAGAACAATCTTCTGGAGCTGTAGTAGAAATACAAAATACTATAGAATCAGTGAAACAAATATTTAATAGAAGTATAGAAACTGGTAACGATATATTAAAATTCATTGATACAGATATAAGGAAAAACTATGATAAATATGAGGAGACAGGTAAACAGTATTATAGTGATTCCGACTTTGTAAGTAATATGTCAGAAGAAATAGCTGCTATGTCACAAGAAATTACAGCAACAGTGGGGCAAGTAAACGAAGCAATTCAAAATATGGCTCAATCTTCACAAGAATCTAGTGAAAAGGCAGAAGTTATAAAAGAAAATATGGATGAAACTACAAAAGCAATAGAACAAGTGGCTGAAACGGCACAAAGTCAGGCTGAACTTGCACAACGACTAAATGAGATGGTACAGAAGTTTAAAATATAAATCTAAAAGTTTACCAACATAAAAGAAAAACTATGGGTATTAAATTAATAATACTCATAGTTTTTCTTTTGTCGAAGTATAATTTGTAACAATATTGACTTTAGAGTATTTTATTGGTAAAATTTATATATATTATACTAGGAGGTGCTATAAGATGATTATTACTACTTGCTAATTAATTTTTAATTAAAAATTAATGCAAAAGAAGTTTTGAATTACCTAATTCTTTAGGTTTATTTGTTGTGCTTCTTTCAAAGTTTTGCAAGTAGAGAATGTGAAATTTATAGTACTAAAATTAAAATCCTTGTTTTACACTTTAATTATTATAATAAACAGAGTTCTTTGTTTAAGAGGGAGTTTTTACTCCCGCTGAAGCCTAGAAATCGTTATCCAGGGCCGTAGCCGCTCTTTACTCTCACTTTGAAGAAGATGGGAGTATTAGAGCGGGTAGTCATCGGATGAACTTATTTAAGATTATATTTAGTAAGAGTATGAAGATTTCAATATTATTTAAGTAATATAAGTTGAAATAAGTAGAATAACTTTTATAGGATACTCTGAGTTTATTTAGTATATTTTTGTTGTGTAAAATTATTGTAGATATTTTTAGGCTGTAATAGAGCATTGCTTTATTATAGCCTTTTTAGTTTAGTTGAAGAAGTAAAACATCTAACCCTTTAAATTAGATAGGTAAAATTGAAAAAAATAAATAGGATAAGGGGTATGAGGGTATGAAAGGACAAGTAAATAATGAATTAAAGGAAATATTAAGTATATTTAATGAAGGTTATGTACAAAGAGATATCAATAAAATAGATAGTTTTATGGATAAATTATTTGATAAAAATGAAAGTGTAAATGTGATAGGTACTTGCGAGGGGGAGTGGTGTATAGGATATGATGAGGTTAAAGATATATTTTTAAGTGACTGGGAATATTGGGGAGATTTAAGAGTTAAAATAGATGAAGCGACTATAATAGAACTTGAAAATACAGCAGTAATATATACTCCAGGTATAGTTAAGTATTCTTTTAATAGTAGAAGCGAAACATATACACGTTACTTGGGATATGTTAAAGAGTATTTTGATGAAAATTCTTCTGATGGTAAAAAGTCTAATAAGGCTAAACTAACAGAAATAAATTGGAAGCTGTGTCACTTGTTAACTCAGAGAGATAGTATTCAAAGAGATTATCTATGGGATATACGTATTTCCTTTGTATTAATTAAAAAAGCAGATAAATGGATTATAAAGCATATGCAATTTTCTTTCCCTGTAGTGGGTTATTTACCAGAAGTAAGAATTGAAGATAGTCCTAATATAGATGAACTTAAGGAAAAACTAGAAAAACTAGAGGCATGTTCTGGTGAAAATAAGACTATAAAAAATGAAGTTATAAATCTTATTAAAAATTTTAATAGGGATTATTTAAGCAAGGATATAGAAGTAGATGATATAGTTCATAGATATTTTACTTCTCATAGCCCATTTGTTGCTAATACCAATAAAGAGATTTTCATTAGTAAAGAAGAAATTAAGAACTTAATAGAAAATCATAGAGCATATTATGATGAAATAAAGCTAGATAATGAAAATTGTATAGTTGATTTTAATGAAGATGTAGCTTGGATAATTATAAGAGGTACTATGAAAAAAGTAATTACTGAGGAAAATGCACTTAGAAATACTGTAGATATAATAAAAGATATATTTGAAAGGGATTTGGATGATAGAGAGAAACTCTTTAACATCAGAAGGAGAATTGCTGAAACTTTCAAGGAAAATGCTAGAGGTGAGGAATATATTTGGCCATTTAGATTGGAAGGTGTACTTATTAAAGAAAATAACAATTGGGTATTTAAATATCTTCAATTTGCATTTCCATTTGACTATATTCTTGAAGGAAAGACAGAAGCATCATCTTTAATAGAGAGAAATATTTAAACTTATTCAATTTACTCAAGATAAAAATTAAGAATTAAGTAGATAAAATAAGGGCCAGTAGGGAAGTAAAGTGGAACGTATTTGAAGGACGTTGTGAAAAAGACTATGCATCTAAAAGCTTATTTCTGTATTGTACGGGAATAAGCTTTTTTAAGTGAACCCTACATGGGTATAATCTAACGAGTGGAAGTTAAGAACGTGAGCTGATAGTGCCAAGTGCATAGTTTAAGCAAAGGGTGTTCACGGTGATGTGAAATTTTAATAAAGTTGGTGGCAAAACTCAGATTCGACGAGCAGAAACTACATATAAGGCATAGGTCTATGATGAAGGTCACTTATTTATATAATAAATTTATTTATTTACTGCAGATGATGTTATAATTGTAGTAGGATATGATTATTTAGGTGATAAAAATTTAAATATTTAAGGGGACATTATGAATTTAAATTATAATATAAAGAATAGTTCTTATGAAAATTCAATATTAATATCAATGATAATAGGATTATTATCGCAAGTGTTTTTTGAATCAGTAATGTCGAACTTTAGAATATCTTTGGCAATTATAATATTACCAATATGTTTCTATATATTAGAAAACATTAATATAATAAAAATTGGATTTTTATCTGCCATGTCTGTTTACTTTATAAGAGTTTGCACCTATTTTTTTAGTTTTAGGTTAGAACTAGAGGCTTTAAGTAATGGAATGAAAATTTTTTTCCCAGAGATATTTTTTTATCTTACATATTTCGCAATTTTTAAATTATTTACAAGTAAGGTGTATGATAAGAGAATAAATAAAATATTTATAATATGTCTAGGTGCCGATTTTTTAGGGAACTTTATAGAAATATTATTTAGACATTTCATAAATGCAGAAAAAATTAATATAGAATTAATATTAGGATTAATTTTAATTGCACTATTAAGGTCCTTAATTATATGGATTTGTCTTAATATTACAGCAAAATATAAAATATTTATATTAAGGAAAGAACATGATAATAGATATAAAAGGCTATTATATACTACATCCAAGTTAAAAACTGAGATATATTGGATGGAAAAAAGCATGAAAAGTACTGAGAAATTAATGGGTGATGCATATAATTTATACACTAATATAAGTACTAATATAGATAGTGACACATGGGCAGAAGAATCCTTAGATATAGCGAAGAATATTCATGAAATAAAGAAAGATAATCTCTTAGCATTAAGAGGACTTGAAGAGGTATTAGAGAATACTAAAGAAGATAAAGGACTTTATTTAAGCGAAATATATGATATATTACAAAACTCTTTAAAAGTACAAATAAATAGAGACAATAAAAAGGTTAAGATATTTTTAAAATACAAAAAGGATATTTATACAAGAAATCACTATTGTATTATGTCAATTTTAAGAAATTTAATAATGAATTCTATTGATGCAATTAAAGATAAGGGGAATATTTATGTGTATCAATATGAACACCGGATAAAAGATATTCCATACTATATATTTACTGTTGAAGATGATGGGATAGGTATAAAAGAAAGTGAAATAAAATATATATTTTCACCGGGTTTTTCTACTAAGATAAATTATAAAACAGGTAATATAAATAGGGGACTAGGTTTAAGTATAATTAGAGAATTAACATATAAGAGTTTAAGTGGTTTTATTGAAGTGGAATCAAAGGAGAAGCAAGGAACTAAATTTAATATATACATACCTCAAAAGGAGTTGGAGAATTTTAATGATGGATATAATAATTGTAGAGGATGATATTAATATTGGTATAATTCTAAAGCTAATTATAGAAGATAGACAATTAGGCAAAGTTGTTGAAATTTGTACAAACCCCATGGAAGGTGAAAAACAAATATTAAAAATAAACCCAGAAATAGTTTTAGTTGATTTATTAATGCCTTTAAGAGATGGAATAACCGTAGTAAACCATTGCAAAAAGAATTTTGTTAAATCAAAGTTTATTATGATTTCTCAAGTTGCCACTAAAGATATTATAGGGAAAGCTTATGAAAATGGTGTGGAATTTTATATTAATAAGCCTATAAATGCTATTGAAGTAGAAAATGTTATAAAAAAAGTTAGTGATAAAATTAAGGTTGAACAAAAGTTAAGTAAAATAGAGGAAGTATTTAACATTAATAACTTGGAGTCTTATGAGGATGTAGATACTAAAAATAAAATAAAAAATAGTGAAGAAAATATTAATTACGTGATGAAAAGAATAGGTATTATAGGTGAAGTGGGATGTAAGGATATTAAAAATATATTGTTGTATTCAATAAAAGAAGATATAAATTTAGAAGAATTTACATTAAAAGAATTGTTAACTATGTTTAATAAAAATTATAAATCTATAGAGCAAAGAATTAGAAGAACAGCGTTAATTGGAATGAAAAGTTTAGCTAACTTAGGAATAGAAGATTATATGAATGAAACATTTTTAGAATACTCTACTAGCTTATATAATTTTGAAGAGATAAAGAGACAGATGGATTTTATTAGAGGTAAGAGAAATGAGGGCGGGAAGGTAAATGTAAAAAAATTCTTAGAAGGATTAATAATATATTGTGATAAAGAAAAATAATTAAATTTAATTAATTATTTATAAAAAGTTAATTCAAGGAATGAAGAAGTAAAGAGATTATTATATCCAGCTTATAGATTCTAAAGTATTAGATTAAATAGAAATCAGATAAGGAGCAACAAAGTAAATATTATTTTTCGAAACTTTCTGAAACTTTTAAAAACAACGGGTTTAAACTAGAATTAGAAAATTCTAAAAATTATGAAGATGGTTTTGAAAGGACGTGTTATTTTGTTAAATGTTATTACTGGTATTGGATTATTATTAGTAACTCTAGTATTTTTTTCATTTTTTAGTATGAAAGCTCCTAAAGGTAGTAAAGCTATGTCTGGCTTAGCTAATGCAGCAGTAGCAACATTTTTAGTAGAAGCAATTCATAAGTATATAAACGGAGATTTCTTAGGTCTTAGATTTTTGAGTGAAGTTGGAACAATATCTGGAACAATGGGAGGAGTTGCAGCGGCAATTTTAGTTCCTATTTCAATGGGAGTTAATCCAGTTTATGCAGTGGTGGGAGGAGTAGCATTAGGTGGATATGGTATACTTCCTGGTTTTTTTGCAGGATATATAATAGGGTTAGTAGCACCAATATTAGAAAAAAAGTTGCCAGAAGGGTTAGATATAGTTATAGGAGCAATATTAATAGCACCATTTGCTAGATTTTTGGCTATGATGATAAATCCAGTTGTTGATGCTACATTACTTAATATAGGTAATATGATATCAGTAGCATCAGTACAATCTCCCATTGTAATGGGATTCTTACTTGGTGGAATAATGAAAATGATTTGTACATCTCCCCTGAGTTCTATGGCAATAACAGCTATGTTAGGATTACAAGGCCTAGCAATGGGGATAGCATCAATAGCATGTGTAGGAGGATCTTTCACTAATGGAATAATATTCAAAAAATTAAAACTTGGAAATGCAAGTAATGTGATAGCTGTTATGTTAGAACCATTGACACAAGCAGACATAATAACTAAAAATCCTGTTCCTATTTATTGTTCTAACTTTTTTGGTGGAGGCTTAGCAGGTATAGGAGCAGCTTACTTTGGAATAATAAATAATGCACCTGGAACAGCATCACCAATTCCAGGATTGTTAGCTCCTTTTGCCTTCAATAATCCTATAAATGTTATATTAGCACTTATATGTTCAGCAATAGGAGGGATATCAGCAGGATATATAGGATCAAAAATATTTGGAGCGCTTGAAAAAAAGAAAGAAAAGAAACTTGATGAGGAAGCTATGGAACAAGCATCATAAGGATATATATAAATACATATTGTGGTTCTAAAACTACACATTCTCATATGAAGTTGGGGTGTGTAGTTTTTTATTATAAGGTATTCATAAATATTTTAACTTCGTCTGAGCTTATATGGACTTAAACTAAATTTTACTAGTATTTCGTATAAAATAAGTGAGATTTTAAATTTAAAGAGAGAGTTTTATATAAATAATATAAAACTCAGTTAAAGGGAACAAATATAGTTGGGTGATATATATGTATAAATTCATAAGCAAGAAACACTTTATAAAAATTAGTTCTATAATAATCCTAGTTATTTATTTAGTTTTTTTATACATTGACTTTGTGTCTAAATATTTAAGAAATATATATTCAGTAGGATTAAAATACTCAACCATAGTATTTTGCTTTATTATATCATTGTTAATAGGTTCTAATGGGTACGGTAAAGAGGATACACGGTTAGTTCAGCTTGCACGGTTCTTTAATTTAATTGCAGATTATTTTCTTGTAATTTCTTGTGATTTCAGCGTAGGAATTTTTTTCTTTGCCTTAGTTCAAATAACTTACATAATAAGGCATAGCATAATGGAAGATAAAAAGTATAAAAATCTTATATTTTTTATAATAGCATTGACGATAGCTTTAATAGCGCTAGTAAATATAAACATCGCATCTATAGAAAAAGAGCTGATTATTTTAGTAATTATATACGCAGCTCTATTAACTACTAGCCTTTACTGCGCAGTAAGTACCATAAGTAGGGGTAAGTATTCTAAAAAAAGCTCATGGATAATTGCCTTGGGAATGTTTTTATTTTTTATGTGCGATTTAAATGTGGGACTTTACAATATATTGAGAGAGAGTGATATGAAATTTTTTCTAGGATATTTAATATGGCTATTTTATCTTCCATCTCAACTTTTGCTCACTTTAAGTGGTTTTAATATTGACTATCTAGAAAAGATTTTTTAAGATAAAAAGTAGCATCTTTTAAAGAGTTAAAGATAACATTATGAGCAAGATAGTTCTAAAAGCTCTCTAAAGGATATAAGTTTTGCTAAAGTCTCTACATTAAATTTGCTTAAAATTCTAGATTACACTAAGGTGTATTAATGGATTTTATTTATTGGAACTTATATAGGAAAGTTGTTAATAATTTATTTTCTTATATAGATATAACTATTCATATACCTAAGAGTTAAGCATAAAAAGTAAACCCTAAGAAATAATAAATTTATTAAAAGCTATTAAGGAGGAAAAGATGACACAAAAGGTAATAAAAAAATCAGTAACATTTATTGAAGCGATCGCAATAGTAGTTGGAATGATAATAGGTTCTGGAATATTTCTAAAACCAGGTATTATATTTAATGATGCAGGCTCACCTATAATGGGTATACTGGCTTGGATAGCTGGAGGTATTATAACTTTAGCTTCTGCACTTACAATTGCAGAGGTAGCCTCAGCTATACCGAAAACTGGTGGACTATATGTTTACCTCGAAGAATTATATGGAGAAGTATGGGGATTTTTATTAGGATGGGTACAAACAGTAATATCCTACCCAGCATCAGCAGCAGCCTTAGCAATAGCTTTTTCTACTTATACTACATTTTTTATTCCAATGAGTGATTTTCAACAGAAGCTTCTAGCTATAGGAATATTACTATTTGTAATAATCATGAATATAATTGGTACTAAGTATGGGGGAGTAATTCAAACTATTTCGACAGTAGGTAAGCTTATTCCCATAGTTGCTATCATCGTATTTGGCTTAGCGAGTGGTAAAGCTCATGATTTTCGTTCTATTACTGTTATGACTGAAGGCGCAGGCTTTGGAGCTGCAATTTTAGGTACCTTATGGGCCTATGATGGTTGGATAGGTATTACCAACATAGCAGGTGAACTAAAAAATCCTGTAAAGGAAATGCCTAGAGCAATTATTTTTGGGGTTACATCAGTTATATTTGTCTATGCGCTAATAAATATAGCTATGGTTAATGTATTGCCTATTGAAAGTATAGTTGCATCAAGAACACCAGCCTCAGATGTGGCAGTTGCACTCTTTGGGAATGATGGAGCTGCATTTATAACCATAGGAATTATAGTATCTGTATTTGGAGCTATGAATGGATATCTATTAACAGGTGCCAGAGTACCATTAGCTATGGGAGAAAGAAAACAATTGCCTTATTCAAGTCAATTAGGGAAAATACACGAAAGCTTTGGTACTCCTGCCAATGCATTAATACTTGAAGGTGTATTAGCCATTATATATATTTTCTCAGGCAGCTTTAATACATTAACGAATTTGTTAGTATTTGTTTTATGGATATTCTTTGTTATGGGTGTGTTCAGTATATTTATACTTAGAAAGAGAGTACCTGCTGAGAAAAGATCATATAAAGTTCCACTATATCCATTGGTTCCAATAGTGGGAATATTAGGAGGGCTTTATATACTATATAGCACAATCATGTCTACACCTTTAAATTCTATAATAGGAATTGGAATAACTCTTGCTGGTCTGCCAGTATTTTATTACTTAAAAAGAAAACATTAATTATGGTGTCAGTATATGATCTCATAGTTAATTAATAAAATATGAAACTTATAGGAGTCTACTTATTCAAATCTATGACTACTATTCACATGAATATATATACAATATTTTAAAATGTTATATAGGAAAAATTTTAAAATGGCAAATTGTTATATAGGTAAAATTTTAAAAAGGCGCATAGGGAAAATTTTAAAATGTTAACTTTTTTAAATTTTGAATAGTTATATTACTTATGATATGCTTAGAGATCTAACTGGTTGGATAGTACAATTATGGCTATGCGATTTACTATAATTAATAGATGAATTAGTAAAATTGATTTGTATATATGAGAAGGGAATTTTATTAACTTGATAGATAGAGAATTAATTATATAAGTTTCGTTTATACTAAACTTATATAATTAGCTTTAAGAATGTCTTTTTAAAAAAATATATTATATCCTGAATATCCTATATTATGTGAACAGGATATTCAGGGTATAGTTGTCCTTTTTCTAAGCCATGAGAGTAATAGCCCATGGAATACCATAGGAAATAATACACATGATAACTGTAGCAATAATTAATCCAAAGAATATTGCCCAAAATGCTTTTTTTAATTTAATACCAAGAAGGGATGCTATAAGAGCACCTGTCCATGCGCCTGTTCCTGGTAATGGGATTCCAACAAAGAGCATTAATCCCCAAAATTCATATTTTTTTATTTGATCACTCTTACTTATAGATTTCTTTTCAAGTTTTTCAACAATTGGACGGAATAGTTTTGTTTTTTTCATCCAACTAAAAATTGGTGTAATAAAAAGCAGTATAAATGGAATTGGAATTATATTTCCTACAAAACAATATCCTATAGCACGAAACATATCTATACCTAATACAGAAGCTGCAATTAATCCGCCTCTAAGTTCTAAAATAGGAACCATAGATATAATAAGTACAACAATCTCTTTTGGCATAAAACCTGATAAGTTACTTGTAAACCAATTTACTAATGACTCTACCATATAGTTACTCCTTATAATTTATATTTTATACTTTTTTATACTTTTACATTATAACTCTGAAATAGTGATAATAATAGAGTTATTGACAGTTTATTATAGGTTACTATATGGAAAAGCATAATGCAAGAAAAATGCAAGGAAAAAGTTCTTGAATAGTAAGGTTTATTTGTTATAATTAAGTAGTAATAGATAATAGAATATTTCCGGTAGGTAAGGTTACCACAGGGATACGGGTTGCTGCCGCGGAGTAGTGGAGACACTATGAGAAGGTTAGCAGGTTATATCGAAACCAAGGTATAACTTAATGCAATTTCATCGCCCTGTGAAGCTAAAGCTCAAACGGTGGTGCAATTATATTTTTAAATATAATTATATATTTATGTGGATTTTTTCCCTTGCCATTGTTTATGCTTTGGCAAGGGTTTTTCTATTATATTTGAAATTATATGGATAACGAGAAATTATGGAGGTGAGGAAATGGAAGCAGGTAGTAGTAGTGGCACAAAATCTGATGAACTAGGTAGTAAGAAGAATGTGATAGCTTCTATGCCTATCCATTTTTCGAATCCTAGTGTTGATAAAATGACTTATAAATATTAAAAAGTTTGTTAACAATTAAATATATTAAATTTTGTATATGTATGTCAGATTTTGTGTCTTATTTTCAAAGTACTATTTTAAATGTAGGATAGGAGGATAAGACCAATGAGAAGAAAGAGAATTAGCAGAAATGCAGAAAAAAGAATTAATGACGAAAAAATCAGAGTAGATGCAATTAATAAAAGATTATTAGATGCATCTAAAAAATATAAATCTACAGTATTAAAGAATATGGATTCTTCATTCCAAGGACTGAATGAAAATCAGATTGAGATAATGAGAGAAAAGTATGGGAAAAATGAGATTACTCATGAGAAGAAAGATTCTTTAGCTAAGAGATTGATAGAATCATTTATTAACCCATTTACTATTGTATTATTTATAATAGCAGTAGTTTCAATCTTTACTGATATTATTATTGCAAAACCAGGAGAAAAGAATTTTACAACAGTTATAATTATTTTAACTATGGTTACAATTAGTGGACTTCTTCGATTTATACAAGAAATACGTTCTAATAATTCAGCAGAAAAATTAAGTGCTATGGTTAAAACTACAACTTCTGTGGAAAGATATGAATACGGGAAAATAGAAATACCTCTAGCAGATGTTGTATGTGGAGATATTGTATATTTAGCTGCTGGAGATATGATACCAGCTGATGTGAGAGTTGTGCAGGCAAAAGACTTATTTATTAGTGAATCTGCACTTACAGGAGAAAGTGAAGCTATTGAAAAAGTAGCTGAGGCAGAAAAAAATATTATATATAAATCACCAATGGAATGTCCTAATTTAGCCTTTATGGGAAGTAATGTTATTAGTGGGTCAGCAGTATGTATAGTTGTAGCAACAGGGGATAATACCATATTTGGGTCTATGGCAAAGACAATTGTAGATACAGAGGCAGTATCTAGTTTTGAAAAAGGTGTAAACTCAGTATCATGGCTACTAATACGCTTTATGATGATAATGGCACCTTTTGTACTATTTATCAATGGATTTACAAAGGGAGATTGGATGGAGGCTCTACTATTTGCTCTATCCATAGCAGTTGGATTAACACCTGAAATGTTACCTATGATTGTAACCACAAGCTTAGCAAAGGGCGCCGCTGAGATGGCAAAGAAAAAGACTGTAATAAAGAAATTGAATTCAATTCAAAACTTTGGTGCTATGGATATTCTTTGTACTGATAAAACTGGAACATTAACACAAGATAAGGTTGTTCTAGAATATCATATGGATATACACGGAAATGAAGATGAAAGAGTTCTACGACATGCCTTTATGAATAGCTATTATCAAACAGGACTAAAAAATCTAATGGATTTAGCTGTTATTAATTATGTTGAAGTTACAGGGAATAGAGAATTATATACCACATATGAAAAAGTAGATGAAATACCTTTTGATTTTAACCGTCGTAGAATGAGCGTTGTTTTAAAAGACGAAGTAGGGAAGACTCAGCTTATTACTAAAGGTGCTGTAGAAGAAATGTTAAACATTAGTACCTATGCAGAATATAAAGGTAAAGTAACAAAATTAACAGAGGAAATCAAACAAGAAATTTTAGCGACAGTAGATAAATTAAATGATAAGGGTATGCGTGTTATAGCAGTAGCACAGAAGACAAATCCATCCGTGGAAGGATTATTTTCTATTAAAGATGAATCTGATATGGTACTAATGGGGTATTTAGCATTTTTAGATCCTCCAAAGGAAACCACAGAAGCTGCAATTAGAGCTTTGAAAGAACATGGTGTAGGAGTAAAAGTTCTAACAGGTGACAATGATAGAGTTACTAGATGTATTTGTAATCAAGTAGGCCTAGAGGTAGATAACATTCTTTTAGGTGGAGAAATAGACGAAATGAATGATTCTGTATTGGCTAGTAAATTAGAGAAAACAAGCGTATTTGCAAAACTTACACCTCAGCAAAAAGTAAGAATTGTACGTGTGTTAAGAGAAAACGGTCATGTTGTTGGTTTTATGGGAGATGGAATTAATGATGCTGCAGCTATGAAGGAAGCGGATGTAGGGATTTCAGTTGATACTGCAGTAGATATTGCAAAAGAATCTGCAGATATTATTCTATTAGAAAAAGATTTGAATGTATTAGAAAATGGAGTAGTAGAAGGTAGAAGAACCTTTGGAAATATGATTAAGTATATTAAAATGACAGCTAGTTCTAACTTTGGAAACATGTTTTCTGTATTAGTAGCAAGTGCATTTTTACCTTTCCTTCCAATGCTTCCAATACAATTAATTGTTTTGAATTTAATTTATGATATTTCATGTATATCTATTCCATGGGATAACATGGATGAAGAATTTTTAAAGAACCCTAGGAAGTGGGATGCTTCTTCTATAGGTAGTTTTATGATTTGGATTGGTCCCGTAAGCTCTATAATTGACATTGCCACCTATATAATTATGTACTTTATTATTTCACCAATAGTATGTGGTGGTAGTTATTATACTCCAGGTGTAGACCAAACTTTATTTATGGCAGTATTTAATGCAGGATGGTTTATAGAATCATTATGGTCTCAAACTTTAGTAATCCATATGATCAGAACGCCTAAAATACCATTTATTCAAAGTAGAGCATCATTTTATGTTTTGATTACTACAACCTTATCTATTATAGTTGGCACAATTATTCCATATACACCATTAGGAATTAAACTTGGTATGTATCCAATGCCAGCGATTTATTTTGGATGGTTAGTTGCTATAATTGCTTGCTATATGGTTTTGGTAACTATATTAAAGAAAGTCTATGTTAAAAAATATGGAGAATTACTTTAAAAATAGTGGGGTGAATAGCCATGAATAAAAAAGCTGTAGTAATAACAATTAATGATAAAGTATGTAAATGGGTATGTCAAAAAATACAAGAAGAAAAGAAATCAGTAAAAGCTCTAAATGATTTAGAAGAGGGATTTCAAGGATTAAAAGATAGGGAATATGATTCATTAATAATCAACATTAATAATATAGATAATGGGTTAGACGAGATTCAAGATAAAACACAGCAGGATAATATTGTAGTCTGTGAAAAGCTATATATAAATGGAGATTTAAGAAGTGTATATTATGGTGGAGAATTAATACAACTTACACCTAAAGAGTTTGATATATTGTATCTCCTTGCAAAGAATAGAGGGAAAATATATTCTAAGGAGCATATATATAATCAGGTTTGGAAAGATAATTATTCTTTTGATGATAGTAATATCATGGCTCATATAGGAAAATTAAGAAAGAAAATAGAACCTAATCCAGCAAAGCCAATATTCATAATAACTGTTTGGGGTGTAGGATATAAATTTAATTCTAGTTTAGTATAGAAAAATATTTGCAACAAGTAATTCTGGAAATAGTCATATAATAATGAGTTTAAACTCATTATTATATGACTATTTTCTTTCTATATATGAGCTCTATTAAATAAAATTCATTAATGCTCTCTAGTATTAATGTAGGATCTCAAGTAAATTAAAGGGAGCTTTAGGAAAATGTAATATAATGTAATGCTATGATAATTGCTTCACACGGTTTTCAGAAAATGAATAAAAAGTTATTTTGTACTTCATAAATAAAAAAATGTTAATATGAAAAATTGAAAAGCTTTAAATTGAAAATATGATAAAAATCCCCAAGATTCCATTGAATTGTATAATTATTTTATATATAATTAGAAACTAAATACTACTAAATGTAAACAAAGTATAAATAAAAATTTTTATATTTATACAGTAGAAAGTATTTTTATTAATATAATATAGGAGGGATAGGTTATGCAGGGAGAAAGTAACAGAGGACAATGGGCTTCTAATATAGGGTTTATATTAGCAGCAGCAGGCTCAGCAGTAGGTTTGGGTAATATATGGAAATTTCCTTATCTAGCTGGAGCAAATGGGGGAGGAGCTTTTGTTGTTATTTACTTAGCTATGGTTGTAATAATCGGATTTGTAATCATGTTAGGTGAGATGGCTATAGGACGTAATACTCACTTAAGTGCAGTGGGAGCATATAAGAAGTTAAGTGAGAAGTGGGCTTTTATAGGATTTATTGGAGTAATTGTAGGTTTTTGTATTCTTTCGTTTTATAGTGTAATAGGTGGATGGGTACTTAATTATATATATAAGTATTTAACAGGTGGTATAGTAGGGGCAGAAGCAGGGGCTTATTTTAGTGGATTTATATCAGGTACTACAGGGCCAATAGTATGGCACTTATTATTTATGATTCTTACTTGCGTTATAGTATTAAAAGGAATAGCTGGGGGTATTGAAAAAGCAAGTAAGTTTATGATGCCAGCACTATTTATATTATTAATTGTAGTTGCTCTTAGGTCAGTAACTTTAGATGGAGCTATGGAAGGAATAAAATTCTTCTTAAAGCCTGACTTTTCAAAGGTTACAATTGAAACAGTTATGGCAGCTTTAGGTCAGGCATTTTTCTCTTTAAGCTTAGGAATGGGGGCTATTATCACTTATGGTAGTTATCTTGGAAAGACAGAAAATTTAGAAAAGAATGCAATAATTATACCAGCCATAGATACAGCTGTAGCTATTCTTGCTGGATTTGCGGTTTTACCAGCAGTATTTGCCTTTGGTTTTGAGCCTGGAGTTGGACCAAGCTTAATGTTTATCACATTACCTTCAGTATTTGATGCAATGCCTTTTGGTCAGTTTTTCGGTATTCTATTTTTCATATTAATCTTATTTGCAGCACTAACATCAGCAATAGCACTACTTGAAGTTGTAGTATCTTTTATAATCGATAATTTTAAAATAGGAAGAAAGAAAGCTACTATAATAATATCTATTATCATATTTATTATAGGAATACCATGCTCTCTAGCTAATGGACCAGTAATGGGGGATTTTCTAATATTTGGACAAAATTTCTTTGATTTTATGAGCTTCTTAGCTGAAAGTGTACTTATGCCATTAGGAGGACTTCTAATGTGCATATTCATAGGATATGTATGGGGTGTTGATAACATTTCAAATGAAATTAGCTGTAATGGAAAGTACAGATTTAGAAGTAAACCTTTCTTTGTAATAATGATAAAATATGTTGCACCAGTTTTAATATTTATTATATGGCTAAATGCAATAGGTATATTGCCAGCTATAATGAAGATTTTTGGAATAACATTATAATAACTTCAATAGTATTACAATTCTAATGGAGTACTACCAAACTGTAACCTAGTATTGCAGTTTGGCAGTACTCCTTTATTTCATATACTATTTAAATAGATAAATAGTTAGTATAAATGTTAAGGGTAGTGGAGATATATGTTATTATATTGTTGTGAAATAAATGAGGAATTTAATTGGATTTAGATAAAGTGAAAGATTTTTGTGAAGCTCATAGTAGCTTTACGGGAAAAGACAAGGATTGTCTTAGATTTTATAATGAGTTAAGGATAGGAGAGGGTTACCAATGGATATAAAGGAAGAAAAAAAACAACTTCGTAATGAGGTTATGAAACGTATTGGGGAATTATCAAAGGAATATACGTTAGAAGCCGATAAAAAAATCTATGAAAAGATCATAAATTTAAAAGAATATAAAGAAGCTAACACTATCTTCTGCTTTGTAAATAGAGAAAATGAAATTAATACAAGAGATATCATAGAGAATGCCTTGAAATGTGGAAAAAGAGTTGGCGTTCCAAAGTGTATAGTAAAAGGTATCATGGAAGTATATGAAATTAAAGGATATTCTTCATTGAATAATGGAAAGTATGGTATTTTAGAGCCTAAGGTAGGATGTCCCTTAATTAAACCAGAGGAAATTGATTTTGCTATAATACCTTGTGTTTCCTGTAATAGAGAAGGATATCGTCTAGGATATGGTGGTGGTTTTTATGACCGCTATCTTGCAAATGCCAACTTTTCTACAGTAGTTATATGTAGAGAAAAAATCCTTTGTGATTATATTCCTCATGATGACCATGATATAAAGATAGACAGAGTAATTACAGATAAATAAGGCATCTGAAAATAAATAATAAGTCAAAGATGGGAAGTATATTTTGAGTTANNAGATAGTAGCACTATCTAAGGGTTCTGCTAAGCTAAGATATTTATAATCTTTAAGTTTTACTAGCATAAATAATTTTTACTCATATAATAATTATGAATAATATTTTTGAGGAGAAAATTATGGAGAAGGGCTTTATAAAGGTAGAACTTCTTACTGCTAGAGAGGCAGTACCTGTCTCAGGAGGAAATATATTTGTTTTAAAAAGTACTTCAGTAGATTTTGATAAGGGTCAAATATTAACTACTGATTCTAGTGGAGTAACAAAAATATTAGAGGTAGACACTCCAGATATTCAATTATCAGAGGATATGAATTCTAAGCGAATACCTTATGCAGTCTATGATTTATATGTTAGAGCTCCAGGATATAAGGATGCAGTAGTGGAAGGAGTTCAAGTTTTCCCTAAGGAAGTATCAATACAACAAATAGAGATGATACCAACATCTAAGGAAAGAGAATTTTTAGAAGAGCTAGAGCATAATTATATTCCACCACATCAATTAGTAGAGAAAATGCCACGGGATAAAGTAGAGAATCCGACTTTTCAAAGCAAAGTAACAATAAAGCCGTATATTCCAGAATATATAATAGTACATTTAGGTGCACCATCCTCCTATGCAGAAAATGTTACTGTTAGATTTCCAGAATATATAAAAAATGTAGCATCTAGTGAAATATACCCTACTTGGCCAGAAACTGCTATAAGAGCTAATATATATTGTCAAATTTCTTTTGCTCTTAATAGAATATGTACAGAATGGTATAGAAATAAGGGATACAATTTCCAGATCACTAACTCTATAGCTTATGATCAATGCTTTGTCAAAGGAAGAAATATTTTCCAGAACATAAGTAGAATAGTGGATGATATATTTAACGAATATATTACTAAAGTGGGTGATACGGAACCGATGTTAGCCAAATATTGTAATGATGCAACAGTGACTTGTAAGGACTTATCACAATGGGGCACTGTAGAACTTGCTAATAATGGTCATGGAACTATGGAGATTCTTAAGAATTATTATGGTGAGAATATTGAATTAGCAAAAACTAATGATATAAGAGGGATAGAGGAATCTTATGGTGGAACTCCTCTAAAACTAGGCAGTACTGGAGAAGATGTAGAAACAATTAAAAGAAAGCTCAATAGAATTTCTGACAATTATCCTGCAATTCCTAAAATAGAGCTTGTGAATGGAGAATTTTGTGCGCAGATAGAAGCAGCAGTAAAGGTATTTCAAAGAATATTTGACTTATATACCGATGGAATAGTTGGAAAATCAACTTGGTATAAAGTATCAGGGATTTATGCGGGAGTTAAAAAACTAGAAGATTTAAAATTAGAAGGTGAAAAGCTAGTAGGAACAGGAGCATATCCAGGATATTTATTAAAGCAAGGTACCACAGGAGATGCTGTCTCTGAAATGCAATATTACTTAAATGTTATATCTCAATATTATAAAGAAATACATCCTATTAGTGGAGATTGTATTTTGGGAGTAGATACTTTAGATGCAGTAATACAGTTTCAAAAGAAGTTTGGATTAGATGTGGATGGAATTGTTGGAAGACAAACTTGGGATAAGATATACTCTGTATATAAAGATATAATTAATGGAAGCAATAAATCAGAAAGTGAAGGTTCTCAATATCCAGGATATTCATTAGAAGAAGGGGCAAGAGGAAATAATGTAACTAAATTACAGACATACTTAAGTACTATAGCAGACAAAGATACAGCTATTAAAAAAATAAATGTAGATGGAATCTTTGGAAAAGCAACAAAACAAGCAGTTATAGATTTTCAAAAGCATTTTGGATTGTCTCCTGATGATATAGTAGGACCAATAACATGGGATAAGATTGTACAGATTTATGAAGAACTTTTAACACAAGTAATATAATATGATAGAGACTTTGAAGCTTATTTTATGGGTGCTAATTCTATAGGATAAGCTTTTATTTCTTATATTAAGGAGCTTTCGCAAAATATATTACTAATTTTATATAAAATATTGAGGATGCGCTTTAATAATATAAGTACTCCTCCAGTATTTATTTCGATTGGTTTATCTTACTAAAGACTCTGTTAATTAATAAGTTTTTTCTAGAATCAAAATATTCTAGAAAGTTTTTCAAAAACTTTTCTAGGATACTTTGTAAGAATATGATAGATTTAGAATAGGTTTATCCTAAATGAATGAAAGAGGTGTTTACTTATGATAGATATTTTAATTGTTGAGGATGAGATGCATATTTCGAAGATGATAGAAGCAACCCTTTCCATAGGCGGTTATAGAGGACATATATGTGGCAATGGAAAAGAGGCTGTTCAGAGGGTTTTAGAAGAAAAATTTGATTTAATACTACTAGATGTAATGCTTCCAGATATGGATGGATTTCAGGTTATAGAAGAAATTAGATGTAGAGAAGTTCCAGTAATTTTTCTAACTGCAATGCAAGAGGTGTCAGATAAAGTAAAAGGGCTAAAGCTAGGCGCTGAAGATTATATTGTTAAACCATTTGAAGCAGTAGAACTTTTAGCAAGGATAGAAGTTGTATTACGAAGAACGCATAGGAATAATAATATATTAAATTATAAATATATTACGATAGATATTGATAAACATATAGTTAAAAAGAGTGGGGAAATTATAAATTTAACTCCAAAGGAATTTGAAATTTTAGTTTTTTTTATACAGCATGTAGATATTGCTATAACAAGGGAGCGATTACTTGCTGCGGTGTGGGGATATGAATTTATCGGAGAATCTAGAACTATAGATATACATGTACAACATGTCAGAAAAAAAATGGATTTAAATGATAAATTAATTACTATACCAAAGCTTGGATATAGATTGGAGAGCTGATATGAGATTATGGCAAAAGATTTTCTTGTATACTCTTGCTCTTGTAATTTTGGCAATAAGTATTACCTCATCTTTATTGCTATCAAATAACCACAAACTTATCATTGAAAGAGAAGAAAAAAGCGCTTTATCAGAACATGAGTACTTAATATCCGATATTAAAGGAAATGTGATTTATAATCGCCTTAAAAAATCCATAGCTTTTTTAGGGGAAGAAGATGTACTAAAAATAATTAGCAATATATTTAATAATACAGATACTAAGAGTAGTGCTATGCTATCCATATACAAGGATGAAGTTAGAATATTTGAAAACAATTCACTACCCATCGAAATTGAAGAAGATGTTTTTGAAGCTATGAATAAATCAAAAAATCATTATTTAGAGATTGTAGATTACAAGGAAGCTTCTTATATGCTCATTGCCTCACAGGATAACATAGAAGGAAAAGTATATGAAATTATAACAACATATGACGTTACGCCTGTATATGCTCTTTATGAAGAACAAATAAACTTTATAAAATTAGTTAGTAATCTATGTGGAGTAATTATAGCGGGAGTATTAATTATAATTGTAAGGTTCTTACTTTCACCTTTAGAAAAGGTCAATGAGGGAACTAGGTTCATAGCAGAAGGTAATTACAATAAAAGGATAGAAATCAAAGGAAATGATGAAATTACAGAGCTTTCAAGGAATATGAATATAATGGCAGAGGCTATTGAAAAAAATGTAGAGGAGTTAGAACAAGTAGCTGAAGATAGAAGAATATTTATTGCAAATTTAGCTCATGAAATGAAAACTCCGTTAACTTCAATTTTAGGCTTTGCAGATATACTTAGGATTAAACGTGTTGTCAATGATGAAGAGAGGCAAGAATACACTGGAATAATTGTAGAGGAAGCTAAACGTTTGAAAGTTTTGTCGGGAAAGCTCATGGAGTTGATTACTGTAGGTAATACCAATTTAGATATGGAAGAAGTAAATATAAAGAGTTTATCGAATGATATAGAGTTATCCTTAACGCCTATTCTAGAAAATAGAGGGTTGAATCTTAAGTTAGAAATAGAAGATATATGGCTAACTATAGATAAAGAGCTTTTTAAATCTTTAGTATATAATCTAATAGATAATGCTATTAAGGCATCAACAATGGGACAAACCATAGCATTAATAGCTAAAAGCAAAGAAGGTCATGTATTAATTAAAGTGGTAGATGAAGGCATTGGCATACCTGAAGATGAAATAGACCATATCATAAAGCCTTTTTATATGGTAGATAAAATACGAACTAGAAAAAATGGAGGTGCTGGACTAGGGTTAGCTCTTTGTGTTGAAATAGCAAGGCTGCATAATGGGACTATTAATATTGAAAGTGAAGTTGGAAAGGGTACTTGTGTATGCATTGATATAAAGGGAGGTAGAATAGATGAGGAGTAGATTATCAAAGGGCGTAGGTAAGACTATAATCTTATTAATGATTATAGTTGTATTAGGGTATTTTGTTACACTTAAAATAAGTAGTTTTTTACCCTCTTATAAATATCAAGTCAAAGAAGTTGAAAATGTAAACTCTGTAAAACGTCTATTCTATCTTGAAGAAGAGCCAATTATATACCCTTGGAGTTATTTAGATAAAGGAGATATTTCTATAATTCCAGATGAAGACAAAGCTATGTTTTATAATAATATTTATACCCAAGACTTTCAAGGTAAAAATATAGTTGATTTTATTGACCAGATGATGAATTTATCTGCAATATTTGTAACTGAGGATGAGATTATAAACTCATTTCAATATCTAAAAAATATAGAAGGGAATAAAGATGGATATAGTAATATACTTATATTAAATAATAACTTTAGAAATTTAAATAGAACAACATATAATGTCAAATTTTCTTTTGGGAAAAATGGACAAGTTTCCTATAGGTGTAAGAGGGTAGATGATTCAAAAGATGTTGATAATAAAACCATAGAGAAATCTTATAAACTTTTAGAAGAATATGCTCGAAATGAAGATAGTAAGTTGCTTAATTACTTAAAAAACATTTATAAGACTTCACAGCAAAACTATGCCTACGAAATAATAGATGTATTAAATAATATAATGGTTATTAGATATGCGGAAGATGGATATGTGAAAGTAAGAAACTATTTACAAGGTATAAATTATGAAATATTTTCTACTGAGTCAGAATTAATGCTTATGTATACATTAGAGGATGGTACTATGCTGATTTTATATTTTGATCCAGTTAATCAAGAATTTTGTGGATTTAATATACAAAAGAACTAAGTTGAAGATATAAAAGTATTTACATATAATTTACATATTTTTGAATATTTTCTTTTGATCTATATATAATAATAGACATATGAGGAATTATCTAGAAAAGGGTGAATTATATTGAGAATTAAAGAATATCAGAATAAAGCTCATGTATTAAAAGGTATATCTATAGTTATAGGAATAATGATACTATTTACTTTATGTCTGTCAACTGCTTACGCATCGGCTGTTTTAAAATCATACGAGGCTAGAAATATTTCATTAGTTAGTAATATTGAATACAATAATAGTGAATATAGTAATGATGAATTGAAAAATGAGAAAATTGCAGAGATGACTAGTAGCAATGGAGTAGAATTAAATGATGAAAACTATAGTGAACGGTATAAGTTTATTTCTGTGCCATATATAAGTCAATCTGGAGGATATCCAACAGGGTGCGAGATTGTAAGTGCATCTATGTTACTTCAATATTATGAATATAATGTATCTGTTGATGAATTTATAGATAATTATTTAGAAAGTTCACTTTTAGAAGAAGTTAACGGCGATTTATATGGTTCTAATCCTAACGAAGTTTTTGTTGGAGATCCAAGGAGTATTTATAGTTATGGATGTTATGCTCCTGTAATTGTTAATTCTTTAAATAAAATTTTAGATAGAAAACATTTAGCAAAAAACACTACGGGAAGTGAGTTTAACGAGCTTATAGAGAATTATATAGATAGGGAAATACCTGTGTTAGTTTGGACGAGTATTAATTTACTTCCTACAAGTGATGGAACTCAGTGGTATATAAGAGAATCAGGAGATAAGTTTCAGTGGATAAATAATGAACATTGTATGGTATTAGTGGGTTATGATGAGGACAAATATTATTTTAATGATCCTTATGAAGATAATGGTGTAGTGAGTTATGATAAGGAATTAGTAGAAGAAAGATTTAAAGAGCTAGGAAAGCAATCAGTAGCTATTATAAACAATAAATTTACGAACGAATTATATAAAATAGATCTTAAATGAATTTTGAGGGGCTTTCGCAATATATTTTGCGAAAGCCTCTTAAAGGTTTATAAAGGTTAGGCGTGGCTAGAATTTCAAAGACATGCTCCCTTTCTTGTACAAGTTTAGCATTTTATAAAGTTTAGTGAATTACATTGGAACAGGTAACTTTTATTATGTGAACATATTGTAAGAATTTCTTAAGATTTATATAAACAATTGCTTAATATTTCATGGGTAATATAGAAATATAGGGTGAGAGAAGTCATGGTATAATGAATATGAGATGGAGGGGATTAAATTGAATTACAACATATTAGTAGTTGATGATGATAAGGAAATAGTAGATGCCATTGAAATATATCTCTCAAACGAAGGATTAAAAATATATAGGGCTTCTGATGGAATTGAAGCATTAGAAACTTTAGTTGATAAGGAAATACATCTTATTTTGATGGATATTATGATGCCAAGGATGGATGGGATTAGAGCAACTCTTAAGATTAGAGAAGAAGAAAATATACCTATAATACTGATCTCTGCAAAGTCGGAGGATACAGATAAAATCTTAGGCCTAAATATGGGAGCTGATGATTATATTACAAAACCTTTTAATCCTCTAGAATTAATAGCTAGGGTAAAATCACAGCTAAGAAGATATGTTACACTAGGTAATTTTAATAAAGAAGAGGAAAAGGAAGTTTTAAAAAGTGGAGGGCTAGAACTTAATCTTAGAAGTAAGGAGGCCTTTGTGGATGGTGAGAGTGTAAAGCTAACACCTATAGAATTTAAAATTCTAGAGTTATTACTCAAGAATAAAGGTAGAGTATTTTCTATGGAGGAAATATACGAAAGAGTTTGGAATGAACCTAGCTACAATGTGGATAATACTGTAGCTGTGCATATAAGAAGGATTAGAGAAAAAATTGAAATTAATCCTAAGGAGCCCAAATATTTAAAGGTGGTGTGGGGTATTGGATACAAAATCGACAAGTGCTGATGAAAAGGATAGAGCTTATGAGGAAATGGTAAAAGACTTTAAAAGAATAAAAGTTGCAAGGACTATAGCAGTTATAATAACCATAATAATGATTTCCATATCCATTATCTCTTTTAATGATATTAGAGTTAATAAGAGTGTTTTTGATAGAAAAAGTCTATATGGAGGTAGATTTCTAGGAAGTGAAATCAACACTTTTACAGAAAAAGTTCTTGAAGTAGCTGAGCTTTACAAGACTGAAGACTACATTAAAGAGGTAAATAATTTATCTCAAGAAGAAATTCAGTGGAAAAAAGAAAATATAAGCAGACAAATAACAGAAGAGTATGATACAGAAAAAAATAAGCTACGTGAGAAGTACAATGATGACTTGGATGAAGAGAAATTTAAGCAGGAACAAGAAGTTGCCTATAAAAAAATAGAAGAGAAATTTACTTACAGTGATGAGGAATTAAAAAAATTAATAGTGGAAGAAAAGTTAGTAAATTTTAATATGTATACTAAGCTTTTGAATAGTTATGATAATCTAAAGTATATTGCCTATGATAAAGCAAACAACATATGGCTTACTAACTACGAAACAGGTAAAGATGCAATTACAGAACTAAAGAAAAATAGTGGGTATTTTTCAGAGCACCACATTTCTAATGGTGTAGAAAGTAAAAATATACTTATTAATGGTGAGCAGATTAAAGATAAAGAATTAATAGGTGATTATGAATACTATAACAAAGGGAATGGAGCTCCTACCATAGAGCTAACTAAGGAGCATAAGGGTAATAGAAATAGTTATACTTATGAAAATAGATATAAAGTAAAGGGGGATTTGGATATATATATATCAGTTCCAAGCAAACTTGTAGCTGGAGATAGTGTATATAATATTTATGAAAAATTTTTAAAAGCTAACTCTATTTTAGATACGGAGATATGTATATTAATAGGTTCTTTAGTGGGAATAATAGTTATGTTATTTATACTTAAAAAGTTTAAATATAAATCACGTTATTCTAAAAAAGTAGAAGAAAAGTTAAAGGATATACCTTTAGAATTTAAGCTATTAGGATTATTTATGGGATATATAACCTATAAGGTATCTTTTGTATATAGCTGGAACAATGAGTATAGATATACAATCAATATTCATAATATGGTTCTGGTAACACTAGTTTTAGTAGCCTACTATGTGATTATTAGATCACTACTACAAAGTTATAAGGAAGGTACACTTCTAAAAGATAGTTATGGAATAAAGTTATATAGACATTTATGTATTGCAATGGAAAAAGGAACTTTAGGAAGAAAGCTAATATTAGTTATTGGATTATATGTAACTACCTGTATCATTGTATCTTTAATGTTAATGCTTGGTTTACAAGGACTGGGAATAATTATAGCTCTTGGCTTTGACATAGTTGCTACTGCAATTATTATATATAAGCTGGTAAAAGAATTTTCTTATCTTAATAGGATAATTAACGGGGCAAAACTTATATCAGAAGGAAAGATGAATGATGACATACCGGAAGAAGGTAATGGTGCTTTAAGAAACCTTGCTTATAGTATAAATAATATGAAGCAAGGTCTTATAAAATCTATAGAAAATGAGAATAAAAGTGAAAGAATGAAAACAGAGCTTATTTCTAATGTGTCTCATGATTTAAAAACACCTCTAACATCAATTATAAATTATGTAGATCTGCTTAAGAGAATGAGTATTGAACCAGAAGAAGCAATGGTCTATGTAGAAGTTTTAGATAAAAAATCTCAAAGATTAAAGATACTAATAGAAGATTTATTTGAAGCTTCAAAGGCTGCCAGTGGAGCTATGCAGTTAAACTTTGAGAAAATAGAACTGAATGCTTTAATAAGGCAGACACTAGGAGAAGCAGAAAGTAGAATTCAAGCCGCAAATTTAGATTTTAAGACTAATATACCTACAGAAAAAATATATATTAATGCTGATGGTAGGAAGATTTGGAGAGTGTTTGAAAACTTAATTTCTAATGCTATAAAATATTCACTTAAGGGCACTAGAGTTTATATAGATGTAAAGCCTGAACGTGATAAGGTATATATAACTATGAAGAATATATCAGCATATGAATTAAATTTTGATGCTCGTGAAATTGCAGAGAGATTTAAACGTGGAGAGGAATCAAGACATACAGATGGTTCAGGATTAGGTTTAGCTATTGCAAAGAGCATAGTAGAACTTCATGGTGGAGTTTTAGAAGTAGGTATAGATGGAGATTTATTTAAGGTCACTGTTGAATTAAATATATTTGAACCAGTGGAACAAATTTATGAATAGATTAGAAGAAAAAGAGAAAGATAGAATGATATGATTAGGAAAATTATGCTATAATTTAGATATATTGATAGTTTAAGGGGGAGTAAGTATGTATTTTGAAAGACCAGGAAAGCAAAATACTAAGGATACATTAGAAAGTGCTATAAATGTAGCTCGTGATAGGGGAATTAATACTATTATAGTACCTACAAGTGCAGGAAATACCATAGATGAATTACTTAGGCTAGATATAAATAATTTGAATATAGTATGTGTTACCCATGTTAATGGTTTTAGAGAATCTGGAGTTCAAGAAATTTCAGAAGAAAAACTGGAGTTATTTAAAAATAAAGGAGTTCAAGTTGTAACTACAACTCATGTTCTTAGTGGAGCAGAGCGCGGCCTTTCACGTAAGTTTGGAGGTATAAGTCCTGTAGAAATAATTGCACATTCTTTACGTATGTTAGGTCAAGGTACCAAGGTTGCAGTTGAGATTGCAGTAATGGCTTTAGATGGTGGAGCTATAGAATATATGAAACCAATCATAGCTTTAGGGGGAACTGGTGTGGGAGTAGATACTGCTCTTATTATGCGTACTGCTCATGCTTCTAATATTTTAGATTGTAAGATAGATGAATTTATTTGTAAACCAATTTTATAGAGTTATTATGATGAATTTATTTTAAACCAAATATTACATTGATTTTAAAGAGATTGTCTCAAAATAGTTTACTAATTTAAAGTTTACTTTGTTCTGAGAAGATCTCTTTTTACTAGGTATAAATTTTGTAACCTGCTTATATTTAAAGAATAATTTATTTTTATGCTTAAAATTAGCTTAAAGTGTAAAAGCTAAGGTAAAAGAAATTATGTCTTATAGTAAGGAGGATATTATGAAATTTAAAAGGATAGTTTCTATATTATTAATAGCGATAAGTGTGATAAGTTTTACTGCCTGTAATTCTAAATCTCCTAAAAATGATGAAGGACAAATATCTACTACTGTGGGAGGAAATATAGTTGTTCCAATAACTAAGGAACCAGAGATAATAAACCCTGCATTCACAAACATAGGAGAGGTGCAACTGGTATCTAATATAATTTATTCTCCTCTTTTTTCCTATGGAGGTGGAGATGTCAAAACATATTTAGCAGAGTCTGTTGATTTTAAAGATAATAAGGAAATAACTATTAAATTAAAGGATAATCTAAAATGGCATGATGGAAAATCTGTAACTGCTGATGATTTGGAATATACGATAAATCTTATCTTAGATGAGAAACAGGAATCTCCTTTAAGAGAGTTTTTAATGGTAAATGAAAAACCTATAAATGTAGAAAAAGTTGATGAGTTAACAATCAAAGTAACACTTCCTGCTGAGAGGAGAGTATTTTTATATAACTTTTCTAAGATTATTCCAATTCCAAAGCATATATATGAAGGTGAAGATATAGTTGCTAAATCAGAAAAAAACAAAGCACCTATAGGTTCTGGTCCATTTAAGTTCAAAGAATGGACTAAGGGAGATAGCATAGTTTTAGAAAAATATAATGACTATTACTCAGGAACGCCTAAGGCTGACATGATAACAATAAAGGTCTTTCCATCAGAAGAAGCTGCAGAAGAAGCTTTCAATAAGGGAGAATTAACTTTAGTTAAGGCAAGTCCAGAGTTATATGACAAAGCCTATAAAGGAGAGGAACTACAATCCTATACTTTTAGTGAAGGAAGAGTAAATTATATAGTTTTCAATCAAAGTGTAAATTACATGCAGAATACAGTTTTTAGAAAGGCATTATCCTATGCCTTAGATAGAAAAGAAATGATAGTTGCAGCATATGGTGAATCAGGAGCAAAGAAGGTAGAAGAAGCAAATTCTATCTTAATTAAAGAAGCAGAGCAATATATAGAAGAAAATGTAGAAGTGTATGAACATGATATAGAAAAAGCCAAGGCTTTAATAAAAGAGAGTGGAGTTACTGATGTAAGTAAGCTCAAGCTAGGATATAATATGGAAGCTTTTGAGCATAAATACTATGCAGAAGTTGCACAGAAACAGTTAAAAGATATAGGTATAGAGGTTGAAATAATACCTTATGAAAATAAGGAATTTTTTAATAAGGTATTTAGTAAAGGTAAAGAATGTGATTTATATATTAATGGATATTCTTTAGGATTAAATCCAGAAGAGTATAGAAAGATGTTTGAAACAGGCTCCTATTATAATCAAACAGGATATACTAACTTTAGAGTAGATGATCTTTGGAAACTAGGAGAAGAAGAGCTAGATGCAGATAAGCGAAAAGCAATTTATAGAGATATACAACTACAGGTTGCATCAGATGCACCTATCTATGTTATAGACTATCAACAAAATCTTATGGTAGCAAAAAAGAGCTTAGATGGTGTACCAGAAGCAAGACCTATAGCAAATATACTTTTTGAAGATTGGTCAAAGCTACACTTAAATGAATAATGGGGTGTTTTAAAATTACATGTTGAAATTGATTTAATATAATTACGACATTGATTAATGTAAAGAATACAAGTCAATTTCAACATGAACTTATTTATTTTTATATGGAATTTAAGAAATTTTAAGTTTATGGATAGTACTATATTGGAGTATAGTTCTATTAACGCACATAAGACCTATAACTGGTTCCTTACAATCTAATTTAGTGTAGTTAAGTAGAGCTTCTCCATAATTAATATCTCCTGAAAATTTATAGTCTGAAACTTCTACTGCATGGGCATCCACAAGATTTTGACTAAGTTTACCACAGATGTGGATTGTTACTTTAGGGCAATTGTGGATAATTCCTTTAATAATTCTTCTAAAGCTATTAATATATATATGATTAAATAACTTAGGGCCAAGTATATCTTTTGTACCTAGAGGATCTCCGAAGGATAATATATTAGCACCAGAATTATAAATTAAGGTTCCATAACTAATTATAAATTCTTCAATAGAATTAAGAGCATAAAAGAAGTCTTCTTTTTGCCAATTTATAGCTTTAAAAATAGCAGTAGTATCTAATAAATAATTTAAAATAGTAAAAGGACCTTCTAAATTATAAATAATATTTTCGCTATTTAGAGAATATAAGGCTTCAAGAATTATGTTTAAACGTTCATTATTTATATTAATGTCATTGGGCACTTGGTTTATATTATTAAAACAAGGCTCTTTTATTTTAGCTCCATTCATAGTTAATGAAACTTTAGCACCTAAAAGTTCTCCTTCTATAGTATTACAGAATGGAAGCTTTATCCAAGAATCTCTTAAAAATTCCTTAGTATTAATAGCTACTTTTATTATATTATCTTTATTGTAGTGTAGCTCTTTCTCATTATTTATATTTAATTTTTCAAGGATAGAAGGAATTAAAGTAGTATGATTATAGTTGTTACAAACAAAGGACATATTATCACCTCATACATAAAAAGTATAACTTATTCAAAGAAAAGAGCCTTAGTAAAGGTTTGATAGTATTTTTCTATATTAGAAAGCTCCACATAATCTACATTTCTTGAAATAGATTCTGCAGTTTTTCTTTCATCGATAGAAAGTAAACATATAAAAGCACCAACTCTAGAAGAATTACCAATATATTTTATCCTATCCTTTAAGTTCACAGGAATTATGCCTACTCCAGTAAGACTTTCTGGAGATAGATGCTTTCCAAATTGGCCTGCTATAATAACTTTATCTAAGTTGTCTATTGTTATATTTTTATAGTTCAAAAGAGTGAGAAACCCAGATAATATTGCCCCTTTAGCTAATTGAACTTGTCTTATATCATTTTGAGTAACATAAATTTTATTTTTATTTTCGTATAGAAAAACTTCCCGCTTTCCATCAGTTTCATAGACTAGAGGAGAATTAGTTTTTAGTCTACCATTTATTCCTAAAATATCATTTTTTAAAAGTTCGCTAATAGATTCTAAAATACCGCTACCACAAAGGCCTATAGGCTCAGTATTGCCAATAGTATTAATATATACGTTGTTATCTACAATTTTAAGAGATTCTATGGCACCAGTATCAGCTCTCATACCACAACTAATATTCATTCCTTCAAGGGCTGGGCCAGCAGCGCAAGAACAAGAAACAAGGTTTCCTTTACTACTTAAAACTATTTCTCCATTAGTACCAATATCAATGAATAAAGTATTCTCTGACTCAAGGTATAATCTGCTTGCCAATATACCAGCAACTATATCGCCTCCAATATAGGTTGAAACTGCAGGAATACAATAGATTTTACCCTTAGGATTAATTTTAATTCCAATATCACTAGCATATATGGATATATTCTCTGTTAATACGCTTATATAAGGAGACTTACCTAGGTTGTCTATAGGAATATCAAGCAAACAATGCACCATAGTAGAATTAGCAGCAACTACAATTTCATATATAGAAGATATATTTAGATTATTTTTATTACATAAAGCCTCTATATTATGATTTAATTCTTTAACAATACATAGTTGCAGATTGGATATACCATCCTTATTATCACTAGCATAATGAATTCTAGATAACACATCTAACCCAAATTCCTTTTGAGGATTTATAAAAGAACTACTATCAATTTCTTCAAAGGTTAGTAGATTTACCAGAGAGCATGCTACCGTAGTAGTTCCAATATCTATTGCCATACCATAAACGTTAGATATACTAATATCTATATCTAAAATTTCATCATTATATATAACCGCTTCCCCATGTCCAACATTTAAAATTGAAGGCAGCTTTTTTAATGTATCTAATGATACAGTTGAGGCTATACCTATAGAATGTTGAAAATAGCTATTAATACTATTAAACTTACATAGAGCTTCTTTAGTTAAATCAAAGCTTATTTTTTTTATAGCAGGATTTATATTAGAGTTAGGTATAACGCCCTCAGTAAGAATTTTAATATCACTACCAGCTTGAAAAAGTATGTCAATTTTAGTATTATCAATAATTTTACATTGGCATGCAAGTCTAACACCATCGCTTAATTCAGTACTACTTAAAAGCTTTTTCTCTTCATAAGTAATAGGTGTAACTGCACCATCTATTATTTTTATTTTACACTTTCCACATGTGCCAAGACCTCTACAGGGGCATTCAACTATTATTTCGCCATCCTTCAATAACTCTAGTACTGTTTTATTAGATTTTTTAAGTTCTATCATTAGATTTCTCCTTTGAAACTTCCATAAGAGCTTTTATATTATTAATTTTACTCTTTGTTCCTAAGCCACAGGCTGGAGCTAAAATATTTATTCCGTTATCGATACAAAAACTGCAAGCTGATTTTATACTTTCCTTTGTACCTTTATCTAAGGCTAAAGTACTAACATTGCCCATGAAAATTTTATTGTTTATACTTTCTTTAACTTCTTTTATGCTAACAATAGAATCGAAGCTTAATATATTACTTCTCAGATTATTTAATTCTTTATATATAGGCTTTAATCTGCCACATATATGAACTATGACTCCATCATTACATAGAGGATTTAATTCATCTACAATTCTATTTATATAAGGTAATGCAAACTCATTAAATAGCTTAGGACCTAGAATTTCTCCAGTACCACTTGGATCAGAAATGGCAATTATATCTGCACCAGATTTTATTTGCTCCTTACCAAAACATATAAGATTCTCTGTAATAAAATTCATAAGTTCATGAGCTTCCTTAGGATTTCTTCTTAAATCCTTATAGTAGTTAGAGGTATTTACTAAAGAAGAAGCAAGACTTACTGGACCTGTCAAATTACCTATAATTACAGTATCCATATCTATGTTTTTTAATAGATTAAGAGCATTTAGAGTGACATTTACACGTCCCCTTGAAAAATTAATTTTATTTAGTTTTTGCCAATCTACCACTGATTTTAAAGGATACTCTACTACTCTAGGTTCTGTAATTTTATTGCCTAAATGAACCTTAGCACCCATAGCTTCTGCTTCTACTGTCATGCAAAATGGAACACCTACATTATCTAAAATATTGTTTTTAGCCACTCCAGCAGCTAAGCTAGCCATGAGCTTTGCATTTTCATGAGCTTCAGGCCAATAGACATTCTCCATGTCCATAAGTTCTGTTACAATCATATTCATCATTCCACCAGGACACATACAAGGAATGCGGTCTACTTCATTTTTATTAATTATATTAAAGAATCTTTTCTTCGCAGTTATCATTTTTATATACCACCATATTTTTTAATAAGAAAATCTATTTTTTCAGGATCTATAGGCCATCCAAGTTCTCTAGTAATATCCAGCATAGCATCTATATTTTCCATAGGAGTTTCAACAGGAAGTCCGCATCCAGACATTACTGAATATCCTTTAGGACTATCATAACCATCCGTTATACATCTTAAGGTTGCAACCTTAACTTCATTAGGAGTACCACTATACATTACAGTAGAAGGGTCCACATTTCCCATGATTTTTATTTGGCTTCCTATAGTTTCTTTACACTTTGATAAACTTGCTACATTATCTATACTAAAAGCACTAAAACCAAGGTCTACTATATCTTGCCAAATAGGATCTGTTTTTCCACATATATGAATAGACGGTGTTACACCTTTGCTTTTCATAAAATTTACTAGTTCTTTCATATAAGGCTTACAATATCTTCTAAAGTGAATAGGACTAATAACTGTAGAAGATGCCATAGGTTCGGAAATACTAATTCCAACTCCTTGTTTTAAAGATTCTTTAACAAAGGAGACACAGCTTTCAAGAGAAATTTTACATAGTTTGTGAACAGCCTCGGGATTTCTTATCATAAGCTTAGTCATTTCTTGAACACCTATTAAGAAACAGGCATTAGTAAAAGGGCCAACTATGGCAGCACTACAAGGAACTTCAGTGCCTATAGTATCTTTTACAATCTTCATAGCTTCTATATGAATAGGAAGTCTTCCATCTTTTAATGGATTTACAGGAGTAAGAGAGTTTATCTCATCTACAGAATTAATTGCAGGTTCAAGTAAGTCTACAGTATTATCTTCTGGATACTTCATTTTTGCACCCATAGCTTCTGAAATAATAAATAAATCTGTAAATATTTTAGCTCCATCTCCACCAAATCGTTTATGAGTTGCTATAACTGCATCTGATAAGGCTTTACTACTGTGATTAAATTCGGAAATTTTTAATCTAGCTACCCTGGCAATGCCATTAGAAATGTTAGGGTTACATTGTATTCTATCAACATCATTTCCTTTAGAAATGGCTATTGCCCTTTCCATAGGAGTCATTTTATCTTCAAACATTAGCCACACCTCTTTGAAACAAGCTCTTTAGCTAAACGAGCGGCTTTTGAAGCTTCAACTTCATAACCATCTGCGCCTATCTTATCTGCGAAACTTTGAGATATTGGGCCGCCGCCTATCATCACAACTACATCGTCTCTAAGTCCAGACTCATTTAGCATATCTATAACTACTTTCATATTGTCCATAGTTGTAGTCATTAGAGTTGACATTCCAACTAAAGTAGCTTTCGTTTCCCTTATTTTATTTATAAATTCTGTAGGAGATACATCACGGCCTAGGTCATAAACCTCAAAACCACAGGTTTCAAGCATTATTTTAAATAGATTCTTGCCTATGTCATGGGTATCGCCCTCCACTACACCCACAACAGCTTTATGTTTTTTTTCGTTAGAAGAAAATTTAAGATGAGGTTTAAGTTTATCCATACCTGCATACATAGCATCAGAACACATAAGAAGTTCTGGAATATAGTATTCTTCCTCCTCATATAATACACCAGCTTTATCCATTCCAATAGCTAAGCCAGAAGCTATGGCATCATAGGCATTATAGCCTGAATCTAGATATTCGTCAGCCTTACTCTTTACTAAATTTTCATCCATGTCAAGAACACCATTAGCCAGAGCATCTAAAAGTAAATTTTTCTTCTCGTCCATTCTTTCACACACACCTTTTTATTTTATTATACTTGTATGTAAATCCATTAAATAAATTTATATACAAGTATATGATAGTATTATTTTATAGGATAATTTAGTATTATTTGAAATAACTATTAAAATAGTTTATTTATTGGATATCATAATTTAAAATAAACTTTAGGAATGTGGATCATAAAGTTATCAAAATAAATTATCAAAAAACATTGACAATAATTCTAAAATGGAATAATATATAGAAAATATATATTTATAATTCTTTGAAGGGAAGAGTAAGTATTACTAAGTATGTAAAGCGAGTAGAGGGCGGTGGAAGCTCTATGAGAACAGTAATATTGAAAGACATCCTGGAGATATTTATCTGAAATATTAAGTAGGATAAATCGGATTCCTCCGTTAAAGGGATTAGAGATGATAAAGTAATTAATACTTAATCAAATTAGGATGGTACCGTGAATACAGCTTTCGCTCCTATAGGAGTGAAAGCTTTTTTTATTTAATGAAATAGGAGCTCATTTCATTAAGGTAAATTTTCTTATAGAACCGGTATAATAAGAAAATTAATCTATTCTAATTATGTAGTACATTCTATATAAGAAAATTTTTATAGGAATATATTTAGGTATTTAATTATTATATCAACAAGGGTGGCACCGCATATTTTGCCCCTTGAGCCTTTGGCTTAAGGGCTTTTTTTATTGAAATTTAGGAGGCATAAAAATGAAAAGAGTATTAATAAATAAATTAGTTAATCATATGAATGAAAAAGTAAAAATATCAGGATGGATATATAGAGTAAGAAAGCTAAAATCTATTACATTCATTGTACTAAGGGATAGAACTGGTTTTGTACAATGTGTTGCTGATAACTCTATTATTGAAGAAACAAGTTTAAAGATAGAATCTGTAGTTTCTATTAAAGGTACTGTTAAAGAAGGAAAAAACACATTGAATAATTTTGAGATACAAATTGAAAGTATAGAGGTGATTAATTCCACAATAGGAGAGCTACCTATAGAGGTAAATAATAAAGAACTAAATGCTAACTTAGATACCATGCTAAATAATAGAGTATTAAGCTTACGTCATGAAAAAATAAATGCGATTTTTAAGATTCAAAATATATTAGTCCAAGGATTTAGAGAGTTTTTGACTGAAGAAGAATTTACAGAAATTTTTACACCTAAACTTGTATCAGAAGGAGCAGAAGGAGGAACAGAGTTATTTAAAGTGAAATATTTTGAAAGAGAAGCTTATCTAGCTCAAAGTCCTCAATTTTATAAACAAATGATGGTAGGTGCAGGATTTGAAAGAGTTTTTGAAGTAGCCCATGTATATAGAGCAGAAGAGCATAATACCAATAGGCACTTAAATGAATATATAAGTATGGACTTAGAGATGGGATTTATTGAAGACGAAACAGAAGTCATGGAAATTGAAGAAAGATTATTAAAGTTTATCTTGGATAAAGTTAAAGTAGAAGGAGCTAAGTATTTGGATATTCTAGAGGCTAAAATGCCAGAAATTCAAAGTGAAATACCTAGAATGAAACTTAAGGATGCCTTAGATATATTAGAAAAGGAGTATAATAAGAAGAATTTAGATGGAGACCTTGACCCTGAAGGAGAAAAACTCATTTGTAAATATGCTAAGGAAAAATTAAACTCAGATTTTATATTCTTAACTAATTACCCGAGAAGAAAAAGACCTATGTATACCATGCCTTGTGGAGAACTAGAAACTCATAGCTTTGACTTATTGTTTAGAGGTGTAGAAATAACTACTGGAGGGCAAAGAATTCATAACTATGATGAGTTAATAAAGAATATGGAGTATAAAGGATTGAATCCAGAGAATTATAGTAGCTACACCTGTATATTTAAACAAGGTATGCCAAAACACGGAGGTCTTGCCATAGGACTAGAAAGACTAACAGCTCAGCTCTTAGGACTAGAAAACGTAAGAGAAGCTTCACTTATTCCAAGAGACAGAACACGTCTAACACCATAAGTGAGACCCCAAATCTATGATTTGGCTGGTCAAACTTACTCCTTGGAGCGTATGTGACAAGGAGTTTCCTTCCGAGCAAAGCGAGAAAAAATCTATGATTTGGTTAGTGGAACTTACTCATTCGAACGCATGTGAGAAGGAGTGTCCTTCCGAGCAAAGCGAGAAAAAAATCTACGATTTAGTCATGGGAACTTACTCATTTAAACGAAGTGAAGGAGAGTTTCATTTAAACGAAAGTATGTGACAAGGAGTGTCCTTCCGAGCAAGGTGAGAAATGAAAACTTTATATTTTAGGTAAATACAAAGAGTATGAAGGATAATGTACAGAAAATTAATAGATAAGCTTCTACTATTTTAATTTTCGATAGAAGAAGTTTATCTATTATTAAATCAAATTTAAAAAAACTAAGAAGTTATTTACATGATATATAAAAGGTGTTAAGCTACAGATGGAAAAATGTAAAATTATTAATGTTAAGGAGGGAAAAATATGAAAAAGTCTATAAAAGTAATGTTAACAGCAGTAGCCTTAACACTATCAATGGCAGCATTAACAGCTTGTGGGACTAAAGACGAAGCTAAGAATAATGAAGGATCAAGTACAGAAGTTAAATCTATAACTACTGAAGAGTTAACAAAAAGTATTAAAGATGATAAGTGGATAGTTGTTGATACAAGAGCAAATGATGCATATAATGGTTGGAAATTAGAAGGTGTTGAAAGAGGCGGTCATATTGAGGGGGCTGTAGATTTTTCAGCAGATTGGCTAAATGCGGATACAGAAAAGAAAGAAGAAAGTTTAGCTAAAGATTTAGAAGCAAGAGGAATATCAGCTGATAAAAATGTTATTCTTTATGATGCAAATGGAGAAGATGCAAAAGAAGTAGCTGATTATTTATCAAAAAAGGGATTTAAAAATTTATATACATATGATGTTAAGGAATGGGCTAAGGATGAAAATAATGCTATGGTAGCTTATCCTAATTATGAAATGTTAGTTCCAGCATCATGGGTTAAAGATTTAGTAGATGGAAAAAAACCAGAAACTTATGAAGGAAAAGAATTTAAAGTATTTGAAGTTTCATGGGGAGAAGAAAAAGATTCTCCAGATTATTTAAAAGGGCATATTCAAGGAGCTATACATATTAATACAGATGAATTAGAAGAAGGACCGCTATGGAATCGTCTTTCAGATGATAAACTTATAGAATTTGCTAAAGTAAATGGTGTAACTACAGATACAACTGTTGTACTATATGGTGGAGACACTTGTGCAGCTTCAAGAGTAGCAGTTATATTTAAGTATTTAGGAGTAAAAGATGTTAGATTATTAAATGGTGGAACTAGCAAATGGGTAGATGCTGGCTACGAAGTAGAAGCTAAATCTAATCCTAAAGTTGCTGTAGAATCCTTTGGTGCAGATGCTCCATTAAATAGGGATTATATTGTTGATTACGATAAAGCACTTACAGCAGTAGATAAGCCAGAAGAAAATACATTAGTAGATATTAGAAGCTGGGAAGAGTATATAGGAAAAACTTCAGGATATAGCTATATTAAAGCAACAGGACGTCCAGTATGTTCTCTATGGGGACATGGTGGTAGTGATAGCACTAGCATGGAAGACTTCAGAAATGAAGATAATACCATGGTTAGTGGGGATCAAATTCTTAAGATGTGGAAAGAATATGGTATAACACCAGATAAAAACTTAATGTTCTTCTGCGGAACAGGTTGGAGAGCTGCCGAAGTTCTATGGTATGCTGATGTAATGGGACTTGAAAATATATCTCTTTATGATGGCGGATGGAATGAATGGAGTGGAAACACTGGAAATGAAGCTGGTCCAGTAACAACTGGAGAACCACAAAAATAGATAAAAAGTTAGGTAATTGATATGATTATAAAAAATGTTTTAAAGTGGCTAGGTACTATTGTTCAAATTTTATTAGTTATATTTACTGTAGTAATATATAACTTGTCTGATAAGAAAATGGGATTAGTTAGACACTTTACTTATCAAAATTATAAATGGGATAATATTAATTTAAGATTTTATACAATTTGCATATTAGGCTTACTAGTAATTGCATTTATAATCTCAGCCTATATTAAGTATAAAAAGTTGGCTTATTTTAGAGAAACTGTTTCTTTTAAAATAAATATAATATTTATAGTATTAAGTCTTATAGCCACAGTTTTTACTATAAGCCTCAATACAGATAAATTACTAACATATTATGTTTTCGTGCTAGCATTTATATTTATTTTAATAATAGAATTTTTAAAGATTAACTTTCTTCAAATGAAGAAGTAGATAAATATATTTAACATATGAAAAACTCCTTCTTGTAATAATTTGTTATCTTAATTATTACAAGAAGGAGTATGTTTTATTTAGCTTACAAAGATTTTTTTATAAAAGCTTTAATCAAAATGATGTTGTTATTGACTAATGGCTAATACTAGCGGATGGATATAATGTAGTTCCGCCAATTGAAACGTTTATTTCATTTGTTAATGGAACATTATATTCGTCAATAATTGTTCTCCACCATTCCCATGCAAGACCTGTACACTCTCTTGCATAAATTCTTATATTTTTTGAATTAGCTGGAAGTGAAATTACTGTAGAGTAATGAGCTGTTTTGTCCTCCCAACTTCCATCCCATGTTTTATGGGTTAGTACTTCATTTCCATTCTCATCATAGGAAAATTCATCCCATGATATATCAAACTGGGCAACATACGCACCATAGTGATCAAGATTTATTTTAGCTTTAGAATATTCTGTTGATGTAGTCTCAATATAATCAGTTCTGTTATTAACAGAAGCAATTGAATTATCTTTTAAGAAAACACTTGTATATGAAATTGGATATCCTGGATTTTTAAGACTAAATTCCGCATTATCTTTGATTACATTTCGTATTTCATCAAAATCCTTTGTGACAACCTTGTTATGCTCTTTTGCATCTCCGCCTAATACTACAGCAGTAAATGAACTTTCTTCAAAAATATCTTTGTATTGTCCACTAGCTTGTACACTATTATCCTTAAGTAACGCTTTAAAAGCAGATTGTACATCTTTACTCTTAGAGGTTGTTTCTAATTTTACATAAATTGTTCTACCATAGGCTACATTTGATACCATAACAGGTGGTGCTGCATCACTTACTCCTTTACGAGTTAGCTCTTTAAAAGTAACGCTATCATCAAAAATATCTGATGGATTGTTAGGTAGTTCTGCATTTACAGTATAAAATATTTGTTTGTATGCAGCAACCATAACTTTTTTCTCTCCGTTTGATATAGCATTAAAGTCAATTCCAAGTGAATTATCTATAACTTTAGCGCTAACATTAAGAGAACTTGCTAGTTGAGATTTACTATAAACCATAGATTCTGCATACTGTGTTCTTGCAGGTAAAGTATGTGTTGTTGAATACTTTTCACTCCAAGTAGATACTAACTCATCTACTGCTCCTGACACATTACCATATGTTGGATTTTCAACAGTTTTTGTATTTTCTTTTTTCATACCTGGTAAATCTATACTAATATTTAAAGGTTTTCTTTTGCACATTAATATATTAGGTTGATTTTCCACAAAAGCATCGTTTGCAAGTTGTAATGCTCCTGGATATGTGCGATCGCTCATGGAATCAATAATTGAAATATCAACTGGTGAAGTTGTAAGTGATTTTTTATTACGCTCAACAACTATAAATTTTCCATTTGAATTTAAACCTTCTCTTGGAACGAAACTTTCTACGCTATCACCATTTACTGCTAAGACTTGATTTCTATCATAGTTTAAATTTGCTATGCCATTATCAATATCAATACTGTTGCTTTTTTCACTAGCTGGACTAGTTTTAGGTGTTTCGGCAAAGCCAATAAGTGGATATTGGATAACAAATAAGCTAACCAATAAACATGCTATGAATTTTGTTGCTTTGAGATGTTTTTTAATCTTCAAAGTAATCCCCCCTTTTGTTGTATGTAAATTATACCATAATCCTTATATAGAAATCAAATACATTGAATGAATATTTACCCAAATAAAAATTTATATCTATGTAATTTATATCCGTGTTTTAATTTTAATGTAAATAATAGTGAATTTAGTTTAAATATTTAAATATTTAGCAAAGAAAGAAGGAGAAATATATAGGGAATAATAAATTCTTAAAAGTATAAACTAAAAAGAGTTTAGTTATTATAGAAGTTTATATTTGAAAAGTAATAGGAGCTATGATTTTTATCTCATGTAAAAAAGATATATAAAAAATAAAAGAAGAAAAGGAGATATAATGAAAGAAAGAGAAGCAATAATAGAAACAGGCTTGAATTTGGAAAATAGTTATGCTGATCTTCCAAAAATATTTTTTAATACACAAAGTCCAAGTCATGTACCTTCACCTAAATTGGTTGTGCTGAATTATCCGTTAATAACATCTTTAGGATTAAATGCCCAGGCACTACAAAGTACTGATGGAGTAGATATACTTGCAGGAAACAAGATTCCAGAAGGTGCTGTACCTATTGCTCAAGCATACGCAGGACATCAATTTGGTCATTTTACAGTGTTAGGTGATGGGAGAGCTGTACTTATAGGTGAACACATTACTCCACTAGGTGAGAGATTCGATATCCAGCTTAAGGGTTCAGGTAGAACTCCATATTCACGAGGAGGCGATGGAAAAGCAGCACTAGGTCCAATGCTAAGAGAATACATTATAAGTGAAGCAATGAACGCACTTGGCATTGCTACCACACGTAGTCTGGCTGTGGTTACAACAGGTGAGTCAATAATAAGGGAAACAGAGCTGCCTGGTGCAATACTGACTCGTATAGCTGCTAGCCATATACGTGTTGGTACATTTCAATACGTTTCAAAGTGGGGTACAGTTGAAGAACTTAGGGCTTTAGCTGATTATACTTTGCAAAGACATTTTCAAGAAACAGATAATAAAGAAAATGGCTATCTTTTTTTGCTTCGGGAAGTGATCAAGAAGCAGGCTGAACTTATTGCAAAATGGCAACTGGTTGGTTTTATTCATGGGGTAATGAATACTGATAATATGGCAATTAGTGGAGAAACAATTGATTATGGTCCTTGCGCTTTCATGGATGCCTATGACCCTTCCACTGTATTTAGTTCCATTGATATTCATGGTAGATATGCTTATGGTAATCAACCTAATATTGCTGCATGGAATCTTGCAAGATTTGCTGAGACTCTGTTACCATTGCTGCATATTAATCAGAATGAGGCTCTCAAGCTGGCACAGAATGAGATTTCAAACTTTTCTAATTTGTATAAGTACAATTGGCTTTCTGGAATGAGGACAAAACTTGGTATATTTAATGAAGAGTTAGAGGATGAATATCTAATTGAAGATCTTCTAAATATGATGCAGAAGTATGGTGCAGATTATACAAACACTTTCCGTGCATTAACTAGTGACAAGATAGAGGACATTGTACTATTTGGTAAAGAGGAATTTGATAAGTGGTATAAATTATGGCAGGAGAGACTAACAAGACAAGAGGAATCAGAAGTTTCATCAAAGCAGCTTATGCAAAGGAGTAATCCAGCAGTAATTCCACGTAACCATAGAGTAGAAGAAGCACTAGAAGCTGCAGTAAAGCAAGGAGATTATAATGTAATGGAGCGACTTTTAGATGCTCTTTCAAGACCATATGATTACTCTAAAGAACAGGATTATTATTCTACATTGCCTGAACCATCAGCTTGTCCGTACCGAACTTATTGCGGAACCTAATGCAAAAGGGCCTTCGTAAAATAAACTAATCTAAATAAATTTATCTAATATTGTTTTAAGTTATTTACAATTTATTATAAGAATGCTAATATAAGTTTTAAATATAACTAAGTACACAAGGTACTTTTAAATTAAATATAAAGTAAGCTAAGAAAGGGAAGAGTATTATAGAATACAGTTTTCAGAGAGGGAATGTCATCGGCTGTGAGCATTCCTAAATATGGCTATAAGAAAACTACCCTAGAGCTATGGTTTATTAGCTATAAATTAGTGAAATGCCATCGGTGAATGTCGTTAAAGTTTTAAAGAAGAATTGAATTAATTTAATTCAATTTGGGTGGAATCACGGATATTATACATTCGTCCCAAGCTTGGGATGGGTGTTTTTTTATATCAAAAAATAAAGAAATCTTTAAAGAAGGAGGTAATAATTTATGAAAACAGTAAAGCTTAATGATGGGTCAATAAGAGAAATTCAAGACAATTTTAGTGTTCAGGACCTAGCAAAATCCATTAGTAAAAACTTGGCTAAATCAGTGATAGTGGGGGAAATAAATGGAACCTTAGTTGATTTAAGTTATAAGCTAAAGGATCATGATGAGGTAAATATTTTAACCTATGATGATGAAAGAGCAGCTGAAGTTATTAGACATTCTACTTCACATATTATGGCTCAAGCAGTTAAAAGAATCTATAAAGATACTAAGCTTGCCATAGGACCATCTATAGAAAATGGATTTTATTATGATTTTGATATGGAAAATTCATTGAGTGATGAAGATTTAGAAAACATATCAGTAGAAATGAACAAAATAATAAGTGAAGATTTAAAGTTTGAAAGAATTGATGTCTCAAGAGAAGAAGCAATAAAGCTTATGGAGGAAATAGAAGAGACCTACAAAGTGGAACTAATAAATAATTTACCTGAAGGAGAAAAGATTTCTTTATATAAACAAGGTAATCATATTGATCTTTGTAGGGGACCTCATGTACCTTCTACAAAATATATAAAAGCATTTAAGTTAATAAGGGTAGCTGGAGCATACTGGAGAGGTAATGAGAAAAACAAGATGCTACAAAGAGTATATGGTGTAGCCTTTGCTAATAAAAGCTTATTAGAAGCTTATTTGCATAATTTAGAGGAAGCTAAAAAGAGAGATCATAGAAAGCTAGGTAAGGAATTGAAATTATTTACTTTTGCTGAAGAGGGACCAGGATTTCCATTTTTCTTACCTAAAGGAGTTATTCTTAAAAATATTTTAATTGATTTTTGGAGAGAACTACATCTAGCAGCAGGATATTCTGAAATTGAAACTCCAATAATGCTTAATAAAAGATTATGGGAAACTTCAGGTCACTGGTATCATTACAGAGAAAATATGTACATTTCTAATATTGATGAAGAGGAATTTGCATTGAAGCCAATGAATTGTCCAGGAGGAATGTTAGTATATAAATCAGAAGCTCATTCATATAGAGATTTTCCAATGAGAGTAGGTGAACTTGGAAGAGTGCATAGACATGAACTTTCAGGAGTGCTACATGGGTTGATGAGAGTTAGGGCATTTACTCAGGATGATGCCCATATATTTATGTTGCCAAGTCAAATTAAATCAGAAATAAAGGGAGTAATAGAACTTATAGATAAGGTTTATTCAAGATTTGGATTTAAATATAATCTTGAACTTTCTACAAGGCCAGATGATTCTATGGGAAGTGATGAGGAATGGGCTGTTGCAGAAAACTCCTTAAAGGGTGCATTAGATGAGTTAAATTTAGATTATAAAATAAATGAAGGTAACGGGGCCTTTTATGGGCCTAAAATAGACTTTCACCTTGAAGACAGCATAGGTAGAAGTTGGCAATGTGGAACAATTCAATTAGACCTTCAATTGCCTCAAAGATTTGAATTAGACTATATTGGAAATGATGGGGAGAAACATAGACCAATAGTTATTCATAGAGTAATATTTGGAAGCATAGAAAGATTCATTGGAATACTAATTGAGCATTTCGCTGGTAAATTTCCAACATGGCTTTCTCCAGTACAAGTAAAAATATTGCCTATATCTAATAAGTTTAAGGATTATTCTGAGAAAGTTAAAAGGCGATTAAGTACAAATGGAATAAGAGTTGAACTTGATTATAGAGATGAAAAGATAGGATATAAAATTAGAGAGGCTAGAAATGAAAGAGTTCCATATATTATTGTTATTGGAGAAAAAGAAGAGAAGGATAATAAAATTTCATTGCGTAGTCGAAGAAGCGGAGATGAAGGAATATTAGATTTAGATAGCCTTATAGAGAGAATTAGCGTAGAGGTTAAAAACAAAGAATTATAGAAGTATACATTAATATTTGATGAGTTAATTCTTATATGGATGTTTTAGAGGATAAGTTATTAATTATGTAGAAAAGAATAGTTCATGAAGTGAAAATAAGGTCTTAAGTGTAAAACTTAAGACCTTATTTTTATATATTTAATATCTATTTACATTTGGTTCTAGCAGTTATATAAAGACATTGCTATTTTGAGTCATTTTGGAATATTAAATATTTCTATAGGCAAAGCTTATCTTAGATATAAGTAAAAATTGTATAATAATATTATTATAATTATAATGCAGTAAGAATAAATTATTATGAAGGGGTGGAATGAATGAAAGAGTTATCAGAGCTATTTAAACCCATAACTAATAATGTATTAAATAAATCAGATACCTATAGAGAAATTGAACCCTGTGATGTTTTAAAGCCATATATAAGATGTTTTTGGGGGAGTCCTGTGCCTTATAGAAATAAGGAACTAACTACAGGGGGTGATAGAAGTAATATTGTGATTCCAGACTGTTGTATGGATATAATTTTTGATATAGATTATAGCAGTAATAAAGTAAATAACCTATTTTGTAATTTAAATGATTCTCCTTTTTATACAGAAGAGGCTAAAACCTCAGCATTGACTTCTACTTTTGGTATCCGCTTTAATTTTTGGACTGCACATTTGTTTACAGATAACCAGTTACCTAAAAGGTGTAATGAGTTTGCAAGTGTAGACCAATATTTTATAAGTTTAAGAAAAGACATTGAAGATATAATTATACATTATCCCAAAATTGAGAAAAGAATATATTACATAGAAAAATTATTGATTAGAAAATTATTCAGTAAGAACTTTAACAATAATAATTTATTAAATGGGATATATTATATCCTAAAATCTAAAGGGGTAACTACTATATCTGAGATTAGTGATTATACTTCTATTAGCTCCAGACAATTGGAGCGTATCTTTAGAGAATACATTGGAATAACTCCTAAAAAGTGCTGTAGTTTAGTTAGGTATCAAAATATATGGAAAGACTTAGCTCTTAACAGAAATTTTAACCTTAATAATATTACTTATAGTTATGGTTATTGTGACCAAGCTCATATGATAAATGACTTTAAAAAATATCATGAGAACACTCCTATGAAAGCTATAAAAGATTTAAATAAATAGAATGTCGCATTTTTACAATACTAAAGGTACTTAATGTATTAACATTAAGTTATGAAATAAAATTTGTGAGGTGTACTATGGAAAAGTTAAAGGTAAGTCAATTAAAGAATATAGAGAATCATATATTTAACAATGCTAGAGATATTGAAAAAGTAAAATGGAATTATCTTTTTAATAATGGAAGCAAAGAGTCTATAGTATCGGAGCTAATTAAATATCAAAACGAAGATGGTGGCTTTGGAAAGGGATTAGAGGCGGATATGTTATTACCATCATCAACAAGTATAGCATCTACTGAGGCTATTTTTATTGCATATGATTATGAGCTTAATTGTGAAGAGTCATGGTTTAAAAATTTATTAAATTATTTTGAGAAAACCATTGAAGATACACCATCATTTTGGGAGAAGGTTCCAAAGGCAGTAGAAAATTTTTCGCATGCACCATGGTGGATATATGCTCCAGATACAAAATTTACGCCTAATCCTTGTGCTGTGGTTGCTTCAGCTTTTATTAAGTATGGAAATGATAAACAAAGGGAGTTAGGAAATAAAATTGCAGCTAGATGTATAGAGTTTTTAAATAGTAATGAAGAATGTTCTGACCATGATTGTTATTGTCTACAAAGATTATTCATAGTTTTAAAGGAACTAAATTCAAATTTAATTAATGATGTAACTATTAGGTCCATGGAAAGAAGAATAGTAGAGTGCCTTTGTACCGATGAAAATAAGTGGACAGAGTATGTACCACAACCTTTAGATTTAGCAACTTCACCATATTCACAGTGGTATAAGCTAGTTGAACCTTTTGTAGAAAAAAACTTTTCATTTTGGCTTAATACCTTGAAGGAAGAAGGATATTGGCAACCTAATTTTTCATGGGGAGTGGATAGTGAAGTAGCTAGAAGGGTTACAGAAATTTGGAGCTGCTACATATCTGTGAAAAGAGTAAGAATTTTTAAAGCTTTTGGGCTAATAAATCTATATTAGATTTTAAATTAATAGGTAAATAAATCGCGATTTTAATTGTGGTGTCTCGTCTCCACAATTGAAATCCACGAGAACCATATTGATGAAATAGTCAATGTGGTTTTTGTTTTATAATAAAATGTGTAATAAAGGAGTGTTATGTTATGCGTAATAAATCAAAAATTGTTATAGTATTAGGCTCCAAGCAAAAACTGTAAGACATTACAAATAAATTTTTGTTTGGAGCCGTAATCAAAGCTTATATAAGGCTTAAATGTTCTGATATTATCATCTATGATAGAGAAAAAATATATTACTGGGAAAGAAAAATCATTAAGACTACAACAAGCTGAGTCAATATATGATAATTTACAAGAAGAAGATAAGGATAATGCGATGAATTTTCATAAGATGTTTGAGCTAGTAGAAAATGTTGAAGTGGATATGCTATTAAAACATGAAGATGTATTTGATTGGTGCGGAGGGATAGAGATAAATGTAACCTTTGGCTATGAAGACAAGGATAGGAAAGTATTAACTAATATTAAATTAACTATTAATGCTGGGCAAACTGTTGCATTAGTTGGATCATCAGGAACAGGAAAATCTACATTATGCAGTCTTTTACCAAGATTTTATGATGTGGAAAAAGGAGATATAAAAATAGATAAGTTGAGTTTATTATTTTTTAAAATTTGAGAATGGCATTATTGTTCAATTTACTCAATTACTAGAGTAATAATTAAAGTGAAAATGAAACCTTAATTGAAATTAGCATATAATATTTTAATATTATTATAAAAAATAATTCAAACTATTTGACAAAATATATAAATATATGTATTATATAGATGTAAAATTACATATTGTGTTTTATGGTTGCATATGCAATAAAAGGGAATGAGGTTAGAATCCTCAACAGCCCCCGCTACTGTAATAGCTACGAAACTCTTTAAAAGTCACTATGAAAATAATTCATGGGAAGGCAAGGAGAATTAGGTTTGAAGCTATAAGTCAGGAGACCTACCATAAAATAAAGTTTGCAATTTCGGTGGGAAATTAAAGCGGCAAAGATTATTAATAGATATCAAATGTATATTTTAGTATACGTTTTTTATTCTGTGTGTATGTGTGCTTAAAGTCCTAGAAATAGGACTTTTTTTTATTTTCACTATTTATATATTATTTATACATTTTTACCAATTCTGCATTGATAATGAATTTCAAGTGTGATACTATGTTTTGCATGATTGATATTCATTATCATTGGCAGGATAATAAATTAAAATAGAAGTAAAGAAGGAGGTGACTAAATATTCTTGTATGAAAATCAAATTATATTATTGAAAATAAGAGGAGTGATTTTTTATGAAGAAACTAGTTAGTATAATATTATCTTTGTTAATGATAATAGGGTTAACAGGATGCTCACAGGAAAAGGAAAAAAACTCAGAAGAAAGTACTCTTATAGAGGTGGAAGACATAAATGGTGATAAAGTTACTTTAAATAAGCCAGCAGAAAAAATATTTTTAGGATTTTATATAGAAAATTATCTTGCTGTGTCTGGGGATTTCAAATTAGATAGAATTGTTGCTATGTCAAAAGGAGAAACAAAGGATTTAATGAATGCAATGTGGACTAAGTATGCAGAAATAATTCCTAATTTAGAAGGTTGTATTGATACAGGATCTATTTACCTAGATAGTTTCAGTATGGAAAAATTAATTGAGACAAAACCAGATTTAGTAATTCTTGCACCTTATCAGGCTAAAAAGCTAGGGGATGGGATTAATACCATAAAAAACCTTGGAATTCCTGTGGCAGTAGTTGACTACAATTCTTTTACTCTAGATAAGCATGCAAAAAGTACAGAGATACTTGGCAAATTATTGGGAAAAGAAGAAAGAGCAAAGGAACTTGTTGAAAATTATAAAAGTCATGTAAAAGATGTTGAAGATAGAGTAAAAGATATATCAGAAGATGAGCTTAAATCTGTTTATTTTGAACTTGCAAGTCAAGGTCCAGATACCTATGGAAATTCTTATGGAAACTCTTTATGGGGAAATATACTTAAAACTGCAAGATGTAAAAATATTGCTGAAGGAAAAGTTGAAGAATATGGTCCACTTAACCCTGAATACGTTATATCTAGTAATCCTGATATTATAATGTTTTCAGGACAAACTAATTCTCAAGATAAGGGAAAACAAAGATTTGAGATGGGATTCAATGTTAATGAGGATAGAGCTGTAGAAACAATGAATATGTATTTAAAAAGACCAGGTTGGAATAATCTAAATGCGGTAAAAAATAAAGAAGTATATGGTTTCGATCATAGTGGACTTAGAACTCTTTATGATTATGTATATCTCCAATATGCTGCAAAGTCTATACATCCAGAAAAGTTTAAAGATGTAGATCCAATGAAAAATCTAAATGAATTTTATGAAAAATATTTACCAGTAAAACTAGCAGGTACTTTTATGATAAAGGGGGAATAGTCAATGACCAATAAAATAAAAGTATTAGAGGGTTTTAACCACGGAGAAGATATATATAAGAATATAAATAAAAAAAGATTTATTTTATTTGCTACTACATTTATAGCATTACTTGGATTTTCTATTTTAGATTTAATTGTTGGACCATCTGGTATGTCTTTATCAGAAGTAATATGGACTTTACTACAAGGATCTAACAATGAAAATATAAATTCAGCTGTTATGTGGTCTATAAGACTTCCAATGACATTAACATGTATATTTGTGGGAGCTTCATTGGGATTAGCAGGATCCCATATGCAAACCATACTTAATAATCCATTAGCTAGTCCATATACTTTAGGTATTTCATCAGCAGCTGGCTTTGGAGCTTCTCTTGCTATTGTCACAGGAATTACTATTGGAAACATAGGATGGATTTCTATACCTTTAATGGCATTTGCTTTTTCATTTGTATCTAGTTTATGTATCTATTTTATAGGTAAAAGTAAGGGTATGAAGTCTATAACAATGGTGTTAACAGGTATTGTTATTCACTTTCTATTTCAGGCACTACAATCTTTAGTTCAGTATATGGCTGCACCAGAAGTATCACAGCAAATTGTATTTTGGATGTTTGGAAGTTTATTAAAATCTACCTGGGTTGGTGTATTTATTACTGCAAGTATTTTTCTTTTATGTTTATTACTAACTTCAACTATAGTATGGAAAATAACAGCCCTATCTGCTGGAGAAGAAAGAGCAAGAAGTCTTGGAATAAATGTAGACAAGTTAAAGTTAAGTGTGTTTTTAATATCAACCTTGTTGACTACAGGTGCAGTTTCCTTTATAGGTCCTATTGGATTTATAGGATTAATTTCTCCACATTTTGCAAGGTTATCTGTTGGAGAAGATCAAAGATATTTATCTCCTGTTTCAGCTATATTTGGAGCATTAATCATGATTGTAGCTTCTATAATATCTAAAGTAATAAAACCAGGTGCATTGATACCTATAGGCATTGTTACATCTATTGTTGGAGTACCTTTTTTACTGTTTTTATTACTATCTAAGGGGGCAGAGTAATGAATTTTATTACAGCAGAGAAAGTTTCGGTTAAGTATAAAAATAAAGAGGTATTAAGAGATATTACTTCTACTTTTAACCAAGGTGAAATAACTTCAATTATTGGTCCTAATGGCACAGGAAAGACAACCTTTATAAAAGCCATATCTAATATGGTTAGTTATGGAGGTCACATATATATGAATGGAAATAATAAGGATAAAATATCCATGGAAAAAGTGGGCTATGTACCGCAGATGAGTAATAGTAGTTCCAGTTTAACTGTATTTGAAATGGTATTGCTTGGACACATGAAGGATTTAAGGTGGAAAATTTCTAAGGATAAACTAGAAGAAACAAATAAAATATTGAAAAAAATAAATTTAAGTCATCTAAGTTATAATAAATTTTCTAGTTTAAGTGGAGGAGAAAAACAATTAGTGATTATGGCTCAAACTTTAGTTTCAAAGCCAAATATACTACTATTAGATGAACCAACTAGCGCATTAGATATAAGACATCAGCTACAAGTTTTAGATTTAGCAAGAGAGTATACTACAGAAAATAATGCTATTACTATAGTTGTAATTCATGATTTAGCTTTGTCAACTAGATACAGTGACAAAATAGTATTATTTAACAAAGGATATGTGATGAAGGAAGGAAAACCAGAGGAAGTATTACAACCATCATTGTTAAAAGAGGTTTATAAGGTAGATGTAGAAGTTTGCTGCACGAAGAAAGGTTATTTTACAGTTACCCCTATTACCTGTAGTTAGATAATAGTAAAAATAAAATTTTGAGGTGAGAGAGCATGAATAAACATAAATTCTTATTAAATTTAAAGTTGTTAAACATAGATATCAAAGAAATTATGAGCTTATGCAAAGAGCATAATGAATGTTTTTCAGTCTTGAAAGATAAACTTGATTACGTATGTGATTTTATACTAGATAGTTCAAACAATTTGAAATGGAAGAAATATTTATTAGAAGAAACTTATGATTCTCTAGTTAGAGAACTTAGAAACTCTACTTCAAATGCCCTAGGGTGGGTTGAAAAATTTCAAGCTCATAGTATATTAAACGATAGTGTGGATTCATTCAAGTATTCTGATGAATTAAATCTTGCTGTGCAAAATGAAATACTGGAGTTTGAAATAGATAACAAATCAAGGATTTTATTTATAGGCTCTGGAGCTATGCCTATAACAGCGTTTACTATAAAAAATGAAGTTGATTGTGAAGTAACTTGTTTAGATATTGATGAAGAAGCCCTTGATTTGTCTCAAAAATTATCAAATAAGTATGGAATCAAAAATATATTCTTTTCATCACAAGATGTAAGTAAATTTGATTTAAATAGCTTTACTCATATTATTATAGCTTCTTTAGTAGAAGAAAAATTAGATATTGCAAAATTTTTATTAGAAAATATTAATGGAGATACAAAGGTTATTTTAAGGTATGGAAATGAGTTAAAAAGTATATTTAATTATCCTTTAGATACAAAGATATTGAAACATTGTCAAAAAACAATAATAAAAGACAATAAATATATTTATGACAGTATAGTTTTGGAGAAATCTATATGATGATTAAAGATATATATAGTAATTTGGGAAACATATTAATAGTAGGTTCAGGGCCTGTAGCAATAAATATAGCAATAAATTTATCTAAAGGATTTTTAGGTGAAATAGGTATGGTTGCTATAGAAAGTGATAAAACTATATCTTTTTTACAACAATTAAAAAATAATGATTTCACAATAATGGGAAATGCATCTAAAAGAGAATTATTTAAAGTAGAAGGAAGCCATAAATTAGAAAAATTATATATAGGACATACTAATATAGATGATATTTGGGAGACTATGGTATTATGTGTTCCATGTGATTGCTATGTGGACATACTAAAAAAAATAGATTTACTAAGACTTACTAGAGTAAAAACGATTATTTTAGTATCTCCAGAGTTTGGATCCAGTATAGTAGTTTCTGATTACTTAAATAGAGAGATAAGGAAATTAGAGATAATTTCTTTGTCTAATTATTTCGGTGCAACTAAGTATTCATCATCAAAATCATTAATAGAAGTAACAACAAAAGCTTTGAAAAAAAAGATATATATAGGTTCATCATTAGAATATAGCTATAAAGTGCAAATTCTAAGAAGTTTTCTAAAAGGTATTGGAGTTATTTCAGAAATATTAAATGATCCATTAGAAGTTGAAAGCAGAAACATAACTATCTTTGTACATCCAGCTTTTTTAATTAATGATGTTAGCTTAAATCAAGTATTTGATTATGATAAAACAAATAAATATGTATACAAGCTATATCCAGAAGGGCCTATAACAATGAATACTATATCTATTATGCGTTCTTTATGGAAAGAAATATGCGAAGTGTACATTAAACTTAGGATTAAACCTATAAATCTACTTAAGTTTTTAAATGATGATAATTATCCAGTTTTAGAAGAATCTATATCAAGAGAAAATATAGATAAATATATGGAGTATGATAGCATAAAACAAGAATATTTACTTTATGTTAGATATTCATCAATATTAATTGATCCATTTTCCATACCAGATAAAAATGGAAGATATTTTGAGTTTTCAAGAATTCCTTATCCTAAAATTTATAAGGATAATAGGGGAAAATGGAATATACCAAGAATGCCTTTCGAAGATTATAAAAAGATCAAACTTTTACATGCTATAGGAAAAAAATTAAATATAAACATGGAAAATGCAGAATATTTAATAGACTTATTTAATACTTACTTAAATAAATTTATTGAAGATAAGGGTGAGAATAATATAAATAGTAGTATATTTGAAGATCATAGCATAAACAATGCAAAAATTATAATTAAGGAGCGATTAAATGAGAGTAGATAAAGGTGTAATGTTGGCAATACTATCTTCTTTTACGTTTAGTATAATGAATGTTTTAGTAAAGTCAGTTAGTAATAGAATACCCTCTAATGAAATAGCTTTTTTTAGAGGAATAATTGGTGTGATTTTAATATTGATATTGATGAAGGGAGCTAATGTAAAGTTTTCTAAAGAAGGAAAGCCACTTTTATTAATGAGAGGGGTTTTAGGAGGACTTTATATGGTAACATACTTCTTTGCAATTTCTACAATGAAGTTAGGAGATGCTTCTATATTAGCACATTTATCAGGTGTTTTTGTAATGATATTTTCCGCAATGTTTCTGAAGGAAAGACTACCAAAGAATGCTTGGATATTTATTATAATTATTTTATTTGGGGCAAGCCTTATAATAAATCCATTTAGATATTCTACTTATTCTTTTTATGCGATATTTGGATTGTTAAGTGCAATCCTATCAGCAAGTGCTTCTATAACTATTAGAAAATTAGCAAAATCTAAAAAACATCATTCCTATGAAATTGTATTTTATTTTTTAGCCGCATCTACAATAGTAGCTGCTATATTAATGAGAAATAATTTTGTAGTACCAACAGTTAGAGAATTTGTTTTATTGTTTATTTTAGGAGTTGTTTCCTTATTAGCACAAATATTTTTAACAGGTGCATTTGGAAATACTAATGCTGTAATTGTAGAGGTAGTAAGGTATATTGGAATATTATTTAATGCAACTTGGGGATTGATATTATTTGGAGAATCTTTGTCCGTATATTCTATATTAGGAGGAATTCTTATAATTGGAGCATCTATTGCTTTATCTAGAAAAAAATCTTTAGATTAGGAAAAATTAAATGTAATAAAAATACTTTTAATAACTTTAAGTGGGATTTAAATACTAAAGATGTAAAATATAAACTTTATAATAAAATTGTAGAAAATAAAGGAAAGTACAATAAAGTAGAGTTAAATTTGAGTAATCAAAGATTAAGATTTTTACTTATATGGAGATTGATAGTATTATAAATCATGGTTACTGGTAAAATTAATATATGTTTGCAAGCATTAAACAGGTTTAAGGAGTTGTACTTTGTGGAAATAAACAGTGTTATCCTAAGTCCAGAAGTATATATATCTGATGCAGAAAAGATAGCTGATTGGCTTAGTGATGAAGAAATTGTAAGTTATTTAAATGAAGATAATAACGCTAGAGAGAACTTAATTAATGTTATAAATAGAGTGAATATGCCAATTTTAACTCACTTATTTAATAACAACTGTAGATTCTTTACTATAAAAAATTTGTATGGAACCATAGGATTCTTAAGATTAGTTCCTAAAGGCGAAACAGTTGAAATTGTTCTTGCAGTGGGTGAAAAAGATTTGTGGGGAATAGGAATAGGACATAATGCAGTTATAGAAGCATTAAAAACTGCATTTTTTGAAATGAGAACAGAAAAAGTAGTGGCAAAGATTAAACAGAATAATGAAAGGTCTCAAAATCTCTTTAAGGGAATAGGGTTTAAAGAAGTTAAAAAACTTGAAAGAGAAATAGAATATCATATTACAAAGGAAGTATTCTGGAAAAGAGCAGCATAGGGTTATTGTTACTTTATAAGTGCTATAGATTTTTAGAGGTTATATTTTCATTACACTATATATTTAAAGAAGGAGTATTATTGTGGAAGCATGATAATACTCTTTTAGCATATTAATAAAACTTTCTATATAATTATTATTTTTGATAAGTAATTTTCTTTACTTCTAGATGTTAGTTCGATAGCTACTATAGTATGTGCTTTCTATCTCTTAACTACAATATTAAATTCGAAACGGAAATTGACAAATATTTCAGATTATTATAAAATATTATTAGTTCGAGTTGCGAATTAATCTTAAAATGATAAGAATAAAAGATTCATTATAGGAAGTTTTAAAAGTGAAGAAGAAATTATAAAGGAATTAAGTTTAGAGCTAATCATTTATGATTAGCTCTAAATTAAGGAGAGAAGAGATTTATATTATTAAATTGATTTAGGAGGTAGATAAATGACGAAATTTTCGCAACTTTTTGCTCCCAGAGACATGACTGAGGGTACCCCTTGGAAACGAATTATTGAATTTTCATTACCGATGCTTATTGGTAATATTGCTCAGCAGTTTTATAACACCGCGGATTCTATTATTGTAGGTAAATATGTAGGGGATAATGCACTAGCTGCTGTTGGTAGCGCATCACCAATATTAAATCTTCTGCTTGTACTTTTTGTTGGAATATCAACAGGAGCAGGTATCATGGTTGCTCAATATTTTGGAGCTAAGGACAGAGAAAAGCTTTCACGTACTATTGGAGTGTGCATAACTCTTACTGCTATATCATCAGTGATAATTATGATTATAGGTCCTCTAGTTACTCGTCCATTGCTATCTTTTCTTAATACACCAGAATCTATAATAGATTGGTGTGCAGATTATCTTGTTATTTATTATATAGGTATTTCAGGTTTTGCGTACTATAATATCTTAGCAGGAGTACTTCGTGGCCTTGGTGACTCTATATCTTCACTTGTATTTTTACTTATTGCTACAATTTTAAATGTAATACTTGATCTTTGGTTTGTTGCAGGTCTTGGTATGGGTGTTCCAGGTGTTGCTCTAGCAACTATCATCGCACAAGGAATATCAGCGGTGCTTTGTATTATTAAATTAGCAAAAATGAAGAATACATTTGATTTTAACCTTAAAATGCTTAAGCCAGAAAAAGTATATTCTATGAAGCTTATAAAGCTTGGATTACCATCTGGATTTACCCAGGCGATATTTTCCCTTGCAATGATAGTTGTACAATCTTTAACTAATAGCTTTGGAGAGATGGTTATTGCATGTAATGTAATTGTTATGCGTGTAGATGGATTTGCAATGATGCCTAATTTTACCTTTGGAAATGCCATGACAACTTATTCAGGTCAAAATATAGGAGCTAAAAAAATGGACAGAGTTGATAAGGGGACTAGGGATGGTGTTAAGATTGCTGTTGGAGTTTCTACTGTTATAACAATTTTAATTTTAGTTTTTGGTAGATACCTTATGGGAATTTTCACTGATACAGCTGAACTAGTTGATTTAAGTATGCATATGATGCGTATTCTTGCAGTAGGCTATATTGCCATGGCGGTAACACAAAGTTTATCAGGAGTAATGAGAGGTGCTGGAGATACTATGACACCAATGTGGATTTCTCTAATTACTACAGTAGTTCTACGTGTTCCAGTTGCTTATGGTATTGCTTATTTAACACGTAGTGCAGCTTATCCTACAGGTAGGCCAGAATCTACTTTTATATCATTACTTGTTTCTTGGACTCTTGGAGCAATTATAACTACAATTTTCTTTAAGAGAGGTAAGTGGAGAAATAAGGGATTTGCAGGTAATGATTAGTATTCTACAGGAATAAAAATCAAGATTAATTTGAAAAGTTAACAAAAATGAAACCCATAANNTTATGGGTTTCATTTTTGTTAAAGATGGAGTCCGAAGAAGAAATATCAGAATCCATTAATAGATTAAAATTATTCAAACTTGGTATAGCCATTATGCCAATTAAGGCTAGTATATGCAATGTGCATTATATAGGCTACATTATATAATGAAGCAAACTTTCAGTTATTCTTCTCTTTCAGTTACTAATTTATTATCAAAATCGCTATTCATTTTTTCAGAAATAAAGGTATCATTAAAAAAGTTACTTTTTTGTCCTAATTGATCTTCTAATTTGTCTAGTCCATCTCTTTCAATCAATGTTTGTTCATCTGAAAATAAATTTGTTCCTAGCCCTAATTTATCTCCTTCAATCTCTATACCCATACTTGATAAAATTGTTGGATACATATCAAAAGGTGCAAATTGTCTATTATTTACTTTTTTCGGTGTAACAGCTGAGTTAAGTATTAAATTAAACACTGTTCTATGATATTCTTTATCAAAATCTTTGAAGAAATTTTTGTCCATACTTAGATGATCTCCAGTAACTACAATAGTGGTATTATCATAGAATGGCTGTTGTTGAATCCATCTAATAAATTCAACTGCTTGTTTAGTTGAGTAAGCAATAACATTTGCATATTGTGAATCATATTTTACACTTGCATTTGGGGATAGGTATCCATCCGGGAAATGAGTATCTGCTGTTTCCATAGTAAAGTTAAATGGTTTTCCTGTCTCAGATAAGCGTGTTATTTCTGTTTTAGCAAATTCATATAATTTATCATCCTCAAATCCCCACCATACATTATAATCCTCTGGAATTATTTTTTTCTCTTTGGCTGCTTTGTGATCAAAAATATTGAAATTGCCATGTGTAGTGAAATAAGTAGTTAATCCACCAAAGTCAGCATCTGCACCAAACATTATTGTTTGCTCATAACCTTGTGCTTCTAAAATATCTCCTATCGCAATAGCTCCTGGTAAGAAACTACCAGATTTTCCATAAGAGTTACCTTCTATAGGTATTTTAAGTGGTATTCCCATACCCATATTGATCATAGATGCTACAGACCAACTAGATCCATAAGTTTGGTATGGACCTCCAAATTTATCTGAGTCTGAGAAATGAACACCTTCTTTACTTAACTCAGTTAATTCTGGCATCAAATTCTCATTCATATAACCACCTAAATCTTTAGAGAGAAATGAATTTTCTACAGATTCTAAGTATATATGAATTAAGTTTCTCTTTTTATGTGGGAAAGACATGCTTACTGAACGTGGATCTGCATAATTATCTTGAATATAGCTTGAATCAGAAACATATGCTTTATATACTTCTTTTAAATGTAACTTTTCAATACCATGAGCTGATCCTCCAACAAGAGAAACACAAGAAATAATAAAAGCTGCTATTGTTAGATATTTCTTACTTAATATTTTTTTATTAGTATTCTTTATTTTTATGAATATATCATAATTGAAACTTACAAATATAAAGAATATAACTATACATACTAAGCTGGAGAATATTGGTGTCTTAATGATTTCTTTGACCATATCAGAACTTGTCCCTTTAAGCGGTGATTTCAGATTAAATAGGAACTGCTCTGGTGTGATTTCACCATAGAAACTAATAAACCAATCTGAAAAGAATTTAATAAAAACTCCTATTGTAAAAAATAGCATTATTAGGATTGTACTTAATGCACTTTTCCAATCAGTTTTACGGTCTAATTTTACAAAACTAATTTTCGAATTCAAAACACCCTTTACAAATAAATATATTGCTCCAAATAATAGTGTAAACACTAAGTATTTGATAGAAAATATGGTTGTATATGTAGAAGAGCTAAATACATATGGTTTTTTCATTATAAATTTTAGTATACTTAATGATATTATATTAAATACTATCACAGATTTTGTTACTTTCTTTATTAAAGATAAAACTCCATTATTTTTTTCAAAATAAAAATAGTCTACAAAACCTATTAAACTTCCTGCAATTAAATAAATTAATATTTGCATAATTCCTCCTAAAAAATAAATTAATATTGTAGATTAATTCCACATATATTTATATATTATCATATTTTACATTTTAGGGGTACATTTTTGTTATATATACAGAAATTGGTATATAAACAAGCTCTTACAGTAATCTGGCCTGACTAGGGTAAGTTGTACTACCCTAAAAGTATTATTAATAACTAAAAAAATACCTATTTAATCTCTCTCCTAAGTTTAGTAAACTAAAGAATCTAGTAATATTTAAAACTATGGCATCTATAGCAACATTGGAGATGATTAGTGAAAGAGGCGGATTTAAGGTTGAAGAGCTTATAAGTAAAATTACATAAGAAATTAATAGTAGAAATTAAAAAATAAGAATATCAAAGGAGTTCCAGTATAATAGAATTCATATTATGCTGAAACTTCTTTTAAATATAAATAATAAAAACTGAAGCTCTTAGAACTTCAGTTTTTATTAAGAAACTAATTAAAATCAAATCCTAGTCTTTTAAATAAAATGTTGTTTTCAAGGTGTATGTGTTGGAATAAATCACTTTCTAACTCTTCCAATAGTTTGAAAGTTAAAAGGTAAGTGTTGCAACCATCCTCAGGAACTTCAAAATTGTCAGTAATTTTTCTAAGTTCTTTTAGAACATCTCCGGCAGAATCATGTTCATCTTCAGTTTCCTTAATTACTTCATCAATTTTTTTCAGTAGTTCCTTACTCGGATTTTTATCATATTTCTTAATTAATGGGAAAAGCATTTCCTCTTCCTTTAAAAGATGTTGTTCTAAATCAGCTTTTAAAGATGAAAAAAGTTTATGAACTTTAAAAAGCACTTCATGATTCATACCGTGAACTCTCAATATTTTAGTTGTTAATTCTCCTAACTCAGGTAGAACTTTTTTAGTGTAAGCGTGATGAGTATTTTCAATATGGTCAATTAACTCACTAGAAGTAAGTTTTCTAAAGTCTATGAATACTTCTTTTTCACTTGAAATTTCATTTAGCTTAACATGTATTTCCTTTAATAATTCATCTTCATTTAGATTCAATTCAGAGAGCACCTCTGAAAGTGGTCTATTACCACCACAGCAAAAGTCAATTTTATATTTTTTGAATATTTCGCTAGCCTGAGGCATTGCTGAAACTATTTCTCCTACAGGCTGAGAACTATTAAATCTATTCATATAAACTCCTCCAATACATTATTATTTATAAGTTTCTTACTTTTAACTTTATAATATATTAGATGTTTAAAATATTCTGTGACTGGAATCATAATTTAAAAATATAAGTATAGATATTTAAGTTGTTAGTGTTTTAAAGCATTAATATCTAGTATTAATATTTGTTTATTTCCTATCATATCGATAATACCTTTATCTTGTAGTAGACTCAGTTTTCTACTGACAGTTTCTCTTGCAGTACCTATGTAATTAGCTATTCCCTCACGACTTAAAGGTAATTCTACCATTATACCCTTAGAGTGATTTCTTCCATATCTTTCTGCAAACTCAATAAGTAAAGAATTTATACGCCATTCAATATTCTTAGTACTCATGTTTTGTACTGCATTTTCTATTTTATCCATTCGATTGCATAACTCTTCTATAATTTTGATTCCAATAGTAGGGTAAGTAATTAAGAGTTTTTGAAAGTCATTTTTATTTATCATGCAAATATGGGTTGTTTCTAATGCTTCTACATTATAAGTAGAACTTTGCTTATTTAGAAGATTTTTTTCTCCGAAGAAATCACCTTGATCTAATATATATAGAATTTGTTCTTTGCCTTCAATAGTATAGCAAAATACCTTTACTTTACCCTTATCTATAATAATTAAGTTTTCAAGATGGCTTTCTTCTATTACAATTAGCTCACCTTTTTCATATTTCTTTTTCATTATTAGGCTAGCTAATTTATTTAGTTCTTCAGAGGTAAGTCCAGAAAATATAGGAACTTTTTCAACGCATAGGTTATGATGACATTTTTCACAATTATGATTATCATATTTATTCAAATAAATCACATCCTTATTTGTATTGATATAAAATAAAATTGTATTTTATGTAGTAAATTTTTATTATCATAATGAAAATAAATTTATGTATAATTAATTTTAAATATATTATATATCATGTAAGTCGATTTACATAGCATTAAGATTTATATTAAATGATTAGATGATAGGAGTATTTCCCATTAAATATATTAAACAATATAATGTATAATGAATTTATGGGAATTATGTTCTATATATTAATTAATATAATCAAAGGAGGGGACCTATGAAAATATCGATAAATAAGTCATACATAAATATAATTAATCTATTGTTTACTGGTATAGGACTAATTATTTTAGGAGTAGTTATTTTATATGGTAAAACTAATTTTCTAAGTATAGTTGTTTGGGCAATTTCATTAATATTTATTCTTAATGGTATATTTCAATTTATAAGTTTAATGATTAACAAAAATAAAGATATGGCTAAGAAAATTACTTTGGGAAGTTCAATTTTTAATGTGGCTTTAGGTATTGGAGTGATTTACTTTAAAAATATATCTTTTTCCATAGTAGTAATTTTGTTTTCTATATATACTATTTTAAATAGTATAATTAAAGGAATCATCTATTATACATATTTGAAAAATAAGGTTAAAGGTAGAATAACTATTTTGCTAGAATGCATAATTTATTTTGTATTTGGTGTAACTACTTTATTCTCACCCTTAATGCACTTAAATGCTATTCTTACAATTATAGGTGTATATTGCTTTCTTTTTGGATTAAGTTTTATAAAGGATTTTACTAGTGAAGTTGTACCTGAAGACACTAAAAATAAATTAAAGCGTAAAGTAAGAATAACCTTGCCAGTATTTTTATTAGCATTAATACCACATAAAGTTTTAACCAAGATAAATGAGTATTTACAAGGTGAGGATAAAGTAGAATATGATATTGTTATAGATGAAAAAAATAGTAGTAGTGAGGAGGTTGGCATAGAGGTATTTATACATGTCACATTAGATGGGATAGGAGCTGTTGGTCATGTTGATTTATGTTATGAAGGACAAGTTATATCCTATGGGAATTATGATAATGAATCTTTCAAGTTATTTGGTATAGCAGGTAAAGGCATATTATTTATAGCAGATAGAGAAAAGTATCTTAATTTTTGTACAAGCTATAGTAAAAAAACTATATTTGGCTATGGATTAAAATTAAATGAATATCAAAAGCAAAATATAAAAGAAAAGTTAAATGAAATAAAAGATACTTTAATAAAATGGGAACCACCTATAGTTAAAGAAATGAAGAAAGATAACTTAAAGTGTGAGTATAAAGATTATGCCAGTATTTTATATAAGGCTACAGAAGCAGAGTTTTTTACTTTTAAATCAGGAAAGTTTAAGACCTATTTTGGTCTTAATACTAATTGTGTACTACTTGCAGATAGTGTTATAGGACGTTTGGGTACTGATATTTTGGGGATTAGTGGGATAATTACTCCAGGAACTTATTACAACTATTTACAAAAAGAATTCACAAAAAGAAATAGTATAGTAGTTAGCAGAAATATATACTTGTTGCCAAAAGAAGAAATGGCATAAATATTTATTATTTTAGGAGGAATAGTATGTTAAAGGAATTTAAGAAATTTGCAATTAAAGGAAATATGATTGATTTAGCAATTGGTATAATTATAGGTACAGCTTTTACTAAGCTTGTTACATCTTTGGTTGAGACAGTAATAATGCCTATTGTTAGCATTTTTATAGGAAAAATTGATTTTTCTAATTTATTCATTGCTTTGGATGGTAAAGAATATGCAACTCTTGCTGCTGCAAGAGAAGCTGGAGCTTCAGTAGTTGCTTATGGTGCTTTTTTAACTGGACTTATAGATTTTTTAATCATGACATTTGTAGTATTTATTGTAGTTAAGCAGCTTGATAGGTTTAAGAGTAAAGAAGAACAGGCACCAGTAACAACTAAAAAGTGTCCTTACTGTATTTCAGAAATCTCAATTGAGGCGTCCAAGTGTCCTCATTGTACATCAGATTTACCAACTGGCTTATAACATAATAAAGAGTAATTTAATATAGTTTGATATTTTCTTTGTATGATCAGATTTTCAAGCGGGAAGATATGGAGTTGCATGTGGTGAAATTTGCAAAAATTTCATTTACAGGTATGGTAAGAAGTGTTAGAATAAATTTATAGAAAATATTGTAAGGAGGTCGATTATAAATGAAAAGCTTAAATAATATAAATAAAGTTAAATTTTATAATACTTATAATGACCTTAACAATAGATTTTAAAATATTTATTTTAATAATTTAAGCCATGGGGTTGTTTAAACTCTATGGCTTTTTATTTTAATAATTGTGGGGGGATTTATATGCAATTTAAAATTAATGAAATCTATTATGGATTTAAATTATTAGAAGAGGAGAGGGTAGACGAAGCACAATCCATAGCTAGAATATTTGAACATGTTAAAAGTGGGGCAAGACTTTTACATTTAGAAAATACTGATGATAATAAATTATTTTCTATAAGTTTTAGGACAACTCCTACAGATAGTACTGGAGTTGCTCATATATTAGAGCATTCTGTACTTTGTGGATCAAGGAAATTTAAGACTAAGGATCCTTTTGGAGATATGGCAAAAAGCTCATTACACACATTTTTAAACGCTATGACCTTTACAGATAAAACAATGTATCCTGTAGGTAGTAGAAATAATAAGGATTTTATGAATCTAATGGATCTATATTTAGATGCAGTTTTGCATCCTAGAATATATGAAAATCATGAAATATTACGCCAAGAGGGATGGAGATACGAGTTAGATGAAAATACTAATAAATTATCATATAAAGGCGTAGTTTATAGTGAAATGCAGGGAGCAATGTCATCGCCAGAGGAAGTTATTTGTAGTGATATATATAGATCATTATTCCCAAATACTACTTATACTTTTGTTTCTGGTGGAGACCCGGAGGCTATACCTAATCTAACTCAAGAGGATTTTGAAGAATTTCATAGAAAGTTCTATCACCCATCTAATAGTTATATCTTCTTATATGGAGATCAAGATCTAGAAGCGTGTCTTAAGTTTATAAATGATGAATATCTTGATGAATTTGATAGAATAGAAATACCTTCTCATATAGATGATGTGAAGAATTTTGAAGGTATGGTAGAAAGAGAGGCTAATTATTCTATTAGTGAGGATGAAGATGAAGAGAATAAGACATTTTTAGCATTAAATTTTGCCTTTGAAGAAACATGTAATGGAGAGGCTTATTTAGCTACACAAATACTTTATAATATGCTAATAGAATCTTCAGCATCTCCAATTAAAGCAGCACTACTTAAGGCTGGTATTGGTGAGTGCATTATTACGATAGATGATATGAATATGGATCCAAGTAAGGAAATATTATTCCCGATAGTAGCGAAAAATGCAGATTATGCGAAGAAGAATGAATTTAAAAATATTATTATGAATACATTTAAAGAAATTGTGGACAAAGGCTTAGATAAGGACAAATTGAAAGCAGCTATAAATACCGTTGAATTTAATTTGCGTGAGGCTGATCCATGGAGAAGTGCTAATAAGGGAATTGAATATAATCAATGGATTTTGAATAGTTGGATATATGACGGAAATCCTCTTGTTCACTTAAAGTATGAAGATACCCTTAATAGAATAAAATCTGCTATAAATAATGGATATTTTGAAAGCTTCATTGAAAAGAATATGATTAATAATCCCCATTGTTCATTAGTAGTTTTGACTCCTAAAAAGGGGTTAGAAGATGAGAGAAATAAGGCGTTAGAAGAAAAGCTAGAAAGTTATAGAAAATCTCTATCAGAAAAAGAATTAAAAGATCTTATAGAAAGAAATGAAAGATTAAAAGCTGCTCAAGTTAGAGTAGACACGCAAGAAGAAAAGGATACACTTCCAAAGCTTCCTATAGAAGAGGTAGATAAAAAAGTAGAAAAAATACCTCAAGAGGTTGTAAAAGAACAAGGAATAACTATCTTAAAACATCATATTCCTACAAATCAAATAGCATATATTAATCTTCTATTTGATGCAAGGGTAATTAAAGAAGAGTATATTCCTTATTTAGGACTTTTAAAGGATGTTCTAGGAGAGCTTAATACTAAAAAAAGAAGCTATTCTGAGTTAATCACAGAAATCTATAAAACTACAGGGGGAATAACCTTTGAAAATCAAGTATATACTGAGAGAAATAATAGTCAGGTATATCATCCTAAATTTATAGTTAAATCAAAGGTGATTTCAGATAACATTGCCATTTTGTTAGAGTTAATAAATGAGATAATTACTACTACTAAGTTTGATGATTTAAATAGATTTAAACAAATTATTCAAGAAATAAAATCAAAGCTTCAAATGAGAGTTATAAATGGAGGACATGAGATTGCAATGAATAGAGTATTTGCACAGACCTCTTGTGGTAGAGAATATTGGGAGAGAATTAGTGGTGCAACCTATTATGAATTCATATGCAATTTAGAAAAGAGTTTTGAGAAGTGTGGTGAAGAAATTAAAAATAACCTTATTAAGGTTTATGAAACTATATTTAATAAAAACAATTTGATAATTTCAGTGGTTGGAGAAGAAGGAGAAATTGAAGCATTAGTATCTAATATTAGTAAGGTTATTTGTAATGTTAAATCTGAATCTACTAAGCTATATAGCCTTGAACATAAGAGTAAAAAGGAGATCGAAGCTATAATAACTGCTAGTAATGTGCAATATGTAGTTAAAGGATTTAATTTTGCAGATCTTGGTTACAAGTATTCAGGAAAAATGAGAGTACTTTTAAATATATTAGATAATGAATATTTATATCCAAAAGTTCGTCTTCAAGGTGGAGCTTATGGATGTTATAGTGATATAAATCAGGATGGTAATTTAGCAATTTTCTCCTATCGTGATCCGAATCTTACAAGAACTATAGATGTGTATAATGAAGCATATAAATTCTTAGAAAAAATGGACTTTACTAAGGAAGATATTGAGAAATTTATAATAGGCTCAGTTGGACAGCTATATAGGCCACTAACTCCTGATAAAAAAGGCGAAAAAGCAGTTGCAGACTATATTTGCAATGTAACCCAAGAAGATATTCAAAGAGAGAAGGATGAACTTTTGAGTACTACTAACCAGGATATAAGAAATTATGCTGAAATAATTAAGGCTGGAATTCATGAAAATTATTGCTGTGTAGTAGGAAATGAAGGAAAAATCAAGGAAAATCAAACTATTTTTAATAAAACAAGTAAATTATTATAGAAATAACTTGCTTTATATAACAAACTGTAGTATGCTTAATAATACTTGAATTAATAGTAAATAATGCAAAGCCAATATATTTCAATTAATACTTAATAAATATAGTATGTTAATATCGAAATTTTGTTAGTGAATTATTACAATGAATTTAAGAAAAATAAAATTTCGGAGGTATACATTTATGAATGGTACAGTAAAATGGTTTAATGGAGAAAAAGGTTTTGGATTTATTACAGGAGAAGATGGAACAGATGTTTTCGCACACTTTTCTCAAATAAATTCTGATGGTTACAAATCACTTGAAGAAGGTCAAAAAGTTTCATTTGATGTAGCTAAAGGACCAAAAGGACCTCAAGCAGAAAATATTACTATTATCTAGTTTTTAATTAGTAAATATTTACCCCTTAAATAGTTATGCTATTTAAGGGGTTTTTTAGACTTTAAAATTGTTAATTAGTTAGAAGTGTGCTTACACAATAATATTTGAATTTTAAATTTAGTTATTGCCTTTGGAATCTTCATTATATATTTATTTTAGTAACACTTTCTCTTTCAACTAAAGTGTTATCAAGGATTATTTTTACACCATATTCATTATTAACAGCTATCTTATCTAACACTAAGGCAGCTGCTTTACTACCTAAAAGCTGCATATGTTGATCTATAGTTGTTAGTTTAGGTTCCACTAAACTACTTAATTGAATATTGTCATAACCTATAATAGATAAATCCTTAGGAATATTTATATTTAACTTTTTACAGCTATTCATCACTCCAACGGCCATAAGGTCATTGCAGGCAAATACTGAAGTTATCTTAAGTTTTGGGAGTAACTTCATCATTAAAGCGGTAGTATTATCTACAGTTTCTATACTATTTCCTTCTCCTACATCTATTATATAGTCAGGATTAAAGTTACCTATTTCCATCATCATATTTTTGTAAACTTCCTCTTTAATATCATAGGAATAGCTCTCTTTGCCCCTAAGAAACAATATGTCTTTGTGATTATTATCTATAAGGTGGCTTAAAGCAAGCTCACATCCTGTAGCTTCATCATTAGATACTGAGGAGATATTAGGTACTGAGGTATAACCGTTAATGAAGACTAACGGAAGCTTTTTAGCTATATCATGAAAAAACTTACTCTTTATGTTAGAGGTACTTGGATCTATAACTATAATCCCTGAAACATTTCTGGAAAGCAAATCATTTATACATTTTTTCTCTTCATTTTTATCATTAGATGTAGTCATGAGTATAATGGATAGGGAGTGTTTCTTTAGCTCTGTTTCTATACCATATACAACGTTAGGAAAAAACATATTAGTCAAGCTAGGTACTACAACTCCAATAATCGTTGACTTCTTTTGAGTTAACTCCCTTGCTTGCATATTTGGGACAAAGCTAAGGTCATCGATAACCTTAAGCACTCTTTCTTTAGTTTCTTTTTTTACTGGATAATTTCCATTTATAACCCTTGAAACAGTAGCTACAGATACATCAGCTCTTTCAGCTACTTCTTTAATAGTTATACTCATAACTTATTCCACCTTATAACATATTTAAAAATTTATCAAAGGCCTCTAGACCTGCTTTATTTCTTTTAAATACCCCTGAATGACAAAGAACTTCTTGAAACTTTAATCCGACTTCTTTTCTTAAAATTTCGTCTACGTCTTTCTCTTCAATAGATGGGTATTTATGAACTATATAATTATACCATTGACTATGTTTCAGTACAATTCGATCTGTAGAAATGTCCTCTACACCTTGAAGTAAATAATTTTTAATTATCTGAAGCTCCATTTTTAATCTTCCAGGCAGGATAGCAAGACCCATTACTTCTATAAGACCTATATTTTCTTTCTTTATATGATGAACATCTTCATGGGGATGAAATATCCCAAGAGAGTAAGCTCTAGTTGTTCTATTATTTCTTAAAACTAAATCTAGCTCATATTTTTCATTTCTAAGCCTAGCTATAGGTGTAATGGTATTATGCACTTCACCATTACTACTATTTAATATGTGAACAGCTTCATCAGAGTAGTCTCTCCAAGACTCTAGAATATAATTAGCAAGATTTAAAATTTCATCTTTATTAGAACTGGAAAGTCTAATGGTTGCCATAGGCCAGTTTAATCGTCCTACAGTTACGTTTTCATACCTTTTTATATAATAGTTTTTTTCAATAATAGCTTTTTCCATAGGAAAGGTATAACAGCCTCCTTGGTAGTGATCATGAGATAAAATAGAACCGCCTACTATTGGTAGATCTGCATTGGACCCTAAAAAGTAATGAGGAAATTTTTCTACAAACTCAAGGAGATTTTCAAAGGTAGATCTTGATATTTTCATAGGCACATGGTCACTATTTAATACAATGCAATGCTCATTATAATAAGTATAAGGAGAGTACTGTAAAAACCACTGATTATTTTTAAGCTTTATTGGAATTATTCTATGGGTATCACGGGCAGGATGATTTAAGTTTCCGGAAAAACCTTCATTCTCTTTACATAATAAGCATTTAGGATAATTAATAGAGTGTTGCTCTTTAGCTTTAGCTATATCCTTTGGATCCTTTTCTGGCTTGGATAGATTTATAGTTAAGTCTAACTTCCCATAAATAGTTGGAGTTTTCCATATAATATTTTTATCTGTACGTTCTTTTCTTATATAGTTTGAAGCTATGCTCAGGTTATAATAATAATCTGTAGCTTTCTTTGAAGAGATTTTGTATAATTCATAGAAGTTTTTTATTACTTCTGAAGGCCTAGGCATGACACAGTTCATAACCTTAGTATCAAATAAATCTCTTTCCGTAACTGTATTTTCAATGATTTTTTTATCTGTAGCATAGTCTAATATATTTTCTAAGATAGACGTAGGATTATTTAACTCTTCATTGATTTCACTTTCTTCAAAGTCTTTTAGATTTAGTAGACTAAGAAGTAGATTAGTAGAATAAATTTTATCTTCTTTAGCGAGGAGACCCTTTTGAAGGGCAAAGTTTATAAGCCTACTTATTTCATAATATATCATTAACTCTACCTCCTAAAATAATTTTCTTGCTCCACCTGAAATATCAATAGTATAGAAACTTGGACTATAGCCTATAATACTCTCATATTTATTAGAAGAGTATTCTATAAAATTAGATATACTATCTTCTCTTACTATACTAACTGTACATCCCCCAAAGCCAGCTCCAGTCATACGAGAACCAAGAACTGTTTCTGTTTGATCCCAAGCAGCTTCTACTAGAGTGTCTAGCTCTATACCTGTAACTTCATAATTATCTCTTAAGGAAATATGAGATTCATTTAGCAAATTACCAAAGATCTTAAGGTTATTTTCTTTTAATGCCTTAACTGCTTTTAAAGTTCTTACATTTTCATAAATAGCATGCTTAGCTCTTTTTCTTATAATTGGACTTTGAATTTTATTTTTAAAAGCTTCAAAGTCGTCCTCTGTAAGTTCACCAAGAGAGGCAATAGCCTTATATCCTTTAAGGATATTTAAAGCTTCTTCACATTGAGTCCTTCTTTCATTATATTTGGAATCTGCAAGGCTACGTTTTTTATTAGTGGAGCCTATTATGATTTTATAACCCTCCATGTCGACATTGCTATAGTTATACTCTAAAGTATTACAATCTAATAATAGAGCACAGTTTTCCTTTCCCATAGCTACAGCAAATTGGTCCATTATACCACAGTTAACTCCGATAAATTTATTTTCTGCTTCTTGACAAAGTTTTGCTATGGATATCATATCTATATTCAGATTAAAGGCATCTTTTAATATTATTGCCATGAGTACTTCTAAAGAAGCAGATGAGGAGAGACCTGAACCATTAGGAATATCACCATATATTAAAATGTTAAAACCATTAGAAATTTTAAAACCATGATTTTGAAAGGTTTTAATAACTCCTTTTAAGTAGTTTCCCCAATTATCTTTTAAGTCATATTTCACTTCCAATAAATCAAATTCAATAATGCCAGCTTCTTTAAAGTTTTTAGAGAAGAGTTTCATTTTAGAGTCATTTCTTCTAGAAACTATACCATAGGTTCCAAGAGAAATTGCACAGGGAAATACATTACCTCCATTATAGTCAGTATGTTCACCAATTAGGTTAACCCTACCAGGAGAAAAGTAGCCGTTACAAGGCTCTTCTTTAAATATATATTTAAAGAAGAGCCTTAATTTTTCCATAAATTCCATAGCCGTAACCTCCGAAAATTTTTTATAATTATATAGTAAGCGATTACTATATAAAAGTAAATAATTTTATTAAACAAAACATTAACTTATAAAGATAATATTTACAAAGCACTATAATTTCATTATCATAAAGATATAAGTAAAAAATAGTTGAAAAATTAATATAAAAATATGTAGAAACTGATTTCTATAGAAAGGTGAAAAATGAAAATTTTAAAGAGCGGTATATTTAAGAAGGATGAGGAGGAAGTTTTTCAATATTCTCTTAAAAATTATAATAATATAGAGGTTAAAATATTAAACTTGGGAGGAATTATTACTGACATTCTCATACCTGATAAACATGGAGCCGTAGAAAATATAGTAGTTAAATGGAAAAATCTAAAGGATTATATTAATGATAATAGCTATAGTGGAGCTATTATTGGGAGAACTGCAGGAAGAATTGCGGGTGGCTATATTGATATTTATGAAAAGAGATATGAGCTTACTAAAAACCAAGGAATAAATACTTTACATGGTGGTATTCATGGATTTAACAGTAAGATTTGGAAAGGTATTATTTTTGAAAATGAAAAAGAAGTTGGAGTAATTCTAGAAGCTAAAAGTAAAGATGGTGAAGATGGCTTTCCAGGAAATATAGATATTAAGGTAAAATACACATTAAATGATAAAGATGAATTCTCAATTGAATACTATGGAAAGAGTGATAAAGATACATTGCTAAATATGACTAATCATAATTACTTTAATTTATCAGGCAACTTAAAAAGAAATATATTAGATGAAGTTTTGACAATAAAAAGTAAAAGTATGGCAACTATAAGAGAAGACTCTGCACCAAGTGGAGAAATAATAAATATTTTAGGAACAGCCTTTGATTTTAGCAGACCTAAGAAAGTTGGTGATGATATTAATAATAATCATGAACAACTTATTCTAGGATGTGGCTATGATCACCCATGGGTTTTAAGTGATAAAGAAGGTCAGATTGCTTTAAAAGATGAAGTCAGCGGAAGAATCTTGGAGATATCTACAGATAGAGAAGCAGTAGTCGTATATTCCACTAACTTTCCTGAAAGCAGCAAGGAATTAGAGTGGGGAGGAAATCTAGAAAAACATGGAGCTATATGCTTTGAAACTCAAAACCTACCTATAGGACCTAAAGGAAGATTTATGGAGAATTCATTAATTAAAAAGGATGAAGAATATAAGGCTAAAACTATTTTTAAGTTTAGGATTCATAAGGATAATGAATTTTAATAAAAATTATAGAGTTAGGCACATGAAAATAAATAATAGACCAAAAATTCGAAGTATATTTGGCACGAGACAAGGAGTTAAAATCCTGTCATAGT
>DCDL01000005.1 GCA_002316385.1 Clostridium sp. UBA1056
CAAATGGCATTCGCTAACAATAATATTAAAGTGCATATTCAATATTTTATATAAGATTAGTAATATATTTTGTGAAAGTCTCTTTTGCTGTAAATTTTGTGTGTGATTTTTGAAGAGAAAATTAAGCTTATATATTTTATACATAATATTTTTTGACAAATGTTAGATCAAATGAATTTTCAGCAAATATTGATTTTAGACAAAGACAGTAGGAAAAATGACTTGTTGGTGAATATTCTAATCCCCTTTTGTTTTGCATGAGTGGATACCTATCGTAGAGTTTACAAAACAGTATGGAAGTGCAGAGGAAAATACAGTATAATATTCTTAAAAATTTCAGGTAACATGAAGCGAATGAAAGTTCGCTTATACAAAAATGGGCATAAAATGAACAGCATCACTTAGAAGTTTTTATTATACTGGAATTGTAAGGAAGGAGGGGATGTCATGAGCTTCCTGCATGACTTGGAAAATGTGATAGACTATGTTGAGGAACATCTTGACGGTGAAATTGAGATAGAAAAAGTTGCACAAAAAGCCGCTTGTTCCTCTTATCATTTTCAAAGAATGTTTTCATATCTTGTGGGTGTATCACTGTCAGAATACATCAGACACAGGAGAATGACATTGGCGGCGTTTGAATTGCAACAAACAGATGTAAAGGTGATTGATCTCGCTGTTAAATATGAATATGATTCCCAATCATCATTTACACGAGCTTTCCAATCATTGCAGGGAACAACGCCGACCTGTGTGCGCAATGAAGGCGTACCTATCATGGCATATCCGCGCTTATCCTTTCGAATTTTAGTAAAAGAAGTAAGTAGTATGCAGTTTAGAATGGAAAAGACAAACGCTTATCAAGTCTTTGGTAAACCTATCATCCCTGATTGGGAAGATACTGGTGTTGAGAAATGGAGTGATTATGCGAATCAAGTCTTAGAAAATGGTAGCCATGACGCTACGAATGTTGCAGCAGGATTCCCAGGGCTTGCTCTTGAGATGATTTCCAATGATACTTGGGATATAAATAAAGTGCATTTGCTTCATGCAATTCATTTTTATAATGATGGAGTTAAATATTTCATGTACGGTTGGGAAGTGCCTGCAAACGGCGTTAGTGGTGAATTTACAGTAGTTGATGTTCCAAACACTTCTTGGGCTATTTTTTCAACGAACGAAAAAGACCAATTTGCTGTTATTGAGCTTTACAAGTATGCATATACCAATTGGTTTTCGTCATCTGGTTATGAACAAGCCGAATGTCCTGTCATTGAAAAATTTATTCCCCAAAGCAGCAATGAAGATGTTGTAACCGAACTTTGGATCCCAGTCATAAAGAAGTGAGAATCATCAAATTTCAAAAAATTATAGAAGAATTAAAAAGCTTATAGGATAGGTTGATAATAATTTTATTTAGTATTTAGAGAATGACATCCTATATGAGAAGATAGAAGTCAGTAGTAATTTTAGATATTATTACTGGCTTTTTGTTATGAATTTTATGTGTAATTTTTAAGATGAAAATTAAAGTAAATTTAGAACATATAGTCTAGATAATGTACTAACCACAACATGAGATGTAATGGTTATAGTTATAGTAGAGGTATATAAAATATTGTAACTATAGTATAATTGAGTAATAAAAGGGGGTGATTTGGTGAATGTCTACGAAATAACTCTAAAGGTGTATTTATTAAAGTCAATAAATGTCGAGGAAGCTCAGCAGAGAATAGCTGAATTAATAGATAAGGCTTTAGCAAAAAACACTGAATTTTTAAAGTTACATAATGAAAATATATTCAAAAATTATTGTTTTAATTCTTTTTATCCTATAGATAAATCAGGAATATATAAAGCTGATAATATCTATGCAGTAAAGCTTAGAACTATAAATAAAGCTTTAGGAGAATACCTTAATAATGTTTTAGCTAATGAATGTACCGATTATATTAAGGGATTAGTGACTGATATTAGAATTATACCTAGAAAACATATAGAAAAAGTTTATAGCATTACTCCTTTAATTTTAAAGAATGATGATGGCTATTGGAAGACCTCTTTAAGCTTTGAAGAGTTCGAGAAACGAATTAAGGAAAATCTTATAAAAAAATATAATTTTATCAGCAATGAAAAATTAGATGAAAACTTTGACTTATATACATTTATTGAAATTAAAAATAAAAAACCTATAGCTACATCATATAAAGGTAAGCGTATTCTAGGAGATAAGATTAATATAGTAATTTCCGATGATGTGAGAGCTCAAGAGTTAGCATATATGGCGATTGGGACAGGCATTGGGGAAATGAATGCTAGAGGACAAGGATTTGTAAATTTTAGATGGCTTTAGGGAGGAGAGTCAAAGTGATTAAGGAATGTCTAGAAAGCTTTAAAAGTGAACTAAACGAAAAAGGTGATAAATTAATTTTAGATAATTATGTACCAGCAGATGGTACATATATAATTGTTACACCTAAGGATGATTCTTTCGAAATTAAAAAAGAAGCAGTTAATATAAAGCTAGATAAAAAAACTAGAACTGTTGATAAGAGTAGCAATTATTTTAGTAAATTATGTACTTATGATTATAATAGTAAGCTTGTTGATATGAATAAGCCTATCGATGGAAAAAAGATAATTCATAGCAATAACTATTTAAGCTTTTTTGTAAAAAAAGAAAGCTTCTCTAATGGTAAGCTTACAAATGAAATTATAGATGGATATTATGATATTTTATTAAATCCTTATGTTAAATATTCTAAATCAAAGGCGAATGCTCATGAAGTTTATAAAAGCCTAGAAGCTAAAATTGGTGAAGTTGATAAAGTATTAGTTGAAAAAATTAAGACATGGATAAAAGAAAATATATTTGAGCTTGGTAATAAATATACAGGAAAAGATTATTTGAAAGTTTTCTTTGAGTATGGTGAAGATGACTATATTAGAGAAGGGAAAAGATATTTTGTTCCCAATATATATAACAGCAATGATTTCAATATAAAGATTGATGGTGAGATATTTGGATTGCCTAATGATAACATGGGGATGAATTCAAAGAAGCCTTATCTAGAGAATAAGACTAGGAAGGTTAAAGTCCCTTATTTAATTAATAGTGAAGAAGTAATGCTTCAGAAAAAGTTCTTTGACTACTTATTGAATGAAGTCACTTTAGGTAAGGTAAATATCTATTTAAATGAAAATGGAGTAATAGCATTAAAAAGTGGAGATATGCCGGATACGGACTTTGAAGGAGTATTTATAAGAATTAAGAAGGGTAAAGAGGTTGAAATCCTAAGTTATGATGTGGTAACTAACTATAAACCTAATTTACCTAAAAAATTTAATTTTAAAAATGTTTTAGGGGATGAGTTAGATGATAAGTCCTCTGAGTTATATGGCACATGTGGAGATAGAAAGAAGATGCAGGAAGTACTGGATAAAGTGTTCTTCTCAAAGTATTTAATTAATAACTACTTTACTGATGCTGGTGATATTCCAACTAATAATGATGTACTGAAAAATAATTTACTTATATCTAGAGATGGTATATTTAATTGGCTATATAAAGGTAATAAAAATGGAATTGATAAATTACTAAGCAAAGTTTCCTTGAATTTAGTTAAAGGTTCAATTGAAAGAGAAAATTTTAAAAAGGCAAAGGATCAGTTTAACTTAAGATGGTCATTTGAAAGTTATTTTAATGGGGGGATAGATATGGCAGAAATAGTTTATGAAATGCGAAATAAGTTGAGAAATAAAATTAATTTAGATAATAGTGAAAAATATGAGAGTTTTGACAGCGATAATGAATATTATTTTGCAGTGGGTCAATTAGTTAATTACCTTTTATCTTTAAGTAAGGCAAAACGTAAACCTCAATCCTTATTAAATCCTATTCTAAATGCTAAAAATAACAAGATTATTAAAGATAAACTTAGAATCATCTACTCAAAATACAATTATAAATTAGAGCAATATTCAAAAAGAACTAGTAATCTTTATGGAATGATTGTTTCCTATGAACCAGAAGGAAAAATAAATCAAGATATGATCTTAGCAGGATATCTACGTAGCAATTTAGTGTATGAGAAAGAATTTAGGGGGGAGAAACAAAATGCATAAGAGGGTTTATGGAATTATTGGAATTTCTTCAAAGATGGCAAATTGGAATGCTGATTTTACAGGATATCCAAAGACAACTTCTGATGGAAGTACCTTTGGAAGTGATAAGGCATTAAAATATCCAATGAAAAAGATGTGGGAAAATCAAGGTCATAAAGTTTTATACATAAAATCTATGAAGATTTCTGAAGGGAAAAAAGGGGATATTACCGTTGTTCCTAGATCTTTAAAAGAAAGATATGAATATTTATTTGAAATTAAGAATTTAAAGGAGTGTAAGAATACTTCAGAGGTTTTAACTAATTTATTTAAAGCAGTGGATGTAAAGAATTTCGGAGCTACCTTTGCAGAAGAAGGAAATAACATTTCAATTACTGGAGCTGTTCAGATAGGTCAAGGATTTAACAAATATGAGGATACAAATCCAGAAGAACAGCAGATACTATCACCATTTAGAGATGGCTCAAAGGATAATGCAAAACCAGATTCAGAGGAAGCTAAAAACTCTACTTTAGGAACCAAGATAGTTAGTAATGAGGCCCATTATTTTTATCCATTTACTATAAATCCACTAGCTTACAAGGAATTTGTTGAATTAGAGGTTACTGATGGTTATACAGAAGAGGATTATAAGCGGTTTAAAGAAGGAGCATTAGTTTCAGCTACATCTTTTGCTACTAATGCAAAAGTTGGATGTGAAAATGAATTTGCTTTATTTGTTGAAACAGAAAGTGATTTATATCTTCCTAATCTGTCTGAATATATTGAATTCACTAAAGGTGAAGACAAAAATACAATTGAAATTAGATGCTCAGATTTAATTAATTCTCTTAAAGATAGAGTTAAAAATGTAGAGATTTATTATAATCCATATACTACAATAATTAAATCAGAAATCGAAGGGGCTAAGGAATATAATATATTCACACAGAAAGAGGTGTAGAATATGCAGATTTTAAAGTTTAGATTATGGGGAAGGACAGCATTTTTTAAGAAACCTGAGGTAAATACTTATTTATATTTCACATATGGAAACATTCATAAGGTTGCTTTACTTGGGTTACTTGGAGCTATCGTTGGATATAGTGGATATAATCAATTTGATTTTAAAAAACATAACCATAAGGAAATAAAAAATGAATATCCAGAATTTTATGAAAGACTGGCGTGCTTAAAGGTTGCTATAGAGCCGACTTGTGAAGGTGCAGTGATAAATAAAAAGGTTCAAGTATTTAATAATTCTGTAGGATATGCTTCAAAGGAAATGGGTGGAAACCTTATTGTAAAAGAACAATGGCTTGAAAATCCATCCTGGAATATTTATATTATTATTGATAACGAGGAAGCAGAAAAAGTTGCAGATTATATTTTAAATAATAGGACAACATATCAGCCATATCTAGGTAAGAATGATCATTATGCAAATATTTCTGATGTTGAATTACATAAAGATTGCACTAAAACAGATAAAGTAGAAAAAATTAATTCTCTTTGCTTTAAAGAAGAAGTGGTATTATCATTACCTAAACTAGAGTGGGACAGTGAGGAAGAGACAGAAGAAGTATTTAAGTACTTAGAGAGCTTACCTTTTGCATTAAATAAAGATACTAATCTCTATGAAATGAAAAGTTTTATCTACAGCAACATGGATGTAGAGGATATAAAATCTAAGGATATTTACAGAATTAAAAATAAGAATATTGTTTTCTTTTAAAAAGGAGTGGAAGCCCTCCTTTAAACATAGGAGGAGTTTTTAAATGCTTATGTAATTTCACGCCATCATGGTGGTTTAAATGGCTTTGAAAAGTTTCTGGATAGATTTTCAGAGGATACTGGAGATGAAGCTGAGGCATGTATTGAAATTTTTTTAAATAATAATATAGATTTATATAAAAAAGAATATAAATTTAACATTAAAAAGTTTAAAAGGATAATTGAGTTTTTAAAAGGGAATATGGATAAGAAGGATGCAGAAAGCTCTATTAATATTTATATCTATGTTAAACTTGTATTTTCACTTTTAATAGCTAGTGACTTTTATGCAACTTCGGAATTTATGAGTGAAACTAAATTAGTTTCCATACAGAAAATCACTTGAGATACTACCAACTGTACGGAAATTTTAACTATAAAAATATATAAATATTTATATATAGAACTATTTAAAAAGTTAAATAGTTCTATATATAGCTTTTTAAATAGTCGCTTTATTCATGCAGGGTGAAGAATATTATTATTTAAATAATGGTATTAAAGATATTAAAAAATGAAGAAGTAATAGATGTATTGTTAGCACTTTTAACTAGCACAATGAGTTAAATACAATAGAAAATTAAATAATTAGATTAAATTAAAGGATACTTGTCCCAGTGTATCAATATTAGAAAAACATAGTATTTTAGTGAAAATAAAAGATATATAAGTATAATTTCATATAGAGATTATATTATATGGTTTTTGTAAGAAAAAATCATGATAAGATAATCCATGTCGCTAAGTGATGCGGCAACAAACAACAAAAACTTAAGAAAAAACTTCTTAAAAGAGTTATTGACAGATAAGAAATTATCTAGTAGAGTAGTAAGAGTCGTCGGAAGTAATCGATGATAATGAAAACCAAATGGTCTTTGAAAATTAAA
>DCDL01000012.1:0-538 GCA_002316385.1 Clostridium sp. UBA1056
ATTTATTTTCAGATGTCTAAAAAGGTTTTAAAGGAGTAGGTGTAATGGATGATAAGGATGAGCTAATTAAAGAGTTCGGAAATTTGTGGAGGATATTCATATCTTATTCTAACCAATATAAAACTATGGAAGAGTTTCCTAGAATAGAAAAACTTACAACTATGGAGATTAGTATTATAAGAATTGTCTATGAAAGGGAAGATGTGATTTTAAAGGAAATTTGCACTATGTTAGATATACCTAAAAGTACTCTAACCAGTGCTATAGATAGATTAGAAAGACTTAACTATGTAAATAGAACTATTAGTAAGAGAGATAGAAGATCCTACGGATTGCAGCTTACAGAGGAAGGTAATGCGGTGAAAAATGAACATCTAGCATTTGAAAAAAAATTATATGGATACATTTTAAGTGCTTTAGATACAAACGATGAAAGAAAAGAATTTTTAAAGTTATTTAGAAAAATAGTAGAAAATATTTAAATTGAAATTTTATGAAAGGAGAATGCTACTTAGACATCTTCAAAAAATAAATAAGT
>DCDL01000012.1:559-34189 GCA_002316385.1 Clostridium sp. UBA1056
TTTGACTTGTTATTTATTTTCAGATGTCTTAAATAAAATATAAAAATTGAGTAGCTGGTAATGTTATGGAAACAGAAAGATTAACTATAAGAGTTCAGCAAAGTTTAAATGATGCATATGATGAAGCAGTAAGAAATAATCATCAACAAGTAGATATCATTCATCTATTTTCTGCACTGTTAAATCAAAGAGATGGTTTAATACCCAATGTCTTTGAAAAAATGGAAGTAGATGTTGATGGAATAAAAAGAAAAGTAAATTTAGAATTAGAGAAAATGCCTAAAGTATTAGGGGAAGGTGCACGTTCATCAGGTGTAACTGCAACTAGAAGAATTAATGAAGTTTTAGTTAAGGCACAAGATATATCAGAAAAATTTCATGATTCATATATAAGTGTAGAACATATGATGCTAGCTATTATGGATATAGATTCTAAGGGGATAGTTGGTAAAATTCTTAAAGAATGCAATATAGATAAAGAAAAGTTTATGGAGGTTTTATCTCAAGTCAGAGGAAATCAAAGAGTAAATACTAATGACCCAGAAGGAACCTATGATGCCCTTGTTAAATATGGGACTAACCTAATTGATCTTGCTAAAGAACATAAGTTAGACCCTGTAATAGGAAGAGACGAAGAAATAAGACGTGTAATTAGGATTTTATCTAGAAGAACTAAGAATAATCCAGTGCTCATTGGAGAGCCTGGAGTAGGTAAAACTGCTATAGTTGAAGGGCTAGCAGAAAGAATTGTACGAGGAGATGTACCGGAAGGATTAAAAGATAGAATAATCTTCTCATTAGACATGGGAGCTCTAATTGCTGGAGCTAAGTATAGAGGTGAATTTGAAGAAAGGCTTAAGGCTGTACTCAAAGAGGTAAAGAGCTCTGATGGTAAGATAATATTATTTATAGATGAGATTCATACTATTGTAGGGGCTGGAAAAACTGATGGAGCTATGGATGCAGGAAATCTTATAAAACCTATGTTAGCTAGGGGAGAGTTACATTGTATTGGAGCTACTACCTTTGATGAATATAGACAGTATATAGAGAAGGATAAGGCTTTAGAAAGAAGATTCCAACCAGTTATTGCAGATGAGCCTACAGTGCAAGATACAATTTCTATATTAAGAGGTCTTAAAGAAAGGTTTGAAATACATCATGGAGTTAGAATTCATGATTCTGCCATTGTAGCAGCTGCAAAATTATCTTATAGATATATTCAAGATAGATTCTTACCAGACAAAGCTATAGATTTAATTGATGAAGCTGGTGCTATGATAAGAAGTGAAATAGATTCACTTCCTACAGAGCTAGATATGGTTAGAAGAAAACTATTTACTTTAGAAACTGAAAGAGAAGCATTGCTTAAAGAAAGTGATGAAGCATCTAAAAAAAGACTTGAACAATTACAAAAGGAATTAGCAGAATTAAAAGAGAAAAATGATGAGATGACTGCTAAATATGAGCAAGAGAAAGGTAAAATTCTTGAAGTTAGAACTTTAAAGGAGCAATTAGATGAAGCTAGAGGTAAGGTTGAAAAATATGAAAGAGAATATGATTTAAATAGTGCTGCAGAATTAAAATATGGAGTTATTCCGCGACTAGAAGAAGAGATAAAAGAAAAAGAAGAAAATATGCATAAAAATTATGAGTCAGCACTTTTAAAAGAAGAGGTTACAGAAGAAGAGATTTCTCAAATAGTATCTAAGTGGACTGGAATCCCAGTGACAAGATTAGTTGAGAGTGAGAGAGAAAAGCTTTTAAGGTTAGATGAAGAGCTCCATAAGAGAGTAATAGGTCAAGATGAAGCAGTAACAGCTGTTGCTAATGCAGTAATTAGAGCTAGAGCTGGTATGAAGGATGAAAATAAACCAATAGGATCATTTATTTTCTTAGGTCCTACAGGAGTAGGTAAAACAGAATTAGCTAAAACTTTAGCAAGAAATCTATTTGACAGTGAAGAAAATATTATAAGAATTGATATGTCAGAGTATATGGAAAAGTATGCAGTATCAAGACTTATAGGAGCGCCTCCAGGATACATAGGTTATGAGGAAGGTGGACAATTAACAGAAGCTGTAAGAAGAAATCCATATTCAGTAGTCTTATTTGATGAGATAGAAAAAGCTCATGAAGATGTATTTAATGTGTTCCTACAGATATTGGATGACGGAAGACTTACTGATAATAAAGGTAAAACTGTAGACTTTAAAAACACTATTATAATAATGACCTCTAATATAGGTAGTAATTATCTGCTAGAAGATAATGGTATAATCACTGAAGAAACTAAAAATTTAGTAATGAATGAAATGAAGTATAGATTTAAGCCAGAATTTTTAAACCGTGTAGATGATATTATAATGTTCAAACTACTGGATATTGAAGGTATCAAGAAAATTATCGATATATTTGTTAATGAGGTTAGAAGAAGATTAAGTGAGAAAAATATAGGGTTAGAGATTACTGATGAAGCTAAGGAAATTCTAGCAACAGAAGGATATGATCCAGTGTATGGTGCAAGACCACTTAAGAGATATATAGGGAATGTATTAGAAACTATGATTGCTAAGAAGATTATAGCAGGAGAAGTTTATAATGGATGCAATATTTTAGTGGATGGTAAAGAGGGTCAAATAGTATTTAAAATAAGTAATAAAGGCCTAGTTACAGTGTAAGTTAAAAGATGTAATCCTTAAAATCAATTGATTTTAAAACTTAAATATATTTTTAGAAATATATTCTATAAAAAATATAATAAAAGCTTGCATTACCTAGTGTTTATATGTTATAGTAAATATGTGGTTAAACACAAATAAAATAAAAATAAAGATTTAACATATACAATAATTTTCTCCAATTCGAGGATTTGTTAGTAATAGGTGAATCTTTAAAATGGAGGAATTTTAAAATGGCAGATAAAACATTAACATGCAGAGATTGCGGAAGCGAATTCATATTCACAGAGGGAGAGCAAGCTTTCTACGTTGAAAAAGGATTCGAAAACGAGCCAACTAGATGTGCTGATTGCAGAAGAGCAAGAAAAGCAGAAAGAAATAGAAGATAATTAATATTTAATATTTCAATGGAGCTATAAGAAGTAATTCTTATAGCTTTTATTTTTGAAGTATTTATTTAATAAATAATATTAAAGGTGTTAATGTATAAAAATCTTAAGGTAAGAGGAAATATATAAATAAACTTAAATATATAATATATAAAATTTAAGCTTGTGTATTAAAATAATATATATGCATACTAGATATTGAGGAGAAAATTATGAAAAGTGGATTTAGTAAATATGATTTAAATGAAAATATATTGAGAGCACTAGATAATCTTGGGTTCGAAAATCCTTCAGAAGTTCAAGAAGAAACTATACCAAACCTTTTAAATGGTAAAGATGTCATAGTAAAGTCCCAAACAGGTAGTGGAAAAACTGCTAGTTTCGGTATTCCTATATGTGATGCAGTTGAAGTGGAAGAGTCTAAAATAACTGCTTTAGTGTTAGTTCCAACTAGAGAACTTGCATTACAGGTTAAAGAGGATTTATCTAATATAGGAAGATTAAAAAAAGTTAGATGTGCTGCTATTTTTGGAAAACAACCTTTTAATGAGCAAGTGAGAGAACTTAAACAAAGGGTACATGTAGTAATAGGAACTCCAGGAAGAATAAGCGATCATATGAATAGGGGTAACCTAAACTTTGAAGATTTAAGCTATATAATTATTGATGAGGCAGATAAGATGCTAAATATGGGATTCATAGATCAGGTAAGTGACATATTAGATAGGTTACCTAAAAAGAGAACAACTGCCTTATTTTCTGCAACAATACCAGAAAGTATAGAAGCACTATGTACTAATTACATGACAAAACCTAAGCTTTTAGAAATAGAATCAAAGATATTTAATCGAGAAAAGATAAAGGAAACATATCTAAATATTGAAGATAAAGATAAGTTTAAAGCATTATGGAAAAATCTATATGCATTTATGCCTGAAGCAGCTATAGTGTTTTGTAATACTAGGGATAAGGTCAAAAGAGTATATGAAAACTTAAAAGATGAAGGTGTTTTAGTAGAGCAATTACATGGGGATATGGAACAAAAGGTGAGAATTGAAACCATGGAGAGGTTTAAAGATAGAGAATTTAAAGTATTGGTTGCTACAGATATTGCAGCTAGAGGTATTCATGTAGATAATATAACTCACGTATTTAATTATGAAGTGCCAATGGAAAGAGAGAGCTATGTTCATAGAATAGGTAGAACAGGAAGAGCCGGACGTGAAGGAAGTGCTATTAGTTTTGTTTCTAACTATGAAAAGAAGTTTTTAGCTTCTATAGAAGAATACTTAGGCTATAATATTGAAAAGGGAGAGTTTCCGAGTGATTTACAGATTAAAGAAGGGAGAATTCTATTTAAAGAGAGTCAAAAGCATCTAAAAGAAGAAAAAGCAAATAGAAAAAAGGTAATCCATAAAGATATTATAAAAGTATATATTAGTGCTGGTAAGAAGAAAAAATTAAGAAATATTGATATATTAGGAGCATTAAGTAATCTTCCAGAATTAAGTGGAGAAGATATAGGTATAATTGATATACAAGATAATATTTCTTATGTAGATATACTTAATAATAAAGGCAATGTACTTTTAAAAAAATATAAAGAAATAGTTATTAAAGGGAAGAAGGTTAAATTAGAAAAAGCAAGAAAATAAATTAAATATATGTTGTATTATCATTATTATCATGATATACTGAAAGAGTAGTAAATACAAAATAAAAGAAATAAAGATTTAAGATTAATAACACTTTTCTCCAGTTTTAGAGAATCAGTTAGTTAAAAGTAAATCTTTAAAAATGGAGGAATGAAAAATGGCAGATAGAACATTAACATGCAAAGATTGCGGAAACGAATTCATATTCACAGAGGGAGAGCAAGCTTTCTACGCTGAAAAAGGATTCGAAAATGATCCAGTAAGATGTGCTGATTGCAGAAAAGCAAGAAAAGCAGATAGAAATAGAAGATAGTAATATTTAATATTTCAATAGAAGCTATAAAAAGTGATTTTTATAGCTTTATTTTATTTTATAAAATTACAACAAAGCATTGAAATATAAAGAATAATTTACTATATAAGAAAAAAGTCATATCAAAAATTACATAAACTTATAGTTTATTTAAAAAACGTATAAGTATTCAAAAAATACTTGAAATTTAACTGTTAAAGTGATAAACTGAAACCATAAAATAAAAAGATTCACATCTATTATAACTTTCTCCGTTTTTAGGGAATTGGTTAATTGAATGTAAATCTTTAAAAATGGAGGAATTGAAATGGCAGATAAAACAATATTATGCAAAGACTGTGGTAAAGAATTTATATTTACAGAAGGAGAGCAAGCTTTCTACGCTGAAAAAGGATTCGAAAACGAGCCAACTAGATGCGCTGATTGCAGAAGAGCAAGAAAAGCAGAAAGAAATAGAAGATAATATATTTTCTATAGAACTACAGACTTAGAGTCTTGTAGTTCTATTTTTATATGTAGATTTATTAACATGAAAAGAGGCAGTCTCAAAATTAACTAAGATTTAGTGATTTTGAAACTGCCTCTAATATATTGATAATTTAAACTGATAAATTTAATAAATTTACAGATAGCGTAAAATATACCGTTAAAGCTACGGCATCTACTATGGTTGTGATTAGTGGGCTAGCCATAATAGCTGGATCTAGTTTTAATTTCTTAGCTAATATAGGAAGTATACCACCTATTATTTTAGCAACAACTACAGTGCAGAATAAGCTAATACATACAGTTAGAGAGATTAAAAAACTAGTTTTTTCAAAATAATATATTCTTATGAAATTCACAAGTGCAAGAATAGAACCAGTAATAATGCTAACCCCAAGCTCTTTAGATATAACTTTAAAGCCATCTGATAATTCTATGTCACCTAAAGCAAGACCTCTTATGATAAGAGTTGAGGATTGGGAACCGGCATTACCACCTGTATCCATAAGCATTGGAATAAAAGATGCTAGAATAACTACAGATGATAGAACATCTTCAAATCTTCTTATAATATTTCCTGTAAAAGTTGCTGAAATCATTAATACAAGAAGCCAAAGTATTCTGTGTTTAGAGAGATTCCATACGCTAGTCTTTAAATACTCTTCTTCGTTAGGCTCCATAGCTGCCATCTTCTGGAAGTCTTCTGTATTTTCTTGATCAATTATATCCACTATATCGTCGATGGTGATTATTCCAACTAACTTCTTTTCATTATCAGTAACGGGAATAGATAATAAGTCGTATTTTTTAAAGAGTTGTGCTACATTTTCTTGGTCATCTAAGGTGTTAACATATATAAATTCGGTTTTCATTAAATCTTCGATTAATACATTTTCGTCACTTAAAATAAGTTTTCTTAAAGAAATAATACCTTGAAGTTCCCTATTATTTCCTAGAATATAACAAGTATTAATTGTTTCTTTGTCTATACCTGTTTTCTTTATATGAGCAATTGCTTCATTTACAGTCATATGCTTTTTTAAATCAGCATACTCTATAGTCATTATACTTCCAGCTGAGCTTTCAGGATACTTTAGAAATTGATTTATTATTTTACGAGTATTTTCATCGGTATTTCTTAAAACTTTTTTTACCACATTAGCAGGTAGTTCCTCTAAAAAGTCTACAGTATCATCAATAAACAAGTCATTTATAATATTTGAAATTTCAATATCGGTAATAGAGTTAATTATAAATAGTCTATCCTCGTGGTCTAGATAGGAGAATACATCAGCTGCCATATCTTTAGGAAGTACTCTAAAGATTTTAACTACAGATTCTTTATCCATTTCTCCAAGTAAAGTTGCTATATCTACTACATTCTTTTTTTCAAGAGTTTTTCTTGCATCAACAAATCTCTTTTCATTTATTAGTCTGATTGTGTTTTCCATTGTTACCCCTCCTATTAATTCAATGCATTATAATCAGTCAAAATAGTATTGACCAAAACTGAAAAATTATAATTCCTAGGTTGTAGCGGGTAAAAAACAATGAAGATATAAAAAGGCATTAAACTTAATGTTTAATGCCTTGATAAATAACTATACAACATTTTTATCCATTTATGAATTTAGATTAATAATAAATTATACTTTTAAACAGAAATGATAATAATTTATTTTATCTTGTATCATAAAGAGGGTAAGAAGTTACATAGAATTTGATTGTTGCGTTAAACATTACATATATCAAATCTTCATTGTTAATATTACTACTACCATCGTCCATGCTTCTTACACCTCCTAAAATTTCTTAAATAAAAAAACCTCCGTAAACTAAAACGCAGGCAAATACTAAAAATAGTATGACTCGTTCAAGTTTTAGCTCTGCAAGGCAATGAAATTGCATTAGATTAAGCCTTCTTTGTTCGGCAAAATCTGCTAACCAGTTAAGAATGTTTCCACTCTTTTACGGTAGCAACCCGTATCCTTGTAGTAACCTCACCTACCGAGGTATATAAATTTTTCTCCTCATTAATAGTATTACTTTACTTATTAAAAGTCAACAGTAAAGGATAAGTTTATTAAAAAAATTTCACATTAAAATAATATAGAACTATTAATTCTCAAATAAATAAAGTAAATTGAAAATTAGTAATTCTATATTAAATATTATTAAACTGTCATTAGCTTTGAGCTTCTAATAAAGATTTACTTGAAACATTTATTCCAATGGCACCTAATGGAGCTGTAACTAGGATAGATAACACAGATATAGTTAGGATTAAATCACCAGATGCAACTCCAAGAGATAGAGGTAATGCACCCATAGCTGCTTGAACTGTTGCCTTAGGAGTGTAGGATATAACACAGAAAAGTATTTCCTTTATATTTAAGTTAGTACCTATTAGTGAAATTACTACTCCAATGCTTCTACCTATTAATCCTATAAAAATAATTATGATGCCTATTGCTCCTGAGGAAAAGGCTACAGAGATATTTACTTGAGCTCCAACCAATACAAAGAGTAAGATTTCTGCGAAGACCCATAGTTTATTTAATCCATGAGAGAGAGGAGTAGCTACCTTAGGAAGTTTTTCTGTAAGGATAAAACCAATGGTCATAACGCCTAAAAGGCTAGCAATTAATACTTTATCTTTAAATACAGTTTCTATAGTAGTTAAAAGTATAGAGAAAGCTAAAACAATTAATATTCTTTTTATATCATTAATGCTATATTTTTTAAATAGATATATTATTGCAAAGCCTAATATTAATCCTAGACCTATTCCTAATATTATAGAAACAGGTATTTGTAAAAGTTGAGAAGCTATATTAGTGCTTTTACCAGCATATAAGGCAAGAAAGCTAGTTAATATAGTGATTGCAAATACATCATCAATGGAAGCACCAGCTAATATTAAAGTAGGAATACTCTTATTAGTACCAATTTTATTATCAATTAGATTAATCATTTGAGGTACAACTACGGCAGGAGACACAGCAGCAATTATAAAGCCAAGAATTCCTCCCTGTATAAAGGTAAATCCTAATAGTTTAGTAGATATAAAGGCTATAGTGAAGCCTTCTAATATGCCAGGTATACAACTCATCTTTATTGCAGGTCTTCCTATTTCCTTTAAATCAGATTTCTTTATTCCCAGACCAGCCCTCAGTAGAATAATAATAAGAGCTATTTTACGTAAATCTGGAGCTATTTTTAGTAAATCTCCATTGATTAAATTAAGTCCATAGGGACCTATAATAATTCCTAAAATCAACATTCCTAAAAGTCCAGGAAGTTTGATTTTTTCAAATATGAAGTTGAAGATAATAGCAAGAAGTATGATTATTGCTATGCTAGTAGCCATGACAGCCCCTCCTTTTAAACTAAATTTTAATTTATTGCTCTAGTTGAATATAAAGTTTTTCATTAAAGACTTCCTTCCTTTGATACATACACATTCTGAATAAATATCTAGTTACATATAAAACATTTTAACTATTTAACATTTTAAAATTTTTTAAAGAAAACTATTTAAATATTTAGTATTTTAAATAGTTGTTCTATATGAGGTATTAATGAGATTTATCATTCAAATTATCAGTAAAATATGCAGTATCGCTAATGTCATCCCTATTAGTTTCAACTAGCGCAACATGTATCAGCAATTTGAACATAAAAAATCTCCTACAGACACACTCATAGCGTTGTCTGTAGGAGTCATTAGCAATTGCAGTTTTGGTGAACTCCATCACCATAAATTATACTTTTAGTATAACAATATTTAATAGTAAAATCAATATTTAAAATTATAGAAACTTCATGGAAATTTAAAATTTCGGCACACGAAATTTATATGGAATCCGATAGGTTATTGTGATAATATTATAAATATAGAATAAATTTACATACGAGAGGGGAAAATATCATGTTATTAGAAAAATTAATTAATGCTTTTGGTGTTAGTGGATATGAAAAGGAAATAAGAAATGTAGTAAGAGAAGAAATTAAAGATTTAGCTGATGAAATTACTGTAGATGCCCTTGGAAATTTAATTGTTTATAAAGCTGGAATAGGGAAAAATAAGAAAAAAATTATGGCTTCTGCTCACATGGATGAAATAGGATTTCAAGTTGTAAAAATAGAGGATAAGGGAAATATTAGAGTAAGAGCCTTAGGTGGTATTCCAGTTATTGAGACAGCTATGAATAGAGTTAAATTTAGAAATGGAATAATTGGACTAGTAGCTAGTACAATTAAGGAAAAAGAACTAACTACAGATACTAAAAAATTATATATCGATATAGGAGCTAGTAGTAAGGAAGAGGCAGAAAAGTATCTTAAGGTTGGAGATGTGGCAGCATATGTGGGAGATTATGTAGAACTTAAAGAAAGCAATGTAACTGGTAAAGCTATAGATGACAGAATTGGATGTTATATATTAATTGAAACTTTAAAGAAAATCAATAATCCATATAATGACTTATATTTTGTATTTTCAACTCAGGAAGAAGTTGGACTTAGAGGAGCTACTGTTGCAGCCAACAGAATTAATCCAGATTTAGGAATAGCTTTAGATGTAACCATAGCTCATGACTTCCCTAATTGCCCAGAAGGAAGCAATAAAGTGGGTGGAGGAACAGCTATAAAGGTTTCTGATGGTTCAGTTATATGTAATGAATATTTAGTTGAAGAAATGGTTAATTGTGCTAAGGAAAATAATATTAAATATCAATTAGATGTTATTGATGGTGGTGGTACAGATGCAGGAGCTATTAATAAATCTAATTTTGGAGTTAGAGCTACAGGAATATCAGTAGCAACTAGATATGTACATGGCCCCAATGCTCTAATAAGCATGGATGATACTAATGCATCTATTGAGCTTTTAGCTAAATATGTAGACAGAGAATTTAATTTTGATGAAAAATAGATCATATTCAATAGAGGTATAAAGTAATTTATATTTACTTTGTTGATAAAATGTAGGAAAATATATATTAAAGTAAAAAGAAATTAATAGGATTTTTAAGTTATATACTAAAGTTTAATAGAAATATAAAGTATATCTTAAAGATGATAGTAATATTAGAGGAGGAATAAATATGTTAAATTTTACACTTTATAATCCAACTAAATTAGTATTTGGAGAAAATACTATAGAAAGTATAGGGAATCATTTAAGTAAATATGAAGTTAAAAAAGTATTAATAGTTTATGGAAAGGGCTCCATAATGAAAAATGGAGTTTATGATACTGTAGTACAGTCACTAAAGAAGCATAACATAGAGTTTATTGAGTTATCAGGAGTTAAGCCTAATCCAGTGTTATCAAAGGTTCAAGAAGGTATAAAACTAGCTAAAGAGAATAAGGTAGATGGAGTTTTAGCTGTAGGCGGAGGAAGTGTAATAGACTCATCTAAAGCTATAGCTGCAGGAGCTTGTTATGAAGGCGATGTATGGGAATTCTTTGAGGGTAAAGGAAAAGTTGAAGCTGCATTACCTCTATTCACTGTATTGACCCTTTCAGCTACAGGATCTGAAATGAATGCAGGTGGTGTTGTAACCAATGAAGAAGAAGGTAAAAAGTGGAGCTTTGGTTCTCCATTATTATATCCAAAAGTATCTATATTAGATCCTTCAGTTCAAAGATCTCTTCCAGCAAATCAAACAGCTAACGGAGCAATAGATGCTATAAGTCACGTATTTGAAGCATACTATGGTGGAACAGAAAGCACAGATATGCTTGATGAACTTTCAGAAGGAATTATTAGAACTGTAATTACTCATACTAGAGAATTATTAAAAGATAGTAATAATTATAAATCAAGGAGTGAGCTTGCTTTTTCAGCAACTCTTGCTTTAAATGGATTAAATGGAGTTGGTAGAAAGGGAGATTGGGCATCTCACTCCATAGAACACTCTCTTTCAGTACTTAATGATATTGCTCATGGTTCAGGTCTTGCTATAGTGATGCCTGCATGGATGAAGTATGTTTACAAGGTAGATGTTAAGAAGTTTGCAAAATTTGCAAGCCATGTATTTAATATAAACGAGGGTAATGATGAAGAAAAGGCTCTAAAAGGAATAGAGTCACTAAGAAACTTCTACAAGGAAATAGGTGCCCCTATAACTTTAAAAGAGGTTGGAATTAAGAAAGAGGATTTAAATTTTATAGCAGATAATGCTGCAATCCTTGCACCACTAGGAACTCTTAAACCTTTATATAAAGATGATATCTATAAAATTCTAGAAATAGCCTTTGAATAAAATTAGAATATATAAGGTTTTAAGATGAATTAAAGGGCTTTCGCAAAATAAGCTAATATTTTATAAATATTAGTGAATTGTTTTGTGAAAGTCCTTTTGTTTCTAATCTATATCCTATAAAGTCTACTAAAAGCCCTATTAATAAACCTATAAATCTTTGCAAGGATAATACAAAGAAGTCAACTCACAGTATCTTATAGAAAATAAAAAGGAATAATGAAGTTTTTATAGAATATATAAGAAAAATTGGGTTATGTCACTAGAGTTTAGGGGGAGTAGATTGATGTTAGAAAGTTATAAATATGCACGTAAAGAAAATGTTACAGTTTACTACGTTGGAAATGATAGCAGATTTGTAATAGAAGTTATGGAAGGACTACTTTATTCTTATAAAGAATTAGAAAAGTATTTTCAGCTAAAAGATAGAAAGTTTTCTATAAGAGCTATTTTAGCTATGAATAGAAGAGAGTATGATTATATAGGCGAAACGGTTTTGAAATTGAAGAGAAATAGTGCATCTAAAAGAAGTGAGGTTACTATTACTTCAAAAAATGATTTGTTAATATTGTCACCCTTTGCTTATGGGGAAGAGTCTACTTATGATTATGAAGGAGAAATGCTTCAAAAACTTATTTATAGTCAAGTGGTTCATATATTTAATGAATTTTTATCTTTAAATCCAGAGGCTTCATCCACATGGTTTGGACAAGGAATAGCTATATACCTATCTAAGTTATGGGATGAAGAAAATATTAATAAAGAGATAAAAAAAGCTATGAAGGAAGAGATGATACCATCACTAAAGATGATTCAAGAAAATAAAAGCCTATATAAAACATGGGCATGGACTATAATCAGATATATAGAAGAAATCTATGGTAAAGAAATTATAAATGAAATCATAAGAAAGTATGATGAAAGTGATATTTTTAGTGTAATAAAGGTTCCTATTGATGACTTTGAAGATCAATGGAGAGCTTGGTTAGAAAATGAAGATAACATATCATAAAAAAGAGGGGCTGTTTCAATTTTTGAAATAGCCCTTTAGATTATTAGAAAATAAGGTATCTAAATATGTGGCTCTAGAAATAGAGTAATTAGATGATGAATTAAATTATACTTTTTAGTACATACTAAGTTAAGCTTAATATGGATAGGAAGTGATTATATGAATTTATCAAGAAATCTCGAGGAAAATTTAGCACTTATAAAAAGTAAATTAAATGTAGATAAGAGTTTTGATATAATACATAGGTCTATATATATAGGTAAAAGAAAAGTAGCCATAATATTTGTAGATGGTTTTATAAAAGACGAAGTGATGGAAAAGATCATGGAAGGGTTCTTTAAAGTTACTAAAGAAGAGATGGATGGTTTCGGAACAGCTAGAGCCTTTAGTGAGCATACTATACCTTATGTAGAGGTGGATATACAAGGGGATGTGGATAAATTAATTTTTACTATTTTATCTGGGCCTACAGTAATGTTAATAGATGGCTATGAAGAAGCTATAATATTAGACTTGAGAACTTATCCAGCAAGAGAGACTGCTGAACCTGAGACAGAAAAGGTAACTAGAGGTTCGAGAGATGGTTTTGTAGAAACCATAGTTTTTAATACTGCGCTAATTAGAAGAAGAATCAGAGATCCAAAGTTGACCTTTGAAATGTTATCAGTAGGAGAACGAACAAAGACGGATATAGCTTTAGGATATATTGATGGTTTGGAAGATAAATATTTGTTGGAAGAGTTACGAGAGAGAATATCATCTTTAAAGTTAGAAGGCATTACTATGAATCAAGAAAGTTTATTAGAAGGGTTAGTGCAGTATAAGTTCTATAATCCTTTTCCAAAGGTTAAGTATACAGAGCGACCAGATGTAGCAGCTGCCCATATTTTGGAGGGAAGAATAGTTGTAATAGTAGATAATAGCCCTAATATCATGATGTTACCTTCTTCATTTATGGACTTTATACAAGAAATAGAAGACTTCTATTATCCACCTATTACTGGAGCTTATATAAGGTTCATTAGAAATATGGTACTAATTTTAACTTTAATTACAACACCAACTTGGCTTTTGATGATGCAACATCAAGATATGCTTCCGTCATACTTGAGATTTCTAACGGTACAGGAGATGAACTCGGTACCTCTAGCTATGCAATTTCTTATACTTGAGCTTGCCATAGATGGATTAAAGATGGCATCTTTAAATACACCGACATCACTGGGAACTTCCCTTGGTATAATTGGAGGATTAATATTAGGCGATTTTGCTATTAGATCAGGTTGGTTTGTGCCAGATACCATATTATATATGGCATTTATTGCTGTAGGTAGTTTCACACAGCCGAGTATAGAAATGGGATATGCAATAAAGTTTTGTAGAATAATTTTGCTTATTACTACTTGGGGATTTGATGTATATGGATATGTAGCAGGTTTGATATTAATTTTCGCCATAATTGCATCTAATAAGACGCTTACGGGAAGGGGATATTTATATCCACTTTTTCCTTTCAATAAGAAAGATCTAAGAGGACTAATATATAGAAAATCCTTATTAGATAAGAGTAAAGAGGAAAATAATTAGTAACTTTGAAATATAATAATTGAGTTAATATAAGTATAAAAGCTGGCTAACTATTAGTCAGCTTTTGTTTACAATTAAAACAAATATTAATTCTTAACTCCATTAATTAAAAATGTATGGATAAAATTCATTTCAGAATATTTTAGCGAGTATTTTATATTAACTAAGGCAAAGATTTAATGAAAAAAGAAACTCCTTTTCGTATATATTCAAAGGAGTAAATCCTACTTAACCAAATGTAAAATTATTTAAAAAAGAAACTCCTTCTCATTATATTTGAATGATTAACTTACATTAACTAAATCAAAGATTTAAGGAAAAAGAAACTCCTTTTCGTATATACTCAAAGGAGTAAATTCTACTTAACCAAATGTAAAATTTGGAGTAGAATTTAAAAGTTAAGAATATATATATTTTTTGTTAATTTAATATTACTCATGGTATAATGCAAGTATACATAGTTTATTTAATAACACTATTAAGATTTATTAATATAAAGGAAACTTTATAAAGGAGTAAAATAGATGTGGGATAAGTTTAGAATTGATAAAAAACTAGATATAGATAGAAAATATATAAATATTGGGGTTGTTGCTGTCATTGTAGGAATTACACTTTTTGCTGGCTATGAAGTAGTAAGTAGGGGTGGCGCATTTATTACTATAATTAAGAATTCAATACTAGGATTTTTAAGGGTAATAAGACCTATAATAATAGGGGCTATAATTGCATATTTGCTATTTCCTTTGGTAAGATACATTGAAGTTTTTATGAAGAAATGTATTAATGCAAAGAATAATGACAAATATGATTGGATATATAGAATTATAAGTATTGTTATAGTATTTGTACTTATTATTCTGTCAGTAGTATTGATATTTAACTTTATAATTCCACCTCTTTTAGAGAATGCAAAGGCATTGATAAATAATATCCCTCAGTATGAAAGTGTAGTTAGAGATGGGATAAATAATTTAAACTCTTATTTTGCAACTTTAGATATAGATTATCAACAAGTGAGTACCTATATTGATAAGATAACAACAGTATTTGCAGTCATTGGACAAGAAATAGTTAATTTAATTACTAATAGTATTTATGGATTTGGTTCCTTCATAATAGACTTTGTTCTAAGTGTTATATTTACATTTTATTTCTTAAAGGATAAAGAAATGCTTTTTAAAACTATAAGAAGATTTGGGAGAGCTTTTATACCAGGAAAATTAGGTAAAATATTAAAACAATTTATTATAGACTTAGATGAAGTAGTAGGAGGTTTTGTAAGAGGGGTTTTACTAGATGCTGTTATTGTAGGTATAGTTTCATCTATACTTATGTTGATGATACATCATCCCTTTGCAGTTTTAGTTGGAGTAATAGCAGGAATAAGTAATGTAATTCCATATATAGGACCTGCTATTGGAGCTATAAGTGCCTTTATATTAGGCATGTTTTCGAGTATTACACTGGGAGTATGGGGTTTTGTACTTTTAATACTATATCAACAAGTTGATGGTAATATTATACAACCTAAGATAGTAGGTAACAGTGTTGGACTTCCAGCTGTTTGGACATTAATTGCTCTAACTGTTGGTGGAGGATATGGTGGAGCTGCTGGAATGATAGTTGCAGTTCCAATTGCAGGTATAGTGAGTGTATATATTCATAGATACTATAAAGCAAAGTCAATTATCTAGAAGTAAGACAAATTATTAAGAGATATTTTAAAGTATTAAGAAGAACTTTATTAAATAATTCATTTATTTTTATTGGAGATAAAATATAGAAACATTAAACATAAGAGAAAAGGAGAAGATAAATATGAGAAAAATTTCAGCTAAGGAATTAAAAAATAAAATAGATAGTGATGAATATATAATAATATTAGATGTAAGAGATGAGGATGCTTACAAGGAAGGACATATAAAAAATGCCATATTAATATCTGTAAGTGATATTTCTCATGAAGTTGAAGATATAGTACAGGATAAGGATATAATGATATGTGTGTATTGTTATAGCGGAGCTAGAAGTGCTAGAGCTGCAATGATGCTTGACTATCTAGAGTATAATAATGTATGTGATTTAGGTGGTATCACAAATTGGAGCTATGACCTTGAAAAATAACTTCACTTTATTTAAGTTAGCTAGTAAGTAAATAAAAATAATAATATAAAGGTGTATGAGATTAGTCTCTACACCTTTATATTATTTGTAATTATTTTACTAAAAAGTTCACTTTTTATATCTATATTTTCTACCTGAAATATTGTTTTAGGGTCATTGGCTATGGCACGAATAGAAAAGTAAGGTGGAAGTCTAAAACCCTTATTTATATTCAGAGCGCCTATTAATTGCTTAGCAATGGAATCACTTCCTGAGTTTCCTGATACTACTACTGCAAAAATAGATTTACTATAAAAATTACTTCTCCTATATAATGCAGTAAGACGATTTATTACAGCTGTTAAGTTAGCAGCTATGGCATCATTATAGTTAGGACAGAGCAAAACTATGGCATCACTTTCTTCTATAGCAGGAAGAACATTCTCGGTCATAACGCCACCATAGAAACAGCCTTTTTTCTTTCCATAGTGAAGGCAAAGCTTATAGGGACATCCAATACAATCCAGAACCTCTCCTCTTTCAATTTGTATTTCATTAATTTCAAAGGAAGTAATATGTTTAGAGACAAGGTGCCATAGATCTAAGGTATTAGATGTTTTATGAGGACTAGAATAAAGTACTGAAATTTTACCACTTTTGAGATCTTTGGGTTTATCTATCATAAGTCTTGCAACTAATTTTTTACTGAGTTTATAACAAATATCTTCTAAAGGAATTTTTATAGTTTTTTGCCAAGTAGAGAAATTTTTTAAAGAACCAGTGGCTTCAACTAATGGGTGACCTATAAAGGAACAACCCATATTATTAGCAATATATACAATATCTTGAGCAAAGCGTTTTGTACCATGGTCATCGACACTGTGTATAAGAAGAGCTCCGGTAGACCCAACTAAAGAGTCCTTATCTTTCTCGAGAAGTTTAGCTAGAAGATTAATCAGAGGGATATCATAACCAACATCTCCTACCTGTGCTACAAAAAGTAATTTTCTGCAGGTTAAATCAGGTAGATTATTTATATCATCTATTAATATATGACGTATATTCTTAATTGAAGAGTATACCATATTATTTAATATAGAGGATATATTTTTATTTGGTAATACTACATATAGAGTTTCTATAAATATCCCTCCCAACAAAGTATTCTAAATGCAACTTATTATTTAAATAAAATATTATCTATATAATAGTTTATTCTTCTTATTTTTTATTATACAGCTCATTTAAAAGATCATAGGTATTTTCTAACTTAGTCATTAACTTTTTTGGCATATTTAATACTTCATTCTCTGTACAACCGTTAAAAAATCTGTTTTTACAACCCATATAAGTCCCACCAATGAAATTTGAAGAGTAGTGATAGTTGCTTTTAATAGTATCAATAATGCTAAGAGCACCAGAGGATAGTGCTGGAGCTATATAAGGCTTAAATCCAGTGGCACGGACCTCTAAATTTGCAGTTTTCGTTTTTTCTGTAAGGAAATCTGATGCATCCTCATCGAAGTTTTCGATACTATTGGCAATGATTAAGCCTTCACCGTGAGGACCAAAGGCTCTGCCTTCTTTTAAATAATCCTTAGTATCTTCCCTAAGATTACTATAATAAACTGCTCTACCATTCATAACACCTAATCCATATCCCCTAATTTGCTCGGGAGCAAGGCCTTGAAAGTCTAGGATGCCATTTTCATTTTTATTACTATCTTCAAAAAGAGATTTACATAATAAGTCCACAGGATCTGATACTACTGCAAATATTCCTTTGAAGTTTGATTTTCTTGCCATTTGTCCATAGATTTTAAGAACCTTTCTATTTCCAGTGAACTGTACAAGTCTTACATCCTCTTCTTCTTTACCTATAGGCGGTATACCAACAGATACACAAAATACAAACATATCACAATTAAATAAGTCTTCTTCTTTTAAAGGAACTATTGATATATTATTTTCTTTGCCATCATAAGAGAGAATTTGAGATAGTTCAAAGTTAAGTCGATCAACTTTTTTAGAATCTTTATCATAAATACCCAAGTCAGATATTACATGATGACCCAAAAGTCTAAGTCCAGTTAAAAGAGTAGCACCTACATCTCCTAAACCCACTACATTGACTTTCCACTTTTGGGGTTGAGAGTAGGTTATGACATCTAGAAAGTTTGGATAATTAGTATTTAAGGAAATAACTCTTTTTTCTTTGATAGCAGTTTTTAGCCAGCTAGGAACTATTTTATTGATTTCATTTAAGGATTTAAGCATGTTTAAATCTTCTTTTTCTAGAAATAAAAGATTTTCATTAGATACTATAAAAGATCTTCTAGAGATTTTGCAGTCCATAGAAGTTAAAGCAAAGATTTTACCAGTATAATTTTTGCATAATTCTTCATCTATAGAAGTAAAGTCGTATCTATCTACAGCCTTATTGCTTATAATTAAATTGTTATTAAATATATAGTAAAACATATATTACTCCTTCTCTATAACATATTTTCTAGCCTAGTAAGTAGTTCTAAATCCTTTTCTACTAGAGCTGATGGAGTAGAAGACAAATCATACTTAATTCCTTTTCCAATATCAGGACTACGAGGAGTTGTTATAACTTCACCTAGAGAGGAAAGAGTTAGATTTCTTCCATATAGGCTATGATATTCTCTTTCAAGTATTTTTAAAATTTCTATGGAGTTTTCAAGACAAACCTTAGACAAATTATAAATATTTTCATGAGAAGTGTTTTTAACAAATATAGGATAAGTATATGGCAATATACTATTAATTGATGGAATTAAGTTCCTTTTAGGAAAGTCACCTCTCCATATGGCATCCCCGCCTAAAAATGGGTATAAAGAATTTTCATTAAACCAAATCTTAAGTCTAGGTATGAAGTATACACTAGATACTTGCCTATTTTGAATATCCATTAAATCTTTTCCACGACCAGATAGAACTCCGCAGAGAATTTTCTTTACATCAATCCCTTGTTTAACTAGTATAGGATCTAAAGCTCTCATTCTGTAACCCTTATGAAGAATATTATCCACTAAGAAAATTGGACGATTAAAGGACTTTATCATTTTTAACTGATTATCCAAAGGTAGATAATAGGGTGATTCGCCTATAAAAAAGTTCTTTGTATCACCGTAATAATATTTTTCTGTATGAAGAGATTTAGTAACAGTATTAGGAACTACATATCTATCTAAAATATCACCATAGGGAACACACATAGCTTCACCATATTCCTTAGGAGTCTTTATATGAGTAGAAACATGGTTCTCATGACAAAGGTTTTTTATCATTTTTTGATGAAGTACTTCACTATTAAAACATAACAGTAGTTCATTAGGATATAATTTTGAAAGAGCACTTTGTAATAGTTTTCTTCTAGTATTAATTATATTCTTAACCTTATGGTTACTTCTAAAAGGTTCTTTTAAAATATTTTCAATATCTAGATTTAAAATGCAAGGGCTAGTCATATTAACTGCTAATATAGGGAATTGACTATTTTCCGAGCCAATATCTATAAAACCTTGAGCTAACATTATTTCTACAAGGGTTGGGCTAGTTAGAGAACTATGGCATGGATTGAATACTGCATACTCATAATCCTTAGAAATAGCATAGGATAAGACCTCAGTTAAAATAATTTGCTCAAGAAATTTATTTTTTTCTCGGTTTGTAACATAGATACCATCTATAAATATCATTCTTCCAGCAGATAAGGAACGAAGGCATCTAGAAACTTTTTCATCTTTCACTTCGGAATAAAGGTTATTAGAACGTACCCAATGCATTGAAGAAATAGCTAAAATTTCATCGCTTTTAGAGTTTTTAATTACCACCAATTTAGGAGCTTCTTTATCCTTAAATTGAGATAAAATGGATTTTACTTCATTGACAGAGTTTAGATGAGATAGAAGCTCGGAAACTATAGTATCAGTAACTTCATCAATAAATTCAAAGTCTAAGTGGCTTTCATTTAGAGATAGCTTATCTAGTGGTTCGCGTTGATAAAAACCATTCTCGTGAATATATTGAGATACTAGAGGATCTACTAAAGTTGATACATCTCTATTTTTATCTATATAGTTTCTAATTTGACTAGAGCTTATCATAGAGTATTTAGCAGGCAACTTTAGTACTTCTATGGTACCTTTTATAAGAGATTTAGCAGCTAGAAGTTTTTTGGAATTACCTCTTTCAAAGATTATATGATTAAAGGTATGAATAGAATCTTCTTCTATAGCTTTACGATAGCAAGAGGCGTTTAAAAGCACATCACTACCAGAAACAAAGTAAACTTCAGAGCCATAAAATGATTCTTTAAGTTTTCCTAAATCTTTAGGATTAGCTATGTTTACTTGCATTGTTTCAGGATATATATATATGTTAAATTCATCACAAATTGATAAATTAATTAATATTTTTCTTAAAAGATTAGGTAAAGTTTTTTTAGACCAAGAAAATTCATCCACCGCTAAGTATACTTCATAACCTAAATCACGAATTGCTTTAGAAATATTTTTATGTCCTAGAGAGAATGGATCAAAGGTACCAGGGAAAAAGGCTATTTTCTTAGGCATATCTATGGAAATCTCTCCTTTAAAAAAGGTATAATCTGATATAAATCTATATATGTGATTTAGGGCTGCTGCATTGGTTAATAAAAGTAATCTATCATCATCTTTACCTACAAGTGTAAGAATTTTTTTAGCTGTCAATTTGAAAACATGAAGTTTATCATCTAAGGATAGATTTGAACTTCCAAAGATATCCTTGCCAAGAGTGATTATGGCTGCCTGTTTAACCTTAGCTTTATAGTCGCCTATACCATTTAAAATAATGGATAGCATTGATTTTAATCTTTCATCATAAATCTTTTCATCTTCCTCAAATCTGGATTTATATATACCATAGTTAGATAAGGTAATCCCGATGGCTTTAAGAATTAATATCTTAACATCTTCATTAGAAGTTTTAATTTTATCCTTTAAATCAGCTATGATTTCATCTAGCTCATTAGGTGGCAACCATAAAATTACCTGACCTAAGAAGGGCGATATATATTCTGTAAATTTTTGACCTTCGATTTCTAGTCCACGTAGAAGTTCTATGGCTACTTCATTTCTCTCTGAATCATTTAAATTAGGCATTATTTTAAGAATAGAGTATCCAGCATTATTTCTAACGGTTTCTATAGCACTTACCTTTAGCATATTACAAAAGTGAATACATGTATGGAGTCCAGTAGTAGAAGCTACATCTAGAGTATAATTAAGAAGTATATCTATTTGATGTTTTTTTACTACCCAGTTAGTAGCCGTTTTTAAGTTACTAAGGAAGATCTCAGGAACCTTAGTATAGTCTTCTTGGCAATAAGTTTTAAAAAGTATTATGTGTTCATTCATATTAAGGAGGGTAAAAATTCTAAAGTATAAGTAGTTTTCGGATGGATTTTTACTTTTAGTTTTAATTAGTTTCAAGTTTTGGATTATAAAGTCTCTTATAGAGTGATTAGATGGAATTTTAGGAATCACATCTGCTAAACTATCAAGAGCTGCTAATTTTATAACTAAACTTCGCTTTTTAACTTCATCAATAATAAATTCTACAAGTAGATCTAAAGTTTCATCATAGGACCCAAAAGATATATACTTTGCGGTATCAAGCAAATATAGTTGAGTTTCAAAGGAGATTATATTTAGAGAAGTATAATGTTTTAAAAGAATATGTCTATATATATTCATAATAAGTTTTCTACAATTTAGAAAAACCGAGTCCACCATGATTTTAGTATTATAACCTATCCAATTTCTATGAGCATTGACTAATTTACCGCTAGGATAGAGCATTAATGAAAGATACTCTTCAAATAGGTTATAGCTGTTTAGATTAGGTTTTTCGATGGATACATTCTTAGGTAGTTCTTTACTATAATCTTCATCATAAATAGCTATTAATTTTCCTATTAAATAAGCACAGTGGCGGCGAATATCATCTTCTCTATGAGCTAGGTTATCATAGAGAAATTCTAGAGTTTGTAACTTTTGCTTTTGAGTAAAGTAGGTAGAGTATTCTTCTAATACTCTTATATATTGACGAAGATTCTTCCAATTTTTTTCACTTCTACCCTGCTCTAATATTGCATTTAGAGAGTATTCATCACGTAACAAATACATAAGATTTATATTATGATTTATTGCTAAATTTTTCATGCTAGTAGTTATTTCGTTACCGCGAAGCAAAGAGTATACTGGAGGGAGGACAGGATCTAATTTCTCATCTTTAGAATTTAAATCAACTTCTATATTTATACTTTTTAAGTAATCTTCAAAGTCTTTTAATTTACCATATACTCTATTATAACGAGACTCCTTTTTAGCATCCACGTTTTCAAGTTTTTCAAGAATTACTTTAAAAGAATCGGCTAGAGAAAAAATATTCATAGTATAGCCATTGCCAGTAAATACATTTTTAACTCTAAAATCACAATAAATTAGTATTAAAGATTCTAAGGAGAGATTTTCAAGCTCTAAATCCCAAGTAGAATGATTTATAGCAATATTTCTAATATAATTTATATTATGCTTTTTAAACCATTGATCTGTATAATAATAGTGAAGATAAGGAACTCGTTTTAGCTCTTCGCCTTTACAACCATATTTACCAATATCATGTCCTGCTGCTGCACCTGAAACTCTACCCAAGTCTATAGGCAATCCTTTAGTTTTAAGCTGACGAGCTAAAAACATAGCTAAATAATGTACTCCGCAGATATGATCCAGAGTATTATACTTAAATATTTCTCCATTAAGCTTCATCATTTCATATACATAATCACGATTAAAAGCTTTAGTAAACCTTACATATTCATCTTTTCTTTCGAGTTCTTTAATTTCATCATCTTTTAAAGTGATTAAAGGGTATTTTGATTGCCAACTATCTGAATCAACTGTAGATTTTTCTATACCACATAAAACTTTATAAATTTTAAGAAAAATTTCGCATCCTAAGGTAAATCTAGAATCTAATTCTATAGTCACAGCATCCTTAAAGTTTTTGCTTAAAGTATAATTATATATATATATTAACCAATCATCAGGGCCTTCTTTATACAAATCATTTAATATAGGTGCACATAGATAAAGAACTTTAGAAGGTGAAAAATTCTTTTCATCTAAAATATCTTTAAGATTATATAAAAAAGCAGGTGAATTCACATGCTTATCAAGAAATTCTTGGGATATATTTGTTGATTTTAAGAAATGAGAATTATAGAGTTTTCTGAAGATTTTCTTTTTTATTTCTTTTAATTGTAAAATTTCCATAGAGACCTCCTAACTATAAGTATATAATATGATTAAAACCTATTTCTTATAAATATTTTATCATTTAAACTATATTTATCCTAATAAATATACTATAATAATAATTCAAATAATATATTCATTAAAATTGAGTGTTTATCATTATAAAGAGATAGGAAAGTATTATCAATATAAAGAATTAAAAGAAAAACTTTTAATTTATCTTATTTTTATATATAATTTATGTATGATATTTATAGGAGGACTCTATGATAGAATTAATAAAAAAAGTAGATATAATGCTATTGCAATTTATAAATAAAAAGCCACGATGCAAGTTTTTAGATAAGGTTATGCCGTATATAACATTCCTGGGATCTGCTACATTTTGTATGATATTTGTTGTGATAACTGTTATGTCTAAAAACAAAGGAATTAAAAACTTAGGAATTTTATCCTCTTTATCAGTTATTACTTCTGGAGGCATTACTCACTTTTTAAAGAGAATAAAAAATAGAATAAGGCCATATATAAAATTTCCAACTCTAAATATTAAGAAGGTAGGAGTAGATGATTATTCCTTTCCATCTGGCCATACAACTGCAGCTTTTTCTATTGGTGTTAGTGTTGCTTTAAGTTTTACTGGACTAGCTATAGTATCTCTAGTAATTGCTAGCCTAGTAGGGTTTTCAAGAATTTATCTTGGCGTACACTATCCAACGGATGTAGGTGCTGGGGTTGTGGTAGGCACTTTAAGTGCTGTATGTATGCATATGATAGTATAATATGACCATGTAATTCCATTTAACTAGAATTATATGGTAGTATAATAAGAAATTATAAAGGTGTAAGAATTTAAGCTAAATTCTTACACCCTTATTAAATTCATAAGTAGATTTTAAATAAGGCACTATCAAATAAATAATAGACCAGTTTTCTCGCCTATTTGCCACGAATACTGCGTCGTTAAAATNNTTGGTCTATTATTTATTTTCACGTGCCTAATTAAGAAATGGTTAATATGCTATCAATTATCTGTCCATCACACTCTGGAAATTTTATACCTAAAACTTTTGAAAGAGTAGGTGCTATGTCCACTAAATTCATATTATCTATGAAAGAGTTTTCTTTGAACTCATCACCACATCCAATAAAGAGGGTATGGATATCGGGGCTATCAGGGTGATAACCATGATTACCATTAGATTTTCCTTCTTTAGGGGTGCTTGGAGTTACTATATTATCATTAAATTTGTCTGTGAAAATAAACCCTCTTTTAGCCTCAATCATAAAAGTAGCCTTGGGATCTCCACCTAGATTTATAATTTCATCGTTTCTATATATTTTTTCAATACCCTTACTATTATCAATGGATAGAGCTTTTAGAATATTGTAAATCTTTGAGGAAAGATTTTTATTAAAATCATCCTTAATATATATATAGGCACTTCCGTCACAAGATTTTGCATATACCCTCCAAGATTTAATTTTATTATTTTCATCAAGTCTTATTAAATCTTGATTTCTAAATAAGGTATTTAAACTAATGATCTTATCAAAGTCTTGGAATCCATGGTCTCCTAAGATAACTATAGAAGAGTTTTCATATATATCAGCTTCCTTCAGAGCTTCTATTACTCCAGCCAATCTTTTATCATGGCGATGAAGTGAATCTAGAGCTTCTTTAGAGTCAGTTCCATAACCATGTCGTTGACTATCTAAATCTAAAAGGTGAAGTAAGAGTAAGTTGGGCTTATATTTTTTTATAGTTTCCATGGCACAAGCAGTAGCAAAGTTGTCTAGATTAGGTTCTTTTATACCATCAAGTAGGTGCTTAAATTTTCTATTTAAATTAAACTGATAGATAGGACTTCCACCTAAAAGAGATGCCATTTCTTGAGATACATATTTATTATTAGAAAAAATCTCAGGCATGTTATATTTTATAGAAGATCTACCAGTAACAGGCCAAAATATAGATGCTACAGTGAGACCTTTTTCCTTTGCAACGTCATATAGAGTCGGACCATTTACATACTTTCTAAACCAAAACCAGTCTGGAGCAGGTTTCTCTGGCTCTAACAATTTATTATTTACAACACCATGGCTTTTAGGGTATTTACCTGTAACTATGGTAGTATGAGCTGGATAGGTTAAGGATGGATATATAGACTTAACATTTCTAACTGTTGAACCTTTTTGAATACATTGTGAAAAAGTCGGTAAGTTACTTATTATATCAAAGTCAGCTGCTTTTAATCCATCGATAGAAATAACAACTAGGTGTTTATCTGTTAAATTACTCATAACTTATTCTCCTTAACTTTATGTTATATATGAATTATGATATACTAATTTTATCATTAAATCTACATAATAAGGTAATAATAAGCGATTAAGGAAGAAAAGTAGTGTAAGAAGGTGTAATTTTGGAACTAAGCTATAAAGAAAAATTTTCTGTAAAGTTTCATGAAGGAGACTTTAAGGGGAATGTGAAATTATTTACAATAATGGATTATATCCAGCAGGTTGCAGAGGGCCATGCTCAGATTTTAGGAGTGGATTTCAAATCTATGATGGATCACGGGTTGTTTTGGGTGGTATCTAGAATAGAAATCACGATGGAGAGATATCCGAAAGTTGGAGAAGATATAACCGTGGAAACTTATTTAGGTGGTCGTGAAAAAGTCTTTATGAAAAGAAGATTTAAGATTGAAGATAAGGATGGTCAGGTTATTGGAAGAGCATTAATATACTATTTAATTTTGGATACTAAGACTAGATTTCCACAAAAGCCGTCAGTATGTCCTGTAGATATAGATATTAATGTAGGAAACGTCATTGATAATAAACTTAATAAGATAAAGATGCCAGGAGAAGCTATAGAAACTATTAAAAGAGAATTATATTATAATGATATAGATATAAATAATCATGTTAATAATGCCAGATATATTTCTTTTATAGAAGATTTCTTTTCTTTAGATTGGCACAGAGAAAAAAACATATCTTATATGCAACTTAATTTTATTAAAGAAATTAAGTTTGATGATATATTAATAATGAATAAATTTATTGAGAATAAGGAAAATAATAGCTACTGTATCAATGGAATTTCAGGAATTTCAAAACAAGAATTCTTTCAATGTAAACTGAAATTTTAAATGATTTATAATTGAAGAAAATTGATAAAAAAGTATCTAGATAATAAAAATTTTAGATACTTTTATTTATTTGCTTTTAGGAATATATTTCGCATAATGCATTTCATTAAGTTGGGAAAATATAGCCATATAGCATTTAACTATAAAATTAAATGATATATGTTTATAGAAATGAAATAAAAGCTAAAAAAGTTTACCAATATCAATATAATTATTGACATTGATGAATAAATAATTGATAATATATATGGAATATTCATAAAAGATTAAAAATTTAGAATTTAAAATGAGGGGGAGCAATAATTGACACAGAAAAAAGGTTTAAAAAAGGCCATTAGCAAAGAAGGTATCATATTTTTAATTTTATTTTTAGGTATTTTCATATGTATGGGAAGTATTATGGGAACCATAAATATGTTTAATACCTTGATGGCAACTGCTTATAACTTATTAATCAAGACAGCTTTTTATATAATGGCTATTGCAGTATTGGCAGGAGCTATATCTGCACTTTTATCAGAATTTGGTGTAGTATCTTTAATTAATAAATTACTATCACCACTAATGAAGCCACTTTATGATTTACCTGGTGCAAGTACCATAGGAATTTTAACCACTTATCTTTCTGATAATCCAGCTATACTTACTTTAGCTGAGGATAAAGGTTTTAGAAGATATTATAAAAAATATCAATTGCCAGCCTTAACTAATTTGGGAACAGCATTTGGAATGGGGTTAATTATTACTACCTATATGATGGGTCAAAAGTCACCTATAGGAGAAAGTTTTATATTACCAACTATAATAGGTAATATAGGAGCTATAATAGGAAGTATTATAAGTACTAGACTTATGCTTAGACATACAGCAAAAATTTATGGTAAAGATGAGATGTGTGTGGAAGACAACGATGTTAGTTTTGACATGATGAATTATAGAGAAGTTAGAGATGGAAGTGTTGCGGAAAGATTTATGGCTGCGATGCTTGAAGGAGGAGCTTCAGGAGTACAAATGGGGCTTGCTATAATTCCAGGAGTTTTAATAATCTGTACTTTAGTTTTAATGCTTACTAATGGACCTTCGGCAGCTGGAGTTTATACTGGTGCTGCATCTGAAGGAATTGGACTATTACCATGGATTGGGGAAAAGCTACAATTTATATTAGTTCCACTATTTGGATTCCAAAGTCCAGAAGCCATAGCGTTTCCAATAACATCTTTAGGTGCGGCAGGAGCTGCAATTAGCTTAGTGCCTGGAATGTTACAAAATGGATTAATAGGCGGAAATGAAATTGCTGTATTTACAGCTATGGGTATGTGTTGGAGTGGATACTTAAGTACTCACGTTGCAATGATGGATGGATTAAAATGTAGAGAGTTAACAGGAAAAGCTATTTTAAGTCACACCTTTGGTGGACTAGCAGCTGGTATAGCAGCTCACTTTATATATTTGTTTGTAACAAAATTTATATAATAATAAAAACCAAGATAAATATCTTGGTTTTTATTATTACTATGAGATATATATTTAGTTAAGCTTAAATTATATCTTAGTTAAGAATATACTTTATCATACATAAAATCACTTAAATTACCATATAATACATGAGACTAAACTAAATTTTTCATATGGAACTATATAAATATTTATATAGAAGGCTATTTAAATATGGATAGGTACTTCAAGAGACTTTGTAATTGTTTCAAGAGTATTTTCATTAGAGCTTAAATAGTTATATAATATACCAGTTCTTAACCCTTCATTACATATAATAATATCGGAGAAGTTACAATAATTTATTAAATGAGTAATTATTTCACATCCACCTAATATAATATCAGCACGTTTTTTTGAAAGTCCTCGTAAGTTTTCCCTATCTTTTAAACTTATAATTTTAAGACTTTGACAAAGAGTTTTTAATTCAGAAGGATTGGAAAGTTCTATGGTTTTACTTGATATACATGCTTCGGTTACGTAGTTACTATATATCTTTCCAAGGTTTTTAAAAGTTCCACCAATACCAACTAAAGAACTTTCATAAAAATCATCAATCCAAGGTATATTGGAGAATAACTTATAGAAAAAGTCTTCAGTATAATCACAGCTTAAGTACCTACCACGCTTATTAACTTTTATTTTTTCATTTATATTAATAGAGCCTAGAGGCATACTGGTATAATTTGTAAATATACCATCTTCTACAAAAATTAATTCAGTACTATTTCCACCGGTATCCATTATTATACCTTTTCTTAGATTACAAGTAGAAAGGGCTCCAAGATAAGAAAAATAAGCTTCATCCTTAGATGAAAGGACTTGGACTGAAATCCCTGTATGCTCTTTTATTAAATCTAGTATATAGCCACTGTTCTCAGCTACCCTTAAAGCTTCTGTAGCTACGGCAATAATTCTAGAAACTTTATTTATAATACAAGATCGTAAAAATTTTTTTAGAACAGTTATTACATCTAAAGTTTTTTCAGCACTTATATTTTTACTAGTAGTTAAAGTAGCTCCGAGTCTTAAATGTTCTTTATCTTCATCTATAGTCTTTGGATTGGACTTACTATCTATATTAACGATTAGTAGATGAACTGTATTTGAACCAATGTCTATAATTCCAATGTTATTCATATACTACATACCTCCAATAAAAAGCTCTTTTATTAATTATACGATGAAAACAATAAAATATCACATAAGTAAACATATATTATAAAGAAAGTGGGCAACCTAAATTTAGGTAAATATCATTATGACTTATGGGGTGCTCAAAATGAAATATACAACAGTGAATTGCAAAAAAATTTATAAGTATTTTAGCTGGCTAAAATTTAATGAACGAGTTTTAGAGGAAGCTATAGAAAGAGAAAATCCTATACTGGAGAGAGGAAAATTTTTAGCTATTGTCAGCTCTAATTTAGATGAATTCTTTGAGGTGAGATTCGGAAGATTGATTAATGAAAAGAAAAGGAATCCAAAGAAAAAAGAGGAGATTAATAAAGTTATTAAATATGTAACAGAAGATGTTAAGAAAAATGTAGATAAGCAATATAAATATTATAAAAATCAGCTTATTGATTTATACAAAAAAATAATATTACTATATGTAGTATAGAGGATTTATCCGATGAAGATATCTACTATCTAAAGAGATATTTTAAAAGGCAGATTTTTTCAGTCCTTACACCAATAACAATTGATGGAACTAAACCTTTTCCTAGAATTGAAAGCAAATCACTAAATATATGTGTAGTTATAGAGGATGAATACATTAAAAGACTATGTGTTATAACAATACCTGAATTTTTAGATAGAGTCATTAAGTTACCTTCAAAGTCGAACACCTTTAGATATGTATTAATAGAAGATGTAATAAAAATAAATATAGATAAATTGTTATATGATTCTAAGATTTTATCTATGATAATATTTAGAGTTACAAGAAGTTGTGATGTTGACATTAAGATAAATAGGGATGAAGATATTCTAGATGCTATATCTGAGAATATTAAAAAGCAAAGAAAGAGCAAAATACTAAGGTTAGAAATAGAAAAAAGTACAAATAAAGATATTTTAAAAATGTTGATTTCTAAATTAAAATTAAATAAAGAAAATATATATTTAATCGATGGTCCCATAGATATAAAATTTTTGAATTATATATATGTAGATTGTAATTTAGCAGAGTTAAAATTTAAAGAATATAAAAAAGTTATATCCGTAGATGATGATGAGAGTATATTTAAAACCATAGATGAAAGAGATATATTAATACATCTGCCCTTTGATTCTTTTAATCCAATAGTTAAGTTTGTAGATGAGGCATCTAAGGATAGTAAAGTAGTAGCTATAAAGCAAACTATATATAGAGTAAGTGAAAATTCACCTATTGTAGAAGCTTTAAAAAGAGCTGCAAAACTTGGAAAAGAAGTCACTGTTATAGTAGAAGTAAAAGCAAGATTTAGTGAAGAAAAAAATCTTAAATTAGTGAATGAATTAAGAGAGGCAGGATGTAAAGTTATATATGGAGTTAATGGGGTAAAAACTCACTGTAAACTTATCATGGTAGTAAGAAGAGATAAATATGGATTAAAAAGATATATAAATATAAGTACTGGCAATTACAATGAAATAACAGCACAGATGTATACGGATTTAAGTCTCTTTACTTGTGATCCTTATCTAGTTGAAGATATGAGCAGATTATTTAATATGATTACAGGGACAAAACAAGAATTAGATTTATATAAAACTAAGATATCACCTTATAGCTTTAGAGGTGAAATCATATCGTTAATAGATGAAGAAATAAATAATATTAAAAATAGCGGCATAGGTAGGATAATTCTAAAGGCAAACGGAATTACTGATGAGAAAGTTATAAAAAAAATCATAGAGGCTGGAGAAGAAGGGGTTCATATAACACTTATAGTTAGAGGCATGTGCACATTAAGTGAAATTATGAAGACTGATAAATTTTCTAATATAGAATTAAAAAGTGTGGTAGGAAGATTTTTAGAGCATAGTAGGATTTTTTATTTTTGCAATAATGGTGAAGAAAAAATATATTTATCTAGCGCAGATATAATGAAAAGAAACTTAGATAGAAGAATAGAGGTAATGGTACCTATAGAAAGCCATAAGAATAGAGAAAGAATAAAAGAAGTTCTAAAGCTATATATGGAAGATGAAGTTAATAGTAGAATCCTGCTAGAAGATGGTACATATAAAAGATGCAATGGGGATGAGGAAAGTAATGTATATAATAGATTAATTATACAGGAAGATGTAAGGAAAAATATAGTTAATAAGAATTAAATTTAAGAACTTTTATGGTAAATGTAAATAATTAGATTGAAGACGATGATTTTGACAAAGTACTAATTATGTATAGTTTATCTAACTTTCTTCGAGAAACTAAAGTTATAAATATAAAAACTAAAAATAATAAAGCTATGTCAAAATATAAAATTAAATTCTCAATTAGTTTTGACATAGCCTTAATTATTTATAAAATTGGAGTTTCAATTAAAAGTATGTTGCTAGAAATATTAGCCCTTATTTCAAAGGTTTCATTGGATATATAAGCACTTCCAGAACCAGTCAAATCAACGCTATCTGAATTACTTGTGGTAATGTGACTTTCTCCATAACATTGAAATAAATAACCTTGCCTTTCTTTACCGATGGTGAAAATTAACTCTTTATCAGTATCTAGGGATGCAGAATAAATATTGATATCACAACTAGATTTAATAGGAGCTAAACCATTTAAAGAACTAACTGCATATATCCATTGATTTTTAATAAGATTTTCAGTATTAGACTTAATTAGTAAAGGTTTTTTATTAGAAGTTTCCTTAGTAGAAATATCACTCTTTGGTAATAAGCTAATTTCTATTATATCTAGAAAATCAATACCATTGTTAAAAATATTATAGGTTATTCCATCCATAGATTTAATATAGACGAAATTTCCAGATGAAAGGGATTCTAGATTTCCCATACTATCACTATATAATAATTCACCACTTATGACATACATAATAATCTCTTCTTTTATTTTAAAATTATTATGTGTTCCACTTCTAGGAACTAAGGTAATATTTCTTAATTCTTTAATACAATTTTCTGCATTTAGAGATTTAACAGAATTAGAAAGATTAGAAGTAGTTTTTAAATAAGAAAAATCTTCTTCGTGATCAGGAGAAACAAATCTTTTATTAATCAAAATATTACCCTCCTAATTTAATATTTTATGAATATATAATTTTAATTAATATAAAACTATTAAAAAGCGTATTTCTACCATTATTATTTGCAGTTTTTATAATTTAATAGTAGGTATGTTTTTCATATCCTATTAAATAAATTAATAGATGGGAATAAATTATATATTGAAATAATAGATTATATTTATTGCTTCAAATATAATAGTATAGTAATATAAAACTAACTTTGAATATTTTGGGAGGTAATAATTAGTTATGAAATTTCTTAAAGATTGGATTATACCAGCAGTAATTGCTATAATTTTAGGGGTTTTAATAAATAAATTCTTATTTTTTAATGTAAATGTTCCAACTGGCTCTATGTATCCTACTATTACACCAGGAGATAGGATATTTTCAATAAGAATGCATAGGCCATCATCCATTGAAAGAGGTGATATTTTAGTGTTTCACTCTGAAGAAGCGAACAAGGATTTAATTAAAAGAGTTATCGGGCTTCCAGGTGAAACAGTAGAAGTTCAATCAGATGGAAGAGTATATATAAATGGTGAATACTTAGAAGAGGATTATGTAAGTAGTTTTAGTGATATCACTGGAACTTTTAATGTACCAGAGGGTTGCTATTTATTTCTTGGAGATAATAGAGGAAATTCTATAGATGCTCGTTTGTGGAAAAATCCATATATACCTTTTGAAGAAATACAAGGAGAAGGGAAATTTATTATATTTCCTTTTGATAGATTTGGAAAATTAAAGTAGCATATCTAGTAGTAAAATATTAAAGAAGTACTGAAGGGGCTTTCGCAAAAAGCTAATCTAAATAAATATTGAATAAGCACTTATATTATTAACACTCAGCCGTTTCGGAATATTGATTAACTAAAGCATTTATTCAAATAAAATATACA
>DCDL01000038.1 GCA_002316385.1 Clostridium sp. UBA1056
ATATACTTCCCATCTTTGACTTATTATTTATTTTCAGATGCCTAATATTTCTATATCATAAAAACAAAGAGACCTTGAATATTTTCCAAAATCTCTTTGTTAAATCTATATATTATTTTTCGTATCCTTCTTTAAAATCCTTTTTAATAGTATCTGCTGATTTTGATACCTCTTCAAAAATGTTATTTACTTCATCATAATTAACATTAGAACCTGATATTGAGTATTTATATCCACAGAATAATCCAACAATTAATAAAACTATGCTTGGTACTGATAAGAATATTAATAAAAGTATGGATATTGTTAATGATATTCTTATTGGTTTTTCATTTTCTTTTCTAACCTCAAAGAAATGGTTACTTCCTTTTTTTATAAACTTCCCCACAAACTTAAATATTCTTCCTATAACTTCTCCAATACCACCAAATTTCTCATCATGCTTTTTATTGTCTTCTTTTTTATCTTGCTCTTCTTCCTTTGCTTCGATTATAGTAGTAGCTTCATTATTTTCTACTTTTCCTCTTCTCTCTAAATAAATAATAGAGTCTAAAAGATCCCAATTACATTTTTCTAGCACCTCTTGTGCCTCTTCACGACTTACATTAGTCTTTCCAATTAAAATTTCAATCATTTCATTTCTTTCCATCTATATTACCTCCACAAATTCACTACTTGATTCATCATAGTTATATAATACTTTTAGAAAATTAATCTAAAATATAAGAAAGATTAAAATTAGATTAAAATTTTATTTTTTAAATTTTAATGTAAATTTTTCATTTACAACATATTTATTTTAGTTTTCTATACTACTTACAAAATTAAATATAAAGCACTTTCATTAAAACCTCATAATTCTAAAACGTTAAAAATAATATGAACATTTAAGTTGACTTTCTTATAATTATTCGTATATAATAGGTTTTGTAAAAGCAATAAGTTGGTTTTATATAAGATTCATTAACTTTTTGTTATTATACACGAACATTATATGTAACACAAGATTGTTAGGAGGATTTTTATAATGGTTAAGAAAAAAAAGATATTGTTATCAATGTTAGCTGGAGTATTATCAATAGGTATTTTAGTTGGATGTGGACAGAATGATATGAATACATCTTCTAAAGGAAATGAGTTACAACCTATAATAATTCAAGGAGCAATGGATGTAGAAACAGAAAAGTTGGCTGCTCAACTTGATAACATGGAAGAAGTAACAATATCAGGATGGGATTTTTATAAAGGAACTATTAATGATTACCCAGTAGTAGTTTCAGTAACTGAAATTGGAATGACTAATGCAGCAGTAGCTACAACTTTAGGTATTGAAAATTTCAATCCAATTGCAATAATAAATCAAGGAACTGCAGGTGGACATGATCCTGAGCTTCATCAATTTGATATAGTATTAGGTAAAAATATAGTTAACTTTGGAGCGTACAAAACAGATTTTAAAGATAAAGGTGAAGGTATAGATCCAACATCTTGGAATCCTATGACTTTAGATGTTCCTGTTAATGGTAAAATGGTTGAACATTCATCTTTTGAAGGTGATAAGGCTCTTTTAGAAGCAGCAAATAGTGTTAAAGATAAATATAAAAGCGGTAAAGTTGTAGAAGGAACTATTGGTTCAGCTGATGAATGGAATAAAGAAATCGATAGAATACTATGGTTAAATGAAACTTTCGGAACATCAGTAGAAGAAATGGAAACAGCATCATCAGCACAAGTTGCTACAGCTTATGGAGTTCCATTCTTAGGTATTAGAGTTCTTTCAAATAACGAAGTTCATAAAGAAGAATATAACAGAAATACCGGTGAAAATTGTCAAGAATATGTAATGGAAGTTGTTAAGGCATATATAGATAATTATCTAAAGAAATAAATTTTTTTAGACTGTACGGGGCTATATTAAAATTATATAGCCCCGTAATAATTTATTATAAATACTGGATTTTTCTAATATTAAATCTATATAAAATCTTTTAAAAGCATTTATATTTTTTCTCTACAAATTGCATGACTGAGCAACATACCAAATACAATAAACACTACAACCATACTAACCATAACTGCATATGGTCTCCAAAGTGACATGTCGAAACGATATCCAGACACTTCATTTATCACCTGTGACGATGCCAGTGGCAACGCATTTAAGATATATTGAAAGAATCTCCATGGTATCTTGATAAATAAAGCCATGATGATGTAGAAAATATTTATTCCAATTCCTATCGCTGTAGTCAAATTTGTATTTGCTGTTTTGTAGGATACCCATCCCATAATAGTTGTTAAAGCCAGTACTCCTAAAAGTTCACTTATAAACATCAAGAGTATTCCCCCTCCTAATGTAAAGTTCCCTATAGAAAATAATGCATATACTTTCAAACTGCTCTTCAAAGCCTGAAGTCCTGTAAAGGAACCTATAATTGTCACTGTACTAAGTGTTGCCACTAAAGTTAACAGTAGACCATATATCATAATCGGAAGAAGACGAACTGCCATCATCCTTTTTCCCCGTTTTGTTGCATAAATAATTTCCATACTGCCATCTTCCATGCTATCAGAATAGGTAGCTCCTGCAAAGAATGTCACCATAAAGATAATTATTAGATAAATAGTCTTAAGATTATCAATTCCTGAATTCCAAAAATAATACCCTGGATGGCTAACAAAATGTGTTTTTACCTTGTTCAGTTCTTCCAATGCCTTTGCCTGATCCTCTTTGAAATAATTTTCTATAATTGCAATAGATTTTTGTCTCCAACACTCATAAAAATTTTGGGCATAGTCATCAGGAAAGTCCTCAATTCTATTTTCACCATATAACACTTCAGGATGAACCTTAACTAAGCCTTCTATAAGAGCTACAAGTGGTTGATATCTTATTTCGGCTGATTTTTCATCCCTCACCTTTTTCAGACCCAACAATAATTTATCTTCTGTCATTTCACCAGAATAGACAGCTTCTTCTTTTAGTACTTCCGGTAGATTTTCATTTTCTACCATGAATAGCACATTTAATCCAGCAGATAAGAGAAATATACCTATTATTGAGAAGAGCACATATTTTGTAAAAAGTCGACGCCTTAATTCTTGATATATCATCTTCTTACCTCCTTCTATAGTTTAACGCGGTGAATACTGTACTAAGTAATAATATAACTCCACTCACTATCAGCAAAATTGATGGTATGAAGAAAACTTTTCCCAAAACTGTTATAATTGGAAATTTTATAGTTCCAAAGTTTGAAAACGCTATTCCCCCTGGTATCAATATCTTAATTATATTGATAATGGTAGTGTCCATATTGATAAATATAGCTAAAATAAAAGCTCCTAATATTGTCAATATAGAGAATTGAATGGCCATCGAAGATTTCTTAGCCATAGATGAAATCCAAGTAGAAAAGCTTGATATGGTTAAAATTCCTACTGCTCCTAAAATAAATATGTGTCTAAGTAATTCCCCTTCAGTGTATGGAAGAAAACTTTGCGTGAGAACCTGTATTGATGTATTTAAAGCATCATTAGGTAATAAAATCATAAGTAGGACAACATAAACACCTACTCCGCAAAGATAGATAATAAATGCCATAATCCAAGGTATAACAATCTTTGCTACAGTAAGGTTTTTTCTACCTTTCATTGTAGTTGTTATAATCTCATCTATTCCATTTTCCTTGTCCTTCGCTATAATAGATCCTGCAAAAATTCCTACCATAATCATAAGTACAAATGAGAAAATCATCATATGTCCAATTCCATCATCCCAGTGTGTAAATCCGCTGTAATAAGTATAGGGTTTTTTCACATTATCCCACATTGACAAAGCTAAGGTCTTTTCACTTTCATTATGTGAGTTTTCATCAATATAATTACGATAATATAGATCTTCATTTTCATAAAAATGCTTTCCTGCATCCTTAGGAATATTAAAAAGATTCTCTGTAGATTCACCTGTCATGTTTCTAAGTCTTAACTCTTGCATAACTAATCTGTCAGCATAAATAGCATATTCTAATAAGTCTTTAGTCATTTCTACATTACTTTCATCATTACCTCTTAATGCATTAAGAAACGCATCACAACCATTTTGAAATTTATCTTCAGTCATTTCTCCAGCAGTAACGTTTCTATCCTTAGCTGCCACTTCTATTGCCGCTCTACCTTTATAGTCTTTGTAACAGCCTGTCTGCATAAAGCCTTCGGTAGCTCCACCTACAATAAACCATGCCCATAATCCTGCCAACGTGATTGCAATTAAAACATATGTCAGCAGTCTTCTAAAGCTAAGCTGTCTCTTTAACTCTTGAAAAAATACATCCATTTTTATACCTCCTTCACTTTTGAAAGATAAAAATCATTAAGAGAAGGTGGAACTAACTTACTATTTGGTAATGGAACATCTGCAATATAGCGAATTGCAACTTTTCCCATGTTTTCATTACGAAAATTCATAATTCTATATTCCTTTTCTAACCTCGCCATATCATTTTCTGAAACAACTGTCTCAAATACTTTACCATCAAGTGCTTGAATTAAAGAATGACTTTCTCCTACTGAAATTACATTACCTTTTTCCATAAGCACAAGAGAATTGGCAATAAACTCAATGTCTGAAACAATATGTGTAGACAAAATAACGATTTTTTCTTTGCTTATTGTGGTTAAATATTGGCGAAATCTTCTTCTCTCTTCAATATCTAAACCAGCAGTGGGCTCATCTACAATCAAAATCATAGGATTATTTAACATAGCTTGGCATATTCCAACTCTACGTTTCATACCTCCGGAAAGCTTATCAATCTTTTTCTTTCTAACTCCCGATAAATTAAATTCACTTAATAATTCAGTGATTCTTTCATTTCTTAACTTTTTATCAATTCCTTTTAAAGATCCAATATAATTAAGAAAATCTTCAACTGATTGGTTTTTATCGTATCCAAACTGCTGAGGCAAGTACCCTATTTTATCCAGGTATGCCCCCTTTAATTCAGCAATATTTACATCATCCAGCATTATTTTCCCATTACTTGGCTTTATATTACCAACCAACATTCTCATTAATGTGGTTTTTCCCGCACCATTAGGTCCTAAAAGCCCCCAAATTCCTGGAGTAAATTCAAGATTCACACCATCAACAGCTTTTAAATCTTTAAACTCCTTAGAAAGGTTGCAAGCAAATAACTTCATATACTTTTCCTCCATATAAAAAAACTTCTTTTATCCTTAGTATAATTAAGATAAAAGAAGAGTTTATTCAGAAATTATTTAGCATTTATAAAGATTTTATTAAGAATTGAGTAGGGTAATAATAAATACAGTATGTCCATCCTGACTTTCAGCTTCTAAAGATCCCTGATGCCTTTGTATAATTTCTTTTGCAATAGCCAGACCAAGCCCAGCCCCGGATGATTGACTTCTTGACTGATCTCTTCGATAGAATTTTTCAAATATAAGTTTTAATTCCTGCTCACTTATTACGTCACCATCATTTTCTACAAATAATTGTATATTATATTTCCCCATTTTTCCCTTTATTTTTATGACAGAATCCTTGTAGCTATATGCTATGGCATTCTTTAATAAATTATTTAACACTCGAGCAAATAGTGATCCATCGGCATAGATCTTCATATTAGGAGGAAGATCTATATCAATTTTTAAGTTTTTATCCCTAAGCAGTGGATATAGTTCTTCAGTCAACTGTTCTAGAAAGAAATCTGCATCTAATAAACTTTTATTCAGAGGGATTTCCTGAAGACTAAAACGAGCAATATCAAAAAACTGATTAGTTAAATCTTCCAGTTTGTAAGATTTTCCCAAAAGTTTTTTAATATAGTCTTGGCACACATTCTCTGGCACCTCAGATTCATCTAAAATTGTGAGATAGCCAATGATACTTGTTAATGGAGTCTTTAAGTCGTGTGCTAAGTAGGTTACAAGGTCATTTTTTTTACTCATCTCTATTGCTATTTCCTGCTTTACAATTTCATTCTCATGTATAATCTTATTTATTTGAGAATCAATAATCTTTAGTTCTTGAACTTTTTCAGGTACCTCTCCTTTAGCTAATAAAGCTATTCTTTGCTCCAACTGATCTATTATCATTTTTCGTTGCTTATTTTGAGAGTATCTTAATGTAAAGTAAACAACAATTTCTAAAATAGCAAAACCTCCAACAGCTGTAAATGTCAATATATCTTTAAGACGTGGCCAATAAAATGTTCCCCTTGTACTATGCCCCCCCAAAAACGAAACCTCTTCTTTATCAAATAATATTTGCCTTTGAAAATATTCTGCTACAGTTCCTTCCAATCTAAAATCAATAAATAATATTACTCCTATAAATATAAAAAAAGCTAAAATATAATAATTCCATTTCCATTTTTTACGCTTCAATGATATAACCTACCCCCCAAACAGTTTTAATATATTCAGGACTTTCAAAAGATTCCTCCATTTTTTCTCTCAAGTTTCGAATATGAACAGTTATTGTATTTGTAGATTTTGAATAATACTCATCCTCTTTCAACAGATGAAACAACTTTTCACCACTTAAGACTTGTCCTTTGTTTAATAGTAATATTTCAAGAAGGTTAAATTCTGTAGGTGTTAGTTTTAGTTCTTTGCCATTTAGATTAACATGCTTACTTTTTCTATCTAAGATTAATCCTTTATAATATATAGTATTATCTTCCTTTGAGTCTTCACTATATTCCTTGTATCGTCTAAGCTGAGCTTTAACCCTTGCCATAACTTCCAGGGGATTAAAAGGCTTAGTGATATAATCATCTGCACCATAAGTAAGACCTATTATTTTATCTTGATCCGCTGTTTTTGCAGTAAGCATTATTATAGGATACTTATATTTGGTGCGTATATTTTTACAAATGGTTAGCCCATTTATATCTGGAAGCATTAAATCCAAAATAACTAAATCTGGCTCTTTATTTTCAAGAACTTCAAAAGCTCTCTTACCATTTTCGGCTTCCAATATTTCGAAAGATTCAGCTTTTAAATAGATTTTTAATATGTCTCTAATATCTTCATCATCTTCCACAATCAAAATTTTCTCCATTTAATTCCTCCACATGTTTACATTAAAAAACTTATACTATTCTCAGTCACATTTAATCATAATTATACCAAATAAAACTAGTATATTCATGCCTATTTATATTTTTTTGCTAAATCGACCATGGATTCTCATAGTGATAATATATTAATTATACCTACAAATAGAAAAGACTAGATTGGGGGGTTTGTATATAAGAAAAAAGATATACTTGAGTTAAAAAGACGTTTTAAAAAAGATCATTGCACCTTCACTAAAATGTGTGGTCGCTATGTTAATTGAGAAAAACATATTATTTTAAAATTTAGAGAAACCTTTCTAAATTTAGATAGAGATGAATACTTTAAGTACTTAGAGATTGCTAAAAAAGTACTGTCTGGAACTATTGGGTTTAATTTAAGGTATACAAATTAATAAAGAAGATATCTTAAAACTATACACATCTTAATCCAAATGTGTATAGTCTTAATAAATTCAAATATTCCCTTCCTTAAACTAGCTTACAAAACCAATTCATTTGAATTTTTGCATTTACTTATAGTACGGTTCACAGTATCACTTGCAAGTGAGGCTTTTTATTATTTCTTTTGTGAGTTAATTAGTTTATTATATTGCTTAATTATCCTATATAGTTTGCTTATTATTTTACCCTATTATCACTACCTGTAACACAATAAATATCTAAAACTTCAGCATCTTCACTCTTTGCTTCAATTAGAGTTACTATATTTTTATCAAATTTTAAAGATGTATTATCTTTTATTGAAATTAGTATATCTGCCCTTTTATTTAACGTTGATCTTATAGTTAAATTTAATGAATCAATTCTCTTATTATAAGGGTTTAGTAATTCAAAACCATTGTTATTATTTTGAGTGAATCTCATGTAACCCTTTCATAATTTCATATATTTTACGGGTAGTATTGACATTTCTCACTGTCATATTTTTATATAAGGAATTTGCCACGAGCTTCTGCAAACCACTTTTTGTAATATTTCCTTTATCAACGGCCCATAAAATAGCTCCTGATACATACATAACTGTATCTATTTGAGGCTTAATTTTCAATTCAGCAAGCAATGTCTCCCTGTCTATTTCTTCCCATAAAAATAGTACGTCACTTCTCATGCTTTTATCATTTTTCCAGCTCTCTGGAAGAATTTTCATCATATTCTCAAAATCATTTATACTACGGACCAACACTTTAATCTTTAACTGAAAATCCCTAAATATAGCTTCTTGGAGAAATGTTGTAATTTCTGACTTTGTATGTTTCATATCGGTAAAAATCATATTGCCCGAATTAATATATGTTATAACAGATTCCATACCTATTCGTATAAAAGTTTCTTTTAGAAGTTTCATATCGATTTTATTTTTTCCTCCAACATTTATCCCTCTTAATAAAGCAACATAAATCATCCTTTTACTCCCTTTTAATTTCTTTATTTAATCCATTTTCACATGTTTATCACTAGTTTTTTAAATCGCATTTATTTGTGGTACGGTTCTCCCTCAATTATCTTAAATACGATCATATATATTTATCTAGTCATACTTTTACCCCATACTCCTGATTATAGGCAATCAGATATAATATCTCCTTAGTTGCTCTTAAACTTTTGTTAAACTATTCTTTTTCAACTTCTATAATTCCTATATTTTCTAAGAAGTCTAGCAATAAGTTCAAAAATATCTCCCTACCATTACTTTCATTAATATGGCTTAAATTCATATATAGCACTTAGTTTAAAGTAATTTTTACTACTATAAATACTCTAGTTTTGCAAAAGCTTTGAAGTATAATTGCCCTTAAGTCCCCTATATAACGCAACATTTTAAAATGTTAAAATTTCAAAATGCTAAAATGCTAAATATTTAAATACTTAAAATGTTAAAATGCTCTATACCTATTATTAAATATCTATGTATCTAAGTAGAATTTTACATCTACTTAGTTGAAGGGATTATCAATATATAATAAGAAACAGTAGGTTCATCCATGTCTAACACTCCAGCCTTCAATAACAAAGTATCACTTGAAAATACACTTCTCTGGCGATTCAAGCGACCATAGGCACTGTTTAAACTTTCAATGACATTAGATTAACGCTTTGAATCTTCAAAATAGTTATTGCTTTCTTGTATTATGAACTCGATATAATCCAAAGCATCTTTTCGTCTTTTAAAAATAGATTTATAGTAAGACTTTTTATTTCCCTTGCGTAATCTCATAGCTTCATTAATTATCTTATGCCACCGATGAGGAACTGTCTGTAATGCATATTCTCCTGCACCAATTTTTGATGTTATATCTCTTTCTTTAAATGTATAGTAAATACGAGAAACACCTAAAACTCCCCATTCTATCATTTCCAAACTAACAAATAAGCCGATATATTTAACAGATGGAAACTTTTTACAATCATTTTTCCAATTAAACCAATAAGTATTAAGATTATCTCTCATATTATAGATTAAGGTGTTCCAGTTTACTATATAATCAAAATTGTCTATACTTTCTCCTTTAATATTTATTCCATACTTTTTTAATTGATAAGCATCAATTGAATCTTTCTCAAATTTTTCAAGACCTTTATATATACCATCGATAAAACAAGGACATGTTTTTTGGTTTTCGTGCTGTGTTTGAAGATCATTTTTCATTGCATAAAGTCCCATTAAATCTGTTTTAGGAAACTTCTTTTTAATCTCCCTATGAATTTCTTTTAGAATATTTATATCTATCTCTGTAATTTTCCTTTTCATAACTACAATAAAATCAATATCACTCATTCCATAATTAAATGCTCCTAAAGAAATAGAGCCATAAATATAATATGCTTCAAGCAAATTAGGTAATTTTGATTCAAATAAATCAAGGTGTTCCTTTAATATCTCCTTTGCCTCTTCTGGAATACTACTCATATAAATCTCCCTTTTGATAAATCTTTTATTATTTCACATCATTATTATGCTCTTATTCAATTATATCGATTATTAATATAAATTTCAAATATTTAACATAATTATATAGATTACATTTCTAATGTTAAATTAGTGACTTATAATATATCATTTTTTACATGGTAAGTTGCTTCACTTTGATAAATTACTAATTTGAGTAAAAAGCACATTTACATAGTTTCAATTTTCCTTGATTTAATATCTGACAATACTTAGTGTCTTTAATTACTTTCCTTATCATCTCAACCTCCTATGCTTTGCAAATAAATAAAAACCTTAATCACCGTTGTATTGGTAATTAAGGTTTTTAATCAATCATATAATCTTTTAAATTCTGTGGAGTTAACTCCATAGGAATAATCAGCGTTATAGCATAATTATTATTGCAGATTATTAAGCTATTAGTATAAACTTCTCCATTATTACATACTATCTTATCTACATATTCTGCTATAACTTCATTACATTCAATGTAGGCTTTATCCTCTAGTTCCTTAAAGTCTTCTTTTTTCTCTATGACTACTACATAACCACCATCATCTTCATACTTATTTCTGCCTTCTCCATATTCATCATCAAGTATTTTCAATATTTTTCTTATAGAAGCTTGGATCTCTAATTGCAACTTTTGAATAAGTTTTTCTTCTTTGAAATAAACTATTTCTATCATATATATTACCTCCTATATTCTTAATCAAGGTTATAATATATATTTATATTTTGAATTATTACTCTATTCCATAGAACTATTTCCAAAAGCATGTAATTTTAGACGGCTATCCCACATATGGTTTCTAAAAGCTTTATAACCTTATTTCTCATAAAATTAAGCTTGGAACATATTTAGCATGGATAGATTGTAGAATGATACCTTTTTCTTGTGATGAAATTCAAGACGCTCTAATGAATGTTGGCGGTGTTGGAATAATGAAATGTGAAGTTTATGGAAGTGAAAAATACCTTCGCTTAAATTGTAGATGCACATTAGCGAAATTTAAAATAGGAATGGAAAGATTCAAAAAGAGTTTTGATTATCTTTATAGTTTAGACAATGTGAAGTGATGAATTTCAAAAAATAACTCTGTAGAATTTATTTTGTATATCTTCTACAGAGTTAACTCTATTTTTAAATATAATATTATAAATAATAGTATTCAATTGATATTGAAGTTACTATTTTTATTAATTATTTCTTGATGCGTAAATTTCTTTTTCTACATCAATAAATGTTTGAGCTATAACAGCATAAGCTTTACCCCATGCTTCAATAATTTCATCAGTTGCAGCATCGCCTAAAACTTCTTTTATTGCAACTAATAAATTAGAACCAACGATTGGATAATGTTCTTCTTTAATTAAGAGATCGCAGTGCTTTTCGCCTATTCTTTTAACTACAGGCATAATTACCTCTAGGTTATCTATGTTTTGAGCAGCAGCTAATATTGTCATAGCTAATGCTTTAGGTTGCTCACCTGAAGCTTGCCTATCCATATTAAATAATGGTTTAACTTCTGGGTTGTTTTCAAACATATTTTTGTAGAATGTTTTTGTAATTTCTACTCCATGAGACTGTAATATTGGTACTGTACTTTTAACTATGTCTATTGTTTTTTGATCTAACATATTCACTTCTCCTTAATAGAATAATTATTATTAATTCTATGCGATTAATATGCCACAAAATTAATTTAATATACAAATAAAATACATATTAAGTTAAAAGTTATTTAGTATTAATTTTAAATATGAAGTAGTAGTATGTATAGTTTGCAATAAACAGTTTTTATATAAAAATTTTTATAAAAACTTTAAAAGTAACTACAATAATTATAATTCATATGGTAGTTATCATAATAATAAACATAGTAACTACAATGAGAGATAAAAGTAAATATAAGAAACTATATAAGACTTTAGCAAAGACATACTATCCAGATATTGAAAATGATGATGGAGAAATAATGAGAATAGTTAATCAGCTAAAAGAAGATTGGGGTATATAGTAGTTACCTAATAAATTCATGTATTAACTATGCTTAAAACCTTGATATAATTAGATTTTAAAGATATTTTATACTAAAACAAACATAAACATAATAATTAAATAGAATTAGTACCCAACTATTTTAGTGGAAGGTGGAGTATACCCAATTTGATAGGCACATAGAAAAGGATGTGTTTACAAATGGGAAGAAAGAGAGAATTTTCAGTAGAATATAAAAAAGAAATAATTAAACTAATTACAGAGCAGGGAAATAAGGTATCTCTTGTAGCAAAAGATATTGGTGTTAGTGAGGCTACTGTTAGAATGTGGGTAAAGGAATATGGAACTCACGGAGTTGATGCTCTTCTTCCATAAGTACTTTCAGCTTGTACATTGTATACTTCTGCTTATTCCATTATCTTAACAACTTCTTTTCTATTAGGAATTTCACTAGTTTGTAAGCATTTATTAAAGCATTCTCTAAAAGCTTTATGTTTAAATATTAACTCTACATATTTCAACTGTCTTTCTCTATATCTCAATTTGAATATGTTTCTTCCCTCTGGAGTCAAAAAAACATCACCCAATCTTTTTCCCTTTTTTTATCTATAAGTCCAAGATATCTACCAGCATCAGCATATTAATTAGTCTGTCTAGGGTCAAAATCATCATCAAGTATTTTCAATATTTTTCTTATAGAAGCTTGGACCTCTAATGGCAGCTTTTGAATAAATTTTTCTTCTTTAAAATAAACTATTTCTATCATATATATATTACCTCCTATATTCTTAATCAAAGTTATAATATATATTTATATTTTGAATTATTACTCTATTTCATAGAACTATCTCCAAAATCATGTAATTCTAGACGACTATCCCACAGATGGTTTCCAAAATCTTTTTAACCTTATTTTTCATAAAATTAAGCTTGGAATATATTTTTATAATAGGTTATTCTTTAAAGAGCCAAGAATTTCTTCCTTGCTCTTTAATATTAGGCTCTGTTTAAAAATACTGTTGATATTTAATCATATTTTAAGGGAACTCAAATTTGAGTTCCCTTGATTTCAATTTATAAAGGTGGTATTTAAGAAAGATGTTGGCGTTTATGCTCTGAAAAATAGTATATTATACCATGAAATAGATAGCCCAAAAATAGTCCATTTATAAAAGTAACTACAAGTTGTCCAATACCAAAATAACCCCTATGATTTACAGAAAATATATAACTAGATATCAGAGTAACAATTTGTATAAAAAAAACAGAAATTAAAAAGTTAAATTTGTTTATAGATATATTCGAATTTTTGGGATTTTTATCTCTAATGCTGTAAAAGAAAATAAATAATAATAAAAAGCCTATCAATGTGCTACTATGTTGAAGTAATTTGTACACAGGGATATGATAACTTAACAAGGTTATCTTACTTCTTAAAAATACTAAATTCCTGACAAAAAAGCCTGTATCGTGTGTAAACGAATCCCAAAATACATGTGTCAACATCCCAATCATACAAGAATACAAAAAGATTATACAGTTTCTAGTATTAGTTATTTTATTTTTCTTTTTAGTAAGATACAAATATTTTTTTGATATAAAATTAGGGAGAGTCATTATAAAAAAATCTTGTATGTATTTATAAAACAAAAAATTTAATAAAAAGCAAAGAGGTAAATTTAAAAAAACAAAGCCAAAAGGTGTATGCCCTATATTACTACTAGGACTAAATAATAAAAAATATATAAAATCTGGAGCCATCGACCCTAGAATTAACCCCCCTAGATTAAATTTTTTACTTTTTGAAAATATTACTGCAGAAGGGTGTGCTAATGTAAAAGCCATAATTTTCTCCTTTAAAAAATTTATTCAACCGATTATATATTAAATATATTCTTTAATCGGATTACATTTCTTCTTGTCCTACTGTTCCTAAAGCCTCTATACCTTTTTTTACTGACTCTATAGTTGGAATAATAAGACTTCCATAATCATATATATATATTCTTATTATACTATATTGTTCAGAAAGTATCCATTTTCAACATCATTCTTTACTAAAACCCACGGTAGAATTACCGTGGGTTTCATTAATAAACACGAAGCTTACCTTATCGCTATATTTTTATCCAAATTTAGTAAAAACCTCATTTATTTGTGATACGGTTCACCGTTAACTATTCTAAATATCATCATATATATTTATCTAGTCATACTTTTACCTTAATATTTCCTTTGCCTCTTCTTGAATACTACTCATATAAATCTCCCTTTTGATAAATCTTTTATTATGTCACACCATTATTATGTCCTTATAGATAATACATGTTAGTTTTATAATTTTATTGCTTTTACTGATGCAGACATAATATATTCTCCAACTTTTAAATTATGTGCCCATTTTTCAGCATATTCCTTTGAGACTTCTTGAGTTTCAATGCTAATATAACTAAAACCAGCCTTTTCTAAATATAATCTTAATTCTTCAACTGAAGATGCTCCAGTAACTCATCCACAATAAAGCTTCTCATCTTGCTTCATTTCCTCTGTCAATTCTCTAATAAGAACTATGTCAGAAATAGCAATTCTACCACCTTTTTTTAATACACGATAAGCTTCATTATATACCCTTTGTTTATTTGGAGATAAATTTATAACGCAATTTGAAATAATTACATCTGCGGTATTATCTGCTACAGGAAGATTTTCAATTTCACCTAATCTAAAGTCTACATTTCTATATCTATATTTCTTAGCCATAATTCTTGATTTATTAATCATCTCTGGAGTCATGTCAACTCCAATAATATATCCCTTAAGCCCAACTTTCTTTGAAGCTAAAAAGCAATCAAATCCGCCTCCACTTCCAAGGTCTATAACAGTTTCATCTTCTTTAAGATTAGCTATTAATTGGGGATTTCCACAGCCCAATCCCATGTTAGCTTCATCTGGAGCAGCTGATATTTCTTCATCAGAATATCCAATTTTACGTGATATATCTATTGCAGATTTTTTAATATTAAGACCTCCATTACAGCATCCAGCACCTTTTACATTTCCAATAGCTATCTTCCCATAACTATTACGAACAGCATTTCTAACATCTATCTTTTTAAAATCACTCATATGCCTTCCTCCTTATACTAAAAAATCCCCTTACCATCTGTAGTAAGAATCACTTTCTATATTATTAAATAAATATGTTGTTACTAAGTTCATCCTATGATTTGCAATGTTCATTATAAATTCTATCACCTGTGTAGTTGCACAAAACTTACTTATTATAAGTTTATCATTCATAAGATCATAATAATACTAGTATATTTTTTATTGAAGCTTTCTAGTGCATTTACATAGTTTCAATTTCAACTTTTATTGCTGTAGCACCTTCTAGTTGAATCCAGTTTAAATTCGCTTTGAACTCTGAACTAACTTTATCTAAGTTACATATATTTTCTATAACATAAGCTCCTTTATTTTCAACATATTTATCTATTGCTACGTGAGATTTACCATGTTGTATTCCACTTAAGTCAATTCCTATTAATTTTACATTGCAATCTAATAATTTATCTATAAGCTCATCAGTTAAATATGGACTTGATCTAGAATTAAAATACTCTTCGCTTCCATATCCATAGTTTTCTAAATATCCGGTTCTAAATATTACAAAAGAACCTGATTTAATTGATAGATTCTCTAATATATTAATGTCTATAATATCTAGATTTCTAGCATCTATTACCTTAACATCCATTTCAGATGGTAACTCTATATTTGATAAGTTATAGCAATCTATATGAGTTCCTATATGTTGTCTTTGATGTGCTGGCTGTGAATCTCCCCATTTTAATATTTCTCCTGGAATATTAAATTCTGTTAAATGTAAATTCATATTATCTATCTCCTTCTAATTCTATTATTTCATCTAAATAGTTATTAAATTTTACTAGGAAACTAGCTACAATATCTTGATCTTCCTTAGTTATATCTTTAAAAAATTTATTATTTCTTTCTTCCCACTGTTTATGTTTTATTTCATGATGTTTATATAATTTCTCACCTAATTCTGTTAACTTAAAATATATTTCTTTATCATTCTCAGGCTTTTTATATTTATCAATAAGATTATTATTTATAAGTTTTTTAGTTATTTTACTTATTGCACCTCTCGTCATATTCATGCTTTGAGATATCTTAGTAACATTAGGATCTTTTATTTTCCCTATAAAGTCTAAACAATGTATTTCTGAAACCCCATAATTTTCATATTCACCTTTAAATGCTAATTTTCCTAGGATTTCTTCCTTTTCATATATATTTTTTAAACCCTCCATAATAGTATTAATATTATCCACTTCAAAAACCTCCTTTAGAGTTCTCACAAAACATGCCTACATTTTTGTTTCCTGTGAAACAATAATACCAACATTTTGTTTCCTTGTCAACATTTTTACTAGGCTACTGATGAATAATTTCATTCATAGTCAGTAAGTTACATTGAAATCATTGAAAGTAACTGCAAAAAAGCATGTAAATTTAACAGTAAATCTACATGCTTTTTTATATAATTGTTTTATATTGCTATTTGAGTGAAATCAATGATATTACATAGTCTCTAAATCTCTTCGCAGTTGGAGACATGTAGGAATCCTCAATCCATCCCATATAAATAGTTTTATATCCGATATAGTCTTTTATTTTTATTATAGAAAGTGTATTTGTGTTAATAAGTGGAGTGTTAGGAACTATAGTAATGCCAGCACCAGCAATTACTAATCCACTAAGCATATTGGCTTCGCTAGGTTGTACAGAAATCTTAGGAGTATAGTCTATAAATTCAGAAAAAGAAAGAATTCTATCTTTATTTTCTTCACAGGATACAATAAAGGATTCATCTTTTAAGTCTTTTAAAAAAACTTCTGTTTCATTTGCAAGGCGATGGCTTTTAGGAACAATTAAAACATACTCTTCTTTTCTCACTGGTATTGATTTAATTTCAGCATATTCATGAGTATCATCAATATTATCATAAAAACCTAAATCTATTTTACCGTATTTTAAATCCTTTAATATTTCTGTTGTAGATTCTTGATTAAATTGAAATTTAGTATCAGGACAGTGGTTTAAAAAATCACTGATTATAAACGGTATAAAATATGTACCAATGCAATAGGTAGACGCAATAGAAATAATTGCTTTATCAGGATTTAGCATATCCTGTAATTCATTAATTCCTTTTTCAATTTCCATTAGCGCTAGGTTAGCACGCTTTAAAAACACTTCTCCAAAAGAGGTAAGCTTAACATTGCGTCCATTCCTTTCAAATAAAGGTACATTCAACTCATCTTCTAATTTAGATATTGCCTTACTCAGAGCAGGTTGAGTTACTGATGCTGAAGCTGCCGCAGCAGTAAAATTTTCAGTTTTAGCTATTTTTTTAAAATACTCTAATTGTTGTAAATTCATAGGTATTCTCCTTATTAACCAGATTATTTATATATAACTTTAAGTTATAATTATATGAATAACATTAATTGGACATAATCAATTTTTTGTTGATATAATCATAACTGACAGCAACTAACTATATAATTAAATAAAGTTATTATAAATTTTATTTATGGATATGTCAAAATATATTAAAAATATAAGGAGTAGATTTATATGATGAAAGTAGATGCTGAAAAATGTATCGGATGTGGACAATGCATTAAAGATTGCTTCCCTAAAAAAAATATAGAAATAATTGATGGTAAAGCTAAAATTAATAATTCAACCTGTATTAAATGTGGACATTGTGTTGCTATATGTCCTAAAAATGCAATATCAACAGATGAGTACAACATTGAAGATGTAAAAAATTATAATAAAGAAGAGTTTTCAGTGAATGCTGATAATTTATTAAACTTCATAAAATTTAGAAGGAGTATAAGACAATTCAAAAATAAAGAAGTAGAAAAAGAGAAAATTGCTAAAATTATAGAAGCTGGAAGATTTACTCAAACTGCCAGTAATATGCAGGATGTATCTTATATAGTAGTAAAAGAACATCTACATGAACTAAAATCTTTAACATTAGAGAGTTTGCAGAAAGTTGGGGAGGACATACTAGCTAATTTAACTCCAGAAACTATGTTACTTAAGAGATATTCCGAAGAGTGGATAAAAATGTATGAACAATATCAAAAAAATCCTAATGAAAATGATAAACTATTCTTCAATGCTCCATCAGTAATAATAGTTACAGCTAATTCACATGTAAATGGAGATTTATCTTCTTCAAACTTTAGTGGATTCAATGGAGCTTTATCTTCCTCAAATATGGAACTTATGACTAATGCTTTAGGACTAGGAACTTTCTTTTGTGGATTCTTTATAATAGCCGCACATGGAAATAAAAAAATTATGGATCTTCTTGGAGTTAAAGAAGATAAACAAATTGTAGCATGCATGCCAATAGGATATCCTAACGTGAGATATTTAAGAACAGTACCAAGAAAAGAAGCAGCTATATGTTGGATTTAATATATCATCAAATCTTGAGCCAGTATGTATCTTCCCAATAGGCTATCCAAATAAAGATGCAAAACCTCATCCTAGTCACACAAAAAGGAAGGATATTTCAGAAACTGTTTCCTATAACCATTTTTGATTAGTTGATAAGGGTCTGTTGCACTAAGTGCAATAGATCCGTGAGAAAAATATCTTTAGGTCTACCACTAAATTCAGTAAAGTATTAATCAGTCATTTAAAAGTTTTTAAATCTTTTTTAGATTAAAACTTGCCTTAAAGTTTCTATCATAATTTTTACGAAAAATAAGAGAAGCCATTAGAACATCTAATAACTTCTCCACTTTGTCTCTAACCTTATCTAATTATTAAAATGATGAAACTCCATCTTATTTATTCTCTTATAATTCTTTTTTCATATGCAATATTGGATACGGTCTTCCATCATCATCCGTTGGAGATTCAGATACTACTTTAAATCCTTTGTGTAAATAAAATTCTTTTGCCTTAGGATTGTCCTTATTTACATCCAGCGATAAAAAGGCGTACTTTTCCATCATATAATCAAATAAACTGCTGCCAATTCCCATACCAATGGAATCTGGATGTAAAAACAACATATTTAAATTGTTGTCTTTAACATTTGCGAACCCCAGTATACTTTTTAGGTCCGTATCATAAGCTACTTCAATTACAATTTTATCTAGATAGTCCCTCAATTGTGGTTTCATTTCATTAAAATCTTGTTCTTTCAAAAAATCATGTGTAGCTTTTACTGATTCTTCCCATACTTCAATAACTTCATCTATTTCATCTATATTGGCTATTCTATACTCTATCATATTAAATTCTCCCTTATAATATATTTTGTAATTAGTTTTAATTGAATTTCCAGCATCAAAATTTGCTACAAAAATAAAAAGATTGCTGGAAATTTAAATACTTATAAGTTATGCTATATCTACTGCATACTCTCTTTTATATTTAGTTTCTTTTATCCAATTATAAATGAGTATATTTTATCAATGTACTAAAATTTAATCTTTTTATTTCTCAGTCAATTATTTGTCCCAATATGCAGGGCGAACTATTGACATCGGTAGCCTTGTATTAGAATCTCCTTTAGCTACATTAATCTGAGCTTGCGTAATGAATATACTATTTGTAAGATTAGCTCCTCTTATATCAGCGTCTCTCAAATCAGCTCCAATAAGGTCTGCTCCACTTAAATCAACACCTCTAAGGTCCGCTGCAATAAGAAATGCTCCTCTCAAGTCTTCTCCTGTTAGATTAATTTTTCTAAGATCTGAACCAATAAAGTTTAACCTTCCAACAATTGTCTTTTTACGTTTTAAAGTAGTTTTCTTTCCTCTTCGAGCTTTAGTTCTCACAATCTCACTAGTTTTTGAGAGTAGAGCGTTAACATTACTTCTGTGTGCTACTAAATCTAGTTTTATTAGAGAATCAGTATCTAAATTAGTAAGCTGTACAGTTTCACTTATCATCTGACTAATTTCCTCTTTAACGATACTATCATATTGTATTCTAAGTGCTTCTGCTAGATACCATAGCATTTCATGAAGTTGCCTCATAACTAAAAACACATCAAACATTTGCTTTGCAGCTTCTGGATTTCTTCTCCAATCGTGTCCATCATAAGTAACTTGAGCAACTTTTTGCCCTGCTCCAAAGCAGTCATAAGCAGTACATCCTTTAAGACCCTCCTGCCTAAGATTTTTATGAACAGCACATTTAAAATCAGATTGTAAATTTATACAAGGTTTACCCGCATCTTTATCCGTTGGAAAACCTTCTGAAGCAGAAAAATACAATGCGACACAACAAAATCCAAAACATTTTTGACAGTCAATTTTCAGATTCTCATGTAATTCTTCATCATATTTAAATCTATTTTCATATGTCATATTTATTGCCACTCCATATTCTTAGTATATAAGGCATCTTCAAAAAATAAGTAAGTCAGAATGCTCGTCTATT
>DCDL01000049.1 GCA_002316385.1 Clostridium sp. UBA1056
CACAAAATAGACGAGCATTCTGACTTATTTATTTTTTGAAGATGCTTAATGAAAGAAGAAATAAAAAATAAAATTAGGTTAACAGCTGGAGGTATGACTTGTGGGAAGTGTGTTAGTAATGTGAAAATAGCGTTACAAGAAGTTAATAAGGTTAGCATCTATAAAAAATGCTTTTGTTGAACTTTAAGCAAAAGCATTTTTTTATAGGGCTACCTTAATAAATTAATATTATCTAATCTTAATTTAGAAGAAGGTTTTTAATAGTATTAATATATTACTGCAATTTAACCTATAGATACATCAATTACTTTAGCTACATAATCATCCATGCCTGATTCTGCTAGTATAGTGATAGACTGTGGTGAATTGCTTAAAATCTTAGCACTATAAGCTTCTGCACCATTTGTATCTAATTGTCTAGCTCTATTTATAGTTATTTTATTTTTATCTGCAACTCTATAATCCTCAAGAATATCTGCAACCCGATTTTCTAATTCGCCTGTTGGGCATTCAAGGATTTTTATTCTGTCGATTGCTCTGTCTAGGTTTTCCATAGATTTTTCCTCCATTGTTTTATTAAAAAGTCTTTTATATTGTAAATCGGAATTAGTATTTCCTATAATTACTTGGTTTATCAACAATCTTTAATGAAGGGAATATTCTCGTTTTAATAAATTGTTTATAAATCTACAAAATAAAAAAATTAATACTAAATAGATGTGAATATAAGGAAAGTATGGTAGAATTATAGAATAATTTATCAGTAAATATTTTGAAAAGACATGGAGGTATATTAATGTACAATCCAAGTGAAATTAAAAGTTTTTATAATAACTATGGTGAAAGGGAATGGCAAAGGTTAGAGATTACACCTTATGATAGGATTAATTACTATCTTCATATGGATTTTCATATGATCTAAATAATTATATAGATATAGTGAAGGAGAAAACAAATGTTAGAACAGCGTGGTTTAAAGTCCTTAAGAAATTTTTCAGTAGGTATGTTGTTAATAAGTATAGTAATTAATATATTACTTGTACTTCAGCATTTTGGATATGATATTAATATAACTTCAGGAATAACTATAAAAAATTATGTTTACTTTTTCGCTCTTGTTTTTGTATCTACTGCTATTGGAGGTGCATTAAATAGAGATAAAGAGTTATCCAAAGATGCTAATGATGAGATGAGGTTTAAAATGAGATTAATGCAATTAGGTGCTGTTGTTTTCATTTTATATATTCTTTTCGCAGTACTGGTAATAGAGGATTTATATTTTATTATAGCTTCCTTTATAATGTTAGGTATTTATGAAAATGTAATATTCATTACAGAGAAAGTTATAGTGTTGGGTATGAATGATCATCAAATGAAGTGGCGGGCAGCAGTATATGGGACAGACTATAATGTAGAAGGAAGTAGTATACTTTGGAGATTTAAATTTTGGTTTATGCCTATTGAAAAAGTTCCATTTAATAAAAGAAGTATTGAAGTATACAATATTATTTTTATGTTTGTCTTTGTATATACCATAATAGAAAGTAAGCAACATAATATATTGAAGATTGTATTCTTAATAATTGCAATTATAGGGTTTTTTTCCTTTGCGGAGTATATATTAGGACTATACACATCTTTAATAGGTATATGTACTGAAATAACAGAAGCAGACGAAAGTGAAGATAGTGGTAGTGGAAGGCATTATTGGACTGTATATGTTACTGACTTTAAAAATAAAAGAGAAATTACCTATAAAACTTATCGTTATCCTTATATTCATCGAGGAGAAGAGGTTAAAGTTGTTCATGGAATATTTTCTAAACATGTAATCCTTGTTAATGGTATAACTATTAAATAAAATTAAGGACTTTCGCGAGATATATAACTAATCTTATATAAAATGTTGAGTATGTACTTTAATAATATAAGTGAATGCTCAACATTTATTTAGATTAGCTTATTTTATGAAAGCCCCTTACTTTATATAGAAATCTTAATGATATAAAATGTAATAAGAATTATATGTAGTGTAATTTTAGAATAGCTTTTTAAAACAGCTTTTGCATATTAGAGTCTTTCCATTATTACAGGACATTACATTGTCCTTTGAAACTACCTTTAGACAAACCTCACAGATTTGCTTAGAACTTTTACTAGAAGAAGTACTATTATCTTCTTCTGAAGAGGGTTTACATAGCCTTGTGACATTAGAACCATCTAAGGTTTTATTTTTTTTATTGCTAGGAGGTTCATAATTTAGCATAGGCTTCTTTTCTTCTAACTTAACTATTTTATAGTCTATTGCATAGGAGCTTTCTCCAAATAGCTCAAGCTCAAAGCGAGGATTTTCTTTATCATAAAATTCTTCTATAATAAGTCTTCTTACTTGGGCATCATTTATAATGAGACCACTTTTCTCAACACCGTCTAGAATACTTTTAGTTATGTTATTTGTATCTGGATGACGCTTTTCACTTTTATAATAAACCTTAAGAACTGCTATAAGAGCTTCTGTTAGTGTTACACTTGGGTTTTGAATTCTACATTCATAGGCTATTTCTTCTTCATATAGTGCATATCTATCATGATATTTTCCTGAATTATATGGTAAAATAGCTCTATTGCTGCTATTGAAGAGTTTAAAGTTAGATTTAGAAATTGGGGATCCTTTTACCACAACTTTAGCATAGTCAACATACTTCATTTTAATTCCTCTTTCTATGATTGTGTGATTAATTGTAGATTTAAAGCATCTTCAAAAAATAAATAAGTCAGAATGCTCGTCTATTTTGTGTTATCTGATGGCTACCCGCTCTAATGCTCCCATCTTTGACTTGTTATCTATTTTCAGATGCCTAAAATAACTTCATTAAATAAGTATTATTATACCATAAGAACTGATGTTTGAGTAAAATGAAAATATTTTAATTAGAGGTTAGATTATTTTATATAGTTTTAAAATAGTATTCCTGCAATGCCGGAGAGTATCATCGCTACCATAGGGTTTAGTTTAAACTTTCTAAGTAGAAAAAGACAGCCCGCAAAAATAATTATAGATTTTATTTGAAGACTCATTCCTACTAAGTTCCATGTTGAAGTTCCTAGGAAAGAAAGCATTAGTATAGTACCAGCAGAAGAAGCGATAAGTCCTATGGAAGCTGAACGAAGTCCTTTTAAAATATTTGAAATATTTTTAGACTTATCATGACTCTGAAAAAATTTATATAAAAAGAGAGATATGAAAAAGCCAGAGATAACACATCCTAAGGTAGCCACAATGGCACCAGAAATTCCGTTAATTTGAATTCCTACGAAGGTGGAAGTATTAACGGCTAAGGGACCAGGAGTCATTTGAGATATGGTAATAATATCTGTGAATTCTTGCATAGTAAGCCAAGTATGTTTCTCTACTACTTGCTCTTGGATTAAAGGAATAGTTGCATATCCACCACCTATACTAAAGAAGCCTATTTGTAAAAAGCTAAGAAAAAGTTTAAAAATAGAGTTATACATAAACCTTCCTCCTAAAATTTATTTTTAAAAATGAGACAAAGGATAATGCAACTTAGTAGAATAACCATAACATTTATATTAAAAATAAAACTAGCTATAAAAACCACAGGAATCATTAAAGAGAGTAAAGCATTTTTTTCTTTTGTAACAGTCTGAATCATGGTTACTACTAAATCTACAATCAAAGCGGCAACTCCTGCTTCCATTCCCTTTAATATAGATGAAATAGTGGTATTATCACGGAAAAAGCCATAGCAGGTAGAAATTAAAGATAGTATTATAAGTGGAGGAAGCACAGCAGAAATACAGCTGATAACAGCACCTAAAAAGCCAGCTATGCGATATCCAGATAATACTGATAGATTTACAGCTATGGCTCCAGGAGAAGACTGGGCTATTGCTGCCATATCTAGTAACTCTTCCTCACCAAAGTATTGTTTTTTCTCCACAAAGTATTTACGAATCATAGGAATTACTACATAACCTCCTCCAAAGGTGAATGCACTAATGAAGAAGTTAACTCCAAAAAGCCAAAGGCAAGTTTTATATTTTGAATTCTTATTTAAATAATTCATGGAATCCCCCTTTCTCTAACTTACACAATTATATTACTTGTACATAGATAAATAAAATGATAAAATTTTATGAAATACATTACTAAAAAGTAATGTAAGGGGTGATATTTATAATGAACTTGAGGCAGATGTATATTTTTAAAGAGGTATGTGAAGAGTTGAGCTTTACTAGGACAGCAAAAAAGTTATATATGACTCAACCAGCGGTATCTCATGTTATAAGTGATTTAGAAGAGGAGATAGGTGGAAAGCTTTTTGAACGAATCGGGAGGAAAATCTATCTTACAGGAACAGGGGAAATACTACTACATAAAGTGGTTAGGATAATTGAACTTCATGAGGATTTAGAAAATGGTTTTAAAGATCAAGAGGAATTAGTAACTATTCGGATTGGCTCTGGTATTACTATAGCTAATTTCTGGCTCCAGAAGTGGATTAAGGAGTGGAGGCAGAAATATGAAAGAACTCCATTAAAGATTCAAGTGGATAGTGCTGCTAATATTGAAGAAAAACTATTAAATAATGAAATAGATATTGCACTAATGGAGGGAGCTATTCATAATAAACAATTGATTAGCCATGAGGTTTCTTCTTATGAAATGTCAGTGATATGTTCCTCTAATCATGATTTTGCTAAAAGTGGAAGGTCAGAAATCACGGTAGAAGAGTTTGCAGAACAACCGCTACTGCTTAGAGAAAAGGGGTCTGCCATAAGAGATACCCTTGATAGTGCTTTATTACTTAAGCATATTTATGTGGATCCTATGATGACAAGTGTAAATTCACAAGCTCTTATTCAGGCTGTAAAGTGTGATTTTGGAATAAGTGTTCTTCCAGATTTACTTGTTACTCAACAAGTTAAAGAAGGAGACATAGTAAAGCTAGCTATTAAAGATATGAGGCTTTTAAATTATAACTCTATTTGTTATCATCAGGATAAGTATTTGTCCAAACCGTTGCAGTGGTTCATTGATTGTTGTATAAGAATTAAGTAAAAGATGTGTAATTAATCTTTAAAAAATGATAAAATGTATGAAGTAATCACATTTGTTGATATAATTGTTTAAATGTGTGGATATATTATTTAAATATGTGGATAAAAATGAGATGATAAGTTTAAGTTAGTACTGTGGAGTACAAACTTTAGATATAACTTTCATAATATGTGAATTATTTAAAAGTAGGTGAAAAATATGAAAGAAGCAAATGAAATGAAAGAAAATTTTAAGATACTTGCTATAGAGTCAAGTTGCGATGAAACAGCAGCTTCAGTAGTAGTAAATGGAAGAGAAGTTCTATCTAATGTTATAGCTTCTCAAATTGATATACATAAAAAGTTTGGTGGAGTTGTACCAGAGGTAGCTTCAAGAATGCACATAGAAGCCATTAGTGCTGTGGTAGAAGAGGCACTTAGAGAAGCAAATCTGACTTTTGAAGATATAGATGCAGTAGGGGTTACCTATGGACCAGGGCTTGTTGGAGCTTTACTTGTAGGTCTTCAATATGCTAAGGCTTTAGCTTACGGATTAAATATTCCTTTAATCGGTGTAAACCATATTGAAGGTCATATAAGTGCTAACTTTATTGAGCATAAGGATTTAGAACCACCTTTTGTTACTTTAGTAGTTTCAGGAGGGCATACATTTATTGTTCATATGAAGGATTATGGAAGCTTCGAAGTTCTAGGAGAAACTAGAGATGATGCAGCGGGAGAAGCCTATGACAAAGTGGCTAGAGCTATAGGACTTGGATATCCTGGTGGACCTAAAATTGATAAGATTGCTAAAGAGGGAAATGAAAATGCCATTAAGTTCCCAAGAGCAAATTTCCATGATAAGACACTAGATTTCTCCTTTAGTGGAGTTAAATCAGCAGTACTTAACTACTTAAACTCTCTTCAAATGAAGGGTGAAAGCTATAATCAAGCTGATGTGGCTGCTTCCTTCCAAAAGGCTGTAGTAGATGTATTAGTTGATAATGCTATGAAGGCTTGCAAAGAGAAGCAAGTAGATAAGATAGCTATATCTGGAGGAGTTGCATCTAACTCTTATCTTAGAGCGAAACTAACTGAAAGAGGAGAAAGTGAAGGAATAAAGGTATTATTCCCATCACCAATTCTATGTACAGATAATGCTGCTATGATAGGAAGTGCTGCTTATTATGAGTATAAAGCTGGTAGAATTGCAGACTTAACCTTAAATGCAGTACCAAACTTGAAGCTAGGACAAAGATAGATATAAAGGATTTTTATAAAATCTTAGTTAGAAGGTGTTTATCCTATAGGGATAAACACTTTTTTATTTATAAAAGTTTTATTATAAATGATATCATTACAATTTTTAGCAGAGTATAGTAAAGAGATTAGTTCTATTTCCTATACTACTAATAATTAGCTATTTATTATCCACTAACACTTAACAGACATATTAATGTTTTAAATCATAGTTTTATTTTACAATTTATAAGTTTAACTAGTAAACACTTAGCTAGAATACTAGTATTTTAAAGGTTTTTTACAAGGGAATTTAAAAAAGTAAAAAGTTTTTTCAAATAAGTGTTGACAAATTGTTTAATAATAATTATTATTAATTACATAGAGAGATGATAATATATATCAAATGAAAATAAATATCAAGGAGGCATTTAAAATGTCATTAATAAATAAAAAAGTTTCAGATTTCAAAGTTCAAGCTTATCATAATGGGGAGTTTAAGGAAGTAACATTAGATTCAGTTAAAGGACACTGGTCAGTATTTGTATTCTATCCAGCAGACTTTACTTTTGTATGCCCAACAGAATTAGGAGAATTAGCTGATAACTATGCTAAATTCCAAGAAATTGGTTGTGAAGTTTACTCAGTATCTGAAGACACTCACTTTGTTCATAAAGCATGGGCAGATGCTTCAGAAACAATTGCTAAAATCAAGTATCCAATGTTAGGAGATCCAACAGGTAAATTAGCTAGAGATTTCGAAGTTTTAATAGAAGAAGAAGGTTTAGCTTTAAGAGGTTCTTTCGTAGTTAATCCAGAAGGAGAAATTAAAGCTTATGAAGTTCATGATTTAGGAATTGGAAGAAGTGCAGAAGAATTATTAAGAAAAGTTCAAGCCGCTCAATTTGTTGCAGAGCATGGAGATCAAGTTTGCCCAGCAAAATGGCAACCAGGTGAAGCAACATTAGTACCAAGCCTAGACTTAGTTGGTAAGCTATAATATTAATATTTAAATGTAATGGTGAATTAATAGGTTTATTAATTCACCATTACTTTAAAGTATTATTAAAGTTTTATTTAAATAAAGCAGGGATAAGATTTTAATAATCCTTTAAAAATATAATGTTTCAGATAATATTTAAAAAGTAATGATGCTAAAAAGTAGCGTTTTGAAAATAATAGGAGAAATTAATAGGAGGATGAATGTGGATAAAATATATGATTTATTAGTAATAGGCGCAGGTCCAGCAGGACTTTCAACTGGTATATATGCAGGTAGAGCTAAACTAAATACATTAATTATAGAAAAAGCTGAATTTGGTGGTCAGGTAAGCAAAACTTATGAGATTTCTAACTATCCAGGGGCTAGAAATAGTAATGGGCCAAAGCTTATGGAAGAAATGAGACATCAAGCTGAAGATTTTGGTGTAAATTTTATGTCCGCTGAAGTATTAAGTGTTAGTTTAGATGGAGATACAAAGATTATTGAAACTGATAGAGGAGAAATAGAGGGAAGAGCTGTGGTGGTTGCAACTGGAGCTTCTCCAAGAAAGTTAGGTTTTATAGGTGAAGAAGAATTTACAGGTAGGGGTGTAGCCTACTGTTCAACTTGTGATGGACAATTCTTTGAAGGATTAGAGGTTTTTGTAATTGGAGCTGGATTTGCAGCAGCAGAGGAAGCAATATTTTTAACTAAGTTTGCTACTAAAGTTACAGTAATAGCTAGAGAGCCTGAGTTTACTTGTGCAAAATCTATAGCAGATAAGGTTTTGGGACATCCTAAGATAGAAGTTAAATTTAATACAGAAATATTAGAAGCTAAGGGCGACAAGATGGTAAACTATGCTAAGTTTATCAATAATAACACTGGTGAGGCCTTTGAATATAATGCTAAAGAGAAAGATGGTGCTTTTGGTATATTTGTATTTGTAGGTTATTCGCCACAAAGTGTTTTATTTAAAGGAATTTTGGACTTAGACAGGTTTGGTTATATAAATACTAATGAAAATATGGAAACTAATATAAAGGGTGTTTATGTGGCAGGAGACCTTAGACCAAAACAACTGAGACAAATAGTAACTGCTGTAGCAGATGGAGCTATTGCTGCAACTTCAGCAGAAAGATATATCATTGAATTAAAGGATAGGTTAGGAATAAAAGAGGAATATGAACCTAAAAAAGTAGAGAAGAAAGTAAGTAGTAATGCTAGTTTAGGGGAAGTTCCAAGAAAGAGTAAGCTTTTAAATGATGATTTAAGACTTCAATTAAAGGGCGTATTAGATAGATTAGAGGATGAAGTTACCCTTGTATCCATAGTTGATGAAGATAACAGTAAGTCCTTAGAGCTAAGAGATTTAGTATTAGATATTTCAGCTTTAGGAGAAAAGGTTTCTGCTGAAATTTATGTTAAAGGTGAGAATCTAGATATTGAAAGCAAAATAAGTTCCAATAAATATCCTGTAGTTGCACTACTAGACAAAGATAAAAACTATAGTGGAGTTAAGTTCCATGGGGTGCCAGGTGGACATGAGTTAAATTCATTTTTGTTAGCTATATATAACCTTGGTGGACCAGGACAACAAATTTCAGAAGAGGTATTAAAAAATATTAAGGCTATCGATAAGGAAATTAATATCAAAGTATGTGTATCACTAGCTTGCCATCTATGCCCGGATGTAGTCATATCATCTCAAAGAATTGCCATAGAAAATTCAAAGGTAGAAGCTGAAATGATAGATATTGCTAGCTTTAAAGATATAAAAGATAAATTTAATGTTATGAGTGTTCCAGCTATAATTGTAAATGATGATGACATTTATTTTGGAGCTAAAAAAATTGATGAGATAATAAAGCTTATAAATAAGTAAATAAGTAAAAATATTTATTAAGAAATAGTGCAATCTAAATGTCCTGGTTCAATAAGGATGTTTTCAGTTTTTGAGATTTGCCGTAGGATTTTTAAGTCCTACGGCTTTTCTCTTGTCTTATACCTCAGTTTGTATATTTCTGCCAAAAGAAATATAATAAAATTATGGAGGTGTTATGCGTGGATTATATAACGACAAAAGAAGCAGCGAAAAATTGGGGAGTCACAGACAGAATGGTAGTGTACTATTGCTCTGCTGGACGGATCAAGGGAGCTAAAAAAATGGGAAATACATGGCTTGTTCCAGTTGACGCTGAAAAACCGGCTGACGGACGATATAGGAGCAGTAAAGTAAAGGATGGTGAAAATAAATGAAACGGATATTTTTGGTTGAGGACGATTTGAGTTTAATAAGTGGGCTGTCTTTTGCTATCAAAAAGCAGGGATATGAGATAGATATTGCCCGTACAAGCCTTGAAGCAGATACCTTATGGGTGGACGGGAAATATGAGTTGATAATTTTAGATGTATCGCTTCCCGACGGTTCCGGTTTTGATATATGCAGAAAAATACGCAAAACATCACAAGTACCCATTATGTTCCTTACTGCTGCTGATGAGGAAACAGACATCATAATGGGGCTTGATATTGGTGGCGACGACTATATTACAAAGCCCTTTAAGTTGGCTGTGTTTATGTCCAGGATAAACGCCTTGCTCCGCAGAAGTAATAATTTCAGTCAGGCAGATACAGAACTTAATTCTAATGATATAAAGGTACAACTGCTAAAAGGAGAAGCATATAAAAATGGGAAACAGCTTGACTTAACGGCAAATGAATATAAATTGCTGTGCTTGTTTATGGAAAATCCCGATATTGTACTTTCGCCAGAACAGATTTTAAGCAGATTATGGGATTGTAATGAAGACTATATAGATAACAACACCCTTACTGTATATATACGCAGGCTACGCAAAAAAATTGAAGATGAGCCAGGTAACCCAAAAATGATAATAACCGTCCGCCGTATGGGTTATAAATGGAATACTTCTAATTGAGGTGCATAATGAAAATACTGTCAAACAGAAAAATAAAGACCCTATTTTATATGATATTGATGTGTATACTGATATTTACCTTACTGTCTGCGTCTTTCATGAGCCTTAAATTGGAAAATGCGGCATTTTATATATTGATATGTTCTCTATGTATGGGAATTGGAATATTGATAGCCTGTTACAGATATTTTAAGGAACAGAACAAAATCATGGAAAACGCCGTGACGCAAATTACAGAATATATTTCAGGCAATCGTACAGCGCGTATTGAGTGCGATGATGAGGGCGAGTTATACAGACTATTTCATGAAGTAAATTCTCTGGTTTCCATTTTGAACGCCCATGCTGAAAATGAAGGGAAAGCGAAACAGTTTTTGAAAAATACAATATCCGATATTTCACATCAACTAAAAACACCTCTTGCAGCCTTGAATATTTATAACGGGCTATTACAAGGCGAAGCAGAAGAACTACCTACGATTAAAGAATTTGCCACGTTATCAGAACATGAACTCGACCGAATTGAAACGCTAGTACAAAATCTGCTGAAAATTACAAAGCTGGACGCGGGTTCCATTGTGATTGAAAAGGCTCCTGAAAATGTGGCAGATATGATGAATGACATTGAATTACATTTTGCATACCGGGCTAAACAGGAACAGAAAGAAATTGTCTTATCTGGTGCAGAGAATATCTCGCTTCTTTGTGATTGCGATTGGGTCATGGAGGCCATAGACAATATCGTAAAAAATGCTCTTGACCATACCCAAAAAGGGGATTCCATTCATGTTGAATGGAAACAGTTTATGACTGTTGTTCAGATTATAGTGAAAGATAACGGGAGCGGCATCCACCCAGAGGATTTACACCATATTTTTAAGAGGTTTTATCGCAGCCGCTTTTCAAAGGATATTCCGGGTATCGGACTTGGTTTGCCGCTTACGAAAGCAATTATTGAAGCACACAACGGCACGGTTGAGGTTGACAGTGAATTGGGAGTTGGTACTACTTTTGTTATAAATTTTTTGATTCCTACAAAATTGTAGTCTTATGGTCATCTTGCTGTAGGGTATAGATGATATACTTCCAATATGATTCAAATACAGAAAGAGGTGCTTATACTATGAATTTATTAGAAGTTAAATCAATTTCTAAAACTTACGGCAGTGGTGAAACGGCCGTTCACGCATTAAAAAACGCCAACTTCTCAGTTCCGAAGGGCGAATTTGTGGCAATAGTCGGAGAATCGGGTTCTGGTAAGAGTACGCTTCTCAATATGCTAGGTGCGCTTGACAACCCAACCTCTGGCGAAGTGCTGATTGACGGCAAGGATATTTTTGCCATGAAAGACAGTGCGCTTACGATTTTCCGCCGCCGAAATATCGGGTTTATTTTTCAGGCTTTCAACTTAATTCCAGAATTGACAGTCGAGCAGAATATGATTTTTCCTGTGTTGCTGGACTATCAGAAGCCCAATGAAAAGTATCTGGAAGAACTACTGACGGTACTAAATTTGAAGGAACGCCGTCATCACCTACCCAGTCAATTATCAGGCGGCCAGCAACAGAGAGTAGCAATCGGACGCGCACTGATTACAAGACCGTCTCTGATTCTTGCGGACGAGCCGACGGGTAATCTGGATTCCCAGAACAGCAGCGAAGTAATCGCTCTACTGAAAGAAACCTCAAAGAAGTATGAGCAGACGATTATTATGATTACGCATAACCGCAGTATAGCGCAGACCGCAGACCGTGTATTGCAGGTGTCAGACGGTGCCCTGACCGATTTTGGGAGGTGCCGTGAATGAAAAGCTATCTTAGCCTTATTCCGATTTCCGCAAAAGTACATAAACAGCAGAATCGTATGACGCTTCTATGTATCATTTTTGCTGTATTTTTAGTAACGGCTGTTTTCAGTATGGCAGATATGGGTGTCAGAATGGAGAAAACAACTTTACTTAACAAACATGGAAACTGGCACATACAGCTTAAAAATATATCCGAAAGTGTTGCGGAGCAAATTGATTCGCGCACCGACATTGCCGCCATGTCGTGGTACGATGTAATAAATTACAATCGAGAAGATGATTATTATATAGGCGATAGAAAAGCGGTTTTATACGGTGTTGATGAAACGTACATCACTGATATACGGAACTGCTTGGCAGAGGGTTCTTATCCGCAGAGCGATACAGAAATCATGCTTAGTCCAAATGCCAAAACTGTTCTCGGTATCAATATAGGCGACAGCGTTACAATAAATACCCCTTCTGGAAGCATGAATTATACTGTATCCGGCTTTGGTGAAGACAAGGTAGGTTACAATTCGATGTATGATACAATTAGTACATATATGAACCAAACAGCATTTTATAAAATTTGTACCATGAATGATAGAGAGCTTGCCCCTGTATATTATGTTCAGTTTCATGAGAATACGAAAATAAGCAAACAGATTGCAGGTATAAAGGAACAATACGGGTTGACAGACGAAAATATAGATGAAAACTCAGCCACTTTAGGATCATCGGACTTTAGCGGAAATACAACTGTGCAGGCATTATATTCTACCGCGGTAGTACTGTTTGTCCTGATACTGATTGCAGGGGTACTGATGATTTCAAGCAGCATAAACAGTAATGTCGCCCAAAGGACAAAATTTTTCGGAATGATGCGCTGTATTGGAATGAGCAGACAGCAGATTATCCGTTTCGTAAGGTTGGAAGCTCTTAACTGGTGCAAAACTGCGGTTCCGGTAGGTGTCATACTCGGAATTGTAATAACATGGGGATTATGCGCTGCACTACGGTTCCTTGTCGGCGGGGAGTTCTCTGATATGCCTCTTTGGGGAGTTAGCCCAATCGGCATTATCAGCGGAGTAATTGTGGGGGTTGTTACGGTACTGATTTCCGCTAGGTCTCCAGCGAAACGGGCCGCTAAAGTATCACCTGTGACAGCAGTATCGGGTAATTCAGAAAGCGCAAAAAATATGCACCATGCGATGAATACCCGTTTTTTAAAAATTGAAACTGTTCTTGGCATTCATCATGCAGTATCGGCAAAGAAAAACCTATTACTTATGACAGGCTCATTTGCACTCAGCATTATCCTTTTTTTGAGTTTTTCGTTTTTGATAGATTTGGTTGGTTACATTATGCCCCAGCCATCGAATGCTTTCGACATTAGCATTTCAAGCAATGACAGTTCAAATTCGATAGACAGTGAGCTGCTTGATAAGATTAGCAGCATGGAAGGTGTAAAACGTGTTTTCGGTCGTAGGAATTGTCTTGATATTCCAGCAGAAGTAAATAAAGATAATCAACTGTCGAATACGATTGATATTATTTCCTATGATGAATATGATTTAGACTGTCTTACAAAGGATAAGGAACTTAGAAAAGGTAGCAATATTTCAAAAGTATATGGGGACAGTAATTATGTACTTACAACATGGGACAAAGATAGTCCGTTAGAGATAGGTGATAAAATACGGGTTGGCAATGAAGAACTTGAAATTGCAGGTATGCTGAAATTTGACCCTTTCAGCAGTGACGGCAGCATGAATGGAAAAATAACGCTTATTACTTCTAGAGAAACATTTACGCGCATAACGGGTGTAACCGATTATTCACTTATTATGATACAGACGACAAGAGATGCGACGGACGAGAATGCTGAAGCAATCCGTAATGCAGTAGGTGAAGAGTATACGTTTAGTGACCAGCGCGACCAGCGGAATACCAGCACATATATTGCATTCCTGTTCTTTGTATATGGATTTTTGGCAATTATTACTTTGGTTACTGTATTGAATATTGTGAACAGCATTTCTATGAGTGTGTCCGCAAAAATAAAACAATACGGAGCAATGCGTGCGGTTGGTATGGATGAACGTCAGATAACAAAAATGATAGCCGTCGAAGCGTTTACCTATGCTTTGTCCGGTTGTATTGTCGGTTGTGTAGTTGGTCTGTTGATTAATAAACTGTTATATGACAATATTATTACCACTCATTGGAACTACGCTACTTGGAGCTTACCTGTTATACCAATAATGATTATACTTCTGTTTGTTTTTGTTGCAGCTATCACTGCGGTTTATGCTCCGTCAAAACGGATTCGGAATATATCTGTAACGGAAACGATAAATGAATTGTAATAGCATTATTTATGAAATTGGTAAAGAAGATTAAACCAAATTGAATACTCTAAAACCTTCTGTACGACGGCAAAAGAAAAAAAGCCGTCGTACAGAAGACATATTTTCACGCGATTATGAAGCGGCGGCTTTGATTTTCAGAGCCACAGTTTCTTTGCGTTCACACAAATCTATGACGACTTGCAGGGACACGGCGGTATCAAGGAGGTATCGCCGTGTCCATTTTTATTTACAGCAATCCCTCTAATATTCAATCATCTTGTAAACAAGTTCTTATTCCTACAATTCGAATAGGGTCTTTTTTTCTATTCTATACTTCATACTTTCACCTCCACTAATTGATATTGAAAAACTAATTCGTGGATATGCTTCTAGTAGAATTCCTTCTGTTCTGGCAAGAGTTGGTGCCACACCACGGACACTTTGAAATGCACGATTAAAAGCAGTTGGTGAGGTATACCATACTTCAGAGGTATGTCCATAATTTTAATTTCTTTGGTTTGTATTTCAAATGCAGCAATTGTCATACGTCTATGTCTTATATATTCAGATAGTAGAATACCTGCAATATATGTAGACATGCGTTGGAAAGAGTAAGTAGAACAACCTGCTATCTTTGCTATTTCATCATAAGAAATAGTTCCATCCAAATTATTTTCTATATAATCTATAGATTGACTTAGTTTCTTTAACCACTCCATATCATCGCCTCCTAAATGAAGTTTAACATGATAAAAAATATTAAGAGATTTAGAAAACCTATCATATATTGTGTATAATTGAGGGGTAGAAGATTGTAATAGATACAAGAAGGATAGAGAGGCTAATATTTTATTTACTAAGATTGTTTAGACAAAGAAATTAGAAAGGTTGGATTAATTATGATAAGACCAGTTGTAAAGGATATAGTATTCTTAGGACAGAAATCAGAACATGCGACTAAAGATGATGTAGCAGTTATTGATGATTTAGTAGATACGTTAAGAGCAAACTTAGAGTATTGTGTTGGCATGGCTGCTAATATGATAGGAGTTAAAAAACGTATACTGGTATTTAGTGTAGGTGATATTATAGTTCCTATGGTGAATCCAGTTATATTAAAGAAAGAGGACGGTTATGAGACAGAAGAAAGCTGTTTATCTTTAACTGGTTTTAGAAAAACAATGAGGTATAAAACAATTGAGGTAGAATATTTTGATAGAGACTTTAAGAAGCATAAGCAAACATTTATTGGATTTACTGCACAGATTATTCAGCATGAAGTGGATCATTTTGAAGGTATAATAATATAAGATATAAAATTGCTTATGATGAGATTATTAATTTGAAAAATATATTTAAGAAAAAGGAGTTATTATGGCTAAAGTACGAAAAATGCTTGGAAAAGCAGATTCACCATATATTGTTTCTCTTATGAGATTAATAGAAACGCAAAGCAAAAATACAATTATAAAATGGTGTAATGAATATGCAAGGGAGTATATTCTACCTATTTATGAAAAAGATTACCCTGAGGATTCTCGTTTAAAGAATGCATTAAATGCATCTAATGAATGGCTAGAAGGAAAAATGAAATTAACAGAGGCAAAGAAAGTTATTAAGGAAGTTCAAATAGCTGCAAGAGAAGTAGAAGGGAATCCAGCTGCACAAGCTGCAGCTAGGGCAATTGGAGCAACAACGGCAACGATTAATACTATAACGAGTTCTTTAGGACTTGCATTTTACGGTGCTGCAGCAATAGCATATTCATCTATTGGTGTTAATGAGAAGGTTGAAGTTTATGATGAAATTGCAGCAAGAGAGTGCAAGAATATGGAGGAGGCTTTACGTAAAGTTGCTATAATAGATGAGCCTAATCCAGCAAAAATAAATTGGAATTGCTAAATATAGAAATTTATTTAAGAATACGCAGCATTGAATCTGCGTATTTTTTAAGTCGTATAAATGTACATTCGTTAACAAAAGTCATCAGCGAAAAAATTAAACTTATAAATTTAGAATTAGTCATGGTGAACCGTATCACAAATAAATGAGGTTTTTACTAGAATTGATGTTTAAACTAAGGAGCGAAGGTGTTATACCCAAACACGGTGGAGCTACCTTCATTTTTGAAGTTACTTATACAAATGGAGTGATTAAACAAGACGTGGTACCCATTAAGATTATCGGGAGCCTGGGATGAGAAATCAAGTATAAATACAGTTACAAATATTAGAATATAAGTAAAGCTACAACTAAATAATAAAGTTGTAGCTTTTATATGGTATTAGATGTTAATACTTTATTATATTAAACTATCTTATAGGTCTTTAAAGTTAATCGTCGTTGTTAGCTGTCGTTCTTTGACTTCAATAATGATAGGATTTACATCTTCTAACGCTAGAGTAACCTGCTTGTCTCCAGTACCAAGAGTCAATTCGCCTGGAGCAGTATAAACAACTTCATCGCTTATTTTACTTTTTACTGCATCCTCTATCAGTGATTCAACTTTTCTATTGTCTAATAATTTACTCAAAATCCAATCACCTAAATTGTTAATAGGTAGATATTTCGCTATGTCATCTATTTTAGCTAATACTTTATCTTCCCATCTTCCTGGTATTTTATCTTTAATAATATTTGTAACCTCATTTATCGCATTTTGTTGTATTCTACTAGCTATATCACTCGGAAGATTTAAATCATTCACTTTAAATTCATCCACACCAATAACAACGTCTCTATTATTTAAAAAGCACTTCATACTAGCTGTGAAATTGGGTCTTACAAAGTCTTCAAGTCCTATTGTAAACCTAATGTCTGGATTGCTGTTGAAGAAATCCCAGCTAGCTACTTCAAATCCGCCAATTTTAAGTTCATCATGGATTCTTTCAATATCAACCTCAATCACAATGTTTAACAAGGAAAATGTCACTTCTACTTTATTTAATTCTATTATGTGGGGTTCTTTTAAGGTAACACTCTCTAAGACAACATTTTCTATATTTACATTTCCAGTAATTTTTATACCGTTTTCATCAAGTAAAAGTTTACTCATAGGCTCGTCTTGACGAAAAATTTTTAATGTACGCTTAACAGTTGAATCAATAGTTTGTTGTGATAAGGACACATTTACTGTATTCATATCTTTCTCCTTTCTTAAATGAGCTTATTTTATTTTAATGATTTATATTTTTTCTAAGTAAGCCCAAAATTATTCTAAAAAATTATCTTACAGGAGTAAAGGAAGGAAATACTATGATAATATATAAAAAATCAAAAGATATTTTAACAAATTTAGATATAGATTACCTGTAATGATAGAAGATATATATCACTAAAATGAAAAAAGTCTGCTAATACATAGAGTTTAAATAAAAAGTTTGTGATAAAATATGAAAAAACATTGAAGGATTAAAACAGCATATTGCTATTTCAAGATTATTAAATGAAGCTTGTGTATTAGCAGCAAATAATATATTGATTTTTAATATAGGAAAAAGAATAATTAGTATTATGTTTATAATAATGATGCCATTATTGATATATTATCACCAGTTTCATTTCAAGTAGGGTGAAAAGATGTAAAATAAGCTACGTAGTAGATGCAGATATAAAAGGATTCTTCAACAATATGAATCATGAGTGGATGATAAAATTTTTAGAACTGAGGATAGGAGACCATAACATCATTAAACTTATAAACAAATTTTTGAAAGCAGGTATGATGGAAAATGGTGTTATGGAAGCAACAAAATTGGGAACGCCCCAAGGCTCAATAATTTCGCCAACTCTTGCAAATATATATTTGCATTATGCACTAGACTTATGGTTTGAGAAAGTAATAAAGAGAAATTTTAAAGGTGAAGCTGAAATTGTAAGATATGCTGATGATTTTGTATTCTGCTTTCAATACGAAGGCGAAGCCAGAAATTTCTGTAGGCACCTTCTACATAGACTTGGAAAATTTAATCTTGAAATTGAAAAGACTAAGTCTAAGTTAATATTGTTTGGAAGATTTGCAGAAGAAAACAGAAAGAAGATGGGATACAAAAGAGCAGAAACATTTGATTTTCTAGGATTCACTCATCATTGTGGTAAAAGTAGAAATGGAAAGTTTAGAGTTAAGCGAAAAACGAGTAAAAAGAAATTCAGAGCAAAAGTAAAGGAATTTAATCAATGGGTTAAATCGGTTAGGAACAAGCTTCATATAGGAGATATATTTGATTTAACAAAGCAAAAGCTCAATGGACACTATCAATACTATGGGATCACAGATAATTCATATATGATAAGTCAGTTTTCTTTGGAAATAAAGAAAGCACTATTTAAGCGGCTAAATCGTAGAAGCCAAAGACAAAGCTTTGATTTAAACAAATTTAAAATGTATATGAAGTATAATCCATTACCTAAGCCTAAAATTTATGTAAATGTATATAGATAGCAATTTCCATAAAATAATATGAAGAGCCGTATGCCTTAATTGGGTACGTACGGAATCTGTGAGGGGGAAAGTCTGTGAAGACTTTCCCTACTCGACTACCATAAATGAAGTAGACTCTTTTGAGTACCTAAAATATCTTAGTGAAAACACTTAAAATTAGATAGCAAAATATAGGAAGAATTTATACTTTTAGTAATGCTAGAATCAAAATATAAAATAAACTTTTACGAGGAGTGGAATTATAATTATGAGTAAAATTGGCATTATTAATTGTTATAACGAAAGTAAGGAATGTACTAGCTTCGGGTGCTTTAAAGCCTTTAATGAAAGAGTAGCAGCTTTTGAGAATCATGATAAAGATTCAAAAATAATATGTTTTGTTCACTGTAATGGTTGTAGCCAAGATTCTATAGATCAAGTGTTAGATAGAGCAAATAGAATGAAAACAAAGGGTGTGGATACTATACATTTAGCTACATGTATAAAGCTTAAGTGTTCTTTTTATAATCAGTTTATTGATTCTCTAAATAAGGAGTTTAATATAATAGGTTATACACATGATATTTAGGCACAATCAAAGAAATAACAAGCCAGTATTTTCGCCTATTTGCCACGATATGTCGTCGCCAAAACCCTTACATAGCAGGACTATGAAAGGATTTTGACTCCTAGTCTAGTGACAAATATGCTTCAAGCTTTGAATTGCTATTTCTTTTCAGGTGCCTTAGTAAAAATTAAATTATAAGATTAGAAATGTATATAGAATAAGTTTAGTTATGAGGTTAGAACCCTATAATAATTATGCAAATGCTTTTAGGAGATGGTAATTATACAAGGAAACATAGTAATATCTGAAGATGAGAAATGGAATGCAGTAATAAGTTGTAATAAGTATTATGATGGGTTATTTTACTATGCTGTGAAAACAACAGGTATTTGTTGCAGACCATCATGTAAAGCTAAGGCACCACTAAAAGAGAATATATTGTTTTTTAGTAGTGTAGATGATGCCATCAAAGAAGGTTTCAGACCATGTAAATTATGCAGGCCTGATATAAAGGAACATAATTTTGAACCGAATAGAGAACTAATTGAAAAAATAAAGGAAAAGTTAATCCAGAATTATAATAAACCAATTAATTTCAGGTTTATTTCAAAAGAATTTGGTGTTAGTATTAGTCATTTAACAAGATTATTTAAAGTATATACAGGACTAACACCTAACGAATATGTATCACAAATAAGAATAAATAAAGCGATGCAGCTTCTAAGTAAAAGTAATGATGATATTTTAGAGATTGCATACGATGTAGGGTTTAAAAGCCTTTCTAATTTTTATAAATGTTTTAAGCAAAATACAGGTATTGCTCCTAAGGAGTATAGAAAAAGAAATAGTATAAATGAGATAAAAGTATAACAGATGATAAAAATTTTATTAGGAGGTGTTTGTATGATTAAAGAATATTATGGTTATTATAATTCACCTATTGGCATATTAGAAATAATTTGCTCTGAAGATTCAATACTATCAGTTATGTTTGTGGAGCAAGAAAAGTCCGTGATGAATAAAGTAAATGAAATATTAGAAAATACTATTGCTCAGTTAAATGAATATTTTAATGGAAGTAGAAAAGCATTCGATTTAAAGGTTTCATTAAATGGGACTGATTTTCAAAAGAATGTATGGAATGAACTATTGAAGATTTCTTATGGGGAAACCTTATCCTATAAGAACTTAGCGATTAGGGTAGGAAATGAAAAAAGTGTTAGGGCAGTGGGAAGTGCAAATGGTAGAAATAAAATATGGATAATAGTACCTTGTCATAGGATTATTGGAACTAATGGAAGTCTAACTGGATATGCTGGTGGCATAGATAGAAAGCAATGGCTTTTAAACCATGAGAAGAATATATTATCGATTTAGAAATATTATAAAGAAAAGTAAAGTTGAGAGTGTGAAATTATTTCTGTAAATAGCTTTCTATGATAATTATTTTAAAGGCATGGAGGTCATGGTGTGACTACCATGCCTTGATTTTAATATAATAGTAAATAAATTGCATGTCAATAGCACTCTATATTAAAACTATACTTGCAGTTTAAAACTATAATTTATTTATATCTAGAGTATTGCCATTCCTTGTGCGCCAATTCGTGGCAATTCTGTGTCTTGATATATCTGTAATAGAACTAAATGTCCATTTTCCTTAATTTCAAACACACTGATTGAACCCTCGCTACCATTCAAAACATAAAAATTTTGACCACATCTGTCTATTGCACTATCAATTGGGGATCCTGTTCCTTTAGGTGTACTTGGTATACTTTCAATAACAGTCAAAATTCCTTCACGATTAATATGATAACGAGTTATTGTGCTACTACCAGCATTAGAGGTATAAGCATGATTCTCGCCAGGATTAACTGAAACCCAACAAGTTGCTAATTGATTATTTAATACAGAGCCACTAATAACATTAAGCTTACCATTATCTTTAACTTTATAAGATGATAATGCATTTGGACCCACCTCACTAACTACCAAAAGATTATTATTGAGATAAACTGATCCAAAAGGACCTGTACCATTAGAAGGAGTTATAATTGGTCCTTCTAGACTTCCATTGAAGTTTACTTCATAAACACTGAGATTATTGGTTATCGTTTCACTTACAACAAGTTTATCGCCAGAAACATTTGAAGCAATACATCTTGATTGAGCATTATCTGAACTCAATGGTCTTTGAGAATGCTTTATAATACTAAGATGTCCATCTGATTCAATATGAAAGCCAGTAACATTGGCAGGGACTTGAGGAGGAGTGCCAGAATTAGTTACATAAAGATTGTGGTTATTTATAGTTAAGCTATTAGGAAAAATACCGCCAGATGGTACTACGCAAACAAGGGTAAGCCCCCGTTCATGCACGCGAAAGCTACTTATACTATTACTACCAGCGTTAACAACAAAAAGAAAGTTACCATCATGTGATAAACCAATTGATCCCTGAGAGCCTAGAGGGTCTACTTGGTGTAAGCCTGTTCCACTTCCTCCTGTTTTATAAACTCTTGGACAAGATAAAATTCCTAGTCCATCTCTCATGAAAGCAACAACACTGTTATTTAATTCATTAGTCATAGAAAATACCATACTAATGGAATCATTTTTATTATAAGACATTTTATCAATCTCCTTTAATATAGTTTAATTTATAATTTAACTATAATTTATTGTATGTATCATTTTATAAAATAGATAATACTAATTAAAAGATTTATTTATTTCAAGAAAGCATCCTAAAGGTATAATAAATCTTTAGGATGCTTTCTTAGTAAAAAATTTTTATATTAATTAATAAAATCTATGAAATTTAAAATAAAGCATTTAATATCAGGATTAGGATAATCATTATTAATGAATTCATTACAACAGTAATTATCGGAAGACTCATAATAATTTTTATGGATATGGTAAACAAATAATTTCGAAGGAATGGATAGAGATTTCCACAACTAACTATGGAAATAATTATGGATATTTGTGGTGGGTATTTGAAGAAGATAAATTTTCAGCTTATTGTGCATTGGGGGATGGGGGAAATGTGATTTGCTGTGTTCCAGATAAAAATTTGGTTGTAGCGATTGCATCAAAATTTATGCCTAGGGCTAAGGATAGAATTGAATTAATAAAGAAATATATATTACCACAATTAGATATTTGATTTTATTGATAATTTAGTTATAGCTGATAGATGATAAGGATTGTGAGCACAATACGGAGCTCAACAAACTCCAATTGTGCTAGTTAAAGACATCATAGATAATAAGGCATCTTCAAAAAATAAATAAGCTAGAATG
>DCDL01000035.1:0-144 GCA_002316385.1 Clostridium sp. UBA1056
TTTATGTTTAATTTATTAATAATTTAAGTATATGTATATACTTTATTAACCTATTCAATTACTAATCTCATAACTTCTATACTATATATCTTACTACTTAATCTTATAATATTATCTTACCTAAAAAGGGGCTTTCTCAAAATA
>DCDL01000035.1:279-23431 GCA_002316385.1 Clostridium sp. UBA1056
AAATAGACGAGCATTCTGACTTACTTATTTTTTGAAGATGCCTTAACCCTATTTAATATTTAAAATTGATATTACCTCTTCTACAGATATTAGCTGTTGATCTCCACTTTCCATATTCTTTAAAAGTACTTTATTAGTTGCCTTCTCATCTTCTCCAATTATAATAACATATGGTATAGCTAATTTATTTGCATATTTCATCTTCTTAGCAAACTTTCCACCTTCAAGATAAATATCCACCTTAACTCCTGCTTCTCTTAACTTATTGCAAACTTCAATACTATAATCAAAATCTTCATCCATAGGCATAACTAAAGCATCTATTAAGGAGTTACTATCTAAATCGATGATATTACTTTCCATAAAGCTCCAGAATAATCTTGTTAATCCAATAGATATTCCAACTCCAGGAAGCTTCTTCTCTGTATAAAATTGAGCTAAATCATCATATCTTCCACCTGAACATACTGAGCCAAACTCTGGATAATCATCTAGGAAAGTTTCATATACAGTTCCAGTATAATAATCTAATCCTCTAGTTATTTTAAAGTCAACTATATAATTTTTGTCTGGTATTCCAAAAGCTTTAATGTATTTATTTACAGTCTCTAATTCTTCAACACCTTCTAAGAATCTCTCATGAGTAATTTCACTATTTTTTAAGAACTGAATCTTCTCGTCATTACTACCTTCTACTGTTATAAATTTAATAAGACTATCTATTCCTTCACTAGTTTTTATATATTCACCTAATTCCTCTCTGACCTTTTCTTCTCCAATTTTTTCAATCTTATCAACAATTCTTAATACTTCAATATAATTATCTATATCTAAACTTCTTAAGAATCCATCAAGGATTTTCCTATTGTTAATTCTTATTTTAAAATTATCAAAACCTAACTCTTTAAAGATTTTGTATATAGTGCTTGGAATTTGAGCATCATTAACTATACTTAAGGACTCATTTCCTATAACATCTACATCACATTGATAAAATTCTCTAAATCTACCTCTTTGATTTCTTTCTCCCCTATAGACTTTTCCAATCTGATATCTTTTAAATGGAAAAGCAATCTCTTCCATGTGTTGAGCCACATAACGTGCAAGGGGTACTGTTAAGTCAAATCTTAGTGCCATCTCTGTGCTACCTTTAGTTAAAGTATAAATTTGTTTTTCTGTATCTCCTCCAGTTTTAGCAAGTAATACTTCACTTTTCTCAATTATTGGAGTATCAATTGGCAGAAAACCAAAGGCCTCATAATTTCTTCTAATGACATCATAAACATTATTAAATGCAACTTGCTCCCTTGGAGTAAGTTCCATAAATCCTGGTAGTATACTAGGCTTTGTTACTTTTGTACTCATATAAATCTCTCCTTAATTTATAAAACTCGTTTAATACTAATTTGAAAATCTGAAGCTTTCATAAGATAAAAAAAACTCTAAAGACAACTAGTATCTTTAGAGACATAAAACTCAATAGACTCCATAGATACATCTGCCTTCGCACAAATAGGCCTTATCTATGGCTTGATTTTAAAACCATAATTATAAGACCTTGTATCTATGATGATGTTCATATTTTATATTTAGCAAGTATTTCACTATAACCATCTCCTGTGTAAATAAATCCTATTATAAACAATTTATCATTATATATATTTCATGTCAACAATTTTAAGCTGTTCCTGCTCTATTTTATTTAATAACCATACACTTAATAACTATATACTAAGTAAGAATTCCTAATAAATGAAGCTTCTAAATGTGTATTGATAAAATATAATTTCTAAAAACTTTTTATTATTTACTCCCCTATTTATATATTTAATAACTTTGATAAACCTTCTACTTTATTTCCTTGTCGTCCTACTACAGTATCAGCTGAAATTAATGAATTTAAAATTGATTCCTCTACAGCTTCTGCTGCTGCCCTAAAAAAGAAATCAATATAATTCTCGTTAATTACTTTAATTTCACTGGTGACCTTCTCTTCATAGTGATTAATTTTGTTAGCTGTGCTAAATGCAATTACTATATCTCCACTTCCATTTCCAAGATAAGATCCCAATCTAGTCATTCCCACAATACTTCTCTTAGCTACTCTTTTAAGTTGTCTTGGCAATAATGGAGCATCTGTTGCTAACACTATCATAATAGATCCTTTTTCCAAACTATCTATACTACACCCTTTATTATTTACATTTGTATTTTCCTTATTCTCATGTATCATGGTTTTAATATCCTTACTATTAAGTATAAAATCTTCCTTTATTCCAAAATTGGATAGTACTAAAGCACCAAGAATGTATTCTTCAGCTTTAATCTTTATCTTTCTAGATGAAGATCCTATGCCACCTTTATATCCAAAGCAACTCATCCCAGTACCAGCTCCAACTGCTCCTTCTTAAAATTCTATAGATGCATTATTTATACTTTCAATTACATGCTCCTCTTTAATATGTAATCCTCTAATATCATTTAAAAATCCATCATTACATTCTCCAACTATGGGATTAATAGTACCAGTCTTAATTCCAATATCAGGATTCATTGAAAGCATATATCTAACTAAACCTTGACTTACTATGCCTGTACTTAAAGTATTTGTAAGCATAATTGGAGTTTCAATAGTTCCAAGCTCCTCTATCTGTATAGTTCCTGTAGTTTTTCCAAAACCATTTATTACATGTACAGCTCCAAACACTTTTTCCTTAAATATATTTCCATCATGAGGTAATATAGCTGTTACTCCTGTATTAACTTCTCCATGTCTTAAGGTAACATGACCTACCTTTACTCCCTTTACATCTGTAATTTTATTTTTTTCTCCTGTTTGTAAATTTCCTACACTCACTCCATAGTCTCTAATTCTTTTCATTGCTTCCTCCCTGCATAATCAAGTTATAACTTTCAGTTAATAAATCTATATTCTCATTTATATATTCTTAAATAATGATTTATAAAATATTTGTTTCCTTAATTTTACTACAAAAATATTAACTTTAAAACTTTATAAATATTTTCCACTATACTCCTAAATTGCATACTTATTCATTGAAAGGAGTTGATACTATGACAATAACAAATACTAAAAACAATACGGCCTTAGTTATTAAATATGTAAATGGTCAAAATCAAGATGGTACCCCTAAAACTCAAAGTCAAAAATTTTCAAAGATAAGTGAAGCTTCTACTGATGAGGAAATCTATAATCTCGGTATGGTCATCGGAGCTATACTCGTAAGTGAGCCCACTGAGATCAAAAAGCTAGATGATTATACTTTAAATGAAGGCTAAATATGATAAAAGTAGTTTAATCTTATTTGAAGAAATCATAAATCTGATATAGACTACTGTCAACTAAAAGAATAACCAAATTCAAATTATACTATACTCCCAATAGTATAATTATCTATTCAACCATAGTTGTAGTTTTTAATAATAAGGAGGATTATTAATGGAAAAGAAATTAGTTATGACCTTTAAGGACGAAAAGGAAGGTAAATATACTCTTACAGTTAATTCTGTTAAAGATGGTATATCTCTTATAGAAATCAACAATATAATGGACTATATTATATCCACTGGAATATTTAAAAGCAAAAATGGGAAATTAGTTTCTAAAGCATCTGCTATAACTGTAGACACTAGTACTACAGATCATGCAATAGGTTAATTAAGAAAAAGGGAGCGTTTATTGCTCCCTTTTCTATTTACCTTTCTCCTATATTAATTGTTATAAGCTAAAATTTATTACTATATAATCTCTAAATCTAATTCATTTCTTAGCATATCTTCATAGGTTTCCCTTTTACATATGAGCCTAGGTCCTAATTTTCCTACTAAAACTACTGGTGCCTTAGGAATTTTATTATAGTTACTACTCATAGAGTAACAATAAGCGCCTGTAGAAAGCACTGCAAATATATCACCTTTTCTTACCATTGGAAGGCTTATATCATTTATTAGTACATCCCCTGATTCACAGCACTTTCCTGAAACCGTAACTAAAGCTTCCTCGTTATTTTCTACATTATTTGCTATTAAGCCTTGATATTGTGCACTATATAGTGATGGTCTTATATTATCTGTCATCCCTCCGTCTACAGATACATATCTCTTAATATTAGGAATTTCTTTAACACCTCCTATAGTGTATAAAGTAATTCCACTATTTCCTACTACACTTCTCCCTGGTTCTATTATTATATTAGGATTTTTTATCTGTAGTTTGCTGCTACAAATTTCTACTTCATTTAGAATTCCATCACAATACTCCTCTATAGTTTTCGGGTCGTCACCTTCACCATAATATATACCAAAACCTCCGCCTAGGTTAAGCTCTGTCATATTAACTTGAAAATTATTATTAATACTATTCATTAAATTCATCATAACCCTTACAGCTTCTTTATATGGTTCTATATCAAATATTTGTGATCCTATATGACAATGAAGTCCTTTTAAATTAATATTTTCAAATTCACCTATGGCTTTTACTACTCCAAATATATTGTTCGCTAAAAGAGTGAACCCAAACTTAGAATCAATCTGTCCAGTTTTTATATATTCATGAGTATGTGCCTCAATTCCTGGTATTATTCTAAGTAATATATCTTGTTTTTTTCCATAAGCTTCACATATATTATTAATATTTTCAAGCTCCATCATATTATCCACAACAAAGGTTCCAACCCCGGCTTTTATTCCTAACTTTATTTCCTCTATAGTTTTATTATTTCCATGAAAATATGCCCTCTCCATAGGAAATTCACTGACTATAGCAGTGTATACTTCCCCTCCTGAAACTACATCAAGACAAAGCTCTTCATCTTTTATAATTTGAACAATAGCCTTTGTTAAAAATGCCTTTCCAGCATAGGCTACCTTGTTATTATTCCCTTTAGATTTCATTGCTTTTCTAAATCTTCTGCAGTTCTCTCTAATTTGCTCTTCATCCATAACATAAAGAGGGGTACCAAATCTTTTAGCTAGCTCAATGGTATTAATTTCACCTACAAAAAGATTGTTTTCTCTAATGTTCATTGTTCCAAATAAGTTCATAGTAAAATCTCCTTTCAGCTCCCCAATATAAGTTTATGATGCTAACATTTATTTGGATACATAAGTGCAAAATAAAAAAATGCTTCTTTAGTAGATGGAATGCCTAAAATTCTTCTTATGACAGGCGGTATGGCATGGGTAGAATTCAAAAATGAAATTATAGCTTGGACGGTGATATTAAAGCTAAGCTATTCCTAGCTAGCAAAGAAGGTCCCTTCATTGAAATTATAGTAGACTCAACCCCTTCTCATTACTTATTAATTACAAAGATAAAGAAAATACTAAGGCAACTTATGAAAAAGTTATTATATAAATAATAGAACAAATTTTTAATTATGTTCACAAATAAAACCATGCAATACTTCATATACCATATTTCATATTTGCATTTAATCCTTGATTATACATTATTATAAAAACTATAAGTATTTATTTAATAATTTTAATTTTACCTGTTTAGAAAATAGGTATATGGTAATACTAGAAATATACTTGATTAATATCTCCATATTAATTAACTTTACCACCCAAATATAAGAGAAATAGACTAGGGATCCCCCATATATAACCTAGTCTATTTATTTTTTGTTTTTTATCTATTATTTTTTATAATACTATTGATATATATAGAGTATATTACCAGTATTATTTTTTAAAATTCTACAAATCATAATATTACTTATATTAAGGAGGTATTATTATGTCTAAAAGCCATTGTAAAACTAAAAACAAAGAAACTACTACCCTTAAGGCTGATCCAACATCACCTAAATATCAAGAAGGTGTTAAAAATAAAGCCCATGAGCATTCTCCATATGGTGAAAAAGAACCTTCTACTAATACTACCCTTAGGTAATTAAAAATATAGGAGCTTTCTATAGTTAAAATCATAGAAAGCTGCTATATTTTATTTAGTATATAGGCTATCACTGGCGTTTAACTTATAAAAACATTTATATTGACTATTATTAATCTCTTACTCTTAAACTATATAGCTTCGCTAAATGGAAGCATTAATGGTAGAAATACAAATTTACTACATAGAATTATTGTCACTAGTATTTTCAATCTAATAATTGAACGCTAGTGATAAATTATATATCCATGATTCTTATTAAATAAAATCTTTTAATCTGATTATACTATTATAAGAATAGAAAGTATTATAGCATATATCATTTTGCTACAATCTAGATAAAGTAAGCAAAGTCTAACTTTGTACGGTATATATAATATAATTAAAAGGAGAGAGCCATGGAAATAAGAGAAATTCCTAAAAGTCTATTACTTAAAAATGTTTCAATTGAACAAAGAAATCAATGTCCTAAACAGCCATCATTATCAAGTAACAATACACAGATTAGAGTAAGAGAACATAATAGTGAGTATTATGTAGAAGAAGGTCTTGAAGAAATATTAAATACTGATGAAAGCCAAAATGGTGATGATTTAATAAAATGCTATATAGTTTAATTTATATATAGTTTAATATGGTAATTATACCCTGACCTACAGGCATCAAAAGGATAAATTAAGCAATTATACCACTTTCAGATTACTTGAGTTACTATAATTAGTTTGTATAAGGTTAATACCTCTGTTTCTTTATATTATTGGTAAATTTATTTCAGCTACTTGGAAGTAGTGTAAAAAATTATTTAATAGCCAAAATTTTAGTATTACATTTTAAAGTTTATAATAAGAATCTCCATTAAAAATACATAAATTCTTGATATAATTTAATCAATAATTATGATGAATATTTATAAAAGTATAAGATCTCTTATGATAAAAACAACTCATAAGAAATATAGGTTAAAATTATTGGTATATTGTAGGTCTAAAAATTTATTCATAATGGAGGGGTAATATGTTTACCAGGCTGAAGAATGCAATTAATGCTTTTTTAGAGAAGATTGCAAAACAAAATGAGGAATTATATGGTAATGGTAGAATGGACTGTTGTAAGTTAAATAAACAAGATAAAAAGTATCCTTAAGTTTATTAAACTAAAAAAATTCGTCTGTTTAAAAGTAATCTCATTCCTTTATAAAGGATAGCAAATTATTTTTAAACAGACCTTTAAATTTTATCAAAAACAGTTAATAGTTATTTTTCGTTACCAAATATAGTGAATAAATCTTTTATTTTAAGCCTATTTCCTGTATGAAGTATTACTACAGAGTATATTCTAGCTGTAAATAAAGTTAATACTACAATTGTTGATATTAATATTAACAATGAAACACCCATTTCTGCCATTCCTAACGTGCCTGATAAGATCATAGATGGTATATAAAATGGTGCAGAGAATGGTACATAAGTTGCAATAGTTCCTATTGTTGATTCAGGTGCCATTATTGCTGCAAATGCTAAGTAAAAAGCTATTATTGAGATAAATGATATTGGCATAAGAGCAGTGTTTAAGTCTTCTAACTTACTTATAGTTGCACCAACTAAAGCGTTTAATACAGCATACAGCACATATCCTAATATAAAGAATAGTATTATTAATATTAACTGTAGTACTGGAATTCTTCCAAGTATGGCCGATATATCAAATATATTTGCAGAAGTATCTATAAATTTCTTAACTATAGCCCCACTTCCTACAAAAGATATATAAGCAGTAAGTAGTATAGATGCAAATTGAGTTATTGCTAAGAATCCCATACCAACACATTTACCTACAACAAGTTCCATTGGTTTGGTTGATGTAAGTAATAATTCCATTACTCTTGAAGTCTTTTCTGCAACTATAGAACTAGCAACCCAATATCCATAGAAGTAAATTATATAGAATAGCAGCATACACGCCACCATAGGAAATACACTTTTTATTATAATATCTTCAAAAGTATCATCTTGAGCTCCAGCAGTAAACACTTGAGTATTTATAGGTGTAGATAATCTTTCTAAATCCTCTTGTGATACTCCAGCATTGATTAATCTACTACTATTTAAAACATTAGATACAGCTTGTGCTAATATTTGTCCATCTTCTGAAGATACTGTATTACTAGTTGGGGTAATTACCTCTACGTAGTATCCCACAGCTTCATTACTAATGGATACTAGCACTGTTTTATCTTCTGTGGTTTGAAGTTTCTCTACTATAGATGCTCTACTTTCTGTAGCCTTTTCAAATTTCAAATTTGGTAATACTGCCTTTATTGATGGCTCTAAGTCTATTCCTAAATCAGAATCATCCATATAATAAGCAGTCTCTATTCCTACATTCATAGTACCATTAGTAGCTTCTTTATTGTCATCATCCTTACCTGAAAATGCAGGGATAAAGTTTATTAAAGATGTTAATATAAGTACTGCAATTAATATAATGGTGGTAGAAACCTTAAATGCTTTTCCTTTAACCTGCTGAGCTACAGTAAATTTAGTAACCTTCCAAAAATTATCCATATTCATTCTACTCACCCACCTTTTCAATAAATATTTCATGAAGAGTTGGCTCTCTAAGCTCAAATCTTATAACTGAAATATCTCTATTTAATATTTCTTTTAGTAGCATCATAGCTTCCTCTTCTTTATTAATGCCTAATTCTATATAATCTTGATTTTCATTTAAAATTTTCATATTAGATTTCTCTACTAATTCTCTTACATCACCATCACATTTTAAAATTAAGTGATTTCTTCCGTAGGATCTCTTAATAGCATTTAAATTACCACTTAGTACAGTTTTCCCTTTATTAAGGATGACAAGATTCTCACAAAATTCCTCTATAGTACTCATTTGGTGGCTTGACATTATTATATATTTTCCCTTTGCTATCTCTTCTTTAATAACCTCTTTAAATAAGTCTGTATTTACTGGATCAAGACCACTTAATGGCTCATCTAAAATTAATATGTCTGGATTAGATATTAAAGCTGCAATAAATTGTATCTTTTGCTGATTACCCTTAGATAATTGTTCAGCTCTTTTATTTTTATATTCTGTGGCCTCTAATCTTTCAAGCCAATAATCAATACTTTTTAAAGCATCCTTACGAGTCATTCCTTTTAACTCACCAAAGTATATTAACTGATCTAGCACTGTAAACTTTGAATATATACCACGCTCTTCTGCTAAGTAGCCTGTGGCAACTTCTTTAGGATTATATGTATTCCCATTCCAAGTCACCGTCCCACCGTCTTTTTTTAACATCCCTAGCATCATTCTTATAGTGGTAGTTTTTCCTGCACCATTAGTTCCTAATAATCCAAAAACTCCAGGCTTATCTATGGAAAAACTTAGATCATCAACTACTAATTTATCACCATAACTCTTAACAAGATTATTTACCTTTAACGACATATTTCCTCCCCCTTACATAACTCTTCATTAAATTATGTATAATTTTATTGTCAGTCTTTCAAGCTCATGGTATTAATATATAGTATTGTAAATTTGTAGTCAATATATTTTTATCATTTAAGCACGATTCAATTTTTGCTTAAATGAATTCTTAAACTATCAAAAGACTTACAGATGTCTATATTTAAATAATTACAAAAAACATATGCGTATACTATGCAAATTCATAGTATACGCAAAAGGGACTTTCGCAAAATAAGCTAATCTAAATAAATATTGAATAAGCACTTATATTATTAACGCTCAGTCTTTTCGGAATAACTAAATCAAAAATTTATATTCTTACTTATCCAAATGGCATTTGCTAACAATAATATTAAAGTGCAGCTTCAATATTCTATATAAGATTAGTAATATATTTTGTGAAAGCCCCTAAATATTATGTATAAAATTATAATTCCATATCTACTTACAATCAGTTTTAAGCTTCATTCCCTTTACTATAACACCCATTATGCCTATAGCTAATATAATATCTCCCACACTAGCTATACCAGATAATCTCCATAGTTTATATGGTATTATATCTGCTAAAATCTTAAAATTTGTTTCTGCATTTAATATAGAGTATAGACCTTTCGTCTTAACAGGTCCAGCTACATTTAATATTTCCATAGCCTTTCCACTAATGGGCATAGTGCATTGATTTCCAAATATAACTATAATATTTAAGATAAATCCTAATCCTATTATTAAAATCATCTTATATTTTCTATTAATATATATAAATATCATTATACAACTATACATTATCACATTTAGAAAGTAAGTTAAATTCCCAATTTGAAGATATTCTGATTTAAGAAAAATCTTCATTATAAATTCTACTAAAAATCCTAGGACTATAAGCCACCATCCTTTAATTTCTAGATTATTTAAATTTCCTAAATTTCCTTTTAGTAAATATCCTAATACTACTCCAAGGATTACTGAAAATAAGAACATGACTATCCCCCACACTAAAAAATATTTAGAAAAGCTTTATTAAACTATTTACCTTCTTCATAATAGCAAGGCAGCTTTCCACCATTCTTCTTTACAATATTTAAGTAAGCTTCTGCTACAAGAGGATGAAATTGAGTCCCTGAATACTTAGTAATTTCATCTATTATAATATCTGTTGGAAGCCCCTTTCTATAAGGTCTATCAGATGCCATGGCATCTATCGTATCTGCAAGTTGTACTATGTAAACATTTAGAGGCAATTCGTCGCCCTTTTTACCATCTGGATACCCTTTTCCATCATATCTTTCATGATGGCTCCTAACTACAGGGTGTATATAATCAATATTTTTAATATCCTTTATTATTTTAATTCCTATCTGAGGATGTTCTTTTATAATCTTAAACTCTTCATCTGTTAATTTACCTGGTTTATTTAATATGGTGTCACTAACGCCAATTTTACCTACATCATGGAGCATAGCAGTAATACTTAATTGTTCAATCTTCCATTGATTATACTTCAACTCTTTTGCTATAGCTACAGATATCTCAGCCACCCTTCTAGAATGACCTTCAGTATACTTATCCCTAGCATCCATGGCATTCATTAATGCTTCTACAGTTTCTATAAATTGAGATTTTGAATTTATGTATAGAAGTAAAGTGTATCTAATTAATATTATTGGAAATATCGTAAATACAATACCAAAGCGACCATGTTTATGAAATATACCTGCTAATAATATACCTATAGGTATCATCACTAATGAGTTCAAAAATCCTACTTTAATATTTCCTAAAAAGCAAAACCAAAAATTTTTATTTGTCATTATGCACATTAATATAGATATAATCAATATATTAGTTACAAAATATGCTATTCCGAAAATTATAATTGGACCTATGTTATAATAAATAAATTCAATATTAAACGATCCTCCACATGCTCTATAAAAAAAATTACTTATAATTATAGGCAAAAGTAAAGCACAACAATTAAAAGCTGTTCCATAAATAGGAGTATTAAATATATGTTTATGACTATAACCATATTTATTTTTATCTACTTTGATTACTCTAAATAAAAATCCTATTATTGTTATTATTATACATTGAAAAGTTCCAAATAAAATATATGCAGCTAATGTTACTGCAAAACTCATACTGAAAGACATATTTTTAAATTCAACCGTTAATGATTCAGTTAATGCTGTTAAAATTATAAAAAATATTACATTCCAAATACTTTTGATTTCTATATTTATTTGATTTAGACAAATGGAATTTACGAAAAGAACGAAGGTTATTATATATATTGCTATAAAAAAGACTTTTGCTTTTAAAGGTATATTCTTCACATAAATTCCTCCCAAATATATTTAAGGCCGATTATTTTAGCTATGTTTAATTAAAATATCCAAGTTACGCTTGAACCACCAGCCATTGCTAAAGCTAATAAAGCTATTAAAGCTGGCATAACTTTTTTCATGTTTTTCATTATGAAAATCCCCCTTATATGCAAATTAACAAATATCCGCTAAAGATCTGTCATAATTTCCACTCCGCTAAGGGAAGATAAAATAAATCTAAATAAGTATAATATAATCGGCCATTAAACCATTTTAATTATTTTTCTATTCTTCTGTTTATTGCATCAAGAGTAGCCTTTGCTATTGCTTCATTTATATCATTTCTTATAATAGCAGTTCCTATTAGAACCTCTTCTTCAGTGTTATTTATCATATTGATAATAACGGTTACATATGATATGTTTCTAATTGGGTTTATAATTATATCCTCTACGTCAAATACAGATGTTTGTCCAATTATTTCTTCTATGGCTGATGCAGTAGCTTTAGCTACTACCCTTCGTCTATTAACACTCGTCCCAATCGCTGTCTCCCTAGAGGCATATTCCCTATCATCCATAGTCAACCTAATTTCACATTCCACGTTATTATCCTTAACTCCTAAAGAAATACCTTCATATTTAATTTTTTTTATAGATTTTCTTTCGCCAGTATCTATTTGAGCTATACTAATTAATTTTCTATCTATCCTATAATCAAATATTGCAAGAAGTGCTGATTCGATGTCTCTTACAATCTGCTTAGGTGACCTTATAGTACTAGCAATAATGTGAACCTCTTCTAACTCTTCATTATTGTACACTACCTTAGCATGAGTCACACCTTGAATTTTCGTTATAACATCTTCAAAGGATATAAAATCCATAATTAACACCTCATTCTTATATTTTAAGTTAAATTATACATCATATTTCCTTTATTAACAATATTACCTTCTGTAATTATTTTCAAGTTTGTTACATTTCATTATATTAGGCATCTGAAAATAAATAATAAGTCAAAGATGGGAAGTATATTTTGAGTTAGACAAGGAAACAGGTTCNNCGCAGTATAACACAAAATAGACGAGCATTCTGACTTATTCATTTTTTGAAGATGCCTTATAGAAAATATCAATTAATTAGTTTATTATCCTCTATACAAAATTAAATATTTATATCAAAAAATATATTAATATATATCCTATATTTCAATGTATTTCCGCCTAATATCTAAAATTTTAGTTCATTCTCTGGAGCTGCATATTCCTTAGTTTCTACAGGTAATCCCTTCTTCCTAAGTGTATTATTAACTATACCTACTATAATTGAATAAATTACTGCAAAGGCTGGAACACCTAACACCATTCCTATAAAGCCAAATAGTCCATTTCCTATAATTATAGCAAACATTACCCAAAATGCTGTTAAACCTGTGGAATTTCCTAAAATCTTAGGCCCTAATATATTTCCATCAAACTGTTGAAGTACTATGATAAATAATATAAACCAAAATGCCTCAATTGGACTAGCAATAAATATAATTATAACACTAGGTATAGCTCCAATAAACGGCCCAAATACAGGAACAATATTAGTTATTCCTATAATAAAGCTTACAAGAAGAGGATATGGCATTTTAAATATATTCATGCATATAAAGCATATTATTCCTATAATTAAGGAATCTAAAAGCTTTCCTCCTAGAAATCCTATGAATGTTCTATGGCTAGATCTAGTAAGTTCTATTATATAGCCTACATGTCTTTTTGGTAATACAGCATACAATACCTTTTTTATCTGTGCAAAAAACTTTTCTTTTCCTGCTAATAAATAAATAGATATAATGGTTGCTATAAATATGTTTAGTATATATTGTGTAATATTAGCTGAGAATTGAAATAAATCTAACACTGCTGTTCCCGCAATACTTGTTATATGTTTAGATATACTACTAAAATCTTTTACCAACTCTTCCACCAGATTAGCATCTAAATTTAAAGTTACAACCAGGTTATTTATATATTTCTCTAGAGCACTAATGTATACTGGTATATTTTCTAGTAGTGTATATATACTACGACTTAATTCTGGAATCAGTATAGAAAATATAATACTAATTAATATAGCTGCAACTATATATGTGATAGTTATTGAAATAAGTCTTTTTGCTTTATATTGTTTTTTCTTGTCCATAAAGTTAAGAACCTTCTCTTCTAAAAACTTTACTGGTATAGCTAACAAATAAGCTATGGCAAAAGCATATATAAAAGGTATCAGTAAATTAATTATCTCCCCTACTTTACCAAAAATCCCACCTAGATTTTTAATTATAAAAAATATGATAATTCCTGCGAAAACCACAATAATATTAGATACGGTTTCATTAGTAATACTAGAGTTTAATTTTATTTTCATAACTTCCCCCTTTATTTAGATTTAATATATTTAAAGCCGCAAAATTATAATCTACATATAATATTATCTATTCAATACCTAGATTTCTTATTCACTTCTAGATTATTAGCTTAGGCTATATAATTATACTATTTTTTAGTCTACTTTACTATAATAACCTCAATAAAAAAGAAGTTCTTATATATTGGTATTAAATAAGAACTTCTTTTAATCTACCTTATACTAGAAATAGACCATTTATTATCATTACACATTATAGTTAATGTGTTATAGACAGGATTCTCTTCACCTTCCGCTGTAGCTAAGTTAAATTTTATCTTATATAATTTGACCTTACTACTTACATCAATTTGTTCTACAATTTCATACCCAGTAATCCATGGACTAGAATTTCCCGTTACCCATGATGTATTATTTGCATCAGAAAGATGCTTTTTAAAGTCTTGTTGAAGTTCATTACTCATAACAGCATATTGGAGAACTCCATTTCTAGTCATCATACCCTTAGCCCAAAGCTTTGCAGCTTCTTCGCCACTTACAGCTCCAAACTCCTTTAAAGCTTCTTCTGCTAAACCTATATGTTCAACTATTTTATTATTAACTAATAAACTATCTCTTGCCATAGCTTCTACAAATGGCTCTCCTTCTTTTCTCCCAATAAAATTAAAAAAATACACCATAGCAATAGCTGAAATAATTAAACTCCAACTTACTACTGTTATCATAGTTCTTTTCATTTACCATATCCCTACCTTTATACTTATAATAAAAGATTAAGAATATAGTACCCATGTTCTAAGTAATAAATACTATTGATTTAATAAATTAGTAAGCAATAAATTTATTACTCATTAATTATTAAATTAAAATTTCTTATTTACCAGTGCTCCCAAAGCCTCCAACTCTTTCTTCTTCAGTGTTGCAGTTATCACTTACTAAAAAAGGTATAAACATAGCCTGAGCTATTCTATCACCTTTTTTAATTATATAAGGCTCTTTCCCTAGATTTAAAAGATTTACTCCTAAATTACCATCATTTTTAGGATTATTGTAATAGTCACATTCTACCCATCCTTGAGCATTTCCCATTAAAACAGGGTGACTTCCCATAGAACTTCTAACATTGATAATTAAAGCCTCTCCTGGTTGAAAATATGCCTTTATATCTGTCCATATTAATTGTTTTTCCATAGGCTCTATAATCACATCAATAGGTGAATATAAATCATAGGCTATAGCATGTTTACTTCCTCTTGTTGGTAATTGTATTTCCACATGCGGATGCTTTCTTTTTTCATCTTTAACTATTTCAAATCCTCTTACTCTCATCTTTATCTCCTCTTCCTTAAGCCTAATATTTTAAAATCTTTTAAAGATTAAACTCTTTAACTTTATTCTCCTTTAGGCTTTCTTTAACATCTATAATTCTTTGTGATTTGCTTCCTCTAAATTTAAGAGTCACGTCTCTTTCGCTTATTTCAAATTTTCCATCTACCATTACATCTATATATTTTAAAACTTCAGCTTTATTTAATGAAAATAACTGCTCCCAAGTATATCCTGTATATAACCATATATTTTTATTACATTTTTCTTTTAATCTCTTAAGTAATTCTAGAGTATTTTCGTACTGGACAGTTAGTCCATCTCCACCACTTATGGTTATATCTGTAATTGGATTTTTAGTAAGCTTATCTACAACCTGATCTATTTTATATAAATCGCCCTCTTCATACCAATACTTTTCATTATGGCATCCGTGACACTTATGAGTACATTCCGCTATATAGCATACTTCCCTAAGACCTACTCCCTCATTTAAAGAACAAGGATTATATCCTATTAATCTTATAGTATCAATCAATTTTATTTTCCTTCCTATAGCTTAGTTATAGTACTATGCTTAAATCTCTCTTTAACCTCCGCCTGCTTAGCTTTATTAAAGTTACGATAATCTGTTGTTAAATACCCTGTAACTCTTCTAAGCTGTTCTATTTCTTCACTGCCACAAACTGGGCATCTATCATTAAATTCTGCTTGATATCCACATTTTAAGCAAGTATCTATAGGAAAATTGAAAGCTAAATATGGAATGTCTAAGCTAAATGCATAATCTATGATTTGCTCTATTGCTTTTGGATTTTCTACCACTGAGCTATCTAGCTCTACATAAGTTATACATCCTGAAGTAGGGTACTTAGTAAATGGAGCTTCTAGCTGTAACTTTGTAAACACATCTACATCTTTCCAAACTGGTATGTGATGCGAATTGGTTATCCATTCTCTATCAGTTACATTCTTTATAATTCCAAATTCATCTCTTAATCCCTTAATCTCTCTATTTCCTGTTACTATAGTTCCACAAGTAGATTCAATTGGTGCTGCATAACATCCAAAGTTCAAGTCATATCTTTCTGAAGCTTCCTCAGCAAACTTTGAAATTCTTTCTACTACAGATAAAGCAAACTTATGAACCTCTTTGTTATCGGAATGGTCTTTTCCAAATAAAGCTTGGCACATTTCTGCAATACCTGCATACCCTATAGCTTGACTTCCATGCTTCATAACATCATAAATACAAGTTTCTGACTCATACTCCCCGCCTAGCATACTCTTGTTTTTATACATGAAAGGAGCTGATTTAGCACTTTGTGAACATATATATTTAAATCTATCAACTAAGGCTGTGGCAGAAAGTTCTAAAAGATCATTAAGTTCTTTCCAGAATCCTTCAATATCAGCTTCGGCTCTTTCACCTAAGCATATTCCATGCCTTATACCTATTTTAACTAAATTAATCGTTACTGGAGTAACATTTCCTCTTCCAACCTTAGAGTAACCCATTCCATGTCTATCAAAGCCCACTAATGTTCTACATCCCATGGTTGCCATAGCTGTATCTGGATTACTTAAGTCTTCTACATTCTTGCTCCAGTCACAGTTTACCCAGTTAGGATAAATTCTCTTAGACATGGACTCTATAGCTAACTTTTTCAAATCATAGTTTGAAGTTCCCTCTACATCATTGATTCCTTTTTTATATTGGAAAATAGAGATTGGAAATATACTTGTTTTATGATGTTTTCCTATTCCATCTATACTAGCAAGCATAAGCCATCTAGCGAGCAGTCTACCTGCAACAGTGGTTCTTCTTCCTAGATTAATAGACGTGAATGGAACCTGAGAGCCTGGTCTTGACTCTAAGGTATTTAAATTATGATATAATCCTTGAGCTGATTGCATACCCTCTCTATCTAATTCTCTTAAAGCAAAGGCTGTTAACTTAGGGTACTTTTCCTTTAATCTTTCTTTATTCTCTACGCATACCTCAGCATCTAAATCTCTCCACCTTACTTCCTTATCTTCAAAGTAAAAAAGGGCATCAGAAAAATGCTTTCTAAAGGATATATCTACCTGCTCCTCTAAGTCATAATCAATGTGACAACTTCCTGTTCCTCCAAACTGCTCTTGGCTTTGGATTTGGAATATTACTGCTACTAATTGAAAAGCCGTAGACAGTCCATTAGCACCCCTTACATCTCCATTTCTAGTAGTAAATCCGTTATTAACTAATTTCTTTATATCTGGAAAGCTACAATTATGCATTCCTGTAGCATAGCTATCTAAATCATGTAAATATATTCTGTTTTCTATATGTGCTTTTGCTATTTCAGGTCTTATCACCTTGTCTAAAGTATATCTTTTTAATATCACATTTGCACTTTCAAACTTACGGCCACCAAAACTATGCTCGTCTACATTTGCATTAGAATTCATAATATCAGAACATTGAAGTACCTTATCTAATTTTTTATAGGTATCTCCATTAGTATCTCTTGCAATTCTACGCTTCTCACGATAGTCTTCATAAGCTTTTGCTACCATCTCATCTTTATCATTCAAAGCTTTGACAATTGTGTCTTGAATTTCCTCAATAAATATTTTCTCTTTTCCTAGCTCTAAAATTGTCTTTTCTATGCTAGTCTCCAAGTCATTCCAGTGATTTTTAAACATAATGTCATTGCCATGAACCTCTTCGTAGGCTTTTTTAATGGCTATATGTATTCTCTCCATGTCAAAGTCTTTAACTCTCGAGTCTCTTTTAATAATACTTAATTTCATATTATTCCTACCTTCCCTGAAATTTTAATTACTACGCTTGTCCCTCCGGTAGTAAATTTTTCATATCTTCATGGGTTATGAAAATATAAAAATGCACATAAATTTATTATAGCTTTCACCTTATTTTTAAGCAATGTTAATAAATTGATGTAATTTACATCTACTCACTATATAATATTTAATTCTAACTCATACTCATTTTATCTATATTAGCATTTAAATATTTATATTGTTTTAGTTTTTTATTTTATAATTTAACCATTTTATACCATCACTTTGAGTATAACTTTAATTCCTTTGAAAAGTTATGAATAAAATCCATCATCTTTTGGAAACTTAATAATGATATTTAAAAATTTGGAGGTAATCAAAATGAATTTTAAAGATAGCGAAACTCGAGTTAATTTAATGAGATCCTTTGCCGGTGAAAGCCAAGCAAGAAATAGATATACCATTGCTGCAAGTGTAGCAAGAAAAGAAGGTCTTTACATAGTTGAGCATGTATTTACCTACACTGCAAATCAAGAAATGGCTCATGCTAATCAATTTTATCAAAGACTTAAAGAAGAAGCTGGAAATAATATTGAAATTGGAAATGGAGCGTATCCTGTAGATTTATATGATTCTACTTTAAAGCTTTTAAAATCTGCTCATCATAATGAATATGAAGAATATGATGATGTTTATAGTAATTTTTCAAAAATTGCTAAGGAAGAAGGTTTTAATGCTATTTCCATACTATTTAGTAATATAGCTTCTGTAGAAAAAATCCACGGTGATAGATTTAATTACTTTGCTAAACAATTAGAAGAAGAAACTTTATTTAGACGTGATGACTCAATTCAATGGTTCTGTACGAATTGTGGTTATATACATGAAGGAAAGGAAGCTCCTAAAGCTTGTCCTGTGTGCCAACACCCTCAAGGTTACTTCATAGAATTCTCTCGTTCACAATTTGGTTCTAACTACTTTGCAAAGTAATTTCTTGTAGCTTTTAAAAAACTTACAATGAATAATTATAACTATAAGAGCCATACTAATTTTGTAGTTAGGCACATGAAAATAAATNNTATTTATTTGATAGTGCCTTAATACAATATAAAATTTTAAGGAGTGAATCAAAATGGAAAAAAATGAATCTATCAAATGTACAATTAATAATTGTAAGTACAACAACTCTAATGAAAGTTACTGTACATTAAACCAAATTAAAATAGGAACTCATGAACCAAACCCTACAGTAATTGAATGTACTGACTGTGAATCTTTTGAACATAAATAGTATATAACTAAATATAATCCCTTACTAATGAAATACTCTAAGCAATATAACTTTATATGGCTTAGAGTATTTCTACCTTATACATTGATTTAAGTTTAATCTATTAGTGATTTAATGCTTATGCTAATTTTATTCATAAGGGTTAATATGAACCATACAGTGCTTCACAGATTCATTTTCTTCTACACCTTCATGTATATTCATTGCTATATCGTGACCTTCTTTCACTGTAAGTTTTGAATCTACAGACACCTCTACATCTACATATATCCTATTAGCATGTTGTCTAGTTTTTACACTGTCAATCTGTCTTATTCCCTCAATTGTATGAATCTTTTTATTGATGTCACTTATAATTTTTTCATCTGCCGAGGCATCTATTAATTGGTTTATACTTTGTTTTAATACATCATAGGCTACCTTCATAATTACAATGCAAATAATTATAGCAGCTACTGAATCTAAAACTGGCCATCCCATTCTTGCTCCAACTATTCCAATTAAAGCTCCTATAGACGAAAAAGAATCAGATCTATGATGCCAAGCATCTGCCTTTAAGGAAGAACTATTTATCTTATTCGCATATTTCATAGTATAAAAATACATCCATTCTTTAACTACAATAGATAATATAGCAGCGCAAATAGCAAGAACTCCAGGATTTTTGATTTGTCCTACCACAATATTTCTAACTCCTGAATATCCTATAACTATGGCAACTCCAAAGAGCATTATAGCTAGGAAAAGAGAAGACATACTTTCGAATTTCTCGTGGCCATAAGGATGACATTTGTCTTCTGGTTTATTAGAAAGTTTTAATCCTATTATTACTCCTATAGTAGTAATTACGTCAGAAAAAGAATGAATACCATCTGCAATCATGGCATTACTACTAGCTACAATGCCTGCTATCACCTTAATTGCTCCCAAAATAGTATTGACTACAATTGTGTTTTTACTAACTTCTACACCTATGCTTGTTCTCTCTTCCATAAATTTCCTCCATTATCAATTGATAATAGGTATTATATTTGTATTCACTATAAAAGGGCTTTTGAAAAACATTTCACTAATTTTTACAAAATGTTGAGTTTGCACTTTATTTCAAACCGACTGATCGATAATAATATAAGTGAAGACTCAACATTAATTTAAAATTGGATCATCTTTCCAAAAGCCTACAAATTTCTCTATTCCTTATTTAATTTTTAAATAAATTCCATCTTCCAATTGAAGTAACCAGTTTCTTCATTTTTCTCATACCTAAAATAGGCAGCAAAAGTATTTCCTTTTTTACTTCTTAAATTTCTAAAGCCTACCTTACCATTTTTAAGAAGTATTTCCACCATATCTTTTGTTACTTTCTTTCCATAGGATTCAATGTACTTATCATTCTTCCAGATGGTGAATTTGCAACCATTCTTCCAATTACTACAGCTAAAGCTTTTTTCACTTTCTACTACAGGATTTCCGCATATAGGACAACTTCCCAAACTAGTAGCATCTGGTGGCAATTCCACCTTTATTTTAGATAGCATAGATGTATCCTTCTTTATAATCTCCACAGATTCACTAGTAAAATCACAAATATGCTTTATAAATACGTCTTTTTCTACAGCACCCTTTTCTATATCTGATAGAGTTTTTTCTAGCTTACCTGTGTATTCTAAGTCAAATAAATCTCTAACTGGAAACATCTCTACCATTGTACTACCTAACTCTGTACAAGTTAAGTTTTTTCCCTTAGTAGTAATATACCCTATATCTTTAAGTTTTTTAATTGTTTCTGCTCTAGTAGCTGGTGTTCCAATACTAAAACCACTTAATATAGATTTCATTAATTCTTCTGAAGTTTCCTCTGAGTTATCTTCTGTAGAGTTTTCATCCTCATCATTATTTTCTTCTTTCCCCAAACTCTTGCCACAGGTTTCCATAACTCTTAGTAGAGTTTTTTCTGTATGATTTTTAGGTGGCTTCTTTGTCACCGTATTAACCTTATTTCCTACAACGTCTACTATCTCCTTCTCCATCACTAATGGAAGAATAGTATCCTTAGTTTCTATCTTTTCTACCACACGCCAGCCTTCAACAATTTGAACTTTGCCCTTTGAAATAAATACACCCTTTATATTTTCATCATAGACCTTAGCAGTAATTTTTGTTTCCTCGAATTCAGCTATAGGCATAAATTGCATTATAAATCTATTTTTTACTGCATTATAAACAATGGCTTCATCGGCACTAAGATTGCTTGGCTTTATATAAGTAGGAACTATAGCACTATGGCTTTCTACCTTAGAATTATCAAAAACTCTTTTAGTTTTAGCAAACTTTATTTGATTTTCATAAGGCAGTCCCTTTTTAAGACTCTCTAAAACCTTTCTAGTTCTATCCTCTAAGCTTTCTTCTAGCACAACACTAGCAGTTCTAGGATAGGTAATAAACTTTTTCTCATATAGAGATTGTGCTACCTTTAAAACCTTATCTGAAGTCCATCCTTTAAATTTACTAGTAACATGACCTTGAAGATTTGATAAATTAAATAGATAAGGTGGATATTCCCTCTTCTTCTCTGTTTGCTTATCAACTATCTCTGCCGTTTTATTTTGTAGTAATTTTCCTATATTATTTAAGTAAGATTTCTCTTCAAATTTCTCTGAATCATTCTCATAATATATTCCTTCATACTCTTCATTTTTCTTAGTCTTAAAGGTAGCTGATAATTTATAATAAGTTGTAGCCACAAAGTTTTCAATTTCCTTATCTCTATCGTAGATTATCTTTAAGGTTGGTAATAATACTCTTCCTATGTTTAGCATCTTAACATCCTCAAACTTATATCTTAAAGTTGCTACAGAGGTAAGGTTTATTCCTATAACCCAATCTGCCCATTGCCTTCCTATTCCAGCATCTTGTAAGGACTTCATTTCTTCATTAGGCTTTAAAGCTTCCATACCTTTTTTAACTTCATCTGGAGTCCACTCATTTAAAAGAAGTCTATATACAGGTTTTTCTTCGTTGAAATATATAAATAGCTCATCTGCTATTACCTGCCCTTCTCTATCAAAGTCTGTGGCAGATATTATTCCATCTACATTTTCTCTATCTATAAGAGATTTAATAATACTAAGTTGCTTCTCAGCTCCCTTATCCGTGATATTTCTATTAAGGGAGTCGCTCTTTATCTTGTATTTAAACTTACCAGGTATAAATGGAAATTTAGAAAATTCCCATCCCTTCATACTCTCATCATAATCCTTAGCATCATATAGTTGTAGCAAGTGACCAAATGCCCATGTAACTAAATAATCTTCACCCTCAAAGTATCCATCTTTTCTAGTTTTTATATTTAAAGCTTCTGCAATATTTTTTGCTACGGATGGCTTTTCCGCAATAATAACTTTAGCCACTTCTCTCACACCTTACTTATTTTATACTAATTAATAAACAGAGTTCTTTGCTTCAGAGGGGATTTTTTTCTCCCGCTGAAGCTTACTAACAGAATTCTTAGTATCAGTATTATTTGATACTTAGAAGTCGTTGTCCTTTAGGGGAAATCGTTATCTAGGGTTGTAGCCGCTCTTTACTCCCA
>DCDL01000048.1 GCA_002316385.1 Clostridium sp. UBA1056
TTTCTTTACCCTTTTGGTCATGATGTTCTTTATATTGTTCTTCATGACCTTTATTACCAGCAGCCTCTGACTCCATATGGTGCTCATTTTCTTTATCCTTTTGGTCATAATGTTCTTTATGTTGTTCTTCATGACCCTTATTTTCACCAGCTTCTGATTTCATATGGTGTTCATGTTCTTTATCCTTATAGTCATAATGCTCACTACGATATTCTTCAGAATCAAGATAATTCTCATAATCCCTATCATGCTTTTCACACGAATACTTATCAGCCTCTATTTTCATATGATGTTCATGTTCTTTATCATTATATTCATGATGCTCACTACGATATTCTTCATGATCTTGAAGTCCTTCATGGTACTTAATACAATTTGGACAAGTATATATTGATTTTCCCATTAACTTTTTATAATCATCTTCACATCTAAGATCTTCTCCAGTTTCACAAAACTCTAATTCACTTTTATATTCTCTATCACTATAATATTTTTTATATACATTTTCATCTTCTAATCTTTTCATATATAAGATGTCATCAAATTCATCATTAGTCTCTACAAAATCATCATAAAGATTTATATTTTCATTTATTTCAACAGATTCTACAAATCTTTTTGCTAAATTATCTACAGGATCACTAAATTCTACAAGTTGTGATTCTATATTAGATTGATGATCAGGCCCTATTTCTGTATCCATATTCCATCTGCTTTCTAATTGATAATCATCTGATTCTTCATCATTTACATCTATACCTCTACCAAAAGTAGCGTAAGCTATGGATCTCTCTTGTGAAAAATCTCCATCAGTATCGAATGCTTCAATCGCCATTTCATACCTTTCACCTGGTCTTGCCTCTGCTAATCTCAAAACATAGGAATTAGCATTTTTACCTACTGTAGTTACATAATTAGAATTTATGAATATATTATATCCAGCTAAATCGATATCTGTATTTGGTGTCCAAGTCACCCGTATTTCTCGATCGACTGCTACAGCTCTAAAATTACGTACATTCTCCGGTTGTGTTAATAGGTCTAAATTTTCTGGACCATAATTTAAATCTACTGGCGGATTTATTCCTGGCATATATCCGTTTTCAGTGAATTGCCACACTCTCCATCTAGTCCATCCACCTTGATCTCTTGGGTAATCAGGATTAGGTTGTATTTCTGGGTACATAGCAATCCAAAGAGGCATATCTGCTAAAATAAATCCTTTTTGAGTATGATAGAAATTATCATATAAATCAATAAAAAATGCCCCTGTATATAACATAAGTCTTCTTCTAGTTTTTTGCTCAAATCTCTTTCTAAACCTATCTACCCAGTCTAGCAATGTATTTGTAGATATAGATCTATCTAATGGTGCTTCAACATCAATTACTGGGAATAAATCTCCATATCTTCCTTCTCCATAAGCTTGCTGTAATATTTCAATAAACCCATCACATTGAGCATCTGCTGTAGTTAAATCCGCAGAAGGCACTGCATAGTGATATGCACCTGTTTTAATTCCTACCTCTTCTAATCCTCGCACATACTCAAGAAATTTTTTGTCTATCCTAAATCTACCACTACCATTACCAGAACCACGCAAATAGCAATAAGGAGTTTGTGTTGCAACTTTAATATAATCTACATCACCCCTATATTCATTCAAGTCAGGTCCTATTATGTTGTTCTCAGTTGTGTTTTGCATACTCTCCTCCGAAATTGAATGCTTCACTTATTATATTATTAGTCTATATATAATGTGTTACAGTATTGTGATTCAAATTGAAGGAATTCTTATTAAAATTTTTCTTTATTAAATATTAAAATTTGACACTGTAATTAATTATGGAGTTTTTACTTTAACATCTCCGGTTTTTAAGTTTACTTCATATACTTTATTATATAATAAAGCACTTTCATCATTTATATTATTTCCTGAATAGGTTATATCAAAAATTATAGTATTCTTATCCTTAAACGAGCTCTTATAATAAGTAGTAATTCCTTTTATGTATTTATTCGAATTTTTATTTTGAACATTTGCTTCTTTGACATCTTTTGCAAATTTAAAGATTTCTTCCTTAAAGTAATTGTTAATTTTTGTTTCTATATCCTTATTCACCATATTTTCAATTTCAGGATAGGATAAATATTGATTAAAGTCATTATTACTTTCTTCATAAGTTATTGTTTTTATTGTTGGTGCCTCTACTTGAATATTCACTTTATTTAATCCCTTAGGAAATGCACTTAATGGTATATAGAACTTAGGACTTCCTGCTACATAAGGCGCAATTTCATATTCATCAAAATATACAACTAAATCCTTATCTGTTAAGAAAAATTTTTGATTATATGGAATTATGTTTAATTTATCTACGGCTTCTTTAAAATATAATTCTGGATTTTTACTTATAGTAGATTTTATATTATCTAAAATTATTTTATTGTAATTTTTATTATTCCCAAGGAAATCCTCAATAACTCCCCTATTTCCTGTCTTAGTATCAAAGTTAAAAGACTCATCTGTAGTAGAACCATGAGCTCCACCAGTATAACTGTATAAGTGCAATGTTAAGGAAAGTATATTACCTTTGTTATAGGTTACATTATGATTTATATTAATTACATAGGGTTTCACTTCTAATCCAGCTTTTATATTAGCTTCATTATCTCTTATAGATAAATTAGTTATATATTCTACAAAATCGTTGATTCTTTTAGATATTTTATTATTTATAATTTCTTCAACAGCTTTATTTTTAGGAATTTTTACAACAGGTTTATTAATGTTTACAGATACGTACTCATTGGAATACACTTTTTCCTCATTTTCTACTGTAACACCTTCTTCATCATCTCTAATAGTGATATTCACCATCCTTGGTAAAGATATTTCTACAGAATCTTGCTCTTTACATCCCTCTAAAGCAAATACTGTATAAAAATTAGTAAGAACCAATAAAATCAGAATTAAATATATAGCCTTCTTCATAACATTTCTCCCTTCTATGAAATATATTCTAAATAAATTTTATATAAAATAACTTTATATTAGTTTGCCCATAGAAATTGTCTGTACACCTGTTAATTTTTAATAAAAAATGCCTTAACTTTTTAAGTTAAGGCATTTTTTATTATTATTTTTAAGCTTTAATTCCTAATTTATTTAACAAAGTACTTGTTATAAATTGTGGTCCACCTATTATATACATCTTACTAATATTATTTCTATTTTGTGTAACTATATTCATTACTGGTGTTTCCACAGAAGATGTATTTGTCAATAATACAAAAGATTTCTTATTTGCTGCTAAAGCTGAAGCAGAAAGAGCATCTGGGAAATTTGTTCCTAGAGCCATAAACATTTCACTGCTACTTAAATCGCTTTTAAATCTATTAAAAATTTTCTCATTAGTTTCGTATCTATCAGCTCCTCCAAGTCTCTCTGGATTAACTACGCTTCTAGCTACACCATCTGATATAGCAGTTGTTCCACCTAGTACATAACTTTTAGTAATGCTCTGGTTATCTAAATAATTTTTTACTGTGCCTGTTAATACACTACTTTCAGTTAAAAGTATAGGCATTCCTTTTATACCTGCCACAGCTGACATAGAAAGACTATCCGCAAATCCTGAACCACTTGAAATAGCTACTTCACCTTTATTCCCAACTGCTTGAGCAATTTTTACAGATGTCTCATATCTATCTGCCCCACCTAATCTTTCTGTAGATATAGACATACCTCTAATTTCATTTTCAAAGGATGTTGAAAGAACTGTAGGTCCACCAACTATAATAGCCTTCTTTACTTTTAGGCTAGATAGTAAGTTTCTTAATTCACTTTGACTACTCAAGGATTCATTTCTTGCTAATAAAATTGGTGCATTATTTTTTGCTGCTAGTGGTCCTGCACATAAAGCATCAGGATAAATCATTCCTTGTGCTATTATCACTGTGTCTGCAGCTGTCCATCCTTTTTTTGCTGTTAGATAGGATGTTTCAAATCTTGTAGCTCCATATATTCTTTCTCCAGCAGTTGAAGGAAGTACTATGTTAGCTTCTAAATAATTATATATACCATTAGCTATAGAACTAGCCAGTAATTCTTGATAACTATTAGTACCCATTTTAATTGCTTCATCTCTATTACTTATAAAACCACATTCCGCTAAAATTGATGGCATTTTAGTATCTTTAACCACATTAAAATCATTAGTCCTTACTCCTCTATCATAAGCACCTGTTGTACTTATTAATTGCTTTTGTACAGAATCTGCCAGTGGCTTTGAATCCATTCTATTAGGAGCATAGTAAGTTTCTATTCCATAAGCATTTGGCACGGCCGCTGAGTTTATATGAATAGATGCAAAAGCATCAGCCCCTGAATTATTAGCAACGGAACTAATGTCTCTAAAGTTTAAAAATGTATCTGTAGTTCTACGCATTACCACTTCTACGCCTTTATTCTCAAGAAGCCTTTGTACCTTAAGTGCTATAGATAAAGTTAGATCTTTTTCTACTAGCCCATATCCACTGGCTCCTGGCTCAGTTCCACCATGTCCAGCATCAATAAATACTCTATACTTTCCTGTATTTGCTCTTGTATAAGCTGCGTTTACTGAAGGCGCCACACTAGCTCTAGCTGGAGCTGTTACCTCTACTTGATAAACATAAGATCCTGCATCACTATCAAGCATTATAAATGTCTCCCCTTGAGCCACACCAACAAATTGTCCATTTTCGTTTACTTTGACTATACTTTCATCTCTAGAACTTAGCTTAAAATGAATTGAAGCTTCTTCTTCTGCTAGAAGTCTAGTATGATCAATTACTTGTCCAACATCAATAGATAGACCATTTTTAACTTGTAAATTACCACCTTCATTTTCACTTAATATAGTTTTTAATTCATTTTCTGTGTTACTTATACCACCATCTTCAGCCATGGCTAAACTACTAATTGGAGATACCATAGTAATTGCTAATACTGTTGTTATTGCACACAAAAACTTTCTAATACGACTCTTACTTCTACTCACTCTTCTTTCCCCCTATTATATAATTATAATTTAAAAACTAAAAAATATAGTCGTCATTATTTAATTCTACATATATTATTCATATCCTTTTTTATTTTTCATAAATTATGTAGAATTTTTAATGTTTGCCTGTTTACTTAAAACATTATATCATATAAAATTAATATTTTGTTATAATATGCTATATTTGCATATAAATAAGTTAGTAAATACCTTTTATTTTTATCTGTACTAGTCATAAAAATATTAATTAAAGGGTATATGATACTAGAGTTAAATCTAGATTGTCATATACCCTTTAATATTTACTTCAAATATTAAATTATAAAATCCTTTGAATCATGTTCCTTTGCCTTAGGACCGTTAAATACAGCCTTTGCACTTTCTACCTGTGGATCATGATTTATATTTTTCTTTTTAAAGTTTCCATCTTGCTTTTTATTATTTTGTGTTTTTTTCATATTAGTCATGGTATCACTCCTTTGTAACATTAGCGTAACCACAAATTTTTAGTTTATACTTCTAAATTTCTTTATATATTACTTCCTTACTAAATTCTTTGTTTTCCATACTAAATTTGAGGTTCCAGAAATTTGTATAACATATTAAGATGGTATTCACCTTGGTCTTTTCCTAAGTTCATAAAGTCTCTTATAGCATAAAATCTTATCCCGATCCCCTAGCAGATTTAATTTTTTCATCAATTAGGTCACAGAACTTAAAGTTAAAAAATTAAATTCTTAGAATTTTCCGTTAATCTTTCTTCCAATATGCCCCTTTTATTTGTAACTATGTTATAATATAGTTATGATACTATACTCAATTATATAAAAGTAAATTTATTACTAGAATGTAATAATAATGATTTGAAGGAGATTATTTATATGCTAGAATACAGCTTAACAACCTTAGAAGCATTTCAAATTTTGGATTCTAATCCAACTTATAGAGCTATTAATCCTGAAGGGCATACTCTAGAGCTTAGAGGTCCAGAAAAATTTATCATTCATAGGCGTGTAAAACTTGCAAAAGATAAGCATGTAAGTCTTAACGATACTTGGAGAATAATTAAACCTATTGACTATGAGCTAGCTAATGAGCTTTTCAAGAAGCTTAGAACTATAGAAGTTAGATTTGAAGATGGATCTAAAAAGTTTTATACTAAAATGCCTGACAATAGTCATGTTATCCTTGAAAGTGACTTACCACATCATAAGGATTGCTTATTTTATTGTTTTAGCTATTATGAGGAGTAGAGTTTTTATATAAGGGTTTATTATAGATAATGATGAATATATGAATAGAAAATGGGCTATTGACTTAATTTATAATTTAATAGTCTATTTTTGTAACCATTAAAAAATTTAATAATATATTATAAATTAGATAATGATTTTTAGGAGATTTATATGAATTTTTGTGGAAGCCGAACTGAAAAAAACTTAAAAAAGACTTTTACCGGTGAAAGTAAAGCTAACACTAAATATACATTATATGCAGAGAAAGCAAGACAGGAGGGTTATCACTATATAGCTCAAGTTTTTGATGAAACTGCACATAATGAGCTTGCTCATGCCAGAAGAGTTTACCGCGACTTTTTATGTGAGGTAAAGTCTACAGAAGAAAACCTAATGAATGCTTTTATGGGCGAAACTGCTGAAGCAACTGCAATTTATAAAGAATATGAAGAAGTCGCAAGAAAGGAAGGGTTCAATGAGATAGCAGACTTCTATAAAGAACTTGCTGAAGTAGAGGCTGAGCATGATTTTAGATTCCGTACTATTTATAATAGATTACTTAGCTCTACATTATATAAAGGAGATTCTAATTCCTTATGGCAATGTACTAATTGCGGATATATTCACGAAGGTTCTACAGCTCCAAAAGTATGCCCTCTTTGCAAATTCCCTCAAACATGGTTTCAGCCATATTGTAATCCCCTAGAATAGATATTCTAAAATAGCGTAGATATCCATCCCCAGGACAATCTCGCTATTTTTATTCTCCGTTATATATAAGTTCTAATAAATAAAATCCATTAATATTTTCTAGTATAGTCTAAAGTTTTAAACACATAAGTTTTGTACAAAAGAAACTTTAGTTACTTCCATATTATGATATAAAAAATAAATAGCGGATAATCACCAGCCATAAAGTATAATTTTCTTACCATAGAAAAATTAATAAATACAAGTATTATTCTATGAATAATTTTACCTTTACCCAAGACAGCTTTAAATATGAAACTACTTTCACTTGGTTAATCATAGTGCAATTTGATTTGAGACGTGGTCTCTTTAAGTCCTTTGAAGCTTTAAACTTAAAATGAAATAAGTAAAATACCCTGTATATGAAAAACTTATTATAAACATAATATATAGTAATTAATTGTTAAATAACATAAAATTCTTACTTTTACATTGTAACTTACATACTTTTTACAAGCTCAACAAACACAATATCATTCTTCAGTTCTATATAAATCCATATATTCATTGTAAACTACTACTACTTTTTCTATATAGCTCACAGTCTCCTTAAAGGGTATTGTATTAATTACTTCTCCATCTTTAGAATATCTCGGATCCTGAAGCCACTTAAATACATTTCCTATACCTCCATTATAAGCTGCTAACACCTCATTTGTATGTTTAAGCTGACTCCTTAAGTAATTTAGATACCAACATCCCATTTCTATATTTACATCTTCATTCTTCAACATTTCTGCAGAAAAGTCTTCAATATTTAATTGTCGTGCTATCCATTCTCCTGTACTTGGCATTATCTGCATTAATCCTACAGCACCCATAGAAGATACTATATCCTTATTAAATCCACTTTCTGTTTTAATTATAGCTGCCACTAAATAAGGATCTAAACCATACATTTCACTATATACCTCTATTTCATTATTAAAAGGTACTGGTAGTTGATCATCTACCACATCTATCGCCTCTGTTTGTACTTCAGTAGATTTTTCATTTTCTTTTAAGCCAATGAAATACAAATTAATACACATTCCTACTATAAATAAAATAGCTATTATCCTAATAAATCTAAGATTTATCTGCTTCTCTTCTAATATTTCCATTATACCTCCACTAACAATGTATAATTTTATTAATTTAATTAGTATTCATGTATTAACTAGTATTTCAACTTTCTAATAAAAATAAACAAGATAAACAAAGTACTTCAAAATAAAAATTAATTTATTAATCTATTTACCTTATAAATAAAAAAGAAGAAGGATTCTCTTTAACACCTTCTTCTCTTTCTTTAAAATCTTTCTTTATAATATCTTTTGTTAATTTAAGATTATACCAGATTCATTAATAAACGTCTTTAAACATACAATTAATAAACTCTCAGTATATTCTTTATCTTGCTTTTTCAAATTCCCTTATCTTCTGTTCTATACCCGGCAATAACTACTTTTTCCACATCGCTATTAATGTAGTATATATAGCCTATTAGAACTTAACTTACGTGTTCGGAATGGATAACGGGTGTAGCCTCTAATAGTATAATCACCAGATTCATACTATTATTATTTACCATAATATTATATTTTAATCTTTAACCTACAATATTTTAATTATCTATTTATGCTTTTCTTTATACTATCTACAAACTTATGTACATCTTTACTTACTACAAAACTCATAAAGTAAGATTTTTCTTTTCCTGCTATAAAAATTTTATATCCTAGTTTTTCTTCACTGATCTCTACATCGTCAATATCTTTATATTCTATAGAATCATCATAAACTAAAAAAAATCTTTTACCACAAAATCTAATTTTTTCATTAGTAGTTACTAGCACCCCGGTCATTGTATTTTGTCTTCCCTTTATAGTAGTCTCAAAAGCTCCCTCCACATAATGAATAATAACTTCATCCATGTTGAGCCTTTCTTCAATTAACTTCAATAATTTTTCTTCTCTACTCATACCACTACTCCCCTAAAAAAATAATCATCACTATATATATTAATACACAGTGATGATCATTTCTATATTTTATACTGATTTATTATAATATTTTATATATATACATTAGCATTTAGATTACTATTAATCCTTGATCTAAATCCCTGATCTATTAGAAGAAGAATCCTCCAAATCCAAATGGACAAAAACAGAAGAAGAATAATAATATGATTATAAAGAAATCATCATCGTTTCTACATTCACATCTACGTTCACATGGGCAGCAGCATGGAATAAATCTATCTTCACAGCAATCTCTTTCGCATCTTCTTTCGCATCTTCTTTCACATCTTCTTCTGCATCTATCATCACATTCATCTCTTTCGCGTCTTCTTCTGAATCTATCATCAAAATTTCCATCACAATCGAAAAATTCATTATTATTTGACATCTTATATACTCACCACTTTTTAATCAATTTTATAATAGCTTATAGTATTTTTAATATTTTATAACAATTAACAATACTTAAAAATATCTCAAACCTTAGAGCTATTACATTAAAGTTGCCTACATGAAACTTAGCCTTAATAGCTAGTCTTAATAGTATAATATGTAGGTATATTAATTTTGTGTGTATATTAATATAAAATAATTAATTTATTTATACGATTTTAAAAGATTTTAAAGTTTTAAAACCTGATATATTCTTATTAGTACTAATTATTAACTATCCATCATAAATTTTATAAAAAAACACCTTATAAAATAAGGTGTTGGTGGCTCACCGGGGGATCGAACCCCGGACACCATGATTAAAAGTCATGTGCTCTACCGACTGAGCTAGTGAACCAAGCTACCTGGCAATAACCTACCCTCCCACACAGCTTCCCGTGCAGTACTATCGGCTCTTTGAAGCTTAACCTTCGTGTTCGGCATGGATACGGGTGTTACCTTCAAGATATACTTACCAGATAAGTACATAGATAATATAATTATCTCTGTACTTCCACAAACTTTTATAAGTTTGTCTTTAATGAAGATTATTTCAAATCCTCATTAGCATTGCGATAATACTACTAACTTAGTTGTTGATATACGGATATTGCTCATATAGAAAAAGTCTGCAATATCATCGCCCAGTTGAGAAATATAATGTTCTCTCAAAATTACACAGTGAATTAAATGTATATAAGCTTCGAATTTCTTTGTCAATTTCCTTCGTTGCGGTTCTCATTTATGTTTAATAAACTCTGATCCTCACTCAGTCATTTCCTTGAACTTCTCGCTTTTATCCATTTAAAAATATTTCGTCTTATTTAGAT
>DCDL01000010.1:0-18997 GCA_002316385.1 Clostridium sp. UBA1056
ATTTATTTTCAGATGCCTAAGAAAAAACTTAAAACTATAAATAAATAGAATTTGAAATAAACTGTTTCAATCTTGTAATTATAAGAGTAGAAGAATCAAACTCATATAATTAGGGATTATACAGTTTTTTTATTGTCTCTTTGGAAAATCCGAATGATAAAATATAAAAATGAATATACAAAGATGGGAGTAATTTTTTTAAAAGTTACCATACTAAGTAGTATTACTGATAAAAAGGAAACAACATAATCAAAGGAGAGGAGTTTTATGGCTTATATAAATTTTAAGGAAGAAGTGTTTAAAGGAAAAGAAGAGCTACAGAAAAGAATAGAAAATAACAAGAAGTTATTTAGCCAAATAAAAAATGATAAAAGTAAAATTAGTATTGAGCCAGATGGAAAGTATAGCTTTAGAATCATTGAAGATAGAACTATAAATAATTCTAAAACTGAAAATGAAGGAGAGTTTTTAGAGATTGCTGATAAGAATATTGTATGTACTGAATTTATAAAATGTAAATTTTATAATATAAAATTTACGAATTGCACCTTTATAGCATGTAAATTTATAGAATGTGACTTTGGAGGTGGAGGAGTAATTTTTGAAAATTGTACTATGATTTTAGAAGAAATTAATAATGTACCATCTTTAAATAAGAGGGATAACTTATCATGTACATTCGAAAAATGTAAGTTATATTGTAAGTTTTTAAATTCTAATATTACTTATTTAATTATTGATGAATGTGAGCTTAAAGATACATCCTTTGAACTTACAGACATGTGCAATGTTATAATTATAAATTCTTATATGGAAAAGATTAATTTAATAGATGTGGATTTATCTGGTGGGAAGATAATATCAACCTATATTGAGGACTTAGAGTTTAATGATAAGACAAAAAGTAAATTGGACCCAAAAACATTCTTCGATAAAATTGAACCTAAGAAAAGAACTAAGGAGGAGTATGAAGGTATATATACTGTATATGCAACTATTGCAAATAAATTTAATGAAAATAATTTAAAAAACAATTTTGGAGAATATTATTATCTATGCAGGAATATGCAAAGGAGGAGTTTAAAAAAGGTATTACCTAAAATATCATCTTATATTTATTGGCTTACTTGTGGATATGGAGAGAGGTTGTTATTTCCATTGATAACCTCTTTAGTTTTAATGTTAATTTTTGCAGTTATGTATATTGTGTTTGGATACTCTTATGAAAAAGAAATAACTGCTTATTGGTGGGGTGTAGGATTACCAAAAAGTTTTAATGAATTTCTTAGCCAAGTTAATCAATGTATCAATATAAGTGTTGAAGTATTTACAGGTCTAGGTTCTGATAATGAAACACCAATACCATCTTCTTTTATAGTAGCAAATGCTGAGATGATAATTGGAGTAATCATGACAGGTGTTGGAATAGGTACTTTAACAAGAAAATTAATTAGATAAAAAGAGCTATCTCAAAATAAGATTGAAATTCATAGGTATTTTCATTTATTTTGAGATAGCTATTTTAATTGTAATTTATTTGATAAAAAGAATCCTCGTAGCTTTTGCTATAATAGTGCTATAACGTAAATAAGTTTATTACATAAAAATCAAATTTGTCGACTTAAAGTATGTAAAATATAACTAAAATTTGCATATAAAAATAAGTACTTTTATTTAAGTACTTATTTTTATATACAGATATTAATAATATTATAAAAGGTAAATAACGGTTTAAAGATTTAACATAATAAAACTATAAGCTCGATTCTTCATAAAATTTTTTGATTTGTAACAAAGGTTACATATCTATTATAGAAATCTAGTTATAATTAAGCTATAGTAAATATAGTATATTTTAAATTTAATTTTTAGAGTTTAATAAAAGTTATGATTATTTTATAAAAGCTTATTAATTGAGATTAAATAATAGATTTAGGAGGTTTTTTTATGAAGAGAAAAATAGTTAAAATCCATGAGGAAAAATGTAATGGTTGCGGATTATGTGTTACTGCATGTCATGAAAGAGCTATAGAATTAGTTAATGGAAAGGCAAAGCTCGTTAGCGATATATATTGTGATGGACTAGGGGACTGCTTACCTAATTGTCCTACATCAGCTATAGAAATTGTAGAAAGAGAAGCAGAAGAATATGATGATAATGCGGTAAAGGCAAGAATTTTAGAATTAGATGATAAAGTTGAAAATAAGGGTACTGATCATATAAATAGTATGAAGTCTAATATAAATGAAGAAAAAATTCCATGTGGATGTCCTGGAACCATGGCAAAATCCATTGAAAGAAAGCCAATAATTACTATGGAAACTATGCCTAAGAAAACAGCAACAATTTATGAAAATAACTCTCAGCTTATGCAGTGGCCAGTACAACTAAATTTGATAAATACTAGTGCACCATATCTAAAAAATGCTAATTTATTAGTGGCAGCAGATTGTACAGCCTATGCTTATGGAAATTTCCATAAAGATTTTATGAAGGATAAAATTACAGTGATAGGATGTCCAAAACTTGACGATAATGAGCATTACAAGAATAAACTAGCTGAAATACTTGAGAAGAATAATATAAAGAGTATAACTGTAGTTAGAATGGAGGTACCATGTTGTGCAGGAATAGTAGCTTCAGTTAAAGGAGCTATGCTTCAAGCACAAACTATAGTTCCTTATAGAGAAGTAATCATTGGAACTAGTGGAGAAATAATAGAAGACTAGAGAAAATATCTTATAATATTATTAAGATTTAGTGATAATTTATTAATAATTGATTATGCTGTTATAACTTAGTGATAATTTATAATATTACAAGATATAGAGCTATTTTAAAATTGATCAACGTATTTTATATAATGTTGAGCTGATTTTTAGATAGCTCTTTATTATTTATGAAAATGGTGCATAATAGCTAAGTTTATAATGGATTCTGTAAATATTATATATAATCTAAAAGAAAATTTTGATTGAAAAATATTATTCTTAGATTAGATATAAAAGCAATAGAAAGAGACGGTTACTTTATTTTATTTCCATCTTCATTAATATAAAACCAGTGATCATCTAATTTCACAGCTATAGGAGCATTATTTTCATAAGAGCATCTAATATCATCATATATGATATCTGTAAGTTTATTAGATGTTTTGTTAAAAAGTCCCCATTTCCCATCTTTACTTACTTTATATATATTATTATTGTAAGTTTCAATAATATCATATTCACATTTTAGTATTTCTTTTTGAGCTTTATCTATAATTCCCCATTTCCCACTTAAGCATGCTTGAAAAGTATTCCCCTGTTCATCAAGTCCATATACTTCATCATAAATAGGAGGAACTATCTCCATACCATTGGAAGTGATAATACCATATCTACCCAAGTTAGAAACTGTAGCAAGTCCATTGTGAAATGGTGATACTCCTGTATAATCTGTGTTAAGAACAATTTCCCCTTTTTTATTTATAAATGCATACTTAATATTTATATCTTCATCTAAATAAGAGGCAGGAAACATATCATTTTCAGAATTAAAATCTATGTTTTGAAACTTAGGTTCAAAGAGTAATTGACCTTTAGTATTTATAAGAGAAACTTTACCATCAATTGAGGCTGTAGTTACATAATCTTGATAGAAGGGCATTATATAGTCGTAGATAATAGGTATGACTATTTCTCCAGTTTTATTTATACATCCAGTCTTACCATTTAGGGATACATTAGCCAGTCCATTATAAAATGGAGTAGCAGTATTATAAATAGGCTCAATTACTATTTCATCCTTAATATTTATATATCCAAACTTACCATCTATGGATACAGGAGATAGTTCGTCATTAAAACTTAAAGAATTAGAATATTTAGGTTCTACTATAGTCTTTGTATCTAGATTTACAAAACCAAATTTTCTATTACATTCAAGGTAAATTATATATGAATTATTATCATGAAAAGGCATTACACCAGTGTATTTGGGCTCTACCTTAAAATTAGTGTCTAAATCTATAAATCCTTGATAATTATTTTCTGTGATTATAGCTATATTTTTATTATTATGGGTATATATTAAAATTGGATTTTGAGATATGAAATCAATTATTATGTTACCTTTAAAATCTACACAACCATAATTGTTATTTTGCTTAACACAAAGGAGGTTATCAGATATAATAGTAGCTTCTTCATAATTAAACGGAATTACCACATTATTTTTTTTATCAATGGCACCCCAAAGACCATTCTTTTTAACTAAAGCCATACCATTAGAAAAAGGATAAGCTTCTTCATAGGTTGGTGTTATTACTAGATTTTTTTCAGTATCAATAAAGCCATAGAGATTTCTGAGTTTAACCGAGGCCAAACCTTCATTAAATGTCGAAGCATCTTCATATTTAGCAGTATTATTACAGCCCTCTAGAAAAATACAAGAAATTAATAACAAAATCAGAAAAAATTTATTCAAAATATTCATAAATCCTCCTTAAAAAGTATTATCTGCTATATTTTAACATAGTATTTTCCACGAGTATACAAGATTTTAGACAAAAAAATAAAAATGCAGCATTAAGTCAAATACCGCATTTCAATTATATAATTAGGCTCTAAAGTCTATTTTCTTTTATTAGATATTTCAATATTTACTTTTCTCTTACCAAACATTTTTCCTTTAGAGTTTTCTAATATTACATTTACAAGACTGCTAGGTACATCAACAAAAGAAAATTTATCAAGAATATCAATTCTTCCAATTTCCTTACCTTTAACACCGGCAGTATTATCTAAGAATTCAATGACATCTTTAGCTCTAGCCTTATCAAGCTTACCAATAGATAAGAATAATCTTGTTGTATCATCTAGCTCTACAGTTTCTTCAGAGTAGTTACAGTTTAACTCTTTATCAAACATAAGTTTAAGTAAAGAAGCAGTAACATCTTCAGCACCGTACTCATTTATTAGTTCTTTAGCCATAGGTAAAAATGTGTTGTAAGAATCTTCTTGTAGTACATTTCCAATATTTTCAATTAAGCTTCCAGACTTAGCAGAGAATATATCAGCTAAAGTAGGAATGTCTTTTTTAACTATCTTACTTTTAGTATGATTTTCGATTTGTCTTATAAAGGAAACTTCTTTTCTAGAAGCAAAGCTATAAGCAATTCCTTCTTTATTAGCTCTACCAGTTCTTCCTATTCTATGAACATAAGACTCTATATCTTGTGGTAGGTCATAGTTTATAACGTGAGTAACATCCTCAACATCAATTCCACGAGCTGCAACATCAGTAGCTACAAGAAAATGTAGTTGACCGCTCTTGAATTTAGCTAAAGTATTCATTCTTTGGCTTTGTTTCATATCTCCGTGCATACCTTCAACACTATAGCCTTTGCTATGTAGTGCGTCAACTAGTTCATCTACACCTTTTTTAGTTTTACAGAACATTATTGTTGTAGTTGGATTATCTACGTCTAAAATTCTACAAAGTGAATCAAATTTATTAGATGGGTTAACTAAAAAGTATGATTGCTGTATTTTAGAAACAGTCATTGATTTTTTAGCTATTACAATATGCTGAGCATCTGCCTTCATATACTTCTTAGCAAGATTTTTTATTTGTCTTGGCATTGTGGCAGAGAATAAAAGTGTTTGTCTTTCCTCGTTTAAGTTTGATAGAATGCTTTCTATATCTTCTATAAATCCCATATTTAACATTTCGTCAGCTTCGTCTAAAACTAAGAATTTAACATTTTCAAGCTTTAATGTTCTTCTATTAATATGGTCTAATATTCTTCCAGGAGTTCCAACCACGATATCCACTCCTCTTTTTAGAGCAGCAAGCTGTCTGTCAAAGGATTGACCACCATAAATTGCAAGAATTTTATATTTTTCATACTTACATAATTTTGAAAGTTCTTCGCTAACTTGGATAGCTAACTCTCTTGTTGGAGCTAATATCAAAGTTTGGATAGCTCCACCCTTAGGGCCCATATTACTAAGGATAGGTGCTCCAAAGGCAAGGGTTTTACCAGTTCCTGTTTGCGCTTGACCTATTATATCGTAACCTTGTAAACTTACAGGAATGCTTTTTTCTTGTATATCGCTAGGATGCTCAAAGTTTAAGTCGTTTATAGACTTTAATATGGAATCCTTAAGTCCCAGTTCTTCAAATTTAGTTTTTATCATTCATATTCCTCTTCTCTTTTTTCTTTAAATACACCTAATAGTACCACAGTATATATATAATATCAATTGTAAACTAAAATTTTATAACTAGCTATATTTAGACATGATAAAAATTGTATAGGTGGAAATATAAAACTCTACTACATTTCTATAAAATCATATATTATAGTATGTGTAGATATAATTAATATTATAGGTATAATTAGATATATAGATTTTAAATTAAGGAGAATATATGAAAAAATTTTTATTTGATACCATGGAAACATATTTGGAAAATGGTCTTAGATTAATTACTATAAAAAAAGAAACCCAAATAGCTTCTTTAAATATAGGGGTTAAAGTTGGTGCAGTTTGTGAAAGCAAAAATGAGAGAGGTATATCTCATTTTATTGAACATATGCTTTTTAAAGGAACTGTACATAGAGATAATGAAAAATTAAATGGTGACTTAGAAAATTTAGGTGGAGAGTATAATGCCTATACAGATTATATGTCTACTGTTTTTACTACAACTACTTTAAATGAAGAACTAGATGAGGGGCTAGAACTACTTAGCGATTTACTCCAAAACCCTACTTTCCTAGATGAACATATAGAGAAGGAGAGAGGGGTAATTTTAGCAGAGTTAAGAAGTGGTAAGGATGATGTAGAAGATTTATCCTTCCAAAAAATTAATGATATGGCCTTTATCCATAGTCCTTTAAAGGTTGATGTAATAGGTAAAGAAGCTATTGTAAGGGCAATTAATAGAGAAGATTTAATGAGATACTATAGTAATTACTACGTTCCAAATAACACAGTAATTACAGTAGTATCTGCTTATGAACATGAATATGTAGTGGAGTTAGTTAAGAAATATTTTAAGGATTGGCAAGGTAAAGAAGTAGATAAACCTGCTCTAAGCTTTGAAAAGAATAAAGAGAAATTTAAAATTACCCATAGAGATAATATGGAGCAAAGTACAGTAATATATCTGTATGCTTTTAATGATTTAACTAAAAAGGAAGAATTAGCTTTAAGAATATTGAATCATAAATTTGGAGAAAGTTCTAACTCCATATTATTTAGAGAGCTTAGAGAGGAGCGTGGACTTGCCTATGATATATATACAAGTTTGGATCTAACTAATAGCCTAAAAACTCTCTATATCTATGCAGCGGTGGCTCCAGAGGATGTAGATGCCGCTATAAAAACTATAGATGATTGTATAGAAAGGATTAAAAAGGAAATAATTGTATTTGACTATAACACTATAAATTTAATGAAAAAGGTATTTAAGACTGCCATAGCTTCTACTTTAGAAGATTCATCGGATTTAGGGAATTATGTAGTACATCAAGCTATGGAAGATGAAAACTTATATCAATTTAATGAAGATATGGAGAACTTAAATGATATAGTCGCTCAAGATCTATATGAGGTAGCTAAAAAAGTGTTAAATAAGCCTACCATTCATGTACTTTTATGTGATAAGGAGTAAGAGGTTAAAATTTCTATAGATGATGGGAAGGAAGAGCAGTGAGTAAAGTAATTACCAAAATTGAGGCTCAAAAGAAGAAGGAAAATAGAGTAAACATATTTATAAATGGTGAATTTGCCTTTGGATGTAGCAGCGAATTAGTATATTATTATAATTTAACTAAGGGAAAAGAAATAGATATTGAAGAACTAAAAGAAGTTATAGTTGAAGATAATTATCTTACAGCAAAGTCAAAGGCGTTAAAGTATATTGAGAGAGCCTTAAAGAGTGAATTTCAGGTTAGAGAATTTTTACAAAAGAAAGAGTATGATGAAGACGCCATAGGTAGAGTTATAGAATTTTTAAAGGAATATAAATTTATTGATGATGAATATTATGCTAAGGCCTTTGCAACACAAAATATGAGAATCGAAGGCAAAGGTAACATTAAGTATAAACTTATAAAAAAGGGCATATCTGAGGATATAATAAATAGCATATTAAATGAAATTACTTCTGAGGATGAAGAAACAGTGGCTTTAAAGCTAGCTGAAAAAAAACTTAAGGTGCTATGTAAAAATGAAGGTAATATAAATAAAATTAAAAGTAAGCTTAATACTTTCTTAATATCTAAGGGATATAATTTTGATACAATAAAATCAGTAGTAAATAAATTAGAAATTAATGAAGATGAAAATAAGGAAGTATTTCTAAAAGGATATGAAGAAGAAAAAGAAAATCAATGGGATGAATTACTTAATCTTGCAGAAAAGAGATATGAACGCCTTAATAATTCAGAGAGAGATAGCCTTAAGGTAAAGAAAAAGTTACAGGATTTTCTTCTAAGAAAGGGCTACAGTTATAGTGATATCAAATCTGTTTTAAACAAAGTTATTCAAGGAGAAGATTCTTATTACTAAAACATAGGATATATGATAATAGAAAAAGGAGGGTCAGAATGGAATTTTTAGAAGGATATAATATAAATATTGTTTCATTAGTATTAGGAATAGCATTTATATGTCCTATATTAATGGGATTTACATTTAAATCAAAAAGTAAAAGCATGATAGTTACTCTTAAGGGGGTTTTAACATCCATAGCAATGGTATGCTCAATAATACTAACTACGGTGGTAGTGAAAGATGTATTTGTACTAGATAAGTATGGGTTAGTTCAATACATATCCTCTAAGATTTCACCATCCTTTGCTTTTCTCATTACTAAATCTAAACTATTTAATGGAATTATATTATTAGTTATATTTTTAGTGATTTATCAGCTGTTTAGGGTTCTTATAGAGTTTTTTTGTAGACTTGTTCTATATCCGGCTTCTGATGCTATTGATACCAGTATTAGAAATACAGGAAGAGGTACTAGATCTCTATTGGGAGGACTATTTCAAATTCCTAAGGCTATATGTTATGTGATAATATTAGCGGCTTTACTTAGCTATGCATCAATATTTTTAAAAAATGAAAATCTAGACAGTAAGTTAAGCTCATCTAATATATATAGTTATATTAATAAAAAAATCATAAGCCCTGTTACAAATTCTGAATTAGCTAAAAGCTTTCCAAATATATTAGAGAATTCATTTAAAGTAGTGGATGAGAAAAATAATGTAGTAGAGGACGTAAATGGATATCTACAGGGAATAATTATTTACAATGGGGTAACCTTAGATGAGGGAATTAAATCCAATAATGTTATAGATAATACTGCTTTAAATATAACTAGTAAATATAATAATGATTATGATAAAGCAAGAGCTATTTATAAATGGATAGGAAATAATATAGTCTATGACGATAATAAGGCTAAAGAGGTTATGGATAATACAGTGCCTACAGAGATTACCTCAGGAGCAATAAATACTTTTAATACAGGAAAAGGTGTATGCTTTGACTATGCATGTTTGTATGTTGCAATGTGCAGAGCAAATGGTATACCAGTTAGACTAATTGTAGGAGAAGGATATAATGGAGTGTCTTGGGTTAGCCACTCATGGAATGAAGTATATATAAAGGATATGGATAAGTGGGTAAATGTGGATCCAACCTTCTATGATGCAGGCAATTACTTTGATAATGATACATTTGATTCAGAACACAGAGGTAGAAAGATTGCTGGAGAATGGAAGTAGAGATTTAAGGCATCTTCACAAAATAGATAAGTCAGAATGCTCGTNNTATTTTGTGTTATCTGATGACTACCCGCTCTAATACTCCCATCTTTGACTTGTTATTTATTTTCAGATGCCTAAATATAAAAAACAAGCTTATAGGCTTGTTTTTTTATATTTAGCAAGTATAAGGGCTATGGCCTTTTCACATTCAACATCTGTATTATCTATGGACCAAGCTGTATTGAAATAATTTAGAGCTTTTTGATTTTCATCCATCATTACATAACAATAGGCAAGGTTAAAGTAATATTTACTTTCTTTTCTTAGATTTAATGCTCTATGAATAAGAGGGATTGCAGCCTTATAATTTTTTAACTTAATAAAACATACAGCAGAATTATAAAATGAAGGTGCTTCATATTCCTTTAACTCTGCAGATTTTTTATACATATCAATAGCATTTTTATAGTCCTTAAGTTTATATAAATCATTACCTTGTGCAAAATAATTCAAGGAAAAGACCTCCTAACTAGTACTTTATCTAAATGTTTTCCACTTTATCCTAGAATATACTATTAATATCTATAAATTTATGGAAATTTTATTTTAAACTTCATGTTGACAAAAAAATAATATTGTATATAATATTATAAAAGAGAAATATGTAATACTATAATAAATTGACTGTGATGAAGAGGAGTAAAGATATGAAATATTAAGAGAGGGAAACTCATAGGCTGAAAGGTTTTCTATAGGAAGTATTTTGAAGGTAGCTTCGGAGTTGCTTTAGCGAAATTAAGTAGCTAGAGACGGTGGTTCCTCATCGTTAAAAATAAGAGAGTCTTAAAAGTAATTTTGAGAAATAAAGGTGGTAACGCGCGCTGTCGTCCTTTGGGAAGATAGCGCTTTTTTTTATTAATTTTCATATTAATCTATAAGGTTATATTAATATGAAGAAACTTAAAAAAGAATTAAAATCAGACATCAGTTTATCTAAATTCTTAAATATTAAATTTATTTAGTATTTAAGATTATTGTAACTAGCAACTAAAAATAAAAAGATAAGTCATAGAAGGGTAGGTAATAACAATGGATGAAAACAACAATATAGCAAAGAATTATGATCCGAAAGAGTTTGAAGAAAGACTTTATAAGTGGTGGGAAGAAAGTGGGTTTTTTACTCCAGAAGTAGATGAAAATAAAAAGCCATATACAGTAATAATGCCACCACCAAATATTACAGGACAATTACACCTTGGTCACGCTTTAGATAATACTCTACAAGATATTCTTATAAGAACTAAGAGAATGCAAGGGTATAGTACACTATGGCTACCAGGCGAGGACCATGCAAGTATTGCAACAGAGGTAAGAGTAGAGAAAGCCTTACTTGCAAAAGGACTTAAGAAAAAAGAAATGGGAAGAGAGGCTTTTCTTGAGAAGGTTTGGGACTGGACAGAAGAATATAGAGAAAGAATAAAAACTCAGCTTAAAAAAATGGGTTGCTCTGCAGACTTTACAAGAGAAGCTTTTACTATGGATGAAAATTTAAGTAAAGCTGTTAGAGAAGTATTTGTTAAATTATATAATAATGGACTTATATATCAAGGAAATAGAATCACAAACTGGTGTCCTAAATGTATGACAGCTATTTCAGATGCAGAAATTGAATATGAGGAACAAGGAGGACATTTCTGGCATATTAACTATCCAGTAATAGATAGTGATGAAGTTGTTGAAATTGCTACAACAAGACCAGAAACTTTACTTGGAGATACTGCAGTAGCGGTTAATCCTAAGGATGAAAGATATGCTCACTTAGTTGGTAAGAAGCTTAGATTACCATTAGTAGATAGAGAAATTGAAGTTGTTGCAGATGACTATGTAGATATGGAATTTGGAACAGGTTGCGTTAAAATAACTCCAGCACATGATCCTAATGACTATCAGGTTGGTAAGAGACATAGCTTAGAAGAAGTTGTTGTTTTAGAAGAAAACGGAACTATATCTGAAGGTTATGGAAAATACTCAGGCCTTGATAGATATGAGGCTAGAAAGCTTATAGTAAAAGATTTAGAAGAGCAAGGATATTTAGTTAAGATTAAAGATCATAGTCATAATGTAGGAACTCATGATAGATGTGGATGTACTATTGAGCCAATGCTTTCTAAACAATGGTACGTAAAAATGGAATCTCTTGCAGCACCAGCAATTAAAGCAGTAAGAGAAAAAGAAATAAAATTTGTTCCTGAAAGATTTGAAAAGATATATTACAATTGGATGGAAAACATTCAAGATTGGTGTATTTCAAGACAGTTATGGTGGGGACATAGAATTCCAGTTTGGTACTGTAAAGATTGTGGAGAAATAATAGTTCAAACAGAGGCACCAACTTACTGCACTAAGTGTAACTCTACAAATTTAGATCAGGATAAAGATGTTTTAGATACTTGGTTTAGTTCAGCTTTATGGCCATTCTCAACTTTAGGTTGGCCAGATAACACAGCGGATTTAAAATATTTCTATCCAACAAGTACTTTAGTTACTGGTGGAGATATAATATTTTTCTGGGTTGCAAGGATGATATTCTCAGGAATATATAACATGGAAGAGGTGCCATTTGAAACAGTATTCTTCCATGGAATGGTTAGGGATGATCAAGGTAGAAAGATGTCTAAGTCACTAGACAATGGAGTTGATCCATTAGAGGTTATAGATAGCTATGGAGCAGATGCTTTAAGATTCTCTCTTGTTACTGGAAATGCTCCAGGAAGTGATATAAGGTTCTATGAATCAAGGGTTGAAGCAGCTAGAAACTTTGCAAATAAGATTTGGAATGCTTCAAGATTTGTTATGATGTATAATGATGAAGCACTTATAGAGAAATATAAAGATTGTAAGAACTATTCTGTAGCTGATAGATGGATATTGTCAAGAGTTAACAATATTGTTAAAGAAGTTACAGAGAATATAGAGAAATATGAAATTGGTATAGCTCTTCAAAAGGTCCATGACTTTATGTGGACTGAGTTCTGTGATTGGTATATAGAAATTGCGAAACCATCATTATATAGCGATAATGAGGAAACTAAGGGAGTAGCCCTAAATGTTCTTCATAAGGTTTTAGTTTCTGGATTAAAACTACTTCACCCAGTAATGCCATTTATAACAGAAGAGATATATACTCATTTAACTAAGGAAAGTGAATCTATAACTATAGCTAAATGGCCAGAATATGAAGCAGACCTTGATGATAAGAAGGCAGAAGAATATATGAACTATATTATAGATGCTATAAGAAATACAAGAAATGCCAGAATAGAGATGAATGTTCCACCTTCAAGAAAAGCTAAGACTTACATTTATGCAACTGAAGCAGCAGAAGCTTTTAAGGAAGGAAAAGTATACTTTGAAAAGTTAGCATCTGCTAGTGAAGTTATAATACTAAATTCTAGAGAAGAAGCACCAGAGAATATAGTTTCAGTAGTTTCTAAAGGAGCAGAGATATATATGCCACTTTTAGAACTAGTAGATGTAGAAAAAGAGCTTGAAAGGTTAAATAAAGAAAAAGCTAAACTACAAGGAGAAATAGAAAGGGTTGAGAAGAAACTTGCTAATGAGAGGTTCGTTTCTAAAGCTCCAGCTGAAGTTGTAGAAGAAGAAAAAGCTAAAGGTGAAAAATACAGAGAAATGTACAATTCAGTATTAGAAAGTATAGAGAAGTTACAATAATATAACTTATAAAACTATATTGAAAAGTAAAGCTTAATATTGGTTAATAATTAAAGATTAGGATGTCTAAAGGCTTATAAACTATATATCGATAGTTTATGCTTTTAGATATCCTTTTTGTGTAATATTAAAACATATAGGTGAATTTATAAATAGGAGACTACTTAAAAAGTTAACATTTTAGAATGTTTCATAGATAAATATATGTATATGAAGCATTTTAAATAGGAAGCTATTTAAAATTTTATATAGTTGCTTCATTACTTAAGAATTATAGGAAGTGTCTTTGAAATAGTTTTATAATAAGTCATGATAGGATATAAGGATTATAAGATGTACTGTTATTATTGTTAATTAGTATAAAAATATATAATGATAAAAATAAGAAAATTAGAATAAGTTGCAATATATTGAAAATTATTAGTATACCATAGTTGAGTATACATATGTAATGATGTAGAATAGGATATGAAATCAGAATTCAGGAGGCTTATTATGAATTATACTGAAGCTATTAATTATATAAAAGATACAGCTAAGTTTGGAAGCAAATTAGGCTTAGAAAGAACAGAGAAGATATTAGAGGTCCTTGGGGATCCGCATAAAAAAATAAAAACTATTCACGTGGCAGGAACTAATGGTAAAGGTTCAACCACAGCAATGATTACAAACATACTAGTACATAGCGGCTATAAAGTAGGATGCTATATATCGCCTTACATAGAAGAGTTTGAAGAGCGTATACAAATAAATAATAGTAACATTCCTAAAGAAGACTTAGCAAGTATAGTTACAGAGGTTTCAAGGGCAGTTGAAGAAGTAACTAATTTGGGTTATGGTAATCCTACTGAATTTGAAATAATAACTTGTGCTGGATTTTTATATTTTTATAAGATGAAAGCTGATTTTGTAGTGGTAGAGGTAGGCCTTGGAGGAAGGTTAGATTCTACTAATGTTATAGAACCAATTCTCTCTATAATTGGTTCTATAAGTTACGATCACATGCATATTTTAGGAAACACTTTAGAAGAGATTGCCTTTGAAAAAGGTGGAATTATAAAAAATAATACTCCAGTAGTTTTATATCCACAGGAAGCTAAAGTAGCTAAAGTTATAGAGAATATTTGCAATGAAAAGGCAGCACCAATTATGAAGGTTAAAAGAGAAAATGTATCAATGATTGAAGTCGGAGATTGCAAAGAAAAAGTTGTAGTCCAAAAATTAAAAGTTACAACTGAGAAGGACTCTTATGATGTTAAATTATTACTTTTAGGAACATATCAGGTTCAAAATTGTAATGTAGTTATAAATAGTTGTGAGGTTTTAATGAGCCTTGGAGTTAATATTACAAAGGAAAGCATATTAAGCGGTTTATCTCAAGTTAAATGGCCAGGAAGATTAGAAATTATGAGAAGAAATCCTTTGGTGGTCATTGATGGAGCTCATAATATTGATGGTATAAAGAAGTTAACTGAAAGTATAGATATTTACTTTAATTACAAAAAGTTAGTTTTAATAATAGGAATTTTGGCAGACAAACAAGTAGATGAAATGATAAATATAATATGTCCTAAGGCTGAAAAGATTATAGCTGTAACACCACATAGTGAAAGATCCGAACTATGTGAAGATTTAAAGGAGAAGATTAATCTTTGTAATAGAGAATGTGAAGCTATTATGGACTATGAAGAAGCTTATGATAAAGCACTTTCTTATTGTGATGAAGATACTTTGTTAGTTGTATCGGGTTCTCTTTATATGGTAGGAGATATGAGAAAAATAATAAGATCTCATATATAATAAAAATATATTAAAGTTGTAGCAAATTTTTTCGTAGCAGATTAGAAGATTCCTTCATAGTATAATGTGAGGAGGGATTCCAATGAGGTACTTATATATTTGTAATACAACTCAGGATAGCATTAACAAAGTGAATATAGAAAAGTTTGCAGTAGAAGATGTTATAAAGTTAACAGGAGTTAATGAAAATAAAATAGGTCCTCATGGATTATGTATGCAGGGAGATCTATTATTTACTTCAAATTGCTATGATGGCTCAGTATCTATAGTCAATTTAAATGACTTAAAATCTAGTAGCTATTATTTAGGAAGAAATTGCAGAGATATTTGCTCCCTAGGAAATCACTTATATATTATTTGTGGGGATTCAAATAATGTAGTAACCTTTGATTTAAACAAAAAGGAAATAATAGAGATTATTCCTTGTGGAGATTCTCCCCATAGTATTGATTGCTGTAACCATAGCAATGAAATAGTTATAGCTAATAATGGAGATGATACAATCACTTTATTTGATTCATTATATGGTAGTGATATTAAAAACATAAAGGTGGGACCAGCACCAACAAAAGCTTTATTTACTATAAATGGAGATTATATTCTTGTTTGTGAAAGTAGCGCAGGAAGCTTAGATAAGGGATGTATAAGTGTTATATCAAGTAAAAGTCATAAAGTAATACATAGATTATCAGTTGGAAACTGTCCTTTCGATATGTATTGCGATGAAAAATATTGCTATGTATCTAATTATGGAGACGGAACTATATCTATTATTGATATCATAAATTTTAGAAATATAAAAAGTATAAGAACTGGTGGTATGCCTAGGGGAATAATTAGTGATGAAAAGTATATCTATGTAGGGGATAGCTACAATGATCTAATAATAAGGATTAATAGAAATAATGATCACGAAAAATTAATCATCCCTTTAAAGGGTCAGCCTACAGGGATGATTATAGAGTAAAATGCTTAGGTAAATACAAATACTAGGCTTATTAGGTCTTTAATAAACTATTCAGTTAAAACTTTAATAATTTTAGTATATAAGTCAGAAGGGTTAGCTTTCCATTTAGAGCATAACTCTCTGGCTTGTTTATTTGATGCCACTGTTACCTTAATTTCCATAAGAGGAATATTATTTTCAGAAGCACCTAGACTAACTACGTAACTGTTGGAATTTTCGATGGTGTAATCAGCTGAAATAGTAGCCTCTTTTTTTATTAAGTTCATTTTTCCATCAATGTAGGAGTCTAATTTACTTAAATCATCCTTAGATAATCTATTTTTAAACAAGGATAGAACTTCCTTACCTTTATTAGATATTACCAATCTATCCTTATCTTTATAATTAACTTTATTCACTAATTGAGATGAGATTAATTCATCTATATATTCTTGAAGGGTGAAATAGTTAATAAAATTATTTTCAAGGACAATTTCTGTAAGTTGTATGTTTGAGATAGGTAAATCAACTTTATCTATTATGTGCAATAGTAGAAGCTTGTGTTCTGCCAAGTTCAAAGAATTATCAAACATAAAATAACCTCCTTTAAACCATGTACATTTATACATATTTATTATATTAAATTATAACATATATTTATTGAATATGAATTAAGTTTACATGATACAGTATAGCATATAATGCCGTGTTCTGAATATAATTTTATAGAAAGTAAGATTATAGATAGAGAGGAAATATGGAAAGAACTAATAGAGTTAAAATAAAAGTAACAACTTACTTGGCATTGTTAATAATAACAGTATGTGTAGGTATTATGGGCCGTGTATTTTATAAGGAAGCATTTGCTCCGACAAATAAAAAGTTGCCTATCTACTCAGTAGATACAAAAGAAAAGAAGATAGCTATAACCTTTGATGTTAATTGGGGAGATGACAAAACCAATGAAATACTAGATATCCTTGATAAGTATAATGCAAAAGCCACATTCTATATTATAGGATTATGGTGTGATGATTATCCAGAGAAAGTAAAGGAAATTACCAAGAGAGGCCATGAAATAGGTAATCACTCTAACAAACATCCTGATTATACCACTATGACAAAGGAGAATATAATAAAGGATTTAGAAATAGCTAATGCAAAAATACTTGGTTTAACTGGTGAATCACCTAAAACCTTTAGATTTCCTTCAGGAGCATATAATGATGCGTCTATGGAAGCGATAGAGAGTGCAGGAATAAAAGCTATACAATGGGATGCAGATAGTATTGATTGGAAGGCAAATGGAGCAGATATAGAATATGAAAGAATAGTATCAAAGGCTAAAGAAGGTTCTATACTATTATTTCATAATGATGGAAAATATACTCCACAAAACTTACCAAGAATAATTGAGAAGTATCAATCTATGGGATATGAATTTGTTAAGGTTTCCGACTTAATATATAGTGAAAATTATTATTTAGATCATACAGGAAAGCAAATACTAAATAGGGATTAGATGTTACATGAAGTTCAATTTAAGTAGAGTTAATACGAGTGATTAGAAATAGTAAATAGTATCTTAAAAAAATAAATCATAAAAAGTTGGTTTTTAGTTCAGAATTACATGAATATACAATTATTTAATAACGTATTATTAAATATATTATTAAATAATTAAAAAATATGAATTTTTTCAAATTATATGTTGTAAAATTTAGGCAATTATTCTATAATTAACTCACGGGGGTAATGTAAATAGAACTATAAGAAAAATGTATGATTTTTACTATAAATAGGAATATTTTTATTTATTAAGAATATAGATTATAGTAAATTTTACTAAAAAACCAAGGGAGAGAGGGGTTACCATGGATAATAATATTTTTAATAACAAAATCTACTTAGAAGGAAAAGTTATTTCAGATTTAGAGTTTAGCCATGAAATGTATGGTGAAGGATTTTACAATTTTGAATTTGAGGTTTCGAGACTTAGCGATACTTCAGACATACTGGTGATTACAGTATCAGAAAGATTAATTGCAGGAATAGATGTAAGCATTGGAAGTGAGCTTGTGATAGATGGGCAGCTTAGATCATACAACAAGTTTGTAGATGGTGCCAATAGACTTATACTAACTGTATTTGCAAGGGATATTCGCCAACTTGAGGAAAGAGGAAAGAATCCAAATCAAATTTTCTTAGATGGATATATTTGCAAGGCACCCGTTTACAGAACGACTCCATTTGGCAGAGAAATAGCAGACATGCTATTAGCTGTTAATAGATTGTATAATAAATCGGATTATATTCCTACTATCGCTTGGGGAAGAAACTCTAGATTTTGTAAGAGTTTAGAAGTAGGAGATAATATTAGGGTTTGGGGAAGACTACAAAGTAGAGAGTATCAAAAGAAAATCACAGCCACAGAAGTGGTTAGAAAGATTGCCTATGAGGTTTCAATCTCTAAAATGGAAAGAGTTACTGATGAAAATAGAGATAGCATTACTATTATAGGCAAAGTGAACAATGATGAAGTCACAGATGAAAGCAATAATGTGCAAAAAGATGGTTTAGATGATACTGAGAATAAAGAAGTTATTTAATAAAATAAATTACTTAAAAAGCTATCATGAAGAAGTTCTTCATGATAGCTTTTAACTTGTTTTTTATTTAGGCATCTTCAAAAAATAAATAAGTCAGAATGCTCGTATATTTTGTGTTATCTGATGACTACCCG
>DCDL01000010.1:19035-68020 GCA_002316385.1 Clostridium sp. UBA1056
TTATTTTCAGATGCCTTATTATTTTCTTAAATCAGCTAAGATTTCAGTTTTACTTTTAGTTTTATCATCTACATGTTTAATTATTCTAGCAGGAGATCCAGCTACAACTACATTTTCTGGGATATCTTCTGTAACTATAGCACCAGCAGCTACCACTGAATGATTTCCTATCTTGACCCCTTCTAAGATTACTGCATTAGCTCCAATTAGTACATGATCACCAATTTCACATGGAGACTTACTTGGTGGTTCTAGAACTCCAGCAACCACTGCCCCAGCTCCAAGGTGTACCCCTTTACCAAGTTTTCCTCTAGCACCTACAACAGCATTCATATCCACCATGGTTTCATCACCGATTTCAGCACCTATATTAATAACAGCACCCATCATAATAACAGCATTATTTCCAATAGAAACTCTATCACGAATTATTGCACCTGGCTCGATTCTAGCATTTATACCTCTTGTATCAAGCATAGGGATAGCAGAGTTTCTTCTATCAGATTCAATTCTGTAGTTATGTATTTTGCCTTTATTTTCTTCTAAAAACTTATTTATATCAGAGCTGTCACCAAATAAAACATAGAAGCTGCCTTCACCAAAACAGTCTATATTTTCAAAGCTGCAATCTTTTAAATCACCTTTAATATAAGCCTTGACAGGGGTTGATTTTCTTGATTCCTTTATAAATCTAGCAATTTCATATGGGTCAGTAAAATTATATTCCATACCTCTAACTCCTTTCGACAAGTAATATATATTCATTTATATATTATCCTAAAACTCTACATTAATTATAAATAAATAAGATATTTTTGAATATAATACTTAATATACTTAATTTACTAATATAGTTATATCATAAAAATCATATATAATGGAACATTTTATTTGTAAATGGTATAATAAAATTAAAATATAGGCCTAGGAGGTAAAAACATGGGAAACTTAAACAAAGGATATATTCAAATATATACTGGAAATGGAAAAGGAAAAACTACAGCAGCTGTAGGGCTTGCTACTAGAGCAGCAGGAAATAAATTTAGAGTATGCATGGTTCAATTTTTAAAAAGTGGAGTAACAGGAGAATTAGAATCAGCTAAACTTATGGCTCCATATTTTACTATTCATAGATTTGAAAAACCTAGAGGGTTTTTCTGGACATTAAATGATCAAGAAAAATTAGAGCTAAAAGAAGATATTCAAGAAGCGTATAAGTTTTGTATAAAGCAATTGGAAGAAGGAAACTGCGATATACTAATAATGGATGAGATAATGGGAACTTTATCTAATGGATTAATTACAGAGGAGCAATTAATAGAGCTTATAGATAAAAAGCCAGATGATGTGGAACTTATAATGACAGGTAGAAATGTACCAGAGTCAATAATGCAAAGAGCTAACCTAGTTACTGAAATGAAAGATATTAAGCACTACTTTGAGGAAGGTGTTCCAGCAAGGAAAGGAATAGAATTCTAAGGAATATAGGGTATAAATTATGAGATTGTCAAGTAGTGTAGACAACATAGAAATATCAGGGATAAGAAAGTTTTATAATAAGGTTGCTAAAATAGATGGTGCAATCTCATTAACTTTAGGTGAGCCAGATTTTAAAATGCCTGTGGAAATAAAAGAGGCTATAAAAAGGTCCATAGATGAAGATAAAACTACCTACACTCCTAATGCTGGAATTGAAGAGTTGAGAGAAGAAATTTCAAAGTATCTAAAGTCTTTAAATATAGATTTTTTTAAGGAAGAAATATGCGTAACCGTAGGAGGAAGTGAGGGGTTATTATCAACTTTTACTGGAATATTAAATCATGGAGATAAAGTTCTAATACCGACTATTGCATATCCTGCCTATGAAAATTGTGTTAAAATCCTTGGCGGAGAGGTTATAAATTATAATCTTAAAGAAGATCTATCTATAGATATGGAAGAATTGAAGAGAGTTGTAGAGCAAGAATGCCCGAAGGTGATGGTAGTATCTCACCCATCAAATCCTACAGGTAGACTTATGACCAAAGAACAATGTGATGAGCTATTCAATATATTAAGAGATAAAGATATATTAATCATGAGTGATGAAATCTATAGTTCCATTATATTTGGCGAGTTTAATTCCATATCACAGTATAAAGAACTAAAAAATAAACTAGTACTTATAGGTGGATTTTCGAAGATGTTTTCCATGACAGGAATGAGAACAGGTTATGTATGTGCTCCAGAATGGATATTAAAGAACATAATAAAGGTTCATCAATACAATGTGTCTTGTGCCCCATCTATTGGTCAATATGGAGCTTTAGAAGGGCTTAAAAAATCTATGTATCATATAGATTACATAAAAGCGAATTTAAAATTAAGAAGAGACTATGTATATGATAGACTTATTTCTATGGGGCTTGAAGTTGTAAGACCGGAAGGAGCCTTTTATATATTTCCATCTATAAAAAAACTTGGATTTAGTAGTGAAGAGTTTTGTGAAAAACTACTTAAAGATACTAAAGTAGCTGTAGTACCGGGAACTGCCTTTGGAGAAGGTGGAGAAGGCTATGTAAGAATTTCTTATTGTTACAGCATGGAAGATTTAAAATTAGCTTTAGATTTCATGGAAGAATGGTTAAATAAATTAAAGTTAAATAGTAAATAAAAAAATGGTGTGAAAGTCTATATTTTCACACCATTTTTTATTTCTATAATAGATATTATTCTATTTATATGCTATTTAACTACATCATCCATAGAATATAAGCCTTTTGGTTTATTGTGAACATATTCACAGGCTTTTAAAGCTCCTACAGCAAATACTTCTCTTGAAATAGCAGAATGTTTAATTTCGATTACTTCACCCATACCTGCAAATATAACTTCATGGTCGCCTATAATATTTCCACCACGAATTGCATGAATTCCTATTTCTTTGTGTTCTCTTTTAGAAATACCTTCTCTACCATAGTTGAAGGTTGTTTCTTCATCTATAGAATCTTTTATAGTATTAGCAAGAAGTAGTGCAGTACCACTTGGAGCATCTACCTTTTGATTGTGATGCTTTTCTATTATCTCAATATCGAAATCCATATAAAGCTTATTGCTAATAGATTTTAATAAATTGTTTATTATATTAATGCCTATAGACATATTAGCAGAGAAAAATACTGGAATCGAATTTTGTAATTCTTTAATATGAGCTATTTGTTCTGCTGTATAGCCAGTAGTACAAAATACTACTGGTAATGAATTATTTAAAGCGTATTTTGATATAGCGTCTAAACTTGAAGGTCTTGAAAAGTCTAAAATTACATCTACTTTTTCTGTTACTTTATCTATAGAATCATAGATAGAGTAATCAAAATTAGTTTCTGTATTCATATCTACTCCAGCCTGAATTTTTAATGTGTCAGAAGTAGAAGCAACCTTTGAAATCATGTTACCCATTTTTCCGTTACATCCAACTAATAAAATATTTACCATGTATAGTCTCCTTTATATTAAGTCGTAATCTTTTAAAGCATCTTTTAAAGTATCTAAGTTCTTAGGGTCCATATCAACTAATGGAAGTCTTAAATTTCCTACGTTTCTACCCATAAGGTTTAAAGCAGTTTTTATAGGAATAGGGTTTGTTTCACAGAAACATGCATTAGTTAAAGGTATAGTCTTTAAAAATAAGTCTTGAGATGCTTTTATATCTCCATTAAAGAATAATTCACATATATCATGAACATCTTTAGGTACAATATTTGCGATAACTGATATTATTCCAAGTCCACCAATAGCAAGTGTAGGCAGGATTTCATTATCATTTCCAGAATATATATCTAACTTATCTCCACATAAATATCTTATCTCTGCAATTTGGCTTATATTTCCACTAGCTTCTTTTACAGCTACAATATTATCTAGCTGGCAAAGTTCATGAAGAGCCTTTGGTGAAATATTCATACCAGTTCTAGATGGTACATTATATACTACGATAGGAGTTTTAACAGCCTCAGCGATAGTTTTAAAGTGAGCAATTAATCCTTTTGCAGAAGTTTTGTTATAGTAAGGATTAATTACTAAAAGTCCATCTACTCCAACAGATTCAGCAAATTTACTCATCTCTACTGAAGACAGGGTATTATTACTACCAGTACCAGCTATAACAGGAATTCTTTTATTAACTGTATCTACAGTGAATTTTATAGTTGCTTTTCTTTCAGCTTCAGTCATAGTAGAGGCTTCTCCAGTTGTACCACATACTATAATAGCGTCAGTTTTATTTTCAATATGCCATTCGATTAATTCCTTTAACTTAGGAAAGTCTACACCATCTTTGTTAAATGGAGTTACAATTGCAACACCAGAGCCTTTAAAAATACTCATAAATACACCTCTTAAATCCTTATATTTTTAATAACACAGTAATAAGATAATAAAAACTTTATATTTATATATTTTAAATTATTGAAATTTAGATGAATTACTAAAATATATAAAATGTTATTCTATTCATATTATATGATAGAAGTTTTATATTATATAAGTTAGTATAAAAGTTTCTATTTTATTAAATCTTCTTTTACAAAAGCTTCTGCAATTTGCACTGCATTAAGAGCAGCTCCTTTTCTAATATTATCAGCTACTACCCAAAGATTAAGTCCATTATCCAAACTAAAATCACGTCTAATTCTTCCGATGTAAACATCATCATGACCTTCTATATCTATAGGCATAGGATAAATATTATTTTTAATATCATCCATCACAGTAATGCCAGGTAAAGTTTTAAATAAATCGAAGATATCATTCAATTCAAAGTTTTTTTCTAATTCTACGTTAATACTTTCACTATGTCCATGGAATACTGGTACTCTAACTGTAGTAGCAGTAACTTTGATCTGGTCATTATGAAGAATTTTATGAGTTTCATTTATCATCTTCATTTCTTCCTTTGTATAACCATTATCTAAGAAGATATCAATTTGTGGTATTACATTATAAGCTATTGGATATTGGAACTTTTTAGGAGGGACTTTAGATGCTCCATCCTTTAAGTCATTAAAACCTTGAACTCCAGCACCAGAAACAGCTTGATAAGTTGAGTATACAACCCTTTTAATTCCATATTTTAAATCAAGAGGCTTAAGAGCAACCATTGCTTGAATAGTAGAACAGTTAGGATTAGCAATAATACCATTATGCCATCTGATATCATCACCATTTACCTCGGGAACTACTAATGGAACTTTAGGATCCATTCTCCATGCACTACTATTATCAATAACCACAGCACCATGATCTGCAAAAATAGGTGCAAATTCTAAGCTAACATCTCCACCAGCTGAAAAAAGAGCTATGTGAATTTTTTTGTTAATTATATTTTCTTTCTTAAGTTCCTCTACCAATATATCCTTGCCATCAAAAGATATAGTACTTCCAGCAGATCTAGCAGATGAGAAAAGATATAGATTATCTATTGGAAAGTTTCTTTCAGCTAAAATACTTATAAATTGTCTTCCAACCATTCCGGTAGCACCGACTATAGCAACATTGTATTTCAAAAATACCACCTCATTTAAGTTATATTTATAATACATTATATAACTTAAAGAGGTAAAGTTATATAACTTTATGAAATTTATATATAAAATTTTATTATTGCTTAAATACATTGCAAGGAGTTAAGGACAAAGAAAAAAAAGTATAATGAGATTCATATAAATAGTGGTTTAAGATATAGTGTTTAAGGGGGTTCAAGAAAAGGATAAAGGTTAAGTATATATGAAGAGTATAAAATTAAGTTCTTTCTACATGAATAACTATATTAAAATATATTAAAAAATTATATTAAAAAATAAAAAATTTGTAGTTAGAGTTATAGAAAATTATGAAAGTAAATGGAATGTTAACTATATGAATTTTATTTATTATCTGATATTTTGTTGCAATTTGTAATTTTAAGAGTAATTGGCAGATTAAAATAGTTTGACAACTCACAGAATCATGTGTTAATATTATAAAAAATGAATTTATTATTATTTTTATTTTCATACTTTTAACAATTAAGACTACTAAAATTCATATCCACATAGTAAATATAAAATGATTATAATTGATTTTAATATTATGAAATAATTTCATAATGGTATAATTTAAAAGCTTGTGACTTTCTTATTGTGGGAATTATCAAAATATTTGAAAGGGACAAATTATTTAAATAAATCGATTTAAAAGTTTTATAGTAACATTCCAAATGTATTTTAGTAAAGTTAAAAGAATGATCCTTACTAGGTTTATTAATAGTGTGGGAGGTGTTAGTAAGGGGAAATAATTTATGAAATTTCAAAAGTTAAGCGAGGCTAAAAGAAAATAATGAGGTGCTAAGGTTTTTGATATAAAATAAAAACACTTTATCTTATGGGATAAGTAATTATGTATACGATATCATGTATAAACTTGTAAATGCGCTGAAAATTTACATTTCGTTTATAGGAGTCTATAGGTGAGGTGTAATTTCTGATAATGTCTCATTGCACTTGAGGTAGAAAAAGGTTAATGTTGGGGGAAATGCAGTAGATGGGGATTTTATTGCATACTTTTACTTAAAATGGAGGGAGAACGATGTTAAAATTTACTCTAAAAAGATTTGGATATATGCTATTGACATTATTCATTGCATCATCAATAACATTTATGCTTATCCATGCTATGCCTGGAGATCCACTTTCAGTGGCAGCAAGAAAACTTCCGGAGCAAATCAGAGCAAACTACTATGCTAAATACGGATTAGATCAGCCACTTTTCACTCAATACAAATTATTTATTAAGAATGCTGTACACGGAGACTTAGGACAATCATTAGCATACCCAGGAAGAAGTGTTACAGACACTATTAAGAAACACGCACCTATTTCAGGAAGAATTGGTGGACAAGGGCTTATACTTGGAGTATCAATAGGTATTACGCTAGGTATAGTAGCTGCATTTAAAAGAGGAAAATGGCCAGATTATTTAGTAATGTTTATAGCTATAGTTGGTATATCAGTACCAAGTTTTGTTATAGCATCACTACTACAATTTTTCTTTACTGTTCAATTAAGATTGTTACCAACAACTGGATGGGGGCAATTTAAACATACCATATTACCTACTATAGCATTAAGTTTAGGTTCTATAGCTACTTATGCAAGGTATATGAGAGCTAACTGTCTAGATGTTATAGGACAAGATTATATCCTAACAGCTAAAGCTAAGGGAGTTTCTAGCGTTAGTTTAGTATTTAAACATGTTATAAGAAACGCGATATTACCGGCTATTACCCTTCTTGGACCACAGATTGCTAATATATTTACAGGATCTTTTGTAGTTGAAAGTATATTTGCAATACCAGGACTTGGACAATACTTCGTATCATCAGTTACAGATAGAGATTATACTATGATAATGGGACAATCAATATTTGTATCAGCGTTATTTATAGTTTCGTTATTCTTAGTTGATATAATTTATGGATTAGTTGACCCAAGAATAAGAGTATCAAGTAGTAAGCGTTAGGAGGGATAAGTATGGCAGAATTTTCAAAAGAAAAATTTCAGATTATAGGTTGTAATAACTTAGATTCAGAGGGAATACTTAGACCTAGTATGACCTACTGGCAAGATGCATGGAGAAGACTTAAAAAGAATAAGGTAGCTATGGTTTCATTAGTATTGTTAGGATTAATCGTACTAATGACAATAATAGGACCTATGATTGGTAAATTTGAATATCAAGCAACAAATAATGATATGTTAAATGTAAAGCCAAACTCAACATATTGGTTTGGAACAGATACATTAGGTAGAGACTTATTTGCTAGAGTTTGGATAGGTGGTAGAATTTCTATCATTATCGGTCTAGTTGGAGCACTTGTAGATACTGTTGTAGGAACAATTTATGGCGGTATTGCTGGATATCTTGGTGGAATTGCTGATGATATCATGATGAGAATACTTGAGATATTAGTTAGTATTCCTTACCTAGTACTAGTTATACTTATCAGAGTTCTTATGGATGGTGGTGGTATGGCACCTCTTATTATAGCTATGACTATAACAGGATGGTGTTATATGGCTAGACTTGTAAGAGGACAACTTTTACAGATTAAAGAGCAAGAATATGTACTTGCAGCAAAAGCACTAGGAGCAAATCCATCAAGAATAATAGCAAGACACTTGGTACCAAACACTTTAGGTGTTATGATTGTTGCTATAACTTTTGATATACCAGGATTTATATTCGCTGAGGCTTTCTTAAGTTTCTTAGGAATTGGTATCCAATCACCAATGACAAGCTGGGGAGCTCTTGCATCAGCAGGACAACAGAACTTAATGTTCTATGCTTATCAATTAATTTTCCCTGCCTTAGCAATTTCGCTAACGATGTTATCTTTCAATTTATTAGGTGATGGTTTGAGAGACGCACTGGATCCTAAATTACGTCAATAGGAGGGGAAGGCAATGGAAAGAATTTTAGATGTAGAGAATTTACAAGTTTCATTTCATACCTATGCTGGTGAAGTAAAATCAGTAAGAGGTGTAGACTTTCATCTTGATAAGGGTGAGACTTTAGCTATAGTTGGAGAATCAGGTTGTGGAAAAACAGTTACATCAAAAGCTATAATGAGACTTTTACCAGAACCAATGCCAGCAGAAATCAAAAAAGATTCTAAAATTATTTTTGATGGAAAGAATATTTTAGATATGAGCGAAAAGGATTTAAGAAAATTAAGAGGATCAGATATATCTATGATATTCCAAGATCCTATGACTTCATTAAATCCTACCATGACAATTGGAAAACAGATTGCTGAAAGTTTAATAATCCATAGAGGGATGAATAAGGCTGAAGCAATGAATGAAGCAATAAGGATGTTAGATCTTGTTAACATACCAAATGCTGATAAGAGAGCTCATCAATATCCTCACGAGTTCTCAGGTGGTATGAGACAAAGAGCGATGATAGCTATAGCTCTTGCATGTAACCCTAAAATACTTATTGCAGACGAACCAACTACTGCTCTAGATGTTACTATTCAAGCTCAAATAATGGAGCTTATAGGAGATCTTCAAAAGAAATTAGGAACTGCAGTTATACTTATCACTCACGATCTTGGGGTAGTTGCAGATACTGCTGATAGAATTCAAGTAATGTATGCAGGCCAAATTATTGAAAGAGGTACTGTGGAGGAGATATTCTCAAACCCTCAACATCCATATACTTGGGCATTACTTCAATCAGTGCCAAGATTAGATACAAAAAATAAAGATACGCTTTATGCCTTAAATGGTACTCCGCCAGACTTAATTAAACCACCAGTTGGATGTCCATTTGCTGCAAGATGTGAATATTGTATGCAAATATGTTTAGAGGAGATGCCAGAAGTTACTAATGTAGTGAATGATCACCAAGTGTCATGTTGGTTAAAACACCCAATGGCACCTAAGGTTGAAATTCCTGAAGCGTTAAGAAGAGGTGAATAAGATGGCTGAAACAAATAAAAAAGAAGTTTTAATTGAAGTAAAGAACCTTAAAAAGTATTTTGAAGTAGGTAAAAATGCTACATTAAAAGCTGTAGATGATGTTAGTTTCAACATATATAAAGGTGAAACTTTAGGTCTTGTTGGAGAATCTGGGTGTGGAAAAACAACCTGTGGAAGAACTGTAATGGGACTTTATGGGGCTACCGATGGTGAGATATTGTTTGATGGAGATGACATTAGTAAATATAATAAGAAGCAGACAAAAGATTTTACTAGAAGAGCTCAAATAATATTTCAAGACCCTTATGCATCCTTAAATCCAAGAATGACTGTTGGAGACATTATTGGAGAAGGAATAGATATTCATAACCTTCATAAAGGTGCAGAAAGACAAGCTAGAATAAATGAATTACTACAATTAGTAGGATTAAATAAAGAACATGCATCTAGATTTCCACACGAATTTTCAGGTGGACAAAGACAAAGAATAGGAATAGCAAGAGCTCTTGCTATAGAACCAGACTTTATAGTATGTGACGAGCCTATCTCTGCTCTAGACGTATCTATTCAAGCTCAAGTTGTTAACCTATTAATAAAGTTACAAAATGAATTAGGATTAACATATCTATTCATAGCTCACGACCTATCAATGGTTAAACATATATCTGATAGAGTTGGAGTTATGTATTTAGGAACTATGGTAGAGCTTGCTAGTAGTGAAGATTTGTATAACAAGCCTTTACATCCTTATACTCAAGCATTATTATCAGCAATTCCGATTCCTGATCCTGATGCAACTAAGAAAAAGGCGAGAATACCATTAGAGGGAGAGGTTCCCAGCCCAATAAATCCTAAACCAGGTTGTAGATTTGCGCCAAGATGTAGATATGCAAAACCTATATGTAGTGAAAAAAATCCTGAATTTAGAGAAATTGAGCCAAATCACTTTGCTGCATGTCATATATTATAATTGAAATAGAAAAAGATAAGAGTAATTTGTTGCTCTTATCTTTTTTTATCTTAAAAGTGAAAAGATAAAAATATTAAGTAATATATTTATGGGATATAGCATAACAGAAGAAAGGTTTGGGCGAACTTTATTTGACAATTGAGTTATATTACCATGTACATATTAGTTATTTCATATTTATATAATAGTATAAAGAAGGTAATATATGATTATTTGAAATAAAAAACCATATTAGATTTGGTCAAATAAAGTTTAAAGAAAATACAGAAAAAAGAATGATTTAATACATATCAATTCATGAACTGATTATTTTATAAAAAACTACAAATTACGACAAAAAACAGTATAAAACTTTACAACTTAGACATACCAATGAAAGTTAAAAAATAACTAATCGTATATACGTAATACTTTATAGAAAAATCAGGTATTTTAAATAAAAAATAGAGAAAATAATTCATATAATTGAATAAAATTATAATTAATGTGTCTTTAGTCGGAAAAATAAACATTGACAGTGTCGATAAAAGGGTGTATTATAATTACAAGCGAAAGTTATGAGGAAATGTGTAGAAATTTGCGCAGTGAGTAACGAAAAAAGATAAGTTAAGTTTAGAAGAAAGATTTATAATCTTTAGACTAACTACATTACTTAAGGGGGATTATTTATGAGAAGTAAAAAAATGCTAGCATCACTATTAGCATTATCTATGTTAACATCTGTGGCATTAGTTGGATGCGGTAAAGGTGAAGGAAATAACACAGGTGCTGCGGCTAATGGAGAAGCAGATTCTGACCAATATTTAAATATACTTTTACAATCAGAGCCAAAAACAATTGATCAATCTAAAGCAAGTGATTCATATTCCTCACAAATTCTTGCTAACTGTCAAGAGGGATTAACAAGAATTACACAAGATGAAAATGGACAAGATAAGATTGAACCAGGTATGGCAGAAAGTTGGGAAGCTTCAGAGGATAAAACAGTTTGGACATTTAGGTTAAGAGATGCTAAATGGAGTGATGGACAAGCAATAACTGCAAAAGATTTTGTTTATGGTATTACAAGAACGTTAGATCAAAACACTGCATCACCATATGCATTTCTACTGTATCCAATCAAAAATGCTGGAGAGTTCAACTCTGGAGAAGCTAAAGCTGAAGAATTGGGAATTAAGGCTATAGATGATAAGACGCTAGAATTTACATTAAAAGCACCATGTCCATACTTTCTTGACTTAACATACTATAAAGTAATGCAACCACAAAGACAAGATATAGTAGAACAGCATGGTGACAGATATGGTTCAGAAGCAAATACTATGATATATTCAGGACCATTTGTAATTTCTGAATGGGTTCATAGCAACAAAATTGAATTAGTAAAAAATCCTGAATATTGGGATGCTGGAAATGTAAAACTAGAAAAAGCTACAATGAAAATCATAAAAGATGAAAATGCTAGAATGAATGAAATATATAACGGTTCATTAGATGCGGCTGCAGTATCTAAACCAGAGTGGATAGAAAAACTTAATTCAACTGGTCAATTTGAAGTTAAAAAGGGGTATGATGGTGCAACTAATTATACTTACTTTAACCAAAATGACAAACTATTTAGTAATGCTAAGGTGAGAAAGGCGTTTATAATAGCTCAAGATAGAGAAAACAATGCTAAGACTATGATGAGAGGTCTTGCAGAGCCAGCATTAGCTTTCGTACCTCCACAAGTAAAAATAGGTGGCGAAGAGTATAGATCTAAGACTAATGATCTTCCAGTTAAAGATCTTATAGCTGAAAATCCAGATCCAAAGGCTTTGTTAATAGAAGGAATGAAAGAATTAGGACTTGGAGAAGATCCATCAACTATAAATATTAAATACTTACAATCAGGTACAGATGCCCGTGCTAAAGAAATGGCAGAATTCCAACAACAACTTTATCACGAAAGACTTGGAATAAATTTAGAAATTGATTATGTTGAATGGGCACAGTTCCAAACTAAAACTGATAATATGGAGTATCAAGTGGCTAGTGCGGGTTGGTCTGGAGATTATAACGATCCTAACACATACCTTGATTTATGGATGACTGGAACTAAAAATGTACCAACAGGTTGGTCAAATCCTAAATATGATGAAATTTTAACTAAGGCATCAGAAACTGCTGATCCAGAAGAAAGAACTAACTTATTTAAAGAGGCAGAAAGAATCTTAATATATGAAGATGGAGTTATAAGTCCAGAAGTTTGGAGATATAAAAGTACTTATGTAAGAAAGTATGTTAAAAATTATACTGCTCCAATGTTTGGAACTGTTGATTTAAAATATACTTACACTTCAGGAAGACAATAATATTAATATAAAAGTGATAAAAGAGTAAAGTGTTGAACTTTACTCTTTTATTATTTTTATATTTAGAATTATATTTATAGGGAAAAGTCTTGAAACTCATACCATCTTGTGTTATTTATAATAGATTATTACATTATGCTTTATTATAAGGCAAGCGAAGGAGGATGCATGTACTGTTAAATCTCAAATTGCTACGCAGTCATCTGTATCTGTAGAAGTAATAGTAAAGTTAGTTATAAAGCCGTCTAAAGCTATGGTTGCGTGCAGTTTAAAACAATAGTATGTCTCTTTCTTTGATGGACACTTTCCATAAGAAACCTCCAGTTTAAAGGATGAATTGGTCTTTTTAAATTATAGAATAACATGATATTCTAGGGCTTTTCTATTTGCAAATAATGCTAATTAACTTACTAACACAACGAGTTAGATTAAAAAAATTGTATCTATAAGGGAATTGCTGGCGGAATATATCTTAATATGCAAAAGATTCATACAAATTTCGACGAATTGGAAATCAAAACAAGATTTAGAAAGAAAAATGAAGAAAAAATGAAGAAAAAAATGAAAAAAATGAAAAAATAATTTAAAAAATAAATTAAAATTTAAAAAATTTTAGATAAATATTTTAAAAAAAGATTTTTAAAGATATTTTAATTCGATATTTGTATATTTATAATAAAAAAAGTCGAACTGAAGCAATATTGTAAATATTAAGATAATAAGTATTGCAATAGTAAAAATGTTAATATATAATAAATTTAAATCAAATGGATATGTGCTTATATCTATTATATTGATGGTTAATTAAGGGGGATTATTCATGAAAAGCAAAAAAATATTGGCATCTTTATTAGCATTATCTATGATAACATCCGTTGCTTTAGTAGGTTGTGGTAATAAGGAAGAATCAGGAAATGGTGCTGCATCTGAAGGAATGGACAAGGATCAGTATCTTAACGTAGCATTAAAGGAAGAACCTAAAACAATTGATCAATCTAAATCAAGTGATGCATACTCTTCAGAAATTCTTGCTAACTGTCAAGAAGCTTTAACAAGAATTGTACAAGATGAAACTGGTAAAGATAAAGTTGAACCAGGTATGGCTGAAAGCTGGGAAGCTTCAGAGGATAAGACAGTTTGGACATTTAAGTTAAGAGATGCTAAATGGAGTGATGGACAAGTAATAACTGCAAAGGATTTTGTTTATGGTATTACAAGAACACTAGATCAAAATACTGCATCACAAAATGCATTCCTACTATATCCAATCAAAAATGCTGAAGAATTTAACAATGGTGAAGCTAAAGCTGAAGAATTAGGAGTTAAGGCTATAGATGATAAGACACTAGAATTTACATTAAAATCACCATGTCCATACTTCCTTGAATTGACATACTATAAAGTAATGCAACCACAAAGACAAGATATAGTAGAACAACACGGTGATAAATATGGTTCAGAAGCAGATGCTATGATGTATTCAGGACCATTTGTAATTTCTGAATGGGTTCATAATAATAAAGTTGAATTTACTAAGAATCCTGAATATTGGGATGCTGAAAATGTAAAACTAGAAAAAGCTACAATGAAAATAATAAAAGACGAAAATGCTAGAATGAATGAATTATATAATGGTTCATTAGATATCGCTACTGTAGTTAAACCAGAGTGGATAGAAAAATTTAATTCAACTGGTAATTATGAAGCTAAAAAAGAGTATGAGGGTGCAATTACTTATACTTTCTTTAACCAAAATAATAAACTATTTAGCAATGCCAAGGTAAGAAAAGCATTCATAATAGCTGAAGATAGAGAAAATAAAATTAAGACTCTAAGAAAAGGTCTTGGAGAAGAAGCATTATCTTTCGTACCTCCAAAAGTAAAAATAGGTGGCGAAGAGTATAGAGAGAAGGCTAATGATCTTCCAGTTAAAGATCTTATAGCTGAAAATCCAGATCCAAAGGCACTATTAATAGAAGGAATGAAGGAATTAGGACTTGGAGAAGACCCATCAACTATAACTATTAAATACTTACAATCAGGTACAGATTCAGTAGCCAAAGAATATGCTGAATTCCAACAACAAGTTTATCAAGAAAAGCTTGGAATAAATGTAAACGTTGATTATGTTGAATGGGCACAATTCCAAACTAGAACTGATAATCTGGAATATGAAATAGCTGGTATGGCTTGGAGTGGAGATTATAATGATCCTAATGCATATCTTAATTTTTGGGTGACTGGAACTAATACTGTACCAACAGGTTGGTCAAATCCTAAATATGATGAGATTATAGCTAAAGCAGCACAAACTGTCGATATGGAAGAAAGAGCTAAGTTATTTAAAGAAGCAGAAAGAATCTTATTATATGAGGATGGAGTTATAAGTCCAGAAGCTTGGAGATTTAAAAATATTTATGTAGGAAAGTATGTTAAAAACTATAATTATCCAATGTTTGGAACAATTGATTTGAAATACACTTATACATCAGGAAGAGAGTAATATTAATATAAAAATGATAAAAGAGTAAAGTATTGAGCTTTACTCTTTTATTATTTTTATATTTAGAATTATGTGTATAGGCAAAGATCTTGAAAATCATATCATTTTATATTATCTATAGTATCTTATCATATTACAACTATTATAGTAACTATTCAGTTACTCATATTAATTTTGAAATATATACATAAAAATAACAACATTCTTTCAAAAAGTAATTATATTTATTCCAGTTTTTAATTACCTGTTGAGAATAATCAATATTCTAGAGGTTTTTATGTTCTTGTATCATTGATCCATTGGTACTAATAGATTTGAGGCTCCTAGATAAACCGGTATTTTTATATGATTTATATTAAGGGTGAAATATATTTACATAAAAAATTATCCTTTATTGTAAAATGATTTATCCAATTTACAATAAGGGATAACTTTTAAACCTATGTATGAAAAAATGAGGTGAAACACCTCAGTTAGCGAAGCTTTTTAGACAAACGTTGAATCAAATGGATTTTAAGTAAATATTGAATTTAAACAATCTAAAGCATTTTTACTTTAATTTCTTACTGTTGATACATAACCAGGAATTCTATTAAAAATCGTGTAACCTACTTTACCATTAGCTTTTTTAAGACAGGCTTCATACTATCAAAGATAGATGTAAATGGAAGAAGTTTTTTATTAATCTAATAATAGCACTAACCTTAATTTATTTTAATAGGTGAATAGTTACTTATTATAATCAAAATGAAGGAAATTATATATTAACATGCAATAATGAATGAAGTGATTGTATATATTGTAAAATATGTATAATTGTTAGTGAAATTACTAGTAAAATGTATTTCAATATACAAAAAATTCATATAAATTAATAGCGAAATTCGTATTACGAATTTCGACAAATAATGAATAAAAATGCGATTTAGAAAGAAAGATGATGAAAAATGAAGAAAAAAATTAAGAAAAATAATAAATAATTAAAAAAATAAATTAAAATTTAAAAAAATATCAGATTAATATTTAAAAAAAGACTTTTGAAGATATTTTAGTTCGATATTTGTTTAATTATAATAGAAAAAGTCGAATTTGAGCAATCTTATAAATATTCAGATAATAGGTATTGCAATCGCAAAAATGTTAATATATAATAAATTTAAATCAAATAGATATGTGCTTATGTCTATTATTATTGATGGTTAATGAAGGGGGATTATTCATGAAAAGCAAAAAAATATTGTCGTCTTTATTAGCATTATCTATGGTAACATCCGTTGCTTTAGTAGGTTGTGGTAATAAGGAAGAATCAGGAAATGGTGCTGCATCTGAAGGAATGGACAAGGATCAGTATCTTAACTTAGAATTAAGAGCAGAGCCAAAAACAATTGACCAATCTAAATCAAGTGATTTATATTCTTCACAAGTTCTTGCTAACTCTCAAGAAGCATTAACAAGAATTATACAAGATGAAAATGGAAAAGATAAGATTGAACCAGGTATAGCAGAAAGTTGGAAAGCTTCAGAGGATAAAACAGTTTGGACATTTAAGTTAAGAGATGCTAAGTGGAGTGATGGACAAGCAATAACTGCAAAGGACTTTGTTTATGGTATTACAAGAACATTAGATCAAAATACTGCATCACCATATGCATTTCTACTGTATCCAATCAAAAATGCTGAAGAATTCAACTCTGGAAAAGTTAAAGCTGAAGAGTTAGGAGTTAAGGCTATAGATGATAAGACACTAGAATTTACATTAAAATCACCATGTGCATACTTCCTTGACTTGACATACTTTAAAGTAATGCAACCACAAAGACAAGATATAGTAGAACAACATGGTGACAGGTATGGTTCAGAAGCCAATACTATGATGTATAGTGGACCATTTGTAATTTCTGAATGGGTTCATAATAATAAAGTTGAATTTACTAAGAATCCTGAATATTGGGATGCTGAAAATGTAAAACTAGAAAAAGCTACAATGAAAATCATAAAAGATGAAAATGCTAGAATGAATGAATTATATAATGGTTCTTTAGATATGGCTGCAGTATCTAAACCAGAGTGGATAGAAAAACTTGATGCAACTGGTCAATATGAAGCTAAAAAGGGGTATGATAGTTCAACTACTTATACTTTCTTTAACCAAAATGACAAACTATTTAGCAATGCTAAGGTAAGAAAAGCCTTCATAATAGCTGAAGATAGAGAAAATAAAATTAAGACTCTAAGAAAAGGTCTTGGAGAACCAGCATTATCTTTCGTACCTCCAAAAGTACAAATAGGTGGAGAAGAGTATAGAGATAAGGTTAAAGATCTTCCAATTAAAAATCTTATGGATGAAAATCCAGATCCAAAGGCTTTATTAATAGAAGGAATGAAAGAATTAGGACTTGGAGAAGATCCATCAACTATAACTATTAAATACTTACAATCAGGTACAGATTCAGTAGCTAAAGAGTATGCTGAATTCCAACAACAAGTTTATCAAGAAAAGCTTGGAATAAATGTAGGCGTTGAATATGTTGAATGGGCACAATTCCAAACTAGAACTGATGATATGGATTATCAAGTTGCTGGTATGGCATGGTCTGGAGATTATAATGATCCTAACACATATCTTGATTTATGGATGAGTGGAGCTGGTGTTGTACCAACAGGTTGGTCAAATCCTAAATATGATGAACTTTTAACTAAAGCATCACAAACTGTCGATCCAGCAGAAAGAACTGAGTTATTTAAAGAGGCAGAAAGAATCTTATTATATGAAGATGGAGTTATAAGTCCGGAAGCTTGGAGATTTAAAAATACTTATGTAGGAAAGTATGTTAAAAACTATAGTGCTCCATTATTTGGAACAATTGATTTGAAATACACTTATACATCAGGAAGAAAATAGTATAAAATATTCTTAGAATAATATTAGTGCTCCTTAAAATATTTATTATAGATATTTTAAGGAGCACTTTTATAGAATCTACTATAGAGGGTGTATAGATTAATAGTGAAGATATACTTTTATATAACAATAGAAGTTATAAAAATTGATAGAAAAATAATAAAATAGTAAGGACTATATAAGAATTCTTTAGAAATTTTTATATAGTCTTTTTTATATAGTTTTGTAAAAAGTTTATTGATTTTATTCTCTACCTTGTGTATAAACTGTTTTTAAATCTAAGTTTCCAAAAACAGGAGATGTGTAGTTCTTAACATAATTACGAACATAAGTATTTTTAAATCTCCATGCAGTTGGACTTATAGCAGCATCTTCGTAAATAAAAATCTTTTCAGCTTCTTGGAATAATTTCTTTCTTTCTTCTGGGTCATTTGTGGTCATGGCCTTTTTAATTAATTCATCATATTTCTCATTTTTCCAACCTGTTTTAACAGAAGCTCTATCACTCATGTACATATCAAAATAAGTTAGTGGATCATTATAGTCTGCAGTAACTGACGCACCAGCTAACTCAAAGTCCATGTCATCTGTTTTTTCTAGGAATGTTGCCCACTCAACATAGTCTACATTAATGTTTATCCCTAATTTTTCAGTAAAATTTTGTTGATCAAACTCTGCCCTTTCTTTAGCGGTGGAATCGGTTCCTCCTTCAAGTAGTTTGATAGTATGTTTTGAAGGGTCTGGATCTAAACCTTCTTCTTTTAAACCTTCAATAAATAAAGCTTTAGGATCTGGATTTTCTTTCTTAAGTTCAGTTACAGGTTGGAAATCAGTAACTTTTCTAAACTCATCGTCACCAACTTTAACTGATGGTGGAACCCAAGCTGTAGCAGGCTCTGCTAATCCTCTCTGTGCAATTTTAATTGTTCCTTCACGATCCTTAGCGATAAGAAAAGCTTTTCTTATTTTAGCATTTTTGAAATATTTATTTTCATGGTTGAAGAAATTATAGGTAGCGGAAGTATCATAACCTTTTTTAACTTCGAATTGGCCAGTTTTATCAAGTTGTTCTATCCACTCTGGTTTAGATACAGTACCTAGATCTAATGAGCCGTTATATATTTCATTCATTCTAGCATTTTCATCTTTTATGATTTTCATTGTAGCTTTTTCTAGTTTTACATTTTCAGCATCCCAATATTCAGGGTTTTTTACTAATTCAATTTTATTGTTATGCACCCACTCTGAAATTTTAAATGGGCCAGCATAGACTAAAGTATCTGCTTCTGAGCCGTGCTTATCTCCATGCTTCTCAACTATGTCTTTTCTTTGAGGTTCCATGATTTTTGAATAAGTCATGTTTAAAAAATATGCACAAGGTGCTTTTAATGTAAATTCTAGTGTCTTATCATCTATAGCCTTAACTCCCAATTCTTCAGCTTTAGCCTTTCCAGAGTTGAATTCTTCAGCATTTTTTATTGGGAAAAGTAAGTATGCCATTTCTGAAGCAGTATTTCCATCTAATGTTCTTGTAATGCCATAAACAAATTGTTCTGCAGTTACTGGTTGGCCATCACTCCATTTAGTATCTCTTAATTTAAATGTCCAAGTTAAACCATCTTCAGATTGCTTCCACTCCTTAGCTATCCCTTCCTTAACTACATCATTACCATTATCATCGACACCTAATCTTGTTAACGCTTCCTGAATATTGGTATGGACGTAAGAAGTATAAATGTCATAAGCTTTTGCAGGGTCTAAGCTTTTTGGCTCGTTAAGCAGTACTACATTAAGAAATTGATCTTTATCAATGCCGCCTTCTTTACTTTGATCAGAATCTTTTGACTTACCACATCCAAGGAATAAACTAGATGCTATGGATAGAGTAAGAATGCAAGCTAAAATTTTTTTACTTTTCATAAATATTTCCCCCTATTTATATTTATAATATGAAAATATTAGCAAAGGCTAATATAATTCCTGCTTGAAGAAGTATGTCATATTAATTAAGATGGAATATTATTAAAAGTTGTAAAAAATAATATAAGCTAAACTCAAATTTTATAATATATCCAATTTATTAAATAAAATTCAGTCGAAGTTCATAAAAATCGTTTTCATGAACATGAAAGTAAGTAAAAATAATAGAAGTAGAATGAAAATAAATTCACATATATGATGAAGATAAAATTTAATATTTTAAATAAATTATATTATTATATAAATACTCATATAATAATACAGAAAATATTTCATGATAAAATAAAAATACAGAATATTCATTACTTTATTTAATTATACATAATAAATTGTCAGATGTAAATATGCTTATTTAAGTGAAAATATTTTATTTAAGTGAAAATATTTAATTAAGATAAAAATATTTAATTTAAGTGAAAATATGTAATAAAATTTGTTTTTTAAATTTATTATATTGGCACTATATGGGGAAAAATTATACATTAATAAATTAAATAGAATTCACATAATACATGAATAAAAAAAAGCCTATGGTAAAAAATATAATTATTATATTTAGCCATCTTCAAAAAATAAATAAGTCAGAATGCACGTCTATTTTGGGTTATACTGCGTCAACAGAACCNNGAACCTGTTTCCTTGTCTAACTCAAAATATACTTCCCATCTTTGACTTATTATTTATTTTCAGATGCCTAAAACTATATTTTAATAATGCAGAGGTGGAAGTTTATGGGTAAGACTCCGTTAAAGAAAGTAATAAAATCTAAATTGAAAGCTAATAAAGAATTAACTCCACAAGAAGCTTTAAGAGAAAAGATAAAGTATGATATAGTAGAAGAATTAGGCTTAGCAGACAAGGTAAATGAATTTGGGTGGAGTAGTTTAACGGCTGAAGAAACAGGAAGAATTGGAGGCATGATGACTAAAAAGAAAAAAGGGTTAAATATTCCTAAGAATGATGAGTTTTTTTAGATGTATATATTATAGTAATAATTCATTCTAATCAAGAATTTTTAAGTATGGAAAGAATTATTAATTAGGATAAATTAATTAAGATAAATTATTAATCTGACTCAGAAGTTCAATTGTAGCTTATATAAATATAAAGAGGTGAAATTCCTTATATAATTGTAGAAGATTTCTTAGACAAAATAAAGAAAGTAATGTAAAATGGATAGGTGATTATATAGAAAAGATGGTGAACCTATGGACTGTTATAATGATTTTGCTGATATATATGATGAGCTTATTAATGAAGATATAAATTATAGAAGTTGGGCAGATAAAATTATTGAGATTTGCAAGGAATATAAAGTTGGAAGAAGAGATTATTTAGATCTAGCCTGTGGTACAGGAAACTTTACAAAATTAATTGGAAAAAACTTTATATTTACAACAGCTATAGATTTATCAGAATATATGCTATCCATTGCAGATGAAAAATTAAAGGCTGAGGGAATTAAAGCTAAAGTTATGTGTCAAGATATATGTAACTTTAATCTTAAAAAGCAATTTGATTTAATAACCTGTGGATTGGATTCAACTAACTATATAGTTGAAGATCAAAAACTTAAACTGTATTTTATGTCAGTGAATAAACACTTAAAAGACGATGGAATTTTTATTTTTGATATTAATACAGAGTATAAGATTAAGCATATATTAGGAAATAACATCTTTAATTATGATAGTGAAGATGTAGTATATATATGGGAAAATCAATTACAAGAAGATATAGTGGATATGTATTTAACTTTTTTTGTGAAAAAAGGACAAGTGTATCATAGATTTGATGAACATCATAGAGAAAGAGCATATAGTGATATAAAAATAGAAAAATTTATAGATGAAGCAGGGCTCTTTATAGAAAAAAAATTTAACTGCTATGAAGAAACTGCTATAAACGAGAACACAGAGAGAATTACCTATGTTTTACGTAAGAAAGGATGTTAAAGTAATGAAAGATAAATTAATTAGAGCTACTGCAAAAGATGGTCAAGTGAGAATAATTGCAGCTACTACAACGGAGTTAGTAGATGAGGCAACTAGAACTCATGAATGTATGCCAACAGCATCAGCGGCATTAGGTAGAATGTTAACTGGTGGAGTTTTAATGGGAGCTATGTTAAAAAATGATACTGATAGCTTAACTATTCAAATAGATGGTGGAGGGGAAGCTAAAGGAATTACTGTTACTGCTCATCATGATGGAAGTGTTAAAGGATACATAGGCGATCCACAAGTAGATCTACCTTTAAATGAAAAGGGTAAGTTAGAAGTTGGTGGTGCTATAGGTAAAAATGGATATCTAAAGGTAATTAAAGATATGGGACTTAAAGAACCTTATGTAGGGCAAGTACCTATATATACTGGAGAAGTAGGTGATGATATAGCATATTACTTCACTGTATCAGAGCAAACACCTTCTGCAGTTGCTTTAGGAGTACTAGTAGATACAAATCTATCTATAAAAGCTGCTGGAGGATTTATTGTGCAAATGATGCCAGGTGCATCAGAGTTTTTGGCAGACATTATAACTTATAGATTAGAAGAAATTCCATCCATTACATCTATGATAGATAAAGGAATGACTATTGAAGAGATATTGGAATTTGTATTTGAAGATATGGATTTAAAAATATATGATTCTTTAACACCGATTTATAAATGTGATTGTTCAAGAGAAAGAATAGAAAGAGTGTTAATGAGTATAGGTAAAAATGATTTACAAGAAATATACGATGATGGCAAAACAGAAGAAGTTTTATGTCATTTTTGTAATAAGACCTATGAGTTTAAAACAGAGGATATTAAAAAAATATTAGATACTGTTAAATAATTTTATTAGGATAAAAGAAATTTTAAAAAGTATATTGACAATGAACTTAAAATTTAATATAATAATCTTTGTTAAGAGTTGGAAAAATAAAGTGTTTTCTCAAAACTTGACAAAGATTATTTATTAATAATGGTGTCACAAGTTTAAATTTTGGTCGCATAGCTCAGCTGGGAGAGCACCTGCCTTACAAGCAGGGGGTCACAGGTTCGATCCCTGTTGCGACCACCACAAAATCTTTATGGCCCAGTGGCTCAGTTGGTTAGAGTGCCGGCCTGTCACGCCGGAGGTCGAGGGTTCGAGTCCCTTCTGGGTCGCCAATAAATTCTAAAATTTGTGTCTGGCTCGATAGCTCAGTCGGTAGAGCAGAGGACTGAAAATCCTCGTGTCGCTGGTTCGATTCCTGCTCGAGCCACCATTATTAAGCGGGAGTGGCTCAGTGGTAGAGCGTCACCTTGCCAAGGTGAACGTCGCGAGTTCGAATCTCGTCTTCCGCTCCAATATGGCGCCATAGCCAAGTGGTAAGGCAGAGGCCTGCAAAGCCTTTATCCCCAGTTCAAATCTGGGTGGCGCCTCCAAAAAGACTTGTAAGTAACTTACTTACAAGTCTTTTTGCTTTGTATAGTTTTGATAGCTAAAAAACCTAATTCTAATATACTATATATTAAAATTAGATTTTAGTTATTTATATATCTTTAGAAAGAAGTGCTGTGCTTTCATGTATTAAATCTTTACGATCAATTAAATCTATAGAAGTTAGACTTAAAGCTTCAATAGATTTCCATATATTACACTGAGCATATTCTGTTAGGGTTGAATCTCTAAATTCCTTTGAAGGGCAAGGAATAGAGGAGTCAGTTACTATTGATATAGATGGATATATAGTAGGCGTAGTATGACTTACAGTACCAATACCTAAAGGGTATAGCATTTTTTTACCACAATTTATTTCAATTAAACAACTTTCTTTTAAATTACTTTCAAATAATTTATTTATTATTTTATTATCTAAAAGTTCTTTACATGGAAGCTCTATTAACTTAATAGAACAATTTATATTTATGATATCTTCTATACATTTAATATATTTTCTTATGCTTTCTTCAATTTTATTAGACAATTTGCAGTTTTTTGATTTAATTTCAAACTTAACCTTTGCACATGAAGGATATTCACTTAGTGCATTATCACAGGTGAGATTTAAGTGATCCATATAACAGTCCTTCGAGATATTTTTAATTAATTCATTTATAAAATGTACTGTATGCAGGCATACATCTAATGAACTTTGATTAGCATTATCATTAGAGATAAGTAAATTATTATAATCGAGCTGTAAGGTTGTGCACGCTTGAGAAGTATTGTTAATAGATGTGACATTATCTACATGAGGAGCAAAAATCACACTACAATTTTCAAACACATTTTCTTTTGTCATTATAATTTCAGACCCATTAGAATATTTTCCAGGACATCCTATCACTACAATAGATCCACCTATTTTATCTATAATGGAAGATAAACCTATGGCTGCGCCTAAGGACATAGTAGCATTAGCATTATTACCAAACACATGCCCATCATCACTTCCACTACTATATTTACATATAAAACATATCTCTGGATGGTCGTTTCCAATCATTGCACGAAAAGCTGTTGGAATACCCATAAAGTTTCTTTCAATATTAAAATTATATTTTTCCAAAAGTTTTATAATGTAGTCTGATGACTTATACTCATTAAAGCAACTTTCACTAGTATCATATAGAAATTTATTAACATCTAGTATTTCTGATTTTATAGTAGATAAAAAGCTCAAAACGTTTTGTTTCAATTATAACCCTCCCTACAATGTCAAAGATATCAACTATAACTTTATATAATTAGTATGTGCACATATATTTATATTATCCTGTAATAGATTTATAGATGTTAAGGATAACTTAATGATAGTACTAAGTTATATATTAATAATTAGAAGAAAAATAAATGATAAATAGATATATTAGTATTTCAACTTGTTAATAGGATATTTAATGTTACTTTAGGTAGAAAAAGTATGAATTATAAGATGAAATTTTTTTTTTGGACAAAATAAAAAAAAGAATTTTATGAATAAAATATATTATAAGGGGCGAGAATTTAGACAGTCTTAACATGAAGTAAAGCTTAGTGAAATTATTGTATTTTAGCTAAGTTAACTTATTCAAAGACAATATAATAATAGACTAACAAGCTCTATTGGATAAATTTTGAGGGGGAAAAATATGAATAAGGAATGTATTATATGCAGAAAGCCTCTAGATAATGGTATACTTATATATGGACGAAGAATTTGTGAGAACTGTGAAAAAAGATTATTAACAATAGAAACCAATACAGATTTCTATGAATTTTATAAGAACTGTATTAAAAAGAATCTAGTTCAACTTATACCAAGAGGAGTGAGTGATAGGTGCCAAGATTACCGATAGTGCATGCACTATTGAAATACAAAGAAGAAGAAAATAGCTATTTTGCTATGCCAGGACATAAAATGGGAAAAGCTTATGAAGATACAAAAGAAGGAAAGGTTTTATTAGATAATTTTATTAAATTTGATATTACTGAGGTAGATGGTGTAGATAATCTACATCATCCCACAGGTATAATAAAAGAAGGACAAGAACAGCTTGCTAATTATTATGGAAGTAAAAAATCTTACTTTTTAGTTAATGGAAGTACTTCAGGAAATATGATTATGATATTTGCCACATTTAAAGAAGGGGATAAAATAATCGTAGAAAGAAACTGCCATAGATCAGTATTCAATAGTATAATACTACGTAAATTAAAACCAATATATGTAATGAATGAAGTAAGTAAAAAATATGATGCACCTTTTTCTATTAATAAGAAGCATCTATTTAAGGTAATAAAAGAAAATCAAGATGCCAAAGGGATATTATTAACTTATCCGAGCTATTACGGTATTTGTACAGATTTGGAGGAAATAGTTAAAGAAGCTAAGAAATATAATATGAAGGTATTAATAGATTCTGCTCATGGAGCACACTTTGGAATTATAGATGAATTACCTGAAAATCCACTTAAATTAGGTTGTGATATGGTCGTTCATAGCGCTCATAAAACTTTGCCAAGTCTAACACAAACATCATTTTTACATGTGAATTGTGAGGAACTTTTAGAAGATGTTAGTTTCTACACTAGTGCCTTTTTGACAACTAGTCCTTCCTATGTATTTCTTGCAAGTATGGATTATAGTAGATATTATTTACAACAGTATGGAAAAAAAGATTATAGTACTTTGATTACTCTATGTGGGAAATATAGAATAAAAATAAATGATCTTGGGTTTTATCATATAATAGATGAATATGATATAATAGGACAAAACCAATCTGTTAAAAGCAGAGTATATATTGATAAGACTAGATATATTATAAATGTACCTAAAGGGTTTAGTGGTCATCTATTATTAGACTATTTAAAAGAAAATAAAATTCAATGTGAAATGAGCGACTCAAGAAATGTAGTATTAATTTTTGCTACCTCAAATACTAAGGATGATTTTGATAAATTATATAGAGTACTAAAAGAATGTAATAAAGATATTTTAAAAGAACAATATGTGAAGCCTAAGGAGTATGATATTCCACCAATAGAAAAATTACCATGGGAAACTATAGACATGAAAAAAGTAGAGTGTAGACTTGAGAGTTCTATAAATAAAGTGTGCGGACAAGCTATAGTTCCATACCCACCTGGAGTACCGCTAATAATGCCAGGTGAAATTGTTACAAAAGATATTATTGATATAATAGGATACTATAGAGATAATAAGATTACACTATTAGGAGTTAAAGATGATAGTTTAGTTATAATAAAATAACATAAAAGCGTATAAGAAGAGGCAAGTTTGGAGGTAAGTTATTTGAATAAAGGGTTATTAATAGCATTGGAAGGTCCAGATGGTAGTGGAAAGTCTACACAAATAGAGTTGCTAGAAAAGTATTTTGTAGATAAGGGTATTGAAGTTATAAGAACAAGAGAGCCAGGTGGAACTAGAATTAGTGAGAAAATTAGAGAGATAATTTTGGATAATGATAACCAAGAGATGGATAATATGTGTGAGGCTTTATTATATTCAGCAGCAAGAGCTCAGTTAGTAAGAGAAGTAATAAAGCCTGCTATTGCTGAAGGAAAGGTGGTTTTATGTGATAGATTTGTGTATTCATCTATAGTTTATCAGGGAATTGCTAGGGAATTAGGAATAGATACAGTAAAATCTATAAATGACTTTGCTTTAGGAGGACTTGAAGCAGATTTAGTATTTATGATAAGTATTCCTTATGAGAAAGGAATTGAAAGAAAGAAAAGCCAAAGAGAATTAGATAGACTTGAAAATGTTGGTATGGATTTTCATAAAAAAGTTTTTGAAGCATATTCAAAAATTGGTAGCATTTATGATAAAATAGAATTAATAAATGGAGATGACTCTATAGAAAATATTCATAGAAACATAGTAAATAGAGTTGAATCCTATATAAAGCATAAATAAAATTTAGGAGGGGTACTATATGAAATTAGTAATTGCAATAGTTCAAGATGACGATGCTATGGATTTAATTGATCTCTTAACAGAGAATGGCTTAAGAGTTACAAAGCTTGCAACTACAGGTGGATTTTTAAAAGCAGGAAATACAACATTAATGATAGGTGTAGATGAAAATAAAGTTGATACTGTTTTAGGATATATAGAAGAAATCTGTAAAGTTAGAAAACAACTTATATCATCACCTTCTCCAGTTGCTGGTTCCACAGGAGTATACGTTCCATATCCTATAGAGGTGAATATAGGCGGCGCTACTATATTTGTTGTTGATGTAGATAAGTTTTTAAGAGTATAATATAATTTAAGTGAGATAATGTACAATAAGTTAAACTTATTGTACATTATTTATTATATAGGAAGGAGCAGATGAGTATGATAGGTCATGATAAGATGAAAAATAGCTTACTAGAAGCAATTAATAATAATAAATTTACTCATGCTCATATATTAGTTGGAGAAAAAGGAATAGGAAAAAGTGTTCTAGCTAAATTTATAGCATTAAAGCTTTTAGGTATAGATACAGTTAGGGAACATGTAGATATAATTTATTGGTCTTTAGATAAAGGAAAGTCGTCTATAGGGGTAAACACCGTAAGAAATATTATAGAGGAATGTAATAAGAAACCCTTTGAGGGAGATAATAAGGTTATTATCATAGACAATGGTGACAAAATTACATTTCAGGCCCAAAATGCATTTTTAAAAACCATAGAGGAGCCTCCAGCCAATGTTTATATATTTATACTATGTGAAGAGTTAGAAGGTATGCTAGATACAATTAAATCAAGGTGTGGTATACATAAATTAAAGTCATTATCAGATGAAGAGATGATTTTATTTCTTAAGAATAGATATGCAGGAATCGAAGAGGAGAAGCTATTAGTAGCTACTTCTTTTGCAAAAGGAATACCAGGAAAAGCAGAAAGTCTAATAGAAAATGAAGATTTTAATTTAATAAGAAATACAATTTTTGAACTTATATATAGAATTAAGGATAAAGATTATGAAACATCTTTAGACTATGAAAAGTTTTTTAATGATTATAGTAGTAGCCAGGAGGAAGTTTTAGATATAGTTATAACTATAATAAGAGATATAATTATATATAAAGAAATTGGTGATGAAAGACTATTAATAAACATTGATAAAATATCAGAAATTAAAGATTTAGTTAATATATTTTCATTAAGCAAATTAAATGGTATGATTAACATTGTAGATGAAACAAGAAAGATTTTAAAAAATAATGTAAACTCGTCATTGGCATTTATAACGATGGTTTTGAGAATGCAGGAGGTTTAAATATGATAACAGTAATAGGAGTAAGATTTAAAAAAGCCGGTAAAATATATTATTTTAATCCCGGTGATTTAGATATAAAAAAAGGCGATTTTGTAGTTGTAGAGACTGCAAGAGGTGTAGAGTTTGGTGAATGTGTAGTTGGCAAGAAAGAACTCAGAGAAGGTGAAATAGTAGCCCCTTTAAAGAATGTAATAAGAAAAGCTTTGGAGGAGGACATAAACACCAATAAGATAAATAAAGAAAAGGAAGAAGAAGCTTTTAAGGTATGTCTTGAAAAAATAAAGGCTCATGATTTAACTATGAAGCTTATAGATGTAGAATATACCTTTGATAATAATAAAGTAATATTCTACTTTACAGCAGATGGTAGGGTTGATTTTAGAGAACTAGTAAAAGACCTAGCGTCAATTTTTAGAACTAGAATAGAACTGAGACAAATTGGAGTTAGAGATGAAGCTAAAATGACTGGAGGTCTTGGCCCTTGTGGAAGAAGTCTGTGTTGCTCTACATTTTTAGGTGAATTTGCACCTGTATCAATAAAAATGGCAAAAGAGCAAAATTTATCTTTAAATCCAACTAAAATTTCAGGAATATGTGGAAGACTTATGTGCTGTTTAAATTACGAACAAGAAACCTATGAAGGTATAAGAAAAAGATTACCTAAGGTAGGTTCTATAGTAGATACATGCTATGGAAAAGGTGAAGTAATCTCTAATAGTGTAGTAAAAGAGGCTGTGAAAGTTAAAGTTAACCTAAAAGATGGTGAAGATGACATTAAGGTTGTTAGCATAAATGATTTAACTTTAATATCTGGTAGTTATGAAGACATAATCAATGAAATTGATTTAAAGGAATTAGAGAATCAAGCTGAAGATCCTACATTAATTAAGGAATTATTTAAAGAAAATTAGGAGGATGGATATGAAGACTACGCTTAAAGTTTGTGATATGGTTACAAGTAAAGATGTTACAAGAGTTAAGAATGCTATATCCATTAATGAAGGAGTTATAGCTTGCGGAATACACAAGGCTAAAAAAGAAGTAGAAATTGTCTATGACAATTATTTTATAAATATAGATGATATAATTCAATCCATAGAAGATAGTGGATATACCGTTATATAGTGTTCAAAGAATCCTTGTAGTTAGAAAGACTACAAGGATTTTTATATATTGGCATTAAACTAAATAAATTTCATAGTATCATGTATATTTTCTATAAATTTGTTAATTATTTAAATATTAGTTATTAAAATATAGAGAGGTGTTAATTATGAAATTTAAAAAGCAAATAGTAATAGCTATAAGTTGTGCAATTGTTTTGGGTGGAATATTTTTTTCTGTAAGCTATATAGGAAATAAGGATCAAAGCAAAGAGCCTAAAAATAATACAGCTTCAACTACTGACTCAAAGAGTAATGAAGCCAACAATGAAAATAAAGAAGCTAACTCTGATAAGACTGCATTAGAACAAGAGGATAAGAATAAAGATGCGGAAGACAAGAAAAATACAAATGAAGATAAAAAGGATACAAGTATGGAGGAAGTAAAAGAAGGATACTATACAGTAAAGTCAAATGACACACTTTATAGTATAGCTAGAACTTACATGCCAAATTCTGATCCAAGTGAAGTAGTAGCAGAGATATTAACAAGAAATAATATGAGTAAAGATGATATTATTACAGCAGGTCAAAAACTTATTATTTCTTATGAAACTTCATTAGTAACAGGAGAAAAAGCCGCTGAGGAAAAAGGCGAAGAGACAGATTCAGCTAATAACAAAAGTCATACTGATCACACTAAATATATTGTTAAATCAGGGGATACATTATTTAGCATAGCTAAGGAACATTTATCCGATATGGATATAATGAAGGGAATCGAACTAATTAAAGCACATAATAACATAAATGATAATGCAATAAAAGTTGAAGATACTTTATGTATACCTAATAAATAGTTTGTATGAATAAAGTAACTTAAATTAAGTCATCTATCTAAATGATAATATACTATAAAAAGGTTTAAGATTTTATGAAAAGTGATATAGCTATGTAGAGAACTCTACATAGCTATATTTTTAATATCTTAACAGAATCACAATCTGCATAAACAAAGTCACTATCTAAAGTTAATAAATAGTCTATGTTGTGGCAAATACAAGTAGCTATATGGGTTGCATCATTTATAGATAATAGATTCTTGATCATAATTTCTTTAGTTTTACTCATACAAACCTTATTTATTTCAACGTATTTATATTTAACTGTATTTTCAAGTTGATTATGCATAGTTACAGCTGTTTTATAATAAACACTAAGGAGATCTCTTTTAGAGCTATTTTTAGAAAGATTATCAAAATACTTTTTATAAGGAATTTCTCTTAACTTATCTATTTTCTTATCTTTTATGATTTTTCTGTCATACTTACTAAAGGACGATATAATTTGCTTTATATTTGTCTGAGAATTGAAGGCACTTTCTTTATCAATTTTATGACATATATCTATCATAAATATTTTATACATGATTTGATTTAGTACTTCAGCAGAGATTATGTTTGTAACTAAGAGTTTGCATTGATTATTAAGTAATATCCTGAATACCTCTATACATTCAGCGTGCTTTATATCATCATCATAGACCAAACTAAGTAAGAATGATGCATCTAATAAAATAGAAGTATTTGATTGAAAACCTACTGATGAAAAAGGGTAAAATAATATTTCCATAATGCAAACCTTTCCTAACTATATATTGAAATACTAAATGATTATTGTATTATATTAAATTAAACTATTACTTATTACTGTTATTTAAGTAATAAATTAAATATAGCTGTATATTTCTATTTATACTGGCAATAATATAAACAGAGTTCTTAGCTTCTATGAAGCTTAGAAATCGTTATCCAGGGACGTAGCAGCTCTTTACTCCAGCTTTGAAGAAGATGTGCGTATTAGGGCTGGTAGTCATCGGATAAATGACAAATTAAATCATAAATATAAACCCTAAATGCAATATGTTTTATTTAGCAGATATAGATTATTTGTAGAAGGCTAGATAATAACATATTGCTTCCCCCTATATTATAGTATACAGAAATAAGAAAGTTTCCCCTTGATGGTTAAAAGTTATAACTATTCAAGGGGATTTTATAATTCATATAATACTATTTTGAAGTAATTAATAATTATAATCTAGATATTACAAAATAATGGGGGTTTTCGCTAACAATAATATAAGTGCTTATTCAATATTTATTTAGATTAGCTTATTTTGCGAAAGACCCATATAAATAGTCTATAAATTTTTATTGTAATTGTTGATAAGATGAAAAACAGAACAACTTATTATATAATAGAATATGAGTAATTTGGCTAATAGAAAGGAATTTTATATTATGAGCTTGATAAATGTAGATGAAACATTAGATGACCTGCAATTAAAGGGTATCAATATCATACAAAAAAAAGATGGGTTTAGATTTGGCGTTGATGCAGTACTTTTAGCTAATTTTGCTAAAGTTAAAAGAAATGCTACCATTATTGATTTATGTAGTGGAACAGGAATAATTCCATTTATAATAAAAGGAAAGAGTCAATGTGGAGTTATAAAGGGTGTAGAAATACAAGGTGAGTTTGCTGAAATGGCAAATAGAACTTCAAAATATAATAATTTTAGTGAAGAGGTTAAATTTATTGAAGGGGATTTAAAGGATAAGGAGCTTTTAAAATCATTAGGTAGGGTAGATATAGTAACTGTAAATCCACCATATAAGTTATATAACTCTGGAATACTCAATGAGAGCGATAAAAGTACTATTGCAAGGCATGAAGTATGCTGTACCCTAGAAGATGTTATAGTGGCAGCTAGGGTACTATTAAAGGACAATGGTAAGTTTTTTATGGTACATAGACCTGATAGGATAGTAGATATATTTACTCTTATGAGAAAATACAAAATAGAACCAAAGAGAATAAGATTAGTTCATCCTAAACCAGGAAAAGCACCTAATATAATATTAGTTGAAGGACAAAGAGATGGAGGTGCATTTCTAAAAATAGAAGACCCATTGTATGTACATATGGAAGATGATTCTTATTCAGAAGAGATTAAAAAAATATATAATTCACAATGGTTAGGATAATAAAACAAAGTATAGAAGAGGTGAGTAAAATGAGTGGTAAATTATATTTAATACCTACTCCAATAGGAAATTTAAAGGACATAACTCTTAGAGCACTTGAGACTCTAAAAAGTGTAGATATAATTGCATGTGAAGACACAAGACAGAGCTTAAAGCTTTTAAATCATTTTAATATAAAGAAAACTTTAATAAGCTATCATAAACATAATGAAAATGGAAAAAGTGAGGATATAATAAAAAAATTAGTAGAAGGTCAAAATGTAGCTATAATAAGTGATGCAGGTACTCCGGGAATCTCAGACCCAGGAGCTATTATTGTAAAAAGATGTATTGAGGAAAATATAGAATTTGAAGTATATCCAGGGGCTACAGCAATAACTACTGCTTTAGTCTATTCTGGACTAAATACGAATAAATTTTTATTTGTAGGATTTTTATCTAGAGAAAATAAAGAGAAAAGAGAGACTATAGAGGGGTTATCAGATAGACAAGAAACTTTAATATTTTATGAAGCACCTCATAGATTAGAATCAACATTAAGTTTTATAAAAGATAACTTAGGAAATAGAAATATTGCTGTATGTAAGGAGCTTACGAAACTTCATGAAACTATATTAAGGGGTACTTTAGAAGAATGTATAGAGTATTATAAAGAAAATAAGCCTAAGGGTGAGTATGTACTAGTTCTGGAAGGTAAAAGCAAGAGTGAGATTGTGGCAGAAATGAGGGCTAAGTGGGAAGATATGAACATTGAAGAGCATATAAGAGCATACATAAATGAAGGTCTAGATAAAAAAGAAGCAATAAAAAAAGTTGCAAAGGAAAGAAATATGCATAAATCAGAGGTATATAAGTTTGGAATTGATATATAAGTAAAGAAGAATTATTATAAAATTTTATGAGTAAGAATGAATGTGAAGAGTTACATTAAATATATTTACTTGTATATTCATAAAAAATAGAGGCTTGTCTCATTTTTTTTCTAAATTACTTGAGATATTAGTCATTATAGTGTTATAATGGTAAATGAGATTTATAACGTTGAGGGGGAGGGAATTTTTTTGAATAAGAAAAGCATATCATTAGTACTTGCTTTAGCATTAACTATCTCTTGTGCTGGAACTAGCGCATTTGCAGATCCAAACAGTGATAAAGCAAAATATGAGCAGAAGCTAGAGGAAAATAAAAATAGCTATAAAAGTGCTCAGGAGCAAGTCGATGAGATATCAGCTTCAATACAGTCAGTAAATTCTCAAATGGAAAATATCACTATTGATATAGAAAAGTTGAATGCTGAAATTAATGAAGCAGAAGGTAAAATTGAAGAGAGCAACAAGAAGGTACAAGCTACTGAAAGTGATATAAAAGACGAAAATGAATTATTTAATAAGAGAATGAAATCAATGTATATGAATGGTATGGATAGCTATATTGAGGTACTTTTAGACTCAGAGGGTATATCCGACTTTATGACTAGACTAAGTAACGTAAACAGAATTATAAGCTATGATAAAGAAGTTGTTAGTAGTCTAGTTGAAAAGAAAGAAATTCTTGTATCAGAGAAAAAAGCAATTGAAGATGAAAAAGCAAAGCTAGATACATTACAAAAAGAGAATAATACAAAATTAGCTCAACTAGAAGAAAAAAGAGTTGAACATAAAGAGGCTTTAGCTAAAGCAGAGGCTAATAGAGATTTATTTGAAGCTGCTTGGAAAGAAAGTGAAGCGCAAATAAAAGAAACAGAGAGACAAATAGCTGAGTATACTGCTAATAGTAATAATACTGCTAGCAATAATAGTAGTACAACTAACAATAGTCCAAGTACAGATAGACCAAGTAGAGGAGATAGTAGTTCAAATGTAACAGCACCTCCAAATGCTTCAGGTAGTTCTATAGTTGGCTATGCAATGAACTTTATAGGACGTCCATACAAATGGGGTGCAACCGGACCTGATAGTTTTGATTGCTCTGGTTTAACTAGTTATGTATATGCTGCTTGTGGAAAAAGCATTCCTAGAGTAGCTGAAGCTCAAATGAATGCAGGAACACCAGTTTCTCAACCAGAACCCGGGGATTTAGTGTTCTTTGGATCAGCTGGAAATATATATCATGTTGGTATATACGTTGGTAACAATAGTTATCTTCATGCGCCTCAAGACAATGAATATGTAAAGATATCTCCACTGAATACTAGAGGAGATTATGCTGGAGCAAGAAGATATTAATTCTGCCAAATAAGATCAGTAATTCAATTTACTGATCTTTTTATATTTATAAAGAGTTTAATAATATATTAGTATTGAAGCCTACTAATATATTTCTTAAGAGAATAATTAGTGTATAATCAGCCATCAGAGGATAAAATCTCACTATATATAATATATATAATAATAAAAAACGCTACCTAATTTTAAGTAACGTTTTATTATTAACTATTATTATTCTTGACATTTTAATTCAGTTAGACACTTTTGGCATATGTTTTTAGATTTATAATTAATTACGTCACGAGCATCTCCACAGAAGATGCATGCAGGCTCATATTTCTTTAATATAACTTGATCACCATCTACATATATTTCAAGTGCATCCTTAACATCGATATTTAATGTTCTTCTTAACTCCACTGGGATAACTATTCTCCCTAACTCATCTACTTTTCTTACAACACCAGTTGATTTCATAATAAATTCCTCCTATATTTTCGCTTGTGTAACTAAACAAAACCTAGTTACAGATATTATAATTAATACCATATAATAACTATAATACAAAAAAAATCATAAGTCAATAAAAAATGATAAAAAAAATAAGTTTATTACATTATATCCCATTAATATAATGGCTATTATAGTAATATTAATCAGAGAATAAGGAAAAGATGAATAATTTAACTTATAATTAACTATTTTAACATAAAAATACTGTTTTTCAATAGAAATTTATATGAATAGAGCATTAATTCTACAAAAAATATCAAATTTTGAAGGAAAAAGAGTAGTGCTATTCATTGTTTTAAACAGAAAATAAAAAATATTATACACAACCTATCTGTGGATAATGTGGATAATGCTCAATATAAGCTTATAATCGATACAATTAAAGGAAACTATATATAGATTAATTAACATATTATGTTGATATTATTTAGTAAAATGTGTTAATAAAATGTGATTGTTGTTAATAATATTAGCATATATTGAATATATGAAGGATTTATATATATAAACGTCATAATAGATTAATAAAAATTTCGGCTTTTACTTTTATCTTATAAGATATTTGTAAATATAATAATTATCTTTTATAATTAATATGAGTTAGTGTAGAAAAATTTAAAATGTTATTGAAGTGAGGAATGAAAATGAATAATAAAGAGAGTGATAATGGAACTATTTTTCAAGAGATAGTATCTAAGTTTTCAGAGATGATAGATGAAAATACTGAAAAAAGTATAATACAATATGATGAATTGCCTCAATATGATCTATTCTTATCACAAGTTAAAGATTATCTTAATGATAAGTTTGCTCATGATAATTTTACTAATAGTATACTTCAAAATTATATAAAAAGCGAAGTTATTTCTAAACCGGAAGATGGTAAGAAAAGAGGCTATACTAAGTTACATTTAGTTCAATTAGTTCTGTTAGGATATATGAGACCAATTTTGACAACAGATGAGATAAAAAGTGTATTTAGACTGGCCTTTAACGATATAAATAATAGAGGAGACGATATTCTTTCTTGGGAGGATACTTTTAAGTTATTTAGTGATTTACAACAGAAAAGTTTGGACATTTCGTTCATTGGAGAAAAAAAAGAATTAGATGCAATATTTAAGAAACACTTGGAAAAGTATGAATTTAATGATGAAGATAAAGAAAGAATAATAATGTTTTTATTAGTTATGAGTTTAGTGGCTCATGCAAGTAATATAAAGAAATTAGTGACTACATTAGTTAAAGAATTCGAGGATAAATATAAATAAAAGTGGTGTTTAGTATATAAATCAAAGTTAGGATTTAAAGAATAAAAATATCTTCTTATGAAAAGATACATATTAGATGTATTTATAAGGAGATGAGAATATGAAATCAATTTACTTGACCCAGGTAATTAGTAATATAAATAAAGATTTAGTAGAATTATTGCTTATGGTAAAAGATAAAAAGATATATAAAAATGAGATAATATATACCCTAGGGGATATAACAGAAGAATTGACATTTAAGGATAAAAATAATTGTAATAATACGTTAAATGTAGGTGATGTAGTTAAGGCTTATATAAAAGATAATATGATAGTGAAAGTAGATTCATCAGAATTTAATTATAACTTAAATGATTTTATGAATTATGTTAAGAAAGATATAAAATCTATATTATATGAATTAGAAGAATTGACAACTCAACAATTTAAATGTAAGGAAGTTATATCTTTAAATAAATATTTTTTTGGCGATAAGAATTTCGTAAGTGAGTTTTCACAAGGAATTGGGGGATTAGAACATCATACATATATAGGGGGACTTGCAGAACATACTCTTAATGTAACCTATTGGGCAAATGAACTTGCTAATAGATATAATTGTAGGTATAGAGAGATTGCTATATTAGCAGCAAAACTTCATGATATTGGAAAAATACATGAATATTCATCAAAGGGAAAATTTAAAGCGACCATTAGGGGGGAAATGGAAGGCCATATAGTTATAGGAATAACTATGGTAGAGGAAGCATTTAAAAGTGCACCTGGATTTTATAGCGAAGATTTTAAAAATCGGATTAGAGGATGCATTGTACAGCATCACGGTAAACTAGAATATGGCTCACCTAAATCTCCTAACACTGAAGAAGCTTTTATAGTCCATTATGCAGATTATATCGATGCTACTATGAATAAAGTATCAAATGTGAAGGATATAACAGAACAAGATACATGGTCAGAATATGAAAAAAAAATAGAAACTAAATTATTCATATAAAAATCATACAACAAATTACTTGAGTAATTTGTTGTATGATTTTTAATGTTAGCATATATAAAGATATGCATAAAATGGATCGATAATCTATTAATGGGGAAATATAGGGGGGTATTATAATGGGGAGAAATAAAAGCGATATTGCGAAAGTTAATAAATTAATATTAATTGTATTCTTGAGTATCATGTTTGTCACAATTACAGGTTCAGTTTTACAAGTGTATAACGGATATAGGGGAATTGAATTTGCAATATTTAATATATTAGTAGCAACAATAACATATGTTATCTCAATACATCTATATATAAAAAATACATCAAATAATATAATTAGATGGGTTATGGCTACAGGTTTTCTAATGGTAGATACATATGTATTACTTACATCATCATGCGCATCTGCCTTTGCAGCGGGATTTCCTTTTATATTAAGTTTAGTTTTATACTTAGATACAAAACTAATAACTATTGTTGGCGGATTTAATTTTATATCAATACTGATATATGCATATATGCAAATTAGGTTAGGAAATAGTGCTGAGTTAACTGGAATTTTAGGAGCTACTATAATGTTCTTCCCAACGATTGTAATAGCTACAAAATTTATTGCAAAAATGAATGAAGATATGGATAGAAATGTGGAAGAGATAAATAAAAATAGTAAGGTACAACAGAATATGTTAATAGATTTATCTAACGTATATGATGTGGTTAAAGAAAAGTCTAATCATCTTAAAGAGATTGTTTCTTTAATTGGAGAAAGTACAGAAACTATAAATTTATCCATAGAAGAAATAGCTATGGGGGCAACTAACACTAGTGAAGAAATTGGGAGTCAAACTAATTTGGTAAATAATATAAAGCAACAAATAACAGAGACTGAAGATGTTACTACTATAGTTAAACAATCTTCTGAAGCAGCAGATAAAGTAATAGATAATGGTCTAAAAATTGTCCATGAATTATCTGAAAAAAGTGAATATATTATGTATAAGAATAAAAATGTTAGTAGTATTATGAAAGAATTAGCTGAAAAGTCATCTAATATTGCTCAAATAACTAATGTTATATCGACTATAGCAGAGCAGACTAATCTTTTAGCGTTAAATGCTGCCATTGAAGCAGCTAGAGTAGGTGAAAGTGGAAGAGGATTTGCTGTAGTAGCAGATGAAATAAAGAAATTAGCAGCTGAGAGTAAAAACAATTCACTAGAGATAGGTAATATATTAAAATCTTTAGAAGAGGATACTAATGTATCAGTTTTAGAAGTAGAAGAATTAGTTGATGCTAATAATGAGCAACAACAATTAGTAAAAGATACAGATAGAGCATTTTCCACTATCCAGAGAAATGTGTCTATAGTAAAAGAAGAGATAATAGGTGTAGTTTCCAAGGTATCTGAAATTTTAAAAAGTAGTGAAAAGATACATGATAATATTACAAATTTATCAGGTATAGCGGAGGAGACCATGGCTAGTTCAGAAGAAGCTTCAGCTATATCTCATGAAAATTTAAATAATTTTAAGGAATTAGAAAGTATAGCAGAAGTATTAAATGATTCAATAGAAGAAATAAATAAATATATTAAATAAAAATACACATAAATAGAACCCATAAGTAGTGCACTCTTTCTCTTGAAGAATGCACTACTTATGGGTATTTATACTTTAGCTACAGGAGCTTTCTCCTATAGCTTTAGATATTACTTTGAAAGTCTTTCCAAATAATGTTTTTTTGTAAGCAACAATGCAATCTTCAAAAATGTATTCTTCATCTTTATTAACTACAAAAGTTATTTCATCCACAGTTTCTACAGTATCATCTGATTTTTGTTCATCCAGAACAACGCTTAGATTAGGGCCACCTCAACCAAAACCAGCAATAGCTAGTCTAACAACAGGTTTGCCTTGTTTGTTTAAGCTTTCTAAAAGAGCATCTTTAGTTTCATTATCAAAAGTTATTTTCATTTTAATATCCTCCTTATACTTTACTTTTATTTAGTATACCATATGACTTTACATTTATCCTGATAAATATATGATAGACTTGGTATTTACTTCTTAGGATAAAATATTTTATACTTTATGATACAATATTTAAATAAAAAAATATGTGATTAAGTCACATATTTAATGGCTAATTTAATAAAATTAAACCATTATTTTAAACAGTATTGACATTATAGTTTATTTACAGTAGAATGAAAGCAATAAAATTTAATAAAGAATCCTTTTAAAAATGGTACAGAGATGCCGACAAGGGAAGAAAAGATTTTGATATGAATACAGTTGTAGTACAATAAAATTCACTATACTATTATATTCATATGCAAAATTATATGCAGAGATATTTATAGCTTTCCTTGTTAAGGAAAGCTTTTTTTATTGAGTTTTATAAGTAAATCTTAATACCTTTAAATTATCCCAGAGAGGTTAAAAAGGAGTGTTTTATATGTTAAAAGGAAAAAATTTAATCGAACCAATGGACCTTACTTTAGAAGAATTAGACGGAATATTTGACTTAGCAGACGAGATAATAGCAGACCCCCAAAAATTTACACATGCTTGTGATGGATATTTACTTACTACATTATTTTATGAGCCAAGTACTAGAACGAGATTTAGCTTTGAAGCAGCTATGAACAGGCTAGGTGGACGTGTAATAGGGTTTTCAGAACCAAATGCTAGCTCAGTAGCTAAAGGAGAGAGTATTGCAGATACTATAAGAACAGTTGCATGTTATGCAGATATAGCTGTAATGAGACATCCTAAAGAAGGAGCACCACAAGTTGCAGCACAATATAGTGATATTCCAGTAGTAAATGCAGGGGATGGTGGACACCAACATCCAACCCAAACTTTAACGGATTTATTAACTATAAGAACATTAAAGAAAAGACTTAATAATTTAACTATAGGTTGTTGTGGAGATCTAAAATTTGGAAGAACAGTACATTCATTAATAAAGGCCCTAAGCAGATATGAAAATAATAAATTTGTACTAATTTCACCAGAAGAACTAGAGATACCTGAGTATATAAAGAAAGAAATACTTAAGAAGAGAAATATAGAGTTTAAGCAAGTTAGGACCATGGAAGAAGCTATGAAAGAAATAGATGTTTTATATATGACTAGGGTACAAAGAGAAAGGTTCTTCAATGAAGAAGACTATATAAAACTTAAGGATACTTATATATTAGATAATGAGAAAATGAATAATGCAAAAGAAGATATGATAGTACTTCACCCATTACCAAGAGTAAATGAAATAGCTTATGAAGTAGATAGTGATAATAGAGCTGTTTACTTTAAACAAGCTAAGTATGGAATGTATGTAAGAATGGCATTAATACTAAAATTATTAGGAATTTACTAAGGTATATAAGGAGGAAGGAATATGTTAACTATAAATAGTATAAAAGATGGATTGGTAATAGATCATATAAAAGCTGGAGAAGGAATAAAAATATTCAACTTCTTAAATCTAGATAAGGCTAATTTCACTGTAGCTCTTATAATGAATGCTAATAGTGATAAGTGCGGTAAGAAAGATATAATAAAAATAGAAAATAAAATAGATATTGATTTTGAAATATTAGGAGTAATAGACCCAAATATAACTATAGATATAATAGAAAATGAGGAAATTAAGGAGAAAATCAAGCTTAGACTTCCAGAAAAAGTAGAAAGTGTTATAAAGTGCAAAAACCCTAGGTGTGTTACATCTATAGAGCCTAACATAAAGCACATACATCATTTAGTAGATGAAGAAACAAAGGAATACAGATGTCATTACTGTGATGACTTACAAAGAGTAACTTCACTATATTAATGGTTGGGATTGGAGGATATTTATGGAAATTTGTATAAAGAATGGTACAGTAGTAGACTGGAGCGGAGCCTTTGTTGGTGATGTGTATATAAAAGATGGAGTAATTTGTGAGATAGGAAGAAATCTTATAAAGGATTGTGAGACTATAGATGCTGAAGGAAAGATAGTAATGCCTGGTTTTGTAGATTTGCATGTACACTTTAGAGACCCAGGATTAACGTATAAGGAAGATATAGAATCTGGTTCTAAAGCTGCAGTTAAAGGTGGATATGTTATGGTAAATCTTATGGCTAATACGAATCCAGTATGTAGCGATATGGATACAGTTAATTATGTTATAAATAAAGGTAAAGAAGTAGGACTTGTAGATATAAATCAAGTTATATCTATAACTAATAAGTTTAGTGGAGATGATATTAGCCATTTAGATAATCTAAAAAAAGGTGACATAAAGGTAATATCTGAAGACGGAAAAGATGTTATGCATAGTGAAGTTATGTTAAATGCTATGATTAAAGCTAAAGAAAAGGATATAACAGTTATGTGTCATTGCGAGAATCATAATCTATCTAATATAGACATGAGGCTTGCAGAAAATACTATGACTTGGAGAAATATAACCTTAGCTAAACATGCAGGATGCAAAGTTCATTTTTCACATGTAAGTACTAAAGAATCTATGGAATATATAATTAAATCAAAGAAAAGGGGAGATAAAGTTACTTGTGAAGTAGCTCCTCATCATATAGCTTTAGCTAATGACATAGAGTATAGAGTAAATCCTCCACTTAGAGAAAGTGAAGATATAGATTATTTAATTAATGCTATAAAGGACGGATATGTAGATAGCATTGCTACGGACCATGCACCACACACTGAAGAAGATAAGAGAAAGGGAGCTCCAGGAATCTCAGGAATAGAAACAGCTTTTGGAGTTTCATATACTAAGCTTGTGAAAGCAGGTTATATAGATTTAAGTAAGTTAAGTGAAATTATGAGTAAGAGACCTAGTGAAATATTAGGAGTTAACAAGGGACAAATTAACATAGGATACGATGGTGACCTAGTGATAGTAGATTTAGAAAAAGAATATGAGATACGTAAAGAAGAATTCTTATCAAAAGGAAAGAATACTCCATTTAATGGTATGAAAGTATATGGAGAAGTGCTAACTACCATAAAAGGTGGTAAGGTTGTTTATAGAAAATAATAAAGTGAGGAAGTGCCATATGATTATAGATAGACTATTTGAGACAATTGCAGAAAAGGGACATGTATGTGTGGGATTAGACACAGATATATCATATATACCAGACAGTTTTATTAAAAAGTTTGAAAATATAGGAGATGCAATTTTTGAGTTTAATAAAGCTATAATAGATGAAACTATAGATCACGTAGCTTGCTATAAACCACAGATAGCATATTATGAAGCCTATGGATTAGAAGGACTAAGAGCATATTCGAATACTTTAAAATATATAAAGGCAAGAGGAGCAATATCTATAGGAGATATAAAAAGAGGAGATATTGCGAAAACAGCTGAGATGTATGCTAAAGCACATTTTGCAGGAGAATTTGAAGCTGATTTTGTGACTTTAAGTCCATATATGGGGTTAGATAGTATTGAGCCATACTTACCTTATTTAGAGAATAGTGAAAAGGGAATTTTTGTACTAATAAGAACTTCCAATAAAGGTAGTAAGGATATTCAATATATAGAGACTAAAGGTGATAGAAGAGTATTTAATGTAGTAGGAGAAACTATAAATAGTCTAGGCAAAGATTATATGGGTAAATATGGATATAGCTCCATAGGTGGAGTTATAGGTTGTACTCATGTAGATGAGGGTATAGAAATAAGAAATAATTTAGATAGTACATTCTTCCTAATACCAGGATATGGCGCTCAAGGTGGAAGAGCAGAAGATGTAGCTCTTTACCTTAAAGATGGAAATGGAGGAGTTGTTAACTCTTCAAGAGGTATAATGCTTGCATACAAAGGAAAGGTAGACGGTGAAGAAAATTTCGCTAAATATGCAAAGGAAGAAGTTATCAGAATGAAAAATGAAATTTTAACAGCTATAGAAAACTTAAAGAAATAAATTATAATTACAGGCAATGCCATACAACTTTATTGTATGGCATTATATTAGAATAAGTTATTAGGAGCAGTAGAATGAAAAAAGATAATTATGAATATAAAGTGGGTAAGGTAATAGAAAATAAAGAAGTTGCTAAAGGGATATTTAAATTATCTATAGAGGGAGAGTTTCAAGGTAAACCTGGACAGTTCTATATGTTAAGATCTTGGGAAAAGGAACCTATATTATGGAGGCCTATAAGTATTCATAATATAGGATCTAATTCGATAGAATTTTTATATCAATTAGTTGGAGAAGGAACAAGGTTACTAAGTAATCTAATACCAGGACAAGAAGTTAAGGCTATGGGTCCACTAGGAAATGGCTTTGATTTAGAAGGGATAAAAGGAAAGGTTGCAGTAGTATCAGGTGGTATTGGAGTAGCGCCTATGAGATACCTAGTAGATAGTATAAAGAATTCCGAAGTTCATGTGTTTGCTGGTTTTAGAGATGAAATCTATGGACTAGAAGATATAGAAACTTTAGGCATATCAGTAAAAGTATCCACGGAAAATGGAAATGTTGGGCATAAAGGGTACGTAACAGAGCTATTTAGTCCTAAAAATTATGATATAGTTTTATGTTGTGGGCCAGAAGTTATGATGTATAGAGTAATTAATATGTGTAGGGAAGTTGGTACAAAAATATATATATCTGAAGAAAAGAAGATGGCTTGTGGAATAGGAGCTTGTCTTGTGTGTACTTGTAAGACTGTTAATGGAAATAAAAGAACATGTAAAGATGGTCCAGTATTTAATGGATTAGATTTAGAATTTTAAAGGAGAAGTTATGCTGAAGGTAAATATTTGTGATAAAGAGTTTAAGAATCCAATAATGACGGCATCAGGTACCTTTGGATTTGGAGATGAGTATAGTAAGTTTTATGATATATCTGAACTTGGAGGAATTTGTAGCAAGGGATTAACCTTAAATGAAAGACAAGGTAACTATGGAATAAGAATTAAGGAAACCACAGGTGGAATGCTTAATAGTGTAGGGCTTCAAAACCCTGGTGTGGAAAAGTTTATAAAGGATGAGCTTCCAAAGATGAAGGAATATAATACTAATATAATAGCTAATGTTGGGGGAGCTACAGTAGAGGAGTATATTAGTATAATAGAGAAACTTAATGAAGTTAATATAGATATTATAGAACTTAACATTTCATGCCCTAATGTAAAGCATGGCGGGATGGCTTTAGGAATAAAATCAAAGGTTGCATACGAAGCAGTAAAGGAAGTAAAAAGGATATGCAAAAAGCCTTTAATGGTAAAGTTATCTCCTAATGCTGAAAATATAGTAGAAATGGCATTAAGTTGTGAAGAAGCTGGAGCAGATGCACTATCATTAATAAATACTTTTCAAGGAATGTCTATAGATTATAAGAAAAGAAAAGCTGTATTTGATAATACCTATGCTGGGTTCTCTGGGCCAGCAGTAAAGCCTATGGCCCTAAGGATGGTTCATCAAGTATGTAAGGCATGTAAAGTGCCTATAGTTGGTCTTGGAGGCATTACTAATTGGGAAGATGCTATAGAGTTTATAATGGCTGGCGCTACAGGAATTCAAATAGGAACAGCTAACTTTATAAATCCTTTTGCTCCAATAGAAATTATAAAGGGGATAGAGGAATTTTTAGTAAGAGAAAATATTAAAGATATCAGTGAAATTAGAGGAATAGTATAGGAGGAAAATATTATGGAAAATAAAGTTGTAGATATATTAATTCAGTGTGAAGCATTATTAGAAGGACATTTCTTATTATCATCAGGTAAACATAGTAATAGATACTGTCAATGTGCAAAGTTACTACAATACCCAAACAAGGCAGCAGAAGTATTAGAGATAGTTACAAATCAAGTTAAGGACTTAGATATAGATATGTTAGTAGGGCCTGCTATGGGTGGAATAATAGTTGCTTATGAGCTAGCAAGGCAGTTAGGAAAACCAGGGATATTTACTGAAAGAAAAGATGGAGTGATGACATTAACAAGAGGATTTGAAATTAAACCTGGTCAAAGAATTCTGATTACAGAAGACGTAGTTACCACAGGAAAATCTACGATGGAGGTTGTAGAAGTACTAAAAGGTTTAGGAGCAGAAGTTGTAGGTGTATGTTGTATAGTTGATAGAAGAGTTGAAAATTGTGTTTTAACTCTACCAGTGTATAGTGCATGCAAGTTAGAAATAGAAAGTTTTGAGAAGGAAGAATGCCCTCTATGTAAAAAGAATATATCTTATGTAAAACCAGGCAGCAGAAATATTAAATAGTCATATAGATAAAATAAGATTTACCTTACCTACCATTGTGTATAGTAAGGTAAATTTTTTTATATAAAGTTTATAAGTAAATTTTATACTTAGCTATAATTAGAGTCATAAATTGTATAAAAGGTTAATATTATATATCATTAATTAACAACTGGTGTAAGGAGAAGCAAATATGATTAATAATGTTCCTAGTATTATATACGATAAAAATAAAAATCCACTTAGAGTTATAAAATCAACTAAGGTATTTTTTAAAAAACAAGGAAGAGTTGGATATGTGTTTCACGTTGAGAGAGAGGAAAGAATAACGAGTATAAGTGAATTTGATCTAATCGAAAATAATGGTAGTTTTATTATTACAAAAGATATATTTGAGAGTTCAGGTACACTACAAGGTATATAGATACGAAGATATAAATTAAAATAGGAATATACTTATGATTATAAGCCAAACTATATATGATTATTTATCCGATGACTACCCGCTCTAATACTCTCATCTTCTTCAAAGTAGGGGTAAAGAGCGGCTACGATCCTGGATAACGATTTCTAAGCTTCAGTAGGAGTATAAAAATCCCCTCTGAAGCTTAGAACTCTGTTTATTAGTTCTATGAGATATAGAAACTAAATTAATGTAATCATATATAGGAGGTTATAAGATGAAGAAAAAGATAAATGATATACTATTATTTGTTGTAGTATTATTAATTATAGTAACTGTAGTATTAATGGGATGTAATATGGATAATAAAAAAAGTGATACTGTTGGAGCTGGACCTACAATAGAAGATATGAGTGATGAACCTATAGCTAAGGAAGAAGAAATTCGTAATGCTATAGCTACTTGTGAAAGAGTTATGTCAAAGGTTGAAGAAATTCCAGAAGTAGAGTCAGTAGTAACTTTTATAAACCATGAATCTGTATTAGTTGCATTAAAGCTAAAGGAAAACTACAATGATATATCTCCTGAATTACGAATGAAAATTGAGGAAAGAGTAAAGGACACTTATTCTGATGCCAAAACTATAGCTATAAGTAATGATGAATATGTATATGAATCCATAGATAAATTATTAAAATCTTTTAAAGAGAATAAGCCTTTTCAAGAGTTTAAGAAAGATTTAGAAGAAATAATAGAAAAAATGTAATAGGTTTTTACAAGTCCAAGGTTATTAGAATTTTAACCTTGGACTTATATTTTGATTTATTAAATTTTGTTAATTAAACATATAGCCTGAGAGGATATCCCTTCTTTGGCACCAGTAAAGCCAAGGCCTTCTTCGGTGGTAGCTTTAACATTAATTTGCTCAATAGAAATATTTAATGCTTCGCTAATGTTTTGTCTCATAGATGTAATATAAGGAGCCATTTTAGGGCTCTGAGCAATTATAGTTGCATCTATATTTTCTATCATATAATTATTTTTATTTAGTAAGGCATTAACTTCATTAAGAAGTTTAATACTAGAAATACCTTTAAATCTATCATCTGCATCTGGAAAGTGTTTTCCTATATCACCAAGCGCTGCAGCACCTAGTAAGCTATCCATGATTGCATGAAGCAAAACATCAGCATCAGAGTGGCCTAAAAGACCAAGGGAATGAGGAATTTTTACACCACCAACAATTAAATCTCTATTAGGCACTAATTTATGCACATCATATCCTATACCAACTCGCATATATAAACCTCCAATTATTTATAAATAATATAACCCAAGTTTAACACATTTCAATGATTATTATCTATTGATAAGATAAAATAACTTATAGTGTGAGTTAAAATTAATATCAATGTAATATTAATCATTCACATTTTAATATGCTCTAAGTGGCACAATTTAGAGGAAAAATCCTTTAAAACTAGCATTCTATTTAAAAAGTTAAATATATAAATATTTATATATTTTCATAGGTAAAATTTTATATATTAATTAGTAAATTTAAGGATGTTCGTTATGAGAAGCTATATATTTAATAGAATAACGGATTAAAATATTTAAATATAGAAATTACTAAATGAGCTAGTATGATATATGTTATTAAAAATTATAAACAGGTTATTAACATAACTGTGGATAATGTTGATAATATTTTATGAATTAATCAGGTATATAATAGTTATGAGGGGATAGTTTATAAAAATTATGTAATTATGAGATGAAAATGTGGATATTAACATTGAATTCACTAAGTTATGAACAGGGTATCTGTGGATAATGTTGATAATATGGACAAGTAAGAGAGTATAACATTAGATTACAAACAAAATATTTATTAAGAGGTTTTAGTTCAATAATTGACAAAGTTTTATTAACAATGTATGTTAATAGATTTTTATGTAGGATAGTATACTGAAAATTTTGGAGGATGTGATATAGTTTTATATTTAATATAGATTTAGGAAGAGTTAAGATAGGGTAGTCTGTCTAAATTCAGTTATGTAAAGGAGAATTTTAATCTAAATTAAAAAGAAGGGAGATAAAAAAATAAAATGGAACCTATATGATAGACACTATAAAAAGAGAGCCTATCAGTATAGGTTCTTTTTTTGTACAATAAAAGTATGAGGTGATTAAAATGAGTAAAAAGACTTTTACTGCTAAAGAGGTTGAACTATTATCAAAGAATA
>DCDL01000034.1:0-13066 GCA_002316385.1 Clostridium sp. UBA1056
AATAGACGAGCATTCTGACTTGCTTATTTTTGGAAGATGCCTAATTATAATAATTGGAATAGAACAATAATATGGAGGTATATTAATGAAAAGTAAAATACAAAAAAAATTTTCTACTCGCACAATGGTTCTAATTGGACTATTTTCAGCCTTATGCTATGTGGCATTATTTTTTAAGATACCTATACCCTCTCCTGTTGGAAAACCTTTCTTGCACATGGGAAATATGTTTGTTATACTAGCAGCCCTGTTATTTACAGGAACTATCGGTGGTCTTTCTGGATCTATAGGTATGGGACTATTTGATTTAATGAATGGATATGCATCTAGCGTACCTAAAACTGTCATTTTAAAGTTTGGTATTGGAGCAATTGTAGGATGTGTCGCTGCAAAAGGAAAGAAGGAAGATGCAAAATCACCTATAAAATGGATAGGAATTACTTCAATAGTTCTAATAATAATTGGTATTGTCCTTTTCTTCACAGCATCTTCTTTAGGCAATGAAATTGTAATAACAGGCATAAAGAAAAAATTAGTAATCAATCCGGTATTATATGTATTTTCTTTTATTCTTGGACTCGCTTTAGGAATCGTATGTATCTTTGCAAAGAAATTATCTATTAAGATTCAATATGCAGTGTTAGGTGCCATAGCTGGTATTGCTTTCAATTTAGTAGGAGAATTTTTATTTGGAGTAGTTACCTTACTTCTTGCTGGAAGTGGATTCTTCCCTGCTATACTAAGCTCTGCAGTAAGTTTGCCTGCAACTCTTATAAATGGTTCCTTTTCTATATTTGTAGCAGTAGCTCTATACATTCCGCTATCTAAATCAATATCAAAATTTGCTTCATAATTTTTGTAATCTATAATTTCACATAGGGCTCTGACAGTAAATTATCAGGGTCCTATTATTATATTAATAAGTGATATTATCTAAATTTCATGATCCTATAATATAGGATAAAAAAACTGGCATGCGCCACGTTCCTAACGGTAAAACTTATAATCGAGTAAAAATCTATACTTTCCTATACATTAAAAAGAAGCCAAGGCCCTATGCTTAAGCCTTGACTATATATTATAGTGTAGATGGGGATTATTCATACTACCTATAAAACATAATAAATATTATAAGTGCAATTACTGCAAATATAATTAATACTACTGGGACAATCACCGATGCTGTGGCTAAAACTAAAGCTAACACATCGTTTTTCTCTAGCTCTATTTTACCAATCATCTCTGGATTTACTTCTCTTTTCTTAAATACCGCTTTATATGCCTCTCTCATCTTCATAGGGATATTCATCTCCTTTTATGTCTTTAGTATTTTATGTCTTTTACTATATCTCTCCTGCAAAGTGGCAAGCACAGAAGTGTCCCTTTTCAATTTCTCTAGTTTCTGGTACCTGTTCTTTACACACATCCTTAGCATAAGCGCATCTGGTATTAAACTTGCAACCCTTTGGAAGATTAACGTTGCTTGGGATTTCCCCTTTAATAATACTCATATCACTTTTATAATCTGGATTTGCTACAGGTATAGCTGCTAGTAATGCTCTTGTATATGGATGTATTGGATTTTTATATAAATCCTCCTTATCCGCTAATTCTACTATAGAACCTAAATACATTACTCCAACTCTATCACTGATGTGCTTTACAACACTTAAATCATGGGATATAAATAAATATGCTAGTCCCATTTCTTGCTGTAAATCCATCATAAGATTTAATATCTGTGATTGTATAGAAACGTCAAGAGCTGATACTGGCTCGTCACATACAACAAACTTTGGCTGTAGTGCTAAGGCTCTAGCTATTCCTATACGTTGTCTTTGTCCACCTGAAAATTGGTGTGGATATCTATATATATGGTATGGTGAAAGTCCACACTGTTGAACTATTTCTAATACCCTTTTATTAAGAGCTTCACCTTTTTTATATAGTTTATGCTCTACTAAAGCTTCACTAACAATTGAATGTACATTTAATCTCGGATTTAAAGAACTATACGGGTCTTGAAATATAATTTGCATGTCCTGTCTTAAAGGCTTCATCTTTTTCTCATTATATTTTATAATATTTTCACCTTTATATAAAATTTCTCCACCGGTTGGATCATAAAGCTTTATTAGAGTTCTACCCAATGTGGATTTTCCACATCCTGATTCTCCAACTAGTCCTAAAGTCTCCCCTTCATATATTTCAAAAGAAACATTATCTACAGCTTTTACACAAAGTTTTTCTCCTGTAGCGGACTTCCCCTTAACTGGAAAATACTTCTTAAGATTTTTTATTTCAATAATCTTATTTCTTTCCTTTTCCATCATGGATTCCCTCCTCTTTATGATGTTTTTCGTCTATAGCTTCATTGTATAGGAAGCATCTTACCTGATGTTTATCTGAAATATTAGTTACGGCAGGCATTTTACACTTGCACTCAGCATTAGCAAATTCACATCTTGGTTCAAAATAGCACCCTTTAGGAAGATCGAATGGACTTGGAACTACTCCATCTATAGAGTATAACCTTTCCTTATCTTGATCTAAACTTGGTATGGAAGCTAAAAGCCCCTTAGTATAAGGATGCTTTGGATTATCAAAAAGCTCTTTTATTGGAGCTGATTCAACTACCTTGCCAGAATACATTACAATTATATGGTCTGCCATCTGAGCTATTACTCCTAAATCATGAGTAATTAGCATTATAGCTGTATTAGTTTTTTTCTTTAAATCATTCATTAATGTTAGTATTTGGGCCTGTATAGTTACATCAAGGGCAGTGGTAGGTTCATCTGCTATAAGTAGCTTTGGCCTACACGCAAGGGCCATAGCTATCATAACTCTTTGACGCATTCCTCCACTCAATTGATGTGGATAATCTCTAGCCACTTGTTCTGGTCTAGGTATACCAACGAAAGCAAGCATATCTATAGCAATCTTTCTTGCTTCATTCTTATCTAAGCCTTGATGAAGCATTATTGCTTCCATTATCTGATCTTCAATTCTAAATACAGGATTTAAGGAGGTCATAGGCTCCTGAAATATCATAGATATATCATTTCCCCTAACATTCCTTATATCTTTATCATCCATAGATACTATATCTTTATTGTCAAATTTAATAGTACCGTCTACAATCTTACCAGGTTTATCTATAAGTTTTAAAATAGACATGGAAGTTATACTTTTACCGCAACCAGATTCCCCAACTATACCAAGGGTTTTTCCTGGCTCTACATCAAAGGAAACTCCATCTACGGCCTTCACAATTCCATTATCAGTATAAAAATATGTTTTTAAGTCTCTTACTTCTAATAAATTTTCCATATATCACACCTACCTTATCTCTTTTGGATCAAAGGCATCTCTTAAGCCCTCACCAAGAAGATTTATACTAACAACGGTTAATACGATTAAAACTCCAGGCGGTATCCAAATCCATGGATTGTTTGCAAATATAGAGAAATCTCTAGCTCTTTCAACCATATTCCCCCAAGTTGGTGTTGGTGGAGTTACTCCTAATCCTAGGAAAGAAAGACCTGCTTCTGTTAATATAGCACCCGCCATTCCAAGGGTAGCATTAACTATGATATATGCAAGGGTATTTGGCAAAAGATGTCTTATTATTTTAGATCTATTAGATATTCCTAGTGCCTTAGTAGCCACTATAAAATCCTGCTCTCTAAGGGATAAAATTTGTCCTCTAACCATTCTAGCAAGGCCTGGCCATGATATTATTGCAAGAATAACCATAACCACATACATCTTTTGAGCACTGCTTACTCTCCACATTAGTGCAAAGGATAATGAAATCATTAAAGGCATAAATGGAAGTGAACTCACCACTTCTGTGAAACGCATTAATATGTTATCCACCCATCCACCATAGTAACCAGCAATACCTCCTATAGTGGCACCAATTACTACAGTTATACTGGCAGTCATAAGCCCAATAAATATAGATATTCTTCCACCAGAAAATACTCTCATAAGTATATCTCTGCCCTGTTCATCAGTTCCAAGCCAATGCTTTGATGATGGAGGAAGAAGTTTATCTGCTAGTTCAAATTCATTTAGATTGTATGGTGATATTATAGGAACTACTATTACTAATAGAACTATAATTCCAAATATTATAGCACCCGAAAGAGCTATCTTATTCTTTATAAATCTCTCCAATGCAACCCTCCATGGTCCCATGGCTTGGAGGTCTTGTTTCTTTTTTTCTGCTTTAGCCTTTTTTACTTCTAACATAATAAATTAACCTCCTATTCCATTTTTACTCTAGGGTCTACCAATGCATAGGACATATCTGATGCTAAATTTCCTAGTACCATAAGAACTGCAAAGAATGTATTAGCTGCCATTACAACCCAAATATCTCTCTCCATAACTGCTGTGAACATTATATTTCCAATTCCTGGCCAAAGCATTACTGTTTCTAGTAATATAGCACCTCCAAATAAAGTCGGAATATACATTCCTAAAAGTGTTACAATTGGTATTAATGCATTTCTAAAGGCATGGCGATAAATAACAACCTTCTCTTTTAAACCTTTAGAACGTGCTGTTCTAATATAATCTTGATTAATTACTTCAATAACACTATTTCTAACATATCTTATAAGTCCAGCAAGACTTAGAAGAGTTAGTATTATTACTGGTAAAATCATATGTTTAGCTACGTCTGCTACTTCAGCCATAAAGCTGCTATATCCCACCGCTGCCATTACTGGAGTCCTCATACCATTAAGTGGTATAGCTCCATTACTTGGCATTGCTATAAAGTAAATCATCAGTAGTGCAAAGAAAAATGAAGGCATTCCTACTCCTATTAAAGAAAATACTGTCCAGCAATTATCAAATATACCATATTTCTTAACTGCAGATTTTATTCCTACAGGTATAGCAATAGCAAAAGCTAAAACCATAGCTACTATATTTAATAAGAAGGTATTCCAGATATAAGTTCCTATAACCTGATTTACAGGCTTTCTAAACTTTAAGGAATTACCAAAATCTCCTTTTAAAGTTCTTCCAATCCAATTTACATACTGAGTAACTGGTCCTTTATCTAATCCTAATTGTTCTCTAATTTGTTGCTGCTGCTCTGGAGTAGTCTTAGAACCTTGTCCTAAATATGAACTAACTGGATCTCCAGGCATAAGTTGTAATAAAGCAAAAAGTATAATCGTTATTATTATCATAACAGGGATTAAATTAAGTAATCTTTTGCCTAAAAACTTTAACATTTTATCACCCCTAAACTTATTTTAATAACGCCCTGCAATATTAGGCAGGGCGCCAATAACCTACAGAAAACTTAAAATTATTCTTCTATATAGGCATCCTTTAATCCTTTTACCCAATTATGGAATGGGCTTGTTTTTAGGTCTTTGACTTTCTTATTGTACATGTCAAAATAAGTATTTGCATATACAGGAACTATAGGTGCATCCTCATTAAGGATTTTAGCTATTTCTTTATACTTTGGTTTTGCTTCGTCTTTATCTATAATACCCTTAGCTTCATCTAATAGCTTATCAACCTCTGGATTTTTATATCTAGAACTATTACTTTTACCACTACCTACCTCACTTGAGTGAACTTCAGAATATATGGTATCAGGATCTGGTGTAGTTATCTGTGTTGCCATGAAGTATATACTCCATTTATCTACGTTCGCATCAGAGTCATATTGAATATAGTCTAATAATGTATTAAACTCAAGGTATGCTACATTAAGTTTAATTTTTAAACCTTCACCCCAGTCTCTTTCCCACATTGGAATAAGGGTAGGTAATATAGCGTGGTCTGGCATAGCAGCTACATTAAGCTCCATAACCTTCCCATCCTTCTCTCTAAATCCACTTGGACCAACCTTCCAGCCAGCTTCATCTAATAAAGATTTAGCTTTTTCTAAATCAAAATCATACTGAGTCAATTCACTAAGTAGTTTATCATCTATATTCCAAGAAACTTGAGAGAATGGGTGATATTGAGTTGATGCTAATACATCTCCTGTTTCTTCATCTTTATAAAAACTGTTTACAAATTCTTTAAGATTAAAGCTGTAGTATAGTGCTTGACGTACAGCTTTCTCTGCTGTTGGACCTGATTCACAGTTAAATTTAGTGTAACCGTATCCACTTCTGTCATAGCTATTAAAGGTCAAGAAATCCTGGGCCTTAGCCTCATTTATTTTTTTAGGTTCAATGACACCTTCAAGTAAATCTACGTTCTTAGCTGTTAATTCAACCATATCAGTAGTCTCAGTAACGATCTTACATACTACATTTTGAATTTTGTATCCTTCACCATAATAATTAGGATTTCTCTTAAGAGATGCAAATTCCTTTTCTTGGAATTTTTCTAAAGTATAAGGACCTGAACCCATTGGCTTTGTTGTTATTGCTGCTATAGTAGAGGTATCATCTCCAACCTTCCAATTTGCTCCGTAATAGTGTTCTGGCATAATTGGAAAATCACAATTAGCAAGATTTGTTCTTAATGGTTCTTTAAAAGAAAATTTAACTGTATTTTCATCTACTGCTACTACGCCTTTAAACTCTTTAGTATCTCCTTTGTTGTACTCTTCATATCCAGCTAAATCTTTAACAACAGACCCATATCTACCAGTATAAGTTTTATCTGACATAAATTTATAAGTAAACACTACGTCATCAGCTGTAACCTTTTCACCATCTGAGAAGGTCATATCCTTTTTCATTTTAAAAGTTATTTCCTTTTTATCTTCTGAAAACTCCCAGCTTTCTGCTGCAGATGGTTGGTATTCTCCATTAATATCCATTACAATAAGTCTATCAAATACCATATCAACTACATAGCCATCCTGAACTGATGAATAATAAGCTGGGTTAAAGTTACCAGACATATCTTTTACTCCAGAAATTAAAGTACCACCAGTTTTCTTTTCACCTGTTTCTGATGCAGGTGTCTTACCCTTTGATGAATCATCTTTTTTGTCTTTGCCGCCACATCCAACTAATGAGAAAGCTAGAATACTTGACAACATTAAAGCCATTAATTTCCTCTTCTTCAAAATCTATTCCCCCTTAAAAAATTAAGTTATAAATAAATACAAAAATATATAAAATATATATTTGTATAAATTCCTATCCCCATAGCTACCTTATTTTCAAATTTAATATAGTTTTTAATTGAAGTAGTTTATTAAATACTTTAGAACTCATTTTTATCTTTTATCAAATTAATTGTATATTTGTTACTTTTCAGCATATTTTTCTTATTTATGTAAATTCATTATCCTAATAATACATATATTTTGTTACTTTGTAAATACCTTTTTCGAAAATATTCTGAATTTTCTTTTAATTGTTTTGTATATAGAAATATTCGGGTTACTAATATTTCGTAAAGTATATCATCAAAATTTTGTTATATATGGAATATAAATCATGATTATTTTCATTTTTATACAAACTAATAGACTATTAAATTAAAATAACCTATTGCTTTAATATTTTATTCATATCTATAAACTATATATTTATTGAAAATTCTCTCAAAATATTTAATTGCCTAAGTTTGGTACAAATAAAACTTAGGTAAAACTTTATTTATTAGATTTATATAAAAAAATAAGACTAAGAATACACGCTATTTCATCTATTCTTAGTCTATCTATTTTATATTTAAATAAGGCATCTTCAAAANNTATACTTCTCATCTTTGACTTGTTATTTATTTTCAGATGCCTAATTATGCCATTAAATAATTATCTACAACTTAAGTCCACTTCATACTAACTATATTTAACTTCTATAAATTCCAACAATGATTAAGAGGACCACTACCTTTTCCAAGATTTAAGTTATCCCTTAGAGCACCTGTTATATATTTTTTTGCTCTCTCAATACTTTCAATAACATCATATCCAGCCGCTAAATTGCAAGCTATGGCAGAGGATAAAGTGCATCCTGTTCCATGGGTATTAGGATTATCTATGTTCTCTCCATAATACCAAGTTATGTTTCCTGGTTCATATAATAAATCATCAGAGCTATCCTTTAAGTGTCCACCTTTAATAAGTATTTTTCCCTTATAAATATTAGAAATTTTTTCAGCTGCCTTTATCATATTCTCTTTATTTAATATCTTAAAGCCACAAAGACACTCTGCTTCTGGAATATTTGGAGTAATTACATCAGCTACGGGTAAAAGCTTTGTAATCAAAGCATCCATAGCATCCTCTGAAAGAAGCCTACTTCCACTAGTAGATATCATTACTGGGTCAACCACGATATTCTTAGCCTTGTATTCCAATAATCTTTCTACAATCTCTTCAATAATTTCCTTAGATGATACCATTCCTATTTTAACAGCATCTGGAAAGATATCCTTCATAATACAATGCATTTCTTTATTTAAAAACTCTCTTGGTACGTTCATAACATCAAAAACTCCAGTGGTATTTTGTGCTGTTAAAGCAGTTATGGCACTCATTGCATACATCTTGTGCGCAACTATAGTTTTTATATCTGCTTGTATTCCAGCTCCCCCACTACAATCTGACCCTGCTATTGTAAGTACCTTCTTCATTATAAATCAGTCCTTTCTAAACTTAATACATATATCCTAGAAACATTATCCATTTGAAATATGTCTATATTCTCACATATCTTAATTATTCAACATATCCTCTGATAAATTTAGCATTTGTTTTGTAGCTTGTAATACATCACTTTTAGCAAATATAGAAGATACTAAAGCTACTCCATCTATACCTAATCCTTTTAGATTCATAATATTAGTTTCATCAATTCCTCCAATAGCTACTACTGGTATTGATATAGATTTGCATATATCTCTTATAGCTTCAGAGGTTATCACCCTAGTATCCAGTTTGGTGGAAGTAGAAAAAGCTGCCCCAACTCCAAGGTAACTTGCTCCAGCCTTTTCTGCTTTAACAGCTTGCTCCACAGTTTTTGCTGTAACACCTAAAATTTTATCCTGTCCTAGTAGTCCTCTTACTTCTGTGGCATCCATATCACCTTGTCCTATGTGTACACCAGAAGCATTAATTTCTATAGCTATTTTCACGTTATCGTTAATAATTAAAGGAATATTATATTTATCTGTGAGTTTCTTTACCTCTTTTGCTTCTGTAAGAAATTCATCATAATTTAATTGTTTTTCTCTGAGCTGAATTAATGTAGCCCCACCTTGTAAAACCTTTTCCATCTCTTCTATAAATAACTTTCCATTTAACCAACTTCTATTAGTTACTACATATAATTTCATTTGCTCTCTACTAATACTCATTCTATACACTTCCTTAACAAAAATTTTTGTTTATTCAAAAAAATATGAGACATACCAAATAGCATGTCCCATTAATATTCTTAATGCATTCCCTACGTTGGCATTATCCAAATCAGGTTATAGGTCGAAGCTACTTTTGCTTCCTCTCAGCCTGCTCATACAAGCTCCCTAGATATTAAATTTTCTTAAAGCATAGCATCAATTACATCTATTGTCAATTTTATCTATGGTATCTACAATTTACTTTTTAACAACTCTATGTTTTATCTAGCTCCTAGATTAATACTGGGACTTTCACAAAAAAGCTAATCTAAATAAATATTTAAGTGCTTCTTCAATATTTTATATACTACAACACTCTTCCACCTTGCTCTATTAGGCATCTATATAAAAAGTTAGCTTTTTATATAGATAACATTTTAAAATGTTAAAATGTTAGAATGTTACCTTTTTGTATATGCAAAATTTAAAAATGCTAACTATTTAAATATTTCTCTATATATGAGTAAATTAAATACAATTTCCTCTTTAATCAATATACTTGCTGCACTTCTAAATAAAATCCATTTTAGAATAGCCCTTTTATTTCTTTATAAACAGAGTTCTTTACCTCAGAGGGAGTTTTTACTCCCTCTGAAGCTTACTAACAGACTTCTTAGTATCAGTATTTTTGATACTAAGAAGTCGTTGTCCTTTAGGGGAAATCGTTATCCAGGGCGTAACCGCTCTTTTTACTCCCGCTTTGAAGAAAAGCAGAGAGCCCAAATNNATGGGAGTATTAGAGCGGGTAGCCATCGGATAAACTTTTCATTGTACTACTTATTCTTCTTAAAGGTGATTATAACTTTAAATAAGTCTCCATCTACACCTATTTTAAATTCTCCCCCCTGTAATTCTACAAAACTCTTTGCTATGGCAAGACCAAGTCCTGAACCTTGTGTATTTCTTGACGTATCTCCACGCACAAACCTTTCTGTAATCTCCTCTACATTGAAATCAATTTCTGTAGCAGACATATTCTTTAAAACTATTTTAACTTTATCCTCTAAATTAATAATATCAATATATACCCTAGACTTTGGCATAGCATATTTAGTTATATTGATTATAAGATTTTCAAAAACTCTAAAGGTTCTCTGACTATCTAGAGGAAGTATAATCTTTTCCCTTGGGAAGTTACTCTTTATCACTAATCCTTCAGCTTCTATCTTATCACTAAGCTCTAATAAAGTTTGTTTCATAAGAGATACTACTTCTACATCCATTATATTTAAATTTACATTTCCACTAGTAGCTTTACTCATTTCAAACAAATCTTCTATTAACGCTTGAAGTCTTTGGGATTTTTTATCTAATGTATCCAAATATAATTTACGATTTTCCTCCGATAATTCTTCATTCTTTAATAGATCTACATATGTGATTATAGATGTAAGAGGAGTTTTTAAATCATGAGATACGTTAGATATTAAGTCAGTTTTCATTCTAGCACTTTTCACTTCTTCATCCACAGCCTTCTTAAAACCTGTTTGTATATTGCCTAAGTCGTCCTTTAGTGAATTAAATACACCTAAATCTTCATCTAAATTTACCTCTAGATTTCCATCTGCTATCTCTTTAGTAATATCACATATCTTATTGTAGTTCTTGTTTATATTCATATAATAATTCTTTAATTTTATAAATAAGTATATCGAATATATTATAGCTAGAATAATTCCGAAGAACCACATGATACTAATAATAATTAGTATTACAAGATTTATTGCCAATAATTTTATAATATTACTAGTCAACCTATCCTTTAAGTCTATGGAGAGTAATTTATCTACTCTTTTTTTATAAGAACTTTTTATAGAGTTAATTATTCTTAAAATTAATGTATCTTCCTTTATATACTTTTTAAATCCTTTAACAAATATATGTTTAATTAAAATCACATATATATAAAGCATCCCAAAACATATAATCCAGAAAACTATATTTAATACAAAAATTAAGTTTCTTGTTAGCGGAATATCACTTATATTTATTCCAAAAAACCAATGAAGTTTTCCAAGGATACTTTCCATTATTATATTAGCTGGTGCTGATAATATAAAATAGAAAATTAAAAAACCACCAATTAAATGAAATTCTAAAGGTACTCTAGATATTTTATTAAAACCTATAATATCCTTTTCTCTCTTATAAGGTATTAAAAGTGCACTTAAAACAATAAAAGATACTGCTATAATTATAAAGCTATCACTTCCATCTATATAAGTTGCGCCTTCAGCTCTAGTAATGTAATCATGTATTTTATCATTATAATACATATTTTTACCAGCAACTCTATCTTTAGGTACTCCATATATAAAGGTAGCATTTCTAATTGGATTATATTGTGAAATTGTATTATCTTCATAAGGATATTTTCTATATATTACATCTTCACTTATGAGTCCATTATATATATTTTTTTCATCTCCACCATTAACTTCGCTAATACTTAATCTTCCTTTTTCATCATAGTTAATGACTATATAAAAGTCATAGAAATTCTGCACCTCCTTGACTTCACTATCATCATCTTTATTTAATAAGGCTCCTAAGTTATTGGATTCTCTAGAAAGTATTGATCCACTCTCCTTATCTAGGGCATAATAATCTATATTTCTTAGACCATTATCCAAATCCTTCATGTAATCGTATATACGATTATTTAATCTATCTATGTAGTAAATAGATTCTTGATTATTTTCTATTGAAATGTTATCTATATTTATATTTAAAAATATATCTTCTGGCTTTATATTCTTATCCTTATCATTTTTTAACATGTAATATAAAGCATTATTAGAGTTAGATAGGTCTGAAATAAAATCTGATTGTTCATAGGGATTATATGCTTTATCTTCAGCTATATTTTTTATAGTAGGATATATAGCTATAATTCCTATGGTCGCACATATTACAATTAATATAGATATAATATTTATTACAATTTTACTGCTACTGTTTTTCAATTTTATATCCAACTCCCCACACCACCTTTAAATATCTTGGATTTTTAGGATTCACCTCTATCTTTTCTCTTATATTTCTAATATGAACCATTATGGTATCTGTATTGATAGCTTGCTCATTCCAAACTCTTTCATAAATTTCATCTGCTGAGAAAACTCTCCCTGGATTTTTCATAAGAAGCTGAAGTATTTTAAATTCACTAGGTGTAGTTTTAACTAGGTTTCCATCTAAAATTACTTCCCTTGTATCCACATTGAGCTCAAGTCCTCCTATAGAATATACGTTTTCCTCCTTAGCATTACTTCCAGCCATATTTAAATATTTTGTATATCTTCTTAGCTGTGAATTTACTCTTGCCAGAAGTTCTAGAGGTTTAAATGGTTTTGTAATATAGTCATCTGCTCCTATATTAAGACCTAATATCTTATCCATATCCTCTGACTTGGCCGATAAAACTATTATTGGAAAGCTATAATTTTGCCTTACCTTCATTATAAATTCAGTTCCATTCATCTTTGGCATCATCATGTCTACTATAGCTAAATGTATATTTTCTTTCTCTAATAATTCTAGACCTTCAAGACCATTATAAGCCTTAAATACTTTATAACCCTGATTGGTTAAATAAACTTCTATAGCCATAGCTATTTCCTTCTCATCTTCTACTATTAAAATATTATATAAATCCATAAATACTCCCACTCCTAATATGATAAATATTTTTATTAGGCATCTGAAAATAAAT
>DCDL01000034.1:13240-13592 GCA_002316385.1 Clostridium sp. UBA1056
TTTTTTGAAGATGCCTTATACCAACTTTTAGAATACCTTTAATTCAATTAAATTCTTCTAAATATATATTAACATATATTATATGCATACTAGGCACTTTATAAGGCTATTTATATAAGCTAATTTAAATTAATATTCCTAGTGCTGAATAAGCTGTGTATTTAATAAAGTTTAACTTCAATACTACAGCTGGAATTGATGTTAATTATAGTTGATGCTTCCAATTTGAACTCCTCCTCATCTTCCATAATTTGATTATAGAAGGAGTTTTTAAAGAAAAGTTTCATATAAATCTTAAGAAATTCTAAAGATTTTATTAGAATATATAAGTTCAATAAATAAAATTCATTAA
>DCDL01000061.1:0-26239 GCA_002316385.1 Clostridium sp. UBA1056
GAGAAATATTAAAATCAAATCCGAGCCTTGAGGATTTAGAAGCTGAAAACTTTGATTTCGATATTGATTTAATATTTGTAACAAAGAGTTCTTTAGAAATAATAAGTAATGCTGTTAATTCAATATCAGAAATAAGACAAGTTGAAGTAACAGACATAAGAAATGTGGTTATAGATAACAATACAAATTCAGAAGAAGTAGTAAATGAAAAAGCTATAGAATTAGGCCTTGATGAATATGATATTGATATTTTAAAAGAAGCTGCAAAGAATGACTTCAATACCTTCCATATCCATATAGGATTAGATGAAAGAACTGTTTTGAAATCTGCTAGAGTATTTACTTTATTTCAGAAATTAGAGGAGCATGGAGAAATATTAAAATCAGATCCCAACCTTGAGGATTTAGAAGTTGAAAACTTTGATTTTGATATTGATTTAATATTTGTAACAAAGAGTTCTTTAGAAACAATAAGTAATGTTGTTAATTCAATATCAGAAATAAGACAAGTTGAAGTAACAGACATAAGAAATGTGGTTACAAATGACAATATAAATTCAGAAGAGATAGTAAATGAAAAGGCTGTGGAATTAGGTATTGATGAGTATGATACTGATATTCTAAAGGAAGCTATAAAGAATGGTTTCAATACCTTCCATATCCATANNATGGAGAAATATTAAAATCAGATCCAAAGCTTGAAGATTTAGAAATTGAAAACTTTGATTTTGATATTGATTTAATATTTGTAACAGAGAGCTCTTTAGAAACAATAAGTAATGTTGTTAACTCAATATCAGAAATAAGACAGGTTGAAGTAATAGATATAAGTGGTATTGTTAAAGTTGATAATATGAATAAGGAGAATTCTACTAGTGGTAAAGTTGAAGAATCTAATAAAAATGAAATTGCTGCCACAAGAGTAGCCGATAGTACACTTGAAAAAAACTCTACTGAAAGTATTAGGAACAAGGAAAGTTCCAGTAAAGTAGTAGATTTAACGGAATCAAAAAATAATCTTAAGGCTAAAACTGTAGAAACATCTCCTAAAACAGAAGAAGTAAATAAAAAACAACCAGTAAGACCTAAGAATAAAGGTGTTGGACAATCTGTTAGAGTTGATTTAGAAAGATTAGATAACTTTATGAATATGGTATCTGAGCTAGTAATCCATAGAACTAGATTAGAGCAAATAAGTGCTAATTATAAGATTGTAGAACTAAATGAAACTTTAGAGCAAGTAGCTAGAACTACCACTGATCTTCAAGATCTAGTTATGAAGATTAGAATGTTACCTTTAGATGTGGTATTTAATAGATTTCCACGAATGATAAGAGATTTATCTATGGAGCTAAATAAAGAGATTGACTTTGAAATTCAAGGTCAAGATACCGAGTTAGATAGAACTGTAATCGAAGAAATTGGAGAGCCTTTAATACATTTACTTAGAAATGCTGCAGACCATGGAGTTGAATCAGTAGAAAAAAGGATTAGTCAAGGTAAGCCAGCTTCAGGAAAGATAAAATTAATAGCTTATTCTGAAGGTACTAAGGCTGTTATAAAGGTAGAAGATGATGGTAGTGGTATAAATGTGGAAAAAGTTAAAGCTAAAGCTGAAAGAGTTGGTATTAATACTGAAGGTATGAGTGACAGTGATGTAAAGAATCTTATTTTTGCTCAAGGTTTTAGTACTAATGAAGTAGTTACTGATATATCAGGAAGAGGAGTTGGAATGGATGTTGTAAAGACAAAAATTTCAAGTCTTGGTGGAACTGTAGATGTATTTAGTGAAGAAGGAAAAGGAACAAGCTTTATAATAAAATTACCGCTAACTCTTCAAATAATTCAATCCTTACTTGTTAAGATTGGAACAGAGACTATGGCTATATCTTTGGGATTTATAGATAGAGTTATGGAATATAAGTCAGAAGATATTAGAAAGTCAAATAATAAAGAAATCGTGGTATATAACGAAAAAATATTTAAATTAGTAAGAATTAATGATAAATTAGATATTGAGAGTAAGGATTATGGTAAAAAATATATAATACTTGCAAAGGTTGGCGAAAATGAAGTTGCATTAGTGGTTGATTCATTACTGGGTCAAAAGGAAATAGTTATTAAACCCTTTGGAAATATATTGAAATCCACGAAAGAATACATTGGAGCTACCATATTAGGCGATGGATTAGTAACCTTAATTTTAGATGTAGCCGCACTTATTTAGGAGGAAAGCTATGGGATTTACTGAGTTACAAATAGATGCATTGAGAGAGATAGGTAATATAGGTCTTGGGAATGCAGCTACAGCTATGTCACAAATCTTAGGAAAGGGGATACATATATCAGTTCCAAAGGTAAATTTTATTTCTTTAGAAGATGTATTTGAGAGAATAGATGAAGAAACTGTAGTTTATGCAGTAGTGGCAAGAGTTCTTGGAGAAGCTCCAGGAAATATATTGTTTGTATTTGATACATATACAATGATGAAGATAACAAAAAGGTTAGTTGGAAAGCAAGATGGAGAAGACTTAAATGAAATTGGTTATTCAGCCCTTGGTGAAATAGGAAATATAATATTTGCAACATATATGAGTGCTATAGGCCAAGTGACTAATTTAAAGTTATTCCCATCGGTACCGGCGGTAACAAAGGACATGCTTACAGCTATACTATCGACAACTTTTATTGAATCTGGTCAATTTAATGACTATGTATTAGACATAGAAACTGGATTTTCACAAGAAAATGAGGACTTAAGAGGTGATTTTTATTTCATACCATCACCGGGGTCTTTAGAAAAAATATTAGAATCATTAGGATTAAATTAACGGAGGTTATGCAAAAATGGCAAGAGTATTAATAGTAGATGATGCGACTTTTATGAGAATGATGGTTAAGGATATTTTAGAAAAGAATGGATATGAAGTTATTGGAGAAGCTAGCAACGGAGTTAAGGCAGTAGAAATCTATAAGGCAGAAAATCCAGATATAGTAACAATGGATATCACAATGCCTGAAATGGATGGGATTGAAGCTGTTAAACAAATCAAGGAATTTGATCCAAGTGCTAAGATTGTTATGTGTAGTGCAATGGGTCAACAAAGTATGGTTATGGATGCTATAAGAGCAGGAGCAATGGATTTCATAGTAAAACCATTCCAATCTGATAGAGTACTTGAGGCTGTAAAAAAGGTATTAGGATAATATAGGAGGGGTTTTAAGTGCAAGTTGTGGTTTTTAAAATAGGCAACGAAGAATTCGCCGTAGAGACAAGCAAAGTTCAAGGAATAAACGGACTGATGAAAATCACAAAGGTTCCCAAGGCAAAAAAGTATATTAAAGGACTTATAAATCTAAGGGGAAGCATACTTTCTGTATTAGATATCAATCTTCTTTTAGGTATGGATATAAGTGATGAGAATAATAATAATATTATAGTTTTAGAACTAGATGGTGAACAAGTTGGTATAACTGTAGATCATGTAGAAGAAGTTATGAATTTGGAAGAAGATGTAATTAAAAGAGTTAATGAAGATAAAAATAAGCCTTTTATAAAGGGACTTATAAATCTTGATAATCGAATATTAACTATGGTTGATATTGATAAACTACTACAATAGGCCCACTGGGTAGAAAGAGGTAGAATATGGCAGAAACATTATCGCAAAGTGAAATAGATGCACTTTTATCTGCCTTGTCTTCTGGTGATATAGAACCAAGTGACATTGAAAAAGATGAAGAACATTTTAAAATAAAAAATTACGATTTTAGAAGACCACAGAAATTTTCTAAGGATGTTATTAGAGCAATAGAAGTTATCCATGATAATTATTCAAGAATAGTATCTAACTATCTAACGGCGCAGCTTAGAAGGAATGTTAAGGTGAAGATAGAGAGTGTAGAACAAATAACCTATGAAGAGTTTATACATTCTATTCCAAGCACCACTGTGCTTAGTTTGTTTAGAATGCCTCCCCTTGATGGTCAGATAATATTAGAGACTAATGAGGAGTTTGTTCTTAGAATCTATGATGTTCTAGCTGGAGGAGAGGGAATTAAGAAGCCTAAATTTAAAGAGATTACAGATATAGAAAAAAACATTATTAAGCATATTAATGAGGATATGATTTCTAAGTTAAAGTTGGCATGGGAAGATGTTATAGATGTTGATCCAATTTTAGATAGTATAGAAACAAATCCAGCATTAAATCAGATTTTAGCTCCTAATGAGCCTGTAGCATTAATAACATTCAGTGTAGATATGTTTAATACTAGTTTGTTTATTAACATATGTATTCCATATCTTAGTATAGAAAATGTTTTAGAAAGTCTAGTAATTAAAAATTGGTTTACAACACTAGATAATGAACAAGGTGAAGAGATAAAAGAAAATATAAGCAGAACAATAAAGAGCGCGGATGTAGGAATGAAGGCAGTCCTTGGAGAAACAAAGATTTCCGTAAATGACTTCTTAAATTTATTTACAGGAGATATTATCACTCTAGATAAAAGCTATGATAGTACCGTTGATATTTATGTAGAAGACGAGATTCTATTTAAAGCTAAACCTGGGTTAAAGGGTAAGAATAAGGCAGTCCAAATAATTGAATATACAGACAGAGGAGTTGAGAAGGATGGATAATTCATTTCTTTCACAAGAAGAAATAGATACATTGTTAACTGATGGAGACGATAAAACTTCAGATAATAATCGTATAGAAGATTTATCGGATGTAGAAAAGGATTTACTAGGTGAAGTAGGAAATATATCTATGAGTACAGCGGCTACTGCGCTTTCAGCAGTAGTTGGAAAGCCTGTAAATATTACAACACCAACTATAAATATTACTACATTAAATGAGTTAAAAAAGGGCTTTAAGATACCTAATGTAGTGTTAGATGTTCAATTTGTAAGTGGAATAGTTGGAGGAAACTTATTTGTAATAAATATTGAGGATGCAGCGGTTATAGCAAATTTAATGATGGGTGGAAATGGTCTTGTAGAGCCACCAAAGGAGCTTTCGGAATTAGAGATAAGTGCTGTCCAAGAAGCTATGAATCAAATGATTGGTTCAGCTGCAACTTCTATGGCAACTATGCTTAATCGTGAGGTTAATATATCACCACCAATATCTTCAATATGTGATGAATATTCAGAAGTTATATCAAATGATATAACTTTAGAAGAACAGATTGTAGATATTTCCTTTAAAATGACTATAGGAGATTTAGTTGATAGTAATATTGTTCAAGTATTACCAATTGAGACAGCAAAAGAAATTGTAAGTATTATGATGGGTGCAGATAAAAAAATGGATGAAAAAGTTATAGCACAAGATGAAAGTGTAAATGAGTTATCTCAGCCTACAAATTTAGAAGCTCCTAAAGAGATTTCTATAGATGATGAACATAATGATGTGCAGTCATATTCTGAGGAATATTATGGTAGTGAAAATAATTATAGTATGGAAGGTAATGGCAATATGGAAGGTTTGAGCCAAAGTTATCAGGAACCTGTTAATGTGAAGCAAGTAGCTTTTAAAGAATTAGAAGAGATTAGAGGTGCAGGAATGCCTAAAAATATAGATTTAATACTGGATGTTCCTTTAGAATTGTCAGTAGAATTAGGAAGAACAAAGAAAAATATAAGAGATATATTGGCACTTACTAAGGGATCACTAATTGAATTAAATAAATTAGCAGAAGAACCAGTAGATATATATGTAAATGGAAAAAAAATTGGCTATGGGGAAGTAGTTGTAGTAGATGAAAACTTCGGAGTAAAAATTACTGAAATAGCTAGTGGAGAGGATAGAGTAAAAAGTCTTTCTAAGTAAAGACTTTTTCTCTTTTCTGGATATATGTTTATAAATATAGAATTAGGCATCCTCAAAATATACTTCCCATCTTTGACTTATTATTTATTTTAAGATGCCTAATAAGAATTTTACAAGAGTTTAAGGGAAATACTATAAACTTTATAGCCATATATTCGACTATAAAATTAGATAGAGTTAGATAGGGAGGGAGAATATGAAAATTAGTAATATAAATATGAGTATATATTCAAATAACTATAAAACTAATGAAAATAGTTTGAATAAGAACAATATGAATGAAAGTAAAGAGAATACTAAAGATACTTGTGAAATTTCTTCTTTAGGAAGAAGTTTAAATAAAATTATTATAGAAGATGTAAAGCTTGGTGTAAGCGCAGAGGAATTAGAAAAGATTAAAAGTAAGGTTTTAGAGGGAACCTATAAAGTTGATTCAAAGACTTTAGCTGAAGCTATTTTAACATCAATGAAAGGTGGACAATAGATGAAGGAACAGCTTAGAAGTATATTAGAGGATGAAATTGATTCCATTAAGGAACTTTTAAGTGTTTTGGAAGATCAGCACAGTTTATTAGTTTTTCAAGATGTATTTAAGCTAGAAAGTATTACTAAGGATATAGATGAATGTAGTAGGAATTTAGCAAGATCTGAAGGCATAAGAAGAGCTCTAGTGGGGAAACAATCTATGGCAAAGTTAATAGACAGCATGGATGATAAAGAACTTAGTATGATATATGAAAAGTTAATAAAAGAACTTAACTTACTAGTAACTCAAAAGGAAACTAATGAACTTTTAATAAGGCAAAATCTTAGCTATACAAATTCGATAATAGATATGATAAGTCCCAAAAAAGAAAATCTAACCTATAATGGCTATGGAAAAATGAAAAGATAAGGAGAATTAATATGTCAGGATTATTTGCAACGTTAAATACATCTAAAACTGGACTCTTTGCACAGCAACAGTATATAAATGTAACTAGTCATAATATATCAAATGCTGAAACTAAAGGATATTCAAGGCAAAATCTTATTCTACAAACTGCAAGACCTCAAACGGTAGTTGGTGGAGTAGGTCAGGTTGGTACAGGAGTATCAATGATAGCTATAGAAAGAACAAGAAATCAATTTCTTGATTATCAGATAAGAAAAGGAAATTCTAATTTGGGGGATTATGGTATAAGATATGATTATCTTTCAGAGGTAGAAGGAATATTAAATGAGCCTACTGACAAAGGAATTTCTGAACTTATATCTCAATTTTTTGATGGTTGGCATGAACTTAGTAAAAATCAAGATGCTGGGAGAAAGGTAACGGCTGAAAGAGCAAATACTCTTGCAGCGGAACTTAATAATACCTATAGAAAGTTAAACAATACTAAAGATAATGCAATTACTGAAATACAAAGTAGCGTATTTGAGATTAGTAATACTCTGGATCGTTTAAATTCGATAAATAAAGAAATTATGGAAGTAACTGTAACTGGAAATAGTCCAAATGACTTGTTAGATCGTAGAGATCTGCTTTTAGACGAACTAAGTGAGAAATTTGGTATTGATACAAGAAATCAAGCACTTAATGGAATAAAGTGTACTCCAGAAGGAGAAGCATCCATAAATCTTATTAGAAATAAAGCTGAGGATCAAATTAATAAATTAGCTTTTGTAGATGAAATTAAAGATAATGGAAATGGAACTTATAATATAAAGTATTATAAAAATGGAGATAAAACTTCAGAAAATAATAGTGTAGAAATACAAAATATAGCATTAACTGCAAAGCAGTATGAAGAATTAAAGCAAGGAAGAGTTATTGTCACTAAAGAGGATGGTACTATAGATATACCAACTACTGAAGCTGAAGCAGATGCACTAATATTTAGTCCACCATCAGGAAAAATAGGAGGACTACAAGAAATCTACAAGGATGTAGACGAATATATAAATCAAATTAACACTTTGGCAAAAGCCTTAGCATTTTCAGTAAATGCTATTCACACAGAAGGAATAGCTGATTCTGAAAAAGTTCCATTCTTCGTAAACTCAGATAAAGGAGTTTCTCCTATGGATTACGAGGGAATAAATGCAGGAAATATATCTATTAATAGTGCTATTCTAGAAAATGTAATGCTCATTGCTACAGGAGAAAGCAGTACATCAGGAAGTACCGATAATACAAGAGCTCTTGCTATGGTAAAATTAAGAGATTTTGCAATGAATTTATCATCTCTTGAAGCTGGTAAAAAATCTGATGGGACACCTTATGAATATAGGGATTTTGTTGCTGAACATTTTGATACAACTGGAAATATTCCTGAATATAAAAAAGTATCATCTGGAACGAAGCTGGAAGGATATTTTAAAAATACTATAAACAGAGTTGGGGTTCAATGTCAGACAGCAAAACAAACTGTAGACAATCAGATCAAATCTCTAAAGGGCTTTTTGGAAAGAAGACTTTCAATTTCGGGGGTATCATTAGATGAAGAAGCAATAAATCTAGTTCAATTTCAACATGCTTTTCAAGCTAATTCAAAAGTTATAACTACAGTAGATCAATTACTAGATGTAGTAATTAATTTAGTTAGATAATTTAACTAAATAAGGAGGTTAAAAGATGAGAATAACTCATGGTGTAATGGTTAATAGTTTTTTAGGTGATATGGATAATAACCTAAATATCTTAAATAAATTGCAAAGACAAGCTAATACGGGTAAGCTTTTTTCAAAGCCATCAGATGACCCTTTTAGGGCATCTCGTTCTATGCAATTGTATGCACAGATAAATGCAAACGAGCAGTATAGTAAGAATATTAAAGATGCTATCAACTGGGCGGATACTACAGATACTGCCCTTAATCAAACGACAAAATGTGTTCAAAGAATTAACGAACTTGTAGTTGCAGCAGGAAATGCTACCTATGGTACACAGGAATTTTTGGCAATAAAAGAAGAAATAAATGAGAGAGTAGCAGAATTTGGACAAGTTTTAAATACTACTTTTGATGGAAAGTATATATTTGGTGGCAAAGATGGCCTGGTAAAACCAATAAAGATAGATTCAACGGGAGGAAGTAATAGTATAGCTATTAATGGAGATAAAGCTCTTATAAATCAATCATTAGAGGTTGAGATTTCCTTGGGGGTAAAGGTTGAATATACTGCAAATGCTATTGAATTATTGGAGTTTTCATATAAGGATGAATCAGGAAACACTTCAACTATGGATGTAGGAGCAGTATTTAGTGATATTCTAAATAATTTGAATTCAGCAGCAGGACAAAAGCAACTGCTAGAAAAAAATCTAGGAGAGATGCAAAAAGTTCTTGACAATACCGTTGCTGTAAGAGCTAGGGTAGGAACTATGCAAAATAGAATGGATAGTTCTAAGAAATTAAATGAAGCAGAAAATTTTAATTTAACTGAAATATTATCAAATAATGAAGATGTAGATGTAGTTAAAAAAGCTATGGAAATAGGTGCAGCTCAAACTGTATATATGGCATCACTTCAAACTAGTTCAAAGGTGCTACAGCCAACTATATTAGATTTCATAAGATAAAAAATTAGATGGAATTTATACTGCTATATATTATTTTTATGAGTGATTTAAATTTATAGTGGTTAGGCGCTAGATAAAATATAAGGAGTGAGGAATTTGAAATTTAAGACGGAGATTAATGGAGTTATAGATTTTGATGAGAAAGATGTAATAATCTTTAAACATGGATTACCTGGGTTTGAAAACCTTAATAAATTTGTATTGATGGAACTAGATGAATATTCTCCATTTAAAATACTTCACTCCATAGAAGATAAAAATGTAGGAATGGTAACAATTAGTCCTTTTCATGTAATGAGTGATTATGAAATAGATTTATCTAATAATGTAATAAAAGAGCTAAATATTGATAATGCAGAAGATGTGTTGGTGCTAAGCACTGTAACTTTAAATAATCAAGTTAGTAAATTTACTACTAATTTAAGAGCTCCTATTATAGTGAATCTTAAAAATAATTTGGGGTATCAAATTATTTTAGATGAAGAAAAATATAGCATTAAACATTCGTTGAATAAGGAGTGATATTATGCTAGTAGTAAAAAGAAAACAAGGTGAAGGCATTAAAATAGGTGACGATATAGAAATAACTATAGTTAAATTAGAAGATAATACTGTAAAAATTGCTATTGAGGCACCTAAGGATATAAAAATATTAAGAAGTGAACTTTATAAAGAAATATTAGAAGAAAATAAAAGAGCCTTAGAAAGCACTATTGAGTTGTTAAATGCATTAAAGGATAAAAATTAAATTGATAGGTTGAAAAGCAAGATATTTAATTAGAATAAGATATTAATTTAAGAGGTACGTATATTAAAAGTTATATAAATGTTAGAGTTTGGAGGAAACTTATGTTCATTAATGGTATAAATGTAGATAACAGCAGACAAAATTTTATTGAAGGTAAAGAATTTTTTAACATGACACAAGGAAATATGAAAAATACAGAAGAAGTTTCAATTAATAATGATTATTTTTCCAAAGCTGAGATAGATGAAATTACTAGGTCTATGAATAAAGTAAAGAAAATACTAGACCATGAAAATACCGTTGTAGAGTACGAAGTTCATAGTAAGTTTAATCAAGTGATGCTTAAAGTTGTTGATAAATATACTCAAGAAGTTATATTCGAAGTACCTCCTAGAAAAATTCTTGATGTAGTAGCAAGCATATGCGAAATGGCTGGAATTTTAGTTAATAAGCAGGCGTAATTAAATATTTTAACTGGGGAGGAAATTTTTATGTATAACAATAATGCATATAATACTTATAAAAATAATAGTGTAAACTATGCGTCTAAAGATCAATTACTTCTTATAATTTTAGATGGGGCTGTAAAATTTTCTAAAATGGGTAGACAAGCTATATTAGATAAAGATATTAAAGGTGCTCATGAAAATATTATTAAAACACAAAATATATTTTATGAATTAATGATAAGCTTAGACTTAAATCATAGCGGTGACTGGGGATTAAATGTTATCAGTATCTACAAATTTATAATTGACAAATTAGTACAGGCAAATATAAAAAAGGATATAAACATTATGGATGAAATTATTCCACTTATAGAGGAAATAAGAGATATGTGGAATGAAGTATATAAGGCAGCTAGAATAAGTTAAAGATTATAGAAGGAGATGATTTTGTGAGAACAACAGGACTTGCAACAGGACTAGATACAGAAAATATGATAAAACAAATGCTTACACCATATCAAAAAAGGGTAGATAGTGCAAAACAAGATAAAGATATTATTTTACTTAAACAACAGTTATACAGAGATGTAGCAAAGGATATAAATGTTTTATACGGCAAGTATATGGATGTCAACTCTACTAGTAACTTAATGTTAAGTAGTAATTATAAAACCTCATTATTTAAAAGTTCTAATGATTTGGCAGTTTCTGCAGAAGGATTAGCTGGTGCTAAAGTTGGAAACTATAAAGTTAATGTTACAGAAGTAGCAAAACCAGCCCAAATAACTGAAACTGCAGCAAATTTAGGAAATAAAAAGTTTGATATTCTTGTTAATGGGAAAGCTGTAGAAGTAGATCTTAGCGGTGATACAAATTCTGCTAGTATAGTTAAAAAAATTAATGAGGCCTTTAGAAGAGCAGGAGTGGATACAAGAGCCTCAGAAAGTACATTAAGTGGTAAAATAGTTATAGAAAGTAAAGGTGCTGGAGCTAATGAGGCTTTACAAATTGTAGAGTTTGGTGATAAAACAGCTGCTTCAATATCTGGAATCAATGTTTCTAATATTAAAGATAAAATTTTTGGTATAAATATAAATGGAACTATAAAAACTGTGGATTTAACATCTACGAGTGGATTAAGTAATGATGAGATCATTGAGAGAATAAATAAATCTATTGGTACTTTAGGCCTTGCAGAAGTAGATAATGGTGGTAACATTACTATTAAAACATCTTCTAAAGGAGATGGAAGTAAAATTTCTGCAACGATAAACGATCAAGCATTGTCAGATTTAGGAACTGATACTGAGGAAGCCATAGTATCAATGAGATTAGATGAGCTAAAAGGTAAAATTACAACATTCATGGTTAATGGAAAGCTGGTAAAATTAGATTTAACTACAGTACCTGATGCAGAAGTAGAAAAGAAGATTAATGATACATTAGGAGATTTATTAAATGTAAAAATTGATCCTTTAAAAAATGTTGAATTTAAAACAAAGAAGGTAGGAGCTACTCAAGAAATTAAGGTAATAGATAATAGTACTGAAATAGCATGTGGAACTTCAGTAGATGGACAGACTAATGGTAAAATTGAAAATCCTCTTTGGAAGAGCACTGGAACAGATATTCAAGGTACTATATCAGATACCTATGGTAACACTAAAGATATAGCAAGTATTTCAAAAGGGAAGAACGTGTTTATTGTAGATAATGTTAAATTTACAATAACAGATAAAACTAATGGAGATGCGCTTATTAGTGGTAAGGAAGATAATACAGAATTTATAAAAAATATTAAAGCCTTTGTAGAGGATTATAATAAATTAATAGCAAAGGTCCATGGTTTAGTTAATGAGAAAAAGCAATACACTTATAAGCCACTTACAGATTCACAGAAAAAAGAAATGTCAGAGGAAGAAATAAAACTCTGGAATGAAAAAACAAAACAGGGATTATTAAAAAATGATGATATTTTAAGAAGATTAGATGCTGATTTAAGACAAGCTTTTTTAATTCCAGTAGATGGTAAAACCTTAAGTAGCATAGGAATTACTTTTAGTAAAGATTACAGTGCTAAAGCAGGACAGTTGGAAGTAGATGAAACTAAGCTTTCTAAGGCACTATCAGATGATTCAAATGAAGTGTTAAAAATATTTACTACAATGGCTGATCCAGCATTAAAAGGGAATGAGAAATATAAGAATACAGGTGTAATGCAGAGGTTAAAGGATATATTTAATGATGCAGCTGTAAAACCTACATCAAAGTTATTGACTAAAGCTGGTCTTGAAGGTAGAAGAGAATATGACAATGATTTATATAAGTCTATTCTGAAAAAAGAAAAAGAAATAAGTGCATTCGAAAAAATGTTAAAAACAAAGGAAGAGGCATACTATATCAAATTCGCAGCATTAGAAAAAGCTATGAATGGATATAATTCACAACAAGCTTGGTTCTCTCAACAATTTGGTGGAGGAAAATAATGAAAAATGAAAAAGAACTTTTCTTACAATATCGTGAAATTACTCTAGAGATAGAGAAATTATTAGAAGAAGATAAAATAGAAGAGTTGGAATATGCTTTAGAAGAAAGACAGAAAGTTTTAGATAAAATGATAGATGTGGATAGAGTCCAAGGTGGAAAGTGGATTAAGGAATTAGAAATACAAGAACTTCATGAAAAAGTATATTCATTGATGGAAGAGAAAAAAGTGTCTATAAAAAACGAAATAAGAAGACTAAATCAAGGGAAAAGAGTAAGTTGCGTTTATTCTAATGATGGTGAAAAGGGAATATATTTTTCTCAAAAAATATAAGTAAAAATTTAAAAATTTTTCAAAAAAGTTTTAAAAAAAGCTAAAGTCTTTTAAATATGTAGCGATAAATAAATTAGATGAGTTCATTAGAACAATATAATGGACTTGTTTAAAATAAAGGCAAGGATGCCAATTGAATTTCAAGGAGGAATTTTATTATGATTATCAATCACAACATGAATGCATTAAATGCACACAGAAACATGGCTTTAAACACAACTACTGCTGGAAAGTCTATGGAAAAATTATCTTCAGGTTTAAGAATTAACAGAGCTGGAGATGATGCAGCAGGATTAGCTATTTCTGAAAAAATGAGAGCTCAAATCAGAGGTTTAGATCAAGCAGCAAGAAACTCACAAGATGGTATATCATTAATACAAACTGCAGAGGGTGGTTTGAATGAAACTCACGCAATTCTTCAAAGAATGAGAGAGCTTTCAGTTCAAGCATCAAATGATACTAACGTTACAGCTGATAGAGCTGCTATCCAAACAGAAATAAACCAATTAGCTTCAGAAATTTCAAGAGTAGCAACAAAAACTTCATTCAATAATCAAATATTATTAAATGGAAATTTATCAGCGTTAAATATTCAAACTGGAGCAAACAAGAGTGATATAACAGTTATAAACTTAACAGCTGTAGATGCAGGTACATTAAACATTGGTGGTTTAAGTGTTAGTTCTACTGATAGTGCAAATAATGCTATAAGTGCTTTAGATACAGCACTATCAACTGTAAGTACTTTCAGAGCTAATCTTGGAGCATATCAAAATAGATTAGAACATACAATTAACAACTTAAATGTTAACTCTGAGAACTTAACAGCAGCTGAATCAAGAATAAGAGACGTTGACATGGCTAAAGAGATGATGGTATTTTCTAAAAACAACATTCTTCAACAAGCTGCACAAGCAATGCTTGCTCAAGCTAATCAACAACCACAAGGTGTATTACAATTATTAAGATAATTAAAGTAAAAATAGGACTCTGCATTTGCAGAGTTCTATTTTTAAGTAGGTGAGGAAAATATGAGTGAAAAAAATGAATATGAGCTTAGATTAGTGAAAAGTAAAGATAATTATAATACCTATGAGATTATTAGAGGGAATAGTACTATAGTTTTAGGAAGTAAATATAACTATGAAAGAACTATGGAGCAGCTCTTTAGTAAATTACAAGATATTAATGAAAATACAGTAATTATCATATATGGCTTAGATAGCGGTGAATATTTAGAAAAATTAAGTAAATTAGTTACATATAATAATAAGGTTTTAGTAATTGAACCAATAGAGAGTATAGCTAAAAAATATAAAGATAGAAAATATAAAAATTTGAATATAGTTTCTATAAGGGATATAGATAAATATATAAATAGAAATTTAATAGATCTTAACAATATAAATAATATTATATTCCATTGCTTTGGAAATTATGGCAGAGCCTTTAAAGATGAGTATGAGGTATTTGTAAAAGAATTAAATGAATTAACTGTAAATATAAAGTTGAATATTAATACTATAAATAAACTTAAAAAGGAATCTACTTTTAATATAATAAATAATTTAATAGAGATAAATAACTCTTATAACTTTAAGGATTGGGAGGGAATTTATCGTGGAGCTACGGCATTAGTAATATCTGCAGGGCCTTCTTTAGATAAAAATATTAATGACTTATTAAAGTATAAGGATAAACTTGATAATTGTGTTATTATTGCTGGAAATAGAACTGTAAAGCCTTTAATTGAAAATGGTATAATACCAGATTTTGTTTGTGCCATAGACCCACAAGAGGTAGTCTATGATATGGTCAAGGATTATTTATCCTATAAGATACCTTTAGTATATACAGAAAACACCAACAACAAATTGATAAAGTTGACTGAAGGAAATAGATTTTTTGGGAGTAATGGATTAGCTTTACTTTTAGGCGATAGAATATTAAATAAACTCAGTCAGTTTTATTCAGGGGGATCTGTTGCTCATTTACAAACAAATGTGGCAGTGAAACTTGGATGTGAGTCTATAATATTTTTAGGACAAGATTTAGCATATACCTTTGATAAGAGCCATTCAAATTCTACAGAAAATAAAATAGATTTAAAGCCAACTAAAGCTTCAACTTTTTATGTTAAAGATGTCTATGATAAAGATATTTTAACAGAGTTTTCTTTGAATCATTTTAGAATTTATCTAGAAGATTATATTAAACAAGTAAAAGGGATCAAGGATATACAGTTTATTAATAGTTCCTATGGTGCTAATATAAATGGAACTGTATTTAAAGAGCTGGAAGAAGTTTTTGAAGAAAATAATTTTATGAAAATATCAAAAGTTAAATTACCTAAGGATAGTGAAAAGATGAGTTTTAATTTCAATAAATTTAAAGAGGAATTTAAATGTAAAATGAAAGAGTTTATCTTAGATATAGATAAATCTATTTATAAATGTGAAAAAAATCTAAGTTTAAGTTCTGAAAAGAAAATTAAAGAAAACTTACTCTTTATAAAGAAGGTTAATGAGAGGATAAATGGATATAAAGAATTATTTATTTTCGATTACTTTATAAGCGGATTTTTAATAAATGCAGATTCATATTTTGAATTTTCTGTAGAAGATTCAAGAGATTCATTAAATTATGCAAAAAAAGTTTCTTGTGGATATAAAGAGTATTTAAAAGAACTTAAGAAAATTTTGGAGGAAATAACAACTTCTTTAGATGAATCTAGCATTAATATATAAATATTTATGGATAAATAAGTATGTATTACTCTATATTTAAAGGATATGTAATTGTATATACATATCTTTTAAATATGTAAAGATATATTTTATTCATACGATAATAGAAACATAAGAATAATTTTTATCCGATGACTACCCGNNATCAGAGATTTGGGCTCTCTGCGTTTCTTCAAAGTGGGAGTAAGGGGCGGCTACGACACTGGATAACGATTTCTAAGCTTCAGTGGGAGTAAAAAAACCAATCTGAAGCAAAGAACTCTGTTTATTCTAATATATATTAAGGAGGAAGGATTATGAAAAAAAAAATAAGTGGAATTTTAGCTATAGTAATGCTATTTAGCTTATTTCTGAACAATTTCGGGATTGAAGCTTATGCGGCAACTGATTATGTAACTGCAGCGAGAGAAGTAAATCCTAAGGTAATTACTCCAGATAAAGAAGTGGAGGTTAACTTAAAAGTTACAGGAACACCTCCTGTAAATGTTGTTAAACCCAATGATGTTGTCTTAGTTCTAGATAAATCAGGAAGTATGAGGAGTGACAACAGATTTGGAGCAATGAAGGAGTCAGCAAAAGAATTTATTGATTTGATTGATTTTAATAGTCATAATGCAGGAGTGGTTGATTTTAGTTCACAAAACGTTACTAGAACCTCACCTATAACCAATGATGCAACTGTATTAAAAAATCATATTGATAGTATAACATGTGATGGTGGAACTCAAACAGGATATGCTATTAGAGAAGCAATGAAACTTCTTGAAAGTGGTAGGGAAGAAGCACAGCCGGTAATAGTATTACTAACTGATGGTCAAGCTGATAGTAAAGAAGATGCCCTAAAAGCAGCTGAAGAAGCAAAACAAGCAGGGATTGTAATTTATACAGTAGCTTTACTTGCACCAGGTGAAAATGCAGATACTAGTGCACCTAATTTATTGTTGAGAGACATGGCGACTACTGCTAAGCATCATAATTTTGTGTTAGGGTCAGTTGGATTAATAGATATATATAGACGTATAGTTAAAGAAATAGGAATTTCTAGTGCTTATGATGTAGAAATTAAAGAAACTGTTTCACCACAGTTTGAAATAGTGCCAGGTTCTTATGAAAATAATATACCTAAACCTAAAGTTGAAGGAAATACTTTGACATGGAATATGTTAGAGTTAAAGGCAGACACTATAGAGCTGAAGTATAAAGTTAGATTAAAGGATGGAGAAAAAGCAGGAAAATATAATATTGCAGAGTCATCTAAAATAACTTATAAAGATTATGCAGGTGCTAGTCGCTCTTACAATATAGCAAATAGTTTAATAGAGGTTAAATATCATGCACCAATAATTACTTCAGTTACAAATGAAAAAGGACAAGCAGCAGGAGGAGAAAAAGTTACAATTAAAGGTGAACATTTTAGACCAGGAGCTACAGTTAGCTTTAATGCTACCAAATGTACTGATGTAGTTGTAGTTGATAGTAATACTATTACTGTAACAACACCACCAGGCGTTCAGGGTAATGCAACAATTACAGTTACTAATGATGATTTACAAAAGGCAACTGCAAATTTTGCTTATTATGCAGAGCCAGTAGTTACATCATTGTCACCTAATGTAGGTCCATATGTTGGAGGAACGAGTGTATTTATAGAAGGAAATTATTTCATGTCTGGAATGAAGGTTAAGTTTGGTGATGTTTATAGTGATAGTGTACTTTATTATAATAAAGGTAAAGTAATTGCTAAAGCACCAGCAGCAACTAAAGAAGGTCTAGTGGATGTAACTTTAGAAAATCCTGATGGAACTAAATTAGTTGTAAAAGATGGATATACTTATGAGCCACAAATAATTGAAAAGTTAGAGATCTATTCTTTATCATATAAATCAGGGCCACAAGCAGGTGGTACTAGGTTAACTATATCTGGTAAAAATATAGATCCAGCAGTCAAAGTTTATTTTGGAGATAAAGAAGCCCAAATTATTAACTATTATAATAAGGGGAGCATTTTGGTGGATACACCAGCTAGGGATGTAGATGGTTTAGTGGATGTAATACTAGAAAATCCTAATGGTGAAAAAGCTACTCTAAGTGATGCTTTTGAGTATATACCACATCCTACACCAACAATAACAAGCATTTCTCCAGCTTCTGGTAAAATAGAAGGCGGGGAAACAGTAATAGTTGATGGCGAAAATTTCCCAAAAGACGTAGAGATTACTTTTGGAGCTAACAGAGGAGAGGTTATTTCTTTTTCTCAAAAACAGTTGAAAGTGAAGGTTCCAGCAGGTAACGAAGGTATAGTAGACGTGACTGTTACTAATCCTACTACAGGTAAACAATCTGTAGCAAAAGATGCTTATGAATATTTACCTCCAGTAATTTTAGAACCCAAAATTACAAGTATATCTCCTAATTCAGGTAAAATTGAAGGTGGAGAATTAATATATATAACAGGGGAAAATTTTGTTAATGGTACAAATTTTCAAGTGAGTATTGGTGGAAATAAAGCTCAGTTAATAAATTTCTATGGATCAACTAGAATAAATGTGAGAGTTCCTGCCAATGTTAATCCAGGTAAATATGATGTAACAATAATTAATGGTGATGGAAAGACAATTACTTTACCAGAAGGTTATGAGTATTTAACACCACCAACACCAGAGCCGATGAAAATTACTGGAATTTCATCAAACAGTGGAAGTACCGCAGGTGGAGAAATATTATATATAACAGGTGAAAGGTTCGTTAACGGTACCAATTTCCAAGTGAAAATTGGTGAAAATAAAGCCCAGTTATTAAACTTCTATGGACCAACTAGAATAAATGTAAGAGTTCCTGCTAATATTAATCCAGGTAAGTATGATGTAACAATAATTAATAATAATGGAGAAGAAGCAAAACTTACAGAAGCTTATGAATATATAACACCACCAGCACTACCACTACCTGAGATAACTACTTTATCAAGTACGTCAGGTTATGAGACAGGTGGAGATTTACTTTATATTGAAGGTAAAAACTTTGTAAAGGGATTAACAGTAACTATAGGAGACATCAATGCACCGGTAGATTATTTTTATAATTCTACTAGGATTAGAGTTAAAGTTCCAAAGGGAACTGTAGGGATGGCAAATGTAGTTGTAACAAATCCAGATAAACAATCCTCTGTAGATGCTATTAAGTACGAGTATTTAGAAGTAAAAGGCGAAATCACTAGTCTTTCTATTGTGGAAGGGCTAATAACTGGGGGAGATTTAGTTTATATTAATGGAGTAAATTTCCAACCAGGGCTTAAAGTGTATTTTGGTACTGAAGAGGCAAGTGAACTTGTTTATTATAGTACAACTAGAATTCGTGTAAAAATACCTGCATCAACTATTCCTGGAAATGTTGATGTTAAAATTATCAATGGTGATGGTAAAACTATAATTAAGACGGATGGATATAAATATTTAGAACCACTACCTGTACCAGCACCAGTTATAGAAAAATTTATAACAAGTGGGACAGCTGCAGCTACTAGTTTACCAAAAAATGGATTGACAAATTTATTTGGCTCTGGATTTGCACCTGGAATTAAATTTGATATATTAAATTCATCTGGAGATGTAGTTTATTCAGATTTAGCACCTATAATGTACTATAGTGAGCTAAGGATAAGGTTACGTGTACCAGCTAATATAACTCCAGGTATGTACAAATTTGTTGTGAAAAATCCAGATGGACAGCAATCAAATAAGCTTGATATAGAAATAACTAATTAATACATTGTTTGTGTAATCTAAAGTAAAATAGTATGCAATCATTTTTGATTGCATGCTGTTTTTTTATTAAGAAATTATATTTTGTAACGATAATAAAAATGCTAAACTAATTATTGGAGGAATTTATTTATGAATAATGTAGAATTAAAAAGAGAAACTTTAGAAATGGCTAATGAATATATGAGTAATCTGTTTTCAGGAGTAAAACATTCTGTTGAATTACTATATAGTGGAAATGAATCAGAAGGATTTTCACTAATTCCTTCAATATGTGAAGGAATTCAGTGGGTTACTGAAGTATTAGTACTGACAAAAGATGAAAATGAAGATTTAGATTTAGTAAATATATTATATGAAAAATTAGAAGAAATAATAGAGTCTTTTGAAAATAAGGACTATATATTAGTGGCTGATTTGTTAAACTATGAATTATTATCAGTATTACAAGATATACAGCTATACATTAAAGAAAAACTTAAATAATAAACGTAAGATTGGAATGATGAAAATGTTAAATGATAAAGCTATATTAATTACTGGAGGCACAGGATCTTTTGGTAAAAAGTTTACAAAGATGATTTTAGACAGATATAATCCTAAAAAAATTGTTATTTATTCAAGAGATGAATTTAAGCAAGATTTAATGAGAAAAGAGTTTGCAGAAAGTTATCCTGATAAGGTTAATAAACTGAGATTTTTTATAGGAGATGTAAGAGATAAAGATAGATTATATAGGGCATTTAGTGGGATAGATTATGTTATACATGCTGCTGCTATGAAGCAGGTTCCAGCTTGTGAATATAATCCCCTTGAGGCTATTAAAACAAATATAAATGGAGCACAAAATATAGCTGATGCTGCAATAGATAAAAAAGTAAAGAAAGTTGTAGCATTATCTACAGATAAAGCTGTTAATCCAATTAACCTTTATGGTGGTACGAAACTTGTGTCTGATAAATTATTTATATCAGCTAATGCTTATTCTGGAGAAGGTGGAACTATATTTTCTGTGGTTAGATATGGAAATGTAGCAGGAAGCAGAGGTTCAGTTATACCATTTTTTAAAGGTCTTATTGAAAATGGACATAATGAACTTCCAATAACTGATTTTGAAATGACTAGATTTTGGATAACTTTAGAGCAAGGTGTAGAATTAGTGTTTAAAGCACTAAATGAAAGCCGTGGAGGAGAAACTTATATATCTAAAATACCTTCTTTTAAAATAACAGATTTGGCAAAAGCTATGTCTCCAAATATTATTTTAAAAGAGGTCGGTATACGTGAAGGAGAAAAGCTTCATGAAGTGATGATAACTAAGGATGATTCTAGATACACTTACGAATATGAAAATCATTATATTATTTATCCTAACTTTGATTGGTGGCACTTGGATAGTCATTTTGCAGAGGGAGGAACGTTAATAGAAAATGGGTTTGAGTATAATTCTGGAAGTAATGTAGAATGGTTATCAGTAGACGGGTTAAAGAGTGAAATAGAAAAACTACAAATTTAAAATTTATGTATAATATATGATGTATTAAGGAGTATTTAAATGGCTAAATCATATGATATAGAAGTATTTGGACAACCTAGTTTATACGAACCAAAGGAAAGAAAATTTAAAGTATATATGTGTGAGCCTGATAAAGGAGTAAATAAAGATACAGGAATTTTGTTATTTATTGCTGGTTATGGTGGAAGTGCAACATCAAACATATATATAAAGATGAGACAACAATTTGCTGATAATTTTAATTTAGTTACTGTTCAATGTGACTATTTTGGGTATAAGTATATGCAAGATGATAAAAATCTAACTATTGATACTGAAGTTCTTAAATCTTATTTATCTAGTGATGAATTAAGTAAAATTGCAAGCTCTCCAAATAAATATATTGATGAATTTAGTGAGAAAAAGAAAATATCATTTAATAATAAAAGGAAATCAGAGGAAAGTTATAGTGATTTTAATGACATGGGACTAATTCAAGCTATGGATAATTTAACTGCTATATCTGTAGTAACTGAGATTTTGAAGGAAAATGGATTGCAGTTTAATTCAAATAAGATAATTGCATACGGGCAATCTCATGGTGCATATATTGCATACCTATGTAATGGATTTTCACCTAATGTTTTTTCGGGAATCATTGATAATAGTAGCTATATGTACCCTTATTATTTAAATCATGAAAGATTTACTGTTACTGAATACAAACAATGGTCATTTAATACTTACAATGATTATATAATAAAAAACATAATTTTTGATAAAGAAATATATTATCTTACTAATATTTATAATCAATTTGAGAATGGTTGTAATATAATTTCTTTTATTGGTGAGCATGATAAAATGACTAATTATACCATAAAAAGAAAGTTTGTTGAGAGCATACCTTTAGGAAAAGTAGAATTGGTTAATAGTAATAATGTTGATAATATTATTTTTAAGTCTACAAAGCATGGATTAAATGCAGATTTCATTAAAATGTTTGAATACGTAATGAAAAAATATGATTTAACTAGAGATAGAAAAAACGAACCTATGTTTATAACAAGTGAGATTGAAACTATAGAATATAAATATATATGTAAATACACAAAAAATATACCTACTTTAGAGGTTATAAGAAAGTAACTATTATATGAAGTAAGAGTAACGGCCGGGCGTTAATAATATAAGTGCTTATTCAATATTTATTTAGATTAGCTTATTTTGGAAAAGTCACTTAATTATATTGAGGGAATAGGAGTGTGATATAATATGGAATTGGCTATCAATGGAGGAGCTCCTGTAAGGAAAGAATATCTTTCTTATGGTAAACAAACTATAGATGATAAAGATATAGATATGGTAATTAATGTATTGAAGGGCGAATACTTAACTACTGGGCCTTCAGTTAGTGAGTTTGAGAAAAAAGTTGCAGAGTATGTAGGAGTAAAGTATGCTGTAGCAGTTTCTAATGGAACGGCAGCTCTGCATATGGCATGCTATGCAACAGGAATAGGACCAGGTGATGAAGTTCTAATTCCAGGAATAACTTTTGCAGCATCTGCTAACTGTGTTCTTTATTGTGGTGGGACACCGGTGTTTGTGGATGTAGATTATGAAAATTATAATATTGATATTGAGGATTTAAAAAGAAAAATAACAAATAAAACAAAGGCAATTATTCCAGTAGATATGGCAGGCCAAACTGTTGATATTGATGAAATTATGAAAATTGCTAGAGACAATAATTTAATAGTTATTGAAGATGCAGCTCATGCCTTAGGAAGCGAATATAAGAATAAGAAAGTTGGAGTTACAGCTCATATGACAGAGTTTAGTTTTCATCCAGTAAAACCTATAACTACTGGAGAAGGTGGTATTGTAGTAACTGATGATGAAGAGCTATATAAAAAGATGAATATCTTTAGAAGTCATGGAATAACTAGAGATAAAGAGATGATGAATGAATATGACGGGCCATGGTATTATGAACAGATAGATTTAGGTTATAATTATAGAATAACTGATATCCAATGTGCTTTAGGTATTAGTCAAATGAATAAGATTGACAAGTTTATCAATAGAAGAAAAGAGATCGTTAAGAAGTATAATGAAGCCTTCAAAAATATTGAAGAAATTCATATACCACATGAGGATGATTTCTCCAATTCTGGATGGCATATATATTTAATTAAACTTAACTTAGAAAAATTAACTTGCACAAGAAAAGAAATTTTTGAAGCTTTACAAGCTGAAAATATAGGAGTAAATGTTCATTATATTCCTGTATATCTGCATCCTTACTATAAGAGTTTAGGATATGAAAAAGGAATATGCCCAGTTGCAGAAGAGATATATAATAGGATAATAACACTACCATTATTTCCATCAATGTTAGATGAAGACATAGATGATGTAATTAATGCAGTAAGAAAAGTCATTGATGCTTATAGAAAGTAGGTAATTAAATGAAAGTAGTATGTATAATTCAGGCTAGGGTTGGTTCTTCAAGATTGCCAGGAAAGGTTCTGAAAAATATATGTGGTAAAACAGTATTAGAGCACGATGTTAGAAGATTAAAATTAGTGACTAATATTGATGAAATAGTTATTGCAACTACTGTTGAGCCACAAGATGACAAGATTGTAGAAGAAGCAAAGAGGCTAGGAGTTAAATGTTTTAGAGGATCTGAAAATGATGTTTTATCAAGGTATTATCATGCAGCTATGGAGAGCAATTCTGATATAGTAGTGAGAGTAACAAGTGATTGTCCGTGTATAGACCATACTATAATAGATAATATGGTTAGATTATTTAAAGAAAATAAATTTGATTACATAAATAATACTAGTGAGAGAACTTTTCCAAGAGGATATGATGTAGAAGTATTTACTCTTCAGGCATTAGAGATAGCTTATAAAAATGCAACTAAAGACTATGAAAGGGAGCATGTAACTCCATATTTATATGATTGTAATAATAACTTTAAGTGTTTCACTTATAAAAATAACGTTGATTATTCAAAATATAGGATAACTCTTGATACAGAAGAAGATTTAAAGGTAATAAAAGAGATATATAATGAATTATATAAAGATGAAAAATATTTTTTATTGGAGGATGTTGTGAATTTTTTAGATAGCAACCCTCATATTGCAAATATAAATGATGATATAGAACAGAAAAAGCTAGGTGAATAAAATATATATAAATAAATTGTCGCTTGGAGAGGATCTATAAATGAAAATCACTGAATTTAAAATAGGAGATAGTGCAAGAATTACTAGGCAAATTACTAGTGGTTATGTAGAAAAATTTGCAGAAATGACTGGTGATGACAATCCAGTTCATTTGGATGAAGAATATGCAAAAAATACGATATTTAATGGTAGGATTGTTCATGGAATATTGGTATCGGGTTTGATTTCAGGTGTATTAGGCAATAAATTTCCGGGTTATTGAACCATATATCTTTCGCAGAGCTTAAAGTTTCTTAAGCCTGTAAGAATAGATGATATTATAACTGCAGAAGTTGAGGTAATAGGTATAAATATTGAAAAAAACAGGTTAACACTTAAAACGAGATGCTATAATGATAAAGACATTGATGTTATAGTAGGTGAAGCAATTGTGCTTCCGCCTAAATAATGGAGGGGAAATATAATGGCATTAGAATTGATCAAAGTAAATAAGGATGACTTGGAGCTTATAATGACTTGGAGAATGAAGCCTGAAGTGACAAGATATATGTATACTGATCCGGTATTAACAATGGAGACTCAACTCAAATGGTTTTATTCTATACAAGATAATGATAGTGTAAAGTATTGGATAATAAAATTTGATGGAGTAAAAATAGGATTAATAAGTATTTGCGATATTGATTATAAAAACAAGAGATGTTCGTGGGCGTATTATATAGGAGATACATCATTTAGAGGAAGAGGTATAGCAACACTTCTTGAGTGCAATATATATGATTATGTATTTGATGATTTAAACCTTAATAAATTATGCTGTGAAGTATTTACATCTAATGAAAAGGTTATTTCAATTCATGAAAAATTTGGTTCAGTAGTTGAAGGAACATTAAAGCAACATATATATAAAAATGGTGACTTTTTTGATATAGTAACAATGGGAATTACAAGAGATAAATGGGAAAATATAAAAAAAGATTATAAATATGATAGAATCTGTATAGAATAAGTTTTTTTAATAATGATTTATAAATGCTAGTGTAAAAATTTTACGCTAGCTTATATGCTAAAGGAGTGAAGCTATGAAAAGTATAAATATAGATAATAAAATCATTTCAACTGAATCACAAAGCTTCATTATAGCTGAAATATCAGCTAATCATAATCAGGATATAGAAATTGCAAAAAAATGATAAAAGAAGCTAAAAGGGTAGGTGCAGATGCAGTGAAGCTTCAAACCTACACAGCTGATACTATAACTTTAGATTGTGATAATGAGTATTTTCAAATTAAGCAAGGAACAATTTGGGATGGAAAGACATTACATAAACTATATCAAGAGGCATATACCCCATGGGAATGGCATAAAGAACTTATGGATGTAGCCAAAGAGGAAAATATAATATGTTTTTCAACTCCTTTTGATAAGTCAGCAGTAGATTTTTTAGAAGAATTAGAGGTACCTGCATATAAGATTGCATCCTTTGAAATAACAGATATACCTCTTATTAAATATGCTGCATCTAAAGGTAAGCCCATGATAATTTCTACAGGCATTGCAACCATTGAAGAAATAGAAGAGGCAGTTGAAGCGTGTAAGAGTGTTGGAAACGAAC
>DCDL01000061.1:26366-118011 GCA_002316385.1 Clostridium sp. UBA1056
AGGATAACAGAGGAGAATGTTAGATCTGTTAGACCAGGATATGGATTATCACCTAAGTATTTAGAAAAAATATTAAACCAAAGATTTAAAGATGACTATAAAAAAGGTACACCAATGTCTTTTAATTTTACAAAGTAATATTTTGTGAGTTTAATAATGTATATAAAAGAGGAAGAATATGAATTTTGCAATACGTTGTGATGGTGGAAGCTTAATAGGAATGGGACATGTAATGAGGTGTCTTGTACTAGCTAAGGAATTATCAAAATCCAATAAGGTTTTATTTATATGTAAAAAAGGAGATGGTTATTCCTTTCAGCCTGGTATAGATAAGATTAAAGCTGAAGGGTTTAAGGCTATAGTAGTTAATGAAAAAAACTTTTAGAAGAGATAAAAGTTATAAAGGAAAATAATCACATTGATTGTCTCATAACAGATAGCTATGATGTGGATGAAGATTATTTTAATAAGATATCAGCTATATTTGAGTATACAGTATACATAGATGATATAAACATATGCAAGCTAAATGTTGATTGTATTATAAATCAAAATATAAATGCAAAGGATTTAAATTATAATATTAATCCTAATAGAGAAACTAAGTTACTTTTAGGAACAGAATATTGTATGTTGAGAGAGGAATTTAGAAATAAATATCATAGAAAAATAAATGAAAAAGTAGAAAATATATTTATAACCGTAGGTGGTATGGATAAAGATTATATTTCTTTAAAGTTATTAAATGTAGTAAAAGAGTTTAATATACCTATTCATTTAGCTATAGGTAATGCCTTTGAAGAAAAGTTAGTTGAAGAGCTTGAATGCATCAGAGAAAAATATGAATATATCAACTTATACAAAAATGCTAATATGTCAGAATTGATGAAAAAGTGTGATATAGCTATTTCTACTACAGGATCTACTATATATGAATTGGCAGCAATGAATTTACCTACTATAGGAATAGTTGTTGCTGAAAATCAGCGGCAAATCTGTAGAGAAATGGATAGACGTGGAATAATAATAGGAACCGAAGATTTGATATATACAGATCATAAAGAGTTTAAGGAAATAGCATTGTCACTAATTAATGATAAAGATTTAAGAATAGATATGATGAAAAATCAAAGAAATATTATATCTACTAATGGTGTAGAGAATATTGTTAAAAATATATATTTAGGTAGGTGTTATAAACATTGTGCAGAAAAATAGAATTGGTTAAATCCAGGGAAGATAATTATACATTAAGTGTAGACGGGATGTTTATGCACAGTAAGTATTATCCTTCAAAAGCAGCTAAGGATTTTATTGATGCCAATGAAGAAATATTTATCAATGAAAAAAAAGTATTAATTTATGGTTTAGGATTAGGATATCATATAATTGAATTATTAAAAAGGGTTTCCAGTGATTGTCATATATATATATTTGATATTGATGAGCATGTGATTAGAATAGCTGATGAGTTAGGGGTAATGAAAACTTTAAAACTAGATAAGCGCTGCATACTAATGCTAGGAGAAGAAAAGTTTTATACACAGTTTAAAAATGCTTTATCATGGGCAAAAGATATAATTATATATTCTCCATCAGTAAAGTTATTACCTAATAAATTTATGAATGTAAAAAATTCTTTGGAGGAGTATGTTAACAATCGAAAGGGTTTAAAGAAATTTGGAGATACATTGAATGAAAATTTAAAACATAATGAATCATTTAAATTTAAAACTTTACTAGACTTTTACAAACAAGTGAATATTAAGGATGAAACAGTAATAATTGTATCTGCTGGACCTTCTTTAGATATGAATTTAGAAGAGTTAGCTAAGCTCCAATCTAGAGTTAAAATATTTTCTGTAGGAAGTGCTTTAAGAACATTAATAAAAAATAATATAAATCCATCTATGGTAACCATCATAGATGGGCAAAAAATTGTATATAATCAAATACGTGGCCTTGAAGATTTAAACATACCATTATGTTTTCTAAGTACAGCATCTAGATGGGCTATATCCAATTATAACGGACCTAAGTATATTTTTTATAACGAATCTAATGATAGTGGAATTATAATTAATACTGGTAAAACAGTAGCATTAGCTGCAATAGATATAGCAGTAGAAGGTGGAGCGAAAAATATAGTTTTAGTAGGTCAAGATTTAGCCTTTATAGGAGGTCAAAGCCATACTTATACCTTTGAAGAAAGTTATGGAAAAGAAGATAAAGTACAATTTGGTGAAAAAAGTATATTTCAAGATGTCAAATGTGTTGATGGAAAGATTAGAAAAACTAATAATGAATATCTATATTTCAAAAGGAAAATTGAAAGAGAGATAGAGAATAATCCGCATATTAGATTCATTAATTGTAGTATTGGAGCTGAAATTAGTGGAACTGAAGTAAGTACATTAAAAGATATATTCAATCTATAGTAATAAATATTAAAATTATCGTAATAAATATTAAAATTTATTAAATAAAAAATAATTTATTACGATAATAAAAGAAGAGAGAGTATTACTAGGAAAGCTAGAAATGGAAAAGTAAATGTTAAAAATAAATATTGTAAAACTAAAATTTATATAAGGAGTGATATATATGAGGCTAAATAGAAATATGCAGGCAATGAGGATATATGATGGGTATAGGAAAAATCTAGAAGTTCAATCAAAATCTTATTCAGCTATATCTTCAGGATACAAGATAAATAAGTATATGGATGATCCTAATGCTAAAGCAAAGAGTGATAAACTTAATCTTGAAATTAGGGGACTTGAAATGGCTAGTAGAAATATCCAAGATAGTACAAGCCTTATTCAAACTACAGATAGCAGTATGCAAACCATAACTGAGGGACTTCAAAGAATTAGAGAGTTACTAGTACAAGCCGGTGGAAATAATGGTGACGGAGATAAGTTAGTTATTCAAAACGAAATAGATGAGATGATTAATCATATAACTTACACAGCAAATAGTAGTACTATGAATGGAGTAAAAATGTTAAATGAGGATAATGGCTCTAGAGATACAGTAAGCTTGCTTATTGGGATAACAAGTGAAAGTATAGTAGAACTACCAACTTATAACCTTACAGCTGAAGGGCTAGGACTTGTAGACTCAAATGGAGTAAGTCAAATTAGCACTTCTGATATAGGCAGTGGGCTTGCTAAGATAGATCAGACTATTGATATGGTAAGTGGAGCTAGAAATAAGTATGGAGCTATATGTGTTAGAATGGAATCTACTTACGATTCTTCAGAGGCAATGATAATAAGAGTTCAAGGAGCTGAAGCTAGCATTACAGGAGCAGATATTGCACTGGAAATGGTTGAATACTCTAAAAATTCATTGCTAGTAGAATCAGGTTTATCTATGATGGCTCAAGCTAATCAACTTCCACAGGAAATTCTACAAATATTGAGGGATATATAGAATAATAAGTAAAAAATAAGTAATTTCGTGTAAAAACGTTGAAAAAAATGAAGAAATAGTATATAATTAAGAACATAAAAATTAAATAGGCAAAACTAACTAAAGTTAGTGACGCAAAGCTATAGGGGCTAAGCTTAAAGTATGCCAGCCAGTTGCCAAAGAGTAAACATATCTTTGTTTTTGATATTATAGAAGTGAACAAAATTTTTGTTCAAACTTTTATTGTAATAAAAAGCTACTCTTTTGAGTAGCTTTTTATTATTATACAATACATAACTTTAGAATTTGTTTATATATTTTAATTAAATTTAAATTTATATATAATTATCAATAAAAATAAAATTCAGGTATGTATAGAAAAAAGTCAGAATTAATAAAAAAGAAGGGATTTTAGAGTAAAAGAATTTTAGAATTTCTGTCTACTTATTAAAAGTAAATGTATAATATATAGAAACATGGAGGTAAAATATGATACAGAATGAAGTAAATAGCTTGCTTAAAAGAGCTATGGATGTAACTACACAAGCTAATAAGGCTATTGCAAATAATATTGCAAACGTAAATATGAGAGACTATAAGAGACATTATGTTCCCTTTGAGCAGGTGATGAAAGAATCAAATGCAAGTGGAAATTTGAAAACTACAAATGAGAAACATATGGGAATTGGGAGCAAGGAAGTGCAAATAAAAAGAGATAATAGTACGTCTATGAGAGAAGATGGAAATAATGTGGATATTGAGACAGAAATGACAAGTCAAGCTTCTAATACTATGATGTATGAATCTTTAGTTAGATTTGTAAATGGAAAAATTAATAGTACAAATAGAGTTATAAAAGGAGGAAACTAAAAATGGAAGCATTTAGAGGGATGAGAATCTCATCTAGTGGACTTGCTGCTGAAAGATTAAGGATGGATACGATTTCATCCAATATTGTAAATGCAGGAACTACTAGAGGAAAGGATGGAAAACCATATATAAGAAAAATAGCTGTATTTCAAGAAAACTTAGAACAAGCATATAACAGTAGTAATGGAAAGGCAAAAGATAAGTTAAATGGAATTAAATCAGTAGGTGTTGTAGATGATAAGTCAGAACTTATTAAAGTTTATAACCCAAGTCATCCTGATGCAGATGAAGAAGGGTTTGTGACTATGCCTAATGTGAATATTTCCAATGAAATGGTAGATTTAATGGCTTCGAGTAGAGCCTACGAAGCAAATGTAAATGCTATGAATGCACAAAAAAGTATGTTTTTAAAAACCTTAGAAATAGGTAGATAAAAGAATAGGAGTAATAATTTATGATAAACAGTTACATACCAAGCACAACAATTTTTCAACAAGATCTAAAAGAAATTTATGGATTAAAAGAAAAGGATATTGAGGAGAAGGACTCTTCAAATAGAGCTGGATTTTCAGATATTATGAAAGAAGGGTTACAAAAAGTAAATAATTTGCAAGTAGAGGCGGATAATAACATAAAAGGATATATTGCAGGGGAAAAAAGTATCCATGAAGTAATGTTAGCGACAGAACAAGCATCTATGTCCTTAGAGCTTGCTATTCAGATAAGAAATAAGCTAGTTGATGCTTATAAGGAATTTAATAATATGCAAGTATAATGGAGGTAAGGATTAGATGGAGAAGCTATCGGAGCTGATGAAGAAGATAAAAGATAAGTGGAATTCCATGTCGAAAACTAGAAAGATAGCTTTAGTGATTATTGCAGTGGTGACAGTTTTAGCTGTAGGAACACTACTATATGTATCACTTAAACCAAAGTATGCGGTTTTATTTTCAAATATGGATTCCCAAGACTCAGGAAAGATTATAGCCAATTTAGATGGGAAGGGAACTAAATATAAAATAGAAGGAAATTCAATTTTCGTTGAAGAATCTCAAGTAGATAAATTGAGACTAGAAATGCTATCAGAGGTTCAAATAACAGAAGGAAGTCATGGATTTGAACTTTTTGATCAAGGAAAGATAGGCTCTACAGATGAAGAGTCAAGGGTAATGTATCAAAGAGCACTTTCTGGAGAATTAGAAAGAACTATAAAAGGATTTGAGGAAGTTGAGGCAGCAAAGGTAAATTTAGTTCTACCTAACAATTCAGCCTTTGTGACTAAGCCATCTCCTGCTAGTGCTTCAGTAACATTGAAGTTAGTACCAGGAAGTGAACTTTCACAAGAACAAGTTAAAGCTATTGTACACTTAGTATCAGGTAGCGTAGAAAACTTAAATAAGGAAGACGTTACAATAGTATCAGATGATTTGAAGTTACTAACAGATGGATTATTTGACAGTGAAAATGAAAGTCAATCTACTAGTACAGAAAATCAAATAGCATCAACCAAAAAAGTTGAGAAGGAATATGAAAAGAAAATTTTAAATATCCTAGAGCCAAGCTATAAGGATAATGTAAAAGTAGCTGTAAATGTAGATCTTAACTTTGATGCTGTAAAACAAAATAATGTTACATATAATCCGAAAGATTCAGCAGTAGTAAGTGAGCATATTATTAAAGATAATAATAAGAATGCTGAAAACACTTCAGGGAGCCCTGTAGATAACAATATGACTAATGCTCAAAATTCAGGAGATAATACTAAAGAATCAGGATATTCGGAGGAAACTAGGAATTATAATACTTCTAAAACTGAAGAAACAGTAATAAAATCACCAGGCCAGGTTAAAAGAATCACTACGTCTGTAGTTGTTAATGGAAATGTAGATAATGCCACTAAAAATACTATAAAGAATTTAGTTGCTGATGCCATTGGTTTCAATGAAGAACGAGGTGATGGAATTTCAGTTGAAAGTTTAGCTTTTAATGATGATTATAAAACTCAGGCTGAAGAAGAAATTAAGGCTATGAAAGAAGCAGAAGCAAAATCAAGAAGGAATAAGCTTATTGCTTTAGGTATAGGAGCAGTTATAGCACTTATACTTGTTATTGTACTTATTTCTATACTTATAAGTAAGAAAAAAGAGGAGAATGAAGAGTCAGAAGAAGCTGTGGAAGGATTAGATGTAACTGTGGGGGATCAAACATTAGAAACGGTGGCAGATTTATATAAAGATTTAAATTTAGAAGCAGAAACTGAAAGAGAAAAAGTCATGAAAGAAGTTAAAAAATATGCAGAAAAGAAACCAGAACAGGTAGCTGATATTTTAAAATCATGGATGACTGAAGAAGAAGGGAGATAGTAATGGCTAGAGCAGAAAAATTTACAGGTATTCAAAAAGCAGCAATATTATTTATCTCTTTAGGACCAGATGCATCTGCAGGAATAATAAAAAGATTAAATGAAAGAGATATACAGAAGGTAACTTACGAAATTGCCAATATGGCATCAGTTAGAGCAGAAGACAGACAAGTGGTTTTAGATGAGTTTATGGAATTAAATAAGGCTAAGGATTATATTCTTGAAGGTGGAGTGGAGTATGCTAGAAGCGTTTTATCTAAAGCTTTAGGATCTCAAAAGGCTAGTGATATTTTAGAAATGGTTACAGAATTTTCACAGCAATTTAGACCTTTTTCTATTGCAAGGAAAGCCGATGCAACTCAGCTTATGAATGTAATTTTGGGGGAACATCCTCAGACTATAGCATTAATTTTATGTCATTTGCAGCCTGATAAGGCAGGGCAAATAATGTCCGCTCTTCCTTCTGAATTACAAAGTGAAGTTTCATTTAGAATTGCTACTATGAACAATATATATCCAGTAGTAGTAAAGGAAATTGAAGAAGTATTAAATAGTAAGCTATCCTCAGTGGTTAGTAATGAAAGTAGTGTTATAGGAGGAGTTCAATCTTTAGTTAATATACTTAATCAAGTTGATAGGACTACAGAGAAAAATATTACAGAAGGTCTTGAAAGAGAAGATATGGAACTTGCAGAAAAAGTTAAGGAATCTATGTTTGTCTTTGAAGATATTATCACTATTAATGATGTGGAAATACAAAGAATTTTACGTGAGGTTGATAATAGGGAATTATGTATGGCTCTAAAGGGTACTTCAGAAGAAGTAATAGAGACTATATCAAGAAACCTTTCAAAACGTGCAGCACTTACATTGAAAGAAGATATGGAATTCTTAGGACCTGTAAGACTTGTGGATGTTGAAAAAGCACAACAAAAAATTGTTGCATTAATTAGAAGATTAGATGAAGCTGGGGAAATAACAATTGCAAGAGGTGGAGACTATGCACTCATCTTATAAGATAATCAAAAGTATTAACGTATGTGAAAGTGGAATTAAGGCAATAGATACAGAATTTTATATAGAACCAGCTCCAATAATAGAAGACATACTCAATACAGAGAATACTCAGCCTATGAATATGGAGGAGTACTTAAAGCTAAAGAAAAAGACAGAAGAAATGATTGAAAATGCTCATAGAGAGGCAGAGGATATTATTTCTAATGCAAAGTGTAAAGTAGATGAAATTATATATCAAGCTAAAGAAGATGGATTCAATAAGGGGTATGAAGAAGGACAAAGTATTGGCTATAGAGAAGGTTATGATACGGCTTATGATGAAGGCGTAAAAAAGGGCGAAGGAATAATTGAAAATGCAAATTTTATTCTATATCAAGCTAAGGAAGAGTATGATAAATTTCTTAAATCTAAGGAAATGGATATTAGAGAAATTATTGTGCATGCCGTAGAAAATATGCTTAAAAAAGAATTTGAGAGTAAAGAAGCACTTAATGAATTGCTATTCAATATTCTATCTGAAGAGAGAAACGCCAAAATGATAATTATAAGGGTATCACCTAATTATCTAGAAGAAGTAAAAACTAAAATAGAGGAGTTCAAGCATAGTATAGGCATTAGGGGAGAAATAGTAGTTTTACAAGATAATTATTTGGAATATGGTACCCTAGTTGTTGATAAAGATGATGGGAAAACCACCTTTACTATTGAGAAAAGTATAGAGAAACTAAGGGAAATTCTCATGGAAGCATAGAGGAATATGGTATTATGATTAATTTAAATAAAGAAGGCATTGAAAAAAATATCAATAAAACAAATTTTAATCATATGGAGGGAGTAGTTAAGAATATAATAGGGCTTACCATTGAAGTAAAAGGAGTTAAGGGATTTGTAGGAGAGATTTTCTATATATACAATGAAGAAAACAATTCTATAGTTAGTGAAGTAGTAGGTTTTAAGGATAATAATTTAATTCTTATGCCACTTGGAAATCTAATAGGTATATCACCTGGATGTAGAGTAGAGAGAACAGGAAAGCAACTAAGTATAAAGTGCTCAGATGAGCTTTTAGGAAGAGTATTAGATGGAATTGGTAATCCCTTAGATGAAAAAGGCTTAACCCTTTATAAAAATTACCCATTAGAAGCTATGCCGCCAGATCCATTGAAAAGAAGAAGAATAAAAGAAATTCTTCCAACAGGAGTAAGAGCAATTGATGGATTTCTTACTTGTGGTGAAGGCCAAAGAATTGGTATATTTGCTGGTTCAGGGGTAGGAAAAAGTACTACCCTTGGAATGATTGCTAGGGAGGCGAAAGCTGATGTAAATGTTATATCCCTTATAGGTGAAAGGGGAAGAGAGGTTTTAGATTTTATAGAAAAAGATTTAGGGCCAGAAGGTTTAAAGAAATCTGTAGTAGTATGTGCTACTTCTGATCAGCCAGCTCTTGTAAGACTAAAAGGGGCATTTACAGCTACTGCCATTGCAGAATATTTTAGGGATAAGGGCCTAAAGGTTATTCTTATGATGGACTCAGTAACACGTTTTGCTATGGCACAAAGAGAAATAGGACTTGCTATAGGTGAGCCTCCAGCTACCAAAGGGTATACTCCTTCAGTTTTTGCCATGCTACCAAAACTTCTTGAACGTAGTGGTATGTCTGACAAAGGATCAATTACAGCTTTTTATACTGTACTAGTTGATGGAGATGACTTTAATGAACCAATTGCTGATGCTGTAAGAGGTATTTTAGATGGACATATTGTGTTAAGTCGTGATCTAGCTACTAAAAACCACTATCCGGCCATTGACGTACTTAAAAGTATATCTAGACTTATGCCAGAAATTGCAGAGAAAACTCATATAAAAGCAACATCCCTTGCTAGAGATTTAATGGCATCTTACAAAGAAGCTGAGGACTTAATAAATCTGGGAGCTTATGTAAAGGGTAGCAATTCAAAAATAGATATGGCTATTGAGTATATTGATAGTATAAATGAATTTTTGACTCAAGGAATAAAAGAAGCTTGTGAATTTGAAGAAAGTAAAGATATGCTTATCAATATGTTTAAATAAAGGTGGTGTAGACTTTGGGGCAAAACTATAAGTTTAAATTGCAACGGCTATTAGATATAAGAGAACAGGAAGAAGAAGGCAAAAAAATTGTTTTTATGGAGGCCTTAAGAAATAAAAACAAAGTGGAAGCTGAACTTAAGGATTTAGAGGATAGCTTTGAAAAATATTCAATAGTTACCAATGATATGAACACTACGGAAAGAAAAATTCAGCATCACTATTTAAATCTATTAAACAGTACTATTGGAATTACAAAAGAAAAACTTAAAACTGATGAAGCAAAGGTAGAAAGTACACGAAAAGAATTGGTTACAGCTCAAGTAAATAAAAAAATAGTGAGTATATTAAAAGAAAAAGATAAAGAGAAGTTTATAAAGGAAGAGAATAGAATAGAACAAATTCAAAATGATGAATTTGCACTATATGGATTTTTACGTGAAGGTGGGAGGCGATAAATTTGATGGAAATGACGCAGTTTAGTGTTGGTAATGCACTATATAAAGGAAGTAATATTGGAGAAAAAGTTAAAAATTCCGAGGGAAGCAATACAAAGATAAACGACAATAAATATTTTAATGATGAATTCTCAAAAGAACTTAAAAATTACAGTAAAAGTAATGAAAAGTGTAAAGCTGAAACTAAATCAGTAGCTTCTAAAAAACATAAAATGAACTCTAATAAAGCTGATCAGAATGAAGAATCAAATAAAACTTCAGAAGATATTCAGTCACTAATAAATTATATTATAGATATTTTGAATAAAAAGAATAATGCTGATAATCAATTAAGTTCATCTGATTTTATTAGTGGAGCTGAAGCTGAAGGGAAAATTCAATCTTTATTAGAGCTTTTAGGAAGCCAAGAGAATACAAATAATTTATTAGAATTGTTAAATGAAGTATCCTCAAATAGTGATGCCAAAAATAAGTTTATAGAACTATTGACTTTGATTAATGAAGATTTTACAGAACTGAAAGATAATAAGGAAGTTCTTATGAAATTATTAACATCTGAGAAGGGTATAGAATCGGATGACATAATAAGGCAGCTGCAGGAAATAGTTTTAATGAATGATGATAATAATGGGGACGATTCTTTAAATATACCTACAAGGGTATTAATGGAAGCTGAAGTGACAGATAAAAGTAGTGTAATAGCTGCGACTACAGATGAGAAAGAAAGTAATAGCAAAGATAGTAAGTTTTCAAATGAAACAGCTATTTTAAACAAAGTACTCAATGGTGATGAGAATGATTCGAAGGTTAGAAGAGCCACTGATTTTATGTCATTCTTTGATAATAGTGTGTTAGAGGGTGGAGAAATATCTGGTGAAAAGCCTGTAGCTATTACCAAGAGTAATTTAAATAATGACATAATAAAGGCACTATCCTATATGGATAAGAATGGAGTTAAAGACTTAACTGTAAAGATTTATCCAAAAGAATTAGGGGAGGTTTCTATATCTGTAAGCATGGAGCAAGGTGCATTGAAGGCTATGATTAAAACTACATCAAAGGAAGCTGCAGAGATATTATCTCTAGGACTTAAAGATATAAATGAAAAGTTAAGTGGAAATAACATAAAAATAGAATCAGTAGATATTGGACTATATGAAGAGGACACAACACATTTTGCACGTGAAAATAGGCAGGGAAAAGCTTATGAAGATGGCGGTAAAAATGGAAATGAAGATAGTCATAAAATATCTGGGGTGAGTATTGGCGAAGAGGATGGTATATCAGAATCTAGTAGTACTGGCCACAATGAAATAGATTTATTAGTATAGGGGGATGAGAAAATGGCAGTATCGGTGGATAATAGATCAACTACATCTGGAATTCTTGGAAATGCAACAGCAAATGGTACTCCAATTGTAAAACCAGGATCAGACCTTGATAAGAATGCTTTTTTTAAGATTTTAGCTGCAGAGCTTTCTAACCAAGATCCGACAAAATCACAAGATACTAGTGCATATATAGCGCAGTTAGCACAATTTACAACTCTTGAGCAAATGAGTTCATTAAATAACACAATGACTCTTTCTGCGGCACAAAATTTAACAGGAAAGTTTGTGGCTGTAGATGTTGTAGATTCTAATGGAGTAGCAAAGTGTGGAATAGTAAGAGCTGTATATAAACATGCAGGTGATGTATTTGTAACAGTAGAAGGAGTGGATGGTAAGGTAACAGACTATAATTATAGTCAAGTAACAGATGTTCTTGATTCTGGAGATCCTAACATGGATAATTTAACATTCTCTAACGCCACTACTTTAATAGGAAAAAATGTTACGATAAAAGATACTCCTAGTGGTGAAGGAGAAAAAGAGAAGACTATTGATGGAAAAGTAGTAGAAGTTTACAGAGATGGAGATGGAATTAAATTAAAAGTTGAAGTCCAAGTAGACGGTAAAACAGAAGTAAAAGAGTATCTATTCAATTTAGTTACTTCAGTGAAAAATTAGAATAAAATATTAAATAAATTTATTAAGAAGCGGGGGAATATTACATATGTTAAATTCAATGTATTCAGGAATATCTGGTTTAGGGGCTAATCAAAAAAAGTTAGATGTAATAGGAAATAATGTGGCAAACTCAGGAACAACTTCTTTTAAATCATCTTCAGTTAATTTTCAAGATAGCATGTATCAAAGCTATAGAGGTGCATCAGGACCAGGGTTAAACCTTGGAGGAGTTAACCCTTCTAGAGTTGGTATGGGAGTTTCTATACAAAGTATAGTTACAAATATGAAACAAGGAAGTTTGCAACCAACAGGAAGACCTTATGACGTAGCTATAGATGGAACAGGTTATTTCATAGTAGCTAAGGGACCTGAAAGTGGAACAATAGAAGTTGATCAAAAGCAAAATATGTCATCTAAAACTCTTGAGAATTTCTTTACAAGGGATGGTGCTTTTAAAGTAGACAATCAAGGAAATCTTGTAACTGCTAATGGTTATAGAGTTATGGGATATGCTATTTCATATCCTGGAAAGCCAGGAGATACTACAACTACTCCACCTACTGCTGCAATGCCAACAGGTGAGTCACCAAAATTTGAAAGCGGTAAAACTGTAGCGCAGTACGTAGATGGTGAATCACCAAATTTAAATGCTAATCAAGGAGAGTTAAGACCATTAATAATACCAGAAGTAGTAACTAAGCCTGTACTTAATAAAGATACTGGAGTTTTAGAAGATACTGAAATTAAAGTTACAGGTTTCACTATAGAAAATGATGGATTAATTAAGGCTACACTCGCTGATAGTAGTACTACTATACTTGGACAAGTTGCCATGGCATCTTTTAATAATAATGAAGGACTTGAGCAAACAGGAAATAACTTATATACTCCTTCAGCAAACTCAGGTAATGCACTAGTGAGAGTTGGAAAATATGATACAGTAGCAGGATTACCAGCTGGAAGGGTAGACAATGGAAAAGGATATGGACAGGTTAAGAATGGATTCCTGGAAATGTCAAATGTTGACTTATCTGCTCAATTTACAGATATGATAGTAGCAACACGTTCTTTCCAAGCTTGTGGTAAAATTATCACAACTGCTGATGAAATATTACAAGAGCTTGTAAACTTAAAGAGATAATCATTGGATAAATGAATGGTATTTTACTTAGGCTGAGGAGAATAATTATGTTGTTCTTAGCTTAAGTAAATCTACTATATCATAGGAGGTATAGGAGAAGATGATAGAGGTTAATCCCTTGAATGGAAATAGATTTATTCTTAACAGTAATCACATTGAGAAAATTGAAGAAATCCCAGAGACGGTAATTACTTTAATCAACGGAAGAAAGTATTTAGTTAAAGAAAGTTCTAAAGAAATAGTTGATAAGGTTATAGAGTTTAAGCGAAAATACTGGGCAAATGTACAGTTGGAGGAAAGCAATGAAGAAGAATGATATGTTAACAGCTATAGGTTTTGTGATTGCAATTGTTCTTGTATTTTATGGAATGATAAGTGGAGGATCGTTAAAGTTATTCTTTGATGTACCATCCTTAGCTATAACAGTAGGAGGCTCTTTTGGAGCACTTTTAATGTCCTATCCTTTTAATGAAATTAAAAGATTTATTAAAGTTGCAGCACAGGCCTTTAAAGAAGATACAACATCTAAGATAGACAATATTACACTATTTGTTAGCTTATCCAAAAAGGCTAGAAGAGATGGACTACTTTCTTTAGAAGAGGATATACAAGAGATTAATAATGAATTTGTTAAAAAAGGTTTGAATATGATAGTTGATGGTATTGAACCTGAATCTATAAGAGAAATAATGACTTTAGAAATTAGAGAGCTAGAAAAAAGACATGAAGATGCAGCATCTATGTTTACAACTTGGGGAGCATATGCTCCAGCAATGGGTATGATCGGAACATTAATTGGACTTATACAGATGCTTGCTAACTTATCAGATGCGGATAACTTAGCATCAGGAATGGGTAAGGCACTTATTACAACTTTTTATGGTTCAATGCTTGCAAACTTAGTTGTACTTCCTATAGCAGGAAAACTAAACTATAAAACAGCTCAGGAAGTGAGCCAAATGGAAATGATGATAGAAGGAGTACTTTCTATACAGTCAGGTGTAAACCCAAGGGTAATTGAAGATAAAATGATAGTATATTTATCGCCAGAGGATAGAGTAAAGTATTTAAGCAGTTTTAATCAAGGAGAGTAGGTGAGTAATTATGGCTAAGAGAGAGATAAAGACCGATGGTTGGTTAGCTACTTATGCAGATACTGTTACTTTGCTATTAACTTTCTTTGTTTTACTTTATTCATTATCAACTGTAGACGCACAAAAGTTTCAACAGATAGCTACGGCAATGCATAGCGCTTTTAATGGTAAGGCTGATACTTCTATGCTTGAATTTAATGTTAGTAGTGGTGATGTACCTATAGTTGGAAAACCACAAATTACAGCAGAGGATGCTCAGGAAAATGAAAATTTAGAAATTTTAGAGGATGTTGTAACTTACATTAAAGAAAAGAATTTAGAAGAAGATGTTCAAGTATATAATGATGTAAGAGGAATTAATATACAGATGAAAGATTCAGTGCTTTTTGACACTGGAAAGGCTGAGCTAAGACCAGAGAGTAAAACTGTATTAGATAAGATAAGTGACCTAATAGCAAAGGTAGATAATGATATTATAATTGAAGGACATACAGATAATTTACCGATTAATAGACCAGGTATGCCAAATAACTGGCACTTATCTACTGATAGAGCACTAAGTGTATTAGATTATTTTTTAGGAAATAAGAAAATTTTAAATCCTGAAAGGCTTTCACCACAGGGATGTGGCGAATATAAACCTATAGCTCCTAATGATACTGATGAAAATAGAGCTAAAAATAGAAGGGTTAATATTATAGTTGTAACTAATGTAAAGGAGCAGGAAAATGAACAATAAAAATAATAAAGGAAATGGGTTAGAAAGAGGAAATAGCGGAAGTTCTAAGTCGATTTTAGTTATAGTGACCGTAATAGCAATATTTGCACTTATAAGTGGAGCTGTATTTGTTGGATATACCGTTGCAACAAAACAATCAGGGAAGAGTAGCGGTGGTACTAATCAAGTTAATTTAGTAGAAAAAGAAGCTACTTTAGACTTAAAGGAGTTTTTAGTAAATTTAAGTGATGAAGGAAAAGCTAAATATGTTAAGGTTAACGTATTCTTAGGCTCTGATGGGAAAAACAAAAAATTACAAAAAGAGTTAACAGCAAAAGTTCCGCAAATAAGAGATTGCATAAATAATATTCTAAGAACTAAAAAGTCTACAGACTTCACAACAGAAGGGGAAGCTATATTAAAAGAAGAGATAATTGTAAAAATAAATGAAATGTTAAGTAATGGTAAGGCGATTAATGTTTATTTCACAGATTTAATTGTTCAGTAGGTGACATATGGGTGGTCAGTTAGCCATAACATTATTGAAACTAGCGATATTTTTTCCATTAATTATAGGACTAATTCTTTGGTTAGGAAAGACAGTAGAGAAATATAATTGCATAAATAAGAGATCTACAATGAGAGTAATTGAGAGACTACCTATTGGCAAGGATAACGCTATACTCATTGTAAAGATAAGAGATAAATTTTATTTAGTAACTTCAGCACAAGGCAAAGTAGAAATTGTAAAAGAAGTTGAAGGAGACATTTACAAAGAAAGTGAAATGATTCAATTAAAGAATAGTAGTGAGTTAAAGCAACTTTTTAAGGAAAAGTATCTAAAATGGAGAAAGTAAAACATTATTTTAAGAATAAAGGGATAATACATATGAAAAAAATAGATCTAAAAAAGTTTATTAAACCTATAACACTAATACTATTGGTGTTCTGTGTTATTTCAATTAGTAGTAAGGTAGCTTATGCTAATGGAGATACTATGCCAATTCCAGATATAAATATATCCTTTGGCAATGAAAGCACAAAGACTCCTACTGAATATGTAGACAATATAAAATTATTATTGGTACTAACAGTACTTACAATACTTCCATCATTCCTTATAATGACAACAGGATTTATAAGGATTGTAACAGTACTTTCATTCTTTAAAAGTGCCATAGGAATTACATCTTTACCAAAACAAATAATTATTGGATTGTCCTTATTTTTGACTTTCTTTGTAATGGCACCTACCTTCTCAAAGATTAATGAGGAGGCAGTTCAGCCGTATATAAAAGAAGAAATAACTATGGATGTAGCTATAGATAAGGGTATAAAACCCATGAAAGAATTTATGTTAAAGCAAACTAGAGTAAAAGATTTAGAGCTATTTCTTAAAGCAGGAAAGATAGAAGATGCTGTTAAAGTAGAAACGGATTCAGATGGCAAAGAGAGCTATAATTATGATAATGTTCCAATTTATACAATTGTACCAGCATTTGTTATAAGTGAACTTAGGACAGCCTTTGAAATAGGATTTTTACTATTTATACCATTCATATTGGTGGATATTGTAACTGCAAGTGTACTTATGTCTATGGGAATGTTTATGCTACCACCAGCAATGATTTCACTGCCATTTAAATTACTTTTGTTTGTATTAGTAGATGGATGGAATTTATTAAGTCAATCCTTGATTCTAGGATTTTAGAGAGGTGGTATATTATGACGCAGACTATGGTGGTTGCAATATTACAAGATATGGTAAAAACTGCTTTATTAGTAGCTGGTCCGATATTACTAGTAGCTACGGTAGTGGGACTTTTAATAAGTATATTTCAGGCTACAACTCAAATACAAGAGCAAACCTTAACTTTTGTACCTAAACTAGTGGCTGTAGCTTTAGTTGGAGTAATTATGGCCACTTTTATGGGAAATACAATTATAGGTTTTACTCAAAGAATATTTTCGATAATTTCTAATATAGGAGCTTAGGTGGGATAACGTTGGTAGATATTTTAATGTTCATAGCTTTTTTAATGATATTTATGAGGATAACATCCTTACTTTTTACAATACCAGCATTTTTCCCCACAGGAACACCAAACATAGTGAAGATTGGTTTGGGATTTATTATATCCATGATTTTATCTCCAGTAATTAGTACTGAAGCATTGCCAGAAATAGATAGTATGTTTGTTTTAATAATGCTTATGGGTAAAGAGATAATTATTGGAGTATGTCTAGGATATATAGTAAATTTAATGTTTAGTGTTGTACAGATGGCAGGGCAACTTATAGATTTTTCCATGGGTTTTTCTATGATGAGTCTATTTGATCCAGTTGCAGGAGAAAGCATATCAGTAATGGGAAGGTTAATGTACTGGATTTGTCTTGTAGTATTTATGCTAGTCGATGGACATCTTATTTTAATACAGTGTCTTATAGATAGCTTTACATCAGTACCTATAGGAACTATAGTCTTTAATAAAGAAATTTTAGGATACATTATTCAAGTTGTATTTGAATTTTTTACTATAGGTATTAAAATTGCAGTGCCAATAATGCTTATAATACTTATAACTGAAATTGTATTAGGCTTAGTGTCAAGGGTTATGCCTCAGCTTAATGCGATGATGCTAGGAATGCCAATTAAGATTTTTGTTGGTCTTACAACATTTGTAATTTCTATTCCTTTAGTTATGAAAATTATAGCTTCAAATTTTGATGCTATTAAAGATATATTTTCACAAATATTCACCATGATGCCATTTATACTAATTTCGGCGTCTAATGATAGTGGAGATAAGACAGAAAAACCTACACCTAAAAAGCTTCAAGATGCAAAGAAAAAAGGTCAGGTGGCAAAAAGTAAAGAACTATCTTCTGCATTAACTCTTTTAGCAGCCACGTTAGTTATAGCTATTTTAAGTGGCTTTCTATTAAACACTTTAAGAGGTAGTATGAAAATGTATCTAAGTAGCTACTTGAATTTTCAATTAAATCAAGAGAGTATAGTAGGATTACTAATAAAAATTCTAATTGATATTTTTAAAATATTTATACCAGTGGCAGTACCTATTATGTTGATAGGAGTAATTGGAAATGTAATGCAAATAGGATTTATACATACTACAGATCCATTAAAACCTCAATTTAGTAAATTAAACCCTATAAATGGATTTAAAAGAATGTTTTCTATAAGATCCTTAGTAGATTTAGTTAAAAATTTATGTATTGTTTCTATTGTAGGGTATATAGGATATAAGTTTGTTATAGACAATTATTACAGTCTTTTAAACTTTGGAAACTATAGAACAGGAATAATACTTACAGAATTAGCTGGTTTAATAATTGATGTTTTTGTTAAGGTTGGTATAGCACTATTAATAATAGGATGTATAGATTTCTTATATCAAAAATTTCAACATAATAAAGATTTAAAAATGACTAAACAAGAGATAAAGGAAGAGTATAAACAACAAGAAGGAGACCCTGTAGTTAAGGGTAAGAGAAGACAAAAGCAAAGGGAAATGGCCATGAGAAGGATGATGCAATCAGTACCAGATGCTACTGTTGTAATTACAAACCCAACTCATATAGCGGTGGCTTTAAAGTATGAAGAGAATAGTGGAAAAGCACCTATAGTTGTTGCAAAGGGTAGTGATAGCGTAGCATTAAAAATTAAGGAAAAGGCCATTGAAAATAATGTACCAATTATAGAAAATAAACCATTAGCTAGACTCATGTTTAAAGAAGTGGAGTTAGATAAAGAAGTTCCATTTGATATGTATAAAGCAGTGGCAGAGATATTAGTATTAGTTTATAAAATGAAGAAATAACGTAAAAAGGATGATAATTATGCTTAAAGATAAGGGATTTAGTATTAAGAATAACTTAGATATAGTAATAGCATTTGGGGTAATTCTTATTGTACTAATGATAATTATACCATTGCCACCATGGATACTTGATATTTTCTTTGCCATTAATATTTCAATATCTATAGTTATAATGTTACTTACAATGTTTACTACAAATGTATTACAATTATCAGTATTTCCAACCTTGTTACTTGTAACTACTCTATTCAGGTTAGCGCTAAATGTATCTTCTACTAGACTTATTCTAGGACAAGCAGATGCAGGAAAGATAGTACAAGCATTTGGAGAATTCGTAATTGGTGGTAACTACTTTGTAGGAATAATAATATTTTTAATTATTGTTATTATACAATTCTTAGTTATAACTAGTGGTGCTGGAAGAGTATCTGAGGTTTCTGCAAGATTTACCTTAGATGCAATGCCAGGAAAGCAAATGAGTATAGATGCAGATTTAAATGCAGGAATTATTACAGAGGATGAAGCTAGAAAGAAAAGGCTTGACCTTCAAAGGGAAGCAGATTTTTATGGAGCTATGGATGGAGCATCTAAATTTGTAAAAGGAGATGCTATTGCTGGTATTATTATTACTATAATTAATATTATAGGTGGACTTATAGTAGGATCAGTGATGATGGATATGACTATTGGTGAGGCTGCTGCTAAGTTTACACAGCTTACCATAGGAGATGGGCTTGTAAGTCAATTACCTGCACTATTAATATCTACAGCTTCAGGTATATTAGTTACTCGTTCAGGAAGTGATGAAAACTTTGGATCACAGGTTTCATCACAGTTAACAGCATTTCCGATAGTTATAGCCATAGCAGCTCTAGTACTATTTATACTTGGAGTAATCCCAGGTATGCCTACATCAGTATTCTTTGCACTATCAGTAGCTGCTGGCACAAGTGCTTATATGATGTATAAGGATGAGAAGAAACAAGTTCAGGAAAAGATAGAAATAGAAGAGAAAGAGATTGTAGAGAGCGAGAGCAGAGAACCAGAAAATGTAATGAATTTAATTTCAGTAGAACCTTTAGAAGTGGAGATAGGCTATGGACTTATTCCTATGGCTGATGAATCTTCTGGAGGAGATTTATTACAGAGAATCTCATCTGTAAGAAGACAATGTGCTATTGAGATGGGAATTGTAGTTCAACCTATTAGAATTAGGGATAATCTACAAATTAAAAATAATGAATATGTAATAAAGATAAGAGGAACGGTTATAGCTAGAGCGGATATAATGCCAAGCATGTTCTTATGTATGAATCCTTCTGGGGAAGATATAAATATGCAGGGTATAAAGGCTATAGAACCTACCTTTGGAATAGAAGCTCTTTGGATAAATAAAGATCAAAGAGAAGATGCTGAGATAAAGGGCTTAACAGTGGTAGACCCAACTACAGTTATGGTTACCCATCTTACAGAAACTATAAAAGCTCATTGTCATGAACTCCTTGGTCGTCAAGAAACTAAGGTAATTTTAGACTCAGTAAAGGAAAAATATCCTACAGTTGTAGAAGAGCTTGTACCAGACCTTATGACTATAGGAGAAATTCAAAAGGTTTTACAAAGTCTTTTAAGAGAAAAAGTTTCTATAAAAGATATGGTTACTATTTTAGAATGTCTTGCAGATAATTCACGGAATACAAAGGATATAGAAATGCTAACTGAATATGTAAGATTTTCATTAAGTAGAACTATATGTAATGACTTAGTGGATGAAGAACATAGGATTACAGCAGTAACTATATCTCCAGATATAGAGAAAATAATAGGAAGTAATATTCAAAAATCTATGCAGGGATCATTCCCAGCAATAAATCCGGATATTACAACTGAAATATTCAATAGTATTAAGGCGATGCTAGAAAGTACACATTTCCCAACTAATATACCTATAATTCTAGTTTCACCAAGAATTAGACCAGCTTTTAGAAAACTTATAGAAATGGTATTTCCAAACATTGTGGTGTTATCATTAAATGAAATACCTAATGATGTAGAGATAAGAACTGAAGGAGTTGTATCTATCTAATGATTATAAAAAAATATGTAGCTTCTAACATGAAAGAAGCATTAAGCAAGATAGGTAAAGAGCTGGGCAAGGATGCTGTAATTATAAGTCAAAGAGCCAGAAGAAAGCCAGGAATTAAAGGATTATTTTCACCTAAAGTAGTGGAGATAACAGCTGCTGTTGAATCTAGGTCTAACAATTTAGGTTATGATGATGAAGAAATAAATAAGCAAGATAATTTTGAAGTAGAAACAGTAAAAAATAGCGACCTAGATTTAAAGCAAGAAGTTGAAACTATAAAGAACATTCTTAATTCCTATTTTAACCCTCAAGATGAAAACTTGATAAATGAGGAAGTTAAATTAGGAAAAGTGAATAAAAATAATCAAGAAGAAAATGGAGAGATTAGCTTTTATTTCAAAGAGGTTGAAGAGAAACTTAAGGAATTAGATATATCTAAGGATATAGTAGAAGAATTAATAGGAAATGTTAAATTAAATGGTAAAGAAATATCTTCAATTGATGAAATTATGAATGAAATCAAAGAGGAACTTAGTAATAGTATAAAAATAGATTTAAGTGAAATAGAGGGAACTGTAGCCCTAGTAGGCCCTACAGGAGTAGGAAAAACTACGACTATAGCAAAATTAGCTGGAAATTTAGCACTTGTAAAAAAGAAAAAAGTAGGTTTAATAACTGTAGATACTTATAGAATAGGAGCAGTAGAGCAATTAAAGACCTATGCAGATATTATGGACATAGATTTTAAAGTGGTATTTTCATTAGCGGAGATGGAAGAAGCAATAAGTTCAATGAAAGATTGTGATGTAGTTCTTTTAGATACTACTGGTAGAAGTAGTAAAAATACTATGCAAGTATTAGAGCTAAAGGCTTTTATTGAAAAAGCAGAGGTGAACAGTACATATTTAGTAATCAGTGCTACCACTAAGAGCGGCGATATAGATATCATAGCTAAAGGATTTTCTAATATAAAATATAATGGACTAATACTTACTAAGCTAGACGAGACCTCATCCTATGGCTCCATATTAAATGTATGTAGAAGAACTCAGGTTCCTATTAAATTTGTTACACTAGGGCAGAATGTACCAGATGATATAAAAGTACTAGCAGAAGATGAAATAATAAAATTAGTATTAGGGGAAAATAGTATATGTTAGACCAAGCTGCAAGATTAAGGCAAATGGTATTTGAGAAACAGAAAAATACTAGAAAAAGTAATAGAAACACTAAGATTTTTACTATAACTTCCGGTAAGGGGGGAGTAGGTAAAAGTAATATGGTAATTAATTTAGCCATTGCTCTTAAAAAATTAGGCAAAAAAGTTTTGGTACTAGATGCAGATTTGGGTATGGGAAATGCAGACGTTTTAATAGGTACTGTATCTAGGTATACAATATTTGACATGATATTAAATAATAAGTCAATTAATGATGTAGTAATAAATGGTCCTTTAGGAATAAAAATTCTATGTGGAGGTACAGGCCTTTCTAGATTAGATGACTTAACTAAGGAACAAAGAGAAATTTTAATTAATAAATTAGGGGAAATCATAGATTTTGACTACATATTAATTGATACAGGAGCTGGAATAAATAGAACTGTTATGGCCTTTATAGAATGTAGTCATGAAGTTTTTATTGTAACAACCCCAGAACCAACAGCATTAACTGATGCATATAGCTTATTAAAAACCTTATGGATCCATAATGTAAAAAGTAGTGCTAAAGTTATTGTAAATAAAGTTTTAAGTGCTGAAGAGGGAAATAATACTTTTAATAGGTTTAACAGTTCGGCAAATAGATTTCTAGGAGCTAGCTTAGTTCACTTAGGAAACGTGGCGGAAGATAAAAGATTAATACAAGCTGTAAGAATGCAAAAGCCTGTTGTATTATCATTCCCTACAAGTGAAGTAAGTAAAAATATTGAAGATATTGCAAAGAAATTAGAGGGTACAAGTTATAGTAGCAGCAATAGCATTCAAGGTATATTTAAAAAAATGCTTAATATTTTTTCATAGGAGGAGAGCATGAAAGTTAATAATATAATGGGAATCAATAATAAAATAGAGATTTATACAGAAAATCGTGAATTGGTAAAATAGTTAGAGATAAAAAGCAAAATAAGGAGGGAAATGATGTGTCTGTAGCTTGTGATGTAGATGTTAGAGAAGAGTTAATTAAAAAAAATATACCACTTGTAAAGTATATTGCGTCTAAGATTATCATAGGAAAAAATAAATATGTTGAATATGAAGATTTAATAAGTTATGGAATGATTGGACTTATGGATGCTATAAATAAGTATGACAACACTAAGGGGATGAAATTTTCTACCTATGCTGCCATAAGAATAAATGGAAGTATTATAGATGAAATAAGAAAAAATAGCCCGATATCCAAAAGAGCCATCGATAAACTTAATAGGTATAATAAGGTGGTAGAAGAACTACAAAATGAGCTTTACAGAGAGCCTAAAGATACTGAAGTAGCTAAAAGAATGGGAATAAGTCTAAAGGAGCTTACAGATATACAAGGTTATGTAAACTATATTTCAATGATGTCCTTAGAAACTATTTTATTTGGCGATGATGAAGAGATGTCGTTGCTCAATTCTATAGAAGATACTAAAAGTCCTTCTCCACAAAAGTCTTTGGAAGAAAAAGAAATGTTAGAGTATTTAAGAATGGGGCTAGATAATCTAAAGGAAAGAGATAGACTTATATTGAATTTATATTATTTTGAAAAGCTTACTTTAAGACAAGTAGGAGAGGTATTAGAGGTATCAGAATCAAGAGTTTGTCAATTACATAGTAGAGCTATTTTAAACCTAAGAAAGGAAATTGAGAGACTTCAATATGATATTAAGTCATAGGAAACAGGTGAATATATGTATATTTTATTAATTGCCATTGGAGTAACTTTAATTGCTCTAAATATAAAAGCCATAAGAAGAGATGAAAAGAACTTTAACAAAGCTATGGTAGAAGCAGAATCTAATGTAGATGAAGTAGATATGAGACTTGTGGAAATAAGAAGTGAATTTGCTAAAACAATTACTGAGTTACAAAGAGAAATAAGTGATTTAAAAAGAGAGAATTATGAAGAATCAAAAGATGGCTTTAAAATCTATGATGAACCTATTAACAATATGTCAGAAGAGAAGTGCAATAATTCTAAAGATGAATTATCAGAACATATGGACAAATTAAATGAAGATAATGAATTCATTGAAGAGGAATCAGTAGAGAATATAGACAGTTTAGATAAAAGTAATATCAATACTGAGTACATAAATACATTAATAGATAAGATCGACTCTTTGGATGATGATATTCTTATTCAAGTTGAAAATAAGGACAAATTAGCTGAGAAATTAAAAGAAGAAGAGAAAGACAGTAATCCTAAAAAAGGTATAAAGAGTAATAGCTTAAAAGTTGAAGATGTAAAAGAGCTATTGGGGCAAGGCTTAAGTGAAGATACTATCGCACAACGCCTTAGTATAGGAAAGGGTGAGGTCTTATTAATAAAGGAATTATACCTAAAATAAAAAAGTGTATAAATATTTTAAGTGATAGGAAAATCTTATTTGGTATAGGTATGGGTATAATATTAGGTGTACTTTTTACTATACCTATTAAAATAGACTATAAGCTTAGCGATGGTGAAATTGAAATACAAGCAAGAAAATTAGGAATGAGCTATCCAGATGAGATTAAAATAAATATAAAGGAAGGTGTAAATAATGATTAGAGGACTATACACAGTGGCTTCAGGAATAATTACTAGTGAAAAAAATCAAAGTGCTATTATGAACAATATGGCAAATATGAATACTACAGGGTATAAATCGCAGATATTGTCAATGAAGAGTTTCGATGATGTATACATTTCTAATAAGGATGGAAAAAATAATAGAAGAGTTAACATTGGAACTATGAGTAATGGAGTAGAGGTAAATGAACATACTACTAACTTTTCGCAGGGCAGTATAAGAGATACAGGTGTAAAAACTGATTTTGCGATTCAAGGAGAAGGTTTTTTTGTAGTTCAACGTCAAAGTGGTAATGGAGCTACAAATTATTATACAAGAGATGGTCACTTTGCAGTAGACACATCAGGATATCTAGTGACTTCAAGTGGAGATAGAGTCCTTGGTAGAAGTGGAAATGGACTAGCACCAATTTATATAGGAGAAGGAAGTGTTTCTGCTGATAATATTGGAAATATATCTGCGGATGACAGAATGGTAGGAAAATTAGCTGTGGTCGATTTTCCAAAGAACAATGAAGGAAACTATGAAAATTTAGATCAATTTACATATAACCTTTATGAAGGAACTAATCCAACCTTGGTTAATAATCCATATGTGGTTAATAGCGCTCTTGAAGGATCTAATGTCAGTGTAATAGAAGAAACTAATAATATGATGACAGTTATGAGAAACTTTGAAAGTAATACAACTGTATTAAAAATTTTAGACTCTACTTTAGATAAAGCTGTCAACGAAATAGGTACTGCTAGATAGTAGAAATATATAAATGAGAATTTGAGGAGTGAGTTTATGTACGGTATGTTTTACACAAATAGAAGTGCAATGCAAGCACAGCAGAATAAGCTAGATTTAGTATCAAACAATATAGCAAACGTAGGAACTGTTGGATATAAGAGATTATCATCTACATTCCAAGACCTTTATACTAGTTCTTTAGAGAGATTGGGAGTACCAACCTCTAAGAATGCAGATACTAAGCTTTATATTGGTACAGGAGTAAAATCCACTAATGAATCTAGAGTAAAAATTCAAGGAAGCCTAACAGAGACAAAATTATCTACAGACTTAGCTATAGATGGTAAAGGATTATTTAAGGTATATAAGCAAGATGGAAGTGTAGCTTATACTAGAAATGGAAATTTTAAAGTAGATGCTATAGGAACTTTAGTAGATAATAATGGATATAGATTATCGATAACTGATGGAGATGGTAAAGAAGTAAATGTACCAGAAGGTCCAATAAACTTTTCTAAAGATAAATTTTCTATAGATCCCAATGGAGCTCTATCTCTGGATAATGATGGATATCCTATAAAAATTGGGGATATTAAAACATATGAAACAATAGGTGATAGAGACTTTATTTCTGTAGGACAAAGTTTGTTTGTTCCAATAAAAGGAGCTACTGTACTGGAAACTACAGATAGAAACATTTATCAGGGATTTACAGAAAAATCAAATGTAGATGTATCTACGGAGATGACTGATATGATTGTAGCTCAAAGAGCCTTTCAATTAAATTCATCTGCTTTAAAAACTGCAGATGATATGTGGCATATGATAAATAATTTAAGATAGATATAGGAAGAGAAAAGAATGAAAGACTCAGTTTTTCATTCTTTTTTTATATTTTAAAACATATAATATACTATTAACAAAAGATAAACTTTAAATAAGAGGAGGGATATGATGGGGTAGGATATTTATTTGGATGTTTATTAAGTATATTATTTTGGAGGTTTGACCGTCATAGCTTAGTTATGAGAATCAGTTTTAAACTTAATGGAAAAATAAAAGATGAGGAATTATTACAAGGGATATATTTTATATTCATAGTAGCATTAGGAATAGTAGTAAATATCAGTTCTAAAAATGAACTAGTCAATGCTATTGTAGCTTTCTTTGTTATTGAAATAAGTAATAGTGAAGGGAAAACTGTAATTAAAAGATCGACTGAAAAAAAAGAGTTTTATAATACCTTATCTTTAATTAGTAAGTCACTGATTTGCGGTTTTTTAGCACCTTTAATCTATATTTTAATTATAGGTAATGGAGGTGGAGTCATGTATACGCTAATATATTATATTAGTGATGATAAAGAATTAAAATTTATGAATAGTATCTTGAATATGTTAAATCTTATTCCTACTCTTATAGGTGGAATGTTCTTATATATTATCTATGTACTTAGAAATAAAACCTTCAAAATTAATTTTAAAGGAGATTTTTTAATAAATTTATTTACTAATCCATTATTAAATATCTATATTTTAGCTGCATATATTGAATCTGTTAACTTTTACTATATACAGGATAAAGGAGTACATTATCTAAAGAGCTATGGAGTATACAAAGGAAAAATTGATGATTTGTCTGTTAAGGATTTTTTAACTGTGATATATGGAGTATGCTTTATTGTATATATTATATTTTGGATTTATATGATAAATAAAGGTTCAATGATAAAATTGTTAATCTCATGAAAATATTTTTATATTAATTAGAATAAAATTATATTATAATAGATGATATTTATTTGGAGCTATAGTAGACTTCTAAAAGAAAACCTTAATTAATCATTAGCTGATGAATAGAAACTAATAAGTATGAAAGTGAAGGGCACATCTTAAAATAAGATTTACCTTCACTTCTTAAATTTTTACAACTATTTAATTTGATTTATAACCTCTGTAAGTGGTGGAATAACTTGTTTTTTTCTAGAAACTATCTTATCAAGGTAAGCTGTTCCTTTATTTAACTTAATGTTAAATGCTCTAGAGAATACTTCTTTATGTTCACCGCAAACAATAAATAGAGAAGAGCTTTTAAATATGTCAGTAACCATAAGAATAATAATATCAAATTTACCTTGAGTTACTTTTTCATCCATAAGAGTTTTCAAATCATCAATAAGTGGACTAAAACCATCCATATAAGTAGTAGTTATTTGTCCAACTCCTACTTTAAAATTACCAATATTAAAGATTTTAAAATCTTGGTATAAAAGTTCCTTTGGACTTTTTCCTTCTAATGAAGTTCCAGCTTTAAACATCTCTTGAGCAAACTTTTCTATATCTATACTTGCAATCTCAGCTAATCTCTTTAGAATAATTTCGTCTACAATAGTTGCTGTTGGAGATTTTAATAGTAGAGTATCAGAAATAATAGCTCCACATAAAAGCCCAGCCACTTTTTTAGATGGTCTAATTCCATTTTCAAAGAATATGTTAGCAACTATGGTAGAAGTACTTCCTACAGGCTCATTTCTAAAATATATTGGTTGACCTGTTTGAATATCTCCTATTCTGTGATGATCAATAATTTCTAAGATATTTGCATCTTCAAGACCATCTACAGATTGAGTTTTTTCGTTATGATCCACTAGAATTACTTTCTTCCTTTGTTGAGTTATTAAGTGATATCTAGAGATACTTCCAACTACTGAACCATCTTCATCTAAAACAGGATAACTTCTATATCTAGTTTCTAGCATGATATCTTTGATATCTTCAATGAAGTCATTAGTGGAAAATGTAATTACATTATTTTTAGTCATTACATATTCTATAGGAATACTTTGAGGTATTAATCTAGCAGCAGTAAAAGAGTCATACGGAGTACTAATTATAGTACAACCTTTTTCTTTAGCTAGCTCAATAATTTTTTCAGAAGGAGTAGTATTATTAGTAATAATCATTAATCTAGCATTACACTTTAATACAAACTCCTGAACTACCTCACGATCACCACAGATACAAATATCCTCTGCTTCTATTAGGTTTCTATCATTTGGCTCCATCATAGAAACTACAACTTTTCCTTTAAGCTCTAAATTTTCATCTGATAAGTAGACAATCTGAGCGGATAGAGTTTCTAAAATGTTACTAAGTTTTGTTTTACTTTTAGCTAAAACATAATTGTCCCATATATCTAGATAGCTAGAAGCTAAATTTGATACAGATACGATTCCAGCTAGTTTTTCATTAGGATATATAACTGGAAGAGTCTTAATGTTTTTCTTTTTCATTATAGACCAAGCCATTTTTAAAGAAATATCTGAAGCAATAGGAGCTACTGTATCTATTTTTAAATCCACAATTTGAGGTTTTACGGTTTGAACAAGCTGTGGTGGCTCAACTCCAAAGTAATCTAGGATAAATTGAGTTTCTCTACTAATTTCTCCTAGTCTAATTGGAATAGCATTAATTCGTTGAGTTTTATTTTTAAACTCCGAATATGCAATTGCTGCACATATAGAATCAGAATCAGGATTTCTATGTCCTGTTATATATACTTTATCTCTCATGAATAACCTTCCTTTGTACTATCTATTTTATAATTAGTATTTTAAATGTTTATTTACTTTATGTAAAGTTAAAGTTTTCATATCATGATGGGATGGTACATATATTTTAATGAAAGATTATTTCTAACTATAAATAAAAATAAATTGTTAAGGGGGAGAAAATGTGAATGCTAAAGAATATAGAGGCCTATCTACTAATGAAATAGAAGATAGACTAAAGGAGTATGGATTAAATGAATTACAAAGTAAAAAAAGAGTATCACCTATAAAAATATTCTTATCTCAATTTAATGACTTGATTACTTGGATATTGATGGTAGCAACTTTGATATCAGGTTTTATGGGCGATAAAGCAGATGCTATAACTATTTTAATAATTATAATAATGAATGGAATTTTAGGTTTTGTACAAGAGTATAAAACAGAAAAATCTTTGGAGCAGTTGAAAAAACTATCATCACCTACAGCTAAGGTAATAAGAAATGGAAAAATTGAGGTTATAAATTCTATATACTTAGTACCGGGAGATTTAGTTATAATGGAAAGTGGAGATAGAATACCTGCAGATAGTATATTAGTTGAAGGAAATAATCTTATGATGGACGAATCTCTTCTAACTGGTGAGTCAGTAGGAGTGCACAAGAGTCCAGATGATAGCGATAATAATATATATATGGGAACTATTGTTTTAACCGGGAGAGGAAAGGCCAAGGTATATGGAACTGGTATGAACACTGAGATGGGTAGAATAGCTCATATGCTTCATTCTATAGAAGATGAGCCTTCTCCATTAAAGGAAAGATTAAATGCCCTTGGAAAAGTACTTGTAGCTCTTTGCTTGGCTATATGTGCTGTGGTAACTTTTTTAGGTATCTATAGAGGAGAGAATGTCTATGACATGTTTTTATCTGGAGTTAGTTTAGCTGTTGCAGCAATTCCAGAGGGATTATCAGCTATAGTAACTGTTGCCCTTGCTTTAGGAGTATCTAGAATGCTTAAAAGAAATGCTTTAATAAGAAAGTTGCCAGCAGTTGAAACTTTGGGATGTACTTCTGTAATATGTAGTGACAAGACTGGAACCTTAACAGAAAATAGGATGACAGTAACAGCACTACTACACAATGGAAAAATCCATGACATTGATGAAGATAAAAGCTTTGACCATGATATCTTAAGAAAAATATTTGTGTATTGTAATGATTGTAACTATAACTATTCAGTTAATTCTATGGAAAAGGCTTTAATGGGAGATCCTACAGAAACTGCCTTAATAAAAGGATTCTTTAAAAAGATTTCTGATGTAGAAGCCTTTAATAATAAAGTAGAAAGAATTTTTGATATACCTTTTGATTCTACAAGAAAAATGATGACAGTAATTGTTAAGGATAAGACTACTAGGAAGGATACATGTTATGTTAAGGGAGCTCCAGAAAGAGTTTTAGATAGATGCTCACATATATTAGTAAATGGAAGAGTAGAGCCATTAACTATTCCTTATAGAAAAAGTGTGGAAAAGCTTATTGATGATATGTCCTTCAGAGCTCTTAGATGTATTGCAGGTGCGTATAAGGAGGATAATTTAATTAAGGGAGATAAGGTGGAGAATGGTTTAGTTTTTGTAGGTGTAGCTGGAATCATAGATCCACCAAGAAAAGAAGTAAAGGATGCAGTTTTAAGATGTAGAGTTGCAGGGATAAAGCCTGTTATGATTACAGGGGATCATAAGAATACAGCATTTGCAATAGGAAAGGATTTAAATATCTGTAGTGAGAGTAAGGAAGTAATTACAGGAGCTGAACTTGATAGAATAAGTGATAAAGAACTTGAAAAATCTATAGATAATTATAGAATATTTGCAAGAGTTAGTCCTAAACATAAATTAAGAATAGTAAAGGCCTTTAAAAGTAGAGGTAATATTGTAGCAATGACTGGTGATGGAGTTAATGATGCACCTGCTATTAAAGAAGCTGATATTGGAATAGCTATGGGGATTTCAGGAACAGATGTAACGAAAGAAGCTGCATCAATGATATTATTAGATGATAATTTTGATACCATTGTAACTGCGGTAGAAGAGGGAAGAGTTATATATGATAACATTAGAAAGTTTATAAGATATCTGTTATCTTGTAACTTAGGTGAAGTGTTAACTATGTTCTTAGCTTCATTGTTTTATTTAGAAGTGCCACTACTTCCAATTCAAATTTTATTTGTAAATTTAGTTACTGATGGTCTTCCAGCTATAGCTCTTGGTGTAGATCCTCCAGATAAAAATATAATGTATGAAAAGCCAAGACAAAAGGGAGAAAGTGTCTTTGCAAGAGGGCTAAAAGAAAAGATATTAATTAGAGGAGCTTTAATTGGAGTTTGTACTGTTCTCGCATTTCTAGCAGGTAAATACTATGGATATACATTAGAAGTTTGTAGAACTTTAGCTCTTGGAACTTTGATTTGCTCTCAGTTAATTCATGTATTTGAATGTAGAAGTGAAAAGTATTCTTTGTTTGAAATCAATCCATTCACTAATATGTATCTAATTGGTTCAGTTACTATTTCTATAATAGCACTTCTATTAATAATTTATGTACCTATACTACAAGGTATATTCCATACTATGCCTATAGGTGTTGGTCAGTGGGCAATTATAGTATTTTTCTCAGGAATAATATCCTTTATTAATAGCATTGCTACCTTTGTAGGAAATAGATCATAGTAATTGGCTATACATCAGATAAAACTTAATATATCCACGTGTAAATAGTCTCTTATCATAAAATATATAAATTATTTTATGATAAGGGATTATTTTATTTGGATATTTTTTACTTAATATAAATAGGCCAATGGTTATAGTTTCTAGATTATGAATTTTTGTTTATATCCTGTGTACATTACTTTAAATTATGCTATTCTTATAATTAAATTGCATTCTAATTATAAGAGAGTTATGTTTCCTCTAGGCGATCCAAATCTAGTAGTACCAATAGATTGAAAGCTCAAGAACATAAAAATATAAAAACATACGAAAGATTAATGAAATAAATAATGATTTTATTCGTATATATTAATTATTATAAAGAAAATTCTAAGAGTATCGATAGATATAATAGCTATAAAATTAGGAGGACTATTATGGAGCAACATAAGAGAAGCTTATTAATACCACAATACTTTAAGAATTTTACTTGTATAGGATCTGACTGTGAAGATAGTTGCTGTATTGGATGGAGAGTAGATATTGATCATAATACATACAAAAAATATAGAAGTTTAAAAGATAGTAAGTTAACTCCTTTAATAAAGAAAAATATATCCAGAAATCGTTCTGGTAATAATGAAAGTACCTATGCAAAAATCAATTTAGAAGAAGGTCGCTGTCCATTTTTGGATGAGAAGAAGTTATGTAAAATTCAGTTAGAGAAAGGGCACACTTATTTATCAAATGTGTGCACTGTATATCCAAGGATAACAAATAGCATAGATGGAACTTTAGAGAAATCTCTTACTATGTCATGTCCTCAAGCTGTAAGGATTGCATTATTAAATCCACAACCTATGGAATTTGATCAATGTGATGAATCAGTGGATACAACTAATATCATATTCCATAAATTTAATGTTAATGATATTAATATGTTACCAAAAGGAAGTAAATACTTTTGGGATCTAAGAATATTCACAATATCTATATTACAAAACAGAGATTATGAAATTTGGGAGAGATTGATTATATTAGGACTGTTTACCCAAAAAGTTCAAGAAGTTATTGATAACAACAAAATAAACAATATACCTGAAGTGATAGAATTATACTCTAGCTACATTGAAAAAGGTATATTAAAGTGTAATCTAAAAGAAATTCCAACTGAAAGTTTTATTCAAATGAAACTACTAAAAGAAATTGCTGATATAAAAATTTTAAGTGGAGCAAATAGTAGACGATATAAAGAGTGTTTTTTAGAATTTTTAAATGGAATGAATTATGACGATGCTGTGAAGATAGATGAAATATGGCATAGATATACAAGTGCCTATGAAAACTACTATTCGCCATTTATAAATCAGCATGATTATATACTGGAAAATTATATAGTAAACCATGTATTTAAAAATGCCTTCCCTTTAACAAATTCCAAATCGATGTTTAATGCATATATGATGCTAGTAATACACTATTCGCTAATAAAAATGCACTTAGTAGGAATTTCTGCATATAATAAAGGGTTAACAGTTGAATTAGTGGTAAAATTAATTCAATCATTTTCAAAAACTGTAGAGCATAACTCAACTTATTTAAAAAATATTGAAAATTTAATGGAAAGCAATGGATTTAATACTATGGCTTATATGGCTATATTGTTAAAAAATTAGGTTTGGGAAAATGAAGAAAATATTATACTATTTATATTGAATGTATCTATATAAAAAATGCCTTATTGTAAAAATGTTTATACATTTTGCAATAAGGTATTTTTATCTTTTTTTCTTATAGTAATACATAACCGTTCTTTTGAAAGCTACATTTTTATCTAGAGATAAGATAATAAGTTTATCACACTTTAATTTACTTCCTTTTTAATTTGTAAAAAATAAACTTTTAATTAAAATTATCTAATTTTGCTTTTAAAGTTCTGTTATATATGATAATTACATAGTACAACTGTTATCTAACACCTTCATATAGGATAGATGTGTTATAGTCTCTATAGATCAGATAAAATTAGCAAATATTGATGCTCCAACTACTGTGAGTAATCCAGATACTACTATGGCTAGGCTACTCATAGCACCTTCAATTTCTCCCATTTCCATTGCCTTTGCAGTTCCAATGGCATGGGAAGCTGTTCCTATGGCAATTCCTTTGGCAATGGGCTCATGGATATGAAAAATCTTACAAGTTATTTCAGCAATTATATTTCCAAGGATACCAGTTACAATAATAACAGCTACTGTAATTGTTACAATCCCATTTAGCTCTTCTGAAATTCCCATGCCTATAGCCGTAGTAATTGACTTTGGCAGTAATGTTACATATTGCTCATGGGTAAACTGAAAAACCAAAGAAAATAAAAATATGCTGGTTAGACTAGATACTACCCCTGAAAAAATTCCTAGCATAATAGCTTTTAAATTATTTTTTAGCAAATCAAGTTGTTGATATAGTGGAATTGCCAAACATACCGTAGCAGGAGTTAATAAATAGCTTAAATATTTTGCTCCATTATTATAACTTTCAAAATCTACTCCATAAATAACAACAGTTATCATTACAAATATAATGGAAATAAGTAAAGGATTAAAAATTGCCTTATTAAATTTTTTCTTTAAGAATAAACCTAGTTCATATCCAACAATACTAACTACTACTCCAAAGAATACTGAATTACATAATAAATCTTTCAATTTTTATTCCTTCTTTCTAACTTAATAATTAGTTGAGTAACTTTACCTGTTATAGCCATAACAATTATTGTAGTTAAGATAGTTATGATAATAACAGGAATAAAGATATCTTTAAGCATGTCCCAAGAAACTAGTAAACCAACTGCTGCAGGTATAAACATTAAGGGCATAATTTCTATCAAAAAAGTTCCTGTATCTTTTACTTGATCAAGGGAAATTATCTTTGTTTTTAGTAGGAAAAGCATGATAATTAAACCATATATACTTGCTGGAATAGGTAAAGGAATAAAATATTTTAGTACTTCTCCAACAAAAGTCACTGTTAAGATAATCCCAAATTGCCGAATATATTTCATATAAACATCCCTTTCTAAATTGGTGCTACCAATTTAGAATTGTACATCCTTTTTTTCATCCTGTCAAATTGAAGAAAATAAAAAATAGTGACTAATTGCCACTATTTTTTTCGTTAATTAAACTTTCATCAATAATATCATAATGTTCATTAATTGCTTCAATACCCATAGATAAATCCTTTTGTACCAGACTTTCAAGTATTTTTTTATGTAATTTTATAAAAGGATTTTTTTCGTTTTTTAAGGTTCCATTAAGTACATATTCTATAAATTGTTCACAGATCTCTGATAATGACTGCATAATACTCAACATTAAATCATTTTTACACAGAGCTACAATAGTATAGTGAAATTCTTTATCTAAAGTAGCTTGCTGTATTTCATTGCATACATACATTTTATTCACTAAGAGGTTTAATGAAGATAAATCATCTTCTGTAATTATATTCATTGCAAGCGATAGAGCTTGTATTTCAATTCCGCGTCTCAATTGGCTAATTTCAAGATAATCTACTCGCTTCATTAAAACCATCATGGATAGAGAATCAGTAAAACTTTTTCCTATATTGCCTACTAAATAATTACCAGAGCCATGACGACTTTCTATTATACCCATATTCTCCATAATTTTTATTGCTTCTCGTATAGAATTTCTACTTAAACTTAATATTTCTGATAATTCACGCTCTGTGGGAAGCTTATCACCCAAAGATAGTTGTTCATTTAAAAGTAGTTTTTTAATATGCTGAATTACTTTCAGGTATGCTTTATTTTCAGTTTCCATAAATTTCACCTTACTATATTTATTTGATTTAAAAACTGTACAAATTTAATTTATAGTATCATTTGTATGATAGTAATCACTTTAACAATTATATTATAATTACAGTTATTGTTAATTATCTAATTGATTAATAAACTTTAAGTATAATTTTACAAGTATTATAAGTGTATAATGATAATCTTGTTAAATACTTTAATATACTAAAGTATCATAATTAATGATTAAAGCACAGGATATAATTGATATCCTGTGCTTTAAATTTGAAAGAAATTATAAACTTTCATATTATGTGACCTTAAAAGAAGCTATTTTACTATTTAAATCTTCTATCTTGTCTTACTCTCTGTATTCTCTTTTGACCACCCTCAACAGGAACTAAGTCTCTTTTAGTTGTAAGATTCATAACATTCATTATGCTTATATAGTCTTTAAATTTCTTTTTCTTCTTTTTCTTTTTAGAATAGTCAGGTTTTAAACCTTGAACAACTAAAGAATGACCTTGAGATACGGGGATAAATTCTGGCTTTTTAAACCATCTTTTTTTCTTATAAATACAAGTTGCTATAGTTCTAACATTATCTTGCTTTATTACGATAGTAACAATAATAGTATTTAAAATTCCAAGAAAAGATTTTTCTTCTGTCTTTACAGATAAGGCTCTTCCCTGAACTTGAGTTATTCTATCGCCGTATTTATTTATAAAAGCGCTAGAATAACTTTGTGATAATTTGTCTTTGAATCCCATATGAATAACTCCTTTACATGAAGAATAAATAACTAAGTATAATATCTGACCATATGTAAGTGTATAATATTACACAATATCATTATTATATAATAATTAAGTTGTTATAACAAGTTTATGTTTAATTTTTAAAAATTATATCAATAATTTTTAGGTTTTTGTTCCCAAAGTCCTTTTATAAGAATATTAATATACTAAATGATTTTATTTGGGAGGACAGTATGAAAAGAGTTTTAAAACCCAGTGAAGTTTTGTATGATTTTAAACTTGTTGAAGATAGAGAAATAGAAGGCGAATTTATAATGCCACAATATAAAGATGTATATAATAAAATTAAAACCTCACTTCTTTTAGATGCTGAAGGTTACAATATTTACTTGGTTGATGAGTTTTGCAAGGATAGGGTTAAACATATTATAAAGTATGTAAAACATATATTGAAGGATGGAAATCCACCAAAGGATATATGCTATGTTATAAAAGGAAATTCTAATGAACCTGTTTCTTTATTTGTTAATAATGGATACGGAAATAAGCTTAAAAAGATAGTAAATAAAATTCAAGAATTTTATGCAGAAAGTATATTTAAATTTTATAATGGTATTGATAATAAAGAAAAAGATCAATTGATTAATACTATAAAAGACAGACGTAGCAAAATAATAGGAGATTTAATTAAAGTTTCTAGAGAATTTGGCTTTAACATAAAAGCCAGTGGAGATGGATTTACATTTATACCACTAATTGATGGAAAAGAGATGACAGAGGATGAGTATGATAATCTTAAAGAAGAAGAAAAAATTGATATATTAAATAAAGTTGATGAATTAAAAGTAAGTACTAATGATATATTAGAAAAGCTAAGAAATATGAAAAATGGTGAAATAAATAGAATTAGAGAAATAATGGATAACTTCTTTAAAGAAGAAATGAGTGAATTAAATATAGAAATAGAAGAAGAATTTAAAGATGATAGTGAGGCCAAGGCATATATTCACTACTTAATTACGGAGATTAAGGGCAAATTGGAGGAAAATTACTCTATCAATTACGAAGATGATGAAGAAGGCATAAGAGACATTATATATAAATATGATGTAAATGTAATTGTTGATAATTCAGAAATTACACATCCACCTGTAATCTTTGAAGAGGATCCTAGTGTATCTAATCTTTTTGGTTCTATAGATTATGAAAATCATAATAACATATATGTATCCACAGTAAAATCTATAAGAGCAGGTAGTTATGTAAAAGCTAATGGAGGATGCTTAGTTTTGAGAGCTAGTAGTCTATTGAGCAATTCTCAGTCTTATTACTATTTAAAGAGAGCTATAATATCAGAAAAGGTAGATTTAGATTATAATAGAGGATATATAGAGCTTTTTACTTTAGGTAGCCTAAAACCGGTACCTATGCCAATTAATACAAAAGTAATAATAATTGGTGATTATGATATTTATGACGCTCTATATAATTATGATAAAGAATTTAGAACTATATTTAAGACTAGGGCTGATTATAAAGGAGTATTAAAGGTAGATGATGGTGTTAAAGCCGTATTATTAAAAGAAATAAATAGAGCAGTTCAAAAAAATAATATTAAGCCTATAACTTCTAGTGGCGTAAGAGAAATTACAAAATTTTTATCTAGAAAGGCAGAGAATAAAAATAAGATATATTTTGATCATGAGGAATTATCAAACCTTATAATACAAGCTAATTATAGGGCAATAGAATACGAAAGAGAATTCATTGACGGTGAAGATGTAGAACAGATCGCATATAAAAAGGAAACTATAGAAAGTAGTTATCTAGAACTATACAATGAAAAAAAGTTACTGTTAGATGTTGTAGGAAGTAAGATAGGACAAATTAATGGACTTTCAGTAATTGATACAGGTTATACAAGTTTTGGTAGGCCTATTAAGATAACCTGCACTTGCTTTAAGGGTGAAGGAAAAATTATAGATGCTCAGAGAGAGTCAAATCTCAGTGGTAAAATTCATACAAAAGGAATTAGTATTCTAAAAGGTTATATTAATAACATCAATGGAGGGTATAAAACTTTACCTGTAGATTTTAATCTTAGTTTTGAACAGTTATATGGAGTTATAGATGGTGATAGTGCCTCAGTAGCTGAAGCAATATCTATAATATCTGCACTTTGTAAGCTTCCTATTAAACAAAACATTGCTATTACTGGTTCTATAAATCAGTTTGGACAGGTACAGCCCATAGGAGGTGTAAACGAAAAGATTGAGGGTTTTTTTGAGGTGTGCAAGATTATGGGTGATGTAGAGGAGAGTGGAGTAGTAATTCCCTTATCTAACAAAGATGATTTAGTACTCTCAAGAGAAGTTGAAAAAGCAATATTCGAAGGGAAATTTAAAATATATACCATGGAGACTGTAGAGGATGCCATGGAATTAATGTTTGATGCAGAAGAAATTAATATGGATAAGATAATAGAGATAATAGATAATCAATGTACTGAATACGAGAAAAAATAATATTAAAAACCTATGATTAACTTCATAGGTTTTTTGCTATATAAAAATTAAAGTTTATAAAATTATATTATACATTAAATCTAAAGTTAACTACATCTCCATCTTGCATTATATAGTCTTTTCCTTCAAGTCTATAGAAGCCTTTTTCTTTAGCAGCAGCTTCAGATCCACATTCAATTAATTTATCAAAGGAAATTACCTCTGCACGAATAAATCCACGCTCTATGTCACTATGAATTTTACCAGCAGCCGCAGGAGCTTTTGTACCTATTTTAATTGTCCAAGCTCTTACCTCTTGAACACCAGCAGTTAAGTAGCTCATTAATCCAAGAAGCTTATAGCTAGCACGGATTAATTTATCAAGACCTGATTCTTGAAGACCATATTCTGAAAGTAAATCTTTCTTTTCTTCGTCATCTAAAGTAGATAATTCCTCTTCTAGTTTAGCGCAAACTATTATGATTTCTGAGTTTTCATTAGCAGCATAGGCTTCAACTTCTTTTACCATATCATTTTCTCCGCCACATTCCATTAAGTCATCTTCACTTACATTACAAGCATATAATACAGGTTTAGAAGTTATTAAGAATAGAGACTTAACAAATTCTTCTTCTTCTTCAGTAAATTCTAAAGTTCTAACAGGATTATTAGCTTCAAGTTGCTTTTTTAATTTTTCCATGATAGCATACTCAGCTTTAGCAGTTTTATCGCCTGAACGTACTAGTTTGATAGACTTTTCCATTCTTCTTTCTAATACTTCTAAATCAGAAAAGATTAATTCTAGATTAATAGTTTCAATATCTCTTATAGGTGATACAGAGCCTTCTACATGAACAACATTGTCATCTTTAAAGCATCTAACAGTATGAACTATTGCAGCTACTTCTCTTATATGGGATAAAAACTTGTTTCCAAGACCTTCACCTTTACTTGCTCCCTTAACTAAACCTGCTATATCATAGAATTCGATAGCTGTATGTACTTGCTTTTTAGAGTTATATAATTTTTGTAATACATCAAGGCGGTTATCTGGGACACTAACTACTCCTATGTTTGGCTCTATAGTACAAAATGGATAATTAGCAGATTCTGCTCCAGCCTTTGTAATAGCATTAAATAATGTACTTTTTCCTACGTTAGGTAAACCTACTATTCCTAATTTCATAAAATATTCGTCCTTTCTATGTAAACCCTGGGGCTTAATACTTAAAAATTTCATTCTTTTCAATTATACTCTACAGTAAAAGGAATTTCAATAATTCAAAGGTTATATATAGCAATTAGAAAAAATCTATGAATAATAAGGATATAAAATGAATCTGTGCAATATATTTGAATAATAGTGAGAATTTTTTGTATATAATTATAAATTTGTTTAAAAAAAATTTCCATTTAATGAATATTTGAAAGGAATTTATGTGAACGTATAGAATTATTTATGGTACAATGATAAATATATAGTGAGGCATATGATTTATGTCATGATGAATGTAAGATAAACCAAAGGAGAATGTATAATGGAATTTAAACACTTTTCAGTAATGTTGAAAGAATGTATAGAAATGTTAGATATTAAGGAAGATGGTATATATATTGATTGTACTTTAGGAGGAGCAGGCCATTCAAAGGAGATTTTAAAGAGGCTTTCATCAAAGGGAAGATTAATAGGAATAGACCAAGATTTAGATGCACTTAAGGCAGCAAAAGAAAAGCTAAAGGATTATAAAAATGTTACCTATGTACACAATAATTTTTATAATATTAAGGAAATATTAAAATCCTTAGAAGTAGAAAAGGTTGATGGTATTCTTATGGATTTAGGAGTTTCATCTTATCAGTTGGATGAAGGTGAAAGAGGGTTTAGCTATATGAAGGAAGCTGCTCTGGATATGAGAATGAATAGAGAAGAATCTTTTTCAGCTTATAATGTAGTTAATGAATATAGTGAAGATGAGCTTTTTAGAATTCTTAGAGATTTTGGAGAGGAGAAGTTTTCTAGAAGAATTGCAGCTAGGATAGTAGAAAAAAGAAAAATAAAACCTGTTGAAACTACACTTGAACTTGTAAAAATTATAGATGGATGTATACCAGCGAAATTTAAAAGAGAAGGTGGGCATCCTGCTAAAAGAACTTTTCAAGCTATTAGAATAGAAGTAAATAGTGAATTAAGTATTTTAGATAGAACCATAGAAGATGGAATAGAAGCCTTAAATAAGGAAGGCGTTATGGCAATAATTACATTCCATTCTTTAGAAGATAGAATAGTGAAAAATAAATTTAGAGATTTAACTGACCCTTGTAAGTGTCCTAAAGAGCTTCCAATGTGTGTCTGTGGTAAAGAACCAATTATTAGATTGATTAATAAAAAGCCTATAGAAGCAACGAAGGAAGAGCTAGAGAATAATTCAAGAAGTAGAAGTGCCAAGTTAAGGGTATGTAAAAAAATTTAGTTCTAAAAATTAGATGGGGGTAGTAAAATGGTAGTAGAAAATAAAAAAGATGCAGTAAGTGGTAATACAGCTTTAGCTTCTCAGGTTAATCCATTACCTAGTAAAAGGGTAAAAAATCCTACTAAACAAAGCCCAAGTAAAGAAGAATTAAGAAAAATTAAAAAACAAAAGATGCTAAAATTTTTAAAACTTAACGGAACTATAGTAACAGCAGGAGTATTGGGGGTTATTATAGTATTTAGGTATAGTACTATATATAGTAATCAAAAGGAGATAATAGCTCTTCAAGAAGAAATACAAACTCTAAAAGAAGAAAATGAAGATTTAAGTGTAAAGCTACTTAAATTTAATAATATTTCTTACATAGAAGAAGTGGCAACTAAAGAATTAAAAATGATTGAACCAAAGAGTACCAATGCGATTTATTGCGATATAAATGCAATTGAAGAAATAGCTACAAGCAGCGCCAATGAAGAAAAAGGGGATAGTTTATTAAGTAAAATTAAAAACTTATTATTTAATTAGTTAGTGAGGTAGTTGTAGGTGGCAAAGAAATATTTTATTGATAAGGTATTAATGAAAAAAAGAATGATATTGGCTATGTTATTAGCAGGTATGGTTTTCATAGGATTAACTATAAGATTAGGTTATGTTATGTTTGTTAAAGAATCAACCTATAAATCCTTAGCATCACAACAATGGACTAGTGATGTTAGGATAAATGCTAAAAGAGGAAGAATATTAGATAGAAATGGTAATGAGCTTGCAGTAAGTGCTAATGTTTACAGAGCAGACTTAGATTTAAATACTTTAAGAAAAGATTTGGAAAATAACAAGATGACTATGGAGCAAGTGGCAGCTGATCTAAGTCCTATAATTGGGAAAGAAGAAGCTGATATATTACATATCTTAACTAATCCACTTCCTAACGGAAATCCTAGAGGTTCTGCTATCTTAAAAAGAAGAATAGAAAAAGATGAAACAGATGCTATAAGAGAGTTTTGTAAAAATAATGAGATCAATGGAATAGTAATATCACCAGATACAAAAAGGTATTATCCAAATGGTAATTTTGCTGCTCATGTATTAGGCCATACAAATTCAGATGGAGAAGGGCTTACAGGTTTAGAGCTTTATTATAATAAATATCTATCTGGGGTTCCAGGAATTAAAGTTGCTGAAATTGATCAAAAAAGTGAGGGGTTACCTTATACAATATCAGAATTTACAGAGCCTATTGATGGAAGAGATGTAGTTACTACTATTGATGAAAACATACAATATTTTGCAGAAAAGCTAGCTCAAGAAGCTTTGGAAGATAATGAAGCTAAGGCAGTGTCAATTATGGTTATGGACCCTAATACAGGAGAAATATTAGCTTTAGCAAATAAGCCAGATTATGACCCTAATAATCCATGGCCAGAAGGAATGTCTGATGATGATATTCAACAGATGTGGAGAAATAGATTAGTAAGTGATGCCTATGAACCAGGGTCTATCTTTAAGGTGGTTACAGCTACAGCAGCTATAGAAAAAGGTGTTCTTAAAGAAGGAGAAACATTTAATTGTGGAGGTGGACTTACAATTGGAGGAAGAAATATTCACTGTTGGAAAACCTCAGGCCATGGACCCCAAACCTTTGAGGAAATATTAAAAAATTCTTGTAACGTTGGATTTATGATTTTAGGAGAAAGACTAGGAGCAGAAAACCTTAATGAATACATTAAAAAGTTTGGTTTTGGACAAAAAACTGGAATTGACTTACCTGGAGAGTCTGCAGGTATAGTTAAGGCAACACAGGATATAACAGCTACTGACTTAGCTACTATATCTTTTGGACAAAGTAATACAAGTACAGGGGTTCAGTACATGAGATGTTTTAATGCTATTGCTAATGGGGGATATTTGATAGCGCCTCATTTAATGAAGGAAGTAACTCATTATGATGATAGCAATGAGCGAGTAGTTGATGAAACCTATAATATAGAGAAAAAACAACAGTTTACTCCAGAAACTATGGAGGAAATGAGGCTTCACCTAGAGCAAGTAGTTAGTACAGGTGGAGGGTCGAAAGCTAAAATAGATGGATATAGAATTGCTGGTAAAACAGGTACAGCACAAAAGGTAGATACTGTTAATGGTGGTTATGCAGCTGGTAAATATCTCGCTTCTTTTGCTGGGATGGCACCAGCAGATAATCCAAAGTATACAGTGTATGTATCTATAGATGAACCAAATCCATCTTTATACTATGCTGGACAAATTGCAGCTCCAGTAGGACAAAAACTATTTAATGATTTATTTAATTATAGTGAAATGAAACCTCAAGGAAGTTATATGGAAGCTGACGAAAGCTTAAAGGCAGATGTAATTGTACCTGAAGTTAGAGGATTATCAGTTTCTGATGCTAAGAAAGTAATAACTGATGCAGGATTAACTGTTAGAGCAGAAGGTAGTGGAGGAACTATTACAGATATAAATCCAAAACCAGGATTCACTCTTAAGGAAGGAAAGGAGATAATCCTATATGCAGGAGGAAGTAAGGAGAATACAGATACTGTTATAATTCCTGATTTAAAGGGTTTTACAAAGGAAAGTATTATTAAGCTTTTTAATGATTTAGGTTTAAAGAGTGAATTTGTAGGTGAAGGTGTAGTAGTAGAACAAAGTATTGCGCCAGAAAAAGAAATTAAAAAAGGAACCACAGTAACCTTCCATCTTGGTACCTTAGCAGATTAGATATAAAAATTATCTAAGACTTCTACAGGAGTGAATATTATGTACCTTTTCACAGGTTATCAGGATTAAATTATAAATTATCCGGTAGTTACAGTTTGACTTGTGCTACCGGATTTTATATGCTATAAGGTATAAAAGCTAAATTTTAGGCTATGTTTTAAGTAGCATTACAATTGCCTTATATTGGTAAAAAGTATTTTAAGGATGTGATTAAGATGAAAATAGAGGATTTATTAAAGGGATTAAATTATACAATGTTAAGTGGTGATAAAGATATAAAAGTAAATAATCTACAATATGATAGTAGAAAAATAAAAACTGGAGATATGTTTTTTGCAATAAGTGGATTTAATGTTGATGGTCATAATTTTATATCAAAATCTATAGAGAATGGTGCTAAAGCAGTAGTGGTTGAAAAAGATATACCTATGATTGAGGGAATAACATATATAAGAGTTGAAAATGGAAGAAGGGCTTTAGCTATAGCAGCTTCAAACTTTTATAATAAGCCAAGTGAAAAGATGAAAGTTATAGGTGTAACTGGTACAAATGGCAAGACTACATCTGCCTTTATGTTAAAGGGAATATTAGAGGATAAGGGCTATAAGGTTGGATTGATAGGTACCATAGCTAACTATATAGGTGATAGAGAGATTCATACAGAAAAAACTACTCCAGAATCTTTAGAGCTTCAACAGCTTTTTAGTGAAATGGTAGGGAGTAATATAGATTATTGCGTTATGGAGGTTTCATCTCATTCTTTAGATTTAGATAGGGTTTATGGAATAGAGTTTTCACAAGGAATATTTACAAATCTAACTCAAGATCATTTAGATTTTCATAAAACCTTCGAAAATTATTTTAATGCAAAAAGTAAATTGTTTAAAATGAGTAAACATTCTGTGGTAAATGTAGATGATTCTTATGGAGTACAACTTCTTGAAAAAATAGATTCAAGGGTAACTACTTATTCAGTTGAAAAAGAAAGTGACCTAAAAGGGGATGATATAAATCTAGAATCTACAGGAATTATATTTAAATTAAAGGTGAATGAAAAGGCGTATGAAGTGAAGTTACCTATACCGGGTAGATATAATGTTTATAATGCATTATGTTGTATTGGAGCTGCATTAGATGAAGGTATAGATATGGATGCAATTGTAGCGGGACTTTCTAAGGTGACGGTACCAGGAAGATGCGAAAATTTAACTTTAGGAATGGATTTAGGTTTTCAAGTAATTAGAGATTATTCTCATACCCCGGATAGTCTTAAAAATATATTAGAGAATCTTAGAGAACTGACTAAAGGTAAATTAATTTGTATCTTTGGATGTGGCGGAGATAGAGATAAGACTAAAAGACCTATTATGGGTAATATAGGTACAGAACTAAGTGATATAGCAATAATAACTTCTGACAATCCAAGAAGCGAAGATCCATATATGATATTAGAAGATATTAAGGCTGGAGTTAAGAAATCTAACTATAAACTTATTGAGAACAGAAGAGAAGCTATAAAAACAGCCTTACTCCTAGCTGAAAAAGATGATATTATAGTAATTGCAGGAAAAGGACATGAAACTTATCAAATCCTTAAAAATGAAACCATTCATTTTGATGAAAAGGATGTTGTATTAGAATTGATAGAGGAGTTGGAGCTTTAGATGGAAACTATAAGATTAAAGGAAGTAGCGGAGGCTATATCAGGAGAAATTTTAATTATAGGAGCTACAGGAGAGTTTTCTAATGTGACCATAGATAGTAGGAAGGTTTCTAAGGGAGATATTTTTATAGCTATCAAGGGAGAAAATTTTGACGGACATAAATTTGTAAGGGGAGCTATAGATAAGGGAGCAAAGCTTTGCATAGTACATGAGAAAGATCAGTATGAAAATTTAAGTGAAGAAGATGTATCTGTAATCTTAGTTAAGGATACTAAAAGAGCACTTCTTGATTTAGCAGCCTATTATATCAGCACTTTAGATATAAAAGTTATAGGAATCACAGGGTCTACAGGAAAAACTTCCACTAAGGATTTAATGGCTGCAGCCCTTAGTGAAAGGTACAAGGTATTTAAAACACAAGGAAACTTTAATAATGATATTGGACTTCCTCTAATGATATTTAAGTTAGATAAAACCTATGAGGTTGCAATATTGGAGATGGGCATGAGCAATCTTGGGGAGATTGATACCCTAGCAGAGGTAGCAAAGCCATCTATAGGAGTTATAACTAATATAGGAACATCTCATCTAGAAAACTTGAAGACTAGAGAAAATATATTAAAGGCTAAACTAGAAATATCAAATAACTTTACTAAAGATAACGTATTAATTATTAATGGAGATAATGATATGCTTCATGATTATAATACAAATAAATATAAAATTGTAAAAATTGGTATAGATAATGATTATAATTTTAAGGGTTGTAGAATAATTATAAATAAGGACAGTGTAGAATTTGGTGTAAAGGAAAATGGTAAGGATGCAGATGCTACTATAAAAGTACCAGTACCGGGAAAACATAATGTACTTAATTCATTATTAGCAATAGCTGTTGCTAGAGAATTAAAAGTTACATATGAAGAAATACAAAAAGGAATGCAAAACCTAGAATCTACATCTATGAGATTAGATGTTGTAAAGGTAGATGATTATACTATAATAAACGATGCTTATAACGCAAGCCCAGATTCCATGGAGGCGGCATTAGATGTTCTAAAACAGTATAGTGGAAGAAGAGTAGCAATCCTTGGAACTATGAAAGAATTGGGAGATGATTCTCCTAGAGCTCATGAGCAAGTAGGAGCTTATGCAAAAGCTAGTGGTGTTGATTTAATGTTGACCTTGGGAGAGTTTAATGATAATTTTAAAAATGGATATGGAAGTGAGAACTTTATGGCTTTTGATTCCATGGATGAATTAATATCAGCTCTAAAGAAAATTATAAAACCAAGTGATATTTTATTAATAAAAGCATCTAGATCTATGAAATTTGAAAATATAATTAGAGAATTACAAAAGAAAAACATATAGGGAGGGATGGAATATGAATAAGTTAATATATTCTGTTTTAGTAGCATTTATAATATCTTTTGCAATAGCACCATTTATAATACCTGTACTACACAAGTTAAAGTTTGGACAGAACATTAGAGAAGATGGTCCACAAAGCCATTTAAAAAAGCAAGGAACGCCGACTATGGGAGGAATAATATTTATTATTTCTACTTGTATTACTATGATACTAATGGTTAGAAATCCTCATGATGAGGCTATGCTTGCTCTTTATGCTCTTATTGCATTTGGGGCTATTGGATTTTTAGATGATGCTTTGAAGATAATTAAAAAGAAAAACGAAGGTTTAAAAAGTTATCAAAAAATGTTACTTTTAGTAATTGTATCTATAGTCTTTGGATATTATGCGAAGAATAAAATAGGAACAGATATTATAATAATAGGCACAATAACTTGGGATTTAAAAGTGCTATTTATACCTTTTATAGTAGTATACTTTGCAGCGGTAACTAATGCTGTCAATCTTACAGATGGACTAGACGGACTTTGTAGTTCTGTAACACTTTTAGTTATGACTTTCTTTGCTCTTGTAAGCTATGGAATGGGGTATTATACTTTAGCAATTTTTTGCGGAATTTTAGCAGGTGCTATCCTTGGATTCTTGAAATATAACTCCTATCCAGCGCAAACATTCATGGGAGATGGAGGTTCTCTAGCTCTTGGAGGAGCTGTCGCAGCTATTGCCATGATATTAAAATTAGAGTTCATAGTGGTTATAGTAGGAGGAATATATGTATTAGAAACTCTATCTGTAATCATTCAGGTTACTTCCTTTAAGCTTACTGGAAAAAGAGTATTTAAGATGGCACCATTACATCACCATTTTGAATTGAAAGGATGGCATGAAAGTAAGATAGTAGCCGTATTTTCCATCGTAACAGTTATACTATGTTTAATAGGATTCCTTGCACTAACTTACTAAAATGGTATGGGAGGAATTTAATATGAAAAAACCCAAAATGAAATTGGGAGATGTAGACTTTTTACTTTTTGCTGTAATTATTACGTTAGTTACAGTAGGAGTTGTAATGGTATATAGTGCTAGCTCATATTTTGCAGCCTTTAAATACAATGATGCAGAATTCTTCTTATGGAAGCAACTTCAATGGGCTGGACTTGGACTTGTTGGAATGATGATTACACTAAATATCGATTATCACAAGTACAAAAAGTATACTGGAATTTTAATAATCTTTACATTTATAGCTCTTTGCTTAGTTTTCTTATTTGAACCAGTAAAAGGAGCACAACGGTGGATTAGGCTTGGACCATTATCATTTCAACCATCAGAAATTGCAAAGTATGTAGTAGTGCTCTTTGTGGCAAAAAATATATCAGATAATCCTCAAAATATAAAAAAGTTTTGGAAGGGTGTAGTTCCTAATCTTTTCTTTGCAGCATTCATAGCAGGAATGATTCTTTTAGAGAAAAATCTTAGTATTGCCACAGTTACAATGGTAGTTAGTCTTATAATGCTGTTTGTAGCTGGAACTAAAGTTACACATATGGGAGGTCTTATTGGAACAGTAGGAGCTCTTGGGGCTACATTTATATTAGTAGAACCGTATAGAATGAGAAGATTGCTTAGTTTTACTAATCCATGGAGTGACTCTCAAGGAGATGGATATCAATTAGTACAATCTCTCTTAGCCTTAGGTTCTGGAGGACTTACTGGAGTTGGAATAGGTCAATCAAGACAAAAGTGTTTTTATATTCCGGAACCTCATAATGATTTCATATTATCAGTTATAGGTGAAGAATTAGGTTTTATAGGTTGTGCTTTTATAATTGTACTATTTTTACTATTTTTATGGAGAGGTGTTATCGCAGCTTCTAAGGCAAAGGATATGTACGGTTCTTTATTGGCTACAGGAATAACTTCTGTAGTAGTTATACAAAGTATAATAAATATTGCTGTTGTTACAGGTTCTATGCCAGTAACAGGAGTTCCTTTACCTTTCATAAGCTATGGAGGTTCATCCCTAGTAATTAATATGATATTTATGGGAATATTGCTTAATATAACTCGGCAAAATAATAAGAAAACTTCATAGAAATAATACGGCTGAAAATACCTTGTATTCTTCAGTCGTATTATTTTTATCTATTTATACCATGGCTACTTAACTCGAAACTTTTATATTTTTATATAAAATTCATTTTTCATAAGGCGTGTATATGAAAAATACGTCTATAGATAAGAGTTTTTATAATACTTAAATATAAAAAGCTTTAATAAGGCTAATAATACTAGTTATCTCTGATTGTATCTATAGAAATATACCAACAGTGGTTTTAGTGAAAGAATAAAAGTTTAGGATGTTAAAAAAATAAACATTAGATAAGTAGGATTTTATAAAGTTAATTAAAGTAATGAATATTTAATATTTTTGTAATGAATTTAGAATATAAAAATGATATGATATAAGGTGTATTGATTTAATTTTGTGTTTATATATTATAATTTTATGTTTATATATTATAATTTGGTGGTGAAAATGTGGTAAAAAAAGCTAAACAGAGTTATGGTAATTATGTTATAGACAATAAAGCGAAGATATTAAAACGAAAGAAAAAGATAATTCAATTAAAAAAGACTATAGCATTACTTATAGTAATGATATCTATATTGATAACCCTAGCATTGACTTTGCCTACATTTAATTTATCGGAAGTTTTAATTAGTGGATTAACAAATTTATCTGAAGAGAATGTTAAAACAACTACAAATTTGGAGTTAGGTACTAATATATTTAAGATAAGAACCAGAAAAATAGAAAAAGAATTGATGAAAAATCCATATATATTAAAGGCAAGTGTTAATAGAAAATATCCTAATCAAATTTCTATTAATATAAGTGAAAGAAAAGTTAACTTTTATACAGAGATATCTGGTGGTTTTTATATAATTGATGAGCAAGGAGTAGTTTTAGAAAAAAAAGACTCCATTGAAGGCATAGAAGCTTTGAGACTTGAAGGAATTGATGAGACAAATTTAAAAATAGGTGAAAAAATTAAAAATCTAGATGAAGATGAGATACAGGGAATTTGCAATATATACAGGTTTTTGAAAGAAAAAGGTATGTTTGAAAAATACACTATATCGAAATTAGAAGTTAATGACTTTGTAGATTTTAAATTATATGTAAATAATTTATATATAAAGCTTGGAACCATTGATAAAGTTAATAGTAATATTGCTAAGGGCTTTAGCATAATAGAAAGTGCAGGACTTGCAGATATGGAGGGATACATTGACGTAAGTTTTGACGGAAATCCTGTTATATATAAGGAAAAATAAAGATTTACTAAGATTTAAATGGTGATAAATAGAAAACATTATGAAAATTTTATGGGAGGTAGAATAAGTGAAAAGTATTATTTCCAAGTTACTTATGGGACTTATATTTTTAATGTTTGGATTTGTTATAATAACTCAACTTAATACAATAGGTAAACAGAATGTAAATAATGTTGAGAGTTCTCAAAGTCCAGAAATATTATTAGAAAATGAACAATTAAAAGAACAAAAAAAAGAGTTGCAAAAAAACATAGAGGAGCTTGAAGCTAAGGCGGCAGAATATGAAAAAGAAGCAGCTGAAGATACAAATAATAATGAGATGCTTGAAAAACTTAATAATACTAGACTAAGAGCAGGATTAACCAGTGTGGAAGGTCCAGGTGTTATAATATATATTAACCCCAAAACTAGTGTGTTTGCATCTCAAGCAGGATTTACATCTATACAAGATTTTCAGTTGCTAAATATAGTAAATGAATTATACGCTGCAGGAGCTGAAGCAGTATCTATTAACGATATAAGACTTATAGCCAATAGTAGCATAAGAACAGCTGGAAGTAGTATTAGAATTAATAATGAAAGAATTTCACCGTCGGAGCGTATAACTATAAGTGCTATAGGAAATAAGACTGTACTAGAAGGATCTATGCGATTCCCTGGTGCTATACCTAATGAAATAAGGTCAAGCTATGATGTTACAGTTGAAGTAAAGGATAAAGTTAAAATCAAGAAGGCTAGTACACCAGTAAAATTTGAGTATGCAAAAGAAGTAAAAGAAGATTAAGAGTAGGAGTGATGAAATGATTGCATTAGTAGGACTTATAATAGGAATTATATTAGGAATAGCTTTTAACATAAACTTTCCACTTAAATTATCACCATATATATCTGTTGCAATATTTGCTTGTATAGACTCCACTTTTGGTGCTATTAGGGCTACTTTAAACAAAGATTTTAGACCAGATATATTTATATCAGGATTTTTTGGAAATGCATTTCTAGCGGCAGGAATGGTTTATCTAGGAGATAGACTGGGGATACCAGTATATATTGCAGCAATCATAATATTTGGTCAGAGAATATTTACAAACTTTGCTGTTATAAGAAGGTTATTGATGGATAGAATAAAAACACATCATTAAGGAGATATTTAAATGCGATTTAATGAGGCTAATATATTTTTATTTATAGCTACCATTATCATTGGAATTTTAATAGCCATGAATATAAATTTAGGTGAGCAAACTAAATTTTTAGATGTAGAGCAGTATCAAGAGGCTTATGATGATAGGATAGAGCTACAAACTGAAATAAGCAATTTAGAAGATGAGTATTATGAATTAAATAAAAAAATAAATAAATATGAAAAGGCTAGCGAAACTGATTATGAGATTAGAAAAGAAATGAATGATGAGCTAAAGGAAAATAAGCTTGCTCTAGGATTAGCTCCTGTAGCTGGGGATGGTGTAAAGATTACTTTAAATGATGCACCTGGAACTTATTCTAATAGTAGTATGCTTATTCATGATTGGGATTTAACAAGAGTTATTAATGATTTACGGACTGCTGGAGCTGAGGCTATAGCTATCAATGGTTACAGAATAATAGGATCCACATCAAGTCTTTGTGCTGGACCAACAATAGAAATAGGTGGAATAAAAATAATAGCCCCATTTTATATTACAGCTATTGGTAACCAAGATGTAATAAAAAACTTTTTAGAAAATCAAGAAAATCATGTTAAAGCTTTAAAGGCTAGAAATTGTTTTGTTGAGATTGAATCTGTATATAATGAGAAGCTACCAGCTTATAATGGAGAGTTAAAAAGTGAGTACTTAAAACAAGAAGAAAAATAGTTAAAAATAAGAAAAAATTAATAATATTGAAGGTTTTTTTGATTTAATAGAGAATAAAATATAATATAATGAAAGTTCTATTTCCCATTATAAGCTAGATTTTGAACATGAGACAGGAGGAGTAAATTTGTCTATTAGTGAAAATTTTATAAAATTGAAGAGTGAGTTACCTAAAGGTGTTACTTTAGTTTCGGTATCAAAAACTAGGTCTATAAGTGAAATACAAACTGTATATGACTTAGGCGAAAGAAATTTCGGAGAGAATAAAGTTCAAGAATTAATGGAGAAATATGAAGCTTTGCCTAAGGACATTAGATGGCACTTAATAGGTCATCTTCAAAGGAATAAGGTTAAATACCTAGTTGGACGAGTTTATTTAATACATTCCTTAGATAGTATTAGGCTTTTGGAAGAAATTGAAAAGCAATTTTCAAGTAAGGGACTTATTGCGGATGTATTAATTCAAATTAACATCGGTAGAGAAGAATCTAAGACAGGTATTATGATGGAAGATTTAGAGGAACTTATAGATGCTTGTGAAGAATGTAACAATGTTAAGGTGAAGGGAATTATGGCTACTATTCCTAAAGGAGATGTTGAAAGCTGTAATTATTATTTTACTAAGACTAAGGAAGTATTTGAGGCCCTAAAAACTAAAAACTATAAAAATATTACTATGGAGATTTTATCCATGGGAATGAGTGGCGATTATAAAGAAGCTTTAGAAGTAGGATCAAACATGATTCGAATAGGTGAAGGTGTTTTTGGGAAAAGAGATTATAATAAATTAAAGTAGGAGGAAGGTTTTATTATGGAGTTTTTCAAAGGTATAAGTAAAATGATGGGCTTTGACGATGAAGAAGATGATGAGGAATTATTAGAAGATAGGGAAGAAACCTGTGATGAAGATGAAGATGAAATTGAAATTGAACCTTTTGTAAGCAAAAAGCAAAATAAAATAGTTAATATCCATACTGCATCATCCACAAAGGTTGTAATTAGTAAGCCTTCAAATTATGATGAGGGTAAAACTATTGTAGATAATTTAAAATCTAGAAGGATAGTTATTGTCAATCTAAATGGAGTTGAATCTAGGGAAGGTCAAAGAATGCTAGATTTCCTAATAGGTACTATCTATGCATTAGAAGGTGGACTTCAACCTGTAGAAAAGGGCGTATTTATACTAACTCCATCCAATGTTGAGGTAAGTAATGACTTAAAAAATGAGCTTACAAGTAAAGGTATTTTTAGTTCTTTTAAATAAGGCATCTTCAAAANNTTTATTTTCAGATGCCTAAGACAAGTGCTCGAATTAAATAAAATATTGTATAGTGAATTTTTTATATACTCGAGTAGTAGAATATAGCTTATAAAGCATGAGCAGTATCAATAGGAATTATAGTTAATATTAATAATATACAAGTTTCAATAAATAAAATTCANNAATGTATAAACTTTATTAAAACGTATATATAAATAATTAGAGGAAATCTATGGATAAAAAGACCTTTTTAAATATGTTTAAAGATCACGATAAAAATTATATTTCAAGTATATATGAGGACATACAGCTATGTAGAAATATAGAAGTACCTATATATACAAAGGAGTTTGTTACTCCTGACATTTACATGAATATTAAAAATAACGAAAGTAAGCTTGGTGTTTTTGTTTATGGTACTGGAGTTTTTGATGATAGTGAAAGAAAAATATTATGTTTTTCTACTAATACATATGAAGCACTAGACTATGATATTCATGTTATTAGGATAAAAAATAAATCAAAGTTTAAAGAGCTTAAGCATAAGGATTATCTAGGATCTATAATGGCTTTGGGCGTTAAACGGGATTTGTTTGGAGACTTAGTTGTTCAAGGAGATGCTTGCTTTGTTCCAATGGTCAACGCAATTTCTCAATATATTCAGGATAACTTAACTACTATTGGAAATTGTCCATGTAGTATTGATATAGTAGATATAAGTAGTGAAGATATTCCTAAAATTGAATTTGAAGAAAAAAGCATAATAGTGACATCCCTTAGATTAGACAACGTGGTACCTAGTATTTGTAATATGTCTAGGGCTAAGTGTACTGAGTTTATAGGTAATGGTTCTGTGTTATTAAATTATCTTACTTGTAATAGAAAGGATAAATTAGTAGAAATGAAGGATACTATTACCATAAGAGGATTCGGAAAATATAAAGTAAATTCAATTGAAGGAGAAACAAGTAAGGGAAGACTTAAATTATTAATAGGCAAATATATTTAATGAGAGGTGAGGAATATGAAAATGACAGCTATGGATATCATGAACAAAGATTTTAAAAGAGCCATGAGAGGATATAACATGGACGAAGTAGATGAATTTTTAGAACAAATTTCTGAAGAGTATGAGACTGCATATAAAGAAAATATTGTTTTAAAGGAAAAATTAAATGTTTTTGAAGATAAATTAGATCATTATGCAAAGATGGAAACTACTATTCAAAATACATTACTATTGGCACAAAACGCTGCAGAGCAAGCAAAGCAAAGTTCTCAATCTGAAGCTGAATTTATAATTAGAAATGCCAATGAAAGTGCTAAAAGAATTTTAGATAAGGCTCATACTGATGTTTTAAATATTAATGATGAATTTGATAGAACAAAACAAGAATTTGCTAAATTTAGAAGTAAGTTTAGAAATTTTATAGTTACTCAAATGGAAATGTTTGAATCATTAGAGAAAGACTTTGATAAGAATTATAATATTTCAACTGTAATTGAAGAAAAAACACAAGAGCCAGAATTAGGGATTACTTCTGAAAAAGAAGTAGAAGGCTTTGAATATAATACAGCAGAGATAGAAGATATAAAAAGTTTCTTTGTAGATAAATAATGTCAGATTTTATTATAAAATTATATTTAGTTTTGAGTTAATGTAATTAATATACAAAAAATCTCACTTTAGGGTGAGATTTTTTTATCGAATCAAAGTATTGACATATATCAGAACATGTATATTATAATAGATGTAGTTATACCCAATTATTGTGAGAAATTTATACTAATTAATGGGTAGGCGCATTAACATATTTGGTAGACTAGATTAAAGTTAAACAAAATTACCTAGAACTAATATAGACTAGGAAGAAAAGAGGAGATTTGAATATGACAATAGGAATTATAGGAGCTATGGAAGAGGAAGTAAGTTCTTTAATAGCTGATATGAACATAAAGAAAAAAGTTACAAGGGCTATGATGACCTTTAATCATGGGACTATTTATGATAAGGATGTAGTAATAGTTAGAAGTGGTATAGGTAAAGTAAATGCAGCGGTTTGCACACAAATTTTAGTAGATGATTTCAATGTGGATGCAGTTATAAACGTTGGTATAGCTGGTGGTATAGGAGAAGATATATATCCAGGAGATGTGGTTATTGCTACAGACTTGGTGGAGCATGATATGGATACAACTAAATTTGGTGACAGACCAGGTCAAGTTCCTAATATGGATGTATTTGATTTTAAATGTGACAAGAAATTAGTAGAGAGAGCTAAAAAAGCTTGTGAAAATATAAAGGATATAAATATTTTTACAGGTAGAATAGTATCAGGAGATCAATTTATAGCTGATATAGAAAAAATAAAATGGTTAAAAAGTGAGTTCAATGCTCTATCTTGTGAGATGGAGGGAGCAAGTATAGCTCATGCTGCTTATCTAAATAATAAGCCTTTTGTTATAATAAGATCCATTTCTGATAATGCTAATAATGGAGCTCATATGGATTATGAGAAGTTTAAAGAAATATCGGTTAAAAACTCAAATACCATATTACGTTCTATGTTAAAAACAATGTAAGGTGATATTATATGAAAAAAATACTAGCAGAAAAAAATAGTGGAGAAAAGATTAGAGTGCAGGTTAGGGATGTAACCATTGGTGGAGATGACTTAGTATTTATATCTGGACCTTGTGCAGTAGAAGACTATGATAAAATGATGAATATAGGAAGAGCTTTGAAAAGCCAAGGAGTAAATATGATAAGAGCTGGTGCCTTTAAGCCTAGAACATCTCCCTATGATTTTCAAGGACTTGGTCTAGATGGGCTAAAGATACTTAAAGAAGTAGGAGCTGAATTTAATTTATCAATAGTATCAGAGGTAATGGATGCAAGAGATATAGAAAGCTCCCTTCCTTATATAGATATGATACAGGTAGGTTCTAGAAATATGTATAACTATACTCTCTTGAAGGAGTTAGGAAAGCTCCAAGTGCCTGTACTTCTAAAGAGAGGAATAAGTGCCACTGTAGCAGAGTGGATTTATGCAGCTGAATATATTTTAAAGGAAGGCAATAGTCAGGTGGTACTTTGTGAAAGAGGTATAAGAACCTTTGAAACCACCACTAGAAATACCTTAGATCTAAATTCTGTAGCAGTGATTAAGGAAAATTATAGATTACCTATTATAGTTGACCCTAGTCATGGTACCGGAAGACGTGAATTAATTGAAGCTATGAGTTTGGCGGCTATAGCAGCTGGAGCAGATGGATTAATTATAGAAAGTCATGTGAATCCCGATAATTCTATATCAGATGCAAGACAAACTATTAATGTAGAAAACTTAAAAAATATTATGAATAAGTCTAATGCAATAAGAAATATTTTATAAATTAGAATAGGGGGAGTCGGCTTGACTTTAGGAATAATAATAATAGTATTAGGACTAATAATAGATAGAGCGACAAAATGGTGGGCTATGGGTACCTTAAAAGGTACAGAAGGAATAACAGTAATTAAGAATTTCTTTACCTTTGATTATTTAGAAAATCGTGGAGCTGCTTTTGGAATGCTTCAAAATAAGCAGTGGCTATTCATTGTTATTACTATAATTGTAATTTTAGGAATGATATTTTATTTATTAAAGTATAAGCCTAAATATAAATTAGTATATGTATCTATAGCTATGATAATTTCAGGAGCAATAGGAAATCTTATAGATAGGATAAGTTATACTTATGTAGTAGATTTTATTATGCTTCATTATAAGGATATATATTATTTTCCAACCTTTAATGTGGCTGATATGCTAGTGTGTGTTGGAACACTTTTCTTATTAATATGTATATTGAAGGATGAGATTTAATGAGTGTTAAAAATTACATTATAGATGAAGAAAATACTGGGAAGAGGCTTGACCTATTTATAAGTGAAAATGAAGCAGATATGTCTAGATCTTTTGTGCAGGGAATTATTGAAAAACAGCAGGTAAAAGTGAATAATCAAATAAAGAAAAGTAATTACAAACTAAGGATAAAGGATGAAGTACAAGTAGAAATTGCTGAACCTGTGGAACTCCAAGTGGAAGCAGAGGATATCCCTTTAGATATAGTTTACGAAGATAGTGATGTAGTAGTAATAAATAAGCCACAGGATATGGTAGTTCATCCTGCACCAGGAAATTACACAGGAACTCTTGTTAATGGGCTACTTCATCACTGTAAGGATTTATCAGGAATAAATGGTGTCATAAGACCTGGCATAGTTCACAGAATAGATAAGGACACTTCAGGTATATTAGTAGTTGCTAAAAATGATAAAGCACATAATTCCCTAGCAGCACAGCTAAAGGACCACTCTATGAAGAGAACTTACTATGCTATAGTAGAGGGGATAGTAAAGGAAGATGAAGGTACAGTTATAACTAATATAGGAAGACATCCTGTAGAGAGAATAAAAATGGCAGTAGTTAAGGATGGAAAAGAAGCAATAACTAATTATAAAGTAATAGAAAGATTTAAAAGTAATACTTTGGTTGAATGTAGATTAGAAACGGGCAGAACTCATCAAATTAGAGTTCATATGGCTCATTTACATCACCCATTAATTGGTGACCAAGTATATGGATATAAAAAGCAGAGATTTAAATTGCAGGGGCAGGCACTTCACGCAAAAAATCTAGGCTTTATACATCCTACTACAGGAAAATATATGGAATTTGATTCACAGCTTCCAGAATATTTTCAGGAGATATTAGATAAATTAAGAAAAGAAGTTTAAGGAGGTATGTTATGGAACTCAAGTCAGTACTTATGGACGATAAGGCAATTAAGAGAACTCTGACGAGAATTTCTCATGAAATTATAGAAAAAAACAAGGGGACAGAAAACTTAGTGTTACTAGGAATCAAAAGTAGAGGAGTACCACTAGCTAATAGAATTGCTGAGTTAATCAATATGTTTGAAGGTGAAGATGTAGAAGTAGGTAGTGTAGATATAACTAAATATAGGGACGACCTTAAAAAACCTGAAAACTTAAAGGAACATAATAGTATAGAATTAGGAGTAGAAGTAACGGGCAAGAAAATAATCCTAGTAGATGATGTTTTGTTTACAGGAAGAAGTGTAAGAGCAGCAATAGATGCAATCATAGATAGAGGAAGACCTGAAATGATTCAACTAGCAGTACTTGTAGATAGAGGTCATAGAGAGCTACCAATAAGAGCTGACTATGTAGGAAAGAACATACCAACCTCAAGAAAAGAAGATATATCTGTACTATTAGTAGAAAAAGATGGGGTGGACTCTGTAAGTCTATACGAAAATAATTAGGAGAAATAAACTTATGTATAAAATAATTGTAACTACTACCTTTGGTATAGAAGCTATTACAAGTAAGGAACTAAAGAATTTAGGGTATGAAGATTTAAAAGTAGAAAATGGAAAAATAACCTTCGAAGGAGATGAAATGGATGTTGCCATTTGTAATATCCATTTAAGAACTGCAGAGAGAGTTTTTTTAGAGATGGCAGAATTTGAAGCTAAATCCTTTGAAGAATTATTCCAAGGTACTAAAAAAGTAGATTGGGGCAGATTAATTCCTATAGATGGAAAGATGCATATTATAGGGAAGTCTGTAAAATCTACATTACATAGTGTGCCAGATTGTCAAGGTATAGTAAAAAAAGCTGTAGTAGAGAAGATGAAAGAAAAATATCATACAGACTGGTTTAGTGAAGATGGACCAGTATATAAGATAGAAGTTGGAATCTTAAAGGATAAGGTAACCCTTGCAGTAGATACCTCTGGAGTAGGACTACATAAAAGAGGATATAGAGAAAATGCCGGAGCAGCTCCTTTAAAGGAAACTTTAGCAGCAGCCTTAGTTTTAATAGCTAAATTTAACGGAGATGAGCTTTTAATAGATCCATTCTGTGGATCAGGAACTATACCTATAGAAGCTGCATTAATAGCTAAAAACATAGCACCTGGAGTTAATAGAAACTTTGTTAGCGAAACTTGGCCTACTTTTGACAAAGAAATTTGGGATCAGGTCCGTGAAGGAGCAAGAAGAAGTGTTAATAAAAAAGAGTTTGTTATTCAGGGTTCCGATATAGATGGAAGAGTTCTTAGAACTGCTATGAATAATGCTAAAAAGGCAGGAGTAGAACAGTATGTAAACTTCCAAAGACTTGATATGAAGGATGTTAGAAATAGAAAAAAAGGTGGTATGATAATTACTAATCCACCTTATGGAGAGAGACTTTTAGATGAAGAGGAAGTTAAATCACTCTACAGAACTTTTTCTGATGTATATGCAGGGTTAGATGATTGGTCTTGTTATGTACTAACTTCTTATGATGATTTTCAAAAGATCTTTGGCAAAAAAGCTGACAAAAATAGAAAACTTTATAATGGAAGACTTCAGTGTTACTACTATCAGTATAATCCAAAGAAATAACTGCATAGGTAGTTTATAGACATATGAAAATTCATTTCAATGAATTTTTATAACTATGAGTTATAAGTGTAATATCATATTGAGCTGATAGTAGAGAAAGAATATAAATTAAAGGACTATCTCAAAATAAAATTTTGAGATAGTCCTTTTACTTCTAAACTTGTTTTAAATCAGGCTTTATAGGATCTACATAGATAGTTTTATTTGTGGAGTAGGTTACCATACCAGGCTTTCCTTTAGCCATCTTTTTAACGTTTCTAATTTCTGTGTAGTCTATAGGCACCTTTGTAGAGTTTTTACCCTTACTATAGAAGGCAGCTAATGTAGCAGCTTCAAGTAGAGTAGAATCAGGAACTTCTCCCATGTTTTTAATAATTACATGAGAACCAGGGATATTCTTTATGTGAAGCCAAATATCGTTATTATGAGCAAATTTTAATGTTAAATAATCATTTTCTAGATTATTTTTACCTACATAGATATCAATGCCATCACTAGATATAAAGTGTAGTGGCTTTGAAGGCTTAATTTTTTTGCTTTTCATAGATTTTTTAAAGGCAATATATCTAGTTTCCACTAATTCATTTTTTATGTCCTCTAAATCTTTATAGTTATCAGCATTTTCAATATTAGAAAGTACTGATTGAAGATATTGATCCTCTTCTTCAGCTAATTCTATTTGAATATATGCATTTTCTTCAGCTGCTTTTAATTTATTATATCTCTTAAAATATTTTTGTGCGTTTTCTGCAGGAGTTTTATTCACATCTAAAGGAATTTTTATATACTCCTCTTCTTCACTATAATAATTTAAAACGTCAACTTCTTTATCACCTTTTTTTATGTTATAAATATTTGCAGTTATAAGCTCTCCATATAGATTATACTTTGGTTTTTCTTCGCATTCAATTAGAGTTTTCTTTAAAATGTGCAATTTTTTTTGTATTCTTTCAATATTATTTGTAACTAGTTTTTGCATATCATGACTTTTACTTTGAAGTCTGTTTATTTTATCCTTAGCATGATAGAAGGTTTCAAGAAGAGTGCTAGGAGAAGTATATTCTTTATATTTACCACCCGCGTCTAGAAGATGTTCTAGTTTTATACAATGAAAATCCTTCAACTCTTCATTAAGGGAATAGCTGTGAAGTTCATAATTATTATCTTTACTTTTCTTAAAAAATTCTACTAAGAATTCATAGATTTCCTTTAGAGTGTTTTTACTTAAAGCGATATCTCTTTTCTTCAGCTGAAAAGTAATTTCTTTAGCTATGGGATTACTTAATCCATCTAAAACTTTAGTAAAGAATTTTTCGTTTAATTCTTCATTTTCATAAAGGCTTAAAGATTTTTCTTGGAAGGCTTCAAAGGTAGTGTTAAATATATCAAGCCTATTACTTTCTGGTGGATATACATATTCAATGCCAGGATAAAGTACTCTGTAGCTATTTATATCTGGAGTAATATGTTTTATGGAATCCATAATAATTCCATCTCTTTTTCGAATTAAAGTAATATTACTGTGACGACCCATTATTTCAATTATAAGGGTATATATACTATTAAAACCTAGTTCATCACTACTCTCAAAATCTAAAAGCAGAATTCTATCATTATTTAATTGAGTTACATCTTTTAAAACTGCAGTATTTAGATATTTTCTTAAAACCATGCAAAATACGGGAGCCTTAAGAGGACTTTCCTTAGAATAATCTATGAAGTTTATTCTAGGATATGAAGCGTTAGCACTTAGCAAAAGTCTAACGGGTTTTCTATTTATTTTAAAGCTTAGTATTATTTCATCCTTCTCAGGTTGAGTTATTTTATCTATTCTACTGCTTATTAGAGTATTTTTTATCTCATTAGCTAAAGAGCGCAAATATAATCCATCTAATGCCATATAAATCATCCTTTCATTTAAGCATATATTTTACAGTATATCACTATTGTTTTAGAAATAAAATATAAAATAAGTTAGGACAAAGATAATTTATGTGGTTGAAGATGATATAATAAAAATAAGGTAGAATTTGTATAAGAAATTAAAGATATATAGAAATTATAAGGGTATGGTGAGTATAATATGGAGTTAAGAGAAAATATTATTAACCTAAGAAGAGAATTTCATAGATGTGCAGAAGTTGGTTGGTTAGAATTTGAAACAACTATAAAAATAATAGATTACTTAAGAAAACTTGGATATAATTTAGAGTACGGAAAGAAAATACACCATAATCCTATGGGAATTCCTAACATGGAGGAGTTTATATATAGTAGGATAGAATGTAATAAAATAATTCATGAGGAAGATTCTAACATAGAAGAAATTCTAGAAGGATATACTGGAGTAGTAGCTATTATGGATACGGGTATACCAGGTCCAACTATGGCTTTTAGGTTTGATATAGACGGCCTAAAGGTTGAAGAGGGCAAGGAAAATCATAGGCCTTATAAAGAAGGGTTTCGTTCTAAAAATCCAGGTACATGTCATTGCTGTGGTCATGATGGACATATAGCTATAGGGCTTCAGCTTGCAAATACTATTGTAGAGATGAAAGATAAGCTAATAGGAAAAATAAAGCTCATATTTCAACCAGCAGAAGAAGAGGTTAGAGGAGCTAAGTCTATGGTAGAAGCAGGAATTTTAAAGGATGTAGATTATTTATTTTCTGGGCATATTGGATTTATAGATAAAAATAATGCTGTGGCAGTTAAAGTTAAAAATATGCTTGCCACTAATAAGGTAGAAGTAGAGTTTTTAGGGAAATCTGCTCATGCAGGGCTTTATCCAGAAGAAGGGAAAAATGCACTTCTAGCAGCAGCTAGTTGTATTCTAAATCTTCATAGTCAAGTACAATTTGGAAAAGGAGTAGGAAGACTTAATGTTGGAACTCTTCATGGAGGAACTGGAAAAAATGTTATAGCAGATAAAGCTGTTCTACAATTAGAAACTAGAGGAGATACTAATGAAATTAATGATAGAATCATGGATATGGTTCGCCGTGTAGTTGAGGGTACGGCAATTTCATACAATGTGGAATATAATATAAGAGTAGTTGGTTCTGCAAGGGCATATAATAGCCAAGATAATGAATTCTCTAAGGAAGTAATAAAAAAACTTAGAAGTTTACCTATAGAAATTATCGAAGAATTTTCCTTTGGAGCTTCTGAGGATATAACTTATATGTTAGAAGAGGTAGAAAAGCAAGGGGGAAAGGGAATGTATTTTATATTTCCATCTTCTCTTACAGCGCCACACCATAATCCATACTTTGATTTTAATGAAGAGTCACTTATAATAGGTCATGATGTCTATGTATGTATGGTAAAAACATTCTTACAAAAGATGTGATTTAAACTAGAGATGAAATTAATAAAGGAAACGCCATGATAATAGTAAGTATATTAATTATGGATAAGGCATCTTCAAAAAATANNTTCCTTGTCTAACTCAAAATATACTTCCCATCTTTGACTTATTATTTATTTTCAGATGCCTAAATTAAAAAAGCTAAGGGATGTGTAGTTTTGAAAGAAACAATAAAGGAAATTTTAGAGAAATATTATGGCTATAAAAGCTTTAGACCAGGTCAGGAGCAGGTTATAGAATCTATTTTAAAGAGAGAGGATGCATTAACTATAATGTCTACAGGTAGTGGTAAATCTATATGTTATCAAGTACCTGCTCTAATTCTTCAGGGGTTAACTATAGTAATTTCACCTTTAATTTCTCTTATGAAGGATCAAGTAGATGCCATAAAGGAGATGGGTATACCTTGTAGTTATATAAATAGTTCTTTAAGTAGTGAAGAGTTTAATGAAGTTTTAAATGGAATAAAGGAAGAAAAATATAAGATACTTTATATAGCCCCAGAACGATTAGATAATATAGAATTTTATACTGTAATTTCAAGAATTCCTATTAGTCAAATAGCTATAGATGAGGCACATTGTGTTTCTCAATGGGGGCATGATTTTAGAGCTAGCTATAAAAGAATTGCAGGGTTTATAGAAAGGCTCAGGGTAAGACCTATAGTTACAGCCTTTACTGCTACAGCTTCTAAAGAAGTAAGACAGGATATAGTAAAGCTTCTAAAGCTTCAAAGCCCTAAAATATTTATAACTGGCTTTGATAGGGAAAACTTATCTATAAATATAGTTAAATCTGAAAATAAGAAGAAATATCTTCTTAAATTTATGGAAGATAATAAGGAGAACTCAGGTATTATATATGGAGCCACTAGAAAGGAAGTAGACAATATTTATAGAGAACTTTTTAGTAAGGGATATAATATAGCTAGGTATCATGCAGGCTTATCTGATGAGGAAAGAAAGCAGAATCAAGAAGATTTTATTTATGATAGAGTTAAAATTATGGTAGCTACTAATGCCTTTGGGATGGGAATAGATAAGTCGAATATTAGGTATGTGGTACACTATAATATGCCTAAGAATATAGAAGGATATTATCAAGAGATTGGAAGAGCAGGGAGAGATGGAGAAAAAAGTCAATGTGTTTTATTATTTTCTCCAGGAGATATTCATGTTCAAAAGTACTTAATAGAGATGAGCATAGAAAATCCAGAGAGAAAAAATAATCAATATAAAGCCCTTCAGCAAATGGTGGATTTCGTTTATAGTAATGGTTGCTATAGAAAATATATTCTAAATTACTTTGGAGAAAGTTATGACGAGGAGTGTAATAACTGTAGTAATTGTTTAAATCAAGGTGAGATAGTTGATAAAACTGTGGATGCTCAAAAGGTACTGTCTTGTATATATAGGATGAAGAGAAACTTTGGTTCTACTATGTTAATAGATGTACTTAGAGGTTCTAAGAATAAGAAGGTTACAAGCCTTGATTTTCATCAATTGTCTACTTATGGAATTATGAAGGATTACTCCAGTGAAGAGCTAAAAAACTTTATAAATACTTTGATTTCTCATAGCTATATAAGTCAAATAGAAGGAGCCTATCCTGTTCTTGCTTTAAATAATAAATCCATGGCAGTGCTTAGAGGTCAGGAAGTAGTCCATTTTAAAGAATTTAAAGTAAAGGTTAATGTAGAAGTAAGAAATGAGCTCTTTGATATATTAAGAGAACTTAGATATAATATGGCGAAGAATGCTGGAATTCCTCCATATATTATTTTTAGTGATGGAACTCTTAGAGAAATGAGTATTAAATATCCTGTAAAAAAGGAAGAGTTTTTAAATATATCTGGAGTAGGAGAAACTAAGTATAGTAAGTATGGTAAGGAGTTTCAGGAAGCAATTATAGAGTATGCTAAAGCAAATAATTTAGATGTAGCAGATAAGAATAAAATTGATAAAGGATATGAAGAAGCTAGTGTAACTAAAGCAGAAGAAGTACATAGCTCTAATAAAAACTCAGAAGATTTTTATGTAAATACAGATAAAAAACTATTTGAAAAATTAGTGTTATTAAGGCAAGAGATAAGTAAAAGGGAAGGCACTTTAGCACAAAATACCATTGCAAAGAATACTCTTAAGGAGATAAGTGGAAGATATCCTAGAACAGTGGAAGATTTAAAGGATATAGGCGGTATGGGTCCAAAGAAGATAGAAAGATATGGAGTAGCTTTAATTGAAGCAGTGAATATATATATAGAAGAGGAAGGGATAAATCCTAAATGGGAAGAGAAAAAGAAAAGAAGATTAGTTATAGATGGAGATGAAAGAAAGAATAAAGAAATAGCCTTAGACATGTTAAATGAAGAGATTGCAATTGAGGATATAGCAGAAGAAATAGAAGTATCCATTTCAACCATATTAGGCTATGTGACAGAATATATATCAGAGTATGGAAGACCTAAATTTTCTCTTAATTTAAATAGATTTTTTAATGAGAGTGAAGAAAAATCTATAATGGAAGTTTGTGAAAGAGTAGGTTATGATAAGGTAAGTCAAGTGAAGGCACAGTTACCTGATACAATTAAGTACGAAACTATAAGAGCTGTTATACTTAAGAATTACTTTTAAAAGGAGACTATTATGGACGTTTTAAAATTTGTAAAGATGCAAGGTGCGGGGAATAACTTTGTAGTATTTGAAGATATGGAAAAAAAATACAAGGATTTAAGCAACTTAGCTAAAAAGCTATGTGATAGAAATTTTGGTATAGGTGGAGATGGAATATTAGTAGTAAGAAAAAGTGAAATTGCTGATATTCAAATGATTATAATAAATAGTGATGGCTCATATGCTGGTATGTGTGGAAATGGAATAAGGTGTTTTGGTAAATATGTATATGAAAATAATATAGTAAATAAACCTAGCTTTACTGTAGAAACAGGAGATGGAATAAAGGTCTGTGATCTAATAATCAAGGATGGAATGGTTGAATCTACTAAGATTAATATGGGAAGAGAAAACTTCAATCCAAAGTATATTCCAGCTTTAATGGAAGAAGAAATCATTGAAAAAGACATATGCGTTAATGACAAGCATTATAGAATAAGTTCATTATTATTAGGAGTTCCTCATACTATACTTCTGACTAAGGATGGAGAATTTTGTGTTGAAGAAGGAGCAGCTATAGAAAAGCATGAACTATTTCCACAGGGAACTAATGTTAACTTTTGTAGAGTTGTAAATAGAAAAGAAATAAAGGTAAATACCTGGGAAAGAGGTGCAGGTCCAACTCTTGCATGTGGAACAGGGTGTTGCTCTTCAGTAGTACTTTGTAACAAGTTGAATTTAGTAGATAAGGCGGTAAAAGTCATTGTACCAGGAGGTATTTTAATAGTAGAAATCACTGATGAAGGTATAATGATGACTGGACCAGCGAAGAATGTATTTAGGGGAAAAATGGAAATATAATCAATAATAAGGAGATATCTCATAACTAATTAAATTATTTTGAGATATCTCCATTTTTTATTTATTTAAAGGACTAAATTACAAATAAATGGTAATAATTATATCTAAGATAAATGATGATTTTATTGTAAACATATTTAAGGAGAGAAACTAGTGATCAAAAAAATAGATTTAGATACTACATCAATAAATACGAAAGCTATGTCTGTACTTTCTAAAGAGCTATGTGAAGAGTATAGCATATTCCCATATGATATTAGAGATGATGAGATTTACTTAGCTACATTTAAAGAGCATACCTATGAAGAGATTAATAGATTAAAATTTATTATAAAGAAAAAGGTTGTATTAAATTTATGTACCATAGAACAGTTCAATATTTATCTAAATAAATACTATGAAGAAATTTATAGAAAACAAATAGTGAAAGAATTTAAAGGTGAAGAGTACGGCAGAAAAGAGATAGATAAGGAAGTAAAGGGACCTATCATATCACTAGTTGATTCAATTTTTAGAGAGGGAATAGAAAAGGGTGCCAGTGATATTCATATAGAGCCACGGAAGGATACTATTACTGTTAGATATAGAATTGATGGAGTTTTAAATATTTTTAGTACTTTACCTAAAAGTCTTTATGAAGTCATAGCTACAAGAATAAAGGTAATGGCTAACATGGATATTACTAATAAATACATTCCAGAAGATGGTGAAATAAGTATTAAAGTAAAGTCTCATCCTTATGATTTAAGAATATCTACTATGCCTACTGTAAATGGAGAAAAATTTGTAATAAGGATATTACAAAGAAATGCCTCTCTTTTAAATATAAATAAATTAGGCTTTACGCAAAAGGACTATATGTTATTAAAAAATATATTAAAGTTTAAGCAAGGATTGATTATAATTACAGGTCCCACAGGAAGTGGAAAGACTACAACATTATACTCCATGATAAATGAGTTAAATGAAAAATATAGAAATATAGTTACCGTAGAAAAACCAGTAGAATGTGAAGTGGAAGGTATAAATCAAGTTTCTATAGGTGAAGGAAGTGCTAATTACGGAAATATATTGAAGGCAGTATTAAGACAAGACCCAGATGTGATAATGGTAGGTGAGATTATAGATAAGGAAACCGCTGAAGTTGCTATAAGAGCATCTTTAACAGGGCACCTAGTACTAACTACTTTACATACTAATGATGCAAGTAGTGCTATAAATAGACTAACGAATATGGGAATAGATGAAGATATAATTAAAACCTCCCTTGTACTTGTAATGGCTCAAAGATTAACAAGACTTATATGTGGAGGATGTAAAGTTAAGTATAAATTATCTAAAGAAGAAAAGAATATTATGTCAGTAGATAACATTGATGAAGCATATAAAGGTAATGGATGTATTAAATGCAACAATACAGGATATAGTGGAAGAACAGTGGCTTATGAAATTATGATTATAGGTAAAAAGTTGAGGGAGTATATGGGAAATAGTGATAGTGATATTCTAAGAAGGGTAGCCATTGAAGAAGGTATGATTACCATGGATGAATATTTTAAAAAGTTAGTAGTGGATGGAAGTACTACAGTAGAAGAATATTATGGTAATATGCAGGTTTATAATATTGAAAAAGCCTTAGGAGTAGATTATGGAATATAAATATAAAGGGGTAAATAAAAAGGGTAAAATCGTATCAGGAAAAATTTTAGTAGAAAATCATTGGACATTATTTGAAAAGTTAAAGAAAGAAGAAATTTATTGTATTAAATATAGAGAAATTGGTAAGGAAAGAACTGATTTAATAAAGAGAAAAATTTCAGAAAAAAACTTATCAGCCTTTTGTAGAAACCTAAAAAATAATTTGAAGGCAGGAATTCCTTTAATTAATGCTTTAAATTTAATAGAAGAACATATAGGTAATAAAGGGTTAAGTAAAGTTATAAAACAAACTATAAACAACATAAAAAGCGGATTATCCTTTACAGACAGCCTAGAGAAATTTAAAGATATATTTCCAGAATTTTTTATAACTTTAATTCACTTTGGTGAAGAAAGCGGTAGATTACAGCAAATATTAGAATTCATGGAGAAATATTATATGAAGGAGTACAAGAGGAAAAAGAAGATTATTACTGTAAGTATCTATCCTATAGTATTGTTTATATTTACATTAATCATGGGTATGATTGCAATTTGTAAGCTAATACCAACATTTTTTGCTTCTATGAATATTGAGAATATGGAACTTCCTTATATAACAAAAGTATATCTAGGATTATCGGAAGGATTAAATAGAATAGGCCTATTTATTATACCTGTAGGAATAGGAATTTTTATAGGAGGAAGCCTTTTTTATGATTATTTAAAGAAAAAGGGTGTAATATATAATTTTAAATATAGAAATCCATTAATGAAAAGGTTAGAGATAAACAGATTTTGCTGTAAATTTACAATGGCTCTTTCTATGATGATAGAAAGTGGAATTGACATAAAGTCTTCTTTAATTTTATTAAGGAATTGTGAAAATGCGACTTATATTGCAGAGCGTTTAGATAGGTGTATTGAAGGGCTAGAAAAGGGTGATAGCCTTTATGAAGGAATGAAAAAGTGTGATATATTCTCAAGATATTTTTTATCTACAATACATATAGGAGAAATTAATGGAAGTATTGAAGAAGTTTTGTATTCTTGCAATGAAGTTTTTGAAGAAGAGCTTCAAGGAAGATTAGATAGAATGACATCTTTAGCAGAGCCACTACTCATAGTTTTTGTAGGTATATTTATAGGATCTATTATTATGGCGATTATGTTACCATTATTTAGTATGTACAATACACAATTTTAAGATCAAAAGGTAAAAACTATGAAGAAAAAAGGATTTACACTAATAGAATTAATAGTTGTATTAGGGATATTATCTATAGTCACATTTACTATATATCCATATATAAATTCATATGAAGAAAAGAAGTTAGCTATGGAAATGGAGCAAGGAGTTAATGGAGTAATTGAATTTATTAATAGTTGCAAAATATATGCAAGAAATAATTATAATAAAACGCAATTAACTAGACTAGTTATAGAGAGTAAAAGGTTAGCCTTATATCATGGAACTAAAAAAGTATACAGCTATACATTGCCAGATTCTTTGCGTATACACATAGAGAATGATTCCAGTGCAACTATATTATTAGATATTAATGGTAATACATCTTTAGGAAGAACTATTAATTTATATAATTTAAAAGGAAAGCGAGAGTCTATAACTATAAAGGTAGGAACAGATTATGTTAGTAAGAAAAAATAAAGGAAATACATTAATAGAAACCATAGTAAGTATGTTAATACTAACATCTATCTTAATAGGAGTATTTAATTTTTATAGAGTTATGAGAATAAGTGAAGCAGAAGAAATAAAGGAAATGAAGGCTGTTTATCAAATTGATGCAGTAAAAAAGCTGATTCTATGTAACATGTCCTATGATGAAGTACAAGATGAGTTAGTTAAGAAGAAGAAATTTATAAGTAGTAGTGATTTGATGGAAGAAAACTTAGGTAGAGTAGATATAAAAGATATTATGAAGAGCAAAGAGGAAGGGTACCCTCTTATCATGTTAACGGGAGATGAGGAAATTAGTAAAGAAATTATAAAAATAAAAATTTTATATAGGTTTCAAAGTGGAAGGGAAGTAAGTAATGAATTTTATAAGGGAAACTATGAAAAAATCTAAAGGAGTTACTCTATTAGAATTAATAGTAGCCTTAAGTATTTCTTCATTAATAATTACAGTTGTTGTTACTAGCTATGGACTTTTTATGAAAACCTATAAAGAAAAAGTTTATTATTCTAGTGAGATTACAGGAGTTTATGAAGCACTTATGTATATTGATCATCATGTTAACTATAGTGGGGAAGGCTGCTTATTTAGAGATGGAGATATAGTTATTCCTACATCTATAGGAGAGGATTATGTTTCCTTAGATGGAGATGAACTTAGAGTTTTTTATAAAAATAAAGCTGGTATAGGACACACTTATCAGCCTCTATTGTATGGAGTGAAAGAATTTTCAATAATAGAAAATGGAAAGGTTCTATTCATAAAGATAGTTACCAATAAAGGAATTAGTGGAGAAAGAGCAATTGGAAAAATATAAAAATCAATTCTATAAAAAAATAAGCAAGGGCTGGATATTAACTTATGTAGTAATTATATCTATGTTTATTTCTCTTATGGTGTGCTATTTAATGAAATCCTTTGAAAACAGAAATTTTTATATGAGTAATTATAAAGAATATAGTTTAAAGGAAGATACTGATTATAATTATAAAGAGCATATAATGGCTACCTTTAATAATTATATGTTAAAAAATTTAGAAAGCATAAAGGCTGAAGATATAGACAAGTATTTTGAAAGTAAGGTGGGAGAAAAACTAGTTAGCTATAATGGAAGTTATATAACATATAGTTCTAAGGAAAAACTTTTTCAAATTAGTGGCTTAAATAGAATTTACAAATTTACTATAATCATTAATTCAGATAAAGTTAAATACATTTTTAAATAAGATTATTAATATAGAAGGAAGAGTTATGAAGAAACAATGTTCAATTGAAATCAATGGCGAAGAAATAAAGTTTATAAAAGAAAATATTAAACACTTAAAAAAGGATAAAAATTTTTACTGTACCTATGATGATAATAAAAATAGTAGGATTGAAATTAAAGAAATCTTAAGAAAAAGTAATCTAAATGTAATTATAGAAGGAGAAGAGATATTTCTACATAGAATGATTGTGCCCAAAATGAATAAAGGTAGGATGAACTTATTTGTTAAAAATAAAGTGATAGAAATTTTTCATCATATAGAAAATATTATATTTGATTATGAAGTTATTAATGTTGAAAGAAGAGAAATAGAAATAGTTATGTATTGTATAAATATTAAGGACTCACTATTTATGAATGAAGAAGTGTTTTCAGGTTCAACTATTAAATCTGTGATACCCATACAGCAGCTCTATATAAATAAATATAAGAAAAAGATAAAGAATAGAGAGTTTACTATGATTATATATAGAAATAAATATGTTTATATTGTTGAAATAAAAAATAATACTTTAGTGAGAAATAAAGTTATAAATGAAGTTAAAGAAGATAGTAATTTAGAAATATTAGAGTTTTTTAAAGCTACCAATAATGAAGAGGATAAAAAGGGACTTTATATTATTACTGAGAATAAAGGAGAAAATATTAAAATTGCAAATTTATATGAAATAAAGAAAAGCTTCTCAGCTAATTTTAATTAATAATAGAAATAGGAGGAAATCATGAAGGAAGGATATTATCCTCAATGGTATTTAAAAAATTTAGGTTACATATATAAGAAAAATATAATAAGAACTGTAATATACTTCTCAATATTTTTTGTTTTTATTTCCATGAGAATAATAGGAAATCATTACAAAGAGTTAAATATGAGAAATAAAATACAAGCTAATAAAGTTATAGATTTAAATAGTAATAATAAAGACATTACTACTTATACATATAACTACATATACGAAGTAATTTTAAAGGAAAATCTTAAAGTGATTACTATGAATATAGATTCGGATAATATAATTATTAATATAAAAGTTATAGATAAAGAAGATTATTCCACATCTATTAAGATTTTAGAAGAAAAATTCTCAATAATTGAAGTTTCATCTATCCTTAAAGAGGATGAGGAGCTTTATTTTAGAGCTAGGGTGAAGATTAATGGATACTAGAAAATATAAATTAATTAATGCAATAGTAGTTATATTGACTATGATACTTTTAGTTATTTGTGGGAGTACACAGGTAAGTTTAAATCATGTCCAAAATAATAAAGACTTAGAAAAGATTAATCATGAAAGAGTAAAAAATAATAATGAGTTTAAACTAGCAGAATTTTTAGAACAACTAAAGAGTCATGAGGATACTTCTTTAAATAATATTGCTATTTATGATTCGTGGGGTGAGGTTACTATTGAATGTAACGGAGATTTTACAACTTTCAAAAATTTACTTAACTCACTAGATGATATGAATGAAATAAAAGAAATTAAGTCTTTATTAATAGAGGAAGGTCTTTGTACTTTTAAAGTTATATTTAATACAAAGACTTAATAAACATTAAGACTAAAGATAAGAAGCCTTCACCAGATAAGCTAATATTAAATTAATCCGATGAACTACCCGCTCTAATACTCCCANNNTATCAAAAATACTGATACTAAGGAGTCTGTTAGTAAGCTTCAGTGTGGGAAAAAAACCCCTCTGAAGCAAAGAACTCTGTTTATGTTGAGCATGCATTTATATTATTTCCGCTCAGCCATTTCATATAGTATTTATTCAAGATAGAATCTAGAGCACGATAACTCCTATAGTAATTCTATTGAGTAGTTGTCTAATGTATGAAAGTTTTCCCTAGCATCAGCATTTATATTTGTTGGATATATTGTAGCATGGTTTGAATTAATGCCTCTTATCAAATATACAGGTAGTATAGCTCTAGATCCATTATTTCCTTCAACTATGTTAATTTCTGAGATGGGGGCTTCAGATATATAGAGTAAATATAGTGGTAAAGATAAGGAAAGTGAGTAATTTACAGAATTATTTCTTAATAATATCGTATATATGTGGATATAACTATAAGTAAGAGTAAAATTAAGAGCTGTTGAGGCTCTTAACTAATTTGTAGGTGATTTGTATGAAGTGTAAAAAACACACTATAAGGAAGAAAAGAATTTCTTTTATATATTCCTAGAATTAAATATGATAACTATAAAATCTATGAAAATAATATAATTACTTTATATTTCGAGCATAATAAACCTATGGGAAGGTTTGTAAGATAGTTAGTTAAGAAAAATAACCTTAGCTATATAGTTTTTGATTAAAAGTCATTATTAGTATGGCTTTTAATAGATGGAAAAAGAAGTATATATGACATTGCTCTTAAGATGGCAAAGGGGTTAGGAGATACAGAAGAAGTGGCTATAGAGAGGCTTGCAATGTATATAAGGTATATTGTTAGAAAAGGATAGATAAAATTCATAGGAATAAAATATAAACAGGATTAATATTAAGAAACAAGTAGCTATTGAGAGTAATATCTACTATTTAAATAAATTAAACAAAAACAGCCTACTAGACAGCTTGACTACTTTAAGCTTTGGTGTATAATTATGATTTGACTAGATAGAAATTTTTACGAAAATGTAGAAAATCTATCCTATTTTATTTTTTAGGATATTCTAAGAATAAAATTTAAATAGTCTTAGTAATATTAAAAATATAAATTTATAAGTAGTAGAGGTATAAAAATGATTATTGCAGATGTTAAAGTTGGTAGGATTACGATGCCTTTAAAAAAACCGTTTGTAACTAAAAATGGAGTTTATAACTATTCTAATGAAGTAGTTGTAAAGATATTTACAGAAAATGGGCAAGTAGGAATAGGAAGTGCAGCTCCAGCACCAAGAGTAACAGGGGAGACAGAAAGCTCAATTGTAGGTGCTATCAAGCATATTGCTACCTTTATTAAGGGTATGGATCTTACTTGTCTTCAATGTATTTTTAAAGTTATGGATGAATGCATTAAAGGGAATAATAGTGCAAAAGCAGCTGTGGAAATTGCTATATATGATCTTTGGAGTAAAGGAGTAAATACTCCATTATATAAGTTGCTAGGAGGATTTAACTCCACAGTACTTACAGATATAACCATACAAGATGATGATAAGATGGAAAATATGGTAAATGCAGCTTATGAAGCTACTAGGGATGGTTACACTAATATAAAAATAAAACTTGGTAATAATGTAGAATCAGATTTTGAAAAAGTAAAATTTATGAGACGTGCTATTAGAAAAGGAATAAAAGTAAGAGTTGATGGAAATCAAGGTTGGTCTCCTAAAGATGCAATAAAAATAATTAAGAAAATAGAAGAATTAGATTTAGATATAGAGTTTGTAGAACAACCAGTTAAAGGGTGGGATATTGAAGGATTAAAGTTTATAAAAGACAATGTGGATACTATGATTTTAGCTGATGAGTCAGTGTTTGGGTCTCCAGAGGCATTTAAGGTAATTCAGAATAGAGCTTGTGATTTAATTAATATAAAATTAATGAAGTGCGGTGGAATACAAAATGCCATAAAAATTTATAATATGGCAGATACCATGGGTATAAGATGTATGGTTGGATGTATGCTAGAGAGTAAAATTGGTATTACTGCAGCTGCTAGTTTTGCAGCTTCAAGAGGAAATATGATAACTGCAGACTTAGATACAATGATATACTTTGCAGAAGATCCAATAGTTGGAGGAGCAACTTTCGAAGGAAATAAAATCACTTTATCTGATGAACCTGGTCTTGGAATAACTGATATAAAAGGTTGGGAAGAAATATTATAAACTACCTATGCAAAGTTAGTATAGATAGAAGGATTTAATATTAAAATATGGAATTTATAATTATAAGAAGATATCATAGAAATCGATTATAAGAATCTAATAAAGGAAGTGGTTTTATGTCAAAGGATCTTAAAGACGAATTAGAAAAACAGCTAGAAGTTGCCATAGAAGAAGAAAGATTAGAGCATGTTATTAAAATTATCAATAATGAAATCCTTAAGTGTATAGAGAAAAGAAAGCATATAACCAGTGCCATATTAGAATACAGAAAAAATGCTTTAGAAGAATTTAAAGATGATGAAGATAAGATAATTGAGTATTTTGATCATGAAAACTATATAAAGGAAGAGAACTTTAAAAGTACTGATAGAAAATTAAAGGAATTAACAGTATTAAAGTCATCTCCTTATTTTGGAAAGATAACTTTTAGGGAAGAAGATTATGGCATAGAAGATATATATATTGGGAGATTTGGGGTTACCTTAGAGGAAACTTTTGAACCGCTAATTATAGATTGGAGAGCTCCAATTGCATCACTTTTTTATAATGGTACAGGAGATGTGGGGCATTATAACTCACCGGATGGAGAAGTTGAAGCTTCTATTTTAGGAAGGATTCAATATATCATAAAGAAAGGTAAGCTAGAGGGCTTATTTAATTCTAATATTGATATAAAAGATGATATTCTTCAAATGGTGTTAAGTAAAAATTCTTCAGATAAGCTTAAGGATATAGTTATGACTATACAGCAAGAGCAGGATGAGATTATAAGGCAAGATAAAAATAAAATTTTAGTGGTAGATGGAGTAGCAGGGAGTGGTAAAACTACTATTGCACTTCACAGAGTAGCTTACTTAATGTATAACTATAGAAATCTTTTAGAAAATAAGATTTTAATATTAGGACCTAATAGAATATTTATTGACTATATTTCTAATGTTCTTCCAACATTGGGTGAGACAGGCGTATTTCAGACTACATTTTTAGATTTAGCTTTAGATTTAGTAGATGTAGATGATGTAATAGATATTAAAGACGTCATGGAAAGAATTCTTAATAAAGATAAAAGCTTTGAGAATGAAATTATTTATAAGAGATCTTTAAAATTTAAGGAGAATCTAGACAAACTTGTTAATAAATTAGAAGAAGATAGTTATAATTGTGATGGCATTGCCTTTAGAGGTAAGGTAATAGCAACTAAAGAAGAAATTAAAATCATGTTTACAGAAGATTTTACTTCGTTACCTTTGTTTAGAAGAAGTAAAAAGATTAAAAGGATTTTATTTGCTAGAATAAGTGATACTAGAGATGAAGAGCTTAGGGTTATTGAAAAGAAGTATAAGGAGAAAAAGGAATCTTATAGTCAAGAGGAATTAATACTTCATATAAATGATTTAGAATTTAAAAGAAAACTGGAAATAAGAGAATTAATAAGAGATGTAATTGAAGTAAAGTCTACCTTAAGTTATCTAAATGAAAGAAGTATAGAAGAAATATATAAAGAATTCAATGGTAATGAAGAATATACAGAAGAAGACTTGGTAGCTATACTATATTTAAAAGTTAAACTTAAGGGATTAAAGCTTAACAGAGAAATTAAACACCTAGTAATTGATGAAGCTCAAGATTATTCTCCATTACAATTTATAGTATTAAAAGAACTGGCAAATACTAAGTCTATGACTATAGTTGGAGACAGTAATCAACAGTTAATTTCTAGCGGAAGTAAAGCTTCTTTAAGCAATATTAAAGATGTATTTAGTAATAATGCAGTAGAGATATTTAACTTAAATAAAAGTTATCGTTCAACTAAAGAAATTATGGAATATAGTAATAAGTATATAGATGATATTTCCATAGTACCAATGGTAAGAACAGGAGCTCCAGTTGAGGAAGTACATGTAAGTAGCAATGAAGAGCTTAAAGAAAATATTATAGAGTTATTAGATAGATTGAAGGAAAAAAAATTAGACAATATAGCAATAATAGCTAAGAACTTATCTAAGGCCAAAGAAGTATATGAAATATTAAATGAAGAGATTTCTTTAAAAATTATAGATAAAGAAAATCTGCATATTATGGAAGGAATCATGATTATGCCTAGCTATTATGCAAAAGGGCTGGAATTTGATGGAGCAATTATACTTGAAGATGAAATCCAAGAAAGATATAAAGATAATCTTATGTATATAATGTGTACTAGAGCACTTCATAATTTGATAGTTATCAAAAAAATATAAAAAGTAATAGCACCTTATGGTGCTATTACTTTTTATACTATAATCCTATAAAACACTGTTATTTATCTTCATAGCCCTGAATTTTAGCTAATACTTCTTCATAAATTTCATCAGCTTTATCAAAATCCATATTAGGAACATAAAATTTTTCTAAGTCATCATGTAAATCTTTGGCTGTTTTTATACAGGCAAGCCCCTTTTGAAGTAAAATATAGAATATTGAAGAAACATCATCTATAGAATCTTGCTTTTCTTTAATATAATTTTCATCTAATAAACTGTCCATATCATATTGTTCACCATTAAATTCGATTTTAGTAATTGCGTTTGAAGTTACTATAGCAACCTTTAATTCAGGAATTAACAAATGCTCTATTTTTTTAGGAGTTAATGGAGTGTGTAGAATTTCTACATCTAACCCTCTTCTGGTAGCTTCATCTGCCAGATATTCAAGAACACGAGTCTTACCAGTTCCAGGTGATCCTTTAAGTACATAAACACTAGACATATCTTTTATTATATTATTGATATAAGTTATAACTCCATTTGGAGTAAATCCTGTTGCAAACAAGTGACGCTTTTTACCTAATGATGAGAATGTATTTGGAAGGATTTGGTTTTTCAAATTCTCTTTTAAAATATTAAGCCCATATAGATTCAAAGCTTCATTATTAAAGGTATACCAATCATCATAAATAGATTTAGCAGCAGCAAAAAATCTATAGGCTCTTCTAAAGGAATTGGTGATTTCATTGTTTACATCTAAAATATCAAATTTTATGTCTTTAAAGTTATCTTCTTTTAAGCATATTCCCATATTTACGATATCATCTACAGCTCCAGGAGTTATAGGGTCTATCATATGAGGAGATGTACCATCTAGCATAGCCACATTTAATTCTTTAATTAGTATTCCATCTAAAGAATCACTATCAGAAGAGCAGTGGTGGAATTCTACATCATAGCCTTTATCAATATAGTGTTTTCCAATTTTTTTCATAAGAAAAGATTTACCAGTTCCAGGACCGCCCTTTAAACAAATTATTCGAGTGGCATCTTTCTGAGAAATAATATAATTAAAGTGAGAGTAAAATCCTTTTCCAGTATTACCACCTAAAAAGTAGTGAGTGGATATTCCAGTCATAATTAAACCTCCAATGATTTTCTACACTATTATAATATTATATAAGTTAAAAATGGTTAATGAAAAACCAAAATTAATTAGATAAAGGATGCATCTACAGTGATTATAGCACTATGTTTTGGAAAAACTCGTTTTATCTCCTCATTTATTTGCTTTTGTAATTTAAGTTCTGACTCTTTAGTTATTATAAAGTCATCAGTAACTACTACGTCAAATATTAAGTTTTTATAGTCACCTTCGCCAACTACTCTGAAATCATGAAAGGAAGATACATAAGGAATTTTACTTAGAACTTCCTCCAACTCTCGTTTAGCACTAAGGATTTCTTCATCATTTGTAGTTACTGGATCCATATGAATAAGTAAATATATACCTAGTTCTGCTGAAATTTCCTTTTCTGCTCTATCAATAACTTCATGAGCAGCAACTACAGATATATCAAGAGGAATTTCGGCATGAATGGAAGCAATTATTCTTCCAGGACCATAGTTATGAACTAGCAAATCATGAGTACCATCTATATGCTCATAGGAAAGTAACATTCTATGGATATCTTCTACTAGATCTTCATCAGGAGCAACTCCAAGCAAAGGATTTAAAGTATCTTTAATTAAGTTATACCCAGCATAAAGAATTATTAAGGATACAGCTAAGCCAATATATCCATCTATAGGCATGGTTGTAAATCTAGAGACTAATAGAGATATAACTACAGTAGAAGAGGATATTACGTCACTTATTGAGTCTATAGAAGAAGCTTTAAGAGCAGAAGAATTTATCTTATTACCTATACCTTTATAGAATATACTTAACCATACTTTAAATAAAATAGATACAATTAAGAGAATAAAAGGTATTGGTGAAAATTCTACAGGAACTGGATTTTTAATTCTGTCAAAAGAACTTTTTATGAATTCAAAACCAACTAACATTACTAAAAATGCTACTATAAGCCCAGAGATATACTCAATTCTTCCATGTCCAAAGGGATGTTCCTTATCCGCTGGTTTACTTGAAAGTTTAAATCCAAATATAGTTACTAATGAAGCACCTACATCTGAAAGGTTATTAAAGGCATCAGCAATTACTGCAATACTATTAACTAAAAATCCTGCAGTAATTTTAATGGAAAATAAAAGTATATTTACTAAAACACCTACAATTCCTCCAAGATATCCATAACTTTCTCTAACCTTTTTATTTTTTATATCATCACTATTATTAATGAATTTTTTTATGAGTATTTGAGAAATCAATTACTACACCTCACCATCAATATATTTTTTGTCATAATTATAGTATAACACGAGAACTTACCATCAATTAAGAGAAATTATAAAATTCATAGGAAATGTAGTAAAAGTTTGGTATACTATTGTTAGTATTTCATTTAAAGGAGGGGATTAATTATGTCAAAAGAATTGAATTTTGCAAAAGAACTTATAGACTTTTTGTATGATAGTCCTACTGCGTTTCATGCGGTAAAAAATATTAAAGATTCTCTTGAAAATAGTAATTTTAAAGAATTAAAAGAAGAGGATAAATGGAACTTGGAGAAGGGCGGAAAGTATTACACTACAAAAAATGGTTCTGCACTAATAGCTTTTACTGTAGGAGAAGGGGAAATTGAGGAGCAGGGTTTTAAAATTATAGGTGCTCATACAGATTCGCCTACATTTAGAGTGAAACCTAATAGTGAAATTATATCAGAAAATAATTATATGAAGTTAAATACTGAAATTTATGGTGGATTAATAAGGAGCACATGGATGGATAGACCACTATCTTTAGCAGGTAGAGTTGCTTTAAAAGGTGAAAGCTTACTTAATCCAGAATTAAGATTAGTTAATATAAATAAACCAATATTGATAATACCTAGTTTAGCAATTCATATGAATAGGGAGGCAAATTCTGGTGGAGAACTAAATCCACAAAAAGATACACTTCCACTACTTGCAATGGTAACCGAAGAATTAGAAAAGGATAATGCTTTATTAAACATATTAGCAGAGGAATTAAAAATAAATAGAGAAGATATTATAGACTTTGATTTATTCCTATATGAATTTGAAAAGGGATGTATTGTAGGTTTAAAAGATGAATTTATATCTTCAAGTAGATTAGATGATCTTCAAATGGTTCATGCTGGAATTGAAGCACTTAAAGAAGCACCAATAACTCAAGGTATAAATGTAATGGCATGCTTTGATAATGAAGAGGTTGGAAGTGCTACAAAACAGGGAGCAGATTCAGATATGTTAGCTAACATACTAGAAAGAATAGTTGTTTGCCTTGGGAAAGGAAGAGAAGACTTCTTTAGAGCACTTAGTAAATCATTTATTATATCAGCAGATAATGCTCATGCAGTTCATCCTAATAGACCAGAAAAGGCAGATCCAACTAATAGACCAATTGTGAATAAGGGTCCTGTTATAAAGATAAATGCAAATTGTGCATATACTAGTGATTCTGATTCTTCAGCCGTATATGAGTCTATTTGTAAAAAAGCAGAAGTACCAGTACAAAAGTTTGTCAACCGCTCAGATTCAAGAGGAGGTTCAACCATAGGACCAATATCTTCAACACACTTAAATATACGCTCTGTAGATATTGGAAATCCAACTCTTGCTATGCACTCTGTAAGAGAATTTGCTGGAGTTAAGGATCATACCTATGTAACAAAATCATTTGAAGAATTTTATAGAATATAAATTTTATAAAATATAGGTCTAATTACTCCTTCTAACATATATGTGGGAAGGAGTTTCTATATTAGGCATCTGAAAGCAAATAACAAGTCAAAGATGGGAAGTATATTTTGAGTTAGACAAGGAAACAGGTTCNNATAACACAAAATAGACGAGCATTCTGATTTATTATTTTTTGAAGATGCCTTAAACAAAAGATACAATTATAATCAGGAGAAGTGATGACATGAAAGTAAAGCATAAACCAAATAGTAAGTTAGTGGGAATAATAATCACTCTTGCTATAATAATTTTAACTGGAGGATTTATAGGAAGTATTGTAGAAGATAACTTCGGTGAAAACAATGAAACTATAGCAACACTTCAAGGTGAAGGTACAGAATCTAATGATAATAATGAGAGTGCATCAGTTAATGGAGATCTTAAGGTTCACTTTATTGATGTTGGACAGGCAGATAGTATTTTGATAGAAAATAAGGGTGAATATATGCTTATTGATGCAGGAAATAATGCTGATAGTGATTTAGTAGTAAACTACATTAAAGATAAAAATATAAAAAATTTAAAATATGTAGTGGGAACACATCCTCACGAAGATCATATTGGAGGATTAGATAAGGTTATAGATAACTTTACCATAGATACTTTATATATGCCTAAAGTGACAGCTACAACTAAGACTTTTAAAGATGTAGTAGCTTCAGCAAAATCAAAGAATCTAAAATTTACAACACCTAAGGTTGGTGAAAAATTTACGTTAGGTGATAGCACATGCACCATATTTGCACCAAACAGTGAAAGCTATGAGGATATGAATGATTATTCCATTGTAATTAAACTAGAGTACGGAAGTACTTCGTTCCTATTTGCAGGAGATGCAGAAGCAGAATCAGAAAGGCAACTCATAGATAAAAAGTTTGATTTAAAGTCTACCGTATTAAAGATAGGGCATCATGGAAGCCATACCTCTACCAGTGATGAGTTTTTAAATCAGGTTAATCCAACCTATGGTGTAATTATGGTTGGACAGGACAACGATTATGGACATCCAAGACAAAATGTAATGGATAGATTAAAAAATAAAGGTGTAAAAGTCTATAGAACAGATGAGCAGGGAACTATAATTGCAACAAGTGATGGAAAAGAAGTAAAATTTAATGTGAAACCTGGTAGTTACAAAGGATTAACGAAAGGAAAATCTAAATAAAACATAAAACAATAATATAATGAAAGAAGCCATCTAGGAACAGTAAGTATAAAGCTACTATTCTTAGATGGCTTTTAGGCATCTTCAAAAAATAAATAAATCAGAATGCTCGTCTATTTTGTGTTATNNTAACTCAAAATATACTTCCCATCTTTGACTTATTATTTATTTTCAGATGCCTTATACAAATACAACAGTAAAAAATTAAAAGATAAGGTGAGTAAGTAAATTTACTATTATAGATTTAAGCTAATTTGGTAATAATAACAGTTGAGCATCATTGAAAGGGGATAGCACCATGGATTACATATTTATTTTAGTAAATTTAACGCTTATATTAAGCATAGTTTTTTTTATGGTTGTAATTAAAAATAGAAATAAGAGAAGAGCCTATATTGAAATCAATGACAACAGCTTTTTAACAGAAGATAAAGAAAAGTTGGAGGACGCTATTGATAATATAGCTAGAGACCATAGAGAGATTGAAAGAAGAAGTAGTAATGACTTAATTTCTAATTTAGATAAATATTATAATAATATATTGAAATGCTATGACTTATTTAAAGTAGATGAAAGTGGAGAATATGGGAAGATAAAAGGAGCTCAATGGATATTAGATAATATTTATGTTATTGAGAAAGAATATAAATTTATAAAAAAACATTTATCAAATAAATACTTGGGATCTCTACCGGTATTGAAAAGCGGAAATTTAAAAGGTTATCCTAGAATTTATGCTATATCAAGAGAAATATTAGGATTTTATAGGGATAAACTATCAAGAGAAAACATAAACAAATTTTTAGATAGCTATCAAGATACGACCATATTAACCATGGGAGAATTATGGGCATTACCTGTAATGCTTAAGATTGCTTATATAGAAGTTATAGGAAGAAGTTCAACCTTCATAGTTAATAAAGTTAATGATAGATATAGAGGTGAAGAATTAGCAGACAGAATTATTAAGTACTACAATGAAGATAATATGATGGGGGCTATGGACTTCATATCAGAGAATAATATTAGATTTACAGAATATTTTGCGGATGCTTTAATGAGAGTTTTAAGGGATAATGGAGTTAATTATGAAGAATTAAATTTATGGATGGAAGATAAATTAAGTGAAAATGAAATTAGTCTAGACAAAATTATCATAGATTCTAACAAATTTGATGGTATTTACTCTAAAGCTATTAGTAGTAGTGTTAGTGGATTAAGAAATCTAGATAATATAAATTGGGAAGAAGTATTCAGTAATAACAGTGAGGTAGAAGAAATATTAAGTAAAGATCCAGCTGGAGTCTATAGCAATATGGATTTTTACTCTAAGGATTACTATAGGCATGTTTTGGAAAAGATAGCTAGACAAAATAAACTTTCTGAAACATTTTTAGCTAGAAAGGTATTACAGTGTGCAGAAAAAAATAGTGGTATGGAATTTGAAAACCATGTAGGCTACTATTTAATTGATAATGGTAGAGATAAACTTAATTCTCTTTTGAATATTGATTTTAAAGGGTTCGAAAAATTAAAAGATATGATAAAAGGTAGGGCAGTTGGTATCTATATAGGAACCATAGTTTTACTTACAGCTATACTAATGGGTGGCTTTATAACCTGGAGTTACTTAAATGATACTAATATATCAATAGCTAAATATACATTAGCTACAGTAGTTACTATCATACCTCTTAGTGAGGTTGTGATATCAATATTAAACTGGAGTATTACTAAATTAAGTACGCCAAATCTATTACCTAAAATTAATCTTTCAGATGAAATACCTGATGGAGGAATGACTTGTGTAGTAGTGCCTACATTAATAGAAAGTATAGAGAAAGCCAAAAATTTGATTACGAATTTAGAAACTTATTACTTGGGAAATAAAGATGAAAATTTATATTTTGCTATATTAGGAGATTTTAAAGACAGTGATAGAGAAAAAGAAACAGAAGATGAAGTAATAGCTAGATTTTGTATAGATGAAATTCATAAGTTAAATATAAAATATAAAGAAAGTAGTGGTCGATTCTTCTTTTTATGTAGACATAGAAAGTTTAATAAAAAAGAGAATAAGTGGCTTGGATGGGAAAGAAAAAGAGGAAAATTAGAAGAATTTAATAAGCTTATAAGGGGAGATAAAAACACTACTTATAGCACTTTAAGTGAAGGTGTAGAAAGGCTTACAGAAGTAAAGTATGTTATAACTTTGGACGGAGATACAATACTTCCAAGAGAATCCGCAAAGGGGTTAATTGGAGCAATGATGCATCCATTAAATAAAGCTTATACAAAGAAAGATGGGACTGTTTGGAGGGGCTATGGAGTGATGCAACCGAGAATTACTGTAGAGTTAGAAAGTGCTAATAAAACTTATTATTCTAAAGTATTCTCAGGAGAAACAGGTATTGATAAATATACATTTGCTATATCTGATGTATACCAGGATCTTTTTGGAGAAGGAATTTTTACTGGTAAAGCTATATATGATGTAGATGTATTTACGGAAGCACTACATGGACAAATTGAAGAAAATCAAGTTCTTAGCCATGATTTATTGGAAGGTTCGTTGGCAAGGACAGCTTTACTTACAGATATAGAGCTAATAGATGGATATCCATCAACATTTATTGCAAGTTCTAAGAGACTTCATAGATGGGTAAGGGGAGACTGGCAGCTTTTACCCTTCATACTGAAAAAAAACAAATTAAATAGATTATCTAAGTGGAAGATGATAGATAATTTACGAAGAAGTCTAGTATCACCCTCTATGTTAATTTTATTACTTTGTTCACTAGGTGGTATTCTTCCTGACGGTATAAATAAGTGGTATATGGCAGCCTTTATTGCTTTGATAACACCTATTTTATTTGACATATCAGAAAATATGGTTTCACCTGTAAAAGGAATAAGTCTAAGTGGAAAGATTCAAAATTTCCAAATGGCTTTAAAGCAAGTATTTTTTATATACGCTTTTCTTCCATTTAATGCTTATTTAATGCTAGATGCTATAATAAGAACTCTATATAGATTAGTAATAAGCAAAAAAAGCTTGTTACAGTGGCAAACTGCTGAAGAAGCAGAGAAGTCTTCAGGAAAGGATATTATCAGTTACTTTAAGTATATGTGGCAAGAGATAGTTATAGCTTTAGGAATTATGATTATAGCATGGAATAGTGGATTAGGAACATTTTATATAATGATACCAAGTTGTATTATATGGATTATAAGTCCACTTATATCTTATATCATAGGTAAGAATATCAATGATGAAACGGTAAAATTAAGTGAAGAGGATATTAATATTTTAAGAAGATTAACAAGAAGTATATGGGCATATTTTGAAGATTTCGTCACTGATGAGACTAACTATCTAGGAGGAGATAATTATCAAGAAGAGCCGTATAAAGGGCTAGCGATGAGAACATCTCCTACTAATATTGGAATGACTTTAATATCCAACATAGTTGCTATAGATATGGGATATATTGGAGTGATTAAAGCTATAGAAAATTTGAATAATACTATAAATACTTTAGGGAAATTAGAAACTTATAAAGGACATTTTTATAATTGGTATGACGTTGAAACCTTGAAACCATTATTACCTAGATATGTATCAACAGTAGATAGTGGAAATTTAATATCCTATCTATATACCATAGAAGAAGCCCTAAAAGAATTAAAAAATACTCCTTATTTTAATAGCAGAGTTAAGGGAATAGAGGACACTGTATATCTTGCTGCGGAGGAGCTGCAGGATGAAAGAAAAAAATATTTGTATTTCACTGAGGTTGAGCGAATAAAAAGAGAAGGTAAGAATGTATTAAATTTTTATAATATACTAGATGACTTTAAAGATATTGTAGAAGATGATATAGAGAAAGTAGAAGAGCCTTATTGGAATAAAAAGCTATTGGATAGTATAAGGGATTATTTAATGGAAGTAGAATTTTTATTTCCATTTATAGAGGATATAAAAATGTTACCCCAAAATAAATATGAAAATATAATCAGAGTTATTAGTAGTGATAGTTTAAGTCATATATATCATATTATAAAAGATTTTAATGTTGTATCAGATAATTTAAATGAATTTCAATTAGAGAGAATAAATGAAAACATAGATTTATGTAGAGAGAGAATAGGCGTGCTTTTAGAAAAATTTATGAAAATCGAAAATAGTTTAAATCAAATTATAGATGATACAGATTTTAAGTTTTTATATAATAAGGAAAGAAAATTATTTCATATAGGTTATGACGTAGACAATGATACATTAAGTATTAATTACTATGACTTATTAGCTTCAGAAGCTAGAACCACAAGTTTTATTTCAGTGGCGCAAGGAATAGTTCCAACATCGCATTGGTTTGCTTTAAATAGGGCTTTAACTTTAATGTATGAAAGAAAAGGATTAGCTAGCTGGAGTGGAACTATGTTCGAATACTTTATGCCAAGAATTTTAATGAAAAATTATAGAAATTCTATGTTAGATGAAACTTATAGATCTGTAATAGAAGCTCAAATAAAGTATGGAGCTAAGAGAAATGTACCTTTTGGAATTTCGGAAAGTGCTTACTTTAAATTTGATGTAGATTTAAATTATCAATATAAGGCCTTTGGAGTACCTAGGGTTGGTATTAAGAGTGGATTAGATGAGGAGCTAGTAATATCACCATATTCTACTGTTATGGGACTTATGGAAAATATACCTAAGTCTATGGAGAATATAAAGAATCTACTAAAACTTAAATGTTATGGTCGGTATGGTTTTTATGAAGCTATAGATTACACAGACAAAAGAGTGAAAAATAAAAAATTTGAAATAGTAAGATGTTATATGATACATCACTTAGGGATGAGTATATTAGCTTTAGATAATGTAATGAATAATAATATTATTCAAAGAAGATTTCATAGAATTCCTATAATTAGAGCTACAGAAGTATTACTTCAAGAAAAGATAAGTAAAAATGTAGTTTATGATAGACGAGAAGATAGACCAGAAGTAGTTAGAGAATTACAAAGGCAATACTCAATACGTAGAACATTTAACTTTGGAGAAAGTAAGTATCCAGAAACTACGATTCTCGGAAATAGTAACTATAATATCTTATTAAATAGTGCTGGAGGCGGTTATTCTAAATTTAAAAATATAATGGTATATAGATGGAGAGAGGATTTAATTCATAGCAGTTGGGGTAAGTTTTTCTACATTAAAGATTTAGGGACTAATGAGTATACCTCTTCTACCTATGAACCTTGTAAAGAGCAAGGAGATAAATATGAAGTTAATTTTTATCTATATAAGGCGGAATTTATAAAATTATGGAAAGAACTTGAGATAAATACTACAGTTCAAGTAATTCCTGAGGATAACTGTGAAGTGAGAACTGTAACTATAAAAAATAATAGTGCGAATGAAAGAATAATAGAGATTGTCAGTTATAGTGAAATAGTTTTACAAGGGTATAGTGGAGATATAGCACATCCTGCTTTTGGGAATCTATTTATAACTACAGAATATATAGATGATCTGGGAGGGGTACTTGCAAAACGTAGACCACGTAGTGAAAAAGATAAGGATATATATACTATTGAAAGTACCTTATGTGAAGATGAGTTTGCTATAGAGTATGACACAGCAAGATTAAGCTTTATAGGAAGAAACCATTCAAAAGAAAATCCTGCTGCTTTAGAAGAAAATAAATCTTTAGAAAATAGTATAGGAAATGTATTAGATCCTATAATTGCTATTAAGAGAAAAGTAAAAATTGGGCAAGGTGAAAGTAAAGCAATAAAGTATATTACAATAACAGGTAACTCTAAAGAGGACATTATAGTTAAATCAAGAAATTATCAAGAAAATGCTATTTTAGAAGGAAGTATTTTGAAATCTGAATTAAGCCTAGAGGATAATCTTATAGCAAAGGGAATAAAGCCAACTCAAGCACTTATCTATGAAAAGGTTGGAAGTAATATATTGTTTAACAATTATAGTTATACCAAAAGAATAGATAATTTGATGAATTTGAGTAGAGGTCAAAGAAATCTATGGTCCTATGGAATTTCCGGAGATTTACCTATAGTATTACTAACTATTAACAAGGAGAAAGAAAGTGATGTGCTAAGACAGCTTATAGATTGTCATAGTTATTTAGAAGATAAAGGGTTAAAGTTTGATATTGTTGTAATTAATGAAGAGGAAATAAGTTATGAAAAACCTCTAGATAATGCTCTGAAAAGGATAATATTAAATAGCTCTTTAAATGAAAGAGAAAATGCTTTAGGTGGAATATTTATAATTAGTAATGAAAATATATCTAAGGAAGATTTAAACCTACTTTACTCCATTGCAGCAATAATTGTAAAAGGAGAAGAAGGAGCTTTATGGAAGCAAATTGATAGGAGTATTGAAAATGAAGGTTACCCAGATAATTCAAGAAAATATATATGGAAAATAGGTAAACTTAAAGAAGATAATTTTAATTATGGAGACAGCTATATTCCTAAAATAGATAGTTCTAAGTTATGCTTTTTTAATGGATATGGAGGGTTTAATAGTGATGGTGAGTATACAATTATACTAAAGGATGGGCAATCCACACCGGCTCCTTGGATAAATGTTATAGCTAATAGTGATAGATTTGGATTTAATATAAGTGAATCTAGCAGTAGTTATACTTGGTATAAAAATAGTAGAGAATTTAAAATTACTCCTTGGAATAATGATTTCATTGAGGATACTCTTAGTGAAGTTTTATACCTAGAAGAGGGAAATGAACTTTGGTCTATAACACCTGATCCAATAAGAGATAATGGAGAGTATGTAATAACTCATGGCTTTGGATACTCTAAATTTACACATTGTACTAATGGAATATGGGGAGAAGTTACTGTTTTTCCTTCAAAAGAGAGAAGTGTAAAACTCATCAAAGTTAACTTAAGGAATTTAGATAATAAAAATAGAAACATAGGAATTACTTATGTTGCAAGATTATGTCTAGGAGATTTAAGAGAGAATAATTATAAAAAAGTGTATACTGTAATAGATGATGAAAAGAAATTTATTTATGGAAGAAATCCATATAGTAATGATTTTTCCTCAAGCTATGCTTATTTAAAAATGAGTGGAGTAATGGATGAAAGTTTTAGTGGAGATGAAAGAGATTTTATTGTAAGTAGCGAATCCATAGAAAGTTTATCTGAAAAGGAAAGCGTTAAATTATCAGGAAGCTGCGGCTCAGGACTGGAACCAGTGCTTAGTGAGAAAGCTTATTTAAATATAGGAGCTTATGAAGAAAAATCACTTGTTATTATTTTGGGAGTTGAAGAAAGTATTGAAGAAATTCAGAATACCCTTGAAGAGTTTTCAGATATAGATAGGGTAGATAATGAATTAAAGGATGTAAAATCTTATTGGAGAAGTCTTTTAACTAATATAAATATAAAGACAGAAGATAAAGCTTTAGATTTTATGATTAATGGATGGTTACCTTATGAAACTATTAGTTGTAGATTGTTCTCTAGAACAGCCTTTTATCAATGTGGAGGAGCCTATGGCTTTAGGGATCAATTACAAGACTCAATTCCTATGATTTATATACAACCTGAAATCACTAGAAATCAAATTCTTTATAGTGCAACTAGACAATTTGAAGAAGGGGATGTACAACATTGGTGGCATCCAGTAGTAGATAGCGGCATAAGAACTAGATTTAGTGATGATTTATTATGGCTACCTTATGTGACTTGTATATATGTAAAGGCCACTGGAGATTATAAAATTTTAGATGAGGAAGTAGGATATCTAAAGGATGAGCCTTTAAGAGAGGGAGAAGATGAAAGATACAATGTATCCTCAAAGTCTGATTTAAAAGAATCACTATATAATCATTGTATAAGAGCTATAAATAGGAGTTTAAAGTTTGGTCCACATAATATTCCATTGATGGGTAGTGGTGACTGGAATGACGGAATGAGTACGGTAGGAAATAAGGGAGAGGGGGAAAGTATATGGCTTGGGTGGTTCCTATATGCCATATTAAAAGATTTTAAAGACATCTGCAGCTATAAAAATGATGAGTATAATTATAAAAAGTATATTGAGACTAAGGATTTTATAAGAGAGAATTTAGAGACTTATGGCTGGGACGGTAATTGGTATAAACGTGCTTACTTTGATGATGGAACCCCACTAGGATCTCATGAAAATCAGGAGTGTAAAATAGATGCTCTTTCTCAATGTTGGTCTGTAATATCAGAAGCAGGAGATAAAGAACGAGCTAATATAGCCATGAGTTCTTTAGAGAAATATCTAGTTAAGTCAAAAGAAAAAATTATATTGCTACTAAGCCCACCTTTTGATAATTCAGATTTAAAACCTGGATATATAAAAGGATATGTACCTGGAGTAAGGGAAAATGGAGGACAGTATACCCATGGTGTTACTTGGGTAGCATTAGCTCTTGCAAAATTAGATCGAGGTGAAGAAGCTTATAATATATACTCAATGTTAAATCCTATAAATCATAGCTTAACAACTGAAGAAGCTGATGTATTTAAGACAGAGCCGTATGTTATGGCAGCAGATGTATACTCTGTGAAGCCTCATGAAGGAAGAGGAGGATGGAGTTGGTATACTGGAAGTTCAGGTTGGATGTATACTATAGCTTTAGAATATATATTAGGCTTTAGATTAATTGAGGGAAAAGGATTTAAAATCAAACCATGTTTACCTAAGGATTTTAAAGAATATAATATAGACTATAAATACAAAAATGCCATATATCATATTAAGGTAATGAGAAATAATAGTTCAACTATAACTCTAGATGGTAATATCATAGAAGGAGATATAATACCTATTTCATCTAATGGAGAACATGAGGTAAAAGTAAACTTTAAGTAATAAGACACTATCAAATAAATAATAGAT
>DCDL01000061.1:118048-204901 GCA_002316385.1 Clostridium sp. UBA1056
ATTTATTTTCACGTGCCTAAGATAAGAAATTTGATAAAAATATAGGAATTGCTTTATTAGCAATTCCTATATTTTTATTATTTAGTTGGAGTGTTTTTATTTATTGAGTCTAAGGGTTTATCTTCAAAATTTAGAAGATCCGATTCCCCGTTATAGGTATAGTCAAATTCGGCATTAGAAATGTTGTTTGCAGCAATTGAGTCTACAACATGATTTGGAAGTAAGACATAATCTTCAAGAGAATATGATTTTACTGGCTCTGTATTAGCCTCTAAGAAATCTCTTTCATTAGGACCATAAGGTTTTGAGTTATTAGATTGTCTAGAATTATTTTTTGAACCCATATAAAATACCTCCTTAAAGTAAAGTGGTGGTCTATTTAAAATTTTACATTAAGTATATTGAAATATTCTAATATACTTAATGTATTTAGTTTGCTTCAATGAAGTAAACTAAATACTAGAAATTTGTGGAATAAAAACTTACTACGAGAATAATATTAAAATTGCAAAAAAGTAGGATAAAAATTTATAATATTGACATAATAAAATATTAGAATTATAATAGTTTTAATATTATATCGAAGAATTAATAATGAATTGATCGGTGAGGCGAAGTAAGTAATATTAAAAACAGATTTTCAGAGAGTGATAAGTGGTGAGATTATCGCAATTATGCTTAATATGAATGGGTCGCTGAGATGTTGGGTGAATTTTGAAGTAGTCTAACACGGATGCTCACGTTATAGAGCTAAGATATGTTTGTATCTGATAGAGATGAGATTTTATTATCTCAAGATAGGTGGTACCGCGTGATTTATGCCCTATGGATTTTCCATAGGGCTTTTGTTTTTATATGATTATTACTTACTTAGTATTTCGGCTCTATTAACTGAATGGATAATAATAAATACGCATCAGATAAGGATTCTACTAAAATACGGATTTTTAAAAAGTAAAAATATAAGAAATCTGTTAATAGTAAGTGTTTAATATTGAAAGGAGAATGAACATGGAAGATAAGAAAAAAGTTATGTTAAGTGGAGTTAAGCCTTCTGGTGATTTAACATTAGGAAATTACTTAGGAGCTATAAAAAATTGGGTTAAATTACAAGAGGAGTATGAGTGCTATTTCTTTATTGCAGATTTACATGCAATTACTGTAAGGCAGGTGCCAGCTGAGTTAAGAAAGAGAACTCTAGAAATATTAGCTACTTATATTGCAGCTGGAATAGACCCAGAGAAGAATACATTATTTATTCAATCTCATGTACCAGCTCATTCTGAAGCAGCATGGATTTTAACTTGTCATAGTTATATGGGTGAGTTAAGTAGGATGACTCAGTATAAGGATAAATCAAAAAATAGTGGAGAAAGTATAGGAGCAGGTTTATTTAATTATCCAGTAATTATGGCTGCAGATGTACTATTATATCAAACAGATTTAGTGCCTGTTGGAGTAGATCAGGTACAGCACCTAGAACTAGCAAGAGATATAGCAGAGAGATTTAATAGATTATATAGCCCAACTTTTGCAATACCAGAACCTTATGTAGGTAAAGCTGGAGCTAAAATAATGGACCTTCAAAATCCAAATAAAAAGATGTCTAAATCAGAGGAAAATCCTAATGGATATATTTTGATTTTAGATCCACCAGAAGTTATTAGAAGAAAAATTGCAAGAGCTGTAACTGATAGTGTTGGTGAAGTTAAGTACTGTGATGAGCAGCCAGGAGTTAAAAATCTTATGACTATTCTAAGTACCATTGAAGATATATCTATGGAAGAAATAGAAGAGAGATATAGAGGTCAGGGTTATGCTCAGTTTAAATTAGATGTAGCAGAAGTGATAGTTAAAGAATTAGAGCCAGTTCAAAAGAAAATTAAAGAACTCTTAGAGGACAAGAAAAGCCTTGAAGAAATTTATAAAGCAGGAGCACAAAAGGCAAGTTATATAGCTACTAAAACACTAAGAAAGATGCAAAAGAAAGTAGGATTAGTTCAATATTAAGTTTAATAAAAGTGCCTAGTATAAGCTTAGTTTAATAAGTTTATATTAGGCACTTTTAAAATTCTCTATTTAGATTCTATATCACTTGCCACTTCAGCATTTATATGTAAAATATCAAGAATTTGTCTTGCTCTTTCCTTTGTGGAACCTGTAATTGGTGTATAGGAAACAGCTTCAGTTTCAAGGAATGAAAGAATTGCACTATCTACTGCTTTTGCAACTTCTTCATCTTGCCATCTTACACCATCTTTTGAATATCCAAATTCTCTTCCTACATAGAATATATGGTCATAGTTTTGGATATCTTTTATAGCAAGACCATATAAATCTTTTAAAATTTCAATTTCTTTTACACTGCGAGTTTTATTACCTAGCATAAAGCGAGCATAAATGTAAGGAACAAAGGTAGCATAATCAGTAATTGCATAGTCAAAGGAAGATAGCTCAGATTCTAGCTTAAATTGACCAAGATAAATTCCATATTGCTCTGAAATTGTCTCTATCATACCTTTTTCTCTTAAGTAATCAGTGCTGTATTCTGAGGCACAGCCTACATTTAATCCAGCAATTTTCATATCTACATAAAGTTGTTGCATAAGAGTGGTTTTACCACAACGTGGTCCACCTAAAATAGCTACTCTAATAGTCATAATCACAGCCTCCATATTCTAATAGGCTTTAATTATATCAAGGTGTGAAAGATTTTTCAATGAAATACGAACAAAAAAAGTTATTCTAATATAAATATACACAATCTGTTAGGAAAATACAGGTAGAATTAAAAAATCGTAATAATTTCTTAATGAATTTATAAGGATTTTAAATTATAATATATCTATGGTATACTTATTAAGCAATTTGATTTATAATAAATTATTAATTTATTTTTATAATAGCATTGAGGTGATTAAGTGGATAGAAAAATCTATGTTGTATTGACACAAACAGGAACTTGTTTTTCAAGGGCTATAAAATTATATACTAAGTATAATTATAATCATACATCTATAGGTCTAGATAAAGAATTAAAAGAGTTATATAGCTTTGGGAGAAGAAAAATATATTTGCCACTTCATGCTGGATTTGTTAGAGAACAAATTGATGGAGGAATATTTAAGCTATATAAAAGGACAACCTGCAGAGTTTACGAAGTAAATGTTACCGAAGAAGAGTATCATCAAGTTAAAGAGATTATAGATAGATTTGATAGTGAATATGATAGATATAAGTATAATTTTTTAGGAATTCTAGCTATAATGTTGCATATTCCATATCAAAGGAGATATCATTTCGTATGCTCACAGTTTGTAGCATATGTATTAAAGGAAGGTAAAATTGTGGACTTTGATAAACATGTATCCTTAGTGAAGCCAGAGGATTTTGATACTTTGGAAAAAGGACAAGTAGTTTATAGTGGGTTATTAAGCAATTACGTATACTAATATTATAAGTACATTTTATTGAAATTATATTTTTATTTAAATATTTACAGTAGTAGCAGTTAGATATTAAAAATCTTACTGCTATTATTTTTTATTTAAGATATATATTTGTTTTTAGGACTATTGGAAGGATATCCATTGAAATGAGAAATTTAAATTAGAGTTTTATAGAGTTGTGGTAATAAATATAAGATTTTATATATGAAGCAATTTTAATGAAGATAGAAGATATATATAAAATCATCAATAATATTTGTGTTTATATTAATAAATATGATATTATATAAATTGTGTTAAAAAGAGATACTATATAATTGAAGATAATTTTAAATTTAAATAAAGGAGTTAAGGTAATGAGTGATTATATAAAGGAGATAGAGAAAAGAAGAACCTTTGCTATAATTTCCCACCCAGATGCAGGTAAAACTACACTTACTGAAAAATTACTTTTATATGGGGGAGCAATAAGACTTGCAGGTTCTGTAAAGGCAAGAAAAACATCTAAACATGCTGTTTCTGACTGGATGGAAATAGAAAAGAAAAGAGGAATTTCCGTTACTTCTTCAGTAATGCAGTTTGGGTATGATGGATATTGTATAAATATATTAGATACTCCAGGACACCAAGACTTTAGTGAGGATACATATAGAACTCTTATGGCTGCAGACAGTGCAGTAATGGTAATTGATGGAGCAAAAGGTGTGGAGGAGCAGACTAGAAAACTATTTCATGTTTGTAGTATGAGAGATATTCCAATATTTACTTTTGTAAATAAGATGGATAGAGAAACAAGAGATCCTTTTGAACTTATGGAAGAAATAGAAAATGAGCTAGGTATAAAATCATATCCAATAAATTGGCCTATAGGTACAGGAATGCACTTTAAGGGAGTTTATGATAGAAATAATAAGCAGATTCAAATTTTTAAAGCCGGAGATCATGGACAGTTAGAAGTAAGCGAGACTGTTATAGATTTAGAAGATGAAGCTGCTGTTAGAGAAGCTATAACTGATAGTTTATATGAAAAGTTACTTGAGGATATAGAATTATTAGATATAGCTGGAGATGCATTTGATGAAGAAAAGGTGAGATTTGGAGATCTTACACCAGTATTCTTTGGAAGTGCATTAACTAACTTTGGTGTAGAACCGTTTTTAGAGAATTTCTTAAAGCTAACTACACCTCCATTAGAAAGAAATTCTGATATAGGAAAAATAGAAGCTATAGATGATAATTTCTCTGCCTTTGTATTTAAGATTCAAGCTAATATGAATAAGGCTCATAGAGATAGAATAGCCTTTATGAGAATATGTTCAGGTCAGTTTGAAAAAGGTATGGAAGTTTATCATGTTCAGGGTGGAAATAAGATAAAGCTAGCACAACCTCAACAGTTTTTAGCTCAGGATAGGGAAATTGTTGATAATGCATATGCAGGAGATATCATAGGAGTTTTTGATCCAGGAATATTTAGCATAGGAGATACCCTTTGTTCACCAAGCAAGAAACTTAAGTTTGAAGGGATTCCAACCTTCGCACCAGAACATTTTGCAAGAGTTAGAACTGTGGACACCATGAAGAGAAAGCAGTTTATAAAAGGTGTAACCCAGATAGCTCAAGAGGGAGCAATTCAGGTGTTTAAAGAGCTTCATATAGGAACAGAACAAATCATAGTAGGAGTTGTAGGAGTTCTTCAATTTGAAGTTTTAGAATTTAGATTAAAAAATGAATATAATGTGGATATTAAAATGGATATGCTTCCATATAGAAATATTAGATGGATTGAAGCTTTAGAGGGTAAAGTTGAAGATTTGAGTTTGACAAGTGACTCTAAAGTTGTTAAGGACTTTAAGGATAGAGACTTGCTTATATTCCAAAATGACTGGGGCATTAGTTGGGCTCTAGATCATAATAAGGGCTTAGTTTTATCTAACATAGGAAAAGGTGAATAATTAAAAGGATTCCTCAACTTTATTTTGAGGAATCCTTTTAAGTTTTATCTATTAAATTTATTTTTTATAGTTAAGTATTCTTCTATGTAGTCCATGGCAATAGTTAGAAGGGTTACTGCAATTATTAAATTGATTAAGTTTCCTCCTATAATAAAGAATAAACCAATTAAAATTATTAATAGTAAAAAGCTATTAAACCAACGAAGATACATCATATAAGTCAATCCTTTCTACTCCTAAGTAAAGTCATAAGTTATATCTTTTAACTATTCTATTAAAAAAATATAGGATTTTTAAATGTAAAAACCAAAGTTAGAATTATTTTGTGCAAAAAGTTTAATATTATTCTTCCATATTAAAAAATAAGGTTGAAATTCTCAGCGTTTCATGTATAATTTAATTGTATGGGTACTGAATTTTCTGTATCCATACAGTGTGATGAGCAATCATAAGGGGGATTTTATATGAAGGAAAAGATGTCTATAAAAACATCAGGAAGTAGTTCTAGCACCATTGGAATAGTTCAAATAGGATTGATGGCAGCACTGACATATATAGCAACTGCAGTTATAGCTATACCAGTAGGTGATAATGCAGTTCTACATTTAGGTGATACTGTGTTGTTCTTGAGTGCTATATTGCTAGGGAAAAAAAGAGGGGCAGTGGCAGCAGCTATAGGGATGACATTTTTTGATTTGTTCTCTCCATATTCTATTTGGGCACCATTTACCTTTGTTATAAAAGGTGTTATGGCGTATATAGCAGGAGCTATAGCTTATAGAAGTAACTTTGAAGGAGACAACTTTTGGAATAATTTATTTGCATTTATTGTAGCAGGTGTAGTTATGATTTCTGGATACTTCTTTGCTGGAGGTTGCTTAAATCACTTTGTATATGGAATCCCAACTCTTGGTCAAGGATTTATAGTAGCTATAAAAGATATACCAGCTAACATCCTGCAAGTAGTAGGAGGTATTGTTATAGGGTTACCGCTTTCAATGCCACTAAAGAAATATCTAGCAAAATATTTATAGATAAGTTAAGCATCACTGAAGTGGTGCTTTTATTTTTAAATTTTTTGAGTAAACTAAGTTTAAACATAGAATAAATATAATTAACTAAAAAACAAAAAAAATTTATCTGTTGACAAGAAATAAAACTAGTATTAATATATAGATATACCCCCTCTGGGGGGAGGGGAGGTGAAAGAATGAGCGAAGAAAGAAAAAAAGCCTTACAGTTATTAAAAACGGCAAGGGGACAAATAGATGGAATCATTAAAATGATAGAAGATGATAGGTACTGCATTGATATTTCTAATCAAATATTAGCTTCACAATCTTTATTAAAAAAAGCTAACTTAGGAATTTTAAAGGGGCATTTAAATCATTGTGTCAAGGATGCTGCAATAAATAACAATGTAGATGAAAAGATCGATGAAATAAATAGCATATTAGAGAAAATAATTACAAAATAAAGAAGGTGAAAATATGAGTAATAAATCATTTAAAATAGAAGGAATGACTTGCTCTGCTTGTGCTAACAGGGTTGAAAGAGCAGTTAAGAAGTTAGATGGTATTGAAAAAGCTAGTGTAAATTTTGCTACAGAAACTTTAACCGTAGACTTCGATAATGAAAAATTAGGCTCAGAAAAAATTGAAGAAGCTGTTGTTAAAGCAGGTTACGGAGTGAAGAAAAATATAAAAACTTATGATTTTAAAATAGAAGGAATGACTTGTTCTGCCTGTGCTAACAGAATAGAAAGAGTAACTAAAAAGTTAGAAGGAGTAGAGAGTTCTACAGTAAATTTTGCTACAGAAAAACTTACCATAAAAGTTAATGAAGATGAGATATCCTATAGAGATATAAAGGCTGCAGTGGATAAGGTTGGATACAAATTAGTTAAGGAAGAAGATAAAATAGAAGATAAGCAAGGAAAGAAGAAAGACGAGGCTAGTAAATTACTTATAAGGTTTATAGCTTCACTTATCTTAACAGTTCCTCTGCTTATAATAACAATGGGACATATGGTAGGAATGCATATTCCAAATATAATAGACCCTATGGCAAATCCGTTGAACTTTGCATTAATTCAACTGATATTAACCTTACCAGTAATGATAGTTGGATATAAATTCTATAAAGTTGGACTTAAAAATCTTTTTAAATTAAGTCCTAATATGGATTCGTTAATATCTATAGGAACTTTAGCTGCATTCTTATACGGTATATTTGCTATATATAAGATAATGCAAGGCGATCATGAATATGCAATGCATTTATATTTTGAATCCGCCGCAGTTATATTAACCTTAATAACATTAGGAAAGTATTTAGAAGCAGTATCAAAAGGAAAGACTTCTCAAGCTATAAAAGCTTTAATGGGGCTAGCACCTAAAACAGCAACAATTATTAGAAATAATGAAGAGAAAGTAGTTCCTGTGGAAGAAGTTATAGTTGGAGATATAATACTAGTTAAACCAGGTGAGAAATTACCAGTTGATGGAGAGGTTATAGAAGGAAATACATCTATAGATGAATCAATGCTTACAGGAGAAAGTATTCCTGTTGAGAAAACAGTAGGAAGTAGTGTTATAGGAGCTAGTATTAATAAAACAGGATTTATTAAATATAAGGCCACTAAAGTTGGTAGAGATACTGCTCTTGCACAGATTGTTAAATTAGTAGAAGATGCACAAGGGTCGAAAGCACCAATCGCTAAGCTAGCAGACATTATATCTGCATACTTTGTACCTATAGTAATAGGGCTTGCTATAATTGCTTCAGTAGGTTGGCTAATAGCTGGGGAAACACCTATATTCTCTCTTACTATATTTATTGCAGTATTAGTTATTGCGTGTCCGTGTGCCTTAGGTCTTGCTACACCAACAGCTATTATGGTGGGAACAGGAAAAGGTGCTGAAAATGGAGTTTTAATTAAAGGGGGAGAAGCTTTAGAGACTACCTATAAATTAAAGACTATAGTATTTGATAAAACAGGGACTATAACAGAAGGAAAGCCAAGGGTTACTGATATTGTAACTAATAGAGAATCAGAAGATGAAATTCTTATCCTAGCGGCTAGTGCAGAAAAGGGTTCAGAGCACCCACTTGGAGAAGCAATTGTTAAAGGTGCAGAAGAAAAAGGATTGGACCTTAAAAATATTGATAAATTTGATGCCATACCTGGTCACGGTATAGAAGTAGAAATAGAGAATAAGGATATTCTTTTAGGAAATAAAAAGCTTATGGTAGAAAAAAATATTGACATTTCAAGTTTAGGTGAAACTTCTGATAGATTAGCATCTGAAGGTAAAACACCAATGTATATAGCGATAGATGGTGGATTAGCTGGAATTATTGCTGTAGCAGATACAGTTAAGCCAAGTAGTAAAAAGGCTATAGAAAGCCTACATGAAATGGGCATAAAAGTAGCCATGATAACTGGGGATAATAAGAGAACAGCAGATGCCATTGCAAAACAAGTTGGTATAGATATAGTATTATCTGAGGTTCTTCCAGAAGACAAAGCAAATGAAGTTAAAAAGCTTCAAGAAGGCGGTAATAGAGTAGGTATGGTTGGAGATGGAATTAATGATGCTCCTGCTCTTGTTCAAGCAGATATAGGAATAGCAATAGGATCTGGAACAGACGTAGCCATAGAATCAGCAGATATAGTTCTTATGAGAAGTGATTTAATGGATGTAATCTCAGCTATAAAGCTAAGTAAGGCAACTATTAAAAATATAAAGGAAAATTTATTCTGGGCTTTCGGATATAACGTATTAGGAATACCTGTTGCAATGGGATTACTACACATTTTCGGTGGACCATTATTAAATCCTATGATAGCTGCAGCGGCGATGAGTTTAAGTTCAGTGTCAGTTTTATTAAATGCATTAAGACTTAGAGGGTTTAAGGCTTAATACTAGATTTTTAATAAAAAATAAAGTTAGAGGTAATATATTATCAATTAAAAAATATATAAGCAGATAATCTAATAGTAATTTAGAATAAAAAGCTATAGATTATTTATTTATAAATATTAATAAATGTTTTAGGAGGAGAGATTTATGAAAAAGAAAATATTAATCGAAGGAATGAGCTGTAAAAACTGTGTAGCTCATGTAAAAAATGCTTTAGAAGAGTTAGCGGGAGTTTCGGAAGTAGAAGTTAATTTAGAAGGAAAATATGCAGTAGTAGAAACTACTGAAAGTGATGATGTGCTAAAAGATACTATAGAAGAAGAAGGATATGATGTAGTAGGAATAGAGTAAAAAGTAACATCAAATATATAACTGTAAAATAATAAAATGTCTTAAAGTTTATTAGATTTTAATTGAAATAAGCTTTAAGGCATTTTTTATCTTTGAAATTTTAACTATTTAAAAAGTTAAAATTTTAAATAGTTCTATAGGAAAAAAGTTGAAATTTTAAAATGTTACCTATACAAAAAATTAACTTTTTATATAGGTTCATAGGGGAATTATATATATTGCATAATTATTAATAGAAGGGTATGTGAAAGATATAGTATTAAATCATACAAATAAGTTAAATTAATATTATGTTTATAGCTTAGGTTCAAAGATTAAATATAGCTAATATAATGATTAAGGGTATTAAAAATATTCCTAGATTATGTGTATGAAATAATAATAATGTACTAATTATTCACATATAATTAAAACAACAGAAATATATAAGTTGAAAGGAAGTATTGATATAATATTCTGAATATTATATAATATAACTATTAAATTAATGTATTTTATTAAAAAGTTTGGGGGCGTTTAAGATGATTCAAGTATTTTGTAAAGAAAAAGGCTCTGGGAAAACAAAAGCATTAATGAATTTGGCTAATTCAAAGGTAGATAGTTCTAAAGGTAATCTAGTGTATATCGATGATGATACTAGAGGATTATTAAGAATTCATAAGAACATAAGATTTATATGTTCAAAAGACTTTAATATCCATAATTATAAAGATTTCTATGGATTTATATGTGGCATAATATCTAAGGATTACGATGTGGAAAGTATATTTATAGACGGTGTTTTAAGTGACATATGCAATAATGCAGATGATTTTAGCTCAATATTAAATAAGTTAGAATATTTATCAGAAAAATTTAAAGTTGACTTTTATGCCAACGTTAGTTGTGAAGAAAATAATATACCAGATACTATTAAAAAATATGTTGTTTAGAGAAAATTAGTATTTACTCTTGAAAAATGATAATAATAATAGTAATATGTATTTAAAATAAAATATAGTAAAGACGATGAAGAAAAGAAGTAATTAAATGAATTTTAAAGAGAGCTGATGGTTGGTGTAAATCAGTAAAGGAGTTTAATGAAATACATTTTAGAGTCTTAGGTTGAAGTAGTAGTAGACTGTTACGGGTTCCTAACGTTATTAAGGAAGAGAATAATTTAAAACACTTTAGAGAGTTTAAATTATAAATTTGGGTGGTACCACGGAAATTTTCGTCCCTAGTATATTTATACTAGGGACTTTTATTTTTCTTAATTCATTAAATAAATATTTATTTTAAGATTATAAGTTTTAAAAGAATGATATAGGATTACAAAGGAGTAAAGTTTTCTAGGTAATCTGTTTATACAAGAATAAAAGTTTATAGAAGGTTTATATAGCTAGCATAAACCATGTAAACTATATAAATAATATAATTAATTATATTATAAAAGTAGAAACTATAGCCAAGAGTTAAAGTAAAACAAAATTAAAAGATTATGGAGGAAATTATGGAAAATTACAATGTATATGACGTTCTTAAAGAACGTGAATTTTTAAAACAATTAACACATGAAGAGGAAATGAAAGAAATACTTGCAAAGGAAAAGGTAACCTTTTATATAGGATTTGATCCTACAGCAGATAGTCTTCATGTAGGACACTTTATAGCTATGATGTTTATGGCTCACATGCAAAGGGCAGGACATAGACCAATAGCTTTAGTTGGTGGGGGTACTGCTATGATAGGAGACCCATCAGGTAGAACAGATATGAGAAAAATGTTAACTAAGGAGGAAATTGATCACAATATATCTTGTATTAAAGGTCAACTTTCAAGACTAATAGATTTCAGCGATGGTAAAGCAATATTAGAAAATAATGCAGACTGGCTTTTAGATTTAAACTATGTAGACTTTATAAGAGATATAGGATCACATTTCTCAGTTAATAGAATGCTTACTGCTGAATGCTTTAAACAAAGACTAGAAAAGGGATTGTCATTCTTAGAATTTAACTACATGCTAATGCAAGGTTATGATTTTTACGTATTAAATAAAAAATACAATTGTACAATGGAGTTAGGTGGAGATGATCAGTGGTCAAACATCTTAGCTGGAATGGAGCTTATCAGAAGAAAAGAAGGTAAGTCAGCGTATGGAATGACTAACGCACTACTTACAAATAGTGAAGGAAACAAGATGGGTAAAACAGCTAATGGAGCAGTGTGGCTTGATCCTAATAAGACATCACCATTCGAATTCTACCAATACTGGAGAAATATTGATGATGCAGATGTAGAGAAATGTTTACGTCTATTAACATTTGTTCCTATGGATGAGGTAAGAAGACTTTCAGCTTTAGAAGGTTCAGAAATTAATGAAGCTAAAAAGGTTCTGGCTTATGAAGTTACAAAACTTATTCATGGAGAAGAAGAAGCGGCTGGAGCTAAAAAAGCAGCAGAAGCTCTATTTAGTGGCGGAGCAGACATGAGTAATGTACCTACAGTAGAAATTAGTGAAGATATGAAATCAGCTTCAATTCTTGATATCATAACACAAACAGGTATTGTTCCATCTAAAAAAGAAGGAAGAAGACTTATAGAGCAAGGTGGACTTACTATAAATGATATAAAGATAGAAGATGTCAATGAAACATTTAATGAAGGCTACCTAGAAAAGGATGGATATGCTCTAATAAAAAGAGGAAAGAAGAAATTCTATAAATTAGTGCTAGCTTAGTAGAAAAAAATCATGGGGCTTTCGCAAAATTAACTAATCTAAAAAGAATGTTGAGCATGCCCATATATTATTAAAGTGCAAGCTCAGCATTCTATATAAGCTTAGTAATATATTTTTGTGGAAGTCTCATTGTTTTTATAATATACTTCACTAAAATAAAAATGATACGAATAGTTTAATAGGGGGTGAAGTGTATGTCAAATGTATGGAAAATTAATATGGTACAAAACTATACAACTAAGGATGATTTTAACAAACTCACCTTTAAAAAAGGAGATTCATTCTCTGCTAGAATTTTAAGGTTAGAAGGAAGTACTAAAGATGTTATAATAAAGTTGTTAGATGGAAGGGTATTTCCAGCAAGAGTTGATGGCGAAATACTTCAGGAAAATTTAGATGACTATATGTTTAAATTTCAATTAGATGGGTTTGAAGATGGAAAATTTGTTCTTAAAGTATTAGAATCAAATGTTGTAGATAATTTAGGAAACATGGGAGACTTAGTTATTAAAGACCCTTTAATGGAAGAACTTCTTAAGAATTTAGATTTTCCAGTGGGAAAAGAAGACGTACCTATATTAAAAGCTATGCTTAAGAATAATATTGCAATTACAGAAGAAAATCTTTTAGAGATTAAAGGACTTAAGGAATTTATAAATCAAAGTAATAATTCTCCTAAGGAATTAAGTAAATTTATAGATAAATTTATAGAAGCTAAGGGGATACCTAATAATAGTCCAGAAGGGGAATATATAAAATCAACTCTAGGAAAAGTTATAAATGAAATTAAGAATTTAAATATAGATGATATATTTGTTATGAAATCATTAGACATAAAATTAAATGAGAATAATATTAAAGCTTTTTCTAAGGTTATATCTGATGAGTATAGTGTTTTTCCAGAGGTGAAGGAAGCTTCTAATGTTATTAAGGAGCAGATTTCTGGCAATAATAAAGATTCACAAGGTGAAAATATTGCTAACAGGAATTCCACTTTTCAGGAAGCAGATAAATCTCAATCTAAGATATCGGTAAAGGACAATATAGAAAGTAAAGAAGCTACCCTATCATTGGAAAATATGATAGGTAAAGACGAGAAAGCTGCTAAGGACATTATAGGTGAAAGAACAATAGGTATTGTTAGTGATGAAGATGAGATACAAGGAAATCCTACATCTCGAGGAGTTAATTCTACTAAACTCCTTAAAGAGCTTAAGTCAGATACCATGTTAGATATAAGCGTAACTGGTAATATGGTAAAGGATGAATTAAAGGAAAAGATATCACTTATAAAAACAAATTTAATGGAAATGATTAAACTATCACAGAAAGATCCTGCTACTTTTAATAATATAGTTCAAAATTTAGATACTAAATTTCAAGAGTTTAAAATGTTTAATACTATAAATAATAATTATTATTTTCTTAATATACCAATGGATATGAAAGATAAAGAATATGACTGTAAGCTTATTATTAAGGATGAAAGAGGAAAAGGTAAAAAGCTGGATACTGAAAATATAAAAATAGCAGCAAGTATAGCAACTGTAAATATGGATAAAATAGATGCCTACTTAACGGTTAATAAAAGTGCAGCGACTGTCGAGATAGAAAGTGAAGCTGCTTATGTGAAGATATTAGAAAAGTTTAAAGGTAATTTAATTAATGACTTAATTGATAGTAAGTATATGTTTAATATTTTTATTAAAGAAAAGAAACATGACTTTTCCTTTTCTAATTGTAGAAGTTTTTTTGAAGATGATGATTTTACTACAATCAATACTAGGGTATAGCTAGGAGTGTGCTTATATGGAATATAAAAAGAGAAAAAAGGCTGCAGCCTTAAAATATGAATATGGTCAAAATGCTCCAAAGGTTACTGCAGCTGGTATGGGAAATGTAGCTGATAAAATTCTTGAGGAAGCAGAAAAAAGTGACGTACCCATTGTATATAATGATGAATTAGCAGATATGTTGACTAAAGTTGATATAGATAGTGAAATTCCTTATGAGCTTTATGATGTAGTAGCAAAGGTTATAGCCTATGTTATGGAAATTGATAGTAAGTATAAATAAGTCTAATTAGTGAAAGGATTATGAAATAGATAGTAGGTGATTAAGTGGCATTATATGCAATTTCAGATCTTCATCTAGCCTCTACAGGAGAAAAACCAATGGATATATTTGGAGAGAAGTGGAGAAATCATGAGGAAAAGATAAAAGATAATTGGAATAGAATTGTGAAGGATGAAGATACAGTATTAGTAGCAGGTGATATTTCATGGTCTATGAATATGGAGACTGGAAGAGATGATTTACAGTTTATAAACAGACTTCCAGGAAGAAAAATATTTGTGAGAGGGAACCACGACTATTGGTGGTCAGGAATCACAAAGCTCAATTCTATGTTTGAAGGAATGGAGTTTATTCAAAATAATTTTTTTGTCTATGAGAATTATGCTGTATGTGGAAGTAGAGGATGGATTTTAAAGAATAATCCTAAATTTAATTCTCATGATAAAAAAATATATGATAGAGAGCTTATAAGATTAAAACTATCTTTGGATGAAGCTATAAAAAATGGCTATAAAAAAATAATATGTATGATCCATTATCCACCTATATTTCCAAACATGCAGGAAAATGAATTTTTAGAAATGTTTAAGGAGTATGGAGTGGAAAAGGTAATCTACGGACATCTTCATGGTGGAGGACTTTTAAATGTTTTTGAAGGAGAAAAAGATGGAGTTGAGTATATTTTAACCTCCTGTGATTATATAGATTTTACTCCTATAAAGATTTTAGATTAATAAAAACTTCAATAAAAGTCATATAAAATATCATAAAAAATACCATTATATGATATAATTAAATACGATTAATAGAATTGGTTAGTAAAGGAATGACATATATGGCAGTTATTGAGTGGAAGAGTTTTTTAATTCCATATGACCAAGCAGTAGAGGAATTAAAAGTAAAGTTTAAAAGTATACGAAGAGAATTAAGAAAGAAAAATGAATATTCACCTATAGAATTTGTAACGGGTAGGGTTAAAGAGGTTTCTAGTATACTAGAAAAAGCTAATAAATTTGATATACCTTTAGATAGAATCCAGTATGAAATGGAAGACATTGCTGGACTAAGAATCATGTGTCAATTTGTAGATGATATTGATAAAGTAGTAAATATAATACGCGAGAGAAAAGACATGAACATAATTTATGAAAAAGATTATGTTACTAATGTAAAATCTAGTGGTTATAGAAGTTATCACATGATTATAAAATATCCAGTAAATATGGCATCTGGAATGTGTGAAGTCTTGGCAGAGTTTCAAATAAGAACTTTGGCAATGAACTTTTGGGCTACAGTGGAACATTCTTTAAATTATAAATATAAGCATGCTATACCAACGGATATTAAGGCAAAGCTTAAAAATGCAGCAGATGCTGCCTTTAACTTAGATACAGAAATGCTAGCAATAAAAGATGAAATAAAAGATGCTCAAAAGCTCTTTGAGGTAAAGTCATCTTTAGTAAGTAATATAGTGGAAAATATATTAACTATATCTTCTCTTGGGAAAACTGGAGAGGCATCAAGGTTTACAGAAGAGCTTAATAAATTATTAGAAGTAGGAGATGTATTTGAACTTACAAGCCTATTAGAAGAAACTAAAAAGGTTCTTGAAAGATATAAATAGTATTTAGTGGTACAAAACTCCATATTCCTCATATGATGATATATAACAATATTTGGTGAGGGAATAGAGTGAGCGAGCAATTAATTAAATATCAATCAACTACTTATGGAGATAAGTATGTAGATGTTACAGTTGAAACTGGTGATGATAACAGAGGTGTTATCTATGGTAGAGTAATTGATAAAAATAATAAGCCAGTAAGTGATGCTGTAGTAAAGTTAATCATACTTCAAGATACAAATGATCCATTGAGCATTTTACCTATAACTCATACCTTTACAGATGAATATGGTCAATTTTTATTTGGTCCACTACCACCAAATAAAACCTATTTAATAAAGATATGGCATGATGATATTTATGTAAGGGCAGTTACTGTAAAAGAAAAGGAAGCAAGACATAGCTCTATAACAATAAGAGAAGATGTAAATTCTAGCACTGTTAAAAGTGAAAAGAAATTACCAATAAACCATAGCGAAAAATAAAACAGAGGATTTTTTCCTCTGTTTTTTTAAAGTGAGTTTCAAAATCAATGATTTGGCTAGGCAAACTTACTGCGCTAAACGTATGTGAGGTGGAGTTTCATTTAAACTACTAAGTAAAATGATTACTGTTTAAATTTCTATTAGGCTCTGGTATTGATTTTTTATTTACCAGAGGAGGCATCATCTCAATGAATTCCATATTCTTTTATCACCTTTTCAATATAACTGATTATAAAAAAATAAAACCGATATTTGTTTAATTATTGAATTATATGGAATATAATGTTATGCTTGGCATATGAATAATCTATGATTTAGTGCATAATTATAAAATATTTCAAATCAATATGAGGGGGAAATAAAATAATGAAAATATGCTTTGAAGAGTTTAAAGATGAAATTGATACTCTTGTAGAATTTTTAACCTCAGATACCTGGGAGTTTTATGGAACACCAAACTTAAATCCAGAAAGGATTAGATTGAGCTATGAAAACCAGCACTATACTGGTGATTACTGCAAAACATTTTGGGTTATTTTAGACCAAGATACAAAAGTGGGAATGATAAGGATTTATGATTTAGAAGATGATACTCCGATGTTTGACATAAGAATTTTGAGTAAGTACAAAGGTATGGGAGTTGGTACAATTACTGTAAATTGGCTTGTTGATTATATATTTAGTAATTTCCCTGATAAGGATAGGATAGAAGCTAATACAAGGCAGGATAATTATGCTATGAGATGTGTATTTCATAAGTGTGGTTTTGTTAAAGAAGCACATTATAGAAAAGCATGGGGAGGCCAAAATGGACAAATATATGATTCAATTGGTTATGGCATTACAAAAGAAGATTGGCAAAATGGAAAAGCTATTCCAGTAAATTGGAATGACTTTAAGTATTAAGTATATAAATATGTAATACTCTCAAAACGCGTATTAAGGGAAGTTTAAATACTTTCCTTAAAAATTGTTGCAATATCAACAGTACTTTAAAACATAGTATGTATTTTATATTCTTTATATTCTAATTTATTCATGGAATACTCATTATAAACCACTATAGATTTTTTTATTAGTTAAATTTTATTTACAATAAGCGAAATAAATGAATATAATAGTATTGAATTAAAATATGATAAAAGAATGATTAAGTTAATAAAAACCTAACCATTCTTTTAATTATGATAATTTATTAGTTAGCAACTATATTTACAAGTCTGCCTTTAATAATTATAACTTTTCTTACAGTTTTTCCTTCAAGGTTAACTTTTATTGTTTCATCATTTAAAGCTGCTTCTTTTATTTCATCTTCAGAAGAAGAAGTTGCAACATTTATTTTAGCTTTAATCTTACCGTTAATTTGAATAGCAATTTCCACTTCATCTTTAACTAAAGCCGCTGGATTGAATTCAGGCCATTTGTCGTTAGATACTGAGTAAGACATTCCAAGGGTTTCCCATTGTTCTTCACTGAAGTGAGGAGCAAAAGGAGCTAAAAGCTTAATATAGTCAACTAACACTTCTTTTAAGAAGGAAGTATTTTTAATATCTTCATTTATATATTTATTAAGAGCATTTGTAAGCTCCATAAGTCTTGCAATAGCAGTGTTGAATTGAAGTTTTTCAGCATCCTCGCTAACACCTCTAATTGCAAAGTGTCTCCAATAGTTAAGCTCTTTTTCAGCAGCATCTATAGTATCCTTAGCAGCTTTCTTACAATTAACTTCTGCAATGGCAGTATCTAAAGTTCTTTCTATTCTATCTACGAATTTTCCTATAGATTTTATGCCATCATCACTCCAAGCACCACCATCAATGTAACCAAATCCAAACATTAGATACATTCTAAATACATCAGCACCATATTCTTTGATATAGTCATCAGGAGATATAGTATTTCCTTTAGATTTACTCATTTTCTGTCCATCAGGTCCTAAGATTAAACCTTGGTGAGTTAATGATAGAAATGGTTCATCAAAGTTTAGAAGCCCCATATCTCTAAGAGCCTTAGTGATAAATCTTGCATATAGAAGGTGCATACAAGCATGTTCAGGACCACCCACATATTTATCTACTGGAAGCATCTTATTTATTATTTCACTATCAAAAGCCTTTTCAGTATTTTTATTATCTGCATATCTTAGATAATAGAAAGACGAACATACAAAGGTATCTAAAGTATCTGCATCACGGTGAGCAGCACATCCACATTTTGGACAAGTCACATTCATAAATTCTTCAGATTTAGCAAGAGGAGATTTTCCGTCTGGAGCAAACTCTACGTTGTATGGAAGCTCTACAGGGAGTTGATCTTCTGGTACAGGAACTGTTCCACACTTATCACAGTGAATCATTGGAATAGGTGCACCCCAGTATCTTTGTCTAGAAACTAGCCAGTCACGTAGTCTATAGTTAACTTGTTTTTTACCAAGACCTAACTTTTCGAGTTCTGCAACTACAGCATTTTTAGCTTCTTCACCCTTAAATCCATCAAATTTTCCACTATTCATCATTGGACCATATTCAGTAAATGGAAGAGCATCTCCACCTTCTATAACTCTTTCTATAGGTAGATTATACTTTTGTGCAAAGGCATAGTCACGATCATCATGAGCTGGAACTGCCATTACTGCACCTGTACCATAGGTATTTAGTACATAGTCTCCAACCCAAATTGGAATAGCACCACCGTTTATTGGATTTACAGCATAAGAACCTGTAAACACTCCAGTTTTTTCTCTAGAAATAGATTGTCTTTCGATATCGCTCTGTTTTGCAGCAGCTTCTTTATAAGCTTCTACAGCAGCCTTATTTTCTTCTGTAGTAAGTTTATCTACTAATTCATTTTCAGGAGCAAGAACCACATAACTAACTCCAAATAAAGTATCAATTCTAGTAGTGAAGGTGTTAAATTGAATATCTGAATCCTTAACCTTGAAAGTTACCTCCGAACCAGTTGATCTACCAATCCAGTGTTTTTGCATAGACTTAGTTTTTTCTGGCCAATCAAGAACATCGAGTTTTTCAAGAAGCTCATCTGCATATTCTGTGATTTTAAGGAACCATTGAGTAAGATTTTTCTTTGTTACTTCACTTTCACATCGTTCACAATGACCTTCTACAACTTGCTCATTGGCAAGTACTGTATTACAACTAGGACACCAGTTTACTGGAGCATTCTTTCTGTAAGCAAGTCCCTTTTCATATAATTTTAGAAATAACCATTGAGTCCATTTGTAATAATCTGGTCTACAAGTTACAACTTCATTGTCCCAGTTAAACATTGCCCCCATAGCTTTAAGTTGTTTCTCCATAGTTTCAATGTTTTTATCAGTAGAATCTTTAGGGTGTATTCCAGTTTTGATTGCATAGTTTTCTGCTGGAAGACCAAAGGCATCAAAGCCCATTGGCTGGAATACATTATATCCTTGCATTCTCTTCATTCTAGCCCATGAATCTACTGGTCCATAGTTAAACCAGTGTCCTGCATGTAGCTGGCTTCCTGATGGATATGAGAACATCTCAAGGACATATAATTTTTTATCCATATTGTTTTCATCAAATTTATATAGGTTTGTTTCTTCCCATTTTTTCTGCCATTTTTTATCGGTAGCAGTTCCATATCTAGCCATAGTAATCCTCCTTGTTTGATAAACATCAAAATATTTTATTGAAAATAAAAAAAGTCTCCATCTCTTATATATAAAGAGACGAAAACTGTAATTCCGCGGTACCACTCTATTTAGACCATAAAGGTCTCACTTAATAAGATAACGGCTTAGTCCGTACTTGCTTTTCACAAGTAAGCTCCTAGGCAAGTTCATATAAGCTTATTACTACATTACACCAAGCTGTAGCTCTCTTTAAATAAGTAATTATATTACTACTCCTCATCACTGCAATAAATTATTAAGTTTTTTAAAAATTATACATTAAGAATAAAGGAAATGTCAAGGAATTTTAATATTCCGTCTCTTATATTTTAAATTTTTTAGTTCTTATACTATTTATGAAAACTGTAAGAACGTAGTCAAATACGAAGAAGGCTACATTTCCACCTATAAACATAATTATTAAGGGATATTGTAGTTCAATTGTAGGCATAAACAATTGTTTATATAAAAGAAATGCTATAAAGATTATCACATTAAAATAAACTAGTTTTAATATGATTTCTATAGTTATATTTCTTTTTTGTTCTATAAAAAATTTTACTATGCCGTAGGGACCAAAGATTAGCACATAAAAAAGACAAAGAGTTTTGTCGGGGATTATGAAGTAAGCTAATACAGAGGAGCCTATATATACTAATAAAGTGGTTTTCATATCAGCAATAAGTATTCCCAGGGGAATAAGTGCTGAAGTTAGACCTAATAAAAATAAAGTGTTAAAGGTAATAAAATTAGCGGCATATAAGATAATAAGAGTTAAAGCAATAAGCATACCGCCCTTTGCTATATTCGAAGCCTTATTTTCTTTCATAGTAACCTCCTTTTAACAACAACCAATACAATCTCCACCCATACATTCACAACAAGTATCTAACATCCAAATATTTAAGCAAGTATTGCACATATCATTAGAACTATTTCTTTGTCCATAATAGGTATTTCTATAGTTACTTTGAGTATGATTTAATTGATTAAGCATTTGTCTATATTCAAAGTTATTTGGATCCATTCTACAAGCTGTATTTATTAAGTTATTTGCACTATCATACCAACCTTTTCTAAGATGAACAACTCCCATTAAAAAGTTCCATTCAGCAGTTCTATTAGTCATGGCATTAAGTTTTGCTTCTGCACCACCAATATTTCCTCTGTTAATATCCATTCTAACGGATTGAAGATTAGGATCATTATAGCTATTAGAACTACCACTATAGGTTGAGGAAGTATTTCCATAATTAGAAGATCCATTACCAGTATTACCTTTTTTACTTAATATATCATAAGCTTCGTTTATTTCTCTAAGTTTTTCTTCTGCTAAGTCTTTAAGTGGGTTATCAACATACTTGTCTGGATGATATTGTTTTACTAGCTCTCTGTAGGCCTTTTTAATTTCATCTTGAGAGGCATTTTCTTTAACTCCAAGTACTTCATAAGGATTATTCATGTTTCTTGTCACTCCTTGATTTTATAATTTCTATTTTATTCATGAGTCCTAATTGCAATATATTAAAGAGCAAATCTTTATTTTTATTTATAGGAAGTTTATTTAAAGCTTCAACAGTAGTATTTGCACTCATTAATAGATTGAATTCAATTCTATTAACTTGCTGAGCAATTAAATCTTCATAGGAGATATTTTCAGTATTAAAAGCTTTATTGATAGCATTAAACTTATGCTTTTCCATATCTTCCTTTAAGTCATCATATGCATCTATTATATAGATCCATCGTCCTAAATTATAACCTAAATTATATAAATTATCATAAAAATCTTCATTCTTATAATAATAAGATATTATAAAAGCTGTTAAAGAAGCAAATGGATCACTAAGTTCATCAATAGATATGATATCTTGAGATTTTTCAAGAGAACTTAACTTCTTTATATTTTCTTCTATATTTACTAAGAGTGGAGATAAATCTTCTTCAGATTTGTTTATAAATTTTTTTATGTACATCGAAATGAATTTTTTATTTAGAGAATTATCATCATTATAATCATCTAATAACTTATAGTATACTAAAGCTACATTACAAAAAGCTGCATAATCTAAGGCTTTGTTATCTATAACCTTAGGCTTTTTTTTCATAGGGTGAGCAATGCACTTAGTAACTACATACTTATGCTTACTACATTCTAAACTGTCTAAAAGTATACCTAAAAAAGTCATATCATAATTTAAAGACATTCTACATAGATTAGAAAAATTATTTTTTATAGATATACATAGTCCACAATAGTAAGCTTTAAACATTTCATAGTCTTTAATTTTTAATTCCATTTTATATGGTGTTACATAACCAAACATTATATTCCTTTTATTGATCCTTCCTCGTTTAATATTTCAAAGATTGTTTTAGAGGTAGTATCTTCCATAGTATATCCAAGTAAAGCTACAATTTGTTTTATTTCTTCCTCACTAGTTGATTCTATTTCTAGGTAAGGAAAAGGACAAAAGCTCTTATCGTTTATATCTATCTCAATAAGAGAATTTTTATACTTATAGCTTTCTCTATGTTTTTTTATAGATTCTACTAGCTCAAGGCCAAGAGAGGTAAATATTTGACTTCCAACAGTACTATTATCTATGATAATCTCATTTTCATCCATAACCTTATATTTTTCTTGGCTTAGAAGTTTTTTTGTAGTCATGTAATTTATTATTACATTGTTTAAATTATCTTCTACTACTCTAATTCTAGCATAACCTTTTTTATTTAGCATTCTTCTGTCTGGAAAATCATAGAGGTTATTAACTTGATTTTCATCTTTAACTTTTTCACATCCTAAACTATTTAGCTTAGATTTTATTTCATCTACATTTATCTTTAAGATTCTAGTTTCCATCTCTTGCAAGGTTAGCACCCCTTTTTTATTTAATGATGACATTATACCTTATGTTTAAGATTATAACAAATCTTATTGATATTGTTTAAAAAAAATATATAATTATTCTTATGTGGTAAGATCTATATTAGATATACTAAGTAAATTTATATTTAAATTTATGGAGGAAAGTAATGGAATATATAAATGAAATTAATATAAATGAAGCAATTATTCATATTTTAGATAATAATGCAGATGAGCCAGTTTTAAATGAATATCCTTTAGAATTAACAGAAGAAGTATATACATTTATATTTAAACATATTCAGAGATGTTTAAAGGATGAAGAGCTTAAGTATGCTATCTTTAACAAGGAGAGAAATATCGTAAAGGAAGTATCTCAAGAATATCTAAATGGAGAAAACAACTTAATAAATGTATCTAAGGAATTAGCTAGTCAGATGTTTATATTGATGAGGTCAAAGGGGAGTATACCTTCCAGTGACTTACTGACAGTATCATTTACTACAGAATATGGTGCTTTTATAGGGATATTTAAAATGGATTATATTAAAAATTACATGCATAATGTGGAATTTGTAGATGGAAAGATTGGGATAGGCATAGTACCTCAATTTACGGGACTTCCTTCAAGCAGCTCTAGAATACAAAAATGTGCCTTTATTAAGACTATGGCTAGTGATAATAAATATGATTTACTAGTAATTGATAAACAAAACAAAAATAACAAAGAAAATAATGATTATGGGGCTAACTATTTTATAGATAGCTATTTAGGATGTGCCATTATAGAGAATGAAAGAGACAAGACAAAACAGTTTTTAAAGGTAGCAGAAAAGTGGACTCAAAATGCCCTAAGTGAAAATGCAGAAGGTCAAGAAATTGTTCGTAGAGAAGTTAAGAAAAGGCTTAGAGAAGAAGATTCTATAGATTTAAATAATTTTGCTGAAGAAGTATTTAAGGAAGATGAATCACTAAAAAGAAATTTTAGAGACTTTGCTATTGAAAGTGGAGTAAGTGAAACCGTAGACTTAGATAAGCAGTGGGTAGAAAAGAAATTAAAGAGAGTTAGACTAAAAATAGATAAAGATATAGATTTATATATATCAGAAGAAGCTTACAATGATATCAACAAATTTGAGATTGAAAGAGTGGGAGACGGTAGTATCAATATGATAATAAAACATATCATTAATTATACTGAGAAATAGATAAAAGTAAAAACATGGAAATTGATTTCCATGTTTTTTATTTTTATATTATTTTAATGAATCTGTTGAACCTAAAACAGTTGTAACTTTATCTTCTACTAATTGTTGAAGATTAGTTCTTGCAACTCCAAGATATTTTCTTGGGTCAAATTCACTTGGTTTATCTGCAAATACTTTTCTGCAAGAACCAGTAACACAAAGTCTTAAGTCTGTATCCATGTTAATTTTGCAAACAGCCATAGATGAAGCTTTTCTTAACATTTCTACAGGTACACCCTTAGCACCTTTTATGTCTCCACCATTTTCGTTGCACATTTCAACATATTTTGGATCTACAGCAGAAGCTCCATGAAGAACTATTGGATATTTTTCAAAGCCAGCTTCTTCTAACTTTCTTGTAATAGTTTCAAGTCTTTCAAAATCAAGTTTAGCTTCGCCTTTAAATTTATATGCACCATGACTTGTTCCAATAGCTATTGCTAATGAATCAACACCAGTTCTCTTAACAAAGTCAACTGCTTGATCTGGATTAGTATAAGTAGCATCTTTAGCAGATACATTTACATCATCTTCAACTCCAGCAAGTTTTCCAAGCTCTGCTTCAACAACTACTCCATGAGCATGTGCATAGTCTACAACTTCTTTTGTAAGTCTTACATTTTCTTCGTAATCATAGTGAGAACCATCAAACATAACAGAAGTAAATCCATTTTCTATGCACTCTTTGCAAAGCTCAAAAGAATCACCATGATCTAAGTGTAGAGCAACATCAACTCCACTTTCTTCTACAGCAGCAAGCACCATATGTCTTAAGTAAGCTGGTCTCATGTATTTTATAGCTCCACTAGAGCATTGAAGTATTACAGCAGAGTTCTGAGCTTTAGCTCCATCTACAATTCCTTGAATTATCTCCATATTATTAATATTGAAAGCACCTATAGCATATTTACCTTCAAAAGCCTTTTTAAACATTTCTTTAGTAGTTACTAATGCCATAACATTATTCCACCCTTCTATTTATAAGATTAAGTCTATAATTTTATTATAATTGAAATTTTGGCTAAATGCCATATAGAAAATTACATTTTAAAAGTATAACTAAAAAAGTTGTCAAAAAATATTACCTACTGTTATAGATTCCAATTCTTTAACATGATTAATTAAAGTCTTCACCACATGGATAGATGAAAGAGCTTCATCTTTGCTCTCACATTTAGAATATTGACTAAGCTTTATAATTTCACTATAAATATTATCAAAATCAGTATGATTTAAAAATAAAGTCAAATTTGCTATATGTCCTTCATAGATATTTAAGAGTTCAAAGGATAACATATAACTTTCATCCCAATTATCATTTACTATATTTTCTTCTATTTTAGAAGAAACATCCAAAAGTTTATCGCAGGTTAATATTATATATTTGCTGGCAAAAAAAAGAATAAAGAGCATGAGGAAGAAGATGATACATGTAAATATCATATTTTTCATTTTATATAAAATCCTCCTTAATTATTTTTCTCATTATTGCTAGTATTAGTAGTTTCATTTTTAAGTTGAAAGTAAAATTTATGATTATTTGAATAAACTATTGCCACTAACACATCTCTATGACTTTTAATGTTATGGTGAGATAACTTTTTTTCTAACCAATATACGTCTTTATCAATGCTCTTAAGATTAGATTTATTTATAACACCATCCAATATTACTGGCATAGGAAGTGGTTCGTCCTCTACTTTTATTTTTAAATCTTGTCTTGTAGGCGGTTCATAAGGTGTATAAGGAACTATAGATAGGGAACCATCAGTTTCTAGAATAGCATAGTGTATTTCTTGTAAATTAAAATAACCATTTTGTCTAAGCTCAGCTAAAAGATCATCAAGATTATATCTAAGCTGTTTTAGCTCTTCTACATTTACTAAGCCATCTTTTATAAGTATACTAGGTTGACCGTTTAAAATAGATCGAATATGCTCGCTTTTAAGTTCTAAAAAAGAGGTCATTACTTGAAGAAAGACTAAAGTAGTTATAGGAACTATGGCATATATTAGTGGAATTCTATTATCTCCCATAGGAAGAGTAGCAAGTTCAGAAATCATTAATGCAACTACGAAATCCACAGGTTCTAATTGCCCAAGTTGTCGTTTGCCCATAACTCTCATAATAAAAATTAAATAAACATATAGTATAACTGTTCTTATTATAAGTATAAACATAAATATCACCTATATTTCTAATATGATGCTAAATATATTATGCACAGAATATAATAAATTATTTGTGATTTGTTGGTTTCATATTTACAATTATGTAATATAATAAGTAATACTAATATATAATCTAATTTAAATTAAAATTTTATTATTATCACTTTATTAGCTTAGAAGAAGTAAGTTAATAGAATATGTGGAAATAATCATAATAGAGGTGAAGGTATGGACAAAATTAAAATAAGAATAAAAGAGATAACTATAGAGGTTGATAGGGGAATAAGCTGTTATGACTTAATGAAAGAGTATGGATACAATCATAAAGTGCCTATAGTTTTAGTTAAAGTAGATGGAGAGCTTAAAGAGTTATCAACAATTCTTGAAGATAATTGTGATTTAGAATTTATTGATATTACAGATAAGCAAGGAATGATGTGTTATATAAGAAGTTTACAGTTCGTTTTAATTAAAGCTACTAAGGACTTATTTCCAGATAGCAGAATAAAAATTGAACATTCTTTGAGTAAGGGTCTATTTGGAGAAATATATAAGGATGTACATTTAGGGATAGATGATATATATGCAATAAAGAAGAGAATGCATGAAATAATCGATGTTAACATGGAGATTAAAAAGAAAAATTATAGTAGAGAAGATGCTATAGAGCTATTTAAAGAAGCGGGTATGGAGGATAAGGTTAGTCTTTTTAGTAATGTGAATCAAAGTAGCTTAGTAATTTATAAATTAGAGGAAGAAATAGGCTATTTTTATGGTCTAATGATACCTTTTACTGGATTATTAGAATATTTTGATTTAATTTACTATGATCCAGGGTTTATTCTTAGATTTCCAACTCAAGAAGAACCAACAAAAATTCCAAGGTTTGAAAAACATAAGAAATTGGCTAAAGTATTTTATGAGGCGGAAAAATGGGGAGATGTATTAGATATTGCACATGTAGGTGCTCTAAATGATGAAATTGAACATGGTGATATTGTAACTTTAGTAAGGGTTGCGGAAGCTTTACATGAGAAAAAGATAGCCAATATTGCTGATAAAATAAAGAAAAATAACAATATAAAACTAATTTTAATAGCAGGGCCATCATCTTCGGGTAAAACTACATTTTGTAAGAGACTGGGAGTTCAAATGCGAGTTAATGGTTTAATTCCAGTACCTATATCCTTAGATGATTATTTTATAGATAGAGAGCAGACTCCAAAGGATGAGTTTGGTGAATATGATTTTGAAAGTATAAATGCACTGGATTTAAAGTTATTTAATGAACATCTTCAAATGCTTCTAAATGGAGAAGAAGTTAAACTTCCAACCTTTAATTTCATAACAGGAAAAAGAGAATGGCTGGGAAATAAAGTTAAGCTTCCAGATGAAGGTGTAATAGTTATTGAGGGAATACATGGTCTAAATGAAGTTTTAACAGCTTCTATTCCATATAATCACAAGTTCAAAATATATATTAGTCCTTTAACTCAAATAAATATGGATGATCATAATAGAATAGCAACTACAGATGTAAGGATGATTAGACGTATAGTTAGAGATTATTTATCTAGAGGATATGATGTGGAATATACACTAAAAATGTGGACGTCTATAAGAAGGGGAGAAGATAAAAATATTTTTCCTTATCAAGAAGGTGCAGATGTGATGTTCAACTCAGCACTTATATATGAATTAGCAGTTTTAAAGAAATATGCTTTGGCAGAGCTTTATAAAGTACAGCCACAAAGTACAGTTTATAATGAAGCAAGAAGACTTATAGAATTTTTACATTTCTTTAAGGAAGTAGATAAGGATGTGGTTCCAACTAATTCCTTAATTAGAGAATTTATAGGTGGAAGTTGTTTTTATCAATACTAAATTAATGAATTATTTAAATTGTGTATAATCAAAATTAGATGTATTAGTATAGTTTTAATATTTCTATATACATTCTAAGTTAGTAGAAAAATAAGTTTAGATATTTTAGAAAGGGCTAGATAATAGTGTTAAATACGTAATACTATTATCTAGCTCTATTTGTATTGAAAATAATATTTATTATATATATGAAATTATGGTATAACTATAGTGGACATGTATTGATACCTAATTTTTTATTAAAAAGTTAGATGTTTTTAATGTTTAAATAGTGACATTATACTAAATGGGTATACTAAATTAAAATTAATTAATTGAGGAGACAATAGAAGATTTAAATTTAGTATAGGCTAGAGTGGTATTTTATAGGAGGAAATTATGAAAAGTTACAGCGTATTTGATATTATGGGACCTATAATGATTGGTCCTTCAAGTTCACATACAGCAGGAGCTGCAAGACTTGCAAAATTAGCTGCAAAGATTGCAGAAGATGATGTTAGAGAAGTTAAATTTTTACTTCATGGCTCCTTTGGAAAAACTTATAAAGGCCATGGTACAGATAGGGCACTGGTAGCAGGAATTTTAGGTATGGATCCTTGGGATTATAGACTAAAAGAATCCTTTACTATAGCAGAAGAAAGAGGTGTAAAATTTACCTTTGAAGAAACTGATCTAGGAGATGTACACCCTAATACAGTGAAATTTATAATGAAGGATTCTAAAGGCACAGAAACTACAGTTACAGGCTCATCTATAGGAGGAGGAAATATAGTTATATTTGAGTTAGATGGACAAAGTATCCATTTTACAGGAGAATATCCAACTCTTATAATTACTCATCGTGATGTGCCAGGAATGATATATAAGATTAGTAATCTTTTATTTAATGAAAATATAAATATAGCGTCAATGAATGTATATAGAAAAGCTAAAGGATTGGAAGCTTCAACTGTAGTTGAAACTGATGGCATAGCAAGTCATGATGTGGTAGACAAAATAAGAAATATAGAAGATGTGAAAAATGTAGAGGAAATTTTACCACCAATGAAAGGAGAGTAGATTTTATGTTTTTATCAAAGGCTAGTGAAATAATTGAAGTATGTAATAGAGAAAACATATCAATTGCAGAATATACTATAAGAGAGGAAATGGAGTCTTCAGAAAGTTCTAGGAAAGAATTAATAGAAATGATGAGAGATAATCTAAATGTTATGAAGTCGGCAGCTCAAGAAGCCATGGATAAAGAGGTTATATCTATAAGTGGACTTATAGGTGGAGATGCAACTAAGCTTAGAAAATATTTTGAGAAAAAAGAAACTTTATGTGGTGACTTTATAGTGAAGGCTATGGCGAGAGCTTTGTCTTGTTCTGAGGTTAATGCTGCTATGGGAAGAATAGTGGCAGCACCTACTGCAGGGAGCTGTGGCATTATACCAGCAGCTATTATAACTGCTGGAGAGAAGTTAAATAAAACTGATGATGAGATGATAACTGCACTATTTACGGCTTCAGGGGTTGGAATTTTAATTGCAAAAAATGCAACTTTAGCTGGTGCTGAAGGTGGATGTCAAGCAGAGTGTGGTAGCGCGGCTGCCATGGCTGCAGCTGCTGTTGTAGAAATGATGGGAGGAACTCCAAAGATGGCCTTTGACGCAGGAGCTATGGTAATAAAGAATGTGGAAGGGCTAGTTTGCGATCCAATAGCAGGCTTAGTTGAAATACCATGTGCTAAGAGAAATGTTGCAGGAGCAGTAAGTGCTCTTACTATGGCAGATGTAGCTATGGCGGGAGTAGAGAGTAAAATTCCTTTTGATGATACAGTTATGTCTATGTATAAAATAGGAAAGAGATTACCTAGTGAATTAAGAGAAACTGCCTTAGGTGGTCTTGCAGTAACTCCATGTGGTCAAAAGTTAAAGGAGAAAGTATATTCTAAAAAATAAAAATATAAAGTGTTTTAATGCAGTTACACCTTAAGAAAAAACATAGGTGTAACTGTTTCTTTATAATATGAATAGAGTAAATATATATCTATGTAATATTATGGAGGAAAGCATGAAAGACTTTAAGAAAAGTAAGTTCAAGTTAAAAGGTTTTATTGAAAGAGAAGAAGTAGTTACCTTGGTGGTATTATTAATTTCTATGGTATTACTTTTTATAAATATAGATTCAAGCATAGTTAATGTTATAATCTATTCACTAATCATGATTCCTTTGGCAATTTTATTAGGCAGAGGAACATCAAAAATATCTGATTATATAGGTGAGAAAAGGGGAGGACTTATTTCAGCTACAGCAGGAAATGTACCAGAGCTTATGATGGGGCTTTGGTCTATAAAGTATGGGATGATTTCCATGGCGAAAGCAGGGCTTTTAGGAGTTGTTGTTACAAATATGTTATTAGGGTTGGGAATTGCTGTGTTTTGCGGTGGAATAAAATATAGAGAGCAGAAATTTAATAAAATAATTGCACGTACAAATTTAAATATGCTATTTTTAGTTATGTTTACTATAATAATTGTATCGGCTTTAAATAGATATTCTATTATTGATAATGGCAGTTTTCAAAAATTAAGTTTAATTATAGGTGGAGTATTGATACTGGTTTATATACTAGGTCTAATATTTTCATTATATACCCATAGCAATTTATTCATATTAGATGAAAAAAAGATATGTTCAAAAGACGTAAATAAGAATGAAACTAGGAAAGTTTTTGTATTAATTATATTAATAACAATACTTTTATATTTCATAAGCCAAAAGCTAGTGAGTGGTGTAAATGTTATTGTAGAAGAGTATAAAATTTCACAAGAGTTTATAGGAGTAATTTTAATTCCACTTTTAGGCTCATTTGGTGAAAATGCATCAAGTATAGTTTGTGCTCTAGAAAATAAAATAGATGCTAGTCTGGAAACTGCCATAGGATCAAGTATACAAATTACTATGTTTGTAATTCCTGTATTAATTATTTGCTCTTCTTTTATGGGGTTCCAGGTAAATTTATTGTTTTCAACTTTTCAAATAGTAACCATGTCTATAGCTATGGGCATGTCTTATTTTGTGTTTCAAGATGGTAAAACTTATTGGTTTGAAGGAGCATTGCTTATAGCTGTATATATAGTAGTGACTCTCTCGTATTATTATGTAGCTTAGATTACATTAATAATAATATTAAAAGCAACTNNAGTTGCTTTTAATATTATTATTTTATTTTTTCTTAATTTGAAAATGACTAACCATAAGATATGAAAGTAATGTAATAAATACCATAGGAATTATTGATGGTATAGGTCTTACAGTAGAAAAAATCTCAAGTACAGCCAATAGGCTACCAGCTACAGTTATAGGTATGCCTGTGAATACATTATTAAATTCTGTACAATTATATCTAGCTAAACGAAAAGCTCCTGCCACAGGGAATAATACTAATAAAATTTTACCTAAAAGTCCAAAGTTAATAAATCCATATAAGGAAAATGCTAAAATTGATGGTGCGACACCAAAGGAAACTAAATCTGCTAGAGAATCAAGTTCTTTCCCTAATTCACTGTGAGTATTTAGGAACCTTGCAACTGTACCATCATATCTATCAAGAATTCCTCCTAATAAAATTAAAATTCCAGCTGTAGTAAAATCATTATTTATAGTAAGTTGAATCGATAAAACACCACAAATTAAGTTACCCAAAGTCATAGAATTTGGGATAATAGATTTATTCACATTATCACCTACCTCTACCTTATTATATACATTTTAATTACTATTGTAAAATATATATGCAATGAAAATTAGATTTAATTATGAAGTAGGAAAATATGAATAAATTTAAAAAATTTGAAAAAAGGTTTTTTAAATGGTAATATGATATAGATTAAAGGGAATAAAGTATAATATAGATGTATACTTACAAATAATATTAATGGGAATAATTAAATTAATAAGTTAAATTATTTATAAATAATTTAGGAGGAAATTATGAAAAGAGTTAAATTTATTTATAATCCTTATTCGGGAGAAAATTCAATAATAAACGACATAGATAAAGTAATAAAAATTCATCAACAGTATGGATATACTGTAGAACCCTTTAGAATTAGTAATGATGTGGATATTAGAGATACTCTTATTGAAATAGATGAAAGCTATAAGTATATATTAATAGCAGGTGGAGATGGTACTATTGATTCAGTAATAAATAAGATGAAGCAAAACAATATAGATATTCCTGTAGGTTTTTTGCCTGTAGGTACAGCTAATGATTTTGCCAAATATTTAGGGATACCAAATGATGTTTCTGCTGCTTGTAAGCAGATTTTAGAAGGAAAGGTTAAACGTTTTGATCTTGGTAAAATAAATAATAAATACTTTGTTAATGTAGCTAGTACAGGAGTGTTTACAGATATATCTCAAAAAACTGATAGTAATCTTAAAAATACCATGGGAAAGTTAGCTTATTATTTAAAAGCTGTAGAGGAGGTTAAGAATCTAAAGAAGATAAATGTGAAGATTACTTCTCCAGTAATAAACTTTGAAGGTAAAATATATACGTTACTAGTGTTTAATGGTCAAACAGCAGGAAATATTAAATTTGCAGATCACTCAGAAGCAGACGATGGCCTACTAGATGTAGTGGTTATAAAAAAGGAAATTTTAAAGAATGCTTTTAATAATTTAATTATTATGATGAGAAAGGGACAGGTTACTGATTTAGATGGAATACTTTATTTTAAGTGCAAGAACTTAGTCATAGAGTGTGATGAGAATGTAGCAACAGATATTGATGGGGAAAAAGGACCTGATTTACCACTTGAAATTACCTGTGAACGTAGGGCTATTAAAATAATAGGATATAAGGAAGAATAATACTTTCATAAAATAAATAAAAAATAATATATATATAAATATAATTATTATTTTGGAGTGTGGATAGTGAATATTTATATATACTTATTTTTAATTTTAACTATGATGTTTTTGATTTATGAGGCTGTGACCTTAAGTATAGAGTATTGTCCTGTTAAGATAAAGGAAGTGCTCACAATATCTTTTATTTTACTTATAATTAGAATAATTAGTTTGTTGATACTTCTTCTAGCTGATAATATGAAAAGTGTATATTTAATGAAAAACCTAGTTTTCTTAAACATCATATATATTCCCATAAATATATATACATGTTTATATATATTTTATAGAAACACAAGAATGAATATAAAGTGGTTTTATGGAGTTTTTATTGCAGGTATAGTGGTTTATTTGGCATGTATTTTTAAAATTCCTATGGAATACTATATTTCATTATCCTATGGATATAATATTATTTTAAACAACTCACTACCATATAAAATACTATTATGTGTTAACGGACTATCCTTCTTTATGGGGATAAAGAGCTTTAGATATAATCATAGTGTAAAGTGGGGTACAGCATTAATTAGTATAGCTTCATTAGTATTTATAGGAACCACTGCAATAGCACTGCAAAGTAGTGAAAATATAGGTTACTTATTGATAGGTGATTTGGCTTGGATGGCAGCGCTATATGGAAGCATTAGAACCTTTAAGCAACGCTTAGTTAAAAGTATGAGATAAGTTATTAGCTTATTTAAAGAGAGGGAAATATGAATAAAATAACAAACATAATATTATTATATTTTGTAGCTATATTACCATTTTTATATTTCTTATATTTTGTTATAAAAAAGGCAGTAAAAGATGGATTAGCAGAGCATGATAGAGATAAAAATAAAATATAGAAGTTAAAATTTAAAAGGATATTTAAGGTTTGAATATAAATCTTAAATATCCTTTATTATTTTTCATAGGCTTGCTTATATAAACTTACTTCGAGTAATTAAACTTTTAATGAGAATACTAATGATAATATTAGTAAGTTAATAATAATATAATTCTTTTCTCGCACTAATTTATACATTAAACTATATTGACGTAATAAGAGACAAATATTAATAGGGTTATTAGGATTATTATGGTAAATTAATATATAAAAATTGGATTAACCTAGCAAAGTGTAGTAATTTGCATGAAAATAGAGAAAAATTATGATATTAAATAAATATGAAGAAATTCAACCAAATTTGAATAATATAGTTACAAAATTTAATCTGTAGATTATAATGAATATATGAAATATATTTAATTAGGTGGTGAGAAATTAATGGACGGTGGGCCTTTGTTGTGCACGGACTGTGATGATATTTATAAATTGAATAGAAATAGGGGAATACTGTTTATTAAGTTTTAGACACTTATATGCATTTTCCTCTATTTAAGGAGGAAAGAATATGGAAAAACTATCAGAATTTTATCTAAGTAGTATTCTAAACAAGTGGGTTTATGATGAATTAAATTATTGCATAGGAAAGTTAGAAGATATTTATGTAACTACAGATTATGGCTATCCAAGAGCTATAGGATACAAGATTAAAAATGGAAGAGAAATTGAAAACTTTGAATTTAGAAATATTGATGTATATAAAGAAAATGGTAAATATATTATTAAGGTTGTACAAGTTAAGGATATAATTCCAAGAAAGTATTCATATCTTTTATCAAAAAATTTATTAGATAAGGATATAGTAGACGTAAATGGCAAAAAGATAGTTAGAGTTGTTGATTTAAAAATGGTTAAAAGTAATGGATATTTAATTGTAGTAGGGGTAGAATCAGGAACTTTAGCACTTGCAAGAAAATTAAAGATTGAGAATCCTATAAAGAATGCATATGCCTTATTTAATAAAACACCAAAAAAAAATTTAATAAGCTGGGAGAGCGTTCAATCTTTAGAGATGGTAGATTCATCTTTAAAGCTTACAACGCCATATAATAAGCTGAGTAAGTTGCATCCAGCTGATATTGCTAAAATTATTGAGGATTTATCATCAGAGGATAGAGTTAAAGTTATAGATGGATTAGATATTGAGTTGGCTTCAGATACTTTAGAGGAAATGGACCATGATATAGTAAAGGATATTCTAAAAAATTTAAGCGAAGATAAGGCAAAGAAGATATTAGATATCATGCCTAACGATGAGATTGCCAACATGCTAGATAATATGGATGAAGAAACCACTAATCGTGTATTAGTTAATTTAGATGATGATGATGAAAATGAAATAAGAGATCTTATGAAATATGAAGATGAAGTAGTTGGTAATATAATGAATACTGATTTTATATCTTTTAACATAGATATAACAATAGAAGAAACAATCAATATACTGAGAGAACTTAAACCAGAGGAAGAAGTAGCTCATTATATATATATTATTGATAAGAATGAAAGACTACAGGGAACAGTATCTCTTATAGATTTGGTTATAGCAGAACCAAAAACTAAACTAAAATCTATTATGAATACAGAGACATTTAAAGTAGTGGATACAGATGAGATTGATGCTGCTATAGCAACTGCTGTAAAGTATGACTTATATTCTGTACCAGTGGTAGATGAAGAAGATAAGTTATGTGGAGTTGCAGTAATGGGAGATATTATAGATCAAATTTTATCACCAAGTTGGAAACGTAGAATCAAGAGGATGGCATAAAATATTATATAGAGTGAATTGATGAATTAAAATAAAACCTTAGATTAAATAAAATGTTTAATCTAAGGTTTTATTTTTAAAAATATATTTTTAGATATTATAATAACTTCATCAGCCTCATATATTTACATATGGAGGTGAATGTTTTGAAAAAGAAATTTATGAGAATAACTTTATTACTAATAATCATATTAGTTATTATAATTACTTTTATAGCAATAAAGATGCAAATTATTATAAAAAGTCATGAAAATCTTATATATAAAGGAATTAGCATTAATAAAATAGATGTTTCACTTTTAAATAGAGAGGCGGCTATAGATAAAGTATGCAAAGATATAACAGGTATCAATGCAAATAAAAATGTAAAAGTTCAGATTGATGAAAAAAGTTATGAAATATCTTTTGATGAGTTAGGTGTTCAGAAAAATGTAGAGGAAATAGTTGATATGGCATTACTTTATGGGAAGAAAGATAAATTCATAGGTAAATATAAAAATATTAAAAAAGGTGTAAATAGAGAATTTTACACCTTAACAACCTTGGATGAAGAGAGTTTTAATAAGTTTTTAAATGTTATGGAAAAAGAACAAAATAAATCAGCAATAAATGCAACTATAGATCATGAATGGAATGGCTTTATTATAACCCCTCATGAACTTGGAAGAAAAATAGATGGCGATGATTTAAATAAAAGTATTCGCGAAGCTATAGATAATAGCCTAGATGATAGTGATATTCTTGTAAATGTAAACTTTAACAAGGAATATCCTAAGATTATGGAAGAGGATTTGAAAAGTATAGATACTAAAATATCATCATATACAACTAGCTTTGGAAATTCTAGCTTTGGTAGATGTAGAAATATTGAATTGGCAGCTAAATATATAGATAATACAGTAATTATGCCTGGAGATGAATTTAGTTTCAATAAGGCTGTGGGTGCAGCTACGCCTAGAAAGGGATTTGAATATGCAAAGGTAATTAAAAATGGAACTTTTGTAGATGAAATTGGGGGAGGAGTATGTCAAGTCTCTTCAACTTTATATAATGCTGTATTAAAAAGTAATTTATCTATAACAGAAAGAAGAAATCATAGTAAGATAATATCCTATGTTCCGATGGGACAAGATGCTATGATATCTTATGGAGTTTCAGATCTTAAGTTTAAAAATAACTTTAATCATCCTGTTTTGCTTGAGACTATTGTGCAAAATAAGCAAATAACTTTCAATATATTCTCTAATGAAAAAGATAAAGAACCTAATTATGAAATAAAAAATGAGATAGTAAAAGAGATTAAGCCTAAAAAGGAAATTATTTATGACTATAGCTTAAGTGAAGGTAGCATAATGGTGGAACAAAATGGGAAAATTGGCTATATAGTAAATACTTATAGAGTTAGATATGATAAAGATGAGATAGTAGAGAAGGTTTTAGTTGGTGAAAGTATATATGCTAGTAAAAATACTATAGTTAGAATGGGAAAAGATTAAAATTATTACAATGTCCCAATCTATTTGAATTAAATATCCATATATGTTAAAATAGTAAAGGATTAAAATTATTACCCAGTTATAGAGAGTATATCTATAACTGGGTAAAATTTTAGCAAATTCCAAAAAGTTAAAAGGTTTTTTCGGGTATGCTAACGAAATATTAAGAAGAAAGTAATGGACAAAACTTAGGGAGGAGTTAAAATGGCAAACAATGTAGAACTGATAGAGAGTATTGTAGGTAATATAGAAAAAGTTATAATTGGAAAACAAAAAGAAATTTATGATATTATGAAGGGAATGATTTCAGGGGGGCATATCTTAATAGAGGATGTACCAGGAGTTGGAAAGACAACTTTGATAAAGGCTATAAAAGAAAGCTTGAACTTGACATATAGTAGAATTCAATTTACGCCTGATTTACTGCCTTCAGATATTACTGGAATTTCTATTTATAATGCTGGTACAGGAAAATTTACTTTTAATAAGGGTCCTATATTTTCTAATATAGTTTTAGCAGATGAGATTAATAGAACATCACCTAAAACACAGTCTGCTCTATTAGAAGTAATGGAAGAAATGCAAGTTTCAGAAGGTGGAGTGACATATGAAGTAGAAGAACCATTTTTTATAATGGCTACGGAGAATCCTATTGAATATGAAGGAACTTTTTCTTTACCAGAGGCTCAATTAGACAGATTTATGATAAAAGTTCATCTTGGATATCCAAGCAAGATGGATGAAGCATATATTTTAAACTTATATAGAAGTGAAAACCCATTGAATGAGTTAACTCCTGTAGCCAATAAGGAAGATATAATAAATATACAGAAACAAGTTAAGGAAATAAAAGTAAATAATGAAATTAATAAGTATATAGTAAACATCATTGATGCCACAAGGAATCACAAAGAAATAGTATTAGGGGGAAGTACAAGAGCATCCATAGGATTACTTAGAATTGCGCAAGCTACAGCACTAATAAAGGGGAGAGACTATGTAATACCAGAAGATGTTAAAGAAAATGTTAAGTTGGCTCTTTCTCATAGATTAATATTAACTAATGGTTCCATTGCAAGAGGAATAAAGGTAGAGAATATTTTAGAAGAAATTTTAAATGTGGTAATAGCTCCAAAGGTGAGAGTATATGGTGAAGATTAAAAAGTCATATTTTATATTAATAGTTTTTGCTTTTATATTTGCGCTATTTTCGGGAGGAAATCTACCATATTCTATTTTTTATTGTCTTCTTATAGTGTTAATTATTACAGGAATATATACTTATTTTGTAAGAAAAAATTTAAATATTGATGTAGTTAGTGATAAGGAAGAGATAATTGCTGGTCAAAATAATAATATTACAATAAAAATATACAATAATTCTATATTTCCGATATCCTATATAGAAATAGAAAATTCTCTTTTAAAAGAAGTTATGAAGAGGTATAGAGGCGATATTCTATCGATTAATATTAATAGTAATAAATTTATAAAAAGAGATATAAATATACCAATTAGAGGTGAGTATAGATTAGGCAGTACAACTAGTGTAATTAGTGATATATTTGGAGTTTTTAATTGGAAAAATAAATATAATCACAGGGAAACTATAAAGGTATATCCTAGCACATATTCCTTGAAAAATATTAAAATAAGAGGCGCCAATCTAAGAGAATTTAATACTAAAGCTGTAATGAAGGAGTTAAACAAAGGTCCAGAAAGCCTAGAAACTATTAAAAATATTAGAGAATATAGGATTGGAGATAGCTATAGAAGAGTAAATTGGAAAGTTACTGCAAAACATGGAAAGCTGTTTGTAAAGGAATATGAAAGTAGTGAAAGTCCACGTATACATGTATTCTTAGATCTAAGAGAAGATCCTTTTAGCTTAGATAAAGCCGGAGAAAAAGAAGAAGAAGTCGTAGAATTTTTCTTATCTTTAATAAATTATATGCAGGAGAGAGGTGCTAATTCACAAGCTATAATTATAGGAGAGACCACTGAAGTTTTTAATATTGGTAATATGGAGCATTCAGAGGGATTAAAGACTCATATGGTGAGTAAGTATAGCGAAGGAAAAGGTAAACTACCACTTTTCATGAAAAAACTAATGCTTAACATAAATAAAAAAAGTGCTGTTGTAATAATAACCTATGATATGAGTAAAGAAAATATAGATTATTTTATAGACTTATCTACAGAAGGATATGCGGTTACATTATTTTATCTAGATAAAGCACCAGGGATCAGTGATGATATTATTTTTCACATGTTAAATAAGGGTATAAATTGCTACAGCATAGAAAAAGTAAGGTGATATCATGAGAGTAATTGATGAAAAAATATTAAAATTATTTTTAGTTATTATAAATTTTGCGTTAGTGATAAAGCTTATAATAGCTTGTTTTAAAATAGAGGAATTTAACTTTATATTTTTAGCCTTTTTATTTACTATGGGAGTATTGATCTACTTATTTTTTTCTAAGATACTTAACAATGCAAGGAAAAGAGTAATCTTTTTTATAATTACGTTCATTTTATTGGCAATAATTATTTATAAAACTTCTGGAATATTTATATTAAAGGAAATTGAAGTAATATCAGGTAATCTAAGAAATATAAATAATGCAGCCCTTAAGGCTAAAAGCATTAATTTTGAACAGTTTACTCACATATTCTCCATAACAATTCCTTTGATTATTGTTATTCTTATAGCTATCACTCAGAAGTTTATATATACCCCTTTGATTTTTTCAATAAGTGTTTTTATAGTTTTTTGGTATCAAATCTTCTATAAAAATGTTATTTCTAATATCCCATATTTCATAGGGACAATCATTATCACTTTAGGAATCGGAGAATATATTAAAAGATGTAAAAAATATAAAGTAAGAGAAATTAAAACAGATGTTAATATAATACACATGCTTACATTAATTATTATACTTTCTTTAGTAATTCCACAAATAGTATTAATACTGCCTCAGGAATATAAGGGTAGAACTGTAAATGGTGTTTTTACTTATTTTAAAAATGAATTTGAAAAGAAAAAAGAAAATGAAAAAAATCCGTCTTTAGAAGCGGTGAAAGGAAGTTTTTCTATTAAGCAAAGTGGATATAGTGATTCATCCACGATTTTAGGTGGGTCTATATCTATAAATCACAGAGAGGTATTTAAAGTAATTTCAGATAAGCCTTATTATTTAAGAGGAAAAGTTATGGACAAATACACAGGTAGGTCGTGGATAAAATCTGAGGAGAAAGTAATGAGAAGAGGTGAAGTTAATGCAACTTCAAATATGCCCATGTATAAACTTATACAGGCAACAAATGATGAGACTTTTGATATTAAAGAAAAGACTCTAACTATAGTACCAGAAAGAAACTTTAAAACTACTTCTTATTTTACTCCTAATAATAGTAATAATATCATTGATAATAATAAAAATTTATTCTTGGACTTAATTCCTGTATTTATGAGTGATGTAGAGATAAAAGAACCTTACAATGTTAATTACTTATCTTATGGCGGCTTTGATAATTATCTTGAAGGTATTCAAAACTCACAGTACAAACAAATTCCAATATTTGAGAATTATAGGTTGCCTCAAAGAAAGTTTGCAGTCGATGATTATTCTTATAAAGAATATTTAATTTCATCTATAGATACATCTAAAGGTGTAGAAAATGTAAATAGAGAAAGTACTATTTTAAATGAATTTATGTTACATTACATGAAATATCTTCAGTTGGATGCTCCTATAAGTGATGAAGTCTATGAAATAGTAAATAATATAATGAGAGATGAAGCTGAAACTAAAGGAAAATTTGTAGAGAAATTAACTACTCATGATAAAGCCTTAGCAATTAGAAGTTATTTAATGAAGAATTATAAATATGTTACTAATGTGAGAAATAATAGTGGATATAGTGATTTTGTTAGTAACTTTTTATTATTAGATAAAGAGGGGTATTGTACTTATTTTGCTTCTGCTACTGTAATGATGTGTAGAATTGCGGGAGTTCCAGCTAGATATGTAGAAGGGTTCAAAATGTCAGATAATAAAGGGGAAGATGGTAGTTATAAGGTCACTAATGCTGATGCTCATGCTTGGGCAGAAATACTTATAAATCCGTATAGGAATCAATGGGCAATAGTGGATTCAGCACCTACCCCAACTGAATATGAAGAAGCTCGACAAGCCGTTGAGTTAGAAAATACATCTACAGAAAGTAGTGCTAGCAATGAATCAGAGAAAAATAAACTTAATAAAAATCAACCTGGATTTGATGAAAGTGATAGTGAAATAGAAAAAGATAATATATTTAATCAATATACTGGAGTGTATGTATTTGTAGGATTAATGGCTATAATAATAGCTATATTTGTAGGAAACTTTGAAATTAATAAAATAATAATAGTTAACAATAAAAGTGCAATACCTTTATATAATTATTATTTAAAAAGACTTAAGACTCAAGATATAATAAAAAGTAAAAGTAGTGGAGATTTGGAGTTTGTGGAAAGTATTAAAGACAAGGAACTACAAAATAGGTTAAGAACTATTGTAAATTTAGTATACGATGAGTTTTATGGAGAAAGATTACCTGGAAAGTTTGAAAAAAAGGAATATTTCATGTATATTGAAAATTATATTAAGGAGAGAGAAAGATGGTATAAATACATTACTAATAAATATTTTGTATTTATTCTATGGAGGGACTAATGAAATATAAATTAATTTGTGTTGATATGGATGGCACATTATTAAATAATAAAAAGAAGATATCTCAAAGAAATTTAAAGGCAATTAATGAAGCATATAATAAGGGAGCTAGATTTGTGGTTGCCACAGGAAGAATATTTGTATCAGCCAATTACTATGGAGATATAATAGGGGTAAAAACTCCTATTATAGCTTCAAATGGAGCCTATATTAGAGAAAAAGATATGGATAGAGCTATATATGAAGAGTATCTAAACAAAGAGGAGTGTATATCAATACTAAATTTATTAAAAACACATGGTATTATGCCTCAATTTTATAGTACAGATACAATATACACAGAAGAGGTGAAACATTCAGCATTAGCATATAGTAAAGCAAATGAAACGTTACCTAGAAATAGACAGGTAGCAATAAGAATCGTAAGTCAATGGGAAAAGCTTTTTGAAGAGAACATAAATTTAATTAAAGTTATGGTAATGGATGATGACAAAGATAGAGTTAGAGTCGCAAAGAAAGATTTTTTGGAGTTAAAAAAATTTGAAGTAGTAAGCTCTATGGATGGAAGTTTTGAAATTATGAAAAAGGGAACATCAAAAGGTGAAGCAGTAAAGAAAATATGTGAGTATTATGGAATTAATAGAAATGAAGTAATTTGCATAGGTGATAACGAAAATGACCTTTCTATGATTAAATTTGCAGGATTAGGTGTAGCTATGGGTAATGCAGAAGAATTTGTAAAGAAGCAAGCGGATTATATAACCTTTAGTAATGAAGATGATGGAGTAGCTCATGTAATTGAAGAGTTTATATTAAAATAGAGTGTTAATGAAGTTTTTAGAACTATAAACTTTACATAAAAATAGAATTGAAGTATTATATTTTTATTAAGCCTTAACAGATTTATTTTTAGGAGGACATAAGAGTGAACTTAAATATAGTATTATTTCAACCAGAAATACCTCAAAATACTGGGAATATAGGAAGAACTTGCGTACTTACTAATTGTAAGTTGCATTTAATAAAACCTCTAGGATTTAGTTTAGATGAAAAAGAAGTAAAAAGAGCGGGCCTTGACTATTGGCCATATTTAGATTTAGAAATTCATGATAGCTATGAAGATTTAAGAGAAAAATATAAGGATGGAACCTTTTATTTTTGTACTACGAAAGGAACTAAATACTACCATGAAGCTAATTTTAAAGAAGGTGATTTTTTAGTATTTGGTAGAGAATCTAAAGGATTGCCTGATTATATAAGAGAAGAAAACAAGGAAAATCTTATAAAAGTACCTATGGTGAACACTACAACTAGGTCTCTTAACCTTTCTAATACAGTTGCTATAATTGCTTATGAAGGATTAAGACAAATAGGATTTGAAAATATGAAATAGGAGGTGATACAGTTTTGAAAAAAGTAAAAATTATAGCGGATAGTACATGTGATTTACCAAAGGAACTGGTTAAATCTCTAGATATTCATGTAATACCTTTACAGGTAACTATTAACAATAATACTTATCTAGATGGAATAAATATTGATATAGAAACATTCTTTGAAGAAATGGATAAAACTGATGAGATGCCAAAAACAAGTCAAATACCTCCAGCTAAGTTTGAAAGTATATATAAGGAATATATAGACCATGGGTATGAAATAATTTCATTACATTTATCATCAAAGATGAGTGGAACATATCAATCGGCTTTGATAGCAAAAGATATGGTAGGTAGTGATAATATACATGTAGTAGATTCGCAAAATGTTACCTGTGGACTAGGAATATTAGTACTTAAGGCGTGTAAACTTAGAGATGAGGGTAAAGATGCTAAAGAAATACTTTCAATTATTAATGATACAATTTCTCGTGTAAAGAGTACTTTAAACTTTCAGTCATTAGATAACCTAGTTAAAGGTGGAAGACTTAGTAAAACCACAGCATTTGTAGGTGGACTTTTAGGAATAAAATTAAATCTGGCCGTTGAAAATGGTGAGATGGTTGTAAAAGATAAGGTAAGAGGGAGTAAAAAGGCACTTAAGTATTTAATAGATTATTTAGAGCAGTGTGGAATTTCAGAAGAAGTTACTCCTATAGTTTTAAATGCAGCAGCAGATGAGGAAAATAGAAGCGTACTTAATGGAATTATAGATTATTTAAAAGAACATAATATTGAATTTATAGAGTCAGATGTTGGTTGTGTCGTAGGCACACATTCTGGGAAAAATGCTTGTGGTATTTTCTTTATTGAAAAAAATTAGTAGTAATTTAGAAATTAACTTCATAATATATAAGTAAAGGGATATGATTTAAAGTCATATCCTTTTTAAAGTTGATTTCTATAGAAAGTAAATGGTATAATTTAAATGAAATTATTTTTATATCTATAAGAAAGTTGATGAATACTACAGGATTAAATATCTTGCATTAAATATTGTCATATGATGTAAATATATGGTTTTATTAAGGAAGCGAAGAAGCTACCTTGGATTAATGGGGAATATATAACATTTCAAAAAGTCATATATTTAAATATTTTCCTATGAAACATTTTAAAATCTTAAAATGTTTCATATTTATAATTAAGTATCTGGTATTAACATTACTTTACAACTTTTGAAGGTTAAAAAAATATCAATATATTTTTAAAATTATATGAAAAAAACTTTACATTTACTAAGAATGAGTTGCTTTAGATTATCCTTATATAAAGATACAAAAGGATAGAAACATAGTGGAAGTGTTGCCACACAAGGTGTTTATTGATGGTTAGAAATAATATAAAAGTAGAAGATAATATTATGAACAATTTACAGAATATTTCCATTAGAAAAACTTTATAGAAACTATAGAAAAATCAAATAGTAAAACAATAAAATTATGTAGAATATTAAACAAATTTATTATATACTTATAGTGAAGAAAGCAAGTAAATAAAATAATAGAATTTGGATGACATTTTCGGGAGATGACCTAATAAATTTAGGTAGCCGAAGAAGCAAGTATTTATTTTGCCAAATAAATATGAAACTCTCAGGCAAAGGGACCGAAGGTGGACAAAACTCTGGAAAGCGTATATTGCACCGAAGGAGCAAAACTCTCAGGTTAAAATACAGAGGCATAAGGCGAGATATTTAATATTTTGTCTTATGCCTCTTTATGTTTATCATTAGGAGGTATTTAAGTGATTGAACCACTATTTATTGTAACTAACAATCCTATGTCTAAGGAAAAGTTTGAAAAAAAGTATAGAGTTGAGTTTATAGACGCACCGCAGTTGAATATACTAAAAAAAGTGAGAGATTATATTCATAAGGGGAATAGGCTGCTTACTCATCCATTGATGGGAAGCGTAAAACCTAATGAAACTCCTTATAGAACAGTTTGTGTTTCAAAAGAGGTGGTTAATGGAGTGGATTTACAATCTTTAGAGATTATAGAAAACTCTTTAGCTACCACAGAAAAGTTTCTAAAAGATTTTAACACTCCTCAATGGAGTGAAAAAATATTAGCAGATTTTCAATTGATAGATTCAGATTTAATAGATCATGCTATTAATTAAGGGAGGTATATTAATATGTCACAAATCTATGACACTATAATAATTGGAGGAGGCCCTGCAGGATTATCAGCAGGACTATATGCTTCAAGATCAAGAATGAAAACGTTAGTCATTGAAAGAGCTAAGTATGGTGGTCAGGCTACAACAACTGATGAACTAGAAAACTACCCAGGTTCAATTGAAGATTGTACTGGAACAGCACTAAGCCAAAGAATGAGACAACAAGCTGAAGACTTCGGTACAGAATTTGTTAAGGATGAAGTAGTTGATACTGTTTTAGAAGGTGATATTAAAGTTATTAAATGTAGAAAAGGTGAATATCAAGCTAAGACTATAATAATAGCAACTGGAGCAACTCCAAGACTTGGTGGATTTAAAAATGAAATAGAGTTAAGAGGAAGAGGAGTTTCTTACTGCGCTACTTGTGACGCGGATTTCTTCACTGACCTTGACATTGCTGTAATTGGTGGAGGAGACTCAGCTATCACTGAGGCTATATATCTTGCTAAATTTGGTGAAACTGTTACTGTAATTCACAGAAGAGATTCATTAAGAGCTGCTAAATCATTACAAGAAAAGGCTTTTGCAAATCCAAAAATAAAATTTATTTGGGATTCTGTTGTTGAAGAAGCTAATGGTGAAGAAATTCTTGAAAATCTAACTATTAAGAATGTAAAAACTGGCGAAGTTAGTACTTTAGATGTTAATGGATGTTTCGTATTCGTTGGATACTTACCAATATCAGAATTATTCAAAGGTAAAGTAAACATGACTGAAAGAGGAGACATAATAACTGACGAAGAAATGAGAACAAATATACCAGGAGTATTTGCAGCTGGAGATGTTAGAGAAAAATCATTAAGACAAGTAATTACAGCAGCAGCAGATGGTGCTATTGCAGCTACTAATGCAGAGCACTATATAGAAAGTTTACACTAGAACATAATTTATTTAATTTAGGTAAATTATATAATATATAAATATTTATAATTTGAAAGGTAGGTAGAATACAATGATAGAATTAAACAAAGACAATTTTGAATCAGAAGTTTTAAACAGCGATAAACCAGTTTTCGTAGATTTTTGGGGAGATAAATGTGAAATATGTATATCTTTAATGCCAGGCGTTCACGATTTAGAACCAAAATACGAAGATAAAATTAAATTTGCTAGCTTAAACATAGGTGGAGCAAGAAGAGTTGCTATTGGACAAAAAGTTTTAGGACTTCCAACTATGAAAATCTACAATGGTGGAGCTTGTGTTGCTACAATAACTCCAGATAAAATCGCTACTTTAGATGACATAGAAGGATTCATTAAAGAATATTACGAAACATTATAATTTGAATTATTTAAATCATTTGAATTTTAAGGGATTATTGGATGAGGAGGACGTACCTCCCATCTTTTAATAAATAAAAGTGACCTATATATTTTTAGGAGGTGAAGGTTTTGCGTCTAGAGATTGGAAAAGTATTTATAAAGGATATTCAATTCGGAGCAGAAACAAAAGTTGAGAATGGAGTTCTTTATGTAAACAAAGAGGAATTATTAAACGAAGTATCTGGAGATGAAAGAATTGCAAGTATCGATTTTGATATAGCAAGACCAGGTGAAGAAGTTAGAATAATACCTGTAAAAGACGTAGTTGAACCAAGAGTTAAAGTAGAAGGAAATGGTGGGGTATTCCCAGGCTTTATTAGTAAAGTAGATACAGTGGGTTCTGGCAGAACACATGTTCTAAAAGGGGCTGCAGTTGTAACTACTGGTAAAATTGTTGGTTTCCAAGAAGGTATAGTTGACATGAGTGGAGAAGGTGCTAAATATACACCATTCTCAAAAACAAATAATTTAGTAGTTATATGCGAACCTAAAGAAGGTATCTTACAACATGATCATGAGGAAGCAGTAAGAACTATAGGATTTAAAGCAGCTACATACCTTGGAAAAGCAGGAAAAGATATTGAACCTGATGAAGTGAAAATTTACGAAACATTACCAATCTTACAACAAGTTCAACAATATCCAGAATTACCTAAGGTTGTATATGTATACATGCTTCAAACACAAGGATTATTACATGATACTTATGTATATGGAGTAGATGCTAAGAAAATAATTCCTACATTTATTTATCCAACAGAAGTATTTGATGGAGCAATCGTAAGTGGAAACTGCGTATCTGCATGTGATAAAAATCCAAGCTATGTTCACATGAATCATCCAATAATAGAAGATTTATATGAAAGACATGGTAAGGACTTTAACTTCTTAGGTTGCGTTATAACAAATGAAAACGTATATCTAGCTGATAAAGAAAGATCATCAAATATGGTTGCTAAATTAGTAGAATTCTTAGGAGCAGATGCTGCCATAATTTCTGAAGAAGGATTTGGAAACCCAGATGCCGACTTAGTTATGAACTGTAATAAAATCACAGCTAAAGGTGTTAAAACTGTTTTAGTAACAGATGAATATGCTGGTCAAGATGGTATGTCACAATCATTAGCAGATTCAACTCCAAAAGGAGATGCTGTAGTAACAGGTGGAAATGCTAACGAAGTTATTGTTTTACCACCTATGAAAAGAGTAATTGGTCATGTGGATGCTGCAAATATTATTGCTGGTGGGCACATGGGAAGTTTAAGAGAAGATGGATCAATCGAAGCTGAAATTCAAGTTATTACTGGAGCAACTAGTGAAGTTGGATTTAACTACTTAACAGCTAAAGGTTATTAATAGAAAATAAAAAATGACTAAAAGTTTAATTTACTGATTATAGTTTAATGAGAAGGAGATAGATATTATGTTACAAGGAAAAAAAGCTATCTGTATAGGGGATAGAGACGGAATACCAGGACCAGCTATAGAAGCTTGTGTTAAATCAGCAGGAGCAGAAGTTGTTTTCGCATCAACAGAATGTTTTGTCTGAACAGCTGCAGGTGCAATGGATCTGGAGATCCAACAAAGAGTTAAAGATTTAGCTGAAAAATATGGAGCAGAAAACATGGTTGTAGTAATCGGAGGAGCTGAAGCAGAGGCATCTGGATTATCTGCTGAAACAGTTGCTGCAGGAGATCCTACATTTGCAGGTCCTTTAGCAGGAGTTGACCTTGGATTATCTGTATTCCACGTTGTAGAACCAGAAATAAAAGAAGAATGTGATGAAGCGATTTATGACGAGCAGTGCGGAATGATGGAAATGGTTCTTGATGTTGATGCTATTATAGAAGAAGTTAAAACAGTAAGAGATCAATTCTGCAAATATCTTTAATAGAAAAATATTCAATTAATTGACCTTTAAAATTATGGTTTTTTAGAGGTCAAGTCCCATGAAAGGGGGAAAACCTATGTTAAAAGTTGTTCATTATATAAACCAATTCTACGCAGGAATAGGCGGAGAAGAGAAAGCAGATATTAAACCTGAGGTTCGTGAAGGGTTTGTTGGACCAGGACTTGGGTTAAATGGATTATTAAAGAAGGAAGACGTTGAGATAGTAGCGACAGTTATTTGTGGTGACTCTTATTTTGCGGAAAATACAAAAGAAGCAAAAGCTGAAGTTATAGAGATGGTTAAAAAATATAACCCAGATCTATTTATAGCTGGACCTGCATTTAACGCTGGAAGATACGGAGTTGCATGTGGAGATATATGTAAAACTGTAAAAGAAGAGTTAAATATACCTGTTTTATCTGGAATGTACATTGAAAACCCAGGTGCAGATATGTATAAAAAAGAAGTATATCTTATCTCTACAAGAAATAGTGCTGTAGGTATGAGAGATGCTCTACCTAAGATGGCTAAGTTAGCTATTAAGTTAGCTAAAGGAGAAGAAATAGGTTCTCCAGTAGAAGAAAATTATATCGAAAGAGGTATAAGAAAGAATTACTTTGCAACTGAAAGAGGATCTAAGAGAGCAGTTGATATGCTTGTTAAAAAGATAAAAGGTGAAGAGTTTATTACAGAATTTAAAATGCCTGACTTTGATAGAGTTGATCCAATGCCAGCAATAAAAGATATAACTAAAGCTAAAATTGCTATAGTTACATCAGGAGGTATAGTTCCAAAAGGAAATCCAGATCACATTGAGTCATCTTCAGCTTCTAAAATAGGTAAATATGATATAGAAGGAATTAATGATTTAACTGGAGAAACTTTTGAAACAGCACACGGTGGACACGATCCAGTGTATGCTAATGAAGATCCAGATAGAGTTATCCCTGTAGATGTTCTAAGAGAACTTGAAAAAGAGGGTAGAATAGGATCATTACACAGATATTTCTATTCAACTGTTGGTAATGGTACTGCTGTTGCATCTTCTAAAAAATATGGTGAGTTTGCAGCTAAAGAATTAATAGCTGATGGCGTAGATGCAGTTGTATTAACTTCTACGTGAGGAACTTGTACACGTTGCGGTGCAACGCTTGTTAAAGAAATAGAAAGAGCTGGACTTCCAGTAGTTCACATGTGTACGATTACTCCAGTATCTTTAACTGTTGGAGCTAACAGAATAATTCCTACAGTTGCTATTCCTCACCCACTTGGAAATCCAAATTTATCAAAAGAAGATGAATATGCGTTAAGAAGAAAACTTGTTGAGAAAGCTTTAAAAGCTCTTGAAACAGAAGTTGATGGACAAAAAATATTTGAATAGCTGAAATTAATAATTTAGTAATTAGGGGATTACCCCTAATTACTAAATATATTAATATCAAGTTGGTTAGTTTGCACAATGTACAATGAATAGTTTTTATCCATTTATTATAGATTGTGCAAATTACAAAATTAATTATTATAAAGGCACATTATTAAGGGAGGTTGAATTTAAAATGAATTTTCCAGTTATAAAGAAAGCATCTTATATTTTAGTGAATACTCCAGATATGGTAATACATAATGGAACTACACAAACATTAGAAAGACAAACAAATCCTAACTCAGAATATTTGAAGGCTATAAAAAGCCATTTAAGAAGTTTTGAAGAAGTGGTAGCTTATGCACCAAACCAAACTTATATAGGAAACATTACACCAGAAGAACTAGGCGAAATGCCAAGACCATGGGTTGGAAAGAATATAGATAATGCTAATAGATTTGGTAAATTCGGAGAGATAATGCCACAAGATGAATTCTATGGTTTAATGAAAATCTCTGATGTATTTGATCTAGTTATACTAGAGTCAGCATTTGCTGAGGCCGTAAAAGAAAAATTAGCTAAGCACCCATTATTAAATTCAAAACTAGATAAAGTTATTGGAGATGAAATGGCTAAAGTTGAAGAGCTAGTTAATAATGCTGGAGCAGAAGGATTATATATAGATGGAAATCTTGTAGGATGTGTAAGAAGAGCTCATGAGTTCGACCCAAACCTTTCAGCTCATTACATGCTTGAAAACTTAGCAGTTAAATCTTCGGGAGTACTTGCTGGAATGCATTTAGTTGACAATCTAGATGTTCCAGTAGAGGAAATTGGATATATAATAGAATGTTCAGAAGAAGCAATAGGGGATATGAACCAAAGAGGTGGCGGAAATGTTGCTAAATCTATAGGTGAAGTTGTAGGACTTTCAGGAGCTACTGGTTCAGATATGAGAGGATTCTGTGCAGGACCTACTCATGCTTTAATAAATGCAGCATCACTTGTTAAGAGTGGAATATTTAAAAACGTATTAGTAATAGCAGGTGGAGCTACTGCTAAGCTTGGAATGAATGGTAGGGACCACATAAAGAAAGAATTACCTGTTCTTGAAGATTGCTTAGGGGGATTTGCTATTCTAGTATCTGAAAATGACGGTGTAAGCCCAGTTTTAAGAACTGATATAATTGGAAGACATACAATTGGTCATGGAGCTTCTCCACAAGCAGTACTTGAAGCATTAGTACTTGACCCATTAACTGCAGCTGGACTTAAAGTTCAGGATGTAGATAAGTATGCACCAGAGATGCAAACACCAGACATTACTGAACCGGCAGGAGCTGGGGATGTACCAACTCAAAACTACAAAATGATTGGTGCACTAGCTGTTAAGAAGGGTCAATTAGATAGAAAAGAATTACCAGAGTTTATAAAAGCTCATGGATATCAAGGATTTGCACCAACTCAAGGACATATTCCATCTGGAGTACCGATAGTTGGGCATGGAATAGATCACATTAAAAATGGAGTTCTAAATAACTTCATGATAGTAGGAAAAGGAAGTTTATTCTTAGGAAGAATGACTAACTTATTTGATGGAGTTTCTATACTAGTTGAAAAGAATACTGGAAAACTAGACAATGAATCAGGGGTAAGTAAAGAAGAAGTTAAATCAATGGTGGCAGATGCTATGAAGGATTTTGCAAGCTTCTTAATGAACTCTGATAAATAGAGCCTTTAAACTCAGAAGGAGGTTTACTCCTTCTGAAGCTTAAAATTACTAATTTATCTCTTTAATATAGAAGAGATTATTAAAGAAACGGGGTGTAGAAATGAATCAAAATGCTACTAAAGCAATGATTGCTGAAGTCTTTAATGATATAGCAACAGGAATAAAAAGCGGACAATTTAAGAAAAAAGTTAGAATAGGCTTAACTATATTAGGCTCTGAACATGGAATCGAAGAAATGGTTAAAGCTGCTGAATTGGCGAAAGTGAAATACGGCGATTTTGATGTAGTTTTAATTGGACCTAAAGTGGATGCTGATTTTGAAGTAGTAGAAGCAGAAACAGCTGAAGAAGGTCATAAGAAAATGACAGCTATGCTAGAGAATGGAGATTTAGATGGTTGTGTTACACAACACTTTGATTTCCCTATAGGAGTTTCAACAGTAGGTAAAGTAATGACTCCAGGTAAAGGAAAAGAAATGATAATAGCTACAACTACAGGAACTACTTCTACAAATAGAGTTGAAGGTATGGTCAAAAATGCTATATCGGGAATATCTGTAGCTAAAGCAAATGGTATTAAAAATCCGAAGGTAGGAATATTGAACCTTGATGGCGCTAGACAAGTAGAAAGAATTCTAAGAGAAGTTCAAGAGAGTGGATATGACATGTTATTTACTGAATCACTAAGAGCTGATGGTGGAGCTGTAATGAGAGGAAACGACCTTTTAGCAGGAACTCCAGATGTCATGGTTTGTGATTCATTAACAGGAAACTTATTAGTTAAAGTATTTTCATCATTTACTACTGGTGGAAATTATGAAACTGTAGGAGCTGGATATGGACCTGGTATTGGAGAAAACTATGATAAATTAGTTAACATAGTTTCAAGGGCATCAGGAGCACCTCTTATTGCAGAGGCTTTAAGATTCTGTGCAACTTGTGCAGAAAATAAAGTTTTAGATATAGCGAGAGATGAATTTAAAGCAGCTAATAAAGCTGGATTAAAGGAGTTTATAGATAAAACTACAAAAAAAGCTAGTAAACCACAAGAAGAGGAAGAAGTAAAAATGCCTACTAAAAAGGTAGTAACTTTCTCCATAGCAGGGATTGATATATTAGAGCTTGAAAACGCATGTAAAGCGCTTTGGAAAGAAGATATATATTCAGAGAGTGGAATGGGTTGTACAGGACCCATAGTACTTGTAGCTGATGAAGACGGATTAAAGGCTCAAGAAGTATTAAAGAAGGCAGAATTCATATCATAAAATATGAGTAGAAAAATAAAATTGACTGTGAATTTGCAGTCAATTTTATTTGATTTTTACGGGTAATTATGGTATATTCAGCATATAAATATATGAAGTTAAATAGTATAGCATATAGAGTACTAATGATAAAATTTTTTTATTAGGATATAATACATACTATAATAAAAATTTTATATATTTACTACTTATTTATTTCAGGAGGGTTTAAAATGAAAATGAAAAAAATAGTTGCTCTTATGGCAACGGTTGCTATGACTGCTTCCTTATTAGTAGGTTGTGCTGGCACTGGTAACGGAAATGATAACAAAGGTGCAGCAAATGAAGGAAAAGATACTCCAAAAACAGAAATATCAATAGGTCTTTCAACAGATGAGGGTGGATTAAATGATAAATCATTTAACCAATCAGCAGATGAAGGGGTAAAGAAAGCTCAAAAAGAATTAGGTGTGAAATATACAGCAGTTGAAGCTCAAAAGAAAGAAGATTATGAGCCTAACCTACAGGCTTTAGTAGATGATGGTTCAGCTTTAACTTTTGCAGTTGGATATCAATTAGCTGATGCAGTTAAAGCTATAGCTGGAAATAATCCAAGTTCAAAATTTGCTATCATTGACTCAGTTGTAGAAGCTGACAATGTTCTATCTATAACTTTTAAACAAGAAGAAGGTTCTTTCTTAATGGGAGTTATAGCTGGTTTAACTACTAAAACTGATAAAATTGGATTTATAGGTGGAAAAGACAATGAAGTAATGCAAAAATTTGAAACAGGATTTGCAGCTGGAGTTAAAGCTGTTAACCCACAAGCCGCTGCTGGACTTATAAGTGCAGATGGTAAGAATCCAGGAACAACTGTTAAATATGCAGACTCTTTTGCTGATCAAGGCAAAGGTAAAGAGTTGGCTCTATCACTATACGGAGCTGGATGTGATGTAATATATCATGCAGCTGGTGGAGTTGGTTTAGGAATGTTCCAAGCTGCTAAAGAATTAAAAGATTCAGGTAAAGAAGTTTGGACTATTGGTGTTGATAAGGACCAGGCAATTGAACTTCCAAAGTACAAAGATGTAATTCTTTCTTCTATGATCAAGAGAGTTGACACTGCTACTTATGATGCAACTAAGTCAGTTGTAGAAGGCAACTTCAAAGCTGGAGTTATGTCTCTTGGAATAGCAGAAGATGGAGTAGGCATGGCTGAAACAACTAAAGATAATACTGCTCCTGATGTACTTGTAAAAGCAGAAGAGTATGAAACTCAAATTAAAGAAGGTAAGTTTAAAGTGCCGGTTACAAGACAAGAAGTTATTGATTTTGAATTACAGTAATAAAAATTAGAGTAGTAAAAAAGCTAGATATTACATCTAGCTTTTTTTTATTACTTTTGATAATATATTTTTAGAAGAATAAAGTTGTATGAAAAGTTAAAAAAATATTAAATAAAATAGTTTTATGGTATAATGAAAAGTAGATTCTATAAAGTACATGGCGGTATTTTAGTTAATATTAAGTATTTTAATGTAGGATGTAAACGTAGGTAATATTATGAGGAGGAAGGGAAATGAAAAAAGTAATTGAAATGAAAGGTATAACTAAAGTTTTCCCTGGCACCATAGCAAACGATAATGTGGATTTTGACTTGTTACAAGGTGAAACTCACGTATTGTTAGGAGAGAATGGAGCAGGAAAGACTACCTTAATGAATATACTTTATGGCTTGTATCAACAAGAAAAAGGTGATATTTACGTTAATGGAAATTTAGTTAATATTAACACACCTAGCGAAGCTATAAAGCTTGGAATAGGAATGGTTCACCAACACTTTATGTTAGTTCACAACTTTACGGTAGCTGAAAATATTGTACTAGGATGTGAGCCTACTAAAGGATTACTTATGGACAGAAAAAAAGCATATAATGATGTAAAGGAACTGTCTGACAAATATGGATTTTCTATAGATCCTAATGCGGTTATTGAAAATATTTCTGTAGGGCAACAGCAAAAGGTAGAAATTCTTAAGGCTCTTTATAGAGGAGCAAAGATTCTTATCCTTGATGAACCTACAGCGGTTTTAACACCTCAAGAGATTGAAGAATTAGGTAAAATACTAGATAATCTAAAAAAAGAAGGAAAATCTGTCATTCTAATAACGCACAAATTAAAAGAAATTATGAGCATGAGCGATAGAGTTACTATAATTAGGAGAGGTAAGGTTACTGGTATCGTTAACACTGCTGATACTAATATTGACGAATTAGCAGAGTTGATGGTTGGAAGAAAGGTAAATTTAGTTGTAGATAAAGATGAACCTAAATTAGTAGGAGAAGTTCTTAAAGTGGAAAATTTATCTGCCAGTGATCAAAGAGGTATTCCGGCTGTAAAAAATGTTTCTTTTTCTGTTAATGGTGGAGAAATTTTAGGAATTGCAGGGGTTGATGGTAATGGTCAAACGGAGTTATTAGAAGTGCTTACAGGACTTAGAAAAGGCCAGAATGGGAAAGTTTTATTAAATGATAAGAACTTATATGGTAAATCACCTAGAGAAATTATAGACTCTGGTGTTGGACATATTCCAGAGGATAGACATAAAAGAGGTCTTATACTTAAATATTCTTTATTTGAAAACTCTATTCTTGGAATTCATAAAAATAAGGAATTTAATAAAGGAATTATGATGGATTATAAGGCCATAAAAAAACATTGCGATACACTTATAGAAGAATTTGACGTAAGAACACCAAGCAATGAGGTCTATGCATCCGCTCTATCTGGAGGTAATCAACAAAAATTAATTGCAGCTAGAGAAATTTCAAAGGACCCAACATTACTAATTGCGGCTCAACCTACAAGGGGTATTGATGTAGGTGCTATTGAATACATTCATAGTAGACTTGTAGATGAGAGAGATAAAGGTAAGGCCGTTTTACTAGTATCTTTAGAGTTAGATGAAATTTTAGCTCTTTCAGATAGGATCGCTGTTATGTATGATGGAAAAATAGTAGATATTTTAGATAGAAAAGATGCAGATGAACAAAAGCTTGGTATATTAATGGCTGGTGGAAGCTTAGATAAGAAAGGGGAAGAGAAATAAGATGAATAGTAAAGTTAAGAATACCATGAAAGCTATCCTCTTTCCAATAGTAGCAGTTATACTTTCTTTATTTATATCAGTATTTTTTGTTATGTGGGCGAAGGGATATTCAATAACTCAATATTTTACTGCTTTAACAGACTTGGTTTCAACTATATGGAATGGTAGTTTCGGAACTCAAAGAAATGTTATGACTACATTAGCAGAGGTTACTCCATTAATTTTTACTGGTGTGGCTAATGCGGTGGCATTTAGATGTGGATTATTTAATATTGGTGTTGGTGGTCAGTTTGTATTAGGTATGCTGGCGGCTGCTATAGTTGGTGTTATTCCTGGACTTAGTCCAATAGTACATATACCATTAATGATATTAAGTGGTATAGTAGCTGGGGGACTTTGGGGTGGAATACCTGGATATCTTAAAGCTAGATTTGGAACTAGTGAAGTTATAAATACAATTATGATGAACTATATTTCTATAGCTCTTGCAAACTATGTTATACTTAGAACTGCCTTTGGAGTTCAAGGAAAATCAGCAACTCCGACTATACAAGAGAGTGCAATGTTTCCTAGATTTGTTGAAGGAAGTTCAGCAAATATAAGTTTATTTATAGGAATTATAGTAGCTATTCTTATAGCATTTATATTATGGAAGACTACTTTGGGTTATGAAATTAGAGCCGTAGGTATTAACCCGTATGGAGCAGAATATGGTGGAGTAAACGTAGCTAAGAAAGCTGTATTAGCAATGGTATTATCAGGAGCTATAGCAGGCCTTGGTGGAGCTACTCACGTAGCAGGTGTTAAACATCTTATTCAAGATTTTATGGTTGTTCCAAGTTACGGATTTGACGGTATAGCAGTTGCGCTATTAGCAAAAAATAATCCTGTAGCATGTATTCTATCAGCAGTATTATTTGGAGCTTTAAATAGTAGTTCAAGAGCACTTCAAATAAGTGGAATACCAAAAGAAATAGTATTCTTAATTCAAGCAGTAATTATTATATTTGTAGCTACGGATTATATTGTAACCTACTTTGAAAATAAGAAAAAGAAAGGGGAGATAATGAATGGATAGCATAATTTTTGCAAGTATTATATCATTGATAGCATCCACACTAAGAATAGCTACTCCACTTATCTTTACAGCCCTTGGAGGAATGTTCTCAGAACGTTCAGGTGTAGTTAATATAGGTCTAGAAGGTATGATGACAATAGGTGCATTCTTTGCGGTATATGGAACATATATAACAGGTAATCCTGTAATGGGAATGGTCTTTGCTGCAGTAGCTGGTGGATTACTTGCGTTTCTCCATGCATTTCTTAGTATTCACTTGAAGGCAGATCAAGTTATTTCAGGTACAGCTATAAATTTATTTGCAACAGCATTATCTAGTTTCTTGATATATATACTTTTTGGAGGTAAAGGAGGTCAAACAGACTTAGTAACCATTCTTCCTTATAAATTGCCAGGGTTTATTACTAAAATACCAGTTGTTGGGGAAATTTTATCAGGATTAAACTGGTTTGTAATATTAGCAATAGTTCTTGTATTTGTATCTCATTTCGTACTTTATAAAACTTCTATTGGACTTAGAATAAGATCAGTGGGAGAGCATCCAAAGGCTGCAGATACATTAGGAATAAATGTTTATTTAGTAAGATATATTTGTGTAATATTATCAGGAATGTTGGCAGGGCTTGGTGGAGCTGCTTTATCTATAGGTGTTACACCAATATACAGAGAAGGAATGATAGCAGGTAGAGGATTTATAGCTTTAGCAGCTGTAATATTTGGTAACTGGACACCTATTGGTTCCTTCGGTGCTTGTCTATTATTTGCGTTTGGTGAGTCATTCCAAATATTTGCTCAAGGACTTGGATGGTCATTACCATCTGAAGTGTTTACAATCATACCATACTTATTGACTATGCTAGCTCTTGCTGGTTTTGTAGGAAAAACAAATGCACCAGCTGCATCAGGCCAAGCATATGAAAAGAATGGAAGATAATATTGAGTAATTCAAAATTATAATATAATTTCAGGGTTAGCTTTTAATAGGCTAACCCTTTTTATTAAATTTAATCAATCTTCATAAGAAGTTCTAATTATCTCTGAAGATTCATTAGGATTACATCTTAAAGAGTACTAAGTCTAGGAGTCACCACTGTTATCTCAACATTTATAGATAAAATAATATTCATATTATAGTGGGTATAACTGACGTAAATTATTGTCAGGGAAATAAGAATATATTCTTTAGTTAGAAATAAGATATATTTTATGATATGATTAAAATGAGAAAATTAGGAGGGATATTTATGAATTTAGGCTTTGATTTAAGATTATCACAAGAACAAAAATTGATTATGACAATGGAAATGCAACAATCAATAAAGCTATTACAAATGTCATCCTATGAACTCCTGCAGTATATCGATAAAGAATTGCAAGAAAATGTTATTCTGGAAGTAGAGAATAATTTGGAAGTGCATAAAGAGGAAGTAGTAGATAATGAACTAAGAGAATATAGGGAAGTAATTAGGGATATGGCTATGGATAATTACAATGATAAATCATATTTTAAAGATGAAGGAAATGATTTAGTATCTCCCTTTAATTTTATAAGTAGTAAGCCTACTATCAAGGATTATTTGAGGGATCAGATTATGTATAGCAATATGAGTAAGAAAGATGAGGTTATTTGCAGATATATTGTAGATAACATTGATCATAGGGGATATCTAGATGAGAATATTATAGAGAATTTAGTAGAAGAACTGAATATTTTGAAAGAGACAGCTATAAGGTGTATGGGTATAGTACAAGATTTTGAACCTTCTGGTATAGGAGCTAGATCTCTTAGTGAATGTTTAATACTTCAACTGCATAGAAAGAATATAGTTAATGATTACGTTGAGGAAATAATAAATAACTATTTATATGAATTATCAAAAGGAAAATATCAATTAATAGGTAAGAAACTTGGAATTACTGCTAAGCAGGTTCAAGAATGTGAGGATATAATAAAAGAGTTAGAACCTAAACCTACTAGGGGATTTTTTACTGGTGAAGAGATTGGGTATTTAATTCCGGATGTTTATGTAAAAAAAATAAGTGATAGATATATAGTTCTCATGAATGACAATATATTACCTAATCTAATAATTAACAATACCTACAAGGATGTAATCAATAATAGTAATAATACTGAAGCTATAGATTATGTAAAGGGTAAAATAAGCGGTGCTATGTTTTTAATTAAAAGTATACAAAATAGAAGAAATACCTTATGTAGGGTTATGGAAGAAATAGTTAGAAATCAAGAGGAATACCTAAATAGAGGTGATAATTATATAAAACCTATGACTATTAAATATATAGCTAATAGCTTAGGTATGCATGAATCTACAGTTAGCAGAGCAATTAGGGACAAGTATGTAGCGCTTCATACAGGAGAAATTAAGAGGATAAAAGATCTATTTACTAGTAGTGTAAATGTTTTAAATGAAGAGATATCATCTGTTAGTGTAAAAGATATGATAAAAAGTATAATAGAATCTGAGAATAAGGCAAAGCCATTATCGGATTCATCCATATGTGAAGTGCTTAATAAGAAAGAGATAGATATATCTAGACGTACTATAGCTAAGTATAGAGAAGAGCTAGGGATAAAATCTTCATCTCAACGCAAGCGATTAATATAAATTTTAATATTCCATATAAAACATTATAATACAATAATGTTTTATATGGAATTAATTATATAAAGTATATTAAATAGATATATATGTTTTAATTGAATTTCTACATTAACTTAAGTATATATTATAATTAACTTTAATAAGAAAAATTTAAATTGATATGAATCATAATTACTATAGCTTATAAAATAAATAAATTTTATTTTTGAATAATTTATAGTTATATGTAGCAATATAATTCATATAAAAATTTTTTTTGTACAAATTATATATGAATACTTCACATATAGTATATATTGTCGTATAATATATATGTAAAGTTTAAATGTTATTGGGACAAATTTTGTCCATAGGGACATAAAATGTCAATGGGGTAAAAAATGAAAAGGTTATTAAATTTACAACAAAAAGTGATACCTGAATTACTAGAAGTTCTAGATGTAAGATATACTATATTAAAAAATATAAAATACAGAGAGCCCATAGGGAGAAGATCATTATCAACTATAGTAAATTTAAGTGAAAGAGTTGTAAGAAGTGAAACGAACTTCTTAAAAATGCAAGGGTTAATAGATATTAAATCATCAGGTATGTATATCACTGAGGAAGGCGAAGAGATCTTTAGTGAACTAAAAGCCTTTATGAAGGAGATAAGTGGCTTAGACTCTATGGAAGAGAAATTAAAAGATCTTCTTAAAGTTAGGGATGTAATAGTTATTAATGGAAATGTAGCTGAAGATAGTACACTATATACTGAACTTGGTAAAGCAGCGGCGAATTACTTAAAAAGTATTATTATAGATAATATTATAATATCGCTTACTGGAGGACGCACAGTAAAAGAGGTTGTTGATAATTTTACTCCCATGGCCAAATTTAAAAACATAAAGGTTCTACCTGGTAGAGGTGGTATGGGAAAAGAAACAGAAATACAATCTAATACTTTAGTAGAAAACTTAGCAAATAAATTAGAGGCTACCTATGAATTATTACATATTCCTGACAATATAAGCAGTGATTCCTTTAAAGCTTTAATTAAGGAATCGAATATTAAAGATACCTTTGAAAATATAGGTAAATCAGATGTTCTTATCCATGGTATAGGATTGGCTAAAGAAATGTGTGATAAGAGAAGTTTATGTAGTGATGTAAAGGAAAGAATATTAGAATCAGGAGCTATAGGAGAAGCTTATGGCCATTATTTTAATAATAAAGGAGAAATTGTATATTCTATGCCTTCCATTGGAATAACTAAAGATAGAATAAAAAGAATTCCTAATGTGATAGCCATAGCGGCAGGAGTTGAAAAGGCAGAAGCTATTATGGCTATACAAAGAGGAAAAGAAAACTCTACTTTAGTTACTGATGAAGCTACAGCAAAAGAAATTTTAAAATTATTTTCAAAGTAGGTTAGTTATTAATACTTATTGATTTTATCTAATAACTATTTACTCTAATGCTCAATTTTTATAAGGTGAGAGATAAAAGTAATGTGTATCTAGATAACATTTTCTAAGAAATAAAATTACTTAGAAATATGAATATATCAATTAAGTTTCAATATAAAAATTATTAAATTAAATGTTGGAGGTATTTTATAATGGTTAAAGTTGGAATTAATGGATTTGGTAGAATAGGAAGAAACGTATTTAAGTCTTTAGTAGACCAATATGCAAAGGATATTGAAGTTGTGGCAATTAATGATTTAACAGACCCGAAAACACTTGCACATCTTTTAAAATATGATACACTTTATGGAAAGTTTAATGGAACAGTTGAAGCAACTGAGAACTCAATTATAGTTAATGGAAAAGAAATAAGAATATTTGCAGAGAGAGATCCTAAAAATATACCATGGGGACTTCAAGGTGTTGATATTGTAATAGAATCTACAGGTCTATTTACTGATGCTACAAAAGCAAAAGCTCACATAGAAGCAGGAGCTAAAAAAGTATTAATTTCTGCACCTGCGAAAAATGAAGATATAACAATTGTACTTGGAGTAAATGAAGATAAATATGATGCTAAAAATCATAATATTATATCAAATGCTTCATGTACAACTAACTGCTTAGCACCTTTTGCTAAGGTTTTAGATGAAAAATTTGGGATATTAAAAGGTCTTATGACTACAATACACTCTTATACTAACGATCAGAAAATATTAGATGCACCACATAAAGATTTAAGAAGATCTAGAGCAGCAGGTGAAGCAATGATCCCAACAACTACAGGAGCAGCAAAAGCAGTTGCATTAGTTTTACCTCAACTTAAAGGAAAGTTAAATGGAATGGCAGTAAGAGTTCCAACTCCAACGGTTTCAATGACTGATTTAGTGTGTGAACTTGGTAAGTCAGTTACTGTAGAGGAAGTTAATGAAGTTTTAAGAGAGGCATCAGAAGGAAAACTTAAAGGTATTCTTGGATTCTCTGATGAACCATTAATTTCAATGGACTTTAGAGGAGATGAGAGATCTTCAATCGTAGATGGGCTTTCAACTATGGTTATGGGAGATAATTTAGTTAAAGTAGTTGCTTGGTATGATAACGAGTGGGGATACTCAAACAGACTAGCAGATTTAACAAAATATGTTGCTGATAGATTATAATCTCTAAAGTGTGTTAAAATAGGTATGTAATAAAAATCTAGTTCAGTTAAGAAGCTAAGAACTAGATTTTTATTACAATAAGTTTATGAAGGAGATTTTAACATGTCATTTAAGAAGAAATCATTAGAAGACATCAATGTGAAAGGTAAAAAAGTTTTAGTAAGATGCGACTTTAATGTACCTATAGTAGAAGGTGAAATTACTGATGAAAATAGACTTTTAGGAGCTATACCTACTATAGAATACTTAGTTAACCACGATGCTAAAGTTATTTTATGTTCACATTTAGGAAAACCAAAGGGAGAGCCTAAATCAGAGCTTTCACTAGCACCAGTAGCAGCAAGATTAAGTAAATTATTAAATAAGAACATAGTTTTTGCAGAGGACGATAATGTAATAGGAGATAATGCAAAAGCAGCTATTTTAGCTATGAATGATGGGGATATAGTACTGCTACAAAATACTAGATTTAGAAAAGAAGAAACTAAAAATGAAGAAAATTATTCTAAAGAGCTAGCTTCACTTTGTGATATATTTGTAAACGATGCTTTTGGAACAGCTCATAGAGCACATTGTTCCACTGTAGGAGTAACTGAGTTCGTAGAAGAATCAGTGTGTGGATATTTAATTCAAAAGGAGCTTAAATTTTTAGGAGAAGCTATAGAAAATGCTGAAAAACCATTTACAGCTATTTTAGGTGGTTCTAAAGTATCAGATAAAATTAATGTTATAAATAATCTTTTAGAGAAAGTAGACAATCTTCTTATAGGAGGAGCTATGGCATATACTTTCCTTAAGGCTCAAGGATATAAAATGGGCATATCTAGAGTAGAAGAAGATAAAATTGATTATGCATTAGAAATGATGACAAAAGCTAAAGAAAAAGGGGTTAAATTATATCTTCCAGTAGATCATGTAATAGCTACTGAATTTGATAAGAACGCAACTCCAGTAATAACTGAAGATGAAAATATTCAAGATGGATATATGGCTTTAGATATAGGACCAAAGACAAGAGAATTATATGCAGAGGTTATAGGAAGCTCTAAGACTGTTATTTGGAATGGACCAATGGGAGTCTTTGAATTTGAAAACTTTAATAAGGGAACAATAGCAGTAGGAGAAGCTATGGCTAATTGTGATGGGATTACAATAATTGGTGGAGGAGATAGTGCTGCTGCCGTTAACATATTTGGATTAGGAGATAAAATGACACATATATCTACAGGTGGTGGAGCTTCACTAGAATTTTTAGAAGGAAAAGAGCTTCCAGGAATTGTTGCTTTAAATGATAAATAAATATAAAAGTTTATGAAGAAAGTAATAAACAAGAGAAAATCTTGTTTATTTACTTTCCTTTTTCACAGTAATATATTATATTTGAGTTAGAGAAAAAATGTAATATGTCTTTTAAAGGAAAAGTTTAATATTTTTAGTTTTAATAAGGATATGTTGTAAAGTTATTAATAGGAGGATTAATCATGAGAAAAGCAATAATAGCAGGAAATTGGAAAATGAATAATACTATACAGGAAGCAATAGATTTAGTTAAGGAATTAAAACCCTTAGTAAAAGATGCTAGCTGTGATGTAGTAGTTTGCCCAACTTTTCTATCTTTACCAGCAGTAATTGAAGAGTGCAAGGACAGCAATATTATGGTTGGAGCTCAAAATATGCACTTTGAAGAGTCAGGTGCTTTTACAGGAGAAGTTTCTCCGTTAATGCTTAAAGAATTAGGAGTAAAATTTGTTATAATTGGACATAGTGAAAGAAGACAATATTTTAACGAAACTGATGAAACTATAAATAAAAAATTAAAGACTGCCTTTGAACATAAAATTGTACCTATATTATGTGTAGGAGAGAGTTTACAGCAAAGAGAACTAGGAATAACAGAAGAAATATTAGGCGCTCAGATAAAGCAAGATTTAATAGGAATAAAAAAAGCACAAGTTGAGAATATGGTAATAGCCTATGAACCTATTTGGGCTATAGGAACAGGAAAAACTGCAACTGCAGACGATGCTAATAATACTATAGGATTTATTAGAGATGTTATAGGTAAGTTGTATGGTGAAGATGCTGCAGATAAAGTTAGAATTCAATATGGCGGATCAGTTAAGCCATCAACTATAAAAGAGCAAATGTTAAAGGAGCACATAGATGGAGGCTTAATAGGTGGGGCTAGTCTTAAGGCTTCAGATTTTGCAGCCATTGTAAATCACTAATAAAAGGATGGGTTAAATAATATGAATAAAAAGCCAGTAATGCTAATGATATTAGATGGTTTTGGAATAAGCGACAATGTGGATGGAAATGCAGTTAGAGAAGCAAGAAAGCCTAATTATGATGAACTAAAGGCTAAATATCCGCACACCACATTATCAGCTTCTGGTCTAGATGTAGGTCTTCCAGAGGGTCAGATGGGTAACTCTGAAGTAGGACACCTAAATATAGGTGCAGGAAGAATTGTATATCAAGAGCTGACTAGAATAACAAAATCAATTAAAGACGAAGACTTCTTTGAAAATAGAGCTTTAAATTTTTCTATTGATGAAGCATTAAAAAATAATTCATCTGTTCATTTAATGGGGTTATTATCAGATGGAGGAGTTCATTCCCACATAAATCATTTAAAGGCTCTTATAACTCTTTGCAAGAAAAGGGAAGTAAAAAAAGTTTTTGTTCATTGCTTTTTAGACGGAAGAGATGTATCTCCTACATCTTCAAAAGAATTTATAGAAGAATTACAAAAGCATATGAACAATGAAGGTGTAGGTGAAATTGCGACTATTTCTGGTAGATACTATGCCATGGACAGGGACAATAGATGGGAAAGAGTGCAATTGGCATATAATGCAATGGTAAAAGGTGAAGGAAACACAAATACATCACCATTTGCAATTATAGAAGATGCATATCACCACAATAAAACTGATGAGTTTATAATTCCTAGTGTAGTTGTAAAGGATAGCAAACCTGTAGCTACTATAAAAAATAAAGATTCTGTAATTTTCTTTAACTTTAGACCAGATAGAGCAAGAGAGATAACTAGAGCTTTAAAGGATAAAGAGTTTAAAGGATTTGAAAGAGAAAATTTAGATATAACCTATGTATGTATGACACAATACGATAAAAATATTGAAGATGTACAAATAGCTTATAGATCAGAAAGTTATAAGAATACATTAGGTGAATATGTAAGTAGTAAAGGATTAAAGCAACTTAGAGCTGCAGAGACAGAGAAATATGCGCATGTAACCTTTTTCTTTAATGGAGGAGTTGAGGAGCCGAATAAGGGTGAAGATAGGGTTTTAATTCCATCCCCTAAAGTAGCAACCTATGACTTGAAACCAGAGATGAGTGCTTATGAAGTTACTGATGCAGTATTAGAAAATATAGAAAAAGATGAATATGATTTAATAATATTAAATTATGCAAATCCAGATATGGTTGGGCATACTGGGGTCATTGAAGCAGCAGTAAAGGCTATAGAAGCTGTAGATAATTGCTTAGGTAAGGTAGTAAATAAAATCCTTGAGCATAATGGTACCGTGTTTATCACAGCAGACCATGGTAATGCTGAGTGTATGATTGATTATTCTACAGGTAAACCAATGACATCGCATACTACTAATTTAGTTCCATTTATTTATGTTGGAGAAAAAGTGAGTGAGCTTAGAAGTGGAGGAATCCTTGCTGACATAGCTCCAACCATCTTAACAAAGATGGGATTAGAAATTCCAAGTGAGATGAGTGGAAAATCATTAATTTAACTTATCAAGTTAAAATATTTAGCCATGCTAAATTTATTATAAGCAGAATATAAAGGAGGAAAAGAAATGAAACAATATGTTGAAATTATTGATGTCTATGCAAGACAAATATTAGACTCTAGAGCATTCCCAACAGTGGAGGTTGAAGTTGTGTTAGAAGACGGTACAGTAGGAGTGGCTGCAGTACCATCAGGAGCATCTACAGGCCAATTTGAAGCTGTTGAATTAAGAGATGGAGATAAAGCTTTATACAATGGAAAAGGTGTATTAAAAGCTGTTGATAATGTAAATAACATAATAGCAGAAGAATTAATAGGGATGAATATATTCGACCAAGTTTCTATTGATAAGACTATGATAGAATTAGATGGAACTCATAATAAAGAAAAATTAGGTGCTAATGCAACTTTAGGAGTATCCCTTGCTTGTGCTAAGGCTGCTGCTAACTATTTAGGATTAGGTTTATATCAATATATTGGTGGAGTTAATGCTAAAGTTTTACCAGTACCTATGATGAACATATTAAATGGTGGAAAACATGCTGATAATAACGTAGACTTACAAGAGTTTATGGTTATGCCAGCGGGTGCTACATCTTTTAGTGAAGCTTTAAGAATGGGTTCCGAAGTTTATCATGCATTAAAAGGTATATTAAAAGCTAAAGGCCTTGGTACTGGTGTTGGTGATGAAGGTGGATTTGCTCCAGATTTATCATCAAATGAGGAAGCAATAAAAGTAATAATCGAAGCTATAGAAAAAGCTGGCTATGTTCCAGGAAAAGATGCTTTCATAGCTCTTGACCCAGCATCTTCTGAGTTCTTTGAAGATGGAAAATATAATCTTGCTGGAGAGGGAAGAATATTAACACCTCATGAGATGGCAGATTACTATGTAGAATTATGTGAAAAGTATCCAATAATATCTATAGAAGATGGTATGGCTGAAGAAGATTGGGAAGGTTGGAAGTACCTAACTGATAAGATTGGCAAAAGAGTTCAATTAGTTGGAGATGACTTATTTGTAACTAATACTTCAAGGCTTGAAATGGGGATTGAAAGAGAAACTGCAAACTCAATTCTTATAAAATTAAATCAAATAGGAACTTTAACTGAAACTTTAAATGCTATAGAGATGGCTGCGAGAGCTGGATATACTGCGGTAGTTTCTCACAGATCAGGAGAAACTGAAGATACTACAATTGCTGATTTAGTAGTAGCTACAAATGCAGGTCAAATTAAGACAGGAGCTCCTGCTAGAAGCGAAAGAGTTGCTAAATACAATCAACTACTAAGAATCGAAGAAGAGCTTGGTGATATGGCTGAATTTAGAGGATTAAAATCTTTCTATAATATAAAAAGATAATTAATTCTTATTTTAGGAATATCGAGCAAATACTATATTTGCTCGATATTTTATTTATAAAGTATAAAACTTGTAATTATTTTATATATTTACTACTGTTATCATTGTAAAAATATTTTCACTATGATAAAATATATTACATATGTAAAGGATAAAGAAATAAGGGGGTATAATAATGATAACATCACTTAAGGTTGTAGTAATTATTTCCGCATTAATAGTTATATTAGCAATATCTCTTCAAGAAAGTAAATCATCAGGTTTAGGTGGTTTAGTTGCTGGAAGTTCAGAAACTTTTTATAGTAAGAATAAAACTAAGACAAAGGAAGCATTCCTAATTAAGCTTACTATAATATCAGCAATTATATTTGCAGCATCGATTATAGCAATAAACATATTATTATAGCAATAAACATATTGATATTTTAATCATAAGCTATCCATTTGGATGGCTTTTTGCATTTAATTCCTTGCAAAGTTGCTTTTGAAGATTTAATATTTACACTTTAGTATGATAATTTTATAATGTATATGTGGATGAATTTTTAATTAATAGGGGGATAAAATAATGAGTGGGTATATTTCAAAACTTGAAACTCCAGAAATGGATTATCTTGTTGATGCTATTAGATCTCTTAAAACTAGAGAGGAAGTATACAGATTTCTTGAAGATGTTTGTACAATAAATGAAATAAAAGCGATGGAACAAAGACTTCAAGTTGCAAGAATGCTTAAGGATAGAAGAACCTACTTAGATATTGCTAGTAGTACTGGCGCTAGCACAGCTACTATCAGTAGAGTTAACCGTTCTTTAAACTATGGAAATAGTGGATATAAGGTAGTATTTGAAAGAGTAGATTGGAAAGAATACGAAGTTAAAGAATAGAAAATTATATGCTGGTTAGAATAGAGAGCCGTACTTTAAATGGAGTAGGGCTTTTTCTATTTATATAATTAGCGCAAAAGTTAAACTGGAAGATGATACTGGTATGAGCAGGGTAAAAATACACTTTTAGTAATTATTTATATGTCGTTTATAAATGTTCAGTATATGGTATAATAAAAAATAGGGTAAATTTTCATATTATATTATAGGATAAAGAAGGTTAACTAAGATATTAGATAACTATAAATTTAGGAGTGATTAGATGGATTTAAAAAGTCTATTAAATAGAGAACAATATGAGGCTGCCATTACTGTTGAAGGTCCATTATTAATTTTAGCAGGTGCAGGATCAGGAAAGACTAGAGTACTTACCTATAGAATGGCGCATATGATAAATGATTTAAATATATATCCCTCACAGATCTTAGCCTTAACATTCACAAATAAGGCTGCAGGAGAGATGAAGGAAAGGGTTAAATCTTTAGTTGGAGATTTGGTTGATAATATGTGGGTTTCAACTTTTCACTCTAGCTGTGTGAGAATTTTAAGAAGAGAAATTGATAAGCTAGGATATAACAAAAACTTTACCATATACGATAGTTATGATGCTAAATCTCTAGTAAAACAGTGTATGAAAGAACTGAACATCAATGATAAAGATATTACTGATAGTGAAATTATGTCTAAGATTTCTGATGCTAAAAATAAATTAATATCCGCTAAGCAATTTAAAAAAGAAAATGAGGGAAACTTCAGGATGAACAAAATTGCAGATGTTTATCTAACTTATGAAAAAAAATTAAAGACTACAAATTCTTTAGATTTTGACGACCTAATCTATTTAACTGTTAAGTTATTTAAAGAAAATGAAGAGGCTAGGGAGTTTTATAGAAGAAAATTTAGATACATACTAGTAGATGAGTATCAAGATACAAATAAATGTCAATACGAATTAATAAAGCTTTTAGTTAATGAAAATGAAAATATTTGTGTGGTTGGGGATGATGACCAATGTATTTATGCTTGGAGAGGTGCAGATATTAAAAATATACTAGATTTTGAAAAAGACTTTCCAAAGGCAAAAGTTGTTAAGTTAGAGCAAAACTATAGATCTAAATCAAATATATTAGAAGCGGCTAATAAGATTATTAAAAATAATGCACAAAGAAAAGATAAGGTGTTAAGAACAGAAAGTGAAGCTGGAGAAAAACTAAAAGTATACAGAGCCTATAGTGATATAGATGAAGGAAACTTTGTAGCAACTCAGATTAAAAGGATGATAAGAGAAGAAAATAGAAGTTTGAAGGACTTTGCTATACTTTACAGAATGAACTCTCAATCACGTATTTTTGAGGAAGCGTTTAGAAGAAATGAGATAACCTATAAAATAGTAGGGGGACTCAGATTCTATGAAAGAAAAGAAATTAAGGATATCATGGCTTATTTAAAAGTCATAAACAATCCACTTGATGATATAAGCTTAAAGAGAATTATAAATGAGCCTAAAAGAAGTATTGGAGATACAACTATAGCAAAGGTACAAGAATTTGCAGTAGAGAATGATATATGTATGTATGATGCTCTTTTAGATGCAGAATTTGTACCAAACTTATCGGCAAGAGCCATAGCATCTATAAATAAATTTGTGAGTTTAATGAATACTCTCATAATTGATGCAGAAAATATAAGCGTATCTGAACTAATAGAGGATATTTTAGATAGAAGTGGATATATGAAGATGCTTAAGGGTACAGGTAGTGCTGAAGATGAAAGTAGAATAGAGAACTTAAAGGAGCTTGTATCTGATGCTGTAGTCTTTGAAAATTCTTCTGAGGATAAATCCTTAAGTGCATTCTTAGAAAAGGTAACTCTAGTTTCTGATATAGATAATTTAGATGAAGAGAATAATGCAGTAGTAATGATGACTGTTCATAGTGCAAAGGGACTTGAGTTCCCAGTAGTTTTCTTAGTTGGGATGGAAAATGGAATATTTCCAGGAGCATCCTCTTTAAATAATTTCCATGAGATGGAAGAATCAAGAAGGCTTTGCTATGTTGCCATAACAAGAGCTGAAGAAATGCTATATATATCATCAGCAGAACAACGTATGGTATTCGGTAGAACTGTTGGATATTCTGTATCAGACTTTGTAAGTGAAATTCCAAAAGAATTAAAAACTGATTTAAATGACGGCGGAGGAACTCAATCTAGAGGAAGTTTTAATAATATTGTTAATAAGACTAATAATAGTCCCCACTCATTTAGAAATGGCTTCTATAATAATTCAAAACAAACTGTACCTTCAACTTCAACTAATAGTATGGAAGATAGAAGTGGTAAAGCTGTCTCTAAAGAAGAGCTCACCATAGGAGTAAAGGTAAGACACAGTAAGTTTGGAGTAGGAACTGTAGTATCAATGTCTTCAGATAATGGAGAAACTATAGTGACTATAGCATTCAATAATATGGGTATCAAAAAGCTTATGCTTAGTAGAGCAGGCCTTGAACTAGCATAAGATATGGTAAGAAAACCACAGATATAGTAGAATAGTTTATTATAGGCTATGTTTTAGATGTTAATAAAACATAGCCTATAATTAAATTTAAAGGTATATATAAATTTTTATTTATAAGTTAATAGGAGGATTTATAATGAGTGAAGATAAGCGTAGTAGAATGTTGGAGTTGGTAGAGGAGTTGAATAAATACTCCTATGAATACTATGTACTAGATAATCCTACAATATCTGATAAAGAGTATGATAAAAAATATGATGAGCTTAAAGCTTTAGAAGCTGAGCTTATTGAGATTTTACCTTATTCACCAACTTTAAGGGTAGGAGATATGGTTTTAAATGAGTTTAAAAAATATAAACATAGAGCTCCTCTTTGGAGTCTAGATAAGGCTCAAGCTATAGAACAAATTAAAGACTGGCATAATAGAAATGTTAAGGCTATAAATGAATATAATAATACTCATGAGGATAAGCTACCAGCTGTTAAATATATAGTTACTAAAAAATTTGATGGCCTTGCTATAAACTTAACTTATGATGAGGATGGAATTTTAGTAGTAGGAGCTTCTAGAGGAACAGGAGAAATTGGAGAAGATATTACTAGTCAAGTAAAAACTATAAAATCTATTCCACTTATAATAAATAACCACAATATAATTGAGGTTCATGGTGAAGCTATTATGACAATGGAAGCTTTTGAGCAATATAATAGAATGGCTACTATACCATTAAAAAATTTGAGAAATGGTGCAGCAGGAGCCCTTAGAAACCTAAATGTAAAGGAAACTGCTAGAAGAAGTTTATCGGCATTTTTCTATGACGTAGGATATAACGAAGGCAATTCATTTAACACATATACTGAAATGATGGAATTTATAAAGAGAATGGGGTTACCTATAGATAATTATATGGAAACATGTACTAATATTGAAGAAATAGAAAAGCAAATTGAATACATTAATAGCATTAGAGGTAACTTAAATTATGATATAGATGGAATAGTTATAGCTATTGATGATATTAAAACTAGAGATATACTAGGATATACCATTAAATTTCCTAAATGGGCAATAGCTTATAAGTTTGAGGCAGAAGAAACAACTACTAAGCTTTTGGATGTAGAATGGAATGTAGGCAGGAGCGGTAGAGTTACACCTACAGCAATTCTCGAGCCAGTAGAATTAGGTGGAGTAACAGTTAAAAGAGCTACTTTAAATAATTTAGACGATATTCAACGTAAAGGAGTTAGGCTTGGAGCTACAGTATTTGTAAGAAGGTCTAATGATGTAATTCCAGAAATTATGGGTGTAGTAGAAAATTCCTTAGAAGGTAGTACTCCTATAGAAGAGCCTAAGATATGCCCTAGTTGTGGAGAAGAGTTATTTAGAGATGGAGTGCATTTATTCTGTGAAAATACATTGGCATGTAAACCTCAAATGGTTAAAACTATAGTTCATTATGCTAGTAGAGAAGCTATGAACATAGCAGGATTCAGTGAAAAGACTGCTGAGCAGTTATTTGAGAAGTTAGGAATAAAATCTATAGCAGATTTATATAGAATAAAAAAAGAAGAGTTAATTGGATTAGAAAAGTTTGGCGATAAGAAGGCTACTAATCTTTTAGTGGCATTAGAAAATAGCAAAGACTGTGAGTTAGCTTCATTTATATATGGATTAGGAATTGCTAATGTAGGTAAAAAGACGGCTAAAGATTTGGCAAAGACATTTAAGACTTTAGCGAATATTGAGAGAGCAACCTTTGAAGAATTAGTATCGGTACCAGATATAGGGGATGTAGTTGCAAAAGCCATAGTTGAATTCTTTTCATTAGATAAGTCTATAGAAACTATAAATGAACTTTTAAGATTAGGTATAACTCCAAGAGAGGAAGGAATTCAAGAAGTAGTTGAAAATCCTTTTAACGGTAAAACTGTTGTAGTTACAGGCAGTCTAAAAGAATTTTCAAGAAATGAAATTAAAGAAAAACTAGAAAATCTTGGTGCTAAGGTATCTGGTTCTGTAAGTAAAAAGACAGACTTTGTTATTGTTGGAGAAGATCCAGGATCTAAGTATGATAAGGCTGTAGAACTAGGAATCAAAATAATTTCTGAAGAAGAGTTTAAAAGCATGATTTAAATTATAAGGCATTACCCCCATGGAATTTATATATCCATGGGGGTAATGCTTATGGTTTAATATTTAATAATGTAACCATAGGAATATACAATAGAAATTATTCTACTAGTTAAAACATCTATACATTAATTAGAAGTTTTATTTGATGATAAATCATTATCTGAGGTATTAGAATCATCATTATCTAAAGACTTTTGATTAGAATCTTCGTTAGTTCCTTCAGATTTTTTTAATTGCTCTTTTTCCTTAGCGTGCATATCAATACATGAAATATTTAGGATATGTGAAATTTTTTCAAGGATATAATTACTATATTTTAGTTGACTATATATAGAATTGAAAACAACAAATCCCCAAATGATTATTATCATAAAAGTTATAAGTGATACGATTCCTAAAACTTTTAATATAATATCTAAGTAAATCATAAGATACCTCCAATTTATTTACACATTATTATAAACATTATATCATATGTTTACAATTGGAAAAGAAGAATTTTATGTTAACTTATTTAGAATTGTTTATTTTGGAATAAATAAGTAAATAATTTTAAGGAGGAGGTGTTACGGTGAAGAAAATAATATTTACAGTGATTTGTATTATAGCAATTTTAACAGGTATATCTATTGAAAGAGAAAAAATAAATTCTGTAAATGATAATAATATTGATTGTATAACTTACAATATGAATATGAATCCTAATGATTTACAATTAACCGCAACGGATAGTGTAAGAGATAAAGATTTACTAGTGACTCTCTTTGAAGGATTAGTAAAAGAGAATGAAAATGGAGAAATAGTGCCCGCACTTTCTAAAGAAGTAGAAATTTCCGATGATGGGTTAGAATATACTTTTAAGTTAAGGGAAGATATATATTATAGCTCTGGAGAAAAAATAACTGCAGAGGATTTTAAAAGTTTTTTCAAAGCTTTTTTAAATGATAAAAATAATATATATGCTAGTAGATTAAATTATATATACGGAGCTAAGGAGTTTAGAGAAGGTTATGGTGATTTTTCAAATGTAGCAATAAATATAAAAGATGATAATATATTATCTATTAGACTAAACTATAAATGTCCTTACTTTATAAATATTCTTGCAAATCCAGTATTTAATCTTAGAGATTATGGAAGCTTAGATAATTATAAGGATAATTTCACTTCAATAAGATATACAGGTCCATTTATAGTAAAAGATGCTAAGAATAAAGAAGTTTATATAGAAAAAAATGAAAAGTATTATGAAGCAGATAAAATTACTGATGAGGATATTAGAATTACATTTTTGGACAGTGAAGAAAATGCCTTGGCTATTTTTGAAAAATCAGCAGGTACCAATATAGATGGCTTTACAGGAGATATAGATATAATGATGGATGCTCCTATAAGTGAGCTTTTGAGATTATCGCAAAATGCAATGATAAAAAGATTTAATGGTTCATCAATGTATTATCTAAACTTTAATCCAAACAAAGAAGCTTTAGGTGGAGATTTAAACTTTAGGTCAGCTATAAATTCACTCTTATCAAAAGAATACGGCTCGCAACTTATATGTAAAGAATTGTTGACTCCGGCAACAGCATATAGTCTTGAAACAGAGAAAACAGAACAAGTATTTTCAAGTTTTGGAGATGCAGAGGAAGCTAGAAAATTTTTTAGTAAGGTTAATGTAACTGAAGAATCTAAAGTAAAAATAATCTATGAAAAAAATAATTTAAATAGAAGAATTATTAAAGATTTGAGTACTAATATTAAAGAAAATATTGATTTAGAAATAGTTTTACAAGAATATTCCAAGGAGGAATTAAAGAGAGTTATTGATGCTGGGGATTATGATATAGTATTGCAAAGATTTGATTTTAAGTATGGAGATCCTATAGAATATTATGAGAATTTCACTAACACATCTGAGAATGATATAATAGCATATGATAATGAAGAATATGATAAATTAATAAAAGATGCAACATATGAAATAGATGAAGCAAAAAGAAAATCTATTTATGAGCAATGTGAAAAAATACTAAAAAATCAACTGATATCTATACCTATATACAATATTAACAATGCTATTTGTATAAAAGAAGGCATAGATAATGTATATGTAACTACTATTGGAAATATAAGATTAGATAAAGTTAAAGAAGTACCTTAAATCTAAGGTACTTCTTTATTAAAAATCTAAAATAGTATTTAAATAGATAACTGTAAAAAAATTAAACATATTTTTACAAGAATCAAAGCTATGTTTGTAATGTTTATAGTTTTCTTTCTTTCTATTTAAAGAAACATTTTTAACAAAGATAGGTGCTAAATCGTTTGCATCATTATTTATATAAGATGAAAATCTAAAATAATTATCATCTAACAAATCTTCAGCTTTACAGGAAAAGTTTCTATATCTTTCTGGACTATCAAGGTTGGGAGCTTCTGGCCATCTAAGTATAATTCCGGAACTTACTACTTGTTTTTTATAAAGGGTATGAACCTTAGAGGCAAGCTCTACCCTTTCTTTATCATTTAAGAAAGACTCTTGAATCATAAATACATAAAGATAGAGAATTATTTCATCAGAAGAAAATTTATTTTCTTTTTCAGATATGTCTTTTACAAATATACCATCATCGTTATTATATAGTTTTTCTAAATTATTAAATATCCTAAAAGCTGCATCTTTAAAGTGTGATAAATTAGTATTTTTATACGTTAATATAGAGTTTATATAGCATAAGCAAGATATATCTATATTGTCTCTAATGACAGAAGGAGGCATATAATTGATATTTTCAATCATCAATTCAGAAAAGTCCACAAGTAATTCTTTAACTTCATCTAATTTCGAGCATTCATAAAGAATATTAAATGCTAAACAGATTTTTGCTAATTCATCATGGGAAGTATTGTATATTTCTTGTTTTAAACTTGAGAATAGCTTTAATATATCTAAAGCAAAGGATTTAAAATTTTCATTATTATCATCTGAAAGAGTTGCACATTTATAATATGATGCCATTAGAAGAGCTTGAGTTGAAAATTTAAATTTCATGCCCTTATCTGTAAGGAAATATTCTTTTTGAAGTGGATCTGTAGAGTCATATTTATCAACAAAAACGCCCTCGCTATTACGGCAATAAAGAGCAAAAAATTCTAGTTGATCAGTAGCTAGATCAATATAGTATTTGCTTAACTTATATTTATCTTCATCGATATCTTTAAATTCTCTATAATAATCAGATAAGTACATTAAACCAAGGGTCATATACCCATTAGCACATATGTTTATTTCTTTTTTAAATTTGCGATGATTCCAAAGCAATTTATCTTTTTCTTTTAAAAGTCTTCCGTCAGCTTTTCTATATACACATAATAGTGGAGAAATAACACTATTTGTGATATCATCATCATTGGGTAAAGGTTTAATTTTTAAATCTGAATTTCTAGATACAATTCCACATCCAGAATGTAGAACTATATGTCTTAGGGACTCTTTAGAAAAATGAAACAATTGACTTTTTATATTGTCATTGTTTAGTATGTTAATTCTTAAAAAAGGTCCTATATATCTCAAAATAACACCACCATAATATTAGTTATATTTAATAATATGATGTGAGAAGTGAAAATGTGACAAAAACACAATAGTTTTTTTAGGTTAGGAGAATTTATATGAGGGTAGGAAAACTTAATTGGGATGAGTTAAAGTACATAATAGATAATCATAAAGGGAAAGAAAGAAAGGAGGTAGAAGTATCTAATGGCATAGGAGAAGATTGTGCCATAATAGACTTTGGAAGTAATCAATGTGTAATATCTACAGATCCTGTAACTGGAGCAGATGAAAACATAGGTAAAATTGCAGTTAATATTAACTGCAATGACATAGCATCCTGTGGTGTTGAGCCATTAGGTATTTTAGTTACTATATTAGCACCACCAAAAACAACTATAGAGGAATTGCATGCTCTTATGAAAGAGGTTCATGAAGAAGCTTGTAAAGTAAATGTTCAAATTATAGGTGGTCATACTGAGATAACTGAAGCTGTTAATAAGATAGTAGTATCTTGCACAGCCATTGGAAAAAGCAATGGGAATAGCGCTATTAGTACAGCAGGATCTAGGAGTGGAGATAGCATAATTGTTACTAAAGAATTATGTCTTGAAGGAACTTCAATATTAGTTAACGATTATGAAGAAAGATGTAAGAGAATATTAACAATAGAAGAAATTAAAGAAGCTAAAGGGTATGTGGAGAATATAAGTGTAGTTAAAGAAGGAAAAATAGGTGGGATAGAAGAAGTTACATCTATGCATGATATAACAGAAGGTGGAGTTTTAGGAGCACTATGGGAAGTTGCAAATGCAAGCAATGTAGGATTTAAAGTTTATAAATCAAAAATGCCAATAACAGAAATTACAAGTAAAATATGTAAAGAGTTTAATGTAGATCCATTAAAGCTTATATCTTCAGGAAGTATGCTTATGACTACTAATAATCCAGAAAAATTACTAAAGGCTCTTGAAGATAATGGAATCAAGGGAACTAAAATCGGAGAAATAACTGCTAGAAACGGTATAGTAATAGATTATGATGGAGCTAGAGAGGTAGAGCCACCAGAGGCAGATGAATTATTTAATATACAATAGATGGTAAAAGGAGAAAATGTAATGAAAAGATTAATAGTTGCTAGTAATAATCAGCATAAAATTTTAGAAATAAAGGAGATTCTTAAAGAATTTGATTTAGATGTTGTATCTTTAAAGGAAGCAGGCATAGATATAGATGTAGAGGAGACAGGAACTACATTTATGGAAAATGCATGGATAAAGGCTAAAGCAATTAACGAAATTTGTAAAGATGTATTAGTTTTATCTGATGATTCAGGGTTATCAGTAGAAGCTTTAAATGGAGCTCCTGGTATATATTCTGCTAGGTATAGCGGAGGCCATGGAAATTCAGTAGAAAATAATAAAAAATTAATTAGAGAATTACAAGGTGTACCTTTTGATGAAAGAAAGGCTAAGTTTATATGTGCTATGGTTTTAATAGTTGATGATAAGAATATTATTGAAGTTCAAGGTGAAGTAGATGGCTTAATATTAGAAGAGTATAAAGAATGTGAAGGATTTGGATATGATCCGCTATTCTATGTGCCTGAATTAAAGGCTACATTTAATGATGTACCTTCCCAAGTTAAAAATTCTATAAGTCATAGAGGAAATGCCTTAGAAAAACTTATAGAAGAAATGAAAAAATACTTATAATAATTGATAGTATAACTTGTTGTGCTAGGTGAATTTAGTAGTTTTCATAAAATAATTATTCAGTTCATATATGTAACATTATATATAGCATTATAACTTTTTAAAAAGTTATAATGGAAACTATTTAAATATTTAACATTTTAGCATTTTAAAATTTTTAAATTTTAAAATGTTGATCTATCCATTAGAAATTGGTAATGTCTATCTTTCTATGTATGGATAAAAGTGAAATATAAATAATATTATTATCTATGATGTCTTTAACTAGCACAATAAGTTAATATAGTGATCTCTCTCTTAACATAATATAATTTTATTTAAAATTGATTTTATTATAGATTAAGTTTCTATACTAATAATGATATAAAATAAAAGAATAAACTGTAATATAAATTAACAATGGAATATAAGGTATATAAGAGAAAACAAGGTAAAATCAGGTGTTGAAGAGAGTTTACAATAAAAAATACCAAAATTTAATCAAAAACTTCAAAAAAGGTGTTGACTATTTTAAAGGAAGTCTGTATAATAAATTTTGTCGTTAAGGTTATTAAACAAACGGCACTGATTAAGAGATATCGGGGTGTGGCGCAGATGGGAGCGCGCGTGGTTTGGGACCATGAGGTCGCAGGTTCAATCCCTGTCACCCCGACCACTTTAAACTAAATATATGCGGGTGTAACTCAATGGTAGAGTGCTAGCCTTCCAAGCTAGTTACGAGGGTTCGATTCCCTTCACCCGCTCCAATATATGCGTCTTTAGCTCAGCTGGATAGAGCAACGCCCTTCTAAGGCGTGGGCCAGGGGTTCGAATCCCTTAAGACGCACCATTATGGTGAGCGTAGTTCAGTTGGTAGAGCGCCAGATTGTGGTTCTGGTTGTCGTGGGTTCGAGTCCCATCGTTCACCCCATTAATTTTGGGATATCGCCAAGCGGTAAGGCACCAGACTTTGACTCTGGCATTCGTAGGTTCAAATCCTGCTATCCCAGCCAGATGGTTCACTAGCTCAGTCGGTAGAGCACATGACTTTTAATCATGGTGTCCGGGGTTCGATCCCCCGGTGAGCCACCAAAATGATATATGCAGGTGTGGCGGAATTGGCAGACGCACTAGACTTAGGATCTAGCGCCTTAGGCGTGGGGGTTCGACTCCCTTCACCTGCACCAATCATAAAAATAAGACATGCGGGAGTGGCTCAGTGGTAGAGCGTCACCTTGCCAAGGTGAACGTCGCGAGTTCGAATCTCGTCTTCCGCTCCAGATGCGGGTGTAACTCAATGGTAGAGTGCTAGCCTTCCAAGCTAGTTACGAGGGTTCGATTCCCTTCACCCGCTCCAAATATGCGTCTTTAGCTCAGCTGGATAGAGCAACGCCCTTCTAAGGCGTGGGCCAGGGGTTCGAATCCCTTAAGACGCACCATATATCGGGGTGTGGCGCAGATGGGAGCGCGCGTGGTTTGGGACCATGAGGTCGCAGGTTCAATCCCTGTCACCCCGACCACTTTAAATTAAATATGTGCGGGTGTAACTCAATGGTAGAGTGCTAGCCTTCCAAGCTAGTTACGAGGGTTCGATTCCCTTCACCCGCTCCATTTTTTATTTTTTGAGAAGTTATTTTTATTAAGAATTAATATTTTATTTATGCACCCATAGCTCAGCTGGATAGAGCGCTGGACTTCGAATCCATCGGTCGCAGGTTCAAATCCTGTTGGGTGTACCATGAATGTAGTAATATCAACAGTTTTAATGATTGAGATTGTTGGTATTTTTTAATTGTTTTTATATATTTATCACATTTTTATCACACTGGTTAATTTATCATATTTATTGTGCTAAAAATATCTATACTTTTTTCTTTATGTTCTTTTAATACATGAGTGCAAGTATTAGCTGTGATATAAATATCCGTATGACCTAATAGTTCACTTACAGTTTTTAATGGAGTATTACCTTCAAATTGTTTAGTGGCATAAGTGTGTCTAAGTGCATGAAACTTCTTATGGTTAACATTGATTCTATCTAAAAATCTTTTCCAAGCTCTACTTAGGTTACTATTATCTATTAAGTTTCCTGTTTCAGTTAAAAATATAAAATTATCATAATCTTTTGAATAACTACTGCCAGCTTTAAGTTTATTTTTTTCTTCATAACATTTAATTCTTTAAATATTGGAACTATGATTTAGGAAGTGGAATTGTTCTTATTGACCCAGCAGTCTTAGGAATTTGAATAATGGTTTTTAATGTTCTATTTCCATAATCATCAATAAAAGTAACAGTACTTACAGTTCGCTTAATATTTATAGTATTATTTATTTCATCAATATCATTCCAGTTTAATCCTAAGCATTCACCACGCCTTATTCCAGTGCACGCACATATAGTAGCCATATTTTTAATTAGTGTATTTTCATCAGCATTAAATATTCTTTTTAACTCATCATCTGTAAAGATCTCAACTTCCTTTTTATTTATTTCTACATCACCAGGAATTACTACACGTTTACCTTGACATGGATTTTTTAAAATATATCCTTCTTCAATTGCATAATTAAAGAACTGCTTTAGAAGTTTATTTAAAGTTTTTATTTGATTTGATGATTTTCTTTTCTTTTTATCTTTATTATTATACAGCTCGTTATAATATCGTTGAATTTGTATTGATTTAATAGAAGAAAGATTTAAAGACTCTATAGGTGAATCTTTTATATAATTACGATATATACCCTCATATCTTTCAAAAGTAGTAGGCTTTATATTACTTGATACTCTAACAACTTCAAATAACCAAGTTTTCATCATAGTACCCAAATATATTTTTGATATATCAGGAGATAATCCTAATTTAATATTATTTAGATATTCGTTCTTTTTCTTTTCAGCTTCTTTTTTACTTTTACCATAAAATGTTTTTCTGATTCGCTTACCATTAGAATCAATTCCAACAGTGCAGCTAACGCGAAAATAATCTTTCCCATTAATTTCAATATTGGTTTTAGTAGACATAGTACAAAATCCTCCTTATATGGGTAGTTAAAAGAGTACTTCTAAATCTTCAAAAAAAGTTACTAGAGTTGCCAGATTTTTAGGAAGAGTTATATCTAATAACCAATTATAAGTTTATTATCTGACATAGGAGTTCATGTGGTATACCAATACATATAGATATTTGTTCTAAACTCATACCATCTAATTCAGTTTCATCAAACTCTACATTCAACAATTTAAAAGCAATATAATCCTAAAGTCTGGAAAGGCACAAGGAACAACACAAGCCAGGGTTATAAATGATATATTAGCTAGTACAGTAAATAGGCCTTTGATTTTTATTCTTATAATGCTGGCTTGAAGGACGTTAAAAAAATTATAGATAATAATTTTAAAGGAAAGCATTTTAGTGAGAGAGTTTGGGAAAATGAAAATGAAGTTGCTAACCATCTTCATAAAAAGATTGATGACTTCTTAAATGGAAAAGTGAATGTAAATCAGATTAAGAAGGATATTGAAACAACTTATAATACAAATGCGTATAATGCTAAAAGACTTACTGAAACTGAGGTGACTAGATGTTCAAGTAATGCTTTTGATAGATTTTGTAAAGAAGCAGGAGTTAAAAAAGTAAGGTATAATGCAACTTTAGATAGTAAGTTATGTGATGATTGTGGCCAGTATCATGACAAAGTTTTTAATTTGGATAAAAAGATAGATGTACCAAGGCATCCTCTTTGCAGGTGCTTTTATACTATAGAAGATGATCAGAGTGTTTTAGATAAAACTGATTATATGACCAATAGATTCGTTCCGGAATTTGGAGAATTTAGGGAAGTTAAATTAGAAGGTTTTTTAATAAAGGAAAAGAGGGTATCTAATAGTAAATTTAATATGTGGGCTGATGTTGATGCAACGAAGAAAAACAAAGCTGCTAGATTATATGAAAAGAAACTTAAAAATATTAAAGATGAATTACCTGACTGGTTTGAAATGCCCCGAGTATCAATTATAGATTTTGAGAAAAATGGCTTAAACCCAAAAGCTATTGGAGGTTATCAGCGAGAAGTCAATACAATGTTTATAAATAATAAGTATGACACAGATGCTAAAATATTAAAATACCTAAAAAGCCAAGAAGGTTATTTCGCAAACACAGAATCAAATTCGCCACTAATACATGAACTTGGGCATAAATATCATCATGACTTAGCAGATAAAATTGCTAAAAAATACAATATAGGTTATAATGAAGCTAAAGAGAGATTTGATAAATCTATTGAAGACTATATTCGCAATAAAGAACATATTTTTTCTAGATATATTAATAATATTAGTGGATATGCTGCAGATGAATTTGAAAAAATAAAATTTTTAATTCAAATAAAAGGATGAACGAATTAATGGCAGAATATTTTACAATTAAAGATAACGATAATGAATTAATTAAATTTATAAATTCTAAAATAAAGGAGATGACTAAAAATGATGGTTAATTCTAAGTATTTTAAAGAGAAAAAAGATTTGCAAAATAAATTTTATGATTATACTGAGCTAGCAGAAGAAAAAAATTATCCATTAGGATATAAGATTAAAGACGATGCTCCTGAAGAAGCCAAAAAAGCATTTAAAATGTATATGGAAATTTTAGAAAAAGAATTTAAGGAAAATGGAAAAGAAAAATTGCCTTTTATGTAAAAAGCACTTACTTAAATAAATAGTAGGTGCTTTTATTATGTTCAAAATTGAGGAGGGATGAAGTAAATGAAATATATAAAGAAACCAATTGTCATTGAAGCTGTACAATACAAAGGAGATTTGGACTCTATAAAAGAGGTTATTGATTTTATAGGCTATATACCTCAAATTATAGAAGGGTGCGAAACACATCATAAGTTTTTAAAAATAAAGACGTTAGAGGGAGAGCATATAGTAAGTGAGGGAGATTACATTATAAAAGGAGTAAATGGAGAGTTTTATCCTTGCAAACCAGATATATTTAAAAAACGTACGAAATAGTTTAATTAAGTCTTAGGAAACTAAGGCTTTTTATTATATCTAAAATACGTCTTGTGGACCTCGAAGTGTACAAGGGGTGTAATTACATTATTAAATTTAAAAATTGTGTCTTAAGGTGCTTATAGCAGTTTAAGGGATAGGGAGGAAATATGTTAAAAAAAGATTTATTAAAATTAATTGAAAAAGCTGGTGATGATGAAAATATTGATTCATTACTAGAAAATATTGATTTAGCTAAGTCACTAAAAGTTAGTGGACTTACCTTAGATGCATTTAAGGAAAAAATGAAAACAGATAAGGATTTTAAAGCTTTTATTGATAGTGAAAATGATAAATATTATTCAAAGGCTTTAAAAACTTGGAAGGAAAATAACTTAGAAAAGGAACTTGAACCGTTTATAAAGGAACGGTATCCGGATTTAGTTATAGATGAAGAGACTGAATCAAAGAAAGAAATTAAAAAATTAAGGGCTGAAATGGCTAGAAAAGATTTACTATCTGAAGCCACTAAATATGCTCTAGAGAAAAAGTTACCTGTTAAGTTTGTTGAAAAGTTCTTAGGTGAGGCTTAGATTCTACAAAATCTAACTTAGATAGTTTTGGTGAGGATTGGAGTAAGGGTCTTGAATCTCTAGTAGATGAAAAAATGAAACAATCTAGCTATGTACCAGGTGGAAGCAATCCAGATGGCTCAAAAATGTCTATAGGTCAATCTATATCAGCACAAAACAATTCAAAAGCAAGTGCACCAAGTGACCCTTGGGCAAGTAAATAGGGAGGAATGAATAATGTATTTTAAAAAACAATCTTATGCAAATGATATGGAAATATTATATAGTAATGCAAATTTAGTAGCCTTTAGTGGAACTGTTAAGTCAATAGGGGTTATTTCTTATGCTAATGGAAAGAAGTATGTTAAAGCTGGCTCTTTAATCGCTGCGGATGGAAGTATAGTAAAACAAACAGGTGCTAGTGGTTCTGAAACTTTATCAGCAACACCAGTAGGAGTTTTATTTCAAACAGTGGATGTTACTAATGGAGATATGCCGTGCAGCTTAGTAGTAGAAGGGTACTTAAGAGAAGATAGAGTATTCGGTGGCTTTGCTGCTACTAAAACTAAGGTGAAAGAAGCCTTATCAAAAATAACATTTAGATAATAAGAGGAGGAATGTATAAATGCCAAGAATAGAAGAAGTTTTTAATACTAAAGAATTAATAAATTATTTTAAGGAAAGAAAATTAGTACCTATGTTAGGTGAAAGCTTATTTCCAGAAATAAAAATTCAAGATATTGAATTTGATATGATCCTAGGAAGTGGAGGGCTACCAGTAACAGCTAATGTTCATGCTATGATACTAAAACGCAAATGGCATCTAGACAAGCTATAGAAAAAGGGGTTGCTAGTTTAGCACTTATTAAAATACAAATTAAAATTGCAGAGAAAGAGATAATTAAAATTCAAAATCCAAGAAATGATTCTGAATTAGCTTATGTTTTATCACAGCTTTATAATGACTCTGAGCAAATGGTTGATTCTGTAAAAGTAAGAGTTGAAGCTATTAAAATGGACAACATATTAAACTACATTAAAGTTATAGTAGTAGCTGTAGGAACAGGCATAACATGGCTTTTAGGGAGTTGGGATACTGCATTAGGTGTATTAATACTCCTTGTGGTTTTAGATTATGGTACAGGCTTATTAAGAGCATATATTAACAAAGAAGTTAGCTCGGACATAGGATTAAAAGGTATAGCAAGAAAAGCGGTTATATTTGTAGTGCTTATAGTTGCAGTAATGCTAGATAGATTATTAAATACTGGTACTTGGGTATTCAGAACATTAGTGGCTTATTTTTATATAGCAAATGAAGGCATAAGCTTGTTAGAGAATTGCGCTGGATTAGGACTTCCAATACCAGAAAAAATAAAAGATGCTTTAGTGCAACTTAAAGATGGAGAAAAGAAAGAATTAAATAATTAGTTTACAGAGTAGGAGTAATTCTACTCTTTTATATTATATAAGATTTAAGGAGGAATGGATCATGAAATCAATAATAAGAAAAATATCAGGTTATAACTTTTCAAGTAGAAATGGAAATGGTATTAAATATATAGTAATGCACTTTACAGGGAATACAGATGACACCGCTCTAAACAATGCTAATTATTTTGGTGGTGATAATAGAAATGCTTCAGCTCATTATTTCGTAGACAATGACAATATAGTACAAGTTGTAGAAGATAATAACGCTAGCTGGAACTGTGGAGATGGTAATGGGGCATATGGTATAACTAATCAAAACTCTATAGGAGTTGAGATGTGTGGAACTGATGGAAATATATCTGAAGAAACTGAAAGTAATACTATAGAGTTGGTTGGATATCTAATGGATAAATATAATGTATCTTTAGATAGAGTAGTAAGACACTATGATGCAAGTAGAAAGATTCGTCCATCACCTTGGAGCGGTAATAGCTGGTCAAGATGGTATGAGTTTAAAGGTAAACTAACTGGGAATAGTAACAATGTTAGCACCCCTGTAGCACCAATAGTTGAAGAAAACATAGACGTTATTTATCAAGTATACACTAATGGTAGATGGTTACCTAATGTAACGAATCTCGAAGATTATGCGGGGATATGGAATCAACCAGCACAAGGAGTATATGCTAATGTTAGCAAGGGACATATAAGGTATAGAGTCCACACTCTTTGGGGTAATTGGCTTCCATGGGTTACCGATAGACAGGATTATGCTGGTATTCTAGGTACTAATATAGATGGGCTACAAATGGAATTAGTAGATTTGCAAGGATATAGTGTTAATTATAGAACTTATGTAGATGGTAGATGGTTACCATGGGTTATGGATCTAAATGACTACGCTGGTATATATGGCCAAGCGATCGAAGAAATACAAGTACAAATTGTTAAAAGATAATATTAAAGGGTGGTGAGATTATAAAATGGAACCTATATAATAGACACTATAAAAAGAGAGCCTATCAGCATAGGTTCTTTTTTTGTACAATAAAAGTATGAGGTGATTAAAATGAGTAAAAAGACTTTTACTGCTAAAGAAGTTGAACTATTATCAAAGAATA
>DCDL01000011.1:0-8872 GCA_002316385.1 Clostridium sp. UBA1056
ACTTACTTATTTTTTAAAGATGACTTATGTTAAACTCTAAAACGGATAGTCTATAACAGACATAATATCATATTGTGCTATTTTTTCTCTGCCTTTAAGCTCTGTAAGTTCTATTAAAAAATCTATGGCTACAACTTCTCCGCCTGATTCTTCAACAAGTTTTGCAACTGCAGCTACTGTTCCTCCTGTAGCAAGTAAATCATCAACAATTGCTACTCTCTGTCCTTTTTTAATAGCATCTTTATGAATTTCTAGCACATCACTACCATACTCTAAATCATAAGAAGTTTGTATAGTTTCATAAGGCAATTTACCTGGTTTTCTAACTGGTACAAACCCAGCTCCTAAGGCATAGGCTACTGGTACTCCAAATAAGAATCCTCTTGCTTCTGGTCCTATTACTATATCAATGTTTTTATCCTTTAAATGTTCTGCAATAACATTTATTGACTCCCTTAATGCATCTTTATCTTGAAGTAAAGTTGTTACATCTTTAAAGCTGATACCTGCCTTTGGAAATCCTTCTATTATCCTAACTTTATCCTTTAAATTCATTTTTTCTCCTCCTAGACCCTTCACCCAAATACATCTTTAGGCATCTGAAAATAAANNTGACGCAGTATAACACAAAATAGATGAGGATTCTGACTTATTTATTTTTTGAAGATGCCTTATATAGTTAAATTATATATTAACATTTACCTCATGTCTAGCTACTGTAACACTCCACTTCTCTTTAGATACTAAAGATGACAGTACCTAAATCATAAAATAATTTAAACTAATCTTCCACAGAATATATTTCCTACAAAACTAAGTTTTAGCTTAATATATAATGCAATATCACATAAAATATTCATATCTAAGTACATTTATATAAAAAACTATTCTAAACTCATGATAACTTCTTTATATAAGTACTTTGCAATTTGTTTTGCTCTATAACTATCATTAGTGGTAAATAATTCAACTATTATTCTTGCATTATCCAATTTATTTTTGGAAATCATTTTTGGCAGGATTCTTCTGATACCTTCAGCATAGAACTTAATACCATCACCATAATTATGTTCATGTTCTCTTATCAAAGCTCTAACTCCATAATTGTTCGTATCCTTTAATTTTTTACATCCTTCTTCAACAAAGCATTTATTTTCTTCTCGTATTTCTATCCCTGTTGTAATTATACCCATCATTACTAAATCTAAATACTTTTGAGTGCAACTTATCTTATAATAAGATGCAATTACTTCTATGAATTTATATATAAGTGAACAGGCTGTAAAATCTTTAAACGGATAATTGCACTTAGGTTGATATGTATTTATGGTTATACAGTTATTATCCTCTACTATGTGATTATGATAATCCGTTACAATTATGTCTATATTGTTTTCTTTGCAAAGCTGTATTTCCTCTTTAGACTTTACTCCACAACCAACAGTTATAATTAAATTTGCTCCAAGACATAATAAATTATTCTCTATATCTTCTTTATTTAAATTTCTATCATTTCTATATACACTTGGTATAAAGTACTCTACATCACTATTTACATATCGCAGTACTAACATAAGAAGAGATATGGCACATACGCTATCAAAGTCATGATAGCCATATATAACTATCTTTTCCCTCTCATTGATAGCTCTCACAATTCTGTCTAATGCAATTTTCATATTTCCTAATAGAAACGGGTCATTCTCTTCCCTATTCATACTATACTCCATATGCTCTCCTCCAAATTAGTTCCATGAGTAGTTACTTAATCCTTTATATACTTATTTTATATTCTAGTGATCATATTCTCCTGAACAAAAATTTCTTAAACTCATATTACTTGTACATATTATGAGTTTAAGAAATCTATTTATAGAAAACAAATATATTATAATTTAAAACTGACAATTTTACAAATAAATTATTATAAAAATGGCGAAAAACATAATAAAATGTTTTTCGCCATGAAAATTGTTTATATTTTAAGCTATTGATTTAGCTTTCTTTTTTTGTTTAGCATTTTTAATTATAACCCATATTGGTGAAGCTATGAATATTGAAGAATATGCTCCACATGCAATTCCAACTATAAGTGGAAGTGAGAATTCTCTTATAGATGGCACAAAAATATACACTGCCACTATAGTTATAAGTGTTGTTAAAGATGTGTTTATACTTCTAGTCATAGTTTCTGTGATACTAATATTAGCAACTTCTTTTGAACTCATTCTTCTATTTTTCTTAACATTTTCTCTTATTCTATCAAATATAACAATAGTATCATTAATAGAATATCCAACTATAGTTAATATAGCTGCTATAAATGGTGTATTTACTTGTATACCAAATATAGCATAGAAAGAAACAGTAATAAATACATCATGAAGTAGAGCTATAATGGCTGCTGCTGCATAGCTAAATTCAAATCTAGCAGTAATATATATTAGCATAGCAATAGAGGATACTCCTAGAGCTAATGCAGCCTTCTTCTTTAACTCATTTCCTACTGTAGCACCGATACTTTCTTTTCCTATAAGAGCACTATCCTCTAAAGAATACTTCACTTTTATTTCATCTATAAGAGCATTGGTTTTTTCTTCATCTAGTACTCCTTCTTGAACAATAATTTCTATTTCTTTTCCTTCATCAGCGACCTTTGTAGAATATCTTTCCTTTGCATATTTATCTATTATCTCATTAATATCGTTTTTATCGAATTCTTGGTTCATCTTTAAGGTGATTAATGTACCTCCCTTAAAGTCTATACCATAGTTTAAACCTTTTGTTGCCAGAAAACCAATTCCTATAATAGTTATAATAATTGATATAGTGAACCATATTTTTGTTTTTTCTATTATTTTAAAGCTATTCAAGGTTTTTGCCCCCTTTCACACCAAAATGTGATGGTTTAGTTATCCATCCTGCATTTACAGCATTGTTAAGTAGGAACTTGGTAACAAAAAGAGCAGTGAATATACTTACAAGAATACCTATAAGTAATGTTACAGCAAAACCTTTTACGGAACCCGAACCTAAGAAGTAAAGCACTAGAGCTGCAATAATTGTAGTTATGTTAGAGTCTAAAATTGATGATAGAGCTCTATTATAACCTGCTTCCACAGAAGTTTTAATAGATTTTCCTAGCTTTAACTCTTCCTTTGTTCTTTCAAATATAAGAACATTGGCATCAACAGCCATACCAATGGTAAGTATTAATCCAGCAATACCTGATAAGGTTAATACTACGCCAAACTGTCCAAATATAATAAGCACTAAACTTACATATAAAACTATAGCTATAGATGCAACAATTCCTGGTACTCTATAGTACGCAATCATAAATAATATAATACAAGCTATCCCAATCATTGCAGCCTTCTTACTAAGAGATAAAGCCTCAGCTCCAATAGTTGGACCTACAGTTTTAACTGAGCTTACTTCTAATTTTACTGGAAGTGCTCCTGAAGTTATGATACTTGCAATAGAATTCGCTTCTTCTAAAGAACTCATCCCTTCAATAACTGCCTTTCCATCAGTTATAACAGCATTGACAGTTGGATTAGTTAAAACTTCACCGTCCATCTTTATAGCTATGTTTTTATTTAATAAATTCTTAGTTGCCTCAGCAAACTTTTCTGTTCCTTCTTCATTCAATTCAAGACTAACAATATACTTATTATCTTGTGAAATATAGGATCCTGCTTCTTTAACTTCTTTACCTGTTAAAAGTACATTGCCATCAGGATCTTCAAAGGTCAATTCCCCAGTCTTCCCAATTGTCTCTAAAACCTTATCTGTATCAAACTCACCTGGTATTTCTATTCTTATTCTATTTTCACCTTCCTGAGTTATAGGAATTTCACTTACTCCTTCTTTATTTATTCTCATAGAAATAAGCTCTATAGTTCTCTCTATAACAGATTGATCTACCTTCTCCTCCTTTATTTCCATTAAAAGAGAAGTTCCTCCTACTAAGTCTAAGCCCTTATCAATGTTACTTTCAAAAGTTTTAATTCTATAATTACCCAAATTCACTCCATAAAGGCCACAGTATGCAAGAAGACCTATTAATATTATTGCTATGATAACTAGAATTCTACTTTTTCTACTTTTTTTCTTCATGGTTATCCCCTTTCTTGTTATTTAATTGTATTTTTCTAAATGTCCTATTAATTATTTATTTTACAGGCATTTTATGGATAAAATCAAGTATATATAGTTTAATTTTCTGCATATTTCTGATTTTTTCTTAAAATTAGGATAGAATCTTTAATTCTATCCTTTAAAGCACAATTATTTATTCATTGTTTTAGCTTTTAAAGCAATAGCACACTCTATTCTCTTCTTTTGCATTTTACAACCTAATTCATATGGCACATGGACATCTCCATTAAAGTTAAAGTTGTTAGCTTGGCATCCTCCACTACAGTAGAATCTTGCCCAGCAATTTTTACATGTAGGCTTATTATATATATGTGCGTCCTTAAGGTTTTGAACTATAGAAAAGTCTTTAACCCCTTCATATATATCTCCCATAAGGAAATCTTTATTACCTACAAACTGATGACAAGGATATACCTCTCCATCTGGAGTAACTGCTACATACTCATGTCCAGCTCCACATCCTGATATTCTCTTATAGATGCATGGACCACCTTGTAAATCTACATTAAAGTGATAGAATTTAAATGGTTTTCCTGCTTCATATTTTTCAACCATATATTCATATAACTCATCATATTGATCAAAAATTGTAGAAAGATCTTCTTCTCTTAATGAAAGCTCATGTTCCTCTGGAAGTACCACTGGCTCAATAGATACTTCATCAAAACCTAGCTCTACCATATGCTTCACATCTTCAAAGAAGTCTGTATTTTCTCTTGTAAAAGTACCTCTTACATAATAAGTTTTAGATTTATCTCTTATATCTACCATTTTCTTTATCTTTGGTAATATAGAATCATAGGTACCATTTCCATCAAACCTTATCCTTACTTTATCATTGACTTCTTTCCTACCATCTATACTTAAAATTATATTTCCCATGTTTTTGTCTAAGTAGTCCATTATTTCATCATTTAAAAGAGTAGCATTAGTAGTCATAGTAAATCTAATGTTTTTATTATGAATCTTCTCTTGTTCTCTACCATAGTCTACTATTTCCTTTATGATGTCAAATGCCATAAGAGGCTCTCCACCAAATAAGTCAACTTCTATGTTTCTTCTTTTCCCTGAGTTTTTAATAACAAAATCTATAGCGTCTTTACCAGTTTGCGCACTCATGGTTTTTCTACAACCCTTATATTCTCCCTCATCAGCAAAACAATATTTGCACTTTAAATTACAATCATGAATTATATTAAGACAAAGTGCTTTAATAGCTACTTCTGCTTGTCCACTCATCATTGCTATGTTCTCATATAAATCTTTAGAATATAGTATTTCTTCATCAACTAAAGATTGTAATTCCTCATATACTTCATCAATTTCTTCACTGGAGTATTTACCCTTATATATTTCTTTTAACTCATCTTTAGTTGTAAGTTTATCTGAGTCTAACATGTCATATACAAGCTCATCCACTTCATGAACTGCACCTGAATTCACATCTATAACATAAAAATCATTGCCTTGTCTAAACTTATGAATTAATTCCATTCTTTTCCTCCTAACTAAGCATAAAGCAGTAACTTTTTGTTACTGCCTTTAAAATGATTAGTTTTCACACTCTAAATTAGCTACTGTACAAGAAGTTTTGCAAGCTGATTGACATGAGTTAGCACACTCTTTACAACCTGGTTTTTTTAAACTTTCTTTAATGTTAGATTTGTTGATAGTCTTTATATGTTTCATTCCTATTCCTCCTAAAATTAATAATATCTATAGATTCACTCCTAACATTCCTGACAGTGATCCTGCCGCTAATGCTAAGATTAACCTAAGCACATCTTTTCCTCCTAATGCCAAGTTATTTCCAAAGCATAAGGATACTATATAAAGTATTAACATATAAAATACTGCTACTAGTAATCCTACTAGCCATCCTTTACTTCCCATTTTCAATGTAGCATATATAGCTCCATATACCACACTAGCTAAGGTAACTACAACTAAAAATACTGATGTAACTGTGTTGCTAAATGGCAAATATGATGTAACTAATGAATATACTAGAACACAAATTACTGTCAAAATTGATGCTCTCAGCACCCCTACTCCAATAGATGAATAATCAAACTTTTTATACATACCCAAAACCCCCTTATATTAATTAATATGTTTATATAAGGGGATTTATGATGATTATTCCTTGGTTTCTACTGATTCGTTAGCTGATTTTGTAACTGAAGCAATACCAAGTTTGCTCATTTTTATTCTCGCTCTATCTGGACCACTTTCTAAAATAACATAATCCTCTTGGATATTTATTATTCTTCCCATGATTCCACCTTTAGTCATAATTTCGTCATTTACTGCTAAAGAGCTTAACATATTATTATATTCTTTCTTTCTCTTCTTTTCTGGCATGAAAATCATGAAATAAAATAATACAAATACAAGTACCATTGGAATAAACGCCATTAAGTTTTGCATAATATCTCTCCTTTCACTAGTTATGTATATATTAAATTAATAGATACCTAATTATTTTATACCCCACTCTGAAAGTCTTTGATTTTTAAAGTCTTCAAAGTAGTCTCCATCTATTGCATTTCTTATGTCTTCCATTAACTTATTATAGAAATACAAGTTATGAAGTACGCAAAGTCTCATTGCTAACATTTCCTTTGCCTTAAATAAATGTCTTATGTATCCTCTTGTATAATGTCTGCAAGCTGGACAATCACAACCTTCATCTATAGGACTTTTATCTAACTCATATTTAGCATTCATGATGTTTATTTTACCATACTTGGTAAACACATGTCCATGCCTTCCATTTCTAGCAGGTAATACACAATCAAAGAAATCTACTCCTCTTGAAACTGCCTCTAATATATTTGCAGGAGTTCCAACTCCCATAAGATATATTGGCTTATCCTCTGGAAGATATGGAACTACTGCATCTATAATTCTGTACATTTCTTCATGGGTTTCACCAACAGCTAATCCCCCAATTGCATACCCATCAAGATCCAGCTTTCTAATAGTTTTAGCATGTTCTATTCTAATATCTTCATAAACTCCACCTTGATTTATACCAAATAACATCTGTTTTTTATTTATAGTATTAGAATCTGCATTTAATCTTTCCATTTCAGCTTTACATCTTTCAAGCCATCTAGTAGTTCTTGCTACAGACTTTTCTACATATTCTCTTGAAGATGGATTTGGTATGCATTCATCAAATGCCATAGCAATAGTTGAAGCTAGGTTACTTTGAATTCTCATACTTTCTTCAGGTCCCATAAATATTTTTCTACCATCAATATGAGAGCTAAAATATACACCCTCTTCTTTAATTTTTCTCATACTTGCTAATGAGAATACTTGAAAACCACCTGAATCTGTAAGAATCGGTCTATCCCAATTCATAAACTCATGAAGTCCTCCCATGTTTTTAACTACTTCATCTCCTGGTCTTAAATGAAGATGATATGTATTAGATAATTCTACCTGGCATCCTATTTCCTTTAAATCCATAGATGATACTGCTCCCTTTATGGCAGCTAGAGTACCAACATTCATGAATACAGGAGTCTGTATTGTACCATGAGGAGTAACAAATTCCCCACGTCTAACTTTCCCACTCTTTTTTAATAATTTATACACCTATTCATCGTCCTTCCTATTAATGGATAAACATAGCATCTCCAAAGCTAAAGAATCTATATTTATTTTCTACTGCAATTTTATAAGCATTCATAACTATTTCTCTAGTTGAAAATGCACTTATAAGCATTATTAACGTAGACTCTGGCAAATGGAAATTAGTTATTATGGCATCTACTATTTTGAACTTATAACCTGGATATATGAATATACTAGTATATCCTGATTGTTCTTTAACTTCGCCATCTTCATTAGCTATACTCTCAAGAGTCCTATTAGATGTTGTTCCTACAGCTATAACTCTTTTTCCACTTTTCTTAGTATTGTTTATTATCTCAGCATTTTTTTTATCTAAAATATAATACTCAGAATGCATTTCATGCTCTTGAATATCTTCCACCTTCACAGGTCTAAAGGTTCCAAGACCTACATGCAGAGTAACAAAGGCAATACTTATTCCCTTTTCTCTGATAGCCTGAAGTAATTCCTCTGTAAAGTGTAATCCAGCTGTAGGCGCTGCTGCAGATCCAACTTCCCTTGAATAAACCGTTTGGTATCTTTCTCTATCCTCTAATTTTTCTTCTATATATGGTGGTAGTGGCATCTCTCCAAGTCTATCCAATACTTCTTCAAATATACCATCATAATAGAATTTTACTTTTCTATTTCCATTATCTAAAACTTCTACTATTTCAGCCTTTAGCTCTCCATTACCAAAGATAAATTTAGCTCCGACTTTTCCTCTTTTACCAGGCTTAACTAAAGTTTCCCATATATCATCTTCATATCTTTTTAGAAGTAAAAACTCCATTTTACCACCAGAACCTTCTTTAGCTCCATAAAGCCTAGCTGGCATAACTCTTGTATCATTTAACACAAGACAGTCTCCTGGATTTAAATAATCTATGATATCCTTAAATACTTTATGTTCTACTTCACCATTTTTTTTATTTAGAACCATTAACTTAGATTCATCTCTTTTTTCTAAAGGATGTTGAGCTATTAATTCCTTTGGCAAATCAAAATAAAAATCCTTTACTTTCAAAGCTTATACACTTCCCTATTCTCTCTATTTAGGCACTATCAAATAAATAATAGA
>DCDL01000011.1:8880-11128 GCA_002316385.1 Clostridium sp. UBA1056
TTGGTCTATTATTTATTTTCACATGCCTTAATTACAACATAATACTACAATCTATTTTTATATCCTACTATATCTATTTTGTATATTCATAAAAATTTTTATAACTTTTATATGCATATACTATGAACTTCTTATTTATATTACTATTTCTATAAAAGATGATCCGGAATAACTCTCCCTAAATGGTTATAGGCTTTTTTAGCTGCTATTCTCCCTCTTGGAGTTCTCACAATAAACCCTCTTTGGATAAGATAAGGTTCATACACATCTTCTATGGTACTTACCTCTTCCCCTATAAAATAGGATAGAGTTTCAACCCCTACTGGCCCACCATTAAAGTTATCTATTATAGACTCTAGTATTTTATTATCTAATCTATCAAAGCCTTCTTTATCTACTTCCAAAAGCTCTGCAGCCTGTTCTACCATATTACTATCAATTATATCTATGCCTTTAACCATAGAGTAATCTCTAACTCTTTTTAATAGTCTATTGGCTATTCTTGGAGTTCCTCTAGATCTCATTCCTAGACTTAAAGCACCTTCATTATCAATTTTAACTCCTAATATATCAGAAGATCTTAAAATAATTTCCTTAAGCTCATCATGATTATAATATTCCATCGAGCATAGTACTCCAAACCTATCTCGTAAAGGTGCTGTCAAAAGTCCTACTCTTGTAGTTGCTCCTATTAGCGTGAACTTAGGTAAGTCAAGTCTTATAGATTTTGCTGCTGCTCCCTTACCAATAACAATATCTAGTGCAAAATCCTCCATAGCAGGATATAAGATCTCTTCCACTGATCTATTCAATCTATGAATTTCATCTATGAATAATACATCATTAGTATTTAAGTTAGTTAATAGTGCTGCCAAATCACCAGCCCTTTCTATAGCTGGTCCAGAGGTAATCTTTAGATTTCCTCCCATTTCCTTTGCCACTATATTAGCCAATGTAGTTTTTCCTAGTCCTGGTGGACCATATAAAAGTACATGATCTAAAGCCTCATTTCTCATCTTTGCAGCTTTTAAAAATATATCAAGCTTACTCTTAACTTTTTCCTGTCCTATATATTCCTTAAGACGTTGAGGTCTTAGGGAATATTCTACTTCCATATCTTCCTCAACAATATTAGATGTAATAAATCTATCTTCCATAATCCCCCTCCTTAATTATAAAACTCTTAAAAGTCTAATATCTATAATCTTGCTATCCCATTAAAATCTTTAAGCATTGCTTTATGATCTCTTCAACATTCTTACTTCTATCGGCTTTTTCTAATGCCTTTTCTGCTTCTTTATCAGAGTATCCAAGAGCCATAAGTGCTCCCACTGCTTCTGATAGTTTTTCATTATCTATATCAATTGGATTGATAACTACTCCATCTTGTATAGCTTCTCCTAAATTTATCTTATCTTTAAGCTCTAATATAATTCTTTGGGCAGTTTTTTTACCAATGCCTGGTGCCTTGGTTATTAGTTTATCATCATCAGTGATTATAGCATACTTTAGTGTTGAAACATTAGCAATCGACATAAGAGACAGAGCCGCCTTAGGACCCACCCCATTAATTGAAATAAGAAGATTAAACATGGATATTTCTTCTTTAGTTAAGAAACCATAAAGTCCAATAAAATCTTCTCTTACAATTTGATGAGTGTAAATCTTTACTGGTTGATCTATTGCTGGCATATTAGAAATTGTACTACCTGATGTAAAAATCTTGTATCCAATATTGCCACATTCAACAACTATATATTCCTTCCCTATAGACTTAAAAATTCCTTTTATATACTCATACATGCCTTTATCACCTATCTCTTTATTAAACTATGTACTAGCTTTTTATTATTTTATATACACATTATTTGCAAATTTAAAATCATATATATTATATACCTATATATGATTATATTAAACTTAAATTGTTAATTATATTACCTTATAGCGATAACTATAATGTACATCTCCATTAAGGCATCTTCAAAAAATAAATAAGTCAGAATGCTCATCTATTTTGTGTTATCTGATGACTACCCGTTCTAATACTCCCATCTTCTTTAAAGTGGGAGTAAAGAGCGGCTACGACCATAGATAACGATTTCCCCTAAAGGACAACGAATTCTAAGTATTAAAAATACTGATACTAAGAATTCTGTTAGTAAGCTTCAGTGGGATAAAAACCCCCTCTGAAGCAAAGAACTCTGTTTGTACTGCGTTATCAGAACCCTTAGATAGTGCTACTATC
>DCDL01000003.1 GCA_002316385.1 Clostridium sp. UBA1056
CGATCCCCCGGTGAGCCACCAATATGATAAATTAATATACTGAATTAGATATGGGCTAAGTTAGATAAGCACAGATATTGTTATTCAGTTATTTTTATGTATAAAAAGAAGTTTTTAATTATGCGGGAGTGGCTCAGTGGTAGAGCGTCACCTTGCCAAGGTGAACGTCGCGAGTTCGAATCTCGTCTTCCGCTCCAATACGCGGGTGTAACTCAATGGTAGAGTGCTAGCCTTCCAAGCTAGTTACGAGGGTTCGATTCCCTTCACCCGCTCCAAATATGGTGGACGTAGTTCAGTTGGTAGAGCGCCAGATTGTGGTTCTGGTTGTCGTGGGTTCGAGTCCCATCGTCCACCCCAGAAAATATAGATAGAAAAACCTTCTGTTTGTGAAAACGGGAGGTTTTTTATGATATAATAAAATATTATGGTTATGATATTTTATTATATATTTATTGGAAAGAAGAATTTATATGAAAATATTTAATAAAACAAGACAAAAAATCAAATGGTAGGTCTATTATAAATAATCTGATCATTACATACTACTTTTTATATTAAATTTATTTCAATGTAGTATAACTAAATAAAGTTGTGGATAAAAGCTTATAAATTTATATAAGCAATAGCATATTAGAATTATAAGTGGATAAATTTTAAAGAGGGTTACTCATATGTGGATAAATATTATTAAATAAAAGCGTATCATAAGCTTTAGATAAGTATGGAGGATAAACGATGATATTTGATAAAGAAACTAAAGTTGTCGAATTCGTGAGAAGGCCTAATAGGTTTCAGGGATATGTGATTATAGATGGTAAAGAAGAATTAGTTCATGTACCTAATACAGGAAGATGTAGAGAGATTCTGATTCCTGGGTGTAGGGTTTTAATAAGAGCGGAGAATGGAGTTAATAGAAAGACTAGATTTAGCTTAATTGGTGGATATAAGAATGGAAAGCTAATAAATATAGATTCTCAAGCTCCAAACAAAATAGTGGAAGAAGCATTAATAAATAAGAAGATTAATGGCTTAGAAAGCTATACAACTATATGTAGGGAGAAAACCTTTGGTAATAGTAGATTTGATTTTAAGTTAACTAATGATAACGGAGAGGAATATTTCTTAGAAGTTAAGGGTGTAACTTTAGAGGAAGATGGACATAGTATGTTTCCAGATGCACCTACAGATAGAGGTCGTAAGCATCTCTTAGAGTTAATAGAAGTTAAAAACTCGGGTAAAGGTGCAGGAGTCCTATTTTTAATTCAGATGGAGAATATAATTACATTTAGACCTAATGAAAAAATGGATAAAGCTTTTTCTGATGCTTTGAGATTTGCTAAGAGTAATGGTGTTGATGTATTTGCTTATGAGTGTAATGTGGGTGAGAACTTTATAGAGCTTAATAATCCTGTAGAAGTATTGTTATCTATTTAACTCTATAATAGAAGATATTAATACTATTTAAAATTCAAAATCTATAAGTGGCATCAATATGATAATATATTATTGTAATCAGATATTTAAATAATTTCTAAAACATAATATTTTCCTTTTCATTGCTCAACGTATATGTTGGGCTCTTTTAAAGATATTTTATTTATATAGAAAATTAATTAAAGATTTTGATAAAAGGTGGAACTATATGTTTTACATGTTTGCTGGAGCCATTGGAGTAGCCCTATTAGCTAAAGATATAAAGAGATAAATTAATATTCAAAAAAAATAATGTATAGACAACAAAGTTTACCTATACTTATTTTTTCATAATACAATTTGTAAAACTATTAGAATACTATTTTAGTCTAGTTAAATTAATTTTTAATACATTATCAGTATAATTCACATCAACTGAATCTGTCATCATTCCAACTAAGCTCAGCTCAGAAGTAAAGTCATCATCGCCATTAAGAGCCCAATAATATTCTTCAATATCTTGTCTCCTTGGCATATTTAGTTGATTAATCAAATCTTTAAGAGTTTTTTCACTAATATCAGGATTTACACTGGTAAAACTGATATAGGTAATATCACCCTTAGTATTAAAATCTATGTGTAGGTCACTACAGCCAATTCTAACTAAGTAGCTAGTTAGCTCACTAAGTATTTTTATATTTCTTTGACGTAAGTGTTTCATAATTAATATTCCTTTCTAAATGCAGAAATTAATGGTAGTAAGAACATACATACAAGGCCTCCAGAGAAACCATTATTATATAGAATCATTCCACCATGTAAGTATGTAATATTCATTACTAAGCAAGCATGTAAAACTCCTGCAATTACTCCCCATAGCCATCCAAAAGAACCTGCAATTGGAGCTAATGTTGTACCAAAGAGTAGACTTAGGATAACACTAGGTGAGTTTATTTTCCAAATGTTAAAGAAGGTACATAATATTATACCAAGCATTATAGGAATTATATTTTTTAGATGCTTACCAAAGGCTCCAAACCCAACAATAGTTAATATACCACCTAAAGTAGGACCATTCAAGTCACCATTTACTAGAACTACTAAAAACATTGAAAATAGACCTAGGATACCCATATTTATCAAAGTGATACCCTCACCAAAAATAAGATAAAAATCTGTAAGTAATCTACCAGAGTGTCTCATGATTTTTAAAGTATTCTTAAAGGTATTACCATTATAGTGAAAACCTAAAATTATCATAGTTAAAAAAATTATCGAAAATAATATCATAAAAGGAACATTGTTGCCTGTAGACCATATAAGTCTACTTTGAAAGTCAATTCCAAAAGCTCTAAGTAAAGACATTAATATTGTACCAATCAGCCCTGCAGCTAAACCTACATTATAAAGGCTATATCCTTGGTGTATTCTCATACAAGCAGAAGCTAAAGGTGGAAGCAAAAATCCTATTATAATGCTAACAAGAATACCAGTTAGAATAGAGATATAGATGGGAACAGTATTAGCACCTACAAGTTGAATTAGAGCTGGAGATAAAGTGGTTCCAAAAAGGGCAGTAACTATATAATTAGAAAAGCTTTCTTTCTGGAATCTAGAATATAACCAAATACCAAATATGATTGGCCAGATATTTAAAATGTTTTTACCGAATAGAGAAAAACCACTTACTGTAAATACACCTGCAATTATGGTTCCAGAAGGTTTAACGTTTAAGAAAATTAGCATGGTAATATAGACTATAATTAAAAGTGCACAGTTTATAAAAGTGGCACCAACACCGCCGATTTCCATGTAATCTGTTATGAGGATATCTGGATTTAAGATTATATTTCTTAAACCTAGTACTATTTCACTTGGTGAATTAAAAAGAAAAGATACTATTATCAATATTCCACTAAGACATAAGAATAGCTTGTATGGAAGTGGAATTTTAGCGGTAAAGTCTTTTATAATAATCAACTCCTTTGAATTTATTTACACCTGAAAAATAAAGGTGTATATTTTAAATATACATAAGGCTTTACTTATATATTATATCAATTTTTATTAGCTATAAATATAGTATTTATATTACAATTATATTAATTATAGGTAGAGGTTTAAGGTATACTTAATATTATTTTATAAATTAGTTTATTTATGTAGATCAAATAATAATACAATATTTGAAAATGAAAAGAGGAAATAAAAATGGTAATGGATATAGTAGTTTATAATTGTGAAAAATGTCCTGACTTTAAGCAAAATAAGTGTGATGGAAAAGAAGTTAACTGTATGTGTAAAAAGTGTCCTAGAAATTTAGGTCAATGCTTAACAGTAAGATATTGTAGAGAGACTGAGTCTGTTTTAGATTGTTTTGATTATTAATTTTAGGGGTAGTAGGTATAAAATAGGGAAGAGTGCAAAAGATATATTATTATGATGTATAGTGAGTGTTAAATTAATTGTATTTAATGAGATTAAAAGTAGAATTGCTCAAAACTGTTCATTCCATAATGAGATATCATATTATCCAGATAAAATACTTATACAGATAGAAAAAAGTTGTAATAATTGCTCTATCTTTGTAAGATTATGCTGTGATAAAGATGTATCTGATAGGATATATGAAAATATTAGATTAAATTAAGGATTATATTCCCAGAATGTTTATAGAAATTTAAATTGTAATAATATATCCCAATATTTAATCTAATATAGTTGAGAAAGCTATAGAAAAATGTTAAAATGTAATTGATTTCAATTCAAATATTGGAAATGATAAAGTTTACATTTATTTTAGGAGGGTTAATCATGCACAAGAGATTATTTATACCAGGTCCAGTAGATGTGGCACCAGATGTATTAGAAAAAATGGCTACACCTATGATAGGACACAGAAGCAAAGAGGCATCAAGAGTACAAAGACAAATTAGTGATTACATGAGAGTTATCTTCAATACAAAGGAAGAAATATTACTTTCAACTACTTCTGGTAGTGGACTTATGGAAGGTGCTATACGTTCATGCACAGCTAAAAGAGCTGCAGTTTTTGCTGTAGGTGCTTTTGGTAAGAGATGGTATGAAATGGCTGTAGCTAACAATGTACCAGCTGACTTATATGAAGTTGAATGGGGTCAACCAACAACTCCAGAACAAGTAGATGAAGTTTTAGCAACTGGAAAATATGACTTAATAACAGTTACTCACAATGAAACTTCAACTGGTGTTATGAACCCACTAGATGAAATAGCTAAAGTAGTAAAAAAATATCCAGATGTTGTATTCTGCTTAGATACTGTAAGCTCAGCTGCAGGAACAGAATTAAAAGTAGATGAATGGGGAGTTGACATCTGTATAACATCGACTCAAAAAGCTATAGGACTTCCTCCAGGAATGTCAATGTGTACTTTCTCTAAGAAAGCTATAGAGAGAGCTAAACAAGTTCCACATAGGGGAATATACTTAGATCTTTTAGGATTATATGAATACATTCAAAAGAAAGACTATCAATATCCTTCAACACCTTCATTATCTCACATGTTTGCATTAGAATATCAACTTGATAAGATAATAAACAAAGAAGGTCTTGAAAATAGATATGCAAGACATATAGCAGGTGGAGAAATTGTTAGAGCATGGGCTAGAAAATACTTTGAAATATTACCAGATGAAAGATATATGTCTAACACTTTAACTAACATAAAGAATACTAGAAATATTGATGTTGCAGCTTTAAATAAAGCTCTAGGAGAAAGAGGATATCAAATTTCTAATGGATATGGAAAGTTAAAAGACAAGACTTTCAGAATAGCTCATATGGCAGAAACTACTCCAGCAGAAATTGAAGAGTTATTAAAGAACATTAATGAAATATTAGGACTTGAATAATAAACATAAACAATTAAGAAGGGGTAATTCCCTTCTTAATTTTCAATTAATAATATAGATTTAGTAGGTATACGTTTATTACTTATACTAAATAAAGCTAATCATTAGATAATTAATTATAAATTAATTTTATTTTAGGAGGGTATAATCATGATAAGAGTATTAGTTACTGACGGCATGGAAAAAAGTGGAGTACAGGCATTAAAGGATAATGGATATGAAGTTATAGAAAAATTCTATGAGCCTGAGGAATTAGGAGTAGCTTTACAAAACTTTGATGTAGTAGTAGTAAGAAGTGCTACAAAGGTTAGACAACCAATAATAGATAAAGCTTGTGAAACAGGAAGATTAAAATTAGTAATCCGTGGTGGAGTAGGTGTAGATAACATAGATGTAGCATATGCTACTGAAAAAGGAATAAGAGTTGCTAACACTCCTAACTCTAGTAGTGCATCAGTTGCAGAACTTGCACTAGCTCATATGTTTGCAGTTTCTAGATTTGTAAGTACTGCAAATGTTACTATGAGAGAAGGAAAATGGGAAAAGAAAAAATATGAAGGTATTGAGTTAAGCGGAAAAACTTTAGGATTAATAGGATTCGGAAGAATTTCTAAATGCCTAGCTGAAAAAGCTGAAGTATTAGGAATGAAAATTATGTACACAGACATCCTTGGTAAAGCTGAAGGATATGATAAATATGAATTTGGTACTTTAGAAGAAGTATTAGCTAATTCTGATTATGTATCGCTTCACATACCATTTATAAAAGAGCAAGGTGCTACAATTAGCAAATCTCAACTTGATATGATGAAAGATGGAGCTATACTAATTAACTGTGCTAGAGGTGGAGTTGTAGATGAAGCAGCTTTACTTGAAGCTTTAAATAACGGAAAACTAAGAGGTGCAGGTATTGACGTATTCGAAGTTGAACCAACTAAGAATGAAGAATTAGTTAACCATCCAAGAGTATCAGTTACACCACACATAGGTGCAGCTACAGTAGAAGCTCAAACAAGAATAGGTGAAGAAATAGTTCAAACTATATTTGATTTCTTTAAATAATATTAATTACGTAGGAGGAAATAATATGGCAGTTGTAAGACCTTTTAAAGGCATAAGACCAACAAAAGAGTTAGTTGATAAAGTAGCAGCTCTTCCTTATGATGTTATGAACACAGAAGAAGCAAGGGAAATGGTTAAAGGAAATCCTTACTCTTTCTTACATGTTGATAAGGCTCAAATTGATTTACCAGTAGAAACTAATCAATATGATGAAATAGTTTATAAAACAGCTAGAAAAACTTTAGACAAAATGAGAGAAGATGGAACTTATATTCAAGATAATGCTCCAAGCATGTATATTTATAGACAAATCATGGATGGAAGAGTTCAAACTGGTATAGTTGGATGTACTTCTATAGATGATTATATGAACGATATAATCAAAAAGCATGAACATACTAGAGCGGAAAAAGAGCAAGATAGAATTAATCACGTTGACTATTGTAATGCAAATACAGGTCCAATATTCTTAACATACAAGAATGTAGGAGAAATCGATGAAATAGTTGCTACATGGACTGCTAAAGATCCAGAATACAACTTTGTTTCTGAAGATGGAATATCTCACATTGTATGGGGTATAGATGACGCTGAAACTGTAAAGAGATTAGAAGAGTTATTTAAATCTGTTAAATATCTTTATATAGCTGATGGTCACCACAGAGCAGCTTCTGCTGTAAAAGTTGGTAAAATGAGAAGAGAAGCAAATCCTAACTACACAGGCGAAGAAGAATTCAACTTCTTCCTATCAGTTATATTCCCAGCAGATGATTTATATGTAATGGATTATAATAGAGTAGTAAAAGATTTAAACGGAAATTCTAGCGAAGAGTTCTTAAAGAAAGCTGCTGAGAAGTTCTCAGTAGAAGAGTATAAAGGAGAAGGACAATACAGACCAGAAGGAAAAGGTCATTTTGGAATGTATTTAGATAATAAGTGGTATAAGTTAACTGCTCTAGATGGAACTTATGATTCAAAAGATCCAGTTAAGAGTTTAGATGTATCTATACTACAAGAAAACCTTCTAAGACCAATACTTGCTATAGAAGATCCAAGAACGAGTGATAGAATAGATTTTGTTGGTGGAATAAGAGGTCTTAAAGAGCTTGAAAGAAGAGTAGCTGAAGGCATGAAGGTTGCTTTCTCTATGAACCCAACAAGCATAGAAGAGCTTATGAACATTGCTGATGCTGGAGAAGTTATGCCTCCTAAATCAACTTGGTTTGAACCAAAATTAAGAAGTGGAATATTTGTTCACGAATTAAGCTAAGGTAAATTAAAGGTAAAACTTATTTATATCTTATCTAAATAAAAGGCTAAACCCTAAGAAAGTAATTATACTTTTTAGAGTTTAGCTTTTTTTAGTTTAAAAAGGTTCAGTGTGATCTGGAGAATATTTTATATAAATACATAAATACATAGTTGAATTATATTAGTAAAGAATATAAAATTGATATGTTCAAGTAATAAAAATTTACGTGTTTATTTATAATTTGAGATGATTAGTTAAAAATATCTTTAAGGTTATATAATAAATACCACATATTAAGGAGATGCAAAAATGTTACAACATTCATTATCAAGAACAGAGTTGTTAATAGGAAAAGATGGTTTAAATAAATTAAGAGATAGTAAAGTTATAGTATTTGGAATAGGTGGAGTAGGAAGTTTTACAGTGGAAGCTTTAGTAAGAGCAGGCGTTGGAACTATTGTTTTAGTTGATGATGATACTATTTGTTTAACTAATCTAAATAGACAAATTCATGCAACCTATGATACTGTAGGAAAAGTAAAGGTTGAAGCTATGAAAGATAGGGTTCTTTCGATTAATAAAAAGTGTAATGTTATAACTCATCAAGTTTTTGTTACTAAAGAAAATATTCCAGAAATAATTACTGATGATATCGACTATGTAGTAGATGCTATAGATACTGTATCAGCTAAAATTGCGCTAGTAGAGTATTGTAATGAAAAAGGTATAAAAATAATGTGTTCTATGGGAACAGGAAATAAATTTGATCCTACACAATTTAAAATTGTAGATATATATGATACTAAAGTATGTCCACTTGCTAAAGTTATGAGATATGAACTTAGAAAAAGAGATATTAAATCTCTTAAAGTAGTTTATTCTGAAGAAATACCTACAAAGCCAAAGCAAGAAGATGTGGTTACTTGTAAAACAGGATGTGTGTGTACAGGTGGAAGCAAAAAATGTGCAATAAAAAGGCAGATACCAGGTAGTATATCTTTTGTACCACCAGTAGCAGGAATGATAATTGGTGGAGAAGTAATAAATGACTTACTTAAAGAAGTTTAACCATAAACAATATAGTATAAAGCTAATATAAAAATTATATATTCAAAATTTATAGTTTTAAGCTATATAAAAAATCCGTCAAGTATTTTAATATTGACGGATTTTAATTATAAATAAATATATTTACTTAACTAATTTGTATAATGCTAAAGCGTAAATCTCTGTAGCTTTAACTAAATCATGCATAGTTATAAATTCATTAGGCTGATGTTCTGTTTTTTCTGATGTAGGGAATACCATACCAAAGGCTACACAGTTATCTATGGCTCTAGCATAAGTAGCTCCACCAGATGATTCAGGTACTCCATTATATCCAGTTTCCTCATCATATACTTCCTTTAATGTTTTAATTAAGAAATGATCAGCAGGAACATATATAGAATCCATCCAATCAAATTCATTATATTCTAAACCATATTCTAAAGCTTTTTCCTTTATAGGATTAACTATATCTTCTTTTTTATAAGTAACAGGAATCCTAATATCTAAAGAGATAGTTTCTGTATCTTCATTTAAATCAATTTTACCTACATTTACAGTTAGTTTGCCAGATACATCTTCACAGGTAGGTACTAGATTTTTAATAGCAACATCTTCTCCAATAACATTAGCTATGAATTTTATTGAGTTAGAAGTAGAGCCCATTTTCTCTAAAGCTATAGCAAGTCTAGAAATGGCATTTATACCTTCAGCACTATCTGCAGAGTGAACACCTTTTCCAATTACTGAAATAGAGTTTTCATTTAAGGTATATTTATAATTTAAACTATCTAATATATCTTTTAAAGAATTGATTTCTTCAGAAGTTTCTGTGTAGGTAGCATTGTCAGGGACTGAGTTAAATGCATTTCCAGCACTTAGAATTAAATCAGAACTTTTTTTGCAAGTTAAAGTTGATTGAAGTAAGCCCTTTTCTGCATTTATACAGAAGAACTCACTATCAGGAGTTATTCCCATAGTAGGAATTTCTTCACCATTCTCTTTATACTTATTAATACCTCTCCAAAGATTTTCTTCGTCAGTTCCAAATATAAATCTTATTCTTTTATTAAATTTTATTCCTAAGTCTAATAAAGCTTTTACTGCATATATACAAGCTATAGTAGGTCCTTTATCATCTTGAGTTCCTCTTCCATATATTTTATCATCAACTATGGTTAATTCATATGGAGGGTATGTCCAAGAGTTTAAATCTCCCTCAGGAACTACATCTAAGTGGCCTAAAACTCCAACTAATTCTTCACCTTCACCAACTTCTGCATAGCCATAATAACCATCCTTATCATAGTAAGTTTTGAAACCTAAAGATTCACATAGTTTTAAAGTGCTTTTTAGACAATCATCTATATTTTTACCAAATACATAATTAGGATCATCTTCATCTATAACGCTTCTAAAACTTACAGCTTCCTTTATAGATTCTATGAGCTCAGGTATTAACTCGTTGACTCTTCCTTTTATTTCTTCTTTTTTTACCATGAGACTATCCCCTTTCATTTTAGACAAGCTTTATATATTGTTAATATATATGAAGTTAAGGATAATATATCCTATAGTTTAAATTAAGCATAGATAATAAGATATGTCAACATAGGTGCATTAATGCAGTTAATAGCAATATATGGTTATTGATTAATCCATATATTAAATAATAAATTTTTACTAGGAAAAAAGAACTTAAGAATTATAACTTATTAAATAATTCTTAAGTTCTTTTTATAATTAAAGGATTAATATTACCACTGATTTAAAAAATCATATAAAGCTGGATACACATTTAAGCTACTCATCATACTCATATATTCGCTCATAGCATCCATATCTTCATCCTTTTCTTTAATAGCTCTAATCATTAAATTTTTAGGCGTTTCAAGAGGTGATATATATTCTACCACAGAAACTTTATAACCCTTTGCTTTAAGCATTAAAGATCTCATACCATCGGTTAATATGTCAGCCATCCTTGACTTAAATACTCCATGATCAAGGATACTTTTAAATGGCGGGTATGAATATTGATTTAGTATTTCCCTATGGCAACATGGTACTGCAATTATTATATCTGACTCAATTTTTATTCCTAGAGCTAATGCCATATCTGTTGCAGTATCACAAGCATGTAGAGAGATCACCACATTTATTTTCTTATCAGGATTATAATCTTTTATATCAACAGCATGAAATTCCATGTTTCTATATCCAAGGTTTTTAGCCATATTTTTAGAGGTATCTATTACAGTTTCTGAATAATCTAAACCAATAAAATGACATTTTCGCTTTTTAACCTCAGTTAAATAGTAGTTTAGAACAAAGGATAAGTAGGATTTGCCACATCCACAATCTAATATATTAATAACTTTATTTTTAGGAAGTTCATCTAGTATACCTTCAAGTAGTTCAACATAATGATCTATTTGATTATATTTTCTTATTTTATCATTTTTTATTTTACCTTCTTTGCTCATAATACCTATTTCTTTTAATAGATTATCAGCTTCACCTACTTTTATATAGTAATTACGGTTTAGTAAGGTTGAAGTACTAACATTATGCATGGTTTCTTTATTTATTTTATTATCTTCGTTAGTGAAATTTGAATTACCTACATCAATAGTCTTCATAGTTACATTTTTATTGTCTGCAGTTATTAGAAGGACTTCTCCTCTTTCACTATATGTAAGGGATAAACCCTCATAGTTTAAGCATTGTTCAAGTATATTATGAAAGAAATTTTCTATAGATAGTTTCTTTGTAACACCATTAAAGTTATAAGTTAGTTCTGCACCATTTAAAGTAGCTTCACCTTTAAAAGACTTTAAACCAGATACGAATTCTACATTGATATGCTTAAAAATTGATATGTTTTCATTAAATCTATTTTGTAATCCCATAAAAAATAGATTAAGTTTATTTATATTGTTCTTATTCATAGTTACACCTTCTTTATATATTAATTAATAAATTAAAGCTATATAGTAGTTTATTTTTATAATTATAATGATTGAAAATATTAGAGCAGTTTAAGTATATATAAATTAAGAAAATTTATATCCTATTATTCATAATGTTAAGTATAACAAAAGGAATAATTCTAGTGAAGAAGAAATAATTTATAATGAAAAAAACTAATGATATTGCTTCGATGGTATGAAAAATAACGAATTCAATCCAATAAAATATATGTTAATTATGATATAATATCATTGGAAAAGGAGTGAGATTGTTGAAAAAAAACAAAAGCCTTGCCATAACAATATTTATATTTATTATTATGGCCGTAATTGCCATAGTCGATAACACTAAGGGAATATTTGTCCCTGTATTTAAGGAGACTTTTAATACTAATAATACAAGTATGGGCATGCTTTTATCAGTATGTTCTTTAGGATACATAATATTTACTTATGTAGGTGGGATACTATGTGAAAAGTTTGGACAGAGAAAGGTAATTGGTGCTGGACTTTTTACTATTGTATCATCTGTCTTAGTAGTAGCTTTTTCTAAAACTTATACAATACTATTAATTGGGATGTTCTTAATAAATGTTGGTATTGCGTTTGTGATGATTGGAGTAAATACTCTAATACCAGTATTATTTATTACCTTTCAAGCAATAATGATGAATTCAGCTCATTGTTTTTATGGATTTGGATCTACTGTAGGACAATTTGCAATTGGAAGTCTTCTAGATAATGGAATAGATTGGAGAAATATATTCTTTGGGATAGCTATGATTTTTATTGCAGTATTAATAATATTTTTCTTTATAAAAATTCCTAAATTTAATATTACTAAAGAAGAAAGTAAAGTTAATATATCACTAGCTTTTAAAGAAAAGTATATGTATATATATGCCATAGGACTAGGAACATATGTATTTGCAGAGATGGGGATGTCTAATTGGATAGTTAATTTTCTAATGGAAAGCTATAACTTTACTAGTAGTAGAGGAGCTATGTTCTTGTCAGCATTTTTCTTTTTACTTACAATAGGAAGATTACTAGGTGGGTTTGTAGCTGAAAAATTAGGTTACTTACAAGCAGTTTTATATTCTTTAACAGTTGCAGTTATATTATTAGTAATTGCTTTAAGTGTTGGACATAGTGCTCTTATCTTAATATGCATAGCAGGGTTATTTTTTGCAATAGCGTATCCTACAGTAGTAGCTACTATTGGTAAAGTTTTTAAAGACAATAGTTCATATATTACGGGGTTAATTCTAACATTATCAAGCACTATAAGTATGATTTTAAATCTGCTCATGGGAAGATTAAATGATATTATAGGTACAACAAAAACCTTTTATTTAATACCAATAAGCTTAAGTATTTCTATATTATTTATATTCTTAATATATAGAGGAAACTATAATGTTTTCAAAATGGGAGGTAATAAAGTTGAGCAGTGAAAGAGCAGTAAGTATTAATAATGCGACTTATGAATCAAATAAGTATATAATAAGAGATTCATCTGGAATTACAGTAGGAAGATTTGTAATCTTGGATTTAGATGATGATAATAAAGTTGTAATAATAAAATTGAAGTTTTATAAAAGTGGAAAAGATGCTAATAAAACATTACAAGATGCCATAAAGTTAATGTTAAACAATTTAATAAAAAACAAAGGTTTTCATAAAGTAAATATTATATGTGATGAAAAAATAAGTTTAACTCCCTTTACAAACTTAGGATTTCAATTGGAAGGCTATATATCAGATAGTATTATAGCAAAGTTTAAATATGAAGGTAGCTTGTTATTTGGAATAGTAGAAGAAGAATTTTATAATAATTCATATAAGAAAGAGCTAGCAATTCAGGGAGATAGAATAAGCATAAGAGTTCTCAATGCTGAAGATGCTGGAATACTATTAGATTATTATACAAGAAATAAAAACTTTCTATCTAAATTTGAACCACACAGAGATGAAAGCTTTTATACAATAGAAGTTCAAAAGCAATCACTAATAGAAAATTATAAAGAGTTTATTAAAGGGGAAGGAGCTCACTTTGGTATATATAAAGATGAGAAAATGATAGGAAGAATACGAATATATAATATAGTACAAGGTGTATTTAAGAGTGCATTTATAGGATATTCTATGGATGAACAATACCAGGGGAATGGATATATGAAAGAAGCTGTTAGTCTAGTTGTAGGATATGCTTATGAAGATTTAGGACTTCATAGAATAGAAGCTACAACTTTAGTAGATAATGAAAAATCACAAAGAGTTCTAAAGTCATGTGGATTTAGCGAACTAGGTGTGTGCAAAGAATATCTACACATAAATGGAAAATGGAGAGATCATGTTATATTTTATAGGAATAATAAATAAGTATATATAAGTTCTAACAAATAAAATTCATTAATACTCCATAGTATAATCTAGGATTGAAAACAAATTTAATGTATAAACTTTATTAAAACCTATATATTAACTACAGGCAAATAAATTTAGTTAATATATAACTTATTATGGAGTTGTCTTAAAATAAGCTAAATTTTAAATTGATGTTGAAAATGCACTTATATATTAAAATACATGCTCAACATTTCATAGAGTTTAGTGAATTATTTTAGGACATCTCTATTTTTATTTAATGAATACCAATAACTATAATAGTAGTTCTAATGTCTTTCATCTATAATTAGAAAAAAATCTTTTGATTATTTAATTTAGTAAATGTAGCATATCATGTTAGTAAGTATATAGTCCCTATACAGAAAATCACTTGAGATACTACTGACTGTAGGGAAATTTTAACTATAAAAATATATAAATATTTATATATAGAACTATTTAAAAAGTTAAATAGTTCTATATATAGCTTTTTAACTTTTTAAATAGTTGCTTCATTCATGTAATGTGAAGAGTATTATCATTTAAATAATTGCATTAAAGATATTAAAAGATAAAGAAGTAATAGGTGTATTGTTAGTACTTTTAACTAGCACAATGAGTTAAATACAATAGAAAATTAAATAATTAGATTAAATTAAAGAATACTTTTCCTAGTGTATCAATATTAGAAAAACATAGTATTTTATTGAAAATAAAAGATATATAAATATAATTTCATATAGAGATTATATTATATGGTTTGTGTAATGACAAATCATGATAAGATAATCCATGTCGCTAAGAGATGCGGCAACAAACAACAAAAACTTAAGAAAAAACTTCTTAAAAAAAGTTGTTGACAGATAAGAAATTATCTAGTAGAATAGTAAGAGTCGTCGG
>DCDL01000006.1 GCA_002316385.1 Clostridium sp. UBA1056
GAAGCAAAGAACTCTGTTTATTGTTGCAATTAATTATACAATCTAAGAATTATAAGGGTTTACAAGTCTTATACAAGTAATATGGATTTTAGAAAAAAATTGGTGTATATTTATTATCTAGGGAGTTGAAAAGTATGAACAATTCAGTGAAAACAAAAAAGAAAAAGAAAAGAATTAAAAGGAAAGCTAAAAAATTTTTTAAACGCATAATAGGCATTGTAGCTTTACTATTAATAGGATATATAGGATATATAGGTTATTATGTGGCTAAAGTACCAGAAGAAGTGAAGAATTCAAATGATCTAGTAATACAAAACTTATTAAAAAAAGTAAATAATAATCCTAAGGCTAGTATGATATTAAGTGATATAAATTCATACCCAAGAGAACTTATAGAATTAGCATCAGAAAAAGATGAGACCATAGATTTTGTTGCAGATTATCCTAATTATCATGGATCAACCAATAAAGTTATATCTATAAAAAAAGATTATAAAAAGGGACAAATTCCACTTTTTATACAGTGGGATGAAAGATGGGGATACGAAAAGTATGGTTCAGATTTTATAGCGATTAATGGATGTGGACCTACATCCTTAGCAATGGTAGCAGTGGGACTTACAGGTAATAAAGACATAAATCCAAAAGTCGTAGCAGAATTTAGTGATGAGAATGGATATTTGGTAGATGGAGTAGGTTCAAGCTGGACCCTTATGACTGAGGGAGCAGGACATTTTGGATTAAAGAGTAAGGAATTATCACTAAATGAGGAGGCTATAATAGGTACTTTGAAAAAAGGGCAACCAATAATAGCAAGTATGGGACCTGGAACATTTACTAGTGAAGGACATTATCTAGTATTAACTGGAGTTGACAGGAATAACAAGATAATAATAAATGATTCTAATAGTAAAATAAAAAGTAGCCAAACATGGGATATAGATGTATTTATGAATGAAGCCCAAAACTTATGGACTTTTACAGCTATGTAAAATAGTCTTAATAAGACTATAGGATGTAAATTTTATCCGATGACTAGCCGATCTAATACTCGCATCTTATTAAAAGTTGGAGTAAAGAGTGGATACGACCCTGGATAATGATTTCCACTAAAGGACAACAACTTCTAAGTATCAAAAATACTGATACTTAGAAGTCTGTTAGTAAGCTTCAGAGGGAGTAAAAACTCCCTCTGAAGCAAAGAACTCTGTTTATGGCAACTATTTCAAATTGTAGGTGGAGGTATTAAAACTTCATTTTACATGATACATAAGGTTCTTGATTATATTTTTCATTAGTTTTTTAACAATTTATGTTATAGAAAAACTAATGAAAAATATTTTAGTATTTTTTCTCCTTATTCTATGATAAAATGTTTATTATTCATTATAATTAAACTCTTTTGTTAATGTTTCTATAGTTGTTACATTTTAACATAAGTTAATTATAATGATTTTATTTTTTATCCGATGACTAGTTGCTCTAATACTCGCATCTTATTAAAAGTTGGAGTAAAGAGTGGCTACGGCCCTGGATAACGATTTCTCTTAAAGGATAACGACTTCTTAGTATCAAAAATACTGATATTAAAGAAGTCTGTTAGTAAGCTTCAGTTGGAGTAAGAACTCCCTCTGAAGCAAAGAACTCTGTTTATTGTTGTAATTAATTATACAATCTAAGCATTATAAAAATTTACAAGTTTTAGATAGACAGTATAAACTTTAGAAAAAATTAGTGTAAATTTATTACCTAAGGAGTTGAAAAGTATGAACAATTTGATGAAAACAAAAAAGAAAAGAAGGAAAAGAAAAGCTAAAAAGAATTTTAAATACATAATAGGTATTGTAGCTTTACTATTATTAATAGGATGCATAGGTTATTATGGAATTAATGAAATAATATTTATTTCAAATTTCAACAAGGAAAAAGCACAAATAGGCAAGGAAAAAGCACAAATAAGCAAGGAAGAAACACAAGAAGTGAAAGAAGTAGATTATTTAGCTAAAGTACCGGAAGAAGTAAAGAATTCAAATGATCCAGTAATACAAACCTTATTAAAAAAAGTAAATAATAATCCTAATGTTAGTATGATATTAAGTGATATAAATTCATACCCAAGAGAACTTATAGAATTAGCATCAGAAAAAGATGAGACCATAGATTTTGTTGCAAATTATCCTAATTATGATGCATCAACAAATAAAGTTATATCAACAAAAAAAGATTATAAAAAGGGGCAAATTCCACTTTTTATACAGTGGGATGAAAGATGGGGATATGAGAAGTATGGTTCAGATTTTATTGCCATTAATGGATGTGGACCTACATCTTTAGCAATGGTAGCAGCAGGACTTACAGGTAATAAAGACATAAATCCAAAAGTCGTAGCAGAATTTAGTGATGAGAATGGATATTTGGTAGAAGGAGTAGGTTCAAGCTGGACCCTTATGACTGAGGGAGCAGGACATTTTGGATTAAAGAGTAAAGAATTACCACTAACTGAGGATGCTATAATAAGTACTTTGAAAAAAGGGCAACCAATAATAGCAAGTATGGGACCTGGAACATTTACTAGTGGTGGACATTATCTAGTATTAACTGGAGTTGACGATAATAACAAGATAATAATAAATGATTCTGATAGTAAAATAAGAAGTAGCCAAACATGGGATATAGATGTATTTATGAAGGAAACTGAAAACTTATGGACTTTTACAGCTATGTAAAATAGCCTTAATAAGACTATTGAATGTAAATTTTATCCGATGACTAGCCGCTCTAATACTCCCATCCTTTTCAAAGTGGGAGTAAAGAGCGGCTACGACCCTGGATAACGACTTCCCTTAAAGGACAACGACTTCTAAGTATCAAAAATACTGATACTTAGAAGTCTGTTTACGGCAACTGTCTCAAATTGTAGGGATAGATGTTAAAACTTCATTTTACATGATACATAAGGTCCTTGATTGTATTATATTAAGCATGAATTATTCACCAAATTTATTTTTAAATGCCTATCTTTAAAATTATGGTATTTAAGATGAATTTGGTGATTATTTTTTGTTTCAATTTAGGAATTTCCTATATTTAAGAAAATTTTATAACATATATTTGCAGCTAAAGATTTTATAAAAAACATAGACAAAGTTAACACTTAATAAAGTTTAGTAAATTATTTTGAGATAGTCTCTTTATCTTAACTAATTTAAATGAGCCTTCTATTTTACACTGGGTTTCATGAACTTTTCAATAAACATATCTGTAGCATTGCTAAATACACAACACTTTATTATATAATCTGTCATAGTCATACCAAGTAATTCTGCCTTTTCTTTGATAACTCTTTTCTCTAGCTCAGAAAGCCTTATCTGTAAGACCTCTGATTTTGGATTTCTCATAGTAACACCTCTTTATAAAAACAGTTTATAATTACTATTTTACTGGAAATTTATGTAATTACAAGAGGGATTATTAAAATTTACACAAAGTACATTGGTGGAACTTTAAAGACATGTTTAAAGCTTCAAATTTAAATCTTCAAAAGAAGATAATGAAATAGTTAAAATAATGGGTTATTCCTCCATAGGCTTAAGTAAAATAAAGGATAAAAAAAGAAAGAACTTATTATAAGAAAGTGAGAGAATTCTATAAAATTCCTACTGAAAAGTAAAGACGAGAAAGAAAAGCTTAGCAAGATAGAGGGAATATTGCTAAATGATAGAGAGTTAAGGAGGCATTGTAACAATATTACTTCATTGGTATAATTATATATAAAATAGGGGGTAATGTTATGAAGAAGAGACTAATAAGTGTTTTTTTATGTGCAATTGTAGCTTTAAGCTTTGTAGGTTGCGGATTCATTGATGGATTTAAAGATGGAGCTGAGAGAGCAAAACAAGAGAAAAGTGAAAGTAATTAAGTAATCTAGAAAATATTATGTATATAACTAATATAGATTAACTCGTTGTTCTAGTATTTTGGGGAAGCATTTTATCTTATCAATAGAAAAAGTCAATAGAAATTAGACGAAAAATATGGCAAGTAATAATAGGAGTATTTGTAGTAAAACGGTAAGCCTTTGATTTATGTATGGCTTTTATTATGAAAGGAGTGAATATGATGGAAAAGTATGAATACTGTACTTATGTCTATGACACAGAAGGGTTTACAGGCGGAAAAGTCGACGTGTATAAATTAGAAACTGAGATAAATCGGCTTGGAAATTCAGGCTGGGAATTGGTAAGCAGTGTATCAACCAATCAAGGAAATGGTTATACAAGAAGTATTGTTTGCATATTTAAGAGAAGGATATCATTATAGGTTTTTGTACCAGATTATGAGTAGAACCTCTGTAGGCACGACTTTGCCTATCTTTCGAGGTATGCAAAATAATCTCCGAATAGTAAAATCCCCAATGCACTTTTTAAGTGCCATTTTTCCCATGCTCCTTCCCATATTCTTAACTTCTTATCTTCCACACTTCCGATATTCCACCACACTTAAACCTTTGATACAACTAGGATTAGGCCTCCTAGAGGAAAGCTATATTTTTATGAATATATACATATTTAATTTCTCACACTTCCAATAAGACTTACTAAGGGCCTCCATAAGTTGCAGTAATAAGAAACCTTGTAACTGCTCTGTAGGTTATCTATTTAAAATTTGCTTCTCAAAGTGCCTTTCAGTAGCCTCTAAGCTGAATTTATAAGGTGTTTTTTATCCTTGATAACAACTAAAGTTGTCACCAAATTCTACTTAAGAATAAACCAGAAAAAAGTATATACTTACTATTTGTTGTCTAATATTTAGTTATTTTTTAGAATCTTGTGCACAAAATATCAACTTTCATTCATTTTACCATAAATTAAATATAATATATGATATGGTTATCACAGTATATTTTACAATTAATATTAGTAGCATAATAATTACTAATATTAATTTGATAAATACAATCTACATCTAGAAAAGTCATAATTATGAAAATGTTTACAAAGCATATATAATAAATGAAGACAAGCTTGTTATATAATTATATATCTGTAAAATAAAGATGAAATAATTGCGCATTTATTTCATTAAATTAAATTAGCAAGATTTTCAATTTTAATTTAAGGGGGCAATTTTATGAAAAAAACAAAAAAAATAATTACTGTTCTAACTCTTTTAGGAGTGTTACTTATCCCTACAAATGCACATGCTCAAACATGGAAAGTTCATAATGAAGGGCGTGGATTTACAAGCAGCTGGGAAGCAAGCCAAGGTGATTCAAGCTTTGGATTTAAATATGGATTCGAAACAGATTGGCTAGATGAAGATTACTGTTATTCGATATATAAGGGATCTCATCAATCAGCAATTTCAAATGGAAATGGTGGACATGAAACTCGTTCTGTAAAAGGAGGTATTTGGGCACAGTTAAAAGTTAGACATTCAGGTTCAGCAGTATGGTATGGAATGATCTATTAATATACTATTCATTTATTAGCATGAATTAAAATTTACTACTTTATCATCTTATTTAATATAAGAATGATAAAGTAGTAAACTATTATAAATCTTAGTTATGACAGAAAATGAATAATTTGGGGGAATTCTTTTTGAAAAAAATTAAGTATATTATTAGTTTTTGTATTATGTTTATAGGACTCTTAATTATCGGAGAAAGTCATATTTTTTATTTAGATAATTTTTATTCTCAATACGCATATACTACATTATATTTACAAGATAATACAACAAGTGCTGAAATGATTACTGATATTACTAATTCAGCAACTAGTAATGAAGTTAAGGTATTTACTTTTGTACAGTCTCATCCAAACAGCTCTCTTACTGAATATGATATTTATGGGACACCAGGCGTTGAAAATTATATAAATGAAAATTCAAATATATTTGAAGGAAAGTATACAAGCCTTCTTTTAGGAAGCATTAATTTTAGATTTAACAATATTGATAATGTACCTAATATTAAAAGTCAAAATGAATATTATGTTATTGGTAGTAAAGAGAATGTTCATCAATTTAAAATGGAATTAATCGACAAGTATGCAGGTAATCATCCTAGACCAGGTTATCCTGATAAAGAATCAGAAAATAATACCATTGCTATATGGGTACTTATCAGTTGTATTATTTTATTATTTTCCGTTTATGATGTTATTTCACACAAAAAAGAAAATCTTATTAGAATGACTATGGGAGAAAGAATAAGTAAGATTATTTTGGAGAATATCCTATTAGATTCTTTTGCTTTTATAACATCTTTTACATTAATATTTTTTATTCTATCTAAATACACTTACATATTTTTTAATTTTAAAATCTCAATTATATCATTTGTTATTTTATTATGTATTAATGGATTATTATATTTAAGTTTATACTTTTCTAAGGTAAAAGAGGCTTTTTCTAATGGTGAAAATTCTAAAAAGCTGTTATCACTGAATTATGGTTTAAAGTTGGTTACAACCATTATTACCATTTTTATAATATCTAGTAATATAGCTTTTATTTTTCAATCTTGTAGTTTTTATAAGCAAAGAACTTTTTTTGAAGATCATTCCGATTATTACTATGTTAAGTTTATGTATAAACCAACTGAGAATAGTGATGGCTCTCTGAATAGCATGTGGGAAGAATCTCACGCTGTACAAGAAACATTTTATAAAGAATTTTTCAAAGAATTTAATGCAACTTCAGTAAAAGATTTATCTTCTGCAAAAAATATAGGAGCTATTTCTGCAAATAGAAATGCTTTTGATCATTTATCCAGTAAAATAGATGAACTTAATAGTTTAAACTTAGATAAAGATTTTTACTTTATATTACCTGATGGAATGGAAAATGATCTTGAAATTATTGACGTGCTAAAAATAAATACACCTTTTAATGAGGTTGTTGATTCTGTTTACGATTATGATGTGATTTATTACCATGATAGTATTGAGGTTGTTGGAATAGACGAGGATTATGTATACGGAAGTCATTTAGTAAAAAAACCTGCTATTATTTATAATAATATGTCAGAGGATCAAATTAAAAACCTAAAATTTAATTCATTAGATGAAATATATGATCTTATGTACCAAATATCATCAGAGGACCAAATTAATAAATTTAACAAATTTATAGCTGAACATGATTTAGAAGGTCAATTTATTCAGAAAATAAATGTTTTAGAAAAATATGAAGATATGTGGATTGTAGCAAAAAGAGTTTTATATATTAATTTAGTGTTTAGTGTTTTAGTTTTACTTTTAGAGATTATTATTATTAACTCAATTATTATATTAGAGTACAAAGTTAATGCTATTGAACTCTCTATTAAGAAAGTCCTTGGGTATAGTATTTTTCAAAAAAACAGGAAAATTATTATGATGACAGTTATAACTACAATATCAAGTATACTAATAGCCATTATTGTTAATATAATAATGGAAACTCAGATAGGTCATTATTTGGCTTTGGGAGGACTCATCATCTTAATATTAGAAGTATCTATTATTACATTTAATATAAATAGAATTGAAAAGTCCAATATTCAAAAGATATTAAAAGGAGGAAATTTATGATTGAAATAAAGAATATATCCAAAAAATTTGATGATAACACAATATTTTCAGACTTTAATTTAACAATAGAAGATGGAGATTTTATCATATTTTCAGGACCAAGTGGTTGTGGTAAAACAACCTTATTAAATATGATTGGAGCAATTGAAAATATAGATGGTGGAGAAATAATTGTTGATGGTATGGATATTAAAGATAAAAGGAATCATTTAAAGTACTTTAGAACAAAAATAGGATTTTTATTTCAAAACTTTGCATTAGTTGATAATAAAACGGTTAAAGAGAACTTGAAATTTATTCGCAAGGATTGTAAGACAAGTTTATCAATAGAAGAGGCATTAAAGATTGTAGGGTTAGAAGAAAAATTAAATAAAAAGGTATACACATTATCAGGTGGTGAGCAACAAAGAGTAGCCTTAGCCAGATTGATGCTTAAAAAATGTGATGTTATATTGGCTGATGAACCAACGGGATCTCTAGATAAAAAGAATGCAAAAGATGTACTTAATATATTAAAACAACTGAATGAACAAGGTAAAACAATCATATTAGTTACACATGATGAGGACATAAAAAAACAAGGGAATAGGGTGGTTAATTTATGATTAAGATAAATGGAAAAAAGATTCTTATATTTATTATATTAGTATTTGTAGTTTTAAATATTAGTTGGCTTTCAATAACATCCGTAAAATATAATAAATTTGTAAAAGATTTACCTAAATTTGGTCCAGGTCTTTCCTATAGTACACTAAAAGATGGATATAACTATCATGTAAAAAAACCAGGTTACTTACATTATACAGGGAATTTAGCAGTTTCAAACAGTGAAACAGGTGAACTTTTAATTATATGGCCATTGATATCTGGTGGATATAAGTATGGTATAAGAGTAGAGCAGGATGGGGTGGGATATGAAATTTATGTTGATGAAAATATGAACCCAATAGATAAAGATGACACATATGCTGTCCAAGCTATTGAGAAAAATAAAGCTAGTATCGAATCATTACTATCTAAAGCTAATGAAATGTGGCCGCTAGAATAATAGTAATGATTCGATACATTAACTAACTTCTTTGCTATACGTAAGATAGGAGATATTGATCATGAAAAAACCAAAACTAACTACTATTTGTTCATTAGCTATTACTATTTATTTTTTGGTATCATTTATATTCATACATGCGAATCCAATAAGGGTTGCAAGACGTTACACTTTACGTAATGGATATTTTACAGAAACGTTAAAAGGAACTGCAGAGCTAGAATATACTTCCGATGATAAAGGAAGCGTAATGGTTCGCTTGTTCTATGAAGATAACCGCATTTCAGTAATGGACTTGTATAAAACAAAATTAGGATTATGGTTTACATCACACATAGGTATTTAGCAAAGTTTAATCAAAATATAGCCTATAATTTTTATGGTAATTGGTTTTATTAATAGAAAAAGTAAGAGAGAAAAATAGTGGCTTGAACATAATAATAGCTGACAATGGTTGTATAAGACGCAAAACACCGTAAAATTCTGATTTGAATATTACGGTGTTTTTATTTCATCAATTAAATTATTCTGTTTCTTTTAATTTTTTAACAATTTCTTCTGATTTTTCATAGCAAGATATCACAAAAACTGCAAGTGCTGTGGTGATTCCAATTTTAAAGAATACCCCAGCCACTGGCAGTAAGAAAGATATCTCCATTGAAGTTCTATCATACATAATAATACAAGAAACTACGCATGTAATACTTATGAAAAGTGAAATTAAAGATATTAAATACTTTTTCATCTTTTATTCTAACCTACTTCCATTATCTTCTTTAAATATATTATACATTAAAACAGGTGCTTACAGTTGTATCGCAACTCAAAACACTGTAAAATTCTGATTTAAATAATACGGTGTTTTAAGAAATTATTTTATAATAAATTTGAATTAATATATATTATTGCTATTTTACATTAACGATTAAAAGATTGGCTTTAGAATTGTATTACAATATAATATTAGTGTATCTATATATAAAGTCGTGTGTTTATGAGTATATGTAAAACAGGAGGAAGGGTCGTAGCCGCTCTTTACCCCATTTTGAAGAAAAGCAGAGAGCCCAAATCTCTGATTTGGTAATAATCGCTTTCACAGAGTGCGATGGGAGTATTAGAGCGGATAGTCATCGAATAAAATCCTAGTAAGCGGTAAATAACGGTCAATGTGATTAGTTATTTATCGCTTTTGTATTTACACAGTAAGTATATCTTTTTCAAAAAACTTTCCCTTGAGTAAAAAGCGTTAAAAAGATTGCGTGAATTGCTCATGGCAAAGGTAGGCTAAGGAGTTATACTAAGGTACGTAATACGAAAGGAGCGAGATTTTATGAGTATATTACTTACAGCAAAAGAAGTTACTAAAATTTATGATAACCAGCCAAAACCCGGTTTAGATCATGTTTCCTTTGATGTGAAAGCTGGAGAATTTTTAGGTATTATGGGGGCGTCTGGCTCTGGCAAGACAACCTTGTTGAATGTTCTTTCTACTATTGATGAACCTACCAGTGGTGAAATTATAATTAATAAAGTTAAAATTCAGCAGTTGCGTGAAAACCAGGCTGCTGATTTTAGAAAAGATAATCTAGGTTTTATTTTTCAGGAATATTTCTTATTGGACAGCTTAACCGTTCATGAGAATATTGCTGTACCGTTGACTTTGCTTCATATACCTGCAGAGGAAATTGACGAAAAGGTTGAGGAACTGGCCAAACTCTTCGGCATTGACTCACAATTGAACCAATACCCAAGTGAGCTATCAGGTGGCCAACGACAACGTGTCGCCGCAGCCCGTGCAATGGTAAAACGACCACCGCTGATTTTTGCTGATGAACCTACAGGTGCTCTAGATTCCAGTTCTGCCACAGAACTACTAGGTGCCCTTAGTGAAGTAAATGAGTCTATGGGTACAACTATTTTGATGGTAACCCACGATCCCTATGCAGCAAGCTATACAGATCGAATCCTATACTTTAAAGACGGTCATATTATTTCTGAATTAAAGAAAGATGGCCGTCATCGCAGGGAATTCTATGAGGCTATTATGAATGAGTCCGCTCGACAAGACGGAAATCGGTAGAGGGGGCGGATACAATGAAATTATCAAAAATCGCATTTAAGAATCTGAAACGGAATTTTTCCTTTTATTCTCTCTACCTATTTTCCGTTTCCTTTGTGCTGATGATTTTCTTCTGCTTTATTTCATTCTCAAAGAATGAGGTAATCATGGAGTGTATCTCTTCAGATGGCAGGGTAGAAACCATGTGCCGTACTGTAGCAGTTTTTGTAATGGCCTTTGTTATTTTCTATATGTCCTATTCAAACAAATTTTTTATGCGTCGCCGTATGAAAGAATTGGGGGTATATGCTTTGCTTGGCTATCGGAAATCAGCCATGCTAAAACTGTTAACAATAGAAAATGTTTTTATCTGTATTGGTGGACTGATCATTGGTATTGTAACTGGTAGTCTGCTTCACAAAGGATTGACGGTAGGCATTACTGTATTGCTTGATCTGTCCATTGATATTAATAGAATTCCATTTATCAATTCGGAGGCTGTTTCCTTTAGTCTGCTATTTGTACTTGCTGTGATTTTTGCACTTACATTGTCCAATACAAAGCTACTTTGGAAAAGCACTCTATTGGATCTAGTTCGTTTGGAAAAGAAAACTGAGAAGCCAATAAAAATTCGTAATTGGTTGGCTGTGATTGGTGCCATTCTTCTTGTAGCGGGATATGCTCTTGCACTGGATATAACAAAAGGAAAAAGCTCAGTATGGCATACCATCGGCTTTTCACCTATTGCTTTGCTAACTATGCTATGCGTGGTGAGTGGAACTGCACTGTTTATTTATTCTTTTCTACCTTATGTTTGTAAGCAGATAAAAAAGCACAAAAGAAAGCTATACCACGAGAATACAATCATTGTGGTGCCAAAATTCATGCATCGTATTCGTTCCAACGCAAAGTCATTAATACTGTTGATTCTGCTCTCTGCTGGTACTTTGACTATTTTAGGCTCTACAATTCTGTCAACTTGGTATCCCATTGCAGCTCTGGAAAGGATCATACCTGCTGGAATTGAATTTAGGGTAACAAATGCAGAACAAAGTGAACAGGCATTGGCCGCATTAGATCAAGCTGTGGGAGGAGATAATTATCAAATCTATGAAACGAAGATTTTGAAAACTACAGCTACTTCAGATAAACTACCCATTGAGTATAATGTAAGTGCGGATAAAGGACGAGAACCGGGCTTTGAATGCATAAGTGAATCAGATTATGCTTCTCTCTTGAAACTACAGGGAAAACAGTTGAAAATCCCTGATCTTAAAGACAAGGACTGTGCTTTGATTAAATATCGTCCAGATCAGAGTGATATTGGAGCGGTATATCATCTTGATTTGGGCAAGGGAGAATCTGCAGATTTGACGGTTACGGATATCAGTCTGCAAAACCCTATTGGCTTTGGAAACAGCATCAGCACCTTGGTGGTATCAGATGGAGTTTATAAAGCCATGGAGGAAAATGGAATAAGCCCTATTACTGTAATGAGTATCGGCGGCGAAAATATCCGTTCCAGTAAAGTAGCTTACGAAGCAATTTATTCAATCATGCCGGATAATCCATATTTGGTAAGCGCTTATCAAAGGCAGAAAGAATTGGTACATTTAAATAGTTCCACCCTTCTTCTAATTTGCTTTGCCACAGTTATTTTCCTAATTGCTACAGGCAGTATCCTCTATTTTCAAAATATCTCTGCCGTAACATATGATAAGGACGATTATGAAATCATGAGTAAGATGGGATATAGTACCCCTATGATAAAGAAGGCAATTCGTAGACAGACGCAGATTTACTTTCTAATACCTTATGTACTGGGATTACTCCATAGCATTTTTGCACTAATCTGTTATAAATCTGCCTTAATGGATGACTTGCTGGGAAAGAGCAGCGCTGTTATGGTTCCTATTATTTTTTCCATTGCCCTGTTTTCTGTGATTTATATGATTTACTATCAGGTAACGAAGTATTCCTGTTATAAAATTGCATTAAGCTAATAAATTAAGGGGAAAGTATGTCTTCATTGCAAAGGTGAGAATATATTAAGAAATTGCAAATATAATGGTAAACGTACAAAGTAGTATACCTTATAACTGTACTATAATTAAAGATTTCAAGACAATACAGTCGATGTTTGTATAAGTTTTATTTAATTCATATTTTTATTGGAATTATAATCCATGAATTATGTATAATAAGAATATGAAGTAAATAACAATTGTATTAAATTGTGAGTTAGATAAATAGGAGGTTTAATGCTATTAGAAGATTGGAAGGAGTGATTTAATGAAAACAAAGCAGGAACGTTCAGAAATTTTCAAGTCGTTTCAAACAAATATAAAAAGAAAAAATTCTTATGAGCTTGGGAAAAAACAACTATTTGAACTTAGAGATGAATTGTTGTTAGTATATGATTATATATTTACAACTTGTAACTTTGATGATTTCGTAAAAATGCCTCTTTCTACTGATAAGACGATAGCATATTATCTATATCATCTAACTCGCATTGAAGATACTACATCAAACACTTTAATTGCAGGAAAAGAACAAATTTTCTTTGAAAAGCATTATAATAAATTATTAAATTCGCCTATTATAACTACAGGTAATGAGATAGAACGTGATAAATTAGTTGAATTTAGTACAATATTAGATATAAATCAATTGAAAAACTATATGACTGATGTTTTAACTAATACAAATAATATAATAAAAGATATGAGTTATGAAGATTCAAAAACTAAAGTATCTAATGATAGAAAAGCAGAGTTGGTGAAACTTCATACTGTGTCAGATAATGAAAATGCTTTTTGGCTTGTTGATTATTGGTGCAAGAAAACATATGCTGGGTTGTTGCTTATGCCATTTTCAAGACATCAAATGCTGCACCTAGATGGTTGTTTAAGAATAGTAAACAAAATAAAAAAATGACACTTTAGTGATCATTGTATATTAAATGAACAATATTAATAATATACGGACTAAAGGATCAATTATTTGGGCACTAAGTGCTTTTGTAGATTTAGTTTCTTTTGGAGTTCCAAATCTAGAAATTAGTATAGTAAAATATGCTAGGAAAGTGGACAGCTTAAATTGTCCACTTTTATTATGTTCATATATCAATATTGGTTTAAAATAGAGCCTAATATTATTGTTAGCGAATGCCATTTGCATAAGTAAGAATATAAATCTTTAATTTAGTTATTCCGAAGCAGCAGAACGTTAATAATATAGGTACTTATTCAATATTTATTTAGATTAGTTTATTTTGTGAAAGCCCCCAAAGTTTTAAGGAATCATTTAGAAAACTTTCTTGAACTCCCCACAAAACAAGGCTACAATAATTGAGAAAAGAGGTGACTTTATAAGTGAAAACGGACTATTTTTCAAGACAAGTAGCAATATTTATAAATCAGGCAATGGTGATCCTTTACCTGATTTTTATGAAATTAACGGGACACAGCATTTCCGCTAATAATATCCTCCACATTGCCATCATTTCTTTGCTGTTTTTTGATGCTGCCTATATCTCTTATAAGAATATAAAGAATAATGAAACTCTAACAAATTTTTCATTTCTTCTTCTGTTATCAGCATGGCAGTTTATTTTCTTACTATTTGAGAGCAGCTCTTTGTCAAAGGAAATCTCTATCATATTGATAACATTGACTTTTTATCAGACAATTCGTTTTTTGTTGTCTTTCTTATTTCAAGAGTCCGCTTATCAATATCAGAAGACGGTTATTCTGCTTTTAAAAGGTACTTGTATTGCAGCTATTTCAGGACAACTAATCTCTGACCGCTTATTTGCTATTCTTTTTATGGTACAGAACATAGTTGCCTTATGCTTCTTAATCCTTGTGATAAAAGTACATTGGCAAAGGGTGAAGTTTGTACTGCTCAGCCAGAAAAAGCAATTGAAAATATATCTCATTTTTGTGGTGGTACCTTTTAGTTGCTACATTTTCATGTTCCATAATCAACCAAACTATTTGGAAAATCTAGCAAGTTATTTAATGATTATGCTTTCTTTTGTAAGCATTCATAGTATTGTATTTAAGTATCGACCAGCCAAGAAAGAATATTTTACTTTAAACAAAGGCAATCAGTTGATACTTATTGTAAGTGGCATAGTCATATTTGGAATAATTAGTAGCCTGCTTAATCTTCCTATTATTATAAGCGCTATATTAATCCATAGTGGTTCCCTGATAGTACAACTCTACTATTTACTTGTTTATTGTCAGATTGTAAAGGAGAGAGCCTTCTATGGAGAGAAAATAGATAGGCAGCATTTTTACTCCTATTCACTGGCACAAATCAAAAGGGAGGAGAACCTGAAAAAATATTTTTCTAACTTTTTGCATGATGAAATTTTACAAGATTTATTATCCATAAAAAACATGATGGGGAAGACAGATCGGCCACAGGTAAAAGAACTGGTTGTATCCACCCTGGAACAGCTTAACAGTTCTATTAGGTCACAAATGCAGGAATACCATCCAACTATGTTGAAAAGTCTTACCTTGAAAGAAAATATTCAAAATCTATTGGATACCGTAAGCCATACCTTTCCATGGGTGCACTGTAAATTGCGATTAGACTGTAATGACAAGATTTTTTTAGTGGAACCCTATAACGTTATTATCTATCGCATAATAAAGGAATTGGCTACAAATGTGTTGAAACATTCTGGCGCAGGGGAAGTAGAGATCATTTTGCTTCAGAAAAATGGAATCATTGGTTTAACGGTGGCTGATAATGGAAAGGGATTAGATAAGACTGACTATCATTGCACATCACATAAAGGGCTTGCTTCCATTAATGAACAAGTCAGTCTGTTAGATGGGAAGATGGAAATTACCTCTACCGGAGAAAATGGAACAAGAATCTCAATTACTATGCCTATGAAAGGAGAGGACTCTTATGAAAGTTTTATTGATTGATGACCATGCCCTTTTCGCAAAGAGTTTAGAGATTGCATTGGATGGCTTTCCTGAAATTGATACATTTTCAAATACGCAAGATGTTGACAATATCATTGAACAATTGAGAAGGGAAAAGCCAGATATTGTTTTAGTGGATATAAATTTGAGCAATTTAAATGAGGAAGATGGACTGATTCTAGCAAAACATATTCTAAAGATTATGCCTAAGCAAAAGGTAGTTATTCTTTCTGGATATGATCTTCCTGTATATCGGCACGAAGCACAGAAAATTGGGGCAAAAGGATTTATCAATAAGAACGTGGAACCAGAAGAACTAGTCTTGATTTTAGCTGACATTGAAAGGGGTAAAAGCTATTTTCCCAAAGAAGAAGTTATCATAGAAGAACTTACAGACAGTGAGAAAGAAATTTTACAGTTAGTTGCTTCTGGCATGAAGCGAAAAGAAATTGCAAGTCATCTATTTTTAAGTGAGCGTACAGTTTCAAATCATCTGCAGCACATTTTTGATAAGCTACAAGTGTCATCTACAGTGGAAGTTGTAACGAAAGCAATTCAGATGGGATATATTGCACCAATGCACTAAGGGTTTATGATAAAATAATATATTCAAATTAAGAATAAACCTTATCATTTTCGATTAAATGATAAGGTTTATTCTTAAAGCGAATTCATTTTTAAATTTTCACTTTATTAAATTATAAACTGGAATTTGATGAGCAATAGATTGTATTGTTGAAGCTAGTTTAGGCATATGAAAATAAATAATAAGTCAAAGATGGNNGATAGTAGCACTATCTAAGGGTTCTGTTGACGCAGTATAACACAAAATAGACGAGCATTCTGACTTATTTATTTTTTGAAGATGCCTTAATCATTAATATGCATTCCACCCCATTTGCATAATTCATGAAGAATTGGCATCAAGGATTTTCCACGTTCAGAAAGGTAGTATTCCACTTTGGGTGGAACTTGTGGATATTCATGACGTACAATTAGGTCATCGGCTTCTAGTTCTTTTAGCTGGTTGCTAAGCATTTTGTGAGTAATTCCTTGAAGCGACTTTTTTAGTTCATTGTATCGCATTATATCTTTTCTCCATAGCCAGAAAAGGATATTAAGTTTCCATTTTCCACCGATTAATGATAAAGAGTATTCAAATGGCCTTGGGTTGATCTCAGACGTATTTGTGTTTTCAATATATATTTTATCAATAGGCATAATAGCGCTCTCCTTTTGGATAGTATCTCACTAAAAAGTGCATACTACTAAGTTTGTTAGACTAGTGATATATTATGATAATAAATAGAAAAATGCAAATAAATATTTACCGAATGGGAAGGGGAATCTTATTATGAAATTATTAATGCAGCCTATGAAATTGAAGAATGTAGAAATCAAAAATAGAATTGTAATGCCACCAATGGCAACATCAAAATCAGAAGGTGGAGAAGTAACACAGAAATTAGTAGATTATTACGACGAAAAATCAAAGGGTGGATATATTGGATTAATTATTACGGAACATGCATATATCAGCAAAGAAGGTATGGCAGATCCAGGACAGATATCTATCTCAAAAGACAGCGATATAGAAGGTTTAAAACGCATCACAGAAACGATACACAACAATGGGTCCAAAGTCATAGCACAGATTAACCATGCAGGAAGTTCAGCTGTATCAGAGGTAACAGGATGTGAACCAATTAGTGCTAGTGCAATAGCCAATACTACAGGTATTATCCCTCATGAGATGAATCAAGTAGATATTGAAAGAATTATTCATTGTTTTGCTGAGGCAGCAAGAAGAGCAAAAGAAGCCGGATTTGATGGAGTAGAAATACATTCTGCTCATGGATATTTGCTAAATCAGTTCTTTTCACCACTTACGAATAAGCGTACAGATGAATATGGCGGCTCTTTAGAAGGAAGAATTAGAATTCACATGGAAATCATTAAAGAGATACGAAAAGTAGTTGGAGCAGATTACCTTGTCGCACTTCGCTTAGGCGCTTGTGATTATATGGAAGGTGGAAGTACTTTATCAGATGGAGTTGCTGCATCGAAAGCACTTGGAAAGGCTGATCTGGATTTATTGGATATTTCAGGTGGGCTTTGCAGAATTACGAGACCAGATCATAAAGAGCCAGGGTATTTTGGAGAGTTAACAGAAGCAATTAAAAAAGAAGTATCGGTTCCTGTCATCCTCACAGGCGGTATTACAAAAGGAGAACATGCTGAAAAATTATTAAAAGAAGGAAAAGCCGACTTCATTGGTGTTGGGAGAGCAATTTTTAAAGACTCTGAATGGGCTAAAAAAGTAATGGAGGAAAACTAATATTATGAAGAAAGAAATTGATGTATTTGATTATGCAAGTTATATTTTAAAGACTATTAAAAAAGGTGTATTACTTACAACTAAGTCAGAAAATAAAGTCAATTCTATGACAATTTCATGGGGAACATTTGGCATTGAATGGGGGAAGCCTATTTTTACAGCATTTGTTAGAGAACATCGCTTTACAAAAGAACAGTTAGAATCAAATCCAGAATTTACAATTAACATTCCCTATGGGGAATATGATAAAAAAATTCTGGGATTCTGCGGTTCAAAATCTGGAAGGCTTGTGGATAAAATAAAGGAAATGGATTTGACATTGGAAACACCAGAAGTGATTTCAGTGCCAGCACTCAAGGAACTTCCACTTACATTAGAATGCAAAGTTATTTATAAGCAAATGCAGGATAAAGATGCAATTCCCCAAAATATCAGAGTAGAAAATTATCCTCAGGACGTAGATAGTACAAGTCCATTTGAGAATAAAGATTATCATATGGCATATTATGGGGAGATTGTTAAGGCATATATTATTGAATAGTTGACTTTAATTAAAAGTAGCGATAAATGAGCAGTGGTTTTCGCATCAAAATAGCAACTACTTTAGATTTTTAACCCAAAGTAGTTGCTATTTTAAATTTGGTATATATAAATAAACAAATAATCTATCTAAGTTTTCAAACCTTAAAATACTTTCTAATTTTTCAACTAGTAATGCTATATTACTTAGTATATATATGTTTCTTCAGCCATTGTCTAAAAAAATCAAGTTGTTCTTTCGTATGAAAATAATGTTCGCCATTCTCCATTACTTGCAAATCACAATCGAAACATTTTACAAATGCAGATACCACATCAAGCTCACATAAATTATCATCTGCGCCGTAAAGAATTGAAGTTGGATTATTCCAAGTAACAATAGGATGTTCCTTCACATAGCAGTAATAATCCCAATAAAGTGTTTGTCCAATAGGAGTTGGAATTTCTTTTTCTGATTTTAATCTGTTTTCACTTATGTTAAACCATGTCATCATATTATTTATGATACGTTCCATATTTACTACTGGTGAAAGAAACAAACACTGTTTCAACGGTACATTTTTATATGCTAGTAAACTAAAATATGCTCCCATGCTACAAGCCAATACACTTATATTATTTGATAATGCTTGTGCATAGCACATAATTTTATTGAGGTCTTTAACACAATTTTGAACTTTGCAAGCATAAGTTTCATTCTTACGGTCACCATGTTCAGGCAAATCAAAACTAAGCACTTGATAACCTCTTTCTGTTGCTTCTTCTGCAAATACAACAATAAAGTCGTCTGCCTTATTTGACATATTACCATGCACTACTACGAATAATTTATCTGATTTGTCCCCCCACAAAATTGCGGGGATATTTTCTATTTTAAAATTTTGTTTTATCATTTTAATTTTTTCTCCGTAAAATATAAATAATCTACTCTTTTAATGCTATTACATTTTTTAAATAAACTGTACTGAAATCATTTGTTCTAGGATAAATCTTTTTAGGATTAGGCTCTTGTCTCATATTTCTCAACTCCTTTTACTATAGGGTTTGTTACCAATGCCATATAGTAAGATTATAGTTTCATTTCACCTGCTTTATCCAGTTCATAAATGATTCTGTAATAAACTTATCTATTTTTGCACTAATAAATTCAAAAGGGCGTTTTTATACGAGGCTAATACATAAATTAACAAAGAGAACAGCAAAACCATTTATTAATATGCTAAGATTCTTATTTTATTATAAAAATTTTTACTTTATAACATCATGATAAATAATATCCACTATTTCATTTAGGCTTAATTATTTATGTATGCATACCTCAGGAATGATACCTAATAAATCTTTTTCATTCCACCATTCTCTCATTTCTTTTTCTCCAAATTCATGTGCATTAGGTTTTTGTTTATGGCGATTTAAGGTTTCTTCAAAAGGTATATCGAAGTAATATGCAAAAATTTGATTATCAAATTCATCATGTAAATTTTCAAATAGTATTCTATACCAATTTGAATTTAAAATGCCTTCTAGAATTACGATATTGCAATGTTTTCTCCCATATAGTACAAGTTCATTTAATAATTGACTTGGTTCTGTATCAGGGCCATCTTTCACATATAGTATTTCTCTTCTAATAACATCTTGTGAAATTAGCATTGTACCATGCCCAAATTTTTTTTGTAATGCCTTACCTGTTGTAGTTTTGCCACTTCCTGAATTACCTCTTAGTATTATTAACTTTATCTCTTTATCCATCTATTATTTGTCCTTCCAATTAATAAAATTTCTACTTTATATAATTTTTAAAAAGTAAATTAACACTACCTCATCTACTATTCATTATAACATCCTTGTAAATATTATGTATTAAACCTATTTTATCCATTTACTTGAGATACAGTTTTTTTATATACAAAAACAGCCTTAACCCAATGATATCAATGGTTAAGGCTATAAACCGCACTTACTTAGGAAACTCAACTCACATTCGCTCATTGAGTAAGTTTACTTCAAATAATTCTAAACCTATACATAGGGAAAAACCCTCGACCATTAATTAGTTGAGAGTTTCACTGGGAGAGGGTAGGGTAGGGGAGGTGATAGGGGCCATTTTAGTCCACTTTTTTTCACACTTCATTTATTTTATTAATTTCATCTAGTTTTGGTTGTAGCTTAGTGGACTTATTCTTGTTGATGTTGTTTATTACCATTTTTAATAGTAGTTCATTATTTACTGATTCTTTCAGCTACTGCAAAATAATTTTGTTCATTATCTGCAAAATTAAAAGTTTTACCTAAATGCATAGGCATTATTTCTCCTACAAGAACATTATTATTAGATAACTTGTCATGTAATGTTTCTATATCTTCTGTGAAAAATAATAAAGACGGTGTTTCTAAATTTATCCCCGTTCCCATTTTAGCAATCACTTCTTTATTGTGAAGCACAATAGTTGTTTGCGAATTCTTTTGAGGTGCAATCTCAATCCACCTCATCCCTTCACCATTATCTTCTTCAGAAATTACAGTAAAACCTACTTTCTCCGTCCAGAATTTTACTGCTTCATCTTGGTTATTTACATAAACCATAATTTGGCCTAGTATGTTAATCATAAAATCACTTCCTTCTCTGTTATTAATGAAAAAATATGTGAGTAACATTTATTTGTTAGTCGTTACCTGCCTTTTTAAATCCTCAATCTCTTTATCTTTAAGCTCTATTATCTTTTCATACTTTTGTTCCATTTCCATCAAGTTTTTGCTTAGCATATTTATAAAGGATGCCATCTCATCGGAACTTCCTGCTATACGGTTAAATAGCAAAAGATTTGATGCCAAGACCTCTGGAATCTCTCTGTGAGAATATCTAAGTTGATGATCAATTTCTCCATAACCTTCTTCAAATATAGTTCTTACTTGAATTTCAGCTATGACCTTTTGATTAGTTGGAAAAAATTCTATAAGATAATGGACAGAGCGGTATCCTGATTTTTTAGAATTAATTTGTATATTTAATTCTTCAAATCTTTTTGTATCATCTCCTTCTCGAACATTAGCAGTTATCTCAACAACCTTCCAAGTACCCAGAATAAAATTATGTATATCTTCCCAATCATCCTTGAAAATATGTATGGCTCTAATACCTATCAAATCATTTATCTCTTCTTTATAGTTAGAAACGGAAAATTGAAAATCCTCTCCATACTTTGATTTTCTATCAGTTGTCTTTCTAATAATCTTTTCAATAAGCCTTTCAGAATCCTTTACTCTAGATTTTACCGTATGTATTTTCTTATGTGCCCTAAGTGTATTTGCTATAAACTCTGCTTGTGTCTCATAAGTTTCTTCATAAATATTGAAATCCGTATATATTTCTTCTAAAGTGTCCCAAGCTATTCCACTTTTTATAATCTCCTCTTCCTTAAGATGATATTTACTTAAAAAAGTTTCTTTATCTAAAACCATAAACCTTGCCACCTTCAGTTTTCCTTATTTTGTCCATAGTAGATATATTTTATGATATTTTAAATTTAAGCATCTTCAAAATATACTTCTCACCTTTGACTTGTTATTTATTTTCAGATACCTTATTGTAACGCAAAATGACAAAGGATATCAATTAATTACTAAAAATTTTACTATTGCACACTATATGCAAGCTTAAAGAATATAGGTTAATTTTGTCCACAACATCTTGTTCTAATATATTAATTTGATTCATATGATTTAATGAATCAAAAGTCTAATAATTATTATATATCTAATATACTCGTTATGATTTTCAATTTTTATTACATATTTATAGAATTATTACATCAACGTGTAATTATCTATTGTAGCAAAAGGTCACAAGACATATTTTTTATTAAATGGAGGTTGTATTAAATGAACACTAATTACAAAATAAATAAGCCTACAAATGAGCCTATAAAGAGTTATGTTACTGGTACATCTGAAAGACTAGAATTAAAAACCGCATTAGACAAGCTATACAATACCCAAACAGATATTCCTTTAATTATAGATGGAAAGGAGGTTTTCACAAATATCACTGAAGAGTTTATTATTCCCCATGAAAAAGGTCATGTGCTAGCTCGGTATCACAAAGCTACAGAAAAGGAACTTAAAATGGCTATAGATGCTGCTTTAAAGGCGAAGGAAAGATGGGAAGCAACCTCTTGGTACCAAAGAGCTGCTATATTTAATAAAGCCGCTAATTTGATAAGTGGTAAATATAGATCGCTGTTAAATGCTGCTACTATGTTAGGTCAAAGTAAGACTGCTTATCAAGCTGAAATAGACTCAGCCTGCGAAATTATTGATTTCCTTAGATTTAACACTCACTTTATGGGAGAAATCTATGATGTTCAACCTGATTCAACTATTGATGCTTGGAACAGATCAGAATATAGGCCTCTTGAAGGCTTTGTTTTAGCAATCTCACCTTTCAACTTTACAGCTATAGGTGGAAACCTATCTACGGCTCCTGCTATGATGGGTAATACTGTTGTATGGAAACCTGCTAGTACTGCTGTTTATTCAAATTATCTATTTATGAAAATACTTATGGAAGCCGGACTTCCTGCTGGAGTTATAAATTTTGTACCTTCAAGTGGAGCTCTTATATCAGAAGTATGTGTAACATCAAAAGATTTAGCTGGTATACACTTTACTGGCTCAACAAAAGTATTCCAAACTCTATGGAAAAAAGTTTCAGATAATATTTCTACTTATAAAACATATCCAAGATTGGTAGGAGAGACTGGAGGTAAGGACTTTATATTTGCTGATAATACTGCTAATATTGATGAATTATCTACTGCAATTATACGTGGTGCCTTTGAGTATCAAGGTCAAAAATGCTCTGCTGCTTCAAGAGCTTATATACCTAGTTCAATTTGGTCTTCACTACGTGAGAAACTCATTGATGCTGTTTCTAAGATAAAAGTAGGTGATGTAAGCGAATTTGACACATTTATGGGAGCTGTTATTGATGAAAGCGCTTATACTAACATTATGAATTATATAAATAGAGCTCATAGCTCTGATGATGCAAAGGTTATAGCTGGTGGTTTTGGTACAAATGAGATTGGCTACTTTGTACAACCTACCATAATTCAAGCTCTAAAGCCTGACTATGAAACTATGATTGAAGAAATATTTGGACCTGTAATTACAATATATGTTTATGAAGATGGATCCATTGAAGAAACCTTAGACCTTTGTGATACAACATCTGTCTATGGACTTACAGGGGCTATCTTCTCTAATAATCGCTATAATATAGAACACATGCTTTATAAACTAAGAAACTCTGCAGGTAACTTCTATATAAATGATAAACCAACTGGAGCTGTTGTTGGTCAGCAACCATTTGGTGGTGCTAGAGCATCTGGAACTAATGATAAGGCTGGTAGTCATCTTAACCTGCTTAGATGGGTATCACCTAGAACTATAAAGGAAACTCTATGTCCACCTACTAACTTCGAATATCCATATATGATAGATACACAACCTGAAAAATCTAGACCAGAAGACGAATCTTACTCTGGTCTTGATTTTATAAGCATATAAGGCATTTAAGAATCATTAATAAAAGAGTGGCTATGCATATTGATTTATATACTATGCATAGCCACTCTTTTAAATTGCTTCTATGTTTCGTTTATAATCCTGTTCCATTCGTATTATTTGTAACATAAATCATAATATCAGTCCATTCGTCGAATTCAAAAATAAATCCTTTTCGAATACACTCAAAATTCATCCCAGCTGCTTCTGCTGTCTTTTGAGAGGCTATGTTATCCAAATTTATATGTGCCTCTAGTCGATGAAAGCCAAGTTCATTAAAAGCTATATCAATCATAACCTTCACCATCTCACTTCCATAACCCTTACCCCAATGCTGGTTGAGTAGCCAATACCCAACTTCTGCCCACTGAAAATGCCCTCGCTTAATAGTTTTTATAATAACTCCACCGATATAGCTTCCATCTTCCTTTTTAAATACTCTAAACTCATAGAACCTATCACTTTTTGCATATTGTACATAAGTATCTACATATTCTTTACAGAAATCTTCTGTAAAAACGTCTGTTAATTCGATTTCTTCTTCATGTTTGTTTTGTCGTGTACCTTGACCTTTCAAACTTTCCAGAATGGTTTCAAATCATCTTCCATCATTGGCCTAACTACAAGCCTTTCAGATTCTCTTCTAATATTCATAAAATCCATTCTTTTTACCCCAAAAGATTATAATAATTACTTCTATATATTCTTTAAATTGACCCCTAATCATCTATTTAAACTACAATACATAATTAAAGTATAAATGAAAATATCAAGTAATAATATATAAAGTTTAGTTATATATATAAATGCACAAAACAGGCGGTTTGTTGGTTTCATGGTGGAGGTGAAGTGCGACCTTTAAAATCCACCACTTTTAGCCATATTCTTTACTAAATATATCATTACTCCCATCCATTATAGCCTTCTCCGCACTCTGAAGAACAAATCCATTTACCAATATAGTCTTTAAAACATACATTATCAATATATAATAAATATAATATTATGAAAAAATATGTAGATGATTACTACTGTACAATGAAGCATTTTTTAGCATTAAACAGCTCTTACTTTTCTATTCTAAAACTTAGTTTCACCTCTCTATATCACATATCTTTTCATTTGTTTTATGATCATACACAAAGCATTTTTCTGTAGCCATACCAGTTTTATCATCAGTACACCATGATTGAGATTGGAATGCTAAAAAAATTGCCTCCCAATGGTCACCAGGATATTCTATTAAAATGCAGCCATCTTGGTAACTTCCATTTGAATCTTCAAATTTTTCAATACTGCCTTGATTCATGTGAACATCATGCACTCCTAATCCATCCTCAAAATGAACTCCATATGCATATATATTTGCATTTTTTTTACACTTATCGGTATCTATACGTTCTTTAAAGAAATCAGCTAAATCATTGTCAGGTCCTGGTTTATCTGAAGGTACTATAATCATATCACAGGGATTGAACAGATTACTACGTATAAAATCTACAGCTATTTCCTCAGGTTTGTAACCAGAAGCAGTTGTAACAAATTCATGATACTGTTTTATAGGAAAAAAACCTTGCTCCAACTTTTGCAGATGAGTAATTTGTTGAGCATTAAAATTAGAATCAGCAATATATAAAAGATCATTGGGAACTTTATTATTATTGATTATAATTTTTTTTGAAGATTTTGTATTGACTACAACTTTATACTCTTTATTCTGGCATTCTACATACAAATATACATGTGGTCTAAGAGGATCAGTTCTTGAATCACCCTCATCATATTTTAAAACCTTTCCTTTTAAAACACCATATAAATATTCTTTATCACTCATTTAACAACACTCCTTTTAAGAATTTTTACAACCTTTTAAGAGACGATATACTTAGGTATTGCTTATGCCAAACAAGAAGTTTGAACTTGCCTTCCTCATTAGTATGCACATGTCTTTCACCTTTATCATGCTATTAAAAGCATATTTTATACCAACCAAATATTAACACTTAGAAGAAAGCTGAGGAACAGCATCATATATTTCAGTTAATAATGCTCATGAAATGGGGCGTACAATGAACTATCTCGTGTTGGAGAGTTAAGTAATGCACGTGAGATACGTATTGCTTTTAATAATATGAAGATGTCTGACGTTGGAACAGAGGAACATGATCTTTCTCAACCTTTTACAGGTGGTGCTTTTGATATATTGGTAGAAGTATTTCAAAATAACTTAATTAAAAGAGGACTTATATCTGAAGAGTTAGGAAGACGATCCTTCAATGCTCACACTGTGGACTTATCAGGTATCCAAGAAGAATTTAATCAGTTTTATCAAGGAAAAGAGACTGAGTTTAAAGAAGCATTACTTGATGCGCGTGACTATTTTGGGAAGTTGATGGCAAAAGCTTGGAGTAACACTTCTTGCGATTATTTGAGTTATGCGAAAGTACTTAACAATATAATTAAAGCTGATGAAGAACTAAGTGAAGGAAAGTATAAGCAAACAATTTTAGATTGCTTCAATTGGAGGGAAATTGTACCTGCAACTGAAGATAATAGAACCATTCTTAGCACCCATCTAGTAACTGAGTTAACAGAAGATAACCAATTAGTGTCAGTATAATATTGTAAACATTAAAATTTGAACACATTAAAATTCCTGTTTGTTCAGAGAAAACTAATTATTAAATATTTTAATTATTTCTAAGCTTATGATATTAAACTAATTTGGTAGAGCTACCCTCACCCATCAAAAAATACAACCGCCTGTAAGTAGCTATTTAAGCCACCTACAGGCAGTTCGTGGGTTTTAATGGTGGAGGCGAGCTGTCATGAGCCCCTTTATATAAAAATCTCGTTATTTATGATTCGCTTCTCCATACAAATTAGTATACTTTCATTGCTCTATTTTCTATTTCCTTCACTATCAAAAATACTCTTTAAGTGTTTTTCAGAAATGTAAAGTCCAATTAGCATAACTGGTATTACACCAATTGAAACTCCAACAAATGTAATTACAGCTTGATTATAGAATATTATGCTGCATGCTGTGGATATCACAAGATATACTAACCCGCAGATAATTAATACCTTTCCACTGTAAGTATTACCTTCTTTCCATGTGTCAGCATTTTTCTTTGAAAGCTTAGTTCTATATCCAGCATAATCATCTATATCTCCATTAGCTGCACTTTTACATAGATATCCTGCGCCAATAAGGGTTATAGACAAAAAATTGAAAACCCAATACTTAATATACCCACATATATTCCCCCTACTAATAAACTTTAATTTACTTCACTTATTTTTTTACCATAAATTGCAGGAATAATAACCATCAAAGTGTATGATATTGGTGCTAAAGCTGCTGATACAGCAAAAGACATGTTGCCCAATAAAAATGAACAAATAATAATTAAAACTCCCCCTATAATCCATACTCTACCGCAAAATCTCTGAGCTTTAAACCAAATTTCTTTATTAGTTAATGTTGTTTTTGTTCTAAAACCAGATAGATTACTCTGTTTAAATTTAGGCAAATAGTTACCTAAAACAATGGCTATTATTCCAGAGAAAACATTACTTAACTTAAAGATTTCAAGAGTATTAAATTTATAAATATTAGCAGCTGTTACTAAGGAATAAATACTTATTCCTGTAAATAAAATAGTTACTAATAAAGTAGTTACGTTCATAATTAGACCTATAATCTTACTGTTATTTTGCTTAGTACTATCATTAAATTTTATTATAATTAAGCTCAATGTTTTCATTATAATAAATCCAAGTATACCTATACCACACATTAAAAGTATTTCATAACTTGATTTGTCTACAAATCTATCAATTACTCCATTCGCATTGTAGTGTATAGGAATTTGTGATGACATCTGATTGTATAAACTATAATATATTCCGAAGGGTAAAATAGATATAATCACTGAAACTATAGTGCTAAAACTAATTTTATTTTTCATTTTTAACCTCCTTAAATGCTATTATCCAATTAATAACATCATCAAATACTGTTGTATTTAATTCATAATAAATATACTTACCTACTCTTTCAATTCGAACCAAGTCGGCTTCCTTTAGTATAGAAAGATGGTGCGATACTGTAGCTTGAGTCATATCAAACCTAGATGAAATATCACCAGCAGTCATCTTTCCATTTTTAAGCATCTCTAATATTTGCCTTCGATAATCATCAGATAACGCTTTAAAACTTTCCTTAATACCCACACTGACTCCTCCATTATATACATTTAGATTTTTTTCAATTTGAAATATTTCTAAATGTATTATACATTCATTTCTTAAATTTGTAAATACATCCATTAATCTAATTGTATGAAGAATTTTAAATTTATTTATATTGTTATGACATTAATGATCTTATCAATAGTGGATGTCAAGATAAACCTAATATAAAAGTAGAAATACCAAGTGAAGGTATCTTTTCTATATACTAAAAAACGCTACAACTTCCTTAATGGAAGTTGTAGCGTCTTTCAGTTGCTCATTTAAATGACAGAAACCTTTCTGACATCCTTATAACAAAAATATTTTACTTGGATATTATTTCTTTAATAAAATGTTGTTTAGGCATCTGAAAATAAATANNTTATTTATTTTTTGAAGATGCCCTAATTGGCCACTTCAAACTGACTGTAATAAAGAGAAGCATAGAAACCATTTTGTGCTAGAAGGCTCTCATGATTTCCTCTCTCCACTATATCTCCATCCTTTACAACTAAAATCATATCTGCATTTTGAATAGTTGACAATCTGTGAGCTATGACAAAGCTTGTTTTATCTTTCATAAGCTTTGATAAAGCTTTTTGAATTTCTACTTCTGTTCTTGTATCTACGCTGGAAGTTGCTTCATCCAATATCATAATTGTAGGATTAGTCATCATGGCACGAGCAATAGTTAAAAGTTGCATCTGTCCTTGAGATACATTAGATGTCTCACTAGAGATTACAGTATCATATCCTTGTGGAAGTGTACGAATAAAATGATCGCAGCAGGCCGCTTTAGCAGCAGCTACAATCTCCTCTCGTGTAGCATCCATCTTACCATAAGCAATATTCTCAGCTATTGTGCCTTCAAATAGCCATGTGTCTTGAAGTACCATACCAATTTGTCGACGCAATGCACTACGAGAAATCTCAGTAATATTAACCCCATCAATGGATATTAGGCCACCATTCAACTCATAAAAACGCATGATCAGGTTAATTAATGTAGTTTTTCCTCCACCAGTTGGACCAACAATGGCTACCATTTCATTAGGCTTTACTTCCAAATTCAAGTTCTTTATTAAAGTTCTCTCTGGTGTGTATCCAAACTTTACATTCTCAAAAGTCACTCTGCCGTTAGATATTGGGAATGTACTAGATGCGCTATCTGTAATCTCTTCCTCTTCATCTAATAGTTCAAAAACTCTCTCAGCTCCAGCTATAGCAGATTGTAGAGACATAATAACATAAGCAGCTTGAGTAACAGGCTCAGAAACTTGATTTACATATTGTAAAAATGCCTGAATCCCACCTAAGGAAATCTGTCCACTAAGTGTCATCAGTCCTCCTACAATAGCTGTTGCCACGAAACCTAATTGATTCAAAAGCCTTATTGTTGGATATATAGCAAAATCAACGAACTGTGCCTTTCTATTTGCTTCAAACTGCTTGTGATTTAAATGAGAAATCTCTTCAATCACATCAGATTGTTGATTAAATACCTTGATTATGCGATTACCTGAATATACTTCTTCAATTTTTCCACTTAAGGCACCCATGGCAGCAAAATTCTCTGCATAATAACGCTGACTTAATTGGGATACAAAATTTGTTGCAATAGCACTGATACTAACAAATATAAGAACCAAAAGAGCTAACTTTGGATTTAAGATAACCATAGCAATAATGGTGAGTATAATTGTAAAGCAAGAAGATATAAACTGCATGAAGCCCACCTGCATCACCATGGATACTTTTTCAAGATCATTTGTTACTCTACTCATAACATCTCCTGTTTTATGTGAATCAAAGTAACGTAATGGTAGCTTATTGATTTTCTCGCTGATATCCTGGCGTAGAGATAAGGTTAAGTTTTCACCGATGCTAGCTACGATGTACTGCTGCATATAAGAAAGTAAACTGCTAGCAATGGTAGCTAATATTAAAAGTAAAACTGGTATAGCCAGTGCATTTGTCACCGCAGATAGAACACTTACAGAGCCATCAAAGCTACGGATTATATTTACTAGATTATCAATGGCTACTCCAACGATAAGGGGCATAGCTGCATAGGCTGCACTACTGATTAATGCTGATATTCCCACAATCATTAGCTTTTTCTTCTGTGGTGCCAAGTGGCTCATTAATCTTTTAATAGTCTTTTTTGTATTTTGAGGCATATCCTCATTGAATGGCAATGTGTCATTGTTTTTTTTCTTATCCTTTTTCATTAAATCAAGCCTCCTTTAGGTTCATCTGACTTTTAGCAATTGCCTGATATACAGAACAGTTTTTCATTAGAGTATCATGTTTTCCAATTCCCACTAATTCTCCTTCATCTAGTACAAGGATTTGGTCTGCATCCATAATGGTGCTTACTCTCTGGGCAATTATAATCTTAACTGCGTCAGTCATATTTTCTTTCAGTGATTTACGCAGTACAGCGTCGGTTTTTAAGTCTAGAGCAGAAAAGCTATCGTCAAAAATATATACTGGAACCTTTTTTATAAGGGCCCTTGCAATGGCCAAACGCTGTTTCTGTCCACCTGAAAAGTTAGAGCCACCTTGGGCAACTGGAGAGCCTAATCCCAGAGGTAATTTTTCTACAAAAGAATCTGCTTGAGAAATACTTAATGCTCTTATCATATCTTCCTTAGTTGCAGCTTTATAACCCATTCTAAGGTTGTCCTCAATTGTACCACTGAATAAGAAAGCCTTCTGAGGAACAGAACCAATACTGTCCCTTAATTCTTGTTGTGATAAGTTTCGTATATCCAAACCATTGAGCCTAATCTGACCCTCATCTATGTCATGTAGTCTAAGAATAAGATTAGCAATAGTACTCTTACCAGAACCGGTACTTCCAATGATGGCCGTGGTCTGTCCTTCGTTGCAACAGAATGATAGATTTTTTATAACTGGCTCCTCTGCTCCATGATAAAAGAAGGATACATTTTCAAATTCCACCACCGGTGCATTTCCTCTTACGCCTCCTAAATTTTTGTTTAAATCCTGAATTTCTGGATTAATATCTAATACCTCTTCAATACGATTTAGACATGAGTACATTTTAGGAAGGGTAACACTTGTTGTTGTAGCCATGATTAGATAGGCTAATGTAATAATAGAATATTCTGTAACTGCAGTGATTTGTCCGATTTCCATAGTACCTTTTATAGAAAGTAGTCCTCCTAACCAAACTATGACTGCCACGGACAAACCAATGATTAGCCATATGATAGGATTCAACACAGCAAATAGCTTGTTTAGTTTTATCATATCTGTAGCATAATTCTCAAAGGCTTTACCAGATCTACCTTCCTCGTATTTTTCATTTCCAAAAGCACGTATAACACGGATTCCAGTGATAGACTCTCTTATTACTTGGTTAATACGATCTAATTTAGCTTGAACCCTCTGAGAAATATGATTTGATTTCTTAAGGACCACTACAGCAAAGGCCATGAATATCACCACACTGAAAATCAGTACGAATGATAGAGCCAAACTAGTATCTGATGTCATAACAATAGATGCCCCAATAATAAGGGGAGCTGGAACAATCAATTGTAAGACCAATCCAAGAGTTATTTGCAGATTAGAAATATCCGCAGTTGTACGTGTAATCATAGAAGAAACACCAATGGTGTCAAATTCATGGATAGATAATTCTTGACTCTTACGAAAAATTTTATCTCTCATGTCATAGCCAAAAACTGCAGCTAAATCAGCAGAATAGTAGCTTCCCAAAACAGCTGCTACCGTTGTCACTAGTACAACTACTAGCATTTGAACTCCTATACGAAGAATCTCCGTCATATCTCCTTTTAAAATTCCATTATCTACAATACCTGCAATTAGAAATGGAATCAGTAATGTTCCGACTACCTGTCCTAAAAGCATAATCAACGTTATTGCTACTTTTCCTTTTCTCTCTTTTAGGAACAGTTTTAAATATTTCATAATGTACCTCCGTTATGTAAATTAGTTTGCAGAAATTCCTGTTCAGTGGTATTATAAACCTTAAAGTGACTTTAAGGTCAATAGTTTATTAAAAATTTGGAGGCCGTTATGAAGTATAGATCTTATATGACGATCAGCGAATTTTCCCGTATCACTGGTATTAAAAGTGAGAATCTAAGATATTATGATCAAATTGGGTTACTGTCTCCAGAATGTCGTGGTGAAAACGGATATCGATATTATACTCGAAGGCAGCTTAATACCTCATATTTAATAGTTTCTCTCAGAGAACTTGGTATTGGTATAGAAGAAATCAAGAAGTATGTAGATAGACGTACTCCTGAGCAGATGTTTTCTTTGTTTAAATCACAGAAAAAACATATATTAAAGGAAATGAAAAAACTTCAGCGCATGCTTGAGGTTATGAACTTATACATGGATATGGCAGAGGATGCTCTTAAATATGAGGAGAACAGCATAAATATAGAATATAAAAAGAAAGAGCCCATTTTTTTAGGACCCATACTTTCTACTGATGATCTAGATGATTCTTTCATTTCATTTTATGATTTTGCTGCTGAGAATGGAATTGATTTAGGATATCCCCTTGGCACTATTATATATAAAGAAAATATTCAATCTGGAAAGCCCCTATTAGTTTCACAATGTTATTTTAAAGTAGAGAACGACCAAAATGCATATAAGCCAGAAGGGAAATATGTTGTAATCTATGGCAGATGTGCTTATGGAGAATCAGATGAACTCTACCAAAAGCTATTTACATTTATAGAAGAAAATAAATTACGCATTTGTGGTCACGCCTATGAGGAATATCCTCTAAATGAACTTTCCACTAAGGATGAACAACAATACTGTGTAAAGATAGAAATTATGGTGGAGGATATCTGATTTCTAAAACTATCTTCACCATACTCTATCTACTATACTCATTTGGAACAGATAACCCTTCTCTTTCGTCATCCCAAGCTAACGAGCTAATTTTCCATCCATTTGGTGTTTTAATAAATTGTATTGTTTTCATTCCCTTAGTTTCAAATGCTTCACCTGACATTATTCCTGATTTTTTATAGAGACTGAAGCGGTGGGTAATATTGCCAAATATTTCAGTTTTATTGAATAATTCTTCTTCTTTGAAATCAATCAATACACCCTCATTTAGCATTTTTTCACGAGGTTCTATAAACTGCTGAAGGTTGTAAATTTCAAGTGTAGAATCAATACTTTTAATAATTAGTCCTTCAGGTATAAACAGCTGATATATGGCACTTAAATCTACTTTGCATCCTTCTTTTACAGAAAATAAACCAAAGAAAGTGGTTGCTATTTCATCTAGAATTGCTTTTGTTTCTAATTTTTGTTGGTTTTCTTCAACCACTTCAATTTTTGATTTCATTTTTTCCTCTCCTTTTCATGCCTCCGATAACTTACACCAAACAGCTTAATTTAGCTTATCCTTACTTTGAATTCTGCCAAAAAGCAACGCATCATAATATTTATCTTCTATAAAATAGTTATCTTTTAATCGCCCTTCTAACTCATACCCGTTCTTTTCTAATATCCTAGCAGAACCAATATTTGCGTCCACTACAGATGCATGGGTCTTGTGTAGATTAAGCGATTCGAAGGCGAAATCATTCATTAATGCAACACACTCCGATCCATATCCCTTGCCCCAATGATCTTTATGAAAAACATAACCAATTTCGGCTTGTTTTGCTTCTTCATCAAAATTGAAAATCATGGCTGTCCCTATAATTTCCTGAGTTGATTTTATAATAACAGAGGCATATAAATGAGTACCATCTGACTCACGCTTCAACATTGTCTCAATATGCTCACTAGTTTCATTTAAAGTTTTCATTAATCTCCAGCCAATAAAACGTGAAACTGCTTCATCTGATGCATAACTATGTATAGCTTGAGCATCACTTTTACTTAGTGTCTTAAAAGAGATATTTTTACCTTCCAATGAATGAAATAAATTTACGTTCATGTTCTTCTCCCCTTACTATTATTTTAAATTTATTATATTATATGGGAATTTAGTTGTAAATATAAGCTAGTGTATCATAAAATGCAAAGCTAGTTCCATTTATTATTGGGTTTATAAAGGCTAGAAATAGAAGTCTTCCAAACTATACATTGTTCAGCATTGTCCATGTATACTTGTTCACTGCAACCATTACATTCATGTATATCTGACATTTCTTACATACCTCTTAATTAGTCCATCTTCTATTTGAATCACGACATAAAAAATACCGCATATTCATTTGAATAGTACGGTATCTTAATAAATAACTTATTTTTATCTTAATAATATTAAAAATGATTTCTGTAACCTTCTATCTAATCTTTAATACAAATTAAAATTTATTCGTTATTTTTTATTTGTTTCCATTCATCCTCTAGAATTGCCATTAAAATATCGTCAGCAAATTCTTTTCCATTCCAGATAGCATCACGTAGTACGCCTTCACGTTTGAAGCCAGCCGCAAGATAAGCCTTTTCTGCATGGAGATTGAATGAGAATACATCTAACTCCAGTCGATGAAGTTTTAATTTTTCAAACGCAAAATCTCTTGTCTTTTTTATAGCCCAAGAGCCAATTCCTTTACCACGTTCATTTGAGTTGAAAATACCAATACGAAAATTTGCACTTCGTGCATCCCAGTCGATTTCGTTGATTACACTTTCTCCAATAATACGTCCATCAGGTGAAATAATTAGAAAATCATAACGGTCATCTGACTCTATACATTGCTTAAAGAAATTGACTACTTCATCGTGTGTAAATACTTCTTTGCATCCCGTAAGACGTGCTACCTCTACATCTAAAGGATTGAAATTCTGCGAGAAATATTCTTCAGCATCTTCTGTGCGTGATAGTCTTAATATAAATCCACACTTTTCCCATACTTGCCCTATTTTATTCATTGTTACCTCCAAATCCCCATTTATATGTTAGTTCAATAAGTAATTAACCCACAATTTGATACAATTATACGCCTATCTCACACGCCCTACTTTTCCTTTTTTAAAGTCACTATAGGCAGTATCTAGCATAATGCTTATACTTTCGTAGTTATTCCATGTATCTTCCACTTCATATATGTTGTATTCTATATCGAACTCACACAAAACCAAGTCTGGATAATCTCTTAAATAGTATTCATAATAACCTTTTGTAAATTCAAGTCCCTCCTGATTAAAATCTTCACTCCATAACTTGCCATCACAATTTTTAAGTAAAAACTCCACTCCTGTCATCTGTTCATTTCTTACTTTCTCCAAGTCTTCCTTGGAATATTTACTATGAATACTTCCTTCCAAATTATGTTTAATAATCCATGCTATATACATTCCCATATGAGTTGCAGCATACACTAATCCAGCTTTAATATGCTTGCTATCTTCTTTATTCTCTTCACAATTAAAGCGCTTACAGTATCCATCATAGGCATCATCAAAATGCCAATTTGCATTATCAAAATAATCTTCCATCTTATTACTCCTTATATGTTCATATTCTATATTACCTTTTTACATAATCTTCTTATTATAATTTAAAACACTTGAAAGATATTGGCTTAATATACATCTTAAATCATCATCTATATTGGTTTAAAGAATAACTATTTTACGACTTTTTACAAATATGATTAAACTAATGTGAAAATTATACCATAATACCTATATATTTTCACTAATTATAGAAAGCATAAGAATTTTTAACACCGCATTATTCAATTCTCAAAGATCATTATTCTTATCTTCATTTCCAATTAGTTATGTCGCATTTTTTCCCGTGCTCTTTCCTATATTCCTAACTTCTTAACTTCCATACTTCCGATATTCTACCCAGTTCAAACCGTTGATATAACTAGGATTGAGCCTCCTAGAGGAATACTATGTTTTTTAAACATATATATTTAATTTTTCAAAAATAATTAATATAAATTGTTAAATAATTCTTTTAAGATATTAGCAGAACATACATGGAGAGTTTCTTTAATAGCTTTATTTATTGAGCCTTATTTAAAGGAAAAAGTAGATACATCTAGGTTATTAAAAATGATTATTTAATATAATTAAAAGTGAAGGGGCTTTCGCGAAAGCCCCTTTAATAAACTTGAATATAATGACCTTTTTTTAAGGCCATATGAGGATATGAGCCATCTAAAAGGTATAACCACAGTTTAGATGGTAATAAGACTATTTTTTACTCATCATTAAGTAGTATCTAATAATAAATGAACTCAAATCTATAACAAAGATCATATATAATATAAACTAATATTGTACATACAACTAAAACATCTAAATATATAATAAAGAATAATGGTAGCTCTATTAATAAAGAAAGTAATATCTCGTTACTACACTAACTTTATATTATGCATTACAATTTTTATAACATCCATAGAAACACAAAGTTGCCTTCATAATTTCTTTGTAAGTAAATTTACCATTACATTTTTCACATTTTTAATCATAAATTACCGTCTCAATTTTCTCTGAATTATTTAACAGGTTATATTAATCACACCTATAAAAGAGTGTTATATTTTTAATTTGTAAACCTAAAATAAAAATTTTTTATTTTTTTCTCATATAATTTTTTAGATCATCTACATCCTTTTTTAGGCCTTCTACATCTTTTTTCACTTCATCTACTACCCTCAAGTTATCGGTAAGGTGTGATATTACAGCCTGATAGTTTTTTTCTCGTTCATCTTGCTTTGCATCTCTTTTTTCTTGAGCTTTTAATATATAGAACAATAAAAATATACTTAGTACAGCCCAAATGCCTTGTGATAATGCAGCTTTTAGAATTTCATTTTCCATCATTTATTTCACACTCCTTACTTGATATATTTTTAGTAAGATTGTAATGACATTTTCCTAAGAGAACATATTTTTGCTTATTAGTTATAATCTTTAGACTTACAAGTTCACCTAAAGATATTTTGTTTTCAATAGGCAAATAACTGTCTGACAATTCTGAAAATTTATCAAGCATCTTAACTCCATTGAATATATAGATCTTATTTAACCTATAATATTCTCTGCATAAGGATTTCTTGATGTAATTTACTAATGCTCCGTCAGATAAATTAAAGCTATTTGCTAATTGAATTGAATAAATGATTTTTACGAAAAATATAGTCAAGTCAGTTTTAGAGCAGTCATATCCTAGTTTTCTTGATAAGCTATTGATAGTAGGATCAAATTTAATTAATAATGATTCCATACTATTTTTATCATAAGATTTTGCTTTCTTTACTAGAGTCACTATTGATTCCATTACATACATCCTCCTTAAAGATTACTTTAAAAAATAGATATGGTAATTTCATGTAAAATGCAATTAACGTAATTAGCAAATTACAATATTTGGTTATAGTTTATGCTAGAATGAACAAGAATACAACTAATAAAGCATGAAAGGGAAGAAATATAGCGGGAAATTCACTAAGAATATCTTATATAATATTATATTATTTTAATGCATAATAAATGCATATTTATAAGATTATAGGTGTTAATATTGGAAAGTTTAAAACAATACTTACTGAAGGGAAATGTAACTGAATTATTCATATTTTAGGCATTTATATAGCATTATTTTTTACTAAATCAAAGAGACTTACAGTATAACTAGATATTGTATGTTTATTTAATTTTGGAATGATGTTTGCCTTAGCTATTATTGGAATTATAGCATGAATATTGATTGGATTTGTCAGGTTTGTAAAGTTATTAAGAGATGTAATGCTATGCTTGATGCTGTTAGATAGGTATGCTATGATGCTATCAGAAGGTATTGTGATATGTTTGATGAACCTAGAGATGAGTATGATAGTGATATCTTATGTACTAATAAACAATATAGAAGAATTAGGATTAAGAATAGAGTTACATTTCCACTATGGATATTATCCTATGTTGTAGAGAAGATCTATAGGATATTCAAGCTAGTACCTACATTTGAAGATGTTTATAATAATATAACATAATTTGGATTTACACCTACATTATGTTATCATTGAGGAGAAAAACATGAAAAAAAGAATCATAAAAGTTTTATTATTAATCTCAATTTTAGTAATCCTAATCATTGTTAATGAATTTAGAAAAACATGTTTTATAAATGACAATTTTTCTAAACCAATAGAAAACTCGATTAAATTAGATTTGGAGAATATATACGATCAGAAAGTCATTATAAATTCAATAGATGGTTCTGTAGAAGATAATAGTAGGATTGTTTATTTTCAGTTATCGGATACTGGTGAAAATAAAATTGTTCTTTATTTGAAGAGTTTTTTACCCAAAAGGCTTAAGTATATTGATGAAATACAAAATATAGAAAAGTATAAAGAATATTTTTAGAAAAGCTATGTGAAGATTTACTTTTTCACATAGCTTTTTTGAAAGTATTTAATTCTAAACTTGCTAAATGACGAGGATTGGAAATATCGTATACCAAATGAAGGTAAATGGGAATTTAATAATGGGATTCCATTCTTTTATGAAGGATATAGCAGAGATACTTTGACAATGGCTCTTATTACTAATATGGGTTTAAAAGGCTTAATAGAAACACTTCCACAAGAAAGTATCGATGAATTAAAAAAAACTTATCTAATACTAAAATGGAGCCTATATGAATAGTCTTTTTAAAGTGTATATTCTATAGGGTCCATTTTATTTTATATGATTTTATCTTTTTTCTTCATTTCATTTTTATAAGCTATGAAAAGTAAAGCAATTAAAAATATTACATCATCAGGAACTATTAAAATAATATTTTCATTAGCTAATAGTCTAACAATAGAAAAGCAATGTAAAAGTATTGATTTTCTAAAAAAACTGTATCAATATAAAAGCATTAGAAATATATTAGATTAACATTAAAATGGACTCGAGATTTAAAATTTATATTAGAAATACATTGGAAAACTATTGAAAAAATATTGGTAAAAGTGTACACTTATAGTAAGTCAATAGGAAACTATTACAAAATCAATAGGTGTGAGGTGGAGAACATGAAAGATGATATACAAATAATAGGTATGGACTTAGGTAGGGGCTATGTAAAATCTTATTCTGAGTTTAATAATATGAAAAAACAATGTTTATTTAAAAGTGTTATAGGATTAGGAAGACCATTAGATTTTAGTAACTATGAAAATCCGATATATATTGAAGTAGACAATGAAGAGTACTTTGCAGGTATGCTAGCTGAGAAAGAAGGTTATACTCCTACGAGAAATAGTAGAGATAGTAAAACAACTACAACAGTAGAAAAATTAATGTATGCATCATTAAATGAAGTAGCAGTATCAGAGCAAGTTAAAATTATGTTAGGTGTACCTTATAAGTTATTTAGGAAAAGTACATTAGAAGAAGTTATTTCAAAATATAAAAATAAAGAAGTAAAAATAAAAGATAATATAAAAGGTGGATATAAAAACATAACAATAGTTGATATATCTATTTTTAGAGAAGGGGATGCAGCTCTATTATGGGAAGTTAGAAATAACCCTAATAATAATCCTATAGGTATGGTTAGTGTAGGATTTAGAACAACTGAATTAAGCTATTTTGATAAAGGTCTAAAATTTAATGATAAAAGATCTAAAACAATAGAACAAGGAAATAGAAGTGCATTAGAATATGTGCAAAATGTACTTGAAAATGAGAATACAATAAAAGATTTAAACGAAATAGATAGTTCTACAGATTATGAAGATCTAAAGAAAAATGCATATAAAGTGTTATCTGAAAGAGTTGCACAAGATGTAGAGGATAATTGGATAAACCTTGATGAAATGGACGTATATATAGCAGGTGGTACGGCTTTAAATATGAATTTTGATGAAGACTTTAAAATAGTAGAAGAACCACAGATGGCAACAGCAAAAGGCTTATACTTAGTGGGAACTAAAAAATTTAAATAGTAGGTGACACTATGAAAAGAACAGTTAGTTTTAGCCTAGAAGAAGATATAATAGAGGCTATAGAAGATTATCAAAAACAAAACAAGTTAAGTAGTAAATCCGCTGCATTAGAAAGAATAATACTTTCTATGAAAAATAAAAATGAAAATCTAGAAGATATAATAAAAAGCTTATTAAGTAGTAATATTAAAGAAGATAAAGAAGCAATGATAGATCACAATTTAGAAATTGGAATAGATAGTTGTTATAGTGAGATGCCAGACTAAAATATAAGGATAGCTGGTGAAAAGTAATGTTATTCGTGAGAAAAAATGAACTAAAATATAACTAATGTAAAAAGCTGAAATCCATTAAGGTTTCAGCTTTTTTATCCAGGATTTTCATAGAATAGATTTATCTATTTGCGAAAGTTCCTTTTTTACATTTAAATGTCATATTGTACAATACCTCTAATACATTTATTTTTACATAAAATAATAAATATGTTGACATTTATTTATAAATCATTTATTATGAAGTTAACTTCACATGAAACAAACTTCACATGAAGTTAACTTCATAATAGCTAGGAGTGATTTATTTGGAAAATAAGTTTATACAACGTATTCTAGTCTCACTAATGCTTATTCTAATGGGTAGTATTGAAATAATATTCAATCCATCAGTAAGATTCAATTTTGGATATTTAAATATATTCATAGGTGGAATAATTTTGATAATTTCTATGGTTTCTTATATTAAATATAGAAATAATAAAGAGGAAATAGACAAGGAACTATCAAAAGACTATGATGAAAGAGATGATTTAATAGATGGGAAGATTGCTAAATTCACTTTAAGGATTTTAATATCTGTGATTTTAATTATCATGTTCCTTTCTAATTGGATTATGATTCAAACAAATGCTGCCTTATTTGCTATCTTGATATCTTTTATAATTACTGAATTTTTATCTAGAAAATATTATAACCATGCCATCTAATTAGGAGTGATTTAATGAAAAATCGAGTTAAAGAGTTGCGATTAGAGAGTGGATTAACACAACAAGAGTTAGCTGATAGAGTATGTGTGTCTTCAAGAACAATTATCTCTTTAGAGAAACAAAAGTATAACCCATCTGTTTTACTTGCATATAAAATAGCTTCAGTTTTTGATTTATCAATTGAAGAAACTTTTATATTCGAAGATGGTGACAAATAAAGATAAGGAATGGAGAAGTGAAAATGATTAGAGTATTATTTATAATTTTTGGAGTGGTTTTAGTATTATGGGGAATATATAGAATGAAAACTGATGATGCACTATTTGGAAAAGACCAAAAAAGTAAAAATATCTTTAACCTAATATTAATGGGCCAAGCATCTGGAATAGGGCAATTTTTAAGTGGAGTTGCATGTATAGTTATAGGAATCTTATCTTTTATAATTAAATAAGTAAAGAAAGGAGACTTTAAATTTTAAAGTTCTCTTTTTTATTTGGCATTTCAAATAAATATAGTTTGAAAACATCTTCTATGGCATAATTTAGCCATAGGAGGTGTTTTCGCTTATATATGAAGGATGGGGTTCAGAAGTATAACAAACTGCTCACAATCCGAATTTGGAATTTATAGATGGGAAGATTAATACACAATCTTAAAATGGGAGATAATATTAGTATAAAAGTTAATGGAGTCCCAATGTTAGGTAAAGTTACTCATTGTGATAATGGACTTTACTATATAGTGTATGGACCTGACCTACGGATAGTAATTTTACATAAAGTCCTATTAACCAATATTAAACGTATTAAACCTCATATTTAGTAAATAGGTTGGATTTGAAATTGATTATTATTAAATTATTATCTAAAAACAAATGTATTTTAAATGTAATGGAGAACTTAATTTTATATACAAATATTAAATATAATAATATTAAATGTTACTATCTTCAATAAATGGAGGTGGTGTTATGGGAATTAAGTTTAAATCTATAAATAATATTAAGGAAAAAGACCTTAAAGAGACTTACACATGCGTATTCAAAAATGATATTTCACGGTCAAGAAGTTTATCGTTAATATTTGCAGTAGTTGTCATTGTACTCTTTTGTAGTAAATATTATAACTTTAAAAGCGTATTATGTAGCCATTTGGATATATAGAGGTTTTAATAGGCTTAATTATAATTTTCGATGGTATATATGCGTGGAAAATGCCTCATATTATATCAACAATTAGAATAAAGAAAGATAAAAAATATATTGGAACAGACCAAAGTGTATTTTTTTACGAAGATAATATAAAAAAAGATATAGTTGATAGTAGTTATGAATTTGATTATTCTCAAATCAAAGAGGTATATGAAACAGATACAAAATTTATCTTTATATTAAAAAGTCTCAAATATACATTTATAACTAAAGATTCTTTTGTTATAGGGGATTCTAATAGTTTTAGAGAATTTTTAAAAAATAAAATAGATAATAAAGCTACAAAATATATTATTAAATAATAAAATTTCATAGTGAAGAATTAACAAAGTGCGTTAGTTCTTCACTATGAAATTTTATTTTGATATATAGGGTGAATACATTTAAAATATCTAGTTTTATCTAAGATTCAGGCTCCTTTTAATGTATAAATTTAATTAGAACTTATATATGTAACTTATATGTTGAAATAAATTAAATTCGCATGGAATAGTTGCTTCAGTAGAGCTTGGTTATAATCAAAAAAATGAATATGAAACTGTAAAGGCTGCTGTAAATAAGACAAGCTACTATACATTATTAGCATCTAAAGAAAAACAGTAGAAGGAAAAATTAGAAGAATGTAAACAAAAGGTTATAGTTATAATGGTTCAGTTCAATATCCAGGATTAGCTAAGATGCATATTGGCTAACATTCTTATAATTAAATAAAAAATCCTATTTTATAGGATTTTTTTTATTATAATATAAAGTATATAAAAAAATAATGGTATTATAATAAAAGAAAATTCAATTATCCCTAACCTAAATAAAATATCAAAAATATAAACATAGGGAATAAGAATTATATTTAAAATTATTAATATTATTTCTGGAAAAATTAAAGTAGGAGTTGATTGAATATAAGATGAAATAAAATAATCAATATCTATAATTAAAGGTATAAATAACAAAACAATGATAAATAAAAACTTTGATATTAAGCTTTTATTTATATTCATATATCTTATTAAAAGTATAAATAATATTATATTAAATAATATTATAGATATTAAACCTATAATATTTATTGAGTTATGTGAAAACACTATTGAAACCATAATCGTCATTATTAATGTAAATGAATATATTAATAATAACTTTATTTTTTCCTTCACAATATCCTCTCCTTAAAATAGCTATAAATAAACTATACATAAGTAATATGTAAAAACTCAAAGTGATTATTTCATAAACAATGAAATTGTTACTTTTTTATTCTACTTAAAAAATCAAGTTTTTCATCATTATCTTTAAATGCTTCATAGGGTATTATCAACAAAGCTTTGTATTTCTTATTTAAAATATATATCTTAGCATTGTTTTCAACTACTTTATAAATAGATTCAAAGTTTATTTCTGTCTCAGAATTATCTACTGTAACTACAAATTTATTTGGTTTTAAAGATACTTCCTTTTCCTTTACTAAATTTGGATTTTTTTTAGTGCCTAGTTTATAGGTTTTTTTTAATCGACTTAAATAAAATTTAGGTTCTAATTTAACTATTTTATAGAGCAAAATATCAATCAGCAATGTAAACATACAAAAAATAACAACTATTTTAGTATGCAAGTAATACAATTTTGTGACCTTTATAATAGCTAATAGAGAATATAGATAAAATGCATATAAATATATTTTTCTAAATTTGAAATAAAAAATTCTATTCTTTTTAATTGTATCTAAGAAATAATGCAATTCTACAAAATCCTCTAAACCATTAGTATATTTTAAAATCATTAAAGTACCTCATCTTCCAATTAATTTATAATACCATTTAAAATGTTATTTTTCATTATTAAAATATAACTGTAAATAATAGTTATCATAAACATAATTTTACCATAAATAGACTTTTTCAAGAAGGTATTAAATGTATCTAATATAATTTTAATGATAAGAATACTTATTTGATTAAATTTTTTATGAAAATTCAAAGCTGCTTTTATAGAGTTAAGTCATTGGCAAGGATTATTTTTAAAATTATTTCATAAACAATGAAATTGTTACTTTTTTATTTTATCCTTGTATCTCACTCTTTAATGAGTTCATTAGTATATTTAAAGCTTTAATTTTTCTTCTGTATATAGCTGTATAGCTGACATTTAAGTTCTCTGCCACTTCTTTTATTGTATCTCCACGGAAATACAGTTCCCATATTAACTCTATGTCATTTTTACTTAGGCTTTTAAAAGCTTTATGGAGATTTGATGATTCAATTAATTTAATTAAGCTATCGTCAGTATTAAAATTGTCAGCTATTTCGATTAGAACTTCATCTAAGGTATTTTTTCCATGTCTTCTTTTCTCTCTTAATAAAAGGTCTAGGTAATTGTTTTTTATTGCTCTGGTAACATAACTAGTGAAGTTTTTATTTTTACTTTCATTGAAGGTATCAATACATTTCAATATAGTAAAATTTCCAACCTGAATTATATCTTCTATATCGAAGTTATAAATCTTTATTTTCAGATCCTCCTTATAAACAAAGTTTTTATATCTCTCAATAATTTTTTCTTTAGCTTCCATAGAACCGTTTTTAGATTGTTGTATATCAATCCCTAATCCTTTGAATTCCTTACTTTTCATCAATATCACCTCTTAAAATGATTACACAATAATTTACAAATTATGTATGTAAAATAAGTAAATTATTCATAAATTAAATATAAATATTAAGGATTTATTTGTAACGGTAATTGTTACACTTATTGAAACAGTATATGTTTCAAAACTTGAAAATTATTGTGTGTTTATCTGTACAATTTTTGTATCATTTTTAGTATTATAATTAACCATTGCAATCTATATAAAGTACTTGTAAATACTGATATATATATATTTAAAACATAGAAAATATTTCTTTTTAAATTTATTATTTCCATTATCTTAGGCCAGTTATTTCTCGGCGCTTGCATTGATTATGCCTTAAATAAACTATTATTAGGACTTAAAGAAAAGGAGCATCTGTACCTTCATATTTTCCCATATAAAGCTTGACAAGAAAAACTTGCATTAGCTATAATTGCTATAGCAATTAATTTATTGGAGGAATGGAAGTGGAACTTGATAATTATATTGGGTTTATTCTTAATAATGTTACAAGAAAATTTAGTCAGTTCACGGTGAACTTCTTTAAGGAATATAATATTACACCTGAGCAGGCTGGAATCATCAGAAGATTGGGAGAAGAAGAGGGCATAACACAAAAGGACTTAGCAATACGAATGGATAAAGATCAAACTAATGTAACCAGATTATTAGATCAATTAGAACGAAAAGATTTAGTAACGCGAAACAGAAGTAAAGATGATAGAAGATCATCTCTAACTTATCTAACAGATGAAGGTAAAAAACTCAATGAATATATAATTCCTGCTGAACAGGAAATAATGAATGTTGCATTGAGAGGAATTTCAGAAGAAAGAAAAGCTTTATTAAAGGAAATAATAGGTGAAATAACAGAAAACATAAATTTACATAGTAATTTGAATGCTAATAATGAGAAAGATCAATAGAAGTGAAGAAACATAGCATTTGGAGCAAAGATTAAAATTTGAGAGATGCAGAATAAGCATAATAACTAGGTAAAAATATTATTTTTAATATATAAATTGAAAAACTAGGAGGAAGAAAATGAACTTAGAAAATATTAAATCATCTATTGTAAATAATGTATATCACATCCCAGCAGATAAGAAGGTGCCTTTACACCAGCACCCAAAGCACGACGAAATTTTCTACTGTATTAAAGGTGAAGGCTTCGGAGTACTTGAAAATAGTGAAATAGAATTGACTGTTGGAAAAGCCTTTATAGTTCGTGCAGGAGTAATGCATGCCCTACGTTCAGACAGCAATTTATATGTAACTTCAATCTTAATTCCCGTTGTAGAAGAATAATCATTTCAATAATAAAAACTACTCTAAGCCGAAAGGGAATAGAGTAGTTTTTTACTTAGCGGTTCATTTTAATTACTATAACTCTCTGCTTTTTAGAACATGCCACGGATGTTCCCACTACACCTATTTGAAAAAAATTGATATTCATTTGCCAAAAGATTATGCTTTAAAATTAGTTTAAGTATATAAACGATTACATTAATATAATTTACTCTACTATAATAGTTTTAGTTGTTTCTCCAAAATACTTATTAAGTTGCTCTTGCTGATATCCTGGACGTTCAGTTGCATCAAATCTTAATTTTACGGTGTATACACCAGGCTCAGTAAAAACATGTGATGGTGCTGAATCAGAAGAAGTATTTCCATCACCAAAATTCCATGAATATGAGGTTATGAATTCTCTATGTCTAAGTTTACTTAAAGCATCAGTTTCAAATTTGATAGGTTGTCCCACCTTTACAGAGTCTTCTGAATTAATACTAATTTGTATACGCTGTGGTAAAGATGGTCTAGTAACATTTCCATTCTCATCCCTTGGACCAGGTGGACCTATTTGAAAGTCCATAGCTTTAGCACTACTAATTGGTGCTAAAGAAATAGTTAAAGCTAAAACACTTGATAATAAAATCTTTTTGTTCATTATTAAAACCCCTTTTTGTTTAATTTGGTTATTTTACCCCCTAGTAAAATACCACACCATCCCATTTTAACATTTTATTGGATAAAATCAAGTAAAAATAATAAAATTTATAATTATGAATATATTTTACAATTATTTAATATATTTACGATTTATTCTCTAATTTATCTTAATTTAATAGAATTGAAAGCTTAAAAAAATTCTTTGATGATGTGATTCTTATTCTTCTTCTGTCTTTACTATCAGGATATAGGAGATTAAGATAATCTAATAATTAAGAATTTTATATAAAAAAATAAAATAAATAGTTAATATATGGTAATATTTGGAATATTATTATAATATAAAGGAGGGAATATATGAAAAATAAAAAATGAAAATAGCTCGTATTGGATGTGATATGAAGCAAGATGAATTGGAAAAAGTTGTAGGTATAACAAGACAACCAATAGGGTTAATAGATGCTGGAAATTATAATCCATCGCTAAATCTTTGTATTGCAATATGTAGGGTATTGGGTAAAACTTTAAATGATTTATTTTGGGAGGAGATATAATGAAAAGTTTAGAGAATCAAGATGAAAGAATTTTAATGCAAAAGAGAAAAGTACACAGTGAGGCATTCCAACTATTAATTTACTATTTATTAATAGCAATTGTAGTGCAAAAATTCATTTTTAATGCTCCACTTTATCAAATTATAGTTGAGCTTGTGGGTGTTGTAGGTGCGGCATTTTATGTTGAAATACGCAATTCGTTATTAGGAAGCGATATTTATTCTACAAACACTACTATTAAGGAAGATATTATTAAGAGAAGTATTATTTCAGGATGTGGTTGTACTATTTTTCTTCGTATAATAGCTGGTATTACTGATATGCAAATTCTTTTAATTTTATTCTTATATACTACAATTAGTTTTGCTAGCTTTTCATTTCTTTTCTACTATTTAAACAGAAAAAAGCAGGATAAGATTGAAGAAGAACTAAATAAGGATGAAGTTGATATTGAAGAAACTATATAAAAGAAACACCATATCTTTGATATAAAAGCTATGGTGTTTCTTTATATTTTTAGAACATGACACGGATGCTCATACTACACTTGTTTGAAAAAATTGATATTCATCTGCCAAAAGGTTATGCTTAAAAATTAGTTTAAGCATATAAACGATTACATTAATATAATTTATCCGATGACTACCCGCTCCAATACTCCTATCTTCTTCAAAATGGGAGTAAAGAGAGGCTACGGCCCTGGATAACGATTTTCCCTAAAGGACAACGAATTCTAAGTATCAAAAATACTGATACTTAGAATTCTGTTAGTAAGTTTCAGTGGGAGTAAAAACTCCCTCTGAAGCAAAGAACTCTGTTTATTCTACTATAATAGTTTTAGTTATTTCTCTAGAATACTTTTTAATAGGTCCATTGTGATAGCAACCTGGATTTTGCCATGCCTCAAGCTTTAATTTTACAGTGTACATACCGGACTCATTAAAAACATGTGATACTACTGAATCAGAAGAAGTATTTCCATCACCGAAATCCCATGAATATGAAATTGCAGAAGTATTTACAACTCTATCGTCAAGACTAGATTCAAATTTGATAGGTTCACCCACCTTTACAGAGTCTTCTGAATTAATAGTGGCTTTATTAATGCTCATTTGTGTATAGTCTGGAGCGATTGATAAAGGAGGCCATACATTATCACCAGTTGATGGACGTGGGCCAGGTGGACCTATTTGAAAATCCATAGCTCTAGCACTACTAATTGGTGCTAAAGAAATAGTTAAAGCTAAAGCACTTGATAATAAAATCTTCTTGTTCATTATAAAAACCCCTTTTTGTTTAATTTGGTTATTTTACATTCTAGTAAAATACCATGCTACCCCATTTTAAAATTTTATTGAATAAAAGCAAGTAACAAGTAAAGTTTAATAGTTATTTAATCGTTTACACTTAATTCTCTACTTCTCTTTCTTTTTTAGATGGACTATATTAATTAATTTATTCTACTATAATAGTTTTAGTTGTTTCTCCAAAATACTCTTCATAACGTCCAAAGCAGCCTGGATCTTTCCATCCATCAATTTTTAATTTTACAGTATATATACCAGGTTCATTAAAAACATGTGATGTTACTGAATTAGAAGAAGTATTTCCATCACCGAAATCCCATGAATATGAAATTACATAAGGTCGATGTACAGGTATATCACTAATACTAGATTCAAATTTGATAGGTTCTCCCACCTTTACAGAGTCTTCTGAATTAATACTGACTTCTACACGTTTCGGTACGACATCGTATCGTGAAGTAGGACTTCCATTATCATCAATTGGACCAGATGGTGGAAGTAGTCCAGAATCCATAGCTTTGGCGCTACTAATTGGTGCTAAAGAAATAGTTAAAGCTAAAGCACTTGATAATAAAATCTTTTTGTTCATTACTAAAACCCCTTTTCTAGTTAAATTTAGTTATTTTACATTCTAGTAAAATACAGCACCACCTTATTTTAACATTTTATTTAATAAAATCAAGTAAAAAGCAAAAGAAATAAAATTTAACAATTATTATATATATTTTACAGTTAATTAATATATTTATAATTCCTTCTCTACTTTATCTTAATTTAATAGAATTAAAAGTTTAAGGAAAAATAACGCGTAAGTAGCTATTACCATATGATTAAAATGCAAATATCCATTACCATCAAAGATAAATATATCAGGTTTTAAGCTAGTGATATAATATATTAAAACTTCTTATTTAAAGTATAAATCCAAATAGCACAACAAAAGTAATTGTTGAAATATTAACTGTTGATATAAAAATTTTTTTCAAAAATTAAAGATATATAATTATAAAATATAGCTTTCCTCTAGAGGCTTAGTATTAGTTATACCAAGGGTTTAAACTGGGTGGAATATCGGAAGTGTGGAAGATAAGAAGTTAAGAATATGGGAAGGAGCATAGGAAAAATGTAAATCAAAAATTAATTTTTAATAATGATGGAACAATTAAAACTATTGATAATTATGTACTATCTAAGAAATAAGAAGAGGCTTCAAGGAGTATTGAAAAATATGATGAAGATTTGGAAGATCCCTACACATACATTGATATAGAAGATATTAAAGGCATAGAGGCTACTACACCTAAAAGAATATAAAAGTATGGAGAATAAGAAGAAAACAACAAGGAAGTTAAATTTGATGATGCTAAAAGAATTTTTTGATATGGAGAGTTCAAACTAAGTTGATTCTGACAAAACTTTTAAATCATGATGTAGTAGTATAATATTGGAAGGAGGGATCAACATGGATTATCAGAGTATTATATTTGAAGCAATCCAACTTATACACAGAAAGTATGACGAAAATATATTAGTCGACGACATAGCTGAGTATGTATATCTTTCACCATCTTATTTTTCAAAGGTGTTCAGAATATTGACAGGTTATACAGTGAAAGAATACGTTAATAAATATCGTTTATACCAAGCAGCAAAGGCACTTAAGGAAACTGACAAGAGAATCATTTCTATCGCCTTTGAAGCAGGGTTTTCGTCCCAGCAGTCACTTACTAAGAGTTTTGTACAGCAATATAGAATTCCGCCGGCTCGTTTCAGGAGAATAAATCCACATATTGATCCTTTTCCTCCCGAAAATTTACTTATGGAAAGAGGTATAAAAATGGATTTAAAACAAAGCTTCAATAGTGTTCGATTTATCACAAAAGAAAGTTTCCTTGTAGTAGGAATTGAGACTGACATTAATTACAATATAGGCACTGACAACATAGGAGATTTGTATGAACAATGGAATAGAGAAAAATTAGTGGAACTAATTCCTGATCAAGTAAACTTCCCAGTAGAATATGGTATGACTCATGAATCAGGAGAAGATGATACTGCCAAGTATATGATCGGCGTGGAAGTTTCTACACTTGACAACTTGCCTTCTGGTTTCATTGCCCGTAGATTCGACAGCAGTGAATATGCAGTGTTTGATACCACTCTCGGCATGGAAACTAGCGGAGAATTTTGGAGGTATTTTTTCAAGACATGGCTATGTGAACAAAATCTTGAACAACCTCAAACGGTTTATACCAAGAACAAAAATGTTTTCTCAAGACTTCCTAGTTTTGAGGTATACGATTCTGATTTCAAAGACGAAACATCTAGGATTAAGATTTACGCACCTATTCTAAGAAAATAAGTATTTTATATTTAGAATAGGAAGAAAGCCCAAAAGAGCCTTAAGGTATAGAAGGCTCTTTTGGCGTGTGAACTGAAACTGTAAAATAACACAAATAGAGGAGTTTCATATAGTGAGTTAGCTTAACTCTCTTCTACTAATATGTGTTTCTAAATCTGCTAGTCTGGTTGGAATTGGTAGTCTACTTTCATTATTAATAAAATTTAGTACTATGTCAGTAGAACTTTCTAAATCAATATAATTCCCACATGATATAAATATAGGCTTTACAGCTTTTCTTGTTCTGAGCACTCTACCGTATACCTCTTTATCTATTACAATATCAGTGTATGAACCTTCTTCATCTTCTGGCATACTAAAATCTACTCCGTTAATTTTCAAGTAACTTTTTGCCACTCCTAGAGTTGGCTTATTTAAGAAAAATGACGCATGAGTAGCTATTCCCATATGATTAAAATGTAAATATCCATTGCCATCAAAGATAAATATATCAGGTTCTACTATTAATTTCTTTGAAGCCTCAATAACTAAAGGTAATTCTCTAAATGCTAAAAACCCAGGTATATATGGTACTTTTATCTCTCCTGCACTACTAATTTTTTCAATTACCTCTTTAGTATTATAATCAATAACAACTATACAGCATGTACCATATTGCTTATCTCCAATTTCCCAATAAGCTAAATCTACACCTGCAACTAATTTAATATCATTTTTATTAAACGTATTTTTAAATACTATTTTTTCTTTTAATTTGTTTTGTATCTCTATAAACTCTTCTTCTTTATAAATATTAAAATTATGAACTTCTTTTATTTCCATACTACTACTCTCTTCCTATAGCTTTATGCCACTCTTTTTGGCTATTTATCATTTTTAAATCTTCTTAATTTTTCCTTAATTAATACTTCCTCTTCGTTCCATTCTTTTAAATTTGGCTATATTTTAGTATAGTGCTGATAATGGTATGTAATCAAAGGAGTAAAATTTCCTGATATAGTAAAAGGTACGAGCACCTTATGAATTAACTTGTTTTTTTTCATCTTTTATGAATAAACAAGCCACCATAGAGACTATCCAAGCATAATTAATAAATGAACTCATAAGTATTCCTAATATTACAAATACAAACGCAATATCAATATTATTTTTATTTAAATATTGTTGTATACTTTTAATAGAAGCCATCATCTCCACACTCCTTCAGATATATTATTTTTGTATTATCCATTAAATTAAAGTTTGTATATATGTAAATTATAACATCACTTTCAATATAGTGTATATAATTAAACCTATTGTGCTAGTTAAAGACATCATAGATAATAATATTATTTATATTTCACTTTTATCCATACATAGAAAGATAGATATCACCAATTTCCAATGAATGAACTAACATTTTAAAATTTTAAAATGTTAAATATTTAAATAGTTTCCATTATAACTTTTTAAAAAGTTATAATGCTATATAATGTTACATATATGAATTAAATAATTCTTTTATGAAAATTACTAAATTCATCTAGCACAACAAGTTAATTAAACAAATATCAGTTCTCTTTCTTTAAAATCAGCTATCTTTGTGTAAGCGTATGCTATATTACATTGAACCACAAAGTTTAGAATCTTTCCTTATTTCCATTATAATGAAGGGATGTTATACTTAGTAATATTGATTGTTTTAGTTATGTCTAAGAGGGGATATAGATATGAAGAATTTAAAAAGTATGTATAGATCATACTGCTAGTATACTTGTAATGACATCAGATACTGCAATTAGTACTTATGATTTATCCTTTGAGAGTGAAGAATTACAGTAACCCATGATTCTTATGTGGGTTTCCAATGTAAGAGAATCGTTAATATTTGATATGCAATATATATTTAGATTTAGCCGCCGCAACAATAGTTTTTATTCCCATTGGGGCGGCTTGAAAAATGAATATCTATTATTTACTTATAAAGATTTTAATTGATGGACATTCTGCATTTACTATTAATAGTATTTTCCGGTGATTTCCGTCACATCAATTCGTATCACAGCTGTACCTTTAACCATATTGCTTGGAATTTCATTGTTTACCAAATGAGGTGTATATTTTTCCACGATTTTGTTCAGCGCATTTCTTTTTTCCTCGATATCATCCACAAGTTTGGCAGTACCAGAGATAATCACACTTTCGTACTTTGTATTTGTATCCCATGATTTTCCCTCTGGGTCTAGCAGCAGTTTATCCATTTCAAAAACAGAAAATCCAACTCTGGAATCCTGGGCAATATTGTCCAGCTTTTTGCCCTTTGGTAACCCATGGACAAAGATTGCATTATCGTAATAGACAAAATGGATTGGAGTACTGTACGGTGTACCATCAGGATTCAGTGTGGCCAAACTGCCGGTTTGTGCTCGCTGAAGCAAGTGGTTTATCTGTTCTTCCGTTAAAGGATGTGTTTTCATTCGATGTTGCATAATATAGCCTCCTTATCATACTGTTCCTTTTTCCTTTACTATAATACAAAACCGGCTCCTTTGTAAGAACCGGTTTAAATAATCTCATAGGATACAGTTGGATTAACAGAACCAGGCTTGATATAAGATCTCCACAGCTCTCGGGATGTCCTTCTCTGGCATCATGCCATACCCCAAGATAAGGGCATTATTCCTATAATTTTGTTTGTTCAGCCAGAAAGGGGATACAGGATATACTTTAATTTTGTATTCAAGTGCTTTTTGGATAAGTTCCTCTTCCTGCTGTCCATCCAAAAACTCCAGTAGAATATGTAATCCAGCTTGGTGACCATGGATTCGCACCTTATTTCCCATATTTTGTTTGATTCCATCAATCAAAATATCGTGCTTCTTTTTTTGAGATAGGCAAATCTTCCGTACATGCTTTTCCCAATGCCCATCCGCCATAAATCGGGCAAGAATTTTCTGTTCTATTAATGGTACAGTACATTGGCATCCAGTAAACCTCTCTTGATATGCTGGTAGCAACCATGTCGGCAGTATCATATATGCCATCCGAAGGCCAGGAGAAAGTGCTTTGGAAAATGTACCAACATAGATTACACGCTCATATTGATCAATGGATTGTAAAGATGGAATTGGCCGCCCATTATAACGAAATTCGCTATCATAATCATCCTCGATAATGATATTGTCATGTTCTCGTGCCCAGTTCAATATTTCGATTCGCTTATGGATTGGCATAACGGTACCCATTGGAAACTGGTGGGATGGTGTAATATGAACCATTCTTGCGGATGATGCGGTAAGTTCCTTTAATTCAATCCCATCCTCACAAACCGGTATCGGCGAAATATTGAATCCACTACTTCGGAAGATGACACTGGCACCATTATAGCAGGGTTCCTCCATGGCCACCTTTTTTTCCACGTAGGGAAATATTTTTATTATAATTTCAAGAGCGGATTGTGTGCCACTACAAATTATAATCTGTTCCGGTTTGCAGTTGACTCCACGGGTGTGATACAAATATTCCATGAGTTGGATTCGTAAATCTATGTCTCCTTTTATATAGCCATCGCTGTGGACTTCTTGCGCATCCGGTCCATCCAACACATCAGCCATATACTTCCTCCAGAGCTTATACGGAAAACTCGCAGCATCGAGATTTCCATATTGAAAATTATAACGAATATTTTCAATCTCACGATCGGAAGCGACAACCACCGCTTCGCCCGTTGTTAATATCTCCGCTGCTTTCGGGTTAATATTAAATTGCAAATTGTTCACCACATAGCCAGAGCTTGCCACACTTGTAATGTATCCTTCTAGAACTAGTTGTGCATAGGCGTTTTCTACAGTATTCCGTCCAATTTGCAATTCTCTTGCCAATGCCCTCGTGGATGTTATTCGTGTGCCAATAGGCAAATTCCCCATAAGAATATCATGTTTTATTTGTTCATATATTTGCTGATAAATTGGTTTTTGGACTTCATGATCAATGTGCAGCATTCACATTCCCCCCATTCACTAATATTTGCCACAATTATAACATAAACGTGTTTAACTGTATCCCATAAAATCTGAAAATCGACTATATTAAACACGCCGCTTTATACTTATACTAGTTTCCTCATCTTAATATCTCGTTACATATAATAATATTTCCTTGGCCATAGATTACCATTTGAAATCAATTTAGGAGAATTATAATATACAATACAAAATATTGATGTATATATTTGATAAATTAGATGATAATTATTCCATAATTGTTTTATAATAACTTTTAATGAAGTATAATTAATAGTGCAATGGTGGGTGAAGAGGAGGAACTCCATCCTTTGTATTGGGCGGAGAGAGGTATTATTATAATCCTATATTTAATAAAATGTATGAAGGGGGTATAATTTTGGATCTACTATTTAAAATTATTATTAGTTATGTGGCTTTTTATCTAGTAATTTGGTTTCATGAATTAGGACATTCCTTTTTTTATTGGAAATATGGGTGCAAAGAAAATTGGCTTAAAGTAAGCGTAAAGCCATATTTATTCTTTTCTACGCCAGCTCCAGTAGATGAAGAAAAGGCAGAACAGTTAACACCTAAGCAGAATCTAATGGTGTCATATGGAGGAATCTTTGTAAATTTGTTTTTGGCTTTTGTGATATCAATATTAATTCAAATAAATCCTATAAAAAACAATTATATCGAGTTGTTTGTATATCAATTTGTAACTTTGCATTTGGCAGAAGCAATCAGTTATCTTGTATTGGGAAATATTTATTTAGTAAGTGATATGAAAAGTATTGCAGATACAAAACCGAAACTACGTCCAGTTAATTTTATATTAGGAATATTTATAAGCGTGATATATGTAATATTTATTCAGCAACTTCCTCAACAGATTTTTTCTATAGTGATTAGCTTTAATTTAATTGCCATCATTTGTATGGGCGGTGGAAGAATTGCATTCACATATTATTATTCTAAAAGGCAACAATAAAAATTTAAGGCTATGTTTTAATATAGTGTTGAAATAGAGTAAAAAAAGTATAGGTGGAATTGTCCACCTATACTGCTCGATATAAGAAAATTACGTACGATAACTCCTACTAAAAAGATTACTATTATGTGTTATTATGATTCATCAGTTGCTAAATACTTTTTTATTAAAGCTATTATTTGTGTTATCACCACCATTAACAGTGATACCTTGCTTTATAGGTGAAAGTAAAAATCCGAAAACTATACCACAGGAAAATGCTAATGCTGATAACATAAAAATTTCTCTTTTCTTCATTTTTATCCCCCTTTTAAGATAAGTATTTTTTAATAATAGGTATATATAACTTTTATTCTGATCTTTTCAATATGGCTAATGAGTCGATACCTCTTTCATGTTATTCCTTCCGTCTATAAATCAAAGATATAGGGCCATCTTCAAAATCTAAACTTCTATAGAATTTCTCATTTCTAATACTTCCCCTTAACATGTAAGTAACTTGTTTGCTACTATCTAATATGGTATTTATTAAAACTTTACCAATACCTTTTCTTCTGTATTTCGAATCAACCACTACATTATTTATTTGTCAATTAAATACATAATCAGTTGTACATCTAGCAAATCCAACCATGGTTTCTTCATCCCATGCAGTAACTACTATTTGAGAATTTTCTACCATAGCTTTTAATCTATTAATATCATCAGTTTTATCATTCCATCCTACTTCATTAAATAAAGTTTTTAACTTATCATAATCAACTTTTTTATCTGTATTATACATAATCATAGTATAAAGCACTCCCTTTAATTAATTTTCTTATCATCTTACTGCTTCTCCTAAATAGTTTATTAAATACAAAAATATATGATTTAATGAAATATTGTTAAACTATGTTACACTATTACAAATTTCCATCAGCCTAATAAGTTGTCTCTTTAATGCCTCTTTATCACTTCTCCATGAGAATACTTCCCCAGGTCCGCCATATTCTAATGTTACAATATCTGGTTTGGTTTTTGATAAAATCCACTGAAGAATTTCATAATCTTCTTCTTTCATTTCTAAATGCCAATCTCTTAATTCAACATTTTCTTTTTCAGCAGTTCCTACTATATGAATCTCCTTTACCTTTTCTAATGGTAATCGATTTAAATAATCATAGACGCTCTCATGACAATTTGTTGCAGTTACTTTAGCATGCGCAATATCTAATAATAATTTAGCATTAGTTTTGTCCAATATTTGATTTATTACATCAGTGCTTGTACAAAACTTCATCATTCCAAATTCTTCTTCGTCAAATAATGAATATGGCATATTTTCTATTAAAAATGGAACTTCAATATTATTTGACCATACTTTTACTACATTAGTCATATGCTCAATCATAACTTGCTCTTTGCAAATATAATCCCAATCTTTTAGGATCGATGCTAAATGAATAGCATAATGAGGGGATTTATACTTATATATTGAACTACTTACATACTCCCAATTGACATCATTTATATTCTTCATGCTTGCTCTTTCATTAAACCCTAATCCATGCAAAAGTATAGGCTTTATTGAGAGAGCTTTTTCCCAAACATCCTTATACATTTCAAAAAGTCCTAATTTGATATAGTCCACATTAACAATATCTTCTTTAAGAAGTTCTATAAGTTCATCAGAATAATTACATGCTAATAACATATAAAAGTTCACCTCTTTCAAAGGGGATATTTTTGGTTTGTAATTTTTACAAGTACAAACTAATCTGCTAATACTAATTCATATAAGTTACACCCATGCACCCTTTTAAATTCTTTTTTAATGGTCTCCTTATCTTCACCGATATAGTGAGCAAAACTATTGCATATAAATAATTCATTAATCTTGGATTGAGTGATCTTATCACATTCATTACCTTCAGCATAAACATGAAGATATGATTCTTTCAAGATAAACCCTCTATTTTTATACCAATCATTTACCCATTCATCATCTCTTGTCCATGCTTCAAGTTTCTTTATTTCTTTGATTTGCAACATATTTATTGCCTCACCTAGTAACAAGGTTGCAATACCTAATTTTCTATATTCAGGTAATACTGCTAAATGCATATCATGGCCCCTAATTCATCAGTACTATCACAAACCGTTCCTTTTTCAGTTTCATATTCTATGTCTATTAAACCTATAATTTTATCATCAACCTCTGCCCCTAATTCAATAGAAGGATTTTCATAGTGCTCTTTTTCACGGAGTACATTATCGAAATATGCACTATCTAAAAATGATAGAACCCTACACCTTACCCATTGAAGATTATCAGTATCTTTATATTCTCTTACTTTCACTCATATTCCCCCAAATAGTTTATTTTTTGTAAGTAATAACTAATTAATATACTAATTGTACCACTGTTTATTACATACTTATATATATTTGTAAATATTAGCTAATCGTATTTAATTTGTTCTTTAATTGTTTATTTTCTGTCAATAACAGGCGGTTACTTTTCCATTGTAATGAGCCTATGCTATTTTCTTAGTGGAGGATTTATATGGGATTCTTAGATGAAAATAAAGAACTCTTAAACAATGTTAAAAGAGATTTTGAAACATAGTACTTTTTCGTTTGGAGATTGGTTCCAATTAATAAGAGATGAACGAATTGGAGCTATGACAGTTGTAACTACCCAAGGTAATGTTTTTATGTTAAATAAAAATAACAAGTTTGATTATAACGTTTTTCGTGATAAATTATTGAATATTAGTACTAAATAAGATATAAATAAATTAAATGACAAAACACATAAAATTATTATGGATGAATTACTTAAGTTCTCTTCAAATAATGGATTATACGAGGTGATTATTATGAAAGATATACCAAATATAAATGAGACCCTTACTTTTAAGGAAGCTATAGAAATTATTAAAGAAGAAGAAAAAAAAGCTGAAAAGAAGGATAAAGAAGATAACAAAAAATAAAAGCACTTACTAAGTAAAAATAGTAGGTGCTTTTATTATGCTTAAAAATTAAGGAGGATTTGTATATGAATTTTGGATAAGCTTTAGAAAAATTAAAGTAAGGTAAGAAGGCAAGACGTAGAGGATGGAATGGTAAAGGTATCTTTATTGAACTACAAGTTCCAGATGAGCATAGTAAGATGACACATCCATATATCTACATCGACACTACAGACTAACAACCCAGAAGCATCGAAGAATAGAGTGCCATGGTTAGCAAGTCAGAGAGGTATGCTTGCAGAAGATTGGGAGGTAGTTGAATAATGCATGTATGCCCAGTTTGTGGAACAACATTTAATGTACCACGTTGTCCTAGATGTGGTTACTGCCCTACATGAAGTGATTAATTAAGCCTAGTACAGCTCATGTAAAATACTTGCAATTTTGTGATTACACCATGTAGAATTAAATAAAGGACAATAATACATTTTTGTAAATTAATTTATATTTAATGGAGTACAGGCATGAAAATAGAAATTAAACAATTATCTTTGAATTGTTGTAATGAAGAATATGAAACGTTACAAAATATAAAAAACAATGAAAATGGCTTTTTTAATCAAGTTTATGAAAAGTCGTATGAAGAATATCTTTTGTGGCTTCAAAAAAAAGATGATTATTCGAAAGGAAATAATTTACCTGATGGATGGATTCCAGAAACAACCTACTTCTTATACATTGATGATAAGCCTGTTGGTATAGGAAGAATTAGACATAGATCAAGTAAGTATTTAGAAAGTATAGGTGTCGGTAATTTAGGGTATGCAATTAGTAAGCGATACCGTGGAAAGGGTTATGGGAATATCCTGCTTAAAGGATTATTAAAGAAATGTATATCCTTTGGTTATAAGGATATAAAGTTATTTCCATACAAAAATAACATTCCAACTATTAAAGTAATGCTTAAAAATGGCGGGCAGATAGTTGGTTCTTTTGATGGCAAAAAATATGTAATTACAATACCTACAAAATAAAGAAATGAAGGGGTGGAGCATAATTGAGAATATATCTAGTTAGACATGGTCAGGATGATGACAACTATAGAGGTGGATGGAGCAATCGAGGGCTAATAGAAGAGGGTACTAAGCAAGCAAAATTATTAGCAAGCTTTCTATGTAAAAATAGAGAAAACTATAGTATTAGCAAAATAATTAGTAGTGATTTAGAGAGAACTGTTGAAACAACTAGGGAGCTTAAAGATATACTAAATGTACCAGTTGAATATTCTAGTGATTGGCGCGAAATGAATAATGGAGAGTTGGCAGGAATGGATAATAAAGAGGCATTAGAAAGATATCCTGGGCTTTTTTATAATACATTAGATATGAATGAGAGATATCCAGAGGGAGAAAGTCCTATTGAGTTTTACAATAGAATAAAGAGTTCTTTTGAATATCTTTGTAATAATATTTCTATGGAGACAGAGAAAGATAATATAATGATTGTTACTCATGGCGGTGTCATAGAGGTTTTATACTACATATTGAATAATTATGAGTGGACCAACAAGTCACCTAATTTATGCAAAACATCTACTACTGGTATTCATATGATTGAGTATATAGATGGAAATTGGAAAATAGTTATGAGTAATAATATTGAGCATTTACAGTATAATTAATATCGGATTAGGTAATATTTGCAAAAGAAAAAAATTATCAAAGGCTCATAATTTAATGACTGAAAATGTGCCTTAAACATACATTTTTACCAATTTCATGGTGCCTATAAAACAAAGAAAAGAGAACGTAATAGTCAGTTTTTAGCGTATAAGCAATTTGAAATACTTATACGCTTATTATATGGATTCTTATCAGAAATTCAATATAATTGGAGTATTCTTAAAAAGCTATTCTTTATCTTTAATCCAAAAAATATGTTTCAATCTATTTTTCACATCATTTAAAATAGGCTTATTGGATGGCGTAATATCCTGAGGTAGGTTATCTATGGCAAAGAATTTTAATTCCGTACCTTCAATTCCATCAACTTTCATAGTTCCGTTAAATTTATTTGTTATATACACAATACTAATAAAATATACTTCGTTTCCATCAGGATAAATCCAATGTTGTTCTTCTCCAGAATAAACATTAAATAGACTAAGCTCTTCGACAACTAAATTTGTTTCCTCAAACACTTCTCTTTTGGCAGCTTCCTTTGTAGTTTCACCTAAAATGATGGCACCGCCTGGAATACACCATTTATTATTATCAGTTCTTAGTTGTAATAGCACCCTATTTTTTTCATCTACTATAATAACTCCAGCTGATGGTAGGTGTCCAACCAGCTTTCTTGAATTTGACATACTATAGCCCCCGTTTCCAATGATTTTGTTCTATTTCAGAATTATAAACGTAAAAAGTACCGTAAAATTCATTGTTGAATAATACAGTATTTAAAAAATTATTTATTTTATATAGTTAAATCCTTTTTCATAAAATAGTATCTTCCATTGTTACCTATACAAATAAAATTAAACTGTTCAAATAATTTCTTGTGTCCTGTATGCAACTTTTCATTTTTTCGTTTCTCATCAATAGTCTTAAGAAAATCATCAAAAACTGGTATTGAATAAATTAAGTCTATTTCTTCATTTTTACATTGAACTAATACATTTTGTAAAAGCTCTTTTTGTATCCCTTTTCCCCTATACTCTCTTTTAATAAAAAAGCATGATATTATTTTAGCATTTTCGCTTTTTTCAATATTTAGTAATTTTTTTAGATAAGGTACATCTTGTGGATACACACATTGACACCACGCAACAGGTTTATGATCTATATAATAAATATATCCGTCATGACATTTACTTGTTATATTTTCTCTTAATTTTTTAACTTCTTCAATGCTCATTTTAGTCCAATTATCGATATTATTAACTGAAAAGTAGAAAGTACACTGGCATTTTTCACATTTATCATTACTAAACAATGTAAAAAAATCTTCTAAATTATTTGTTGATATTTGTTGTATGAATTTTTTCACTTTCATCCTCCACCATAGAAAATTTTCTAAGTATTTAAGTTTATAATTAATCCTGTAAATATAAAAATTACGTCATACATTATGTTTTTAACTATATAATTTTATATACCGTATTATTCAATTTTCAAAGATCTTATTTTCATCTTCTAATTCACAATAAAATCAAAGCACTAACTAATTAGTATAATAATTGTACCACTATTTATTACATACTTATATATTTTTGTAAATACTGGTATAATTAATTTTAACCTGTTCTCTTAATTGGTTCTTTTCTTATCCTAACAGACGGATGAAGTGTTCTCAGTAAAATAGAGATATAGAAGATTTTTCTTAAACTTTTTTAAATTCACTATGATAAGTGGTTATTCATCTTTACAAATATATAGGATATAATCAAATAAATAGGCAATTAAGTAATGGGGGATTTAGCATGGAACTAAATATAAAGCAAATGAATTATAATGAAGCAAAGCAAATTTCAAAATGGGTTTATAAAGAACCATTTTCAATCTATAGTATGGATGAAAGTGATAGCTGTATAGATGAACTTCTTAATGGGTATTATTTTTCGGTTTCTAGCAAGGAGAATAATCTAATAGGCTACTATTGCTTTGGTGAATCTGCTCAAGTTTCAGCAGGAAATCAATTTGGTGTTTATGATTGCAAAGATATTACTGATATTGGTTTAGGAATAAAACCAAATTTATGTGGCCAAGGATTAGGGCTTGATTTTTTTAATAGTGGTTTAGATTTTGCCAGAAATAAACTATCAGCAAAAGTATTTCGTTTGACTGTAGCAACTTTTAATAAACGAGCAATTAAGGTATATCAGCGATTAGGATTTCAAAAAATTAACTCTTTTGAAAGTATATCGGATAACGGGAAAATCGAGTTTGAGGTTATGATTCTTCACTAAGAAGAAATTAGTTTATTCGCTTTTTCTATAAGTACAAATTAATGGAACTCTTTTTAGGAGTTCCATTAATTTGTTAATATTCTATATTAAGAATTTTTTACTATGCTTATGTGATCTATTGTTAACTATTCAGACTTTAACATTAAGTACATGAGCTTTATCCGATGACTACCCGCTCTAATACTCCAATATTCTTCAAAGTTGGAGTAAAGAGCGGGTACGTCCCTGGATAACGATTTCTAAGCTTCAGTGGGAGTAAAAAACCCCATCTGAAGCAAAGAGCTCTGTTTATTTTTGTACTTTTTCCATATTTTTAATTCCAGTAGAAAGCATGAGCTTTATTCTGTTTAATTGGTTTACTTCACTAGCACCAGGATCATAATCTATTGGAGTAATATTTAAATAAGGATATCTTCTTTTAATTTCTCTAATCATACCTTTTCCTATTACATGATTTGGTAAACACGCAAAAGGCTGTATGCAAATCATATTACTAATTCCAGATTTCACTAACTTAATAATCTCTGCGGTTAATAACCATCCCTCTCCAGCTTGATTACCAAGAGATAAAATATCATCAGTTCCTTTAGCTAATTTTTCAATTCTTTGTGGTAGCATGAATTTTTCACTATTACTTAGTGCTTTCTTCATTTGTGCAACATAAAATTCTATATATTCAATAGCTAATCTACCACCTAAGAAATTTTTTAAGTTTCCACCTAGCTTTTCATATTTAAACTTCTGATTATAGGCACAATACAATAGAAAGTATATTAAATCTGGTATTATTACTTCTGCGCCTTCTTCCTCTAGTACTTCTATAATATTGTTATTGGCTAAACTATTATACTTTAAGAAAATTTCTCCAACTACTGCTACCTTTGGCTTAATTGTATTTTTCATTTCCAAGCTGTCAAATTCATTTACCATTTCATTTGTAATATTTTTAAATTCCTTAAAGCTTCCACTAGCTATACTATTTTTACATATATCTAACCATTTTAAACAAAGTAAATTTGTTGAATTTTTTATTTTTTCATAAGGCCTTACTCTATTTGTCATTTTTAAAAGCATATCTCCGTAAGCTAATGCCATTAATCCCTTATTAATTATTGGTATTGTTATTTTAAACCCTGGATTGTTCTCTATTCCTTGAACACTTAAAGATATAACTGGTATTTTTTCATATCCTGCATCTTTTAATGCTTTTCTTATAAGAGCAATATAGTTAGATGCTCTACAAGTACCTCCTGTTTGAGAAATCACCACAGAAGTACTATTTAAGTTATACTGCTTAGATTTAAGTGCACTTATAATTTGACCTACTACCACAATGGCAGGATAGCAAGTATCATTATTTACATACTTTAATCCTTCCTCTATTGTATGTCGATCAACTGTAGGTAATACCTTTAAATTATATCCTGAGCTTTTAAAAGCAACTTCTAGCAATTCAAAATGTATTGGAGAAAATTGAGGACAAAGTAGTGTATGTTTTTCTCTCATTTCTTTTGTAAATATAATTTTATCATAGGGATTAATGATTTTTGAATTTGAATTTAAGATTCGTGACTTATTTATATCATCCATGGCAGCTTTAAGAGAACGTACTCTGATTCTAGCTGACCCTAAATTATTAACTTCATCTATTTTTAATAGTGTGTATATTTTACCAAAGCCATCTAATATTTCTTGTACTTGATCTGTAGCAATTGCATCTAATCCACATCCAAAAGAGTTTAATTGGATTAACTCTAAGTTTTCTCTAGTACCTACAAACTGAGCTGCCTTATATGCTCTTGAATGATAAGTCCATTGATCCAGCACTCTTAATGGTATTGGAGTTTTAACTAAATCAGCTACAGAATCCTCTGTAAATACCGCCAATCCTTCTTGCGATATCATATCTGATATACCATGATTTATCTCTAAATCTAAATGATAGGGTCTGCCACTTAATACAATGCCTTTTCCACCACTTTTATCTAAGTCTTCTAGAATTTCTAATGCCTTATTTTTTATATCCTCTTTAACATTAGTAACTTCTTCATAAGCTTTATCAACTGCAAAGCTTATTTCTTTTTGACTTATATCAAATACTTTTAGTTCATCATATAAGTTCTTCTTCATTGACTTTCTATCATTAAAATTCAAAAATGGATTTTTATATATTATGTCTTTACTTCTCAAAAATTCAATATTATTTTTAATAACCTCTGGATAAGAAATTACTATGGCACAATTATAGTGATTATCTGCACTTTTATCTTCTAATCTCTCATAAGAAATACATGGATAAAATATAAATTTTAAATCTTTCTTTATAAGATTTGTTATATGTCCATGGGCAATTTTCGCAGGATAACAAGTAGACTCTGATGGTATAGTATCAATACCTTCATTGTAAATTTTCTTTGTAGAGTTGGGAGATAATATTACTCTAAAACCTAGTTCTGTAAAGAAAGTGTGCCAAAATGGATAATTTTCATACATATTTAAGACTCTTGGTATACCTACTTCTCCTCTTGTTGCTTCTTCTATTGAAAGAGGTATATATCCAAAAATTCTTTTATATTTATAATTAAATAAATTTGCTGCTTTTTTTGTATTTTTATTAACTCCTATCCCTCTTTCACATCTATTACCAGAAATAAATTTCCTACCATCAGAAAATTTATTTACAGTAAGTAAACAATTATTACTACATAATTCACAATGTCTAAATTCATTTGACACTCCAAATTTTTCAAGATCAGATTCCCCTAAAATATTAGAAATCTCATTTCCATTATAGTTATCTTTTGCAATAAGGGCAGCTCCAAATGCTCCCATGAGACCAGCGATATCTGGTCTTACAACTTCTTTGCCAGTAACTTTCTCAAAGGCCCTTAGAACAGCTTCATTATAAAAAGTTCCTCCTTGAACTATAATTTTTTCTCCAAGGTCTTCAGGTTTTCTTATTTTTATAACTTTATAAAGGGCATTTTTAATTACAGAATAAGATAATCCAGAAGATATAGCTCCAATATCAGCGCCTTCCTTTTGGACTTGCTTAACTTTAGAATTCATAAATACAGTACATCTTGACCCTAAATCCACTGGATTTTTTGAAAGTAAACCTTTTTGGGAAAACTCTTCAATGTTCATGTTTAAAGATTGTGCGAACATATCAAGAAAAGAACCACAACCTGATGAACAAGCCTCATTTAATTGAATAGAATTTATTACTTCATTTTTTATCTTGATGCACTTCATATCTTGACCTCCTATATCAAGAATAAAGTCCACATCCTTTAAAAAATGCTTTGCTGCTCTATAATGTGCAATGGTTTCAACTTCTCCAATATCAATATTTAAAGCTGACTTTATAAGAGCCTCTCCATATCCAGTAACAGCAACTTTAGCAATTCTTATTTTTTCATTAATTTTACTATATATATCTTTTAATATGTTTATAGTAATTTGCATAGGATTGCCTTTATTGCTACCATAAAAAGAATATAATATAGCCCCTTCATTATCTATTAATATAGCTTTAGTAGTTGTTGAACCTGCATCTATACCTAAAAAAGTCTCTCCCTCATATGAAGTTATATCCCTTGTCTTTGCCTTATAATTGTAATGCCTTTGTCTAAAGCTTTGTAATTCCTGTTCATTTTTAAATAATGCCTCTAAGGTATCTGAAGTAGCTATATTATTATTCTCTAAACTTTCAACAGCTTTTAACAGTTGTTCAAAAGTTATAACTTTCTCTTTTTTAGATTCAATAGCTGCACCAATAGCTACAAATAGTTGAGGGTCTTTTGGAAATAATATTTCTTCTTGCTTTAACTTTAAAGTATCAATAAACCTTTTCCTAAGCTCTGATAAAAAGTATAAAGGACCTCCTAAAAACGCAACATTTCCCTTTATTGGCTTTCCACAGGCAAGCCCACTTATAGTCTGGTTTACAACAGCTTGAAATATAGATGCAGCTATATCTTCCTTGGTGGCTCCTTCATTTATAAGAGATTGTATATCTGTTTTTGCAAAAACCCCACATCTTGCAGCAATTGGATAAATTATCTTATAATTTTTAGCTAATTCATTTAATCCTTTAGCATCTGTTTCAAGTAATGTAGCCATCTGATCTATAAAAGCGCCTGTACCACCAGCACAAACACCATTCATACGTTGCTCTAAACTACCTTCAAAATATGTTATTTTTGCATCTTCTCCACCTAATTCTATTACTACATCAGCATTATTTATAAAAACTTCAACGGCTTCTGTGCAAGCAATAACTTCTTGAATAAAAGATAATCCTAAAAACTTTGATAGTGATAATCCACTAGAGCCTGTTATCATTGCTGTGATATCATAATCTTTATATTTTTTAAAAACTTCTAATATAAAGGAAGCTGTAGTCTCCTTTATATTAGAGTAGTGTCTTTCATATTTACTATAAATAATATTGTTCTTAGTATCTAATAATACAAGCTTAATAGTAGTTGATCCTATATCAACTCCTAAATGTAATACTTCTTTCATAAACTTCTCATCCCAACATAAATTAATATTAATATAATTAAAATGATGTATAATATTTAAACATCATTTTATCCGATGACTAGCCGCTCTAATACTCACATTGCACTCTGTGAAAGCGATTCGCACCAAATCAGAGATTGAGCTTTCTGCTTTTCTTCAAAGTGGTAGTAAAGAGCGGTTACGACCTGGATAACGATTTCCCCTAANNCCCTAAAGGACAACGACTTCTTAGTAAGCTTCAGTGGGAGTAAAACCCTCTCTGAAGCTTAGGACTCTGTTTATAATTCTGCTCTTTTTAATGCATAATATACCTATTTTGGGATGTGAAAAAGAGGTAATAAATATTTAATTCCAATCTACTCTTTAGAATGGTCTTAAATTTATTTTTTATAAACATAAGAAAAATGATAATTAGTGTATTAAAGTACTTAAATTAAATATTTCTAAAACACTTGAATAATTGTTCATATAACTATTGACATATGATTAAACTAGGAATACAATAAGAATATAACATATGAATAGTCATTCAAGTATCAAAGCAAGGTGCTATAGAAAGAGGGTAGACAATATGGCAAAGAAATATACTCCAATTGAAAGATGCGATTGTGATGTAATACATGAAGATATTGTAAATGAAGTGAAATCTAAAATGCCTGAAGAAGAAATTCTTTATGACTTAGCTGAATTATTTAAAGTATTTGGAGATTCAACCCGTATCAAGATACTATGGGCATTGGATGAAGCTGAAATGTGTGTTTGCGATATAGCTGTTTTGCTTAACATGACACAATCAGCAATTTCCCATCAATTGAGAGTTTTAAAGCAGGCTAATTTAGTGAAAAATAGAAAAGAAGGTAAAGTAGTATATTATTCTCTTGATGATGACCATGTAAAGAATATATTTGACCAAGGTTTAATTCATATCAACGAGGAATAAAAAAATACGTAAAAATATATATTAGAATATTTTTAAGAAAAAACATGAACATATATTCAAGTATTCACATAAAATAAAAAATATACTAAGAAAATTAAAAAGGCTTAGATATATAAAATACAAATAATATTTAGGAGGATGGTATTATGAAAAAGAAATTTATACTTGAAGGTTTAGATTGTGCAAATTGTGCAGCAAAAATGGAAAGGGCTATTAATGAGCTTGATGGTGTTAAGGAGGCTACTGTTAACTTTATGACACAAAAACTTGTTATTGAGGGCGAAGATGAAAAGATGCCTGAAATTGTACAAGCGGCAGAAAAAATCGTTAAAAAACTTGAGTCTCATGTTATTGTGAAAAAAGCTTAAAAGCTTAAAGGAATTTTAAAGCATAAAAGTATATATAATCTAGATTTAATTCATACCGATAAGAATTATTAATGTATTAAATCTAGATGTTTTTTAAAAGCACACATGAATATATATTCAAGTATTCATATCAAGTAAGGAATGTGCTAAGAGAATCAAAAAAGGCTTAGAGCATATAAAATAAAATTATAAATAATATTTAGGGGGATGTATCATGAAAAAGAAATTTATACTTGAAGGTTTAGACTGTGCAAATTGTGCAGCAAAAATTGAAAGGGCTATTAATGAGCTTGTTGGTGTTAGGGAAGCTACCGTTAACTTTATGACACAAAAACTTATCATTGAGAGCGAAGATGAAAAGATGTCTGAAATTGTGCAAGAGGCAGAAAAAATCGTCAAAAACATTGAGTCTCATGTGATTATGAAAAAGGCTTAAAGGAGTTGTGTAAGAATGAAAAAGCGTTTATGGCGAATAATTATTGGTGCAGTAATATTTATTGTATCAGTGTTCATAAATTTTAATACTGAATGGCTAAGGGCTGCTATGTTTCTAACAAGCTACATCATTGTAGGTGGAGATGTAGTTATGAAGGCTGTTAAAAATATCATTAAGGGTAAAGTTTTCGATGAAAGTTTTTTAATGGGTATTGCTACAATTGGAGCGCTTTTAATTGGTGATTATCCAGAAGGTGTTGCAGTTATGTTGTTTTATCAAGTTGGTGAGTTATTTCAAAGCTATGCAGTTGGTAAGTCAAGAAAGTCAATTTCAGACCTCATGGATATTAGACCCGATTATGCCAATGTTAAAAAAGGAGAGGAACTTATTAAGACTGACCCAGATGAAGTAAAGGTTGGAGATATTATTGTAATTAAAGCAGGAGAGAAAGTTCCTCTTGATGGTAAGGTTATAGATGGAAGTTCAATGGTTGATACATCAGCACTTACTGGAGAGTCTGTTCCTCGTGAAGTAGAAGTAGGAAGCGATATTCTAAGCGGATGTATTAATATAAATGGAGTTATTACTGTAGAGGTTACTAAGGAATTTGAAGAATCTACTGTAAGTAAGATCCTCGATTTAGTTGAGAATGCAAGCAGTAAAAAATCTAATTCAGAACAATTTATTACTAAGTTTGCTAGATACTATACTCCTGTTGTTGTAATTATTGCAGCTATACTTGCTATTGTACCGCCTCTTGTTATAGATGGGGCTACTTTCAGTGATTGGGTATATAGAGCATTATCATTCCTTGTAGTTTCTTGTCCTTGTGCTCTCGTTATTTCCATACCTTTAAGTTTCTTTGGTGGAATAGGTGGAGCTTCAAGAAGGGGAGTCTTAGTTAAAGGCAGTAGTTATTTAGAAGCATTAGCACAAACAGAAATTGTTGTTTTTGATAAAACTGGAACACTAACAAAAGGTGTATTCAATGTACAAGAAATTAATGGTCATGGAATTTCAAAAGAAGAATTATTAGAATTAACTGCTTATGCAGAAAGTTATTCCAATCATCCAATTTCTATTTCTCTAAAACGTGCTTATGGTAAAGAAATCGATAATGGACGTATTTCGGATGTCGAAGAAATATCAGGTCATGGTGTTAATGCAATAGTTGATGGGAAAAAGATTTCAGCAGGTAATGTCAAGCTCATGAAAAAGATGAATATCCCTTATTTTGATGGAGAGCTCATAGGTACTGTTGTACATGTTGCAGTTGATAACAAATATGCTGGATACATTGTTATTGCAGATGAGGTAAAGGCAGATTCAGCACAGGCAATAAAAGAATTAAAGGCAGCTAACATTAAACAAACAGTTATGTTAACAGGTGATAATAAAAATGTTGGCTTAAAAGTTGGTAAAGATCTTGGCATTGATAAAGTATATGCTGAACTATTACCTGGAGATAAAGTTGATAGACTGGAAGAACTATTCTCACAAAAATCTGCAAAAGGTAAACTTGCTTTTGTAGGAGATGGAATTAATGATGCACCTGTTTTAGCTCGTGCAGATATTGGAATAGCAATGGGTGGTTTAGGTTCTGATGCCGCTATTGAAGCAGCTGATGTTGTAATTATGACTGATGAACCTTCCAAAATTGCTACTGCAATGAGGATTTCCAAGAAGACATTAAAAATTGCATATGAAAATATTGTATTTGCAATTGGTATAAAAGTTCTTGTGCTTATTTTAAGTGCACTGGGAATAACTACAATGTGGGCTGCAATATTTGCTGATGTAGGAGTAACTATCCTTGCAGTATTGAATTCTTTCAGAGCATTAAATGTTAAGAATTTATAATAGAGTATAAACAAATGGATATGGTCTTGGGCTTGCACTTGCAAAGTCTGCCATAGCCGTTCATGTCAGTGAAATTACCGTAAGATGAATAGGGTTAATGGTGTTGCGGCTAAATATATTAGTAATTATTTGTAATCGTGTAAAAGGAGGGGGATGGGTGAACACAAATAATATTATAGGTTTAATAGTTATCTTAGTTTTTTATGGAAGTTATTTTGCTAAAATGCTTATGCAAGGTAAAAGTGGCATTAAAACTGATCGAATGGGTAGAGGTAGTAAGCCTAAAAAGACTTTTGTTATCGAAACTATTTTAAAATCCATTACATTTTTAACAGCAGGAATACAATTCATTAGTGTTGTATTTATAAAAAACTTACCAATCTTAATACAAAATAATTTAATAAGATATATAGGATTTGTTATTGCTTTATTAGGCGTTGTGGTATTTATTACTGCCATGGTAACAATGCGTGATAGTTGGAGAGCAGGAATAGATAATACTCAAAAGACTAAAATAATTAATACTGGTATTTACAAGTACAGCAGAAATCCTGCATTTGTGGGTTTTGACCTTTTTTATATAGGCATAGCTATAGCGTTTTCAAATACCTTTAATCTAATATTTGCGTGTTCTTCAATCTTATTGCTCCATCTTCAAATATTAGAAGAAGAGAAATTTCTACCTACTGTATTTGGAAAAGAATATTTGAACTACAAAAAGAAGGCAAGGAGATATTTTTGAACAATGTAGTCTATTATAAGTAGATTGTTGGTTAAAATAGTATATCTTCTTAATAAGTGCATTAAGGGAAGCCGAGTTGAAGTGGCTTCCCTTAAAAATTGTTATAATATCAACATAATATTAAATGATAATATCCGGATAATGACAACGACTTCTAAGTATTAAAAATACTGATACTTAGAAGTCCGTTAGTAAGCTTCAGTGAGAGTAAAAACCACCTCTGAAGCAAAGAACTCTGTTTATACAAAAAGAAGCTGTGCACTAATTATTTAGTGCACAGCCCCTAATCCTAAAACAATATTTTATTTTTATAAGTAATATCTATAATTAATTCACTTTGTCATATAAGCATGGTTTGATTATTTAGATTCTTTTAATAAAACTTCTTCGCTTTTTCCAAGGAATACAGATTTTTGAGTTGGTATAAATTCACCAGTGTTTTCATTTCTTCCTTGTAAATAATATCTAGCATCCTCTTTTCCTATAGTGTCAGCAGCTTCTTTTGAAAGCTTACCTAGTTCATCACCTTTGCATCTATTAACGATTAATGAAAACTTTGTATCATTAAAGTCAGATAACATAGCAACATCTCCAGCACTATCTCCTCCAACTATTAAAGGACCTTTTCCACCATGCTTTTCTACTAAAAATTTCTCTATAGTTTGAGTTTTGCCTTTGCCTTGAGTTTGATAGTAATCTTTGTTAAATTCAGGTTTAATTACGCCTTTATCATCTTTTACTAATTCCATAGCATATACGTTTTCTTTTGGAATATCATATCCATACTTAGGGTTTGTAGCAAATTCTCTAACAACATCTATAAATGATGCTGAACAGATATAAACATCTATTCCATTAGCCATTAAAGTCTTATAAAGGTTTTGTTGTTCTTTTATTGTTCTTAAACCAGTATTGAAAGTAACAGAAACTACACCAGCGTTGCCCTTTAATTCTTCTGGACTTACCCAAGTTTCTTCTCCAAGTTCATGAGATAACCAGTAATCATTTGATTTCTCTGTTAATGTAGCAACTTCTTCTTGTGTCATTCCAGCAAATAAATAAGTTACCCATGGGTAGCTTATATCTGAACTAAAAGATTCTCCAATTGATGCATAAAGATATCTAGTTTTAGCTATAAAGTCTTTATATTCAAGAGTATTTTTAATCTCATCTAAAGATTTATCGCCTTTGAATCCCTTGTAATTTTCATATAAGAATTTGTAGTCTGAATCAATATCAGCACCAACTGATTCGATATTAACAGCCTCTCCAGCTTTGTTATTACATTTTTCATTAAAGTTATCCTTTGGAATGTTAGTTCTAATAGTATTACTAAACTCTTCAGGAGTCATTTTAAACTCAAGGTTTGTTAATTGATATGCAAGTAATGCTTCCTCAACATCATTAATTATTGTAGTATTATCCCAGTCAAATACAGCATATGGTTTTTTAGTTTCATCATAGTCTTTACTGTTTTTACCGTTGTTTTCTATAAGAGTTTTTAAGGCTTCATAGTTTTCATTTGCCCAGTTACCTTTTTCTAGTTTAACTTCATTCTTACTTGACTGCTCTGTAGTAGCCTTATCATTATTAGTGTTTTTAGCTTTATCAGAATTTCCACAAGCAACTAGAGAAATGGATATAGTGGAGACTAAAGCTATACACAAGACTTTTCTTTTCAAATTATTCATAAATTACACCTCTTACTTTATTATGTAGATTTTTATCCTTGATTTAGTGATTAATATAAACTACTAAATGGAAATAAAACACTTGTGAGTTTACTGTAAGTAGTTATGTAAACCTTATTATTAGGACCTTCTTAGTTATACAATGAGCATGGGAAAATGTCAATAAGAAAATTTAATGAATTTTTAAAATTCAATATGCTCAGATGGGATATCACACATACAAGTTAGATAAATACGTTATAAATGTAAATAAATTGTAAACGAGCGTGCTCTAAAAATAAAATAATCTGATATCATGAGAAATAAAGTCTAACTTTATAAGTAATACAATACTTTTTATTATGATTTAGCTTGCTCTTCCTCATCAATTTATTTACATTTGAGCCCAAATACTTTTCATCAACAAATTCTCTAATAATCCTCTCTCTTCCAATATGAAATTTAAACCTTTCATAATACTTCATAAAAATAATAATAACGTATATACCTAATATAATTAAAAATATTGCTAAAAGTATACACATTCTAGAGCATGACTTCTGTATAATTAAACCTATGGTAGCTACAGAAAGAGTTATTATAAATCTGGTTATCTTTTCTATTTGCTCTTCTATATGTCTTGCTTGCTTCCATTTTTTTTATACAATCTAAGATAAATATCAATTTTCCTATTATTTTTCTCAAGCAAATATATACCCTACTTCTCAATTAGATACATCTTATTATTCCTACATAAAGCTAAATTATTCCGCATAAATCTTAAATAAAATCTATTTTCATAATATTACCACTCTTATAAACATGTGCTCTTATATTATATATGCTTTTGGGAAATTAGAAGGGGTAATTTTATAAATTCAGTCTAATATAACTAATGATTAACAATGTATATTATGAAATATAATATAAATATATGTAATAATAGGTAATAATAAGTATATATTAGGAATATAGAGCATTAAGAATCTATTCCTCAAGTACCCATTTGCACAGTATTTGTAATTTTTTACACTTAATAGTTATACTTGTAAATGAAATAAATTTTAGGGGGATAAAAAATGAAGTTCAAAAGAAAAAGCAAAATCATTTCTTCACTTTTAGTTTTTACTTTATTGTTTAACGTATTGTTATTCAATACAAATGTAGAAGCAACTACTGTTACCGGACAAGATATAGTAAGTTATGCAAAAAAATTTTTAGGATGTACTTATGTATGGGGAGCCACAGGTGAATTGGACAGAAATGGTAAACCTACTTTTGATTGCTCTGGTTTAGTACAATATGTATACGCACATTTTGGAATAAATTTACCTAGGACAACTCATGATCAAATACATGTTGGTGTGCCCGTATCTAAATCTGATCTACAACCAGGTGATTTAGTATTTCCAGACACTGAACATGTTGGTATATATATTGGCGATGGTAAAGTTATTCACGCACCTAAAACAGGCGATGTAGTAAAAATATCACCGATAGAGAGTTGGAGTTTCTATGCAGCAAGAAGAGTGCCTGGTATCAGCGCTTTCACTCCAATTGTATGTAACGCCTTTACAAATATGAACATTATGGATAGTCCTAATGGTAACATAATCGGTTCCTATGTTCCAGGAGAAGAGTATACCATTATAGGTGATGTAGGTAGTTGGTGGCAAACAAACCACGGATATATACAAAAGTACACATACACTCCTTCAGGTACAATAAATATCATGGACAACCCTGACGGTACTAGAATTGGTAGTTATGTTTCTGGAGAATCATTTACAGTCATTAGTGCAAGTGGTCAGTGGTGGAGAACACTACACGGATGGATAAATGTAACAAATGGCACATCCTATAATACAATGCCAATCTTGGATAATCCTAATGGCAACAGAATCGGTTCCTATGTTCCAGGGGAATCATTCACAGCATTTTGTGAAATTGGTGCATGGTGGCAAACAAACCACGGATTTGTACAAAAACGTGCATATAAAGCCTCAACCGATACGCCAATCATGGATAGCCCAAATGGTACTAGAATTGGATCATATTCAGTAGATGAAAGCTTTATACTTATGAGTAAGCAGGGAAATTGGTGGGAAACAAATCATGGTTATGTAAGTACACTGAATGTAAAATCTACTATAACAATGCCAATTATGGATAGCCCTAATGGTAACAGAATCGGTTCATATGTTCCAGGAGAAGCATTTACAATAATAGATGAAAGCGGAACATGGTGGCAAACAAACCACGGATGGATAAGAAAAATTTAATTGATACTACAAGTCAGAAATAGCCACAAATTAGTTCATTGCTACTTTGTGGCTATTTTTCATATAGCATCAAACCCGTATTTCCTGTCTATAATACTACAGCTGAGAAAATTTGATAACATATATTTACAATTTAAAATTCTTCACTAATACGCCTTTTAATTTTTACTCTGAATAAACATTCTTGACTTGATTAGGCAATTCATCCAACTGAACCTCCTGCCAGTAGGTAACGCCACGAAATGGTGCAACATATAACTCTAAATACGCACCTTCTCGCAGTTGTTTGTTACTGATAAAGGTAAGGGTCTTTTTTTTACCATTCTTATTATAAGCATCTAATGTATATTCACACTCTTCTTCGACCTTTAACTTTGTGTCATCATTGACTATCATAGTGTAATAGCAGGTTTTCCCTTCAGGATTTTTGGGGGTAAGCCTGGCAGGATTAAAAAAGAATATGAAAAATGATACAACCATAACAATAATAAGGGCTACACCGGCAGCTAATAGTTTTGTTGTTTTTTTCATGAAAACACTCCTTTCTATGTTTGAGGCACTATCAAATAAATAATAGATCAGTTTTCTCGCCTATTTGCCACGAATACTGCGTCGTTAAAATNNATTATTTATTTTCATGTGCCTAGGCTACTACATCAGATTTTCTCATATGATGTATGGCTACTATACTGATTACAACAATGTATAGCAAGTTCATTATGAAAAACAAAAGATGATCACCCTGGGATGAAAGGCTTGTTTGGCTGAGAACTCCCATACCAATGGTCAGTAGTGAATGAGGAAAAAACATTCCAAAATGCATAACGTACATACCTAGGCCAAGGAAAGTAGCACATAAACCTATCCCAATAGGAACAGCAAAGCTACGGATACACATGGATAGTGCTAATTGCAGTGTGCCAATTGTAAGAGCAGATATCCAGCCCCGAAGCATCCATCCAGGTAGTTCACTAGGAAGAGAAGAGGTTAAGCCTAACAGTTTACCTCCAAAGAAGTACAATAGAAAAAAGAATCCTTGAACAAAAATCAGCAGCACGCCCACTACTATCAATTTAGATAGAAAAATACTGGCAGCTGATACGGGCGCGGTCATAATCATATTCCAGTTTTTATTAAGATGTTCCAGTCTCCACATATATGCGCAGCAAATAGCAATAAGAATTGGAAAGAAAAATTCCCCGTAAAATAAACCAATTTGTGACCATAGGCTATACCATTCCTTCTTCAATACACCTTGGTTCATACAAAAGTTGGCACTGCCAATCAATACGCTTACAACCGGAAGAATCATCAGTATCATCCATATATGGGAATGGCGAAGTTTCACCCATTCAGCAGAAATACACCGTCTTGACATAATCAATCCTCCTTATACCTCTTGCCTGGATATATGGGTGCTTCCAGCTAGATATATAACAATTCCAGCCACAATCAGCATCGCCATCGCAGGCAGTAATGAACTCATATCTCGTACAATAAATTGCATTTTTTCACTTATATAGCTTTGTGTAATTGGGCTTAGATCTGTGTAATATGACCACACAAAAATCCTACGCACTCCAGAAGGGAACAAACCTGCTGCCATGCCGATAAATCCACCGATCATACCGAGGCATAGTGCGAAAGCCTGATTTTTCACTGCCATGGATACCCATTGTTGTAATGCTATAATGGTCATATTGGTTAAAACCATACCTATAAGAAATCGAACTAGCAAAAATAATGGCACAGGTTGCTCAAAACCATTAACAACGCCAAATACTACTATGGCAATTACTTGCAGGGTACATGCCCACAGCATGACTATAGATGCTGAAATAAACTTTGCTGCATAGAGTTGACCTTGCTTTACAGAAACAGTCATCAATAATTTCCACGTATTTCCTTTATGCTCCATATCACAGATTCGAGATACGCATACTGCTGAAAGAATGGGTAAAAACAGGCCATTCATGGATGACAATGTTGCAATAAGCAGCTCCCATATGGCATAATCTGGATTACGGGAAATGGACATACTGGTTGACATGAACGTCCATGCGATTTCTACTAGTAAAAATAATGTAGTCATCAAAAACAAGTGTTTATGACGCAATTTATAGAATTCAAGTCTAATGGCTTTCATTACAGACTCTGCTCCTTTCCCGTAATATCTAGGAAAATGCTCTCCAAGTTCTTCTTATGCTCTTCAATACGAAGAACATCAATATCAGCTGCAACTAAACTTCTATTTGCCTGTGTTATTTGATCATCTGTCAGGTTTTCAAACACAAGAGAGTCCTCCTGCTCTATAGGAGAGAAACCTTTGGCAAGAAGTAGTTTCTGGGCCAATGTATTGTGTCGTGTCTTTATCTCAATAGTTGGGCGATTTTTGTTTTTCAGCGAATCCATGCTACCTTGGAACATCATCATTCCATCGTTGATAATGCCTACAGAGGTTGCAATCTGCTCAATTTCAGAAAGAAGGTGACTAGAAATCAGTACCGTGATTCCATAACGCTGAGGTAAAGATTTAATCAGTTCACGGATTTCACCGATACCAGCAGGATCAAGACCATTTGTAGGTTCATCCAGAATTAAAAGCTTTGGAAAAGATAGCAGCGCCATGGCAATTCCTAAACGTTGCTTCATGCCCAGGGAATATTGACTCACTTTTTTATCCTTTTGATTTTCCAACCGTACAATCTTCAGGGCCTCTGATACATTCTTATCTGGTACATCCCTCAGCCTCTGTATAACACGCATATTTTCAAGTCCTGTAAGATGCCCATAATAGGATGGAGATTCGATGAGAGAACCGGTTTGGCTTAAAATAAGATTGCGGTTTTCTTCAAAATCCTTTCCAAAGACCGTTACTTTGCCATCAGTAGGTCTAGTCAACCCCAAAATCATTTTTAATGTTGTGGATTTTCCTGCTCCGTTGGGACCAAGAAAGCCGTAAATATCACCTTCACATACTGATAAATTTATATCCTTCACACGGTAGTCATTGCCATACCGCTTTGAAAGATTATGAGTAGAAACAATTTGACTCATATTAACTTCCTCCAATCTGTTTAACAGTGTTCTTTGATCTGTTCTTTATTTTCATATACCTAAAGTATAATGAGGCAACCTTTCTTCAAGCTGAAAATAACCTTACGTCAACCTTAAATCGTAGGAATAGGAAGAATATAATGGGTGAAATGAGAAATAATAATGTATAATTATTGTGGGTGATTTTATATGGATTATATTAAAAATAAAAAACTGCTCATCGTGGAGGATGAGCGTGAAATAAGAAATATGGTAGAGGGATTCTTGCGTAAAGAAGGATTTGCGCGTATTTATCAAGCCTCTAATTGTGCAGAGGCAATGGAGGTTTTTCAATCTGTAAAACCTGATATAGCAATTTTGGATGTGATGTTACCTGATGGAGACGGCTTTTCTCTTCTGTCATCCTTGCGTCAAATATCAAATATGCCCGTCCTTTTTTTATCAGCAAGAGGTGAGGATGAGGATCGTCTATTAGGCCTTGGACTTGGTGCAGATGATTACATTGTAAAACCATTTTTGCCACGGGAACTAGTTCTTCGTATAACGGCAATATTGCGACGGGTTTATTCACAGCCTAAGAGAGAACAACGTCCAGTCTTCAACTTGGGGAATCGCATTATTGATCTTGAAAGTGGTATCGCTCGGAATGGTAGCGACGAATATTCTTTGACAGCAAAAGAACATGCATTGCTTTCTAAGCTTTATGAAAATCGAAATCGAATCGTAACCAGTGACGCTCTTTGTCAGGCCGCATGGGGAGATGATTATTATGGATATGAAAACACACTTATGGTGCACATTCGTCGTATCCGGGAAAAGATCGAAGGAAATCCTTCCAATCCGGAATATCTACAGACCATACGAGGGTTAGGATATAAGTTGATGGTAAAGGAGGAGTAAAGATGGAAGGCACAGTACGCATCTTAAAACGCTTTATTAGTGCAACCATGATAATTTCTGTTTTTATACTAATTTTAAACTTTATACTGTTAGGTATCTGGGTATTCAAAGGTATGAATGAGGGAAACTCTCCAGCTGCTGTTGCTCAAACCGTGGCAGAAGGCTTGCATGGTTCATCTAATACCTATTCTTTGGATTCCTCGTCAGAAAAATTACTGAAGCAGAATCATGCATGGGCAATGCTCATTGACAATACAGGAGATGTAGCATGGAATTATATGCTTCCCAACGAACTTCCCAAAACATATTCATTAACCGATGCTGCTAAGTTTACCCGAAGCTACTTGATGGATTATCCCGTTTTTGTATGGGAACATGATGAAGGATTGGTAGTTGTGGGGTATCCGAAAAAAACCTTGGCAAAATATCAATATATCCTTCCAATAAGCTTAGCTTCTTCTTTGCCGGTAAGGATTACTTCTTTACTCATTGGAAATATTGCGCTGGCATTACTTTTATCACTTTTCATAGGCTACAGGTTAATCCACTCCATCCGTCCGCTAATCCAAGGAATACAAGACCTTGCTGAGGATAGAGAAACATTTGTAGATCCAAAAGGAATCTTAGCTAACCTTGCACAAAGCGTGAACCGCACTTCAGATTTATTAAGGCAAAGAAATGATAGTTTGAAAAGCAGGGATGAAGCCCGTTCCAACTGGATTGCTGGTATTTCACACGATATACGAACCCCTCTTTCTATGGTGCTTGGCTATGCAAGTGATCTGGAGGAAAATAGGGATATTCCAACAGAACAAAGGAGAGAAGCGGGTATTATAAGGCAGCAGGCAGAAAACCTGCGCTCCCTTGTAAGCGACTTAAACCTTGTTTCAATGCTAGAATATGAAATGCAGCCCATAAACAAAAAACCGATCCGGCTATCAGCATTGGCAAGACAAATTGCATCGGAATTTTTAAATAATGGATTAGATGAAGGGTTCATGCTGGAAGTAGAGATTTCGGATGAAAGCGCTCAAGTAAGTGGTGATGAACGTTTACTGACCCGGGCCATTACTAATTTGATACAAAACAGCATTAATCATAATCCTGAGGGATGTCGGATACAATTGCAAACATCCTTTGATGCAAACAATAAGACCTATAGTTTCATCGTAGCTGATAATGGTAAGGGGATTTCTCAAAATGAACTTCCTGATCTATTAGAACTGCCCTTTTCTTCTAAAAGAAAGCGCCCCCGCCAGAATGGGCATGGTTTAGGTGTACCAATGGTTGCAAGAATTGCAAAGGCACATGAAGGACGTTTGATTTTATCAAGTGATATAGGAAAAGGGTTTAAAGCAGAAATTGAGTTACCTTCAATAAAGTTTTATTAAGAGATGGCTTACAATGTTATAAAAATGCACCTTAATGCTTCAATTTTGATAATCAAAATGGTTGAACAAAGAAAAGATGGATATAGCTATGGATTATGGTACAATAATAGAAAATGGAATATTTAATATTATTTGCTTTGGTGAAAGGAGTCAATCATGAGGGTGCATAGATGTAATAGCTTAGACATTAAATTAGTAATTGAAGCAATTACAAAAGTAAAAGGAGAAGAAGATGATGTAATATTAGATGAAATTGCCATTAATAAATTTCTTGCTAATGAAAATAACTATTTTTTAGTTGCTATAGAGAACCAATGCGTTGTTGGATATGCAATGGCATATTGTCAAAACAGAGTGGATATGACAAGAGATATGATGTGCTTATACGAAATTGGAGTATTAAAAAAATTGAGGCGACAGGGTATTGGACGAGTATTAATCAATGAACTAATAGAAATATGTCATAATATAAATGCTATAAAAATGTGGATACCAACCAACAAACATAACATTTCTTAAATAAATATTTTAATTATATTGAGAATTGTTAAAAAAGGGGGAATGTATATGGATATTAAGAAAAGAGTGTTGAATTTTTGGGAAGATGTTATTGAACAAAACCCTATAAAACTTCAAACATATTTTGAGACAAATGCAATAATTAATTGGCATAATACTAATGAAAGTTTTACTACAGAAGAATATATAATAGCAAATTGTGAATACCCTGGTAAGTGGTGCGGAGAGGTTGAGAAACTTGAAATTGTAGATGATTTGGCTATTTCAGTTACAAGAGTGTGGCTTTTAGATAATAGTGTATCTGTTCACGCTACTTCATTTATTAGGTTTTGTGGAGAAAAGATAATAAGCATGGATGAATATTGGGGTGATGATGGAATTGCTCCTCAATGGAGACAAGATAAGAAAATTGGAAAACCAATAAAATAATTGAACGTAATTATATTAGTTTATTGTACAATATTAAAATTATACTGATTAAACTATAAAGCTAGATATAATTATATATAATAAATATATGATAAAAATTAAGGGAGGTCAGAATAGAAATATGATTAGTTCTTTGTATAAATCAATGCCACTATTAATATCTATGGCATTAAGCATAATTATTTATTTTAATATTGATAAAAAAGATAAATTCACTAAAAAAATTAGTTCATATATCACTATTAAGCAAGAGTGGAAAGCCTGTTTTTGTGTCTGTTGTGTATTTTTAGTTATGCTTATTATTGGTATTTTAAGGATATATGTAATTTCTATTCCAGATTTTATATATTCTGCATTAAATGGAATTATTGTAGGAGTTGGTACAAGCATAGCAATTAAGATATCTCCTAAGAGTATTAGATAGTATAATTAGACACTCTCGTTAAATAAGGTAGTCCAAATGTAAAAATGGACTATCTTATTTTAATATTATAAATCAACATTTTAATCTAACAGAGCCTAAGGCACTATCAAATAAATAATAGATCAGTTTTCTCGCCTATTTGCCACGAATACTGCGTCGTTAAAATCCTATCATAGCGCAACTATGACAGGATTTTAACTCCTTGCCTCGTGACAAATATACTTCGAATCTTTGGTCTATTATTTATTTTCACGTGCCTAAGAAAAAATAGCAAGCATACACTTTCTGATTTGTCTTAACATCGAACTATATTGCTTTATTTCTGATAGAAACCTAATTTGTAAAACTCATACCATTCCTCAATTTTTTCTACAGGCTTAACATTCAAATACAACATAATTTTTCTAGCGAATTCTAAAGAAGCCGTACCATTTGCAGTGATGATAGCAGAATCACAAACTGCTTGTTTTTCAATAAAATTGCTGTCGCCCTTGTAGTGTGGTGCTTGTGACTTCATATACTCCAACGAATTGCCTGAATGTCTGATATTATCCAAGTATCCGTTCTCTGCCATAAAATTAGTGGCATTACAGATTGATGCTACTAGAATATGATGCTTGATGGCATACTCTACCACAGGTTGAATGGCATTGTTTTTCTGTTCCATCCAAGCGTGACCACCAATCAAAAGCAACATCTCGAATTTTTGGGGGTAATCACTTACAGTATAATCAGGAATGATTCGAAAACCTCCCATAGAGATTTTAGGTTCTTTGTCTAGACTTAAAGTTTTTACAATATAATCTGTTTCTGATCCATTGAGTTCTGAACAAATATAAGCACTTTCCCAATCTGCATATCCATCAAAAATAAACACAAGTATTTCTTTTTTCATTGTAACACTTCCTTTCTTAAGTATTGTACAACGAAAAAGATGACACCTATATGTCATCTTTGTAGAGTTCATTTATTCTTTTTATTCTGGTTTTTATTGCTTCTTTTAGTTCAAGGGGTGCTATAACTTTAACTTTGTCTTGCAGACTGAAAACTAAATTAGTAACCCACTCTAAGGTAGAAGCAGAAAATATAATCTGACTCTTTTCTTCTCCACTGTTTATCCTATGAAAAAATTTAGCATCTATCTTATCTGTTAAAAAGAATTCATTAGTAACATCATATTCTAGTACAACTTCGAACAATGATGTTGGGTCTTGTGAAGAAAATAAATCAGTACCAAAATCTTTTCTAAAATCTATTTTTTCAACTGACTTACAACTGAAACTTGCATCCATAATTTTATAAGTAACAATTCGATTGACCTTAAACAAGCGGAACTCCTGCTTATCCTCGCAAAAAGCGTATAAATACCAGTATGATTGCTTAAAAACAAGTTTATGAGGTTGAACAATTCTTGCTGAACGTGACCTCTTGGAGATATATTCTAGATAAATACAATTTTGATTTTTAATTGCCTTATGCAAACCGGATACCTTTTCTTGTGTAATGCTGTCTTGAAACCATGAGGACAAATCAATTACATAATCACTTTCTGAAAATACCGTACTTGCTTCTTCTGGAATTAGTTTCGCTATTAGATTTGTTAAATCTGTGTTTTCATTAATACTCATGAGTCCATTAAGTGCAGTAAAAACATTTTTTATATCTTTCTTAGAAAGAATATTACTTTTGAGTTTATATCCGTCAATGACTGATACACCGCCACCAATTCCTGAATATGTAACAATAGGAACTCCCGACTGGTTCAAAGTATCCAAATCTCGAAAAATTGTACGTTTGGAAACTTCAAACCGGTCTGCCAATTCTTGGATTGTAATCCTGTCCATATTGGCAAGGACATTTAAAATTCCTAGTAATCTATCAATCTTCATGATAACACGCTTTCTCCATTTCTAAGTAACAATATAAAATAGTTCTTTCTTCATCTCTCCTTGGTGAATAATATAACATTAGAATTTAGTAGTTTGATTGCTATGAATAATTTTCATTGAAAACTTATTTACATTTTAGTAACAGCATCCTTTAACTTGCTAATACCTTGTTCATAGTCATCAATTCCAGCTAAAATTTTAAATTCATCTTCATTTATAAGGGACTGCAACATATTTTTTCTTATAATTTTCTGACCTTCAGGATTAACCTCTAATTTAATTTTTTCAAAATAAGGATTACTTTCATGTTCATATTTAGTAGTGAGTAATTCTTCAACATAAGTCTTAAACCATAGAGCAGCAACATCATTCTGATTAATTTCCATATATAATTTGCAATAACTGCATGCTGCTGAACCTAACCCTATTTTAAATATTTTCTGCAGTTGAGAATATGCATCTAGGTAAACTATTGCTTTATCATAATTTTGTTCTATCTTTGAAACATTTGCTAATGTAGCAAGCATACCACCACTTTGAATTATATAATATATCAATTTACCACTACAAAGCTCCATAGTCTCCTTATTCTTACCCTGTTTTAGGTAAAGATTTGAATATACAATTGTTGAATCTATAGGGTTCTGTGGTAGTTCTTTAAGTGCTTTTTCAGTTTCTTCATAGTTCTCCATATCCATCTGAATATGTGCAATACTAAAAAGTGCCATTTGAGTATACTTAGGGTCTCTACTATCAACTACCTGCTGCAACAAGGCTAAGGAATATTGACATTTTGATTTTATAAACTCCTCAGAAGGCTCTTTGGCCATGAACAAATACATATAAATTAAACCAGCAACTTCATATTTAAGTTGCATACTATTTGCATACTCATTTAAGTATTGTAAACACTTTGCTTCTCCAGTAGTATAACCATCATGTAAAAATATTTCTATTAATTTCTGTTTAATATTAGCAACATCTGTTTCCGAAAGCTGAGGCTGAAAAGATAGCAAAAAATCAATAGATGTATTTAATGCACGTGCTAATGGAGCTAACAACGAAATATCTGGCGTGGAATTTCCGTTTTCCCATTTGCTTACTGCTCCTGCTGAAACTCCAACCATGGAAGCTAACTGCTCTTGAGTAAGATTTTTTGTCTTTCTTAATTCTAAAATTGTTTTACCAATATTTAATTCATTCAACTTAATACCTCCAATTTTTGCAACTAAAAGGCCCTTTGATAAATCTATTATAAGTTTAATATAACTCTATTAACAATGGAGAGAAAGTTGAGTTTTAGTAAAAAAAACTTGAATGATATTCAACTTTACATTTTCAAGAATTTTTACATAAATATTTCATTGAAATTTATTGCTTAGCGTGGTTTTGACGGAAATGTTAGCAACACCCCATTTATATAATCTGAATAGTTACGTTTGCAGGATATTTTACAATATCTTCCTAAAAAATTAAATTATTGTTATCTAATGGGGGCATTGTGATGAATATATTTACCAACATTCTTTATTTAATTAATACCTTTTATAGATCTCAATCAGAGCTACTGTAGAGTCTATAAACTACAGATTACTCTCATTTCTTTGAATGGATTGCTTATTAGTTATTAGTTTAAATTTAACAAAAATTGGACTTATAATAATTAGTGCTATAATATATGGGAAGTAAACTAAAAATATATTAATACCCCATGATGCTAAAAAATTAGAAAAGAATACAGGCAATACTATTAGAATGTCTAATAATATTCTTGTAAAATAGCTGATCCTATATACACAACCACAATCTTTACAAATTACGTCTTTATATTTAGATGATTTCCAGAGAATTATCAAAATGTCTTTGTATGAAAATACTTCGTTACATTGATAACATTTAATCATTTTCTTCACCCCTCATTGTATCAATAATATTTAGTTCACATTTTTAACTAATTCAGTTACTTAATAAGATAACTATAACTTATTTACCACATTATTACAATAAAGGTTCATCTAATATATCATATGTATATGGTATAATTTAGATGTAATATGTTTCAGAATAGCAAAGCATGCAATAGGGCTAAAGTAGTAGTATCTGGAACTAAGTTATTTCCACTATTTTGAAAAAAATTTAAATAGCGATGCAATGATTTATTGCATTGGTGTTTAATAAGCTTTTTAGAGCCTCATATCTAAGAACTATTAATTTCATAAATCATTCATACTAAATAAATACAACCCTAGTGAAACACATTGCAGTTGCTCCACTAGGGTATAGTAGTTTTTTGAAATATATATTATCTTTTAATTAACATAGTTAGTTTAATTCTAAGGTATTAAACTTAAATTTTAAACTTAGATACTTCTTCATTTAATTGTTCTGCACTTTCCTTGGACTTTTCTGCCTCTTCAACGATTTTATTGGATTTTTCAGTTATATCCGATGCCTTTTGGGCAATATTTGTGGTTCCTTCAGCTCCTTCATTAGAAGCCATTGATACCTGTTCTATTGTCTTTACTACATCTTGAAGTGAAGCTAAAAGTTCCTCGGAAGTGGAGCTAAATTCTAGTACTAAGTTGCTTACAAACTCTGCATCTTTACTATATTCACCTGCCACATCTAGCATTGTATTATAATCACTCTGAACCTCTTCCGATACAAAACTCAATAATTCCTTCGAGCTAGCAGATAAATCATTTACTGAACCAGTAACCTTTTCAGTCATACTTTGTATTTCAATCACTATATTTTTGGATTCTTCTGCAAGTTTTCTTATTTCATCTGCAACTACAGCAAATCCCTTTCCAACTTCTCCAGCTCTTGCTGCCTCAATGGCTGCATTTAATGACAAAAGATTAGTTTGTGAAGATATCTGCATAATCGACTCAGACAGTATGCTGATTTGCTCCACTACTTTTGAATTTTCCATTGCAATTTGCAATTTGCCTTTAGTTTTCGATAATATTTCCATGGATTTCTCTTGTGATTTTATAACATTATCTTTAGTATCCATTGCTCTTTTATTTATTACTTGAGCTTCTATAGCGCCTTCTTGGGCTTTTGTTGCTATAGAGTTAACTGCTCTTTCTATCTCATCCGCTGTTGCATTCATTTCTTGTGCTGATGCTGCAGTTTCTTCCATTCCTGCCGATAACTCTTCTGTAGTTGCGTTGACTTCTTCTATATTTGCGTTTAAATTATTCATATTCTCTGAAATAGTGCTCACCACTGTTTTAATACCACTAGATTCTTTTGTTACATTGCCAATCAAATGTTTTAATGAATTTTGCATTACTTCCATTGCATTTGCAATATCTCCTATTTCATCTTTTCTCTTTATAAATACTATTGAATTATTTATTGTAAAGTCACCAGTAGACATAAGTTTTAAATTATTTGCTATTAAAACTAATGGTCGAGAAATAGACTTTGAAATAATACGTGCAAAAAAATAACCAATAACTAAGGCAATTAAAAATATTGTCCCAAATAACTTTCGTGAAAAACTAAAATCGTTATCATTTTTAGTATTTAAATCATCTGCTAATTTAATATTATACATTGCGATTTCATTTAGGCTCTCATTAAATTTTTCTTTATTATTTTCAACAGCACTAAATTCCTCCATGGCTTCTTTCTGTTTCCCTTCCATGGCTAATTTAGTAGCTGCAGTTCTTCCATCTATGAATTTTTGAAGATTGCTTTCAACAATAGGAATCCTTTCTTTTACATAACTATCATTAGCAATTTGTTTGAAGTTATCCCAGTTTGTATCAAATATTTCTTTCCTAGTTTCAATATCTTTTGATTTTTCATCTTGCTTATTTTTATCGTCTGTATGTAATAGTATGTAATATAAATCTGCCTCTATAGCCCTAGCTTGGTTTCTATTATCATTTAACCATTTGACGCTCAATAAATTTTCTTTATACATTGTTGTTATGTCTTCATTTGCATTTGCAATATAATAATATCCTACCCCACTGATTATACTAATAAGCACTAATGCTAAAACCGATAAAAATATTAGTTTTGACTTTATCTTTAAATTGTTCATATATTGTTCAGCCTCCGCTTTTCAAATTCACCATAATTATATACATCAGTCCTAATTTTGTCAATTTTTTCAAATATTTTTACTAATGTTAATATTGATTATGGTATTTATAAACTGTTATCTCTTGTACTCTACAGGATTAGTGAATTCAATATCCTTAAATATTATCGGCCAATAGGAATTAAAAGTTTAAACTTAAAACAAAAATTATTTTTTAAAAATTAAATATATAATTATAAAGTGTAGTTTTTATCTAGGCGACTTAGTGATAGTCATATCAAGGGTTTAACCTAGTAAGAACATAAGAACATAAGAACATAAAAAGTTAAAAAGTTAAAAGTATTGAAAGTAGGATGTGTAAATGACAAATCAAAAATTAATTTTTAATAATGATGGAACAATTAAAACTATTATCTTATTTAATGAAAAGTTATCTCCTAAAATTTCATTAAATTAAGGAAGATGGCAACCTAGATGTTAGAAAAATCCTTGTAAAGTTCTCAGAGTTTATGAGGCATGAGTACTCTGAGAAAAGAGAGGCTTTCTTAGAGGCTGATGGAAGACTTCTATTTTTAGCTTTCATAAGCCCAATAGTAAATGGAACAGGCTTTGCTTTTAAAGAAGTACAGGGTGGATATGAAAAGAGATTTGATATAGTCATAACTTACAATAAAAAGATGTATATACTAGAGCTGAAAAGGTGGAGTGGAGAATCTTATCATCAAAAGGGATTAATGCAGCTAGGTGAATACTTAGGTCAGCATAACCTTAATGAAGGATATCTTTTAATATTTGACTTTAGAAGGGTAATGGGGAAGCCGGAACAATGAAGGAAACAACAAATTCTATAGGCGACAAAGAAAAAAGAATAGTTGAAGTTTATTGCTAGAGTAAGTTTTTTAATGGAATAATAAGGTCATCAACTTAATCAAGTGAATGGAAAATACAATTTTATAATGATTTATCAAATTAAATATGCTCTTTATTAGATAGTAAAAATTTGAATGATAGAAGTATAGAGAAGTTAAATAAGCTAATTAAAGAAGATAAACCAACAGTAGAATTTTATAAAAGTTCAATATAAGAAAAACTCCTATGTGTAATGTGATTACATATAGGAGTTTTTAAGTTCGGGGAGAATTTAATGATGAAGAAATATTAATTATGTTATTTACAGAAATAATTTCACACTCTTGTAATTATACTATTAATAAAACTGTACCACTTACTTCTGGTACGGTTTTATTAATAGTGGGTAATACATTTTTTAGGGCAAGCAAGTTGGCAAGCTCCACAGTCAACACAAGCAGATTCAGTGATTATTCTCTTTTTATCGTCTACTTGTGTTATACACCCAACAATACACACTCTTTGGCAAGTTCCACAAGCTACACAATCTGATTTATTGATTCTTCTTGGCATAGTTTTCTCCTTGTATTTGAAAAATTATAATGTTTGTTTACAAGAGCTAACTGTAATCTCTAATACTCTTGTAAGAAATGAGTATTTTTCTCTCATCATCTTAAAGTGATCTCCATCTTTTAAAAACTTAGTAGTTCCTTCAAGTAAAAATCCAGTTCCCATATAGTTATATCCCATTACTTCCTTGCTACCAAGAGTTAATTTTACATTATGGTTAGCATTAATATTTTCTTCTGTCTTAATCATAGCAGCTGCAGGAATTAAAATTTTATTGTCCTCTACAATAACTAAATAGCTATTCCATGTATTAGAAACATGAGCCTCATTATTTGAACAAGTTACAATAGAAACTACACCTTCATGATTTAGTACTTCTAAAAAATTTTCTGTAAACATTTTATATTCCTCCTTGAATTATAGATAATACTTATCGTCGACACATAGCATCTATAATTATAATATTACGTTTTTCCGCCATTGTCAATAAATATGTTTTTTGAAAAGTATATATTTGATGCTGTATGAGTATCTTGAATGAAAATAAATAATAAGCTATTATTAAGAAAAGACTGTAATATAATAAAGGAGTATAAATAAGATGAAGTTTTCAGTAGGAGTAGAGTATGCATTACATTGTTTATTATATATGGTAAACTTAGAAGAAGGTAAATCTGTTGGAATAAGGGATTTAGCAACATTTCAAGGTATCTCAGAGACCTATTTATCAAAAGTATATGCAAAATTAAGCAAGTCAGGAATTATAAAATCTATACCAGGTGTAAAAGGTGGTTATGCACTAGCTCGTAGTGCAGAAGAGATAACATTTTGGGATGTTGTTGAAGCAGTAGAAGGAAGTGAACCATTCTTTCAATGTGCGGAAATTAGACAAAATAATATATTATTAGATAAAGATAATTTACCAGATACACATACCAAATGTCCTTGTTTAATAAAGGTAGTAATGTCAGAAGCAGAAAATGAAATGATAAAATATCTAAATAATAAGACATTAGCATGGTTATATAATGAGGTATATAATAAAAAACTTCCAAAAGAAATGGAAAAGGCTACGATTGAATGGTTTAGCAATAGCAGAAAATAATATTCAAATCTACAAAGAATACATTGTCTAATTAGTCAATGTATTTTTACTATGCAATAAATTCTATAAAAGATCATAAAATCTCCACTATATCAACAGAGTTTCAGTGTTGTGCTACAATCATTCCACCGTATCCTGAGAGAAGATATTCGATGAATAGTTATATAGATATCTAAAGAGTGACATGAATATAGGTAATGACAATATAATAAGTAACGCATAATTTTATGTATAGTGTATATTAAGGATATGGATGTGAGGAAATATAGTGAGTAAAATTTAAGTAATAAGTGGAAATAAAGAAAGTTTAGATTCTATAAGATATTTATGGGAAGAGTTAAATGAAACTCACTCGTTTTATGGTTTGGTGACGATATGTTCTGCCAGATGAACTTAATTACTGTTCTTTTATATTCGGAGGAAGTTCATTTTGACGGTGATGTGCTTTTTACATGGTGCAAGAGCAAACGGATAAATGTTGCCAGATGCTGTGGAAATTGATACAGATGGTTATAATTATATATACAAAACTGTGCTTTGCGATAGAAAAAAATGTGATGCAAAATTGCTGCCCATCACTTATCAGGCAATGAATTTATATCTTGGATACCGAGAAGAAAACGGCTATATCATACGCTACATCAAAAACAATCTTAACAAGGAAAATCTAGTAGAAGAACTGCTTACACTGTTTTCTCAGTACGGCCTTGGAGATTCACAATATCAGTGGATGATTGAAGAAATAAAGAAGGAAAAGACCATGTATAATATATGGTCTTTTTAAAAATTATAATGGAAAAATTAAAATTAACAATAGGATATATGAGCAAAGAATTTATAATTATATGAGTTCCCTTATAGAAACCTCAACTAATGTAGGCTCCTATAACCAAAGGAGTGGCTATATAAAGGAAGATGGCAACCTAGATGTTAGAAAAATACTTGTAAAGTTCTTAGAGTTTATGAAGCATGAGTATTCTGAGAAAAGAGGGGCTTTTTTGGAGGCTGATGGAAGACTTCTATTTTTAGCTTTCATAAGTCCAATAATAAATGGAACAGGCTTTGCGTTTAAAGAAGTACAGGGTGGATATGAAAAGAGATTTGATATTGTTATAACATATAACAAAAAGATGTATATCCTAGAGCTAAAAAGGTGGAGTGGAGAATCTTATCATCAAAAGGGATTAATGCAGCTATGTAAATACTTAGAGCAGTATAACCTTAATGAAGGATACCTTCTAATATTTGACTTTAGAAGGGTAAATGGAGAAGCCAGAACAATGAAGGAAACAACAATTTTTATAGGCGACAAAGAAAAAAGAGTAGTTGAAGTTTATTGCTAGAGTAAGTTTTATAATGTAAGTGTATAACTGTTCCAACATGAAAATGTAGGATTTATACATTTCTTTTTTATGTTTTTCTATAAACAGAGTTCTTTGCTTCAGAGGGGATTTTTACTCCCAATTTGAAGAAGATGGGAGTATTAGAGCGGATAGTCATCGGATAAAATACATAAAACTTATCTATATTAAAACCTAGCTTTATGGTAGACCGGAGATATAAATAATCCGATCTACCATAAAGCCAAATCTCCACCTATTAGATTAAATGCATAGGCCTAAAACAAACAGAAGTTTAATATATGATAAAAGTAACAATAAATTCACTATAATAAAAAAGATACATCCACCTTCGATTAGATACTATTTTTATAAATTTATAAAGTTTACTAATATGAGATATATATGAAAACTGTAGAAGTGAGGTGTACTCTATTGATGCAAGTGTAGTAGGCTGATAAAGTAATAGCTAAGAGCGTCTCATAAGACTTGTCTCAAAACTAGGTGATATTTTGCGAAAAATCGGTTATATTCGTGTCAGTTCTGCTAGCCAAACCCCTTATATGAGATTAGAGATATTATCTCACAATTTTTTATAAAAGTTTAATTTTATAAATCGCAAGAAATATCAAAAGAGAGAAATTGATACCTATTATAATTTTATTTAGGAGTGAGATAAATGAATGAATATATACAGCTTATGATTGATTGGATTGAAGAAAATTTAAAAAATGAATTTTCATTAGATGAACTATCTAATTATATGGGATATTCCCCTTATTATTGTTCTTTTAAATTTCACCAAGTAACAGGTATAAGTATTAGGCGCTATATTCTTCTTAGAAGATTGTATTTATCTACGGAAGATTTGGCAAATGAGAGGAAGATAATTGACATTGCATTTGATTACGATTATTCTTCGCAAGAAGCATATAGTAGAGCTTTTAAAACTGTTTTTGGTATAAATCCAAGAGAATTTCAACTTAACAAACTGCCTATTCAATCATTTGTTAAACTTACTATCAATAAAGATGAGGAATGGTGTAAAATGAGTATTTCTAGAAAAATTGAAGTTGAACAGTTACAAAATGAGAAGAGTGAGTTGTTTGACAAAGACGTACTCAACATATTGAATGGTCAGGTCATGTATGAAGAGTTTAAAGATAAAAAACTAATGGGAGATTCTGATTACGTTCCATTTAATGAAGCGATGTGTGTAAACGCGACTAATAAACAAGTCTTTGATAAAGAGTTTATAAAAATACGAGCATTAGGACATCATGGTTCAGTAGAAAATTATATTAAAAAAGTTATTGATCCATTAGACAATCTTTTTAATAAAGAATATAAATGTATAGTTTTATGGTTTGGTGAAGACATGTTTTGTCAAATGAACCTACTTACAATACTTGCCTATCTTGAACAGTCCGGATATGATGGCAAAGTGTTCCTAAATAGCTTCAGAGAGGATGAATTTAAAGTAAGTCAAACTGAACTTAAATTAGGTAACTATTATTCTGTATACAAAGAAGTATTGGTAAATCATGAAAAACCATCAAATGAACTACTTCCAGTAATGTATCAGGCAATAGACATATATTTAGATATGCTAAAAGAAAATAATGCAGTAGTAAAGTATATTTCTAGAAATAAAGGTTTACCAACATCAGAATTAGTTAATAGGTTATTTGATCTTTTCCCAACAATAGGATATGGAGATTCACAATATATAGAGCTTATTAATAGAACTAGATGAAAACAACAATAAAATTAAATTTGATAATGCTAAAAGAACTTTTGATAGATAGAGAGAGTTCAAACAAAGTTGATCCTGACAAAACTTTTAAATTCTGAAGTGTTCCAACTAAAACAGATGATGTTGTGCATGTTAAATCAAGGCTATGTTTTAATATAATGTTAAAAAACTACAGATGGGATTGTCCACCTGTAATGCTTAATATAAGAAAAATGTGACTAATCACTGTATATAATTTACAGACTTTTTTTCACAGGCTCTATGTAGTAGAAAGGAAGAAATAATGCTTTGTCGTGCCTGCATAAATCTCAGTCATCTAATATACCACTATTAATATGTTCCGTTCCCCAATGACTCATTACATCCAAGACTGGCTTCAATGTTTGGCCAAGTTCTGTAAGAGAATATTCAACTTTTGGTGGAACCTCAGGATAAATTTTTCTTCGAATAAGCCCATCGGTCTCCATTTGCCGCAGCTGTTGCGTAAGCATCTTCTGACTTATTCCTTCAATTCCCTTGTTAAGTTCGTTGAATCTTTGAATACCGTTATTCATTAGATTTCTAAGAATAAGCACCTTCCATTTGTGCCCAATCAAGTCAACTGTATGCTCAATAGGACATGATTTATCACATGGCATTTTACTATCTCCTTTACTTATTAAATAATACTTACTTTATAGTTAGTATAGCACAAAATAGTGCCTACTTGCGATAAGAAAGTAAAGATCTTACAATATAATCAAGTTGTAACAGTCTAGTTATTTCAAATGCAGACTACGATTTTTACACAAGATATTTGTGAAGGGAGAAATAATTATATGAATAAAATAAATATAGGGGACATACTTGATTTTGCATCTGAAAGGAGTGCACGCAAAGCTATTTTTAAAGAAGGGCAGCTTGACGTAGGACTTCTGCTTTACGGGCCTAACCAAACGACACCAGATCATAAGCATACGGATATTGATGAGGTTTTTTATGTTATTTCTGGTGAAGGAACCATAACAATAAATAATGAAGAATTCATAATAAGTGAAAAAGACATTATTTTATCTCCCAAGGGAGAAACTCATGGATTTAATAACACCAGCTCATCGAATTGGGTTGTACTGCAAATTAAGATAACCAGTTAATTCGATATTAACCGTGTAATTCAAAAAACTTGGAAGTAATGACTTCTAGTATGGAGGTAGATTAAATGTTTAAACGTATAGACCATGTTGCATTTGCTGTAAAGGATAGACAGAAATCAATTGATTTTTATGAGAAATATTTCGGCTTTAAGAAATATTTTGAACATGATGTTCCGGGCATGCCAGAAATTGAAAAAGTAGTTTATCTTCAATTGGGAGATACTGTTTTAGAATTTGAGCACTGGACAAAAGAAAAGAAAAATAGTGGATTTCATTTTTGTCTTGTTAGCAATAACTTTGATGCTGATTATCAAAGACTTAAGAATGCAGGTGTTCCAGTTGTGACCGAACCTCATATTCCCACTCCAAGAGTGCCGCAAGAAATTGGTTGGAAAAGAGTAGTTTTTAAAGGACCTGATGGTGAACTGATCGAATTTAGAGGTTAATTTGTTAAGCTAATTTCTATGTCCATTAACATTAATATCATCTACTATTTTAAAATTAGGCTCTGTTAGAGCAAATTGTTGATGTATACACACTAAATACAGGTAGTCCAAGTCTGAACTCAAACTTGGACTACCTTTTAATATTAAGGAAGATTGCTTACAATTGAATTTTCTTTATATATTCAATTTCATCTTCATTTCTTGAAACTTCTATATAACCAAATTTTTCATATAAATGTTGATTACCTACACTAAATACGGGTGTAGAAAGTTGCCATTGATTAATATCTGGATATGTTTTTTCAATCAATTCCATTACTCTATAACCGTAGCCTTTTCCTTGAAATGATGGCTCTATTACAAAATCCTCAAATCTCATCTTATTATCACCTAAAGGGATAAGAAACAATGCCCCTATAATTTGATTATCTAATTCAATTTTATAAGCAATAAAGTTTTCGATAATATAAATTTGAGACTCCACCTCATTATATCCTTGAGGGCCTCCATTCCTTCCTAAATAAGTATTAATTTCTTTATTGTATGCTTTTATTTTTATGTCAGTAATTAGCTGAGAATCATCAATGTTTGCATTCTTTATCTCTGACAATACCCATGCTCCTTCCAAACAAAAAGATTATATTAGTAATCCTAATTTCATGATATGCGTCATCTCATATGAATATTATACCATAACTGTATTTATTAACAAAATTGAGTTAAGTAAATGTGGCTATTAGTATCTTTATAACTTTTAATCCTTGTATCTACAGAAGGGATTGTACTATGTATTAAGATATTTACCTAAAAATTATTTTTGAGAAGTTAAGTATATATATTTGTAAAAATATAGTTTTACTCGAGAAGGCTTAGTATTAGTTATATCAAGTGTTCAAATTGGGTGGAATATAGGAAGTGTGGAAACTAAGAAGTTCGAAATGGGAAAAATGGCAAATCAAAAGTTAATTTTTAGTAATGATGGAACAATTAAAACTATTATCTTATTTCAAGACAAATAGCTGATAACCACTCATTAGATTATGGATTAGGCGACATCTATAAACTTGATGAATGAGGAGGGAATAGTAGTTCTATGCAAAATTTAATAGAATTTAGAATATGATATGAGGAACTGTACCATAAGTGATGCTCTAAATCTTTGGTTTAGTTAGCAGAACTTAAGTAAGAGTCCAAATCTTTGATTTGGTTACTCGAGCTTACTCATTTGAACGCATGTGAGAAGAAGTTTCCTTTACTAAAGCGAATGTGAATCGACTTTCCTAAGGAAATGAAGGTTATAAACAACCAATGCAAAACAATAGATAATATATAGTAAATCTTATTATATTAAAACATATATGGGAATATATTTCATTAATATGGATTCCGTGATACAATTTGATTGTAAGTAATATTTTTTATGGTGAAGTATAAATTAAATGGGGGGGTAGATGATATGGATACGTATAAAGTTCTTGAGATTAAGCAAAGTGTTTTCGAAGACAACGATAGGCAAGCGGATTTGCTTAGGAAAGAGCTAAAGAAAGAAAAGACTTTTTTATTGAATTTAATGTCATCACCAGGTTCAGGTAAAACAACAACTGTTTTAAGAACAATTGAAACTTTGAAAGATGAAATGAGTATTGGGGTTTTAGAAGCAGATATTGATTCAGATGTAGATGCTAATACTGTTTCAAAGACAGGTGCAAAAGTAATCCAATTGCACACAGGTGGAATGTGTCATCTTGATGCAGATATGACCAAACAAGGGTTAACTGGATTGGGTACAGAAGGCGTTGATTTTGTCATCTTAGAAAATGTAGGAAACTTAGTATGTCCAGCAGAATTTGATACTGGTGCATCAAAAAATGCCATGATTTTAAGTATACCAGAGGGAGATGACAAACCTTTAAAATACCCTTTGATGTTTTCCATTGTCGATGTTTTATTAATTAATAAAATAGATGCCATAGATTATTTTGATTTTAATTTAGAGGCAGTAAAAGAGCGTGTAAAAAAATTGAATCCTAATATCAAGGTTATCCCAATCTCTGCTAGAAATGGTGAGGGAATCGATGAATGGGCTAACTGGATACGTAGGGAAGTAAAAAATTGGAGTGAAAAATAGGCGAGAAAACTGATCTATTATTTATTTGAGAGAGACGTAATTAGGGGGAATACATATGGTAAAAGAAAAAGTATTAGAGCTTGCAAATCATATAAGTAAAATAAAACCTGGTTCAAAAAATGAAATAAAGCCGAAAGACCCAGAATATAAAATTTTGGAGCCAGTTGTTACAACAGAAATGGCAGAGGTGGGGCTTTGTCTTGAATTCCGTAAAAAGAAGACTGCAGAAGAGGTTGCAGCTTCATGTGGAAAATCTGTAGAGGAAACAGCAAAAATACTATGGGATTTAGCTGTTGCGGGTGTTTGCTTTGTTAATGAAATAGATGGGGTTGATAAGTACTGGTTTGATATTTGGGTTCCAGGACAAATGGAAATGATAGTTAATCATCCTGATAGAGATAGTGTTAAAAATTATAAGCAAATTGCAGAGGCTTTTGAGGCATACGGAAGAAAAAAAGCTCCTATTACAGCGGGTGTTTTTCCAGTAGGAACAGGTACTATGCGTGTTATACCAATAGAAACAGCTATTGAAGGAGAAACTAGAAGAGCTTCATATGAAGAAATTTCTAAATATCTTAATGAAAATACTGTATTCTCTGTTTCTGATTGTTCTTGCCGTACATCAAGAGAAGCTATGGGCGAAGGCTGTGGACACTTAAAAGAAGATATGTGTATTCAGCTTGGACATGCGGCAGAATACTATATACGTACAGGCCGAGGTCGAGCAATTACCCGTGAAGAAGCTTTTGAAATCATTAAAAGAGCCGAAGAAAACGGTTTAATGCATCAAATACCAAATGCAGATGGTCCAGGCCATACTCATGCTATCTGTAACTGTTGTGGTTGTTCATGTTACGCTACAAGACTTGCTGGTATGTTTGGAAACAATGATTTTGTGCGTTCGAATTATGTTTCAAAAGTAGATAAAGACAAATGTGTTGCGTGTGGAGAATGTGTTCAAGTTTGTCCAGTTAATGCATTAAAATTAGGACAAAAATTATGTACTAAAACACCAATTTCTGAAAAGAAGAGAGAAGACTTTGCTCATAATACAGAGTGGGGAGAAGATAAGTGGAATGTGGATCATCGTACTAATAGAGAAAATGTTGTTGAAACTGGTACAAGTCCATGTAAAACATACTGTCCAGCCCATATTTCTGTTCAAGGTTATATAAAACTGGCTTCTCAAGGAAGATATAAAGATGCACTTGAACTTATAAAAAATGAAAATCCATTCCCAGCAGTATGTGGACGTATATGTCCAAGAAAATGCGAATCTGCATGTACTAGAGGGGAAATTGATGAAGCAGTTGCTGTAGATGAAATCAAAAAGTTTATTGCTGAGCAAGATTTAAAGATGGAACATCGTTTCGTGCCAAAGAAAAGACATGAATATGGTAAAAAGATAGCAATTGTAGGTGGTGGACCTTCAGGTTTATCTTGTGCCTATTACTTAGCTATTGATGGTTATAAGGTAACTGTATTTGAAAAGCAAAAAGCACTTGGTGGTATGTTAACACTTGGAATTCCATCTTATAGATTAGAAAAAGATGTAATAAATGCAGAAATAGAAGTTTTAAGAGAATTAGGTGTTGAATTTAAGACTGGTGTTGAAGTAGGAAAAGATGTAAGTCTTAAGGATTTAAGACGTGAAGGCTATGAAGCATTCTATCTAGCAATAGGTGCACAAGCTGGAAGAAACCTTGGTATAGAAGGTGAAGAGGCAGAAGGTGTTATGACTGGAGTTGATTTCTTACGTGAAGTTAACTTAGGAAATGACATTAAGCTAGGTGGAGAAGTTGTTGTAATCGGTGGTGGTAACGTTGCCATTGACGTTGCAAGAACAGCTACAAGAGTTGGAGCATCTAAAACTTCTATGTTCTGTCTTGAATCAAGAAAAGAAATGCCTGCTTTAGATGAAGAAATTGATGAAGCTTTAGCAGAAGAGATAGAAATCAATAATTCTTGGGGACCAAAGAGAATTCTAATTGAAAATGGCAAGGTAATTGGAATTGAGTTTAAGAAGTGTATTTCTGTTTTTGATGAAAATAAAAGGTTCAATCCAAAATTTGATGAAAATGAAGTTAAAGTTGTTAAGGCAAGCCATATTTTAATTTCAGTAGGTCAAGGAATGGACTGGGGTAATTTATTAGAAGATAGCAAAGTAGAATTAAATCCAAACAAGACAATTAAAGCAGATTCATTTACATTACAAACTGGAGAACTAGATATATTTGCAGGTGGAGATGCCTTAACTGGACCTAAATTTGCTATAGATGCTATTGCCTTAGGTAAAGAAGCTGCAATATCAATCCATCGTTTTGTTCATCCGGGACAAAGCTTAGTTTTTGGTCGTGATAGAAGAGCGTATCATGCATTTGACAAAGCTAACTTAGTTTTGGATGGTTATGATAATATTAAGAGAAATAGAATAGCTCATGTAGATGGAGCTAAATCAAAAGAAACATTTAGAGATTTACGTCCTACCTTTACTGAAGAGCAAATGAAGAAGGAAACAGAGCGTTGCCTTGGATGTGGTGCTACAACAGTAGATGAATATACTTGTATAGGATGTGGTGCATGTACAACTAGATGTAAGTTTGATGCTATTACACTTTATAGAAAATATGATGCACAAAGTGTACCACTTGAAAAACTTAAACCTATAATTGTTAAAAATATAATTAAGCGTAAAATCGTAATTAATGCTAGAAAAGTTAAGAAGATGATTAAAGGAAATTCTTAATTATTTATTTGATAATGCCTAAAGGTAAGATAGATTGTAAAAAAGATAGAGGGGGACCTAAGGTTCCCCTTAGATTTTTAATATAGGTAAGTAGAGGTGAGTTTAATTGCATGAATTAGGCGTAGTGATTGAGGTTGTTAAGACTGTTGAAAATTTCGCAGAAAAAAATGGATTAACAAAAATAGATACAATAGTTCTCCAAATTGGTGAGCTATCATCAATGATTCCCAGATATATTGAATCCTGTTATCCAGCTGCAGTAGATGGTACACGATTACAAGATACAAAATTAAAAATTGAGATATTACCAGGCAATGCTCTTTGCAAAAAATGTAAAAAAGTTTTTAATATCATTGAGCATAATAGTAAGTGTCCAAACTGTACAAGTGAAGGATGGGAGTTATTATGCGGAAAAGAGTTTATGATCAAGGAAATCGTTGCTTGTTAAATTAAGGCTCAAAAGCTGCATTTCAAATGTAGATTTGCGGTTTATATTGTCTTTAAAACGAAATTTTTTCCCAAATGCATTATAAGATGCAATGTAAAATGGGTAAGGCAGAGTGAAAATAACCATTCACAGTGCTTGACACTTTTAATATTGATAAGATCATTCATAAAATAAAGAAATGGAGAAAAATAGGGGATGAATAAGAAGTTAAGAAAATTTATAATTACATTAACTATAGCTGGGTTAGCTATAGGTGCAGTAGGATGCTCTAATAATGAAAAAGATACGGTGAAAAAACCAGATACTGAAGTTCAAGTAAGTAATTTTGAGGCAGTAAAATTTGTATATTCAGATGGTGCTAAAAATTATGATGTAACAGTAGAATCACCAAGACAAAAGGCAGTTACATTATCTCAATTTATGACAGAAATGCTATTAGCATTAGATTTGCAGGATAGAATGATAGCAACGGCTCTTTTAGATAATCCTATATTACCGGAATTTGAAGAGGCGTACAATAAAATACCTCAGCTTCAAATTCTAGAAGGACATTCAATATCTAAAGAAGGATTCATAGCTACAGGTGCTGACTTTGTAAGTGGATGGGATTCATCTATAAGTGAACAAACTACCGGATCACCTGATGAGCTTATATCAAAAGATATAACTCCATTTATGGCTAAGTCTTATCAAGCAGATTCTACAGTAGAAACTGTTTATGAAGATTTTGAATTATTAGGAAAAATATTTGGAGTACAAGATAAAGCTCAAGAAGTAATAGATAAAATGAAAAAAGATATAAAAGTTGTGACTGATAAAGTTGGAGACATAAAAGAAGAAGATAGAGTGAAAATGATGGTATATGATGCTGGTGAAAATGATGCAATGGTAGTTGGAGTAGGACTTGCTAACAACTTAATAGACCTTGCAGGTGGAAGCAATGTATTTGCTAAAAATGCAACTAAGCCTTATATACATGTAAGCTTTGAAAGTATAGTAGCAGAGAATCCAGAAGTTATATTAGTAACTGATTACATGGCAGGAAGCCCAGTACAAGAGAAAATAGATTCCTTGAAAGCCCATCCTGCCCTTAAAGATGTGCCTGCTATAAAAAATAACAAAATATATGCTGTGGGATTAGCTGACCTATCTCCAGGAGTTCGAAATCCTAAACTTGTGGAACAAATACACGGATATTTATTTGGAGAAGATAAGTAATGCAAGGAACTTTAAAAGATAAAAGAGGCCTTTCTAAAAAGAAAGGCTTTTTATTTTGGGTCATAGCTTTAACTATAATATTAGCAGGTACAGTAGTTACAGCAATAGCTATAGGTAGTACATATATTGAACCTGGAGAAGTATATAAAGTATTACTTTGTAAATTAACAAATGGAGAAGTTTACAGTGATGTTGGAAGTGTAATGACACAAAATATAATATGGGAAATAAGATTTCCTAGAGTGCTACTAGGAGCTATATGTGGAGCAGGACTTGCACTTTGTGGAGTTCTTATGCAATGTGTAACTAAAAACCCAATAGCTGAACCATATATATTAGGTATATCATCAGGGGCATCTTGTGGTGCTGTTGCAGTCATAGTTTTAGGTGGCATGTCATCACTTGGGATAAATAGTGTAACAACGGGAGCTTTTGTAGGTTCTCTTATATCTGGAGTGTTAGTTTTTGCTATAGGTACTCAAATGGGTAAAACAACATCTACAACAAGATTAGTATTATCAGGTATGGCAATATCAACAATATTCTCGGCGCTTACTAACTTACTTATATATTCAGCAGAGAATTCAAATCAAGCAAAGAGCGCTTTGTTTTGGACTATTGGTAGTTTAGGAGGAGCGAAGTGGGAGGTTTTATTATTCCCCTTCATTATGTTAGTTGTAGTTATGATAGCAGCATTAACAATGTCTAAATCACTAGATATATTACTTCTTGGTGATGATAGTGCAATAATACTTGGAATAAATATAAAGCTTATAAAATCTATAATTTTAATATTAGCTACATTGCTTACATCGGCATTAGTTGCTATAACTGGGGCTATAGGATTTATAGGACTTGTAGTACCACATATATGTAGAACTATAGCAGGAAGTGATCATAAAAAACTTATAGTACTTTCATCGTTAATAGGTGCTATATTCTTAATAGCATCAGATGTTATAGCTAGAGGGCTATTCCCACCAATAGAAATACCTATAGGGATAATAACTTCATTAGTTGGAGGACCATTCTTCTTATACTTAATTTCTAAGAAAAACTATTCATTTGGAGGAAAAGAGTAATGTTTAAAGTTCAAGTTAAAAATTTAAGATTTAGCATAGATAAAAAAGAAATATTAAAAGATATATCTTTTGACATTCCAAAAGGTTCATTCGTAGGAGTTATAGGTCCTAATGGTTCAGGAAAATCTACATTACTTAAAAACATATACAGACTTTATAAGCCATCAAGTGGAAGTATATTATTAGATAATAAAGAATTAGCGAAAATGAAAGATAAAGATTGTGCAAAAGAGATTGCAGTTTTAGCTCAAGAAAGTAATACTCACTTTGATTTTACTGTGGAGCAAATAGTAAAGATGGGAAGATATCCATATAAATCAGTTTTTGAAGATTACTCTAAAGATGATTTACAAATGGTTAAGGATATGCTCCAAAAGGTAGGCTTAGAAAGTTATAGTGAGAGGAATTTTTCTGAAGTTTCAGGGGGAGAAAAACAAAGAACGTTAATAGCTAGGGCCTTAGTTCAAAATACTAATTTTTTAGTATTAGATGAACCAACAAATCATTTAGATATAGGCTATCAGATACAACTCATGGACTTAGTTAAAAGTCTTAATATAACTACTTTATCAGCTATACATGATATAAATCTAGCATCTATGTATTGTGATTATTTGATTGTAATGAAAGACGGAAAGATAATAAGCTTTGGAACAGTAGACGAAGTAATAAATTCTGAAATGTTAAAAGACGTGTTTGGTGTAAATGCATATGTGGGAGTTAACCCTGTAAATAAAAAATTACAAGTATCATTTATGCACACCCATGAACATATTAAAGGATTAGGAATTGATCATATACATGAAGATGGATTTACAGGAGTACATACTCATTATAAAGTGCAACTGAACTTGTGATTTAATAGGGAAAAGCACCTTAGACAAGGTGCAGATATGCTTTGCTGGGGATTAGATAAATTATTTGAAGAAACAATTCTATCTATGAGTTCTTGTGAAGCATATAAACCCACTCTAAAGCAAAGAACTCTGTTTATAAAAATGTGGGTTTGCTCTAGGTGGATTAGTGATAGTCATATCGAGGGTTTAACCTAGGAAGAACATAAAAAGTTAAAAAGTTAAAAAGTTTAAAATATTGAAAGTATGATGTATAAATGGTAAATCAAAAATTAATTTTTAATAATGATAGAACAATTAAAACTATTGATAATTATGTGCTATCTAAGGAAGAAGAAGAGGTTTCAAGGAATGTTGAAAAATATGATGAGGATGTAGAGAATCCCTACACTTATATGGATATAGAGGATATTAAAAAAATGGAGGCTAAGAAAAAGAAAGTTAAAGGTATGTCTATGGACATTAAGAAAAAGCCTTCTTTGGATGATTCATATGGATTAACAAACCATAGCAGAGCATCCAGTAAGATAAATAAGATTAAAAAGGAAGTGGGTAAACAGGAGCTACATCTTAATTCAAGTGGAAAGGAATCTTTAAGACGTACTTATTTAATCGAAGTTGATAATATAAAGAAGCTTGAGGAAATTTTTATATTCAGATGAAGTTATTCAGTACAGTGAGATTATTAATGAAGCTATAAAATACTATTATAATTGCATGAAAGTTGAAAAAGGAACAAGTTAATTGTAATTTACAATTAACTTGTTTTTTAAATTATTGAAAAAAGAATACAATAATACACACAGCAATAAAAGAAATAGGGAAAGCCAAAAGTGATAAAATGCAAAGAACTAAGAATAATTTATCCAAAATCATAAATATTTTTTCATGTTTGAAATCTTCAGTTTTACTCTTTTTAAATTTAACCCATCTACTATTTATTGAACGTAAAATCGCAAAAAATATAGAAATAATTATGTATCCGGCCATAATTATTTAACCCCCCTTATAAATAAACATATATTTTATTATTAATCAAACTTATATACATTCATAAATTATACCATAACAGATAAATAAACCATCGTCTCAGTAACCATTTATCATTTAATACTTCTAATGCTTTAATATAAATTCCACCTTGCATAATGTGATTAGAAGATTGAAAAAGGAAAAAATAAATAAAACCACATATATATAAGAAGTTAAGAAAGGAGTGATTTTTGTGGCAATTACATCTACAAAAATGAAGTCATCAATGGTAATTAAGTATGTGAATTTTAACTATTTCTGATGGAAAAGAAGTGGTTCAGGAACAAGATATAGTTAATCTGATGGATAACTGTATCGGTGATCAAAGTATATTTAGCTCTAAGAAGGGCAAGCTTGTTGAAAAGCTTAGTGCAATAGCTGTAGACACCAGTGAAACTGCTTATGAAATTAACTAATAAAAGGTTTTAAGAAAGAGGGTATTTGAAATGTCCTCTTTTTTAAAACCTTTTTTATACATATATATAACTATTGTTATACTTTATTACTTTTTCTATCATTATAGAAGTTTTTATATAGAGATTTATGTAGGATATTTATAAAAGTTATTATTCTATTATTTAGTCATAATTACACGTAAAACGGGTGATAAGTCTCTTTTACTAGCCAGGGGCTAAATGTGCTTGTCTATCCCTTCGTTTGAAGCCACCTTGCTCTTATATATATTTTCTTGTAGTTACTTCATTTATCTTAGATTTTTATCTTCTTAAACTGAAAAAATAAATATAGAGATAGTAACTTCTATTATAATTAAAAATTGTTAATGCAGATTTACCAACTATTATATGTTTATCCAATAAAGTTACTTTATTGGATTTAACTTTAATTGGATTAAGTTTCCGGTTAATGAGTATATTGTAAAAATCCTTCCTAATATGGTGTTAGTAAATATATTTCTATTACATTATGTGGTTTAGGTTACATTTTACGACTTAATTTGTATTTACATATTAAGGGGAGGGAATTATATGGATTCTAATTTATGTAACATGATAACTAATGCTCAATTGGGGGATTCTAATGATTTATATAATTTAATATTAAAATTTAATCCTTTATTATCTAAATACTCTAAACTATTAAATTATGAGGACGCAAAATGTGATATTACATTATGCTTTATAGAGATTATTAATAAGATGCCTATTAATAAAAATTTTATTGATGATAAATTTATTTTAAGCTATATAAATAAAGGAGTTCGAAATTCCTTTATAAATATTAGTCGTAATAAAAATAAAATTAATACTAGCGAATATATTTGTGAAATTCAGGACTTCAATAATAAAGTAGATTTTCATAGTGATTTAGAATTTTATGATTTTCTAAAGTATCTAACTGATAAAGAAAAACAAATTATTATTTTAAAATACTTTGATTGTCTTTCTGATATACAAATATCTAAAAAACTAAGTATGTCTAGACAATATATCAATAGATTAAATAGAAAAGCTCTATCTAAAATAAAAAGTAATATAGCGTAGATAGAGTATTTATTAATAAAAATAAAGAAGTGTCTAATAATTTAGAAATAAGTAGACAAGCTATTGATAGCTTAAGGCGTTAAGATCTAAACTTACTAAAGAACATTAAAATATAATATACAAGGACGTGATAAAGTTGGAAAATGAATTATTAAACGTAGCAACATCTCAAGGCATATGGGCTTTACTAAGTATGAGTTTATTATTTTATATCTTAAAAGCTCAAGAAAAGAGAGATTTAAAACAAGAAGAAAGAGAAAACAAATACCAAGAAATAATCTCTAAATTAACAGAAAAATTTACTATAGTTGAAACTATAAAAAAAGATATTGAAGATATAAAAGAGTCTATTTTAAAATAGACTCTTTTATATCTTCATTTATAATATACAAATTAATTTAACATAGTGTGATATAGTAATTCATAATTCGCAACAATATGAAAATGGAATAATCTTAAACAAATTATTTACATATACTTTTATTTAATGTCTAATTTCTTATATCTGTCTCCTAGCATATCCTTTAAGATGTCTCTATTTTATTGCTAATGTTGGTGTCTACACAATCTTTATATATACAACATACTGAATTTATTAAAAACATATCTACTGTTTCATATACATTTTCTATCCACGGATACACTAGCCTTAGGGAGTTTTCATATAGATTTATGTAGGAGATTTATAAAAATTATAAATCTCCTATTATTTTTTTCCTTTTTTATAGCTAAATGCATATGTGCTATTTGAGGGTATCTAATTGTAATTACAACTTATATAAGTCTACCTACTATTAAAGAGGTTTTTGGGGTAGATGAAAAGGAAGTTGAAGTCATAAAACAACTTTTAATGAAAAATAAATAAAAAAATTTTATTTTTGGTTTACAAATTAAAAATATAATACTCTTTAATAAGTATAGCTCAAATTACGCCAAAGATTTTTGTATTTATAGCATTTAATTTTTAACTTAAGTATTTGTAGCTGAGTGGAAGCTCTTTTAGTCTAATATTCAGTGTATTCATGCACATTACTACCTATAAGTGTATTACATAAGAATTTCAATTAAATTCAAACAGGAGTTAGGTGTATGAATATGATCAATATTGTTATTAAAAGAAATAAATTATAAATTATTAAATTAAATTCAAGGGGGAACCAATATGAATATGAATAAAAAAATTGAAACCATTCTTTATAACTTTAACCAAACGAAAGCAGAAATAAAAAATATAAAACTAGATATAGAATTGTTAGAAAGTGAATATGATGATGGTATTGGTATAAATTACATAGAAAATACAGGAAAAACAAATAAGATTACTTCAACAGTGGAAAATATGATAATAAGAAAAGAGGATAAAATTAACAGATTGAACTATGCTATGAAAGTTAAGGATGCTGAAATAAAAAAGGTTGAAAATGCTCTAGAAACCCTTACAGATAGAGAAAGAAGTATTATTGAAATGAGATATTTTCAGAAGGAAAGTAATAGGAATATTTCAGCAAAGCTTTATATTACAGAGGAATATGTGTCATCAATAAAGTCAAAAGCTATTAAATCTCTTGCAAATATATTCTTTTTAAATTCTTTTTAAATTCCTTTTAAACTCCCTTTATATAATCGGTTTAAAGAGGTGCTAGAATAATATTATCGCAGTGGTGATAAGTTATTAAAAGTTGAGCCTTAAGATAATAAATTAGTTTTTAATTTTTTAAATAAGAATAATAAAGTTTAAAATATTAATTTATCACTATGAGTTATGGTTAAAAAGTTTTATTAACAAATAAGAAATGAAGCTAAAGGAAAGGGGTGATAATAATGCGGTGATTTTTACATTAAGATTTATAAATTATTTGAAATACCTTAGGATAATTTAAAAGAAAGAATAGCCTCTAATTTAAAGTAAATAAAAATATATATTTAAATTTAATTAGCTTAATAGAATCTATATAAACCAATTCAATTTTAAAAACTAGCAACCAATGCTCTTAAACTGTGACAATGATTTTAATAAATAGCTAATAGATATTGAGAATATATAAATCGGTAGAGGAGGTAGAAATGAATATAGTAGAAAGTATCAAAGAATATATAGGAACCTGTCCTTATTTAGCAAATATCAATGATGGTATTAATGTTAATTACTTAGGTGAAAATACAGTATCCTATATGATAGAAGAACTTCCTAGAGAACAAATTTTAAAAAAGTATGTTGATGGTAGTAGTCTTAGACAATACTGTTTTATGTTTGTCAGTAGGGAAGTATATGGACAAGATGTAGTACAAAATATAGCTAATAGTAAATTCTATGAAAACTTTGCTAAGTGGCTGGAACTTCAATCAGAACTTAATAATCTACCAGTATTAGATAGTGGTAGAGTGGCACAAAAAATAGAAGCATTAACAAGTGGTTATGTTTTCGAAAAAAATCTAGATAAAGCACAATATAAAATAGAATGTAGAGTGGTATATTACCAAGAAGGAGGAAAAAATAATGAGTAAAGAATCAATACAAAGACATCAAATAGCAGATTATATAAATATAGGTGGAGCAACAGGTGCAGAGAAATATGAATTAATGGGAGCAGGTTTTAATACATTAGACGAAAACCCTGCAGCTCAACTTGATACTAAAGTTTATATTAACGATAAGTCATCTTCAACTACAATTAAGTCATACCAAACACAATTCCCATTTACATCAGATTTAATTAAAAGTGAAGGGGCAGTAATGGCATTATACAACGTTGGAAGAAATCATCTTACTGGTGCAGATGCACAATTTGACTATGTTAAAGTTGAACTATTTCAACCAATAGCAGGAAGTGAAAATACTTATAAGGCTAGAAAATTTAAAGTAAGTTGTGAAGTTGCTGGACTAGCTGGAGCAGGTGGAGAAACTATTGTAGTATCAGGAAACTTAAATGCAGTAGGCGATTTTATCGAAGGTACATTTGATACTAAAACAAAAACATTTACTGCAATTTAGTAGGAGGTATATTCAATGAATATTAATGGAATTGAGCTAGAATTAGATATATTTGATGCTGATGTGGCAGAAAAATATGATAAAGCAATAAAAAAAGTAATGAATATAGAAGAAGACATAAAAGATATGTCAATTGGAGAAGGAATAAGAACTCAGTGCAGAGCCATCTTTAATGTATTTGATGAACTTTTTGGCGAAGGCACTCATAAAAGAATATTTGGAGATAAAGTTAACTTACTTGAATGCTTAAAGGCCTTTGAGGCTCTTATCACAGGTATAAATGAGAAGAATAAAGAAATTGAACTTATTGCTAATAAGTATTCTTCTAATAGAATTCAAAGACGTTCTAAAAAATAATGAATATTTTAATTGATATTTTGCCTCAAAAAGTTGAAATAGATAATATAGAATATAGAATTAATTATGATTTTCGTACATCAATATTATTTGAAATAATGATGCAGGATGATGAGCTTGATGATAAAGAAAAAATAAATAATGCTCTTTTTCTATATTATCCATTGATACCAGATAATTTAGAAGAAGCAATTAAACAAATTCTTTGGTTTTATAGAGGTGGAAAAGAGATTAAGGAAGGAAGTAGTGGAGTAGCTATGGGCAAGAGTACAAGAGCATATAGTTTTGAATATGACGATGATTATATTTACTCCGCTTTTCTAACCCAATATGGCATAGATCTTCAAGACATAGAAGACTTACATTGGTGGAAATTTAAAGCCATGTTTAAATCACTAAAGGAAGACAATGAAATAGTTAAGATTATGGGATATAGATCTATGACTATAAATAGTAATATGAGTAAAGAACAAAAGGATTTCTATAGCAATATGAAGAAAATCTATGCAATTCCATTAAGTAAATCTAAAAAACAAAAGGTAACAGAAATTGAAAATGCTCTTATGGGAAATGGAGATTTAAGTGGAATACTTTAATTTGTGTATTCTATATAGGAATCAATAGAATAAAAAGTGCTTAGAAAACTAAGCACTTTTTATATTGATAAAGGTGGTGATCTTTATAGTAAAAGTGAAGTGTCCATTTTGTAACAAATTATTAATTAAAGCTGATTACATCAAAGGAGAAATAAAATGCAGTAGATGTAAGAGGTTAATAAATATAGAAATAGAAAAGCCAGAGCTTAGAGCCACACCCTAGAGTAGTGAGCCATAGCCTGCTTAATAAAAGGCAGGTGATATTATGTCAAATACAAGTATAAATGAAGAGATAAATGCAACATTAAAAAGCATATTAGAAAACTTAGAGTCACAAGGAGAAGAAGCTAAAGAGGAAAGTACAAAAATTATTTCTAAATTAGTTACTGAAGCAGGAAAAGAAATAATTAAAGCTAACTCTAAAGCTATAAATTTAATTGGAAGAGAATTAAGGAAAATAAGTCTTTTTGATTCCATAGCGGAAACTCTTGAAAGAAAATCAAGGGAAATTTCAGATAGGATAAGTGAATTTTCAGATAGGATAAGGGGAAGTTTTGATAGAGCACTAAATTCAATAAAAGAAACTAAATGGGGTAAGTTCGCATCTTCAACCATAGAATATGGTAAAGGGGCTTTTGAAAGAATTGGTTCTGCTGTTGGAATATCAGGAAAAGGAGCTTTTCTAAAGATTGCTGCTGAGGTTGGTAAAGAAGGAATAGGTGCGTTTGCAAACATATCATCCAAAGTTGGTAAGGCTGCATCAGCTGCTTTTAGTGGTACTATTAAAGCTATTGGAAAAGTTGGATCTTATGGAATAAAGGCTGGAGAACAGTTTGCACAAGGAGTATCTAAAATTGCTGAATTTAGTGGAGATGCAGAGGAAAATATAGCAAAGTTAAATGAAGATGCGGCAGGTATGGAAGATGGATTAGGCCGTGAAGTTACTATATTCCAAAGCTCACTTATGAGCCTTGGAAAAGATATGAGTGATAGCCTAGATGGTCCATTAAAAGAAATAACAGCTTCAGCGACAGGTATGATATGGACGTTATCTTCAGCATTCAAAGAAGGTGGCTTTGAAGAGCTTGCAGATAAGATTCCAGATGTATTTACTGAGGCAATTGCAGGCATAGCTGCAAAAGCTCCTGAATTTATGGATATTGCAGTTTCAATTATAGAAACATTGATAACTGGATTCAGCGATAATGTGCCAGTAATAGCAGACGCATCAATAAAGATAGTAACGCAGCTAGCTGAAGGCATTATTGAAATGTTACCTAATATATTTGAGCTAGGAATTACTTTAATATCTGAATTGTTATCAGGATTAGTAACAGCTATTCCAGGTTTAATGGAGCTAATAAAAGAATCTATGATAAGTATTATGAATTTTTTAATCGAAAATTTACCAACGATTATGGAAAGTATATTTCAAATTGTTTTAGCACTTATGGATGGAATATCTTCAATGTTACCAGGGTTAATACCGCTAGTAATACAAGCCATAACAATTATCATTGAATCTATAGGAGAAAATTTACCACTTATACTTGAGAGTGGTATAAATATTATTGTGGCACTTATTAATGGATTAGCAGCAATGTTGCCAGAGCTAATTCCAATGGCTGTACAAGCTTTGTTAAATATAGTAGATACTCTCATAGCAAATCTTCCACAAGTTATAGAAGCAGCCATTCAAATAATACTGGCTCTAATACAAGGAATAATTGGAGCATTACCACAATTAATTATGGAAATTCCAAAGATAATAAATGGAATAGTATTAGCAGTTATTAATAACTTACCATCAATTATAGAAGCAGCCATTCAAATAATAGGGGCTCTAATACAAGGACTTATTATAGCAATTCCTACGTTAGTAGGTAGTATACCTACTATAATAGCTGCAATTATAGGAGCTTTTGCTCAAGCTGATTGGATGCAAATAGGTGCAAACTGTTTGGAGGGCTTAAAAAATGGTCTTCTAGCAGGGGTTAGTGCAGTGGTGGATACAGTAAGAAATGTAGCCAGTAGTATAGCAAATGGATTTAAAGACTTTTTTGGAATCCATTCACCATCAACTCTATTTAGAGATATGATAGGTAAAAACCTTATTAAGGGTATTGGTGTAGGTGTTGATGTAGAAACTCCAAATCTTGAAAAAGAAGTAGATGGTAATCTAGAGGATCTAACAAGAAAAATGAGAGCTACAATTGATTTTGAAACTACTAAAGTTTCTGGCAATATGGCAATGAACTCTAGTTATAGAGCTGCTATGGAAACTCCATACACTAAACTAAATAGCGATGATATTCAAGAAGATAGCACATTTATAGTTCCAGTATATATGGATAGCGAGAAAATATCCGAGTATACTTATAAAAAAGTTGATGGTAAATTTGCTTTAGCTGGAAAGAGGGTGAGATAGTGTTTATAAATAATATTAATATAAATAACTTTAAGGCAAAATTATTAGATAGAAATATAGGAACCGCTGAAATTGATATTATAAATGATTGGAGCGCTAACTCACTTAATCCATATATATCTAATAAGTTTAGATGTAAATATAAGGTACTTAAACTTAAGTTAGATATAATATGCAGTAATGATGATGAGATAGAGACCATGAAGAGTAATATTATTAAGCAATTAGCTATATCAACAATAAAATTTCATGATATAGACATTTATTATAAGGGTTTTATAAGTGATACTCCATCATCAGAGCATATAGTAGAGGGAAATGAAATTCTAGAAGTGACTATGCTTGTTGTAGCTGAGAAAGAAGAGAAAATTGAGATCATGAATAGAATTACTAATAAAACTATAGATGTAGATGGTGATATAGAAACACCAGCTATAGTTGAGATAATACCTTCTATAACTATTGCAGATCTAGTAATCAATGGATTAAGTGATAACCCTATTACTATTAAAAACTTAACAGGTGGTAAAAAAGTAATAATAGGAGAAGATACTGTAACAGTTGATGGAATTAATAAGTTTAATGATTGCGATATGTGGGAGTTTCCTAGACTTAAGCCAGGAGCCAATACAATTACTGTTAGTAGAAATAGTGTAGATATAAATATTAAATATAAATCTAGATATATTTAGATAAAAAGATAACCAATATGTTAAAAGCAACTAAGAAAGTAGCATTAACAAGAATAAATGAGATAGAAGATCCATAATTAGCTTACATGGATGAATTTTATGAAAGTTTATATATTGGTGAAGAAAAATTAGTTGTAGGAGGTACTTTATAATGATTATAAAATTAAGCAATAACCGAATAGTAAATGATGCTCCAGCCTTAGGAGCAATCTCACAGAAAAATTTACCTATAAAAGTTTCCTATGTTTTAGCTAAAAATATAGCAAAAATAGAAGATGAACTTAAGTTATACAACAAAGAAAAACAAAAACTTATTGATATGTATAGTATTAAAGACGAAGAGGGAAAACCTTTAATAGAAGATAATAATATAAGGATTGCAGAGGAATATATAATGGACTGGAATCGAGATATTAAAGATCTTCTAGATATAGAGAATGAAATAGATATTCATAGATTCCATATAGATGAACTTGTAAACTTTAATTGTGATATGAGTCCAATGGAGTTAATGCTTATAGATTATATGATAGAGGAGTAATCCCCAAAACTCTTGATACAGAGAAAGGAGATTAATAATGCTACAATTATATGACTTA
>DCDL01000040.1:0-7874 GCA_002316385.1 Clostridium sp. UBA1056
AGGGTAGGTTGTTGCCAGGTCATTTGGATCTTTAGCTCAGTTGGTTAGAGCAACCGGCTCATAACCGGTAGGTCCGGGGTTCGAGTCCCTGAAGGTCCACCATATTTGGGGGTATAGCTCAGCTGGGAGAGCACCTGCCTTGCACGCAGGGGGTCAAGGGTTCGAATCCCTTTATCTCCACCAAAAGCAATCTAGATAGATTGCTTTTTTTTTATATTTGCATTACTAGGTTAATTATTATATTATTGTTTTAGTTAATGATAATATTAATTGAAGAAAATTAATTAACTACAAAGATGGAGTAATTAGTATGAATAGAGTTAAACAATTTATTAACTGTATATTTGCAAAAATAACTGAGGAAGATGTTGAATTTATTAATAAGTATTTAAATGAATCTGAAAAGAAGTTACTATATAAGCTTCCTGTATGTGATATGAAACATTCAATTAATGTAGCTAGAGATATGCAGAAAAATGAATCTAAAGATAAGATTGAAAAAAATGATCTTAATTATGAAGAGGTTATAAAATCAGCAATATTACATGATATAGGTAAGGCTCATAGACCTTTGAGTCCAATAGATAAATCTGTCTTGGTATTACTAAATTATTTTACAAAAACAAGAATAAAAAAATATAGTGATAAAAGTTCTAAAATATATATATTCTTTAATCATGGAGAAGAAGGATATAAAACTTTAAGTGAAAAAGGATATAATAAAGAATTTTTAAATACTATAAGAAATCATCACAATTATAAAATAGAAAACAATTGGTTAAATATTCTCAGAAAATATGATGATAAAAACTAATATATAAGTTTTAATAAAGCTTATATGTTAAATTTCTTTGCAATCTTAGATTACGCTATGGAGTATTAATAAATTTTATTTATTAGAATTTATATAGACAATTTATAAAATAAACAATTAAATTAAATGTTTAATAATAAAAGTAATAAATACAATAATATACATGTTTGTATGATATACTATTATTTAAATAAGTTTAAATAATATATTATGTTTTCATTAACGGAGGGTAGTATGACAAGTTCAAGAAGAAGAGAAAAAATAAAAAATTTATTAATACAATCTCAGGAACCTATAAAAGGGCAGGAATTAGCTGAAATGTTTCAAGTTACTCGTCAAGTTATAGTGAAGGATATAGCTATTATAAGGGCAGAGGGAATAAAAGTTATATCTACACCAAAAGGATATATGGATTTGAGAGAAAATATTAATAGTGTAAAGAAAGTTATAGCTGTTAATCATGGCAGAGAAGATGTAAAAAATGAGCTTGAGACTATTGTTAAGTATGGTGCAGTTGTTGAAGATGTAATAGTTGAGCATCCTCTCTATGGTGAAATAAGAGCTATGCTTATGATTAAAAACATGATGGATATTGAAAATTTTTATAACAATTTTAATCAATATGAAGCTGAACCTTTAAGCGCACTAACAAATGGAGTTCACCTTCATACTATAATATGTGAAAGTGATGGGATTTTATCCGATATAATAGAAGAATTAGATAAAAAGGGATTTTTAATTAAAGAATTATAAAATAGGAGTGTGAACAATTTGAAGAAGAAAGCTATAGGTATTATAGTTACTGCCATAATTGTTATATTATTTTTAGCGGTTGCTGGAATAAATATAATAGTTGATTATCAATGGTTTAGTGAAGTTGGCTATCTTTCAATTTATTTTACTAAATTATTATCTATATTAAAGATAATGATTCCTATATTTTTAGTAATATTTATAGGAATAACATTATACTATAAAAGTTTAATACCTAATATAAGAAAAATAAAAAAGATAGTAGAAATAGATAAGATTAAGGAGAAAAAAAGATTCAAGATATTTTTAGTAATAAATTTTGTTATATCTTTATTCTTTTCTTTCATTTTTTCCAGTATATATTGGTATAAGATATTAGAGTTTACCAACTCTACAAAGTTTAATATCAATGATCCTATATTTAATAAGGATATATCATTTTTTATATTTAAATTACCATTAATAGAATCTTTATATAGTAGCCTAATTTCTTTATTAGTTCTACTTGTAATAGCTACTTTTGTAATTTATATCCTTTTAAATATGAAAGATAAAATTAATACTCATTTTGATAGATCAAATAGGTTTACAAGCTTTAAATCTATGACTAGTGGTATAACAAATTTCGCAGGAAAACAACTTGCTGTAATAGCTGCATTACTTATGTTAGTTATATCTTTAGGATATATGATAAAAGGATGGAACCTAGCATATTCTTCAAGGGGTATAGTATTTGGTGCTAGTTATACAGATGTAAATGTATCTTTAAAATTTTATAAAATTATTTCTATAGTTTCAATCATTTTTGCTGTATTAATATTCTTTAGTATAATATTAAGAAAAGTAAAACCAATAATATTTTCAGTAATAATAGTATTTGTATTAATGATTGGAGAAGGTGTCGCAGCAGGTGTTGTTCAACAATTTATTGTTAATTCTAATGAAAAAACTTTAGAGAAGCCTTATATTTCAAAAAATATAGAGTATACTAAGATGGCTTATAATATTGATGAAATTGATGAAAATAATTTTGAGATAAAAAATGATTTAAATGCTGAAGGTATTAAAGAAAATAAAGATATAGTTGAAAATATTAAAGTTAATGCATATAGACCTGCATTAGAATTTTATAATCAATTTCAATATATAAGATATTATTACAAGTTTAATGATATAGATATTGATAGATATAATATTAATGGAAATTATAATCAGGTATTTATAGCACCAAGAGAAATTGATTTTGAAAAGTTGGATGAAAACTCTATAACATGGCAAAATAAACATTTATCATATACCCATGGATATGGTGTTGTTATGAGTAAAGTTAACTCAGTAACAAGTGAAGGACAACCAGATTTTATTATGAGTAATATTCCAATAGAAAATGAAACAGATATTTCATTAGAGAATCCGAGAATATATTTTGGAGAAAATACTAATGATTATAGTATAGTTAATACAAAATTAGGTGAAATAGATTATCCTGTAGGGGGAGAAAACGCTACTAACAACTATGATGGTAAAGCAGGTATATCTATGAATTATTTAAATAGAATTATATTCGCTATAAAAGAGCAAAATAGCAAATTCTTATTATCTCAGGATATAACTAATGAAAGTAAAATTTTACTTCATAGAAATATAGTAGAAAGAGTTAATAAAATTGCACCGTTCTTAAGATATGACAAAGATCCATATGTAGTTATTAGCAATGATAGACTTTATTGGATTATGGATGCGTATACTATAAGTAATAAATTCCCATTTGCACAACCGAGGGAAGATATAAATTATATTAGGAACTCAGTAAAAGTCGTAATTGATGCTTACGATGGGACAACTAATTTCTATATAACTGATAATACAGACCCTATAGTTGCAACATATGCTAAGATTTTTCCTAAGTTATTTAAAGACTTAAGTACACTATCTGATGATATTAAATCTCACTTTAAATATCCTCAAGATTTATTTGCAATTCAGAGTGAAATGTTATCTAAGTATCATGTAGATGATGCTGGAGTTTTCTATAATGGTGATGATGTATGGTCTATAGCTAGTGATGTAGCTACAATTGAAGGGGATGAGACAAAATCAGAAGCTTCATATGTTACTACTAAATTAGCTGGAGAAGATAAAGAAGAGATGGTTATTTTAGAATATTTCAATACTAAAGGCAGAGATAATATGGTGGGTATGTTTGGGGTTAGAATGGATGGAGATAACTATGGTAAGATGTTCTTATATAAATTCCCAACTGGAGGAACAGTATATAGCCCAATGTTATTTAAACAAAAAATAAATCAAGACCCAGAGATATCTAAGCAATTATCACTTTGGGATACCAAAGGCTCTGAGGTTCAATTTGGTGAAGTTTTAATAATACCAATAGGAAATTCTTTATTATATGTAGAGCCTCTTTACTTAAGAGCTGCTGGTGAGAATAGTATACCAGAAATGAAGAATGTTATAGTTGGGTATGGTGATAAATTAGTACTTGAAAAAGATATTAGCACAGCTATTACAAAAATGTTTAACTTAAAAGTCGAAGAGAATAATACTTCTAATAACGCAGGTACAGTAAATAATAGCCAACAGGAAAGTGTAAGTTTAGATAGTCTAGGAAAACTAAAAGAAGTTTACACAAAAGCTATTGAATCTCAGAAAAATGGTGACTGGTCAAAGTATGGTGAGTATATAAGTGAACTAGGAAAACTAATTGATGAATTATCAAAATAAATTTATATAAATAACATGACTAGCCGCTCTACAGCTTTCGTAGTAAAATGGAAGGTAGGGCGGCTATAATAATTATATAAAGTAATAATAGCATGCATAAGGTGGAGGAAATTATGGATTATGATGTATTAATATTAGGCGGAGGAATTATAGGTTGCGCTATAGCATATGAACTCTCAAAATATAATCTTAATATTGCAGTTATAGAAAAAGATTATGATATATGTAATGATACACCTTCTATAAACACGGCTACTATATATGATGGGCTAGAATGTGAAGATGAATTATCATCTAAGCTTATTAGAAAAGGTAATTTATTAATGGAAGAATATGCTTCAAGATTTAATGTACCATATAAAAGGTGTGGAACTTTATATATAGCTAGAAATGAATTTCAAGCTAAGAGCATTGATAAAATGTATGAAAGAGCCAAAGCAAAGAAAATAGATGATGTAAAGCTTCTTATAGGGGAAGAAATATTAGAATATGAACATAACATAGAAGGAAAGATATTAAAATCAATATATATACCTAATACTGGGGTAATAAGTTCATATGATTTAGCTTTAGCTTATGGCGAAATTGGTTTTGATAATGGAGTTAATTTTAGATTAGAAGAAGAGGTTGAATCTATAGATAGTATAAATAAAGGCTTTAAAATAAAAACAAGTAAAAATAAATTTACTTGTAAGATAGTTATTGATACTACTAAGGATAAGAATCTACAATTAGTTAATGAAAATAATAAAGAAGATGACCAAGGAAAGTATCTAAAGTATGTAGTTATTGATAAATGCTATGAAAATTTGTATTCTAACATAATTTTTGATGTAAGAGAAAATGAAAGAATATATATAAGACCTACAATTAATAGTGAAATAATTGGAGCTTATAGCAATTATAGAAACGTTCACTATGATAAAGTAATCGATAAACTAAAGCCTCTTACTAAGGAAATTAATGAAAATGATATAAAAGTAGTAAGAGATTGGCGCCTTTTTGATGAGCCTGTTAATATTCAAAGCGATATTATTAATAGTGGATATATAAATATTAAGGTTAACCATTACGCTAAAGTTACTATAACCCCATCCTTAGCTTTAAACATATCAAAACAAGTAGTTGAAAAGTTAAATTGTAAGTTAAAAAAAGATTTTAATGATAAAAGAAGGGAATATTTCAGATTTAATAATCTATCAAACAATGAAAGAAATAAAATCATTAAATTAGATAGTAAATATGGACGTATAATATGTCAATGTGAAAATATTACTGAAGGTGAGATTGTAGACTCTATTAGAAGACCATTAGGAGCTAGAACAGTAACAGGAGTAAAAAGAAGAACTGGAGCTGGATTTGGAAGCTGTGATGGATGTTACTGTAAGGATAAGATTATTGGAATTTTAGCAAGAGAAATGGATAAAAGAGTTACAGAAGTAGTTAATAACTCAAAGGATTCAACCATTTTATTATCAAGAATAAAAGAATTTGATGATATGTGAGGTAATAAAAAGTGAGTGAAAAGGATATATTAACAACTATAGTAAGGGTAAAGGGATCTTCAGAGCGGAGAGTAGTTTCAGTAAAGAGTAGTAAGCCTATAGATAAAAGTTTATGGATTGAATGCTCAAAATGTTTAAGTAGAATATATGTAGGGCCTCAAACTTCAGAAGGTGATGTAATATGCAAGAATATACTTAATACAGGAGTAGATATAATATGTACTAAATATGCTTATAAAAATCAATGATAATATTGACAAAAAATATTTTAGGGAATAAGATAGACATATATTTATTGAAATAAGTTATAAACCGTTGATGAGAATAGTAATATTAATTATATATGTAAGAGAGTCAGTATTTGGTGTAAGCTGATATATATATTATTATGAATCCACCTCTGAGGGACTGTGATGAGCAGTACGGCATCAATATGTCGTTAGTTTTATGAGTGGAATAATTAATTTTATTCAATTAGGGTGGTAACACGGAGCTTTTCGTCCCTTAGGTGGGAAGGAAGGCTCTTTTATTTATATAAAAATATAATTATAACAAGACGAGTAGGAGGAATAGTAATGATAGACTTAAAAAGAATAAGAAATAATCCAGATGAGATTAAAGCTAAAATGGAAAATAGAGGAGAAAGCTTTGATTTATCTCTTATAGATGAGGTTGTAGAGCTTGATCAAAGGAGACGTAATATATTAATTGAAGTAGAAGAGTTAAAAAATAAAAGAAATATAACCTCTGCAGAAATTCCTAAATTAAAAAAACAAGGCATAGATGTATCAGAAACTATGAAAGAAATGAAACAGCTTTCAGATACAATAAAAAGTTATGATGTAGAGTTAAATGAAATAGATGAAAGAATAGAATATATAATGATGAGAATACCTAACATACCTCATGATTCAGTTCCTAATGGTAGTGATGATGAGGATAATGTTGAAATTAAAAAATGGGGAGATATAAGAAGCTTTGAGTTTGAGCCTAAAGAACACTGGACCATAGGTACAGAAAACAACTTATTAGATTTTGAAAGAGCTGGTAAGATTACTGGATCTAGATTTACTGTTTATAAAGGGCTTGGAGCAAGATTAGAAAGAGCGTTAATAAACTATTTTCTAGATACTCATACTGGTAAAAATGGATATGATGAAATACTTCCTCCATATATGGTTAATAGAAATAGCATGACTGGAACAGGTCAATTACCTAAGTTTGAAGAAGATGCATTTAAAGTTAGTGATACAGATTACTTTTTGATACCAACAGCAGAAGTACCAGTAACTAATATTTATAGAGATGAAATATTAGAAGGAGATAAGCTTCCAATAAAATATGCAGCATATAGTGCATGCTTTAGATCAGAAGCTGGTTCTGCTGGAAGAGATACGAGGGGATTAATTAGACAACATCAATTTAATAAAGTAGAGTTGGTTAAATTTACCAAACAAGAAGAATCTTATGATGAACTTAATAAATTAGTTGAGGATGCAGAAAGTGTATTACAAGGATTGGGTCTTCCTTATAGAATTGTAAGAATATGTAGAGGGGATTTAGGATTTACAGCTGCTTTAAAATATGATATTGAAGTATGGATGCCAAGTTATAATAAATATGTAGAAATATCAAGCTGTAGTAACTTTGAAGACTTCCAAGCAAGACGTGCTAATATAAAATATAAAGATGATCCAAAAGCAAAACCTAAATTTGTTCATACAGTAAATGGTTCAGGTGTAGCTATAGGAAGAGCTTTAGCTGCTGTTCTTGAAAATTATCAAAATGAAGATGGAAGTGTTACAGTACCAGAAGTATTGAGAACATACATGGGATGTGAGAGAATAAGTAAATAAAAATATAATTTTTTAATTTATATAAGTTTCTATAAATAAAGTTCATTAGTATTTCCTAGTGTGATTTAAGAATGCAAGTAAATTTAGTGTAGAAACTTTGTTTTAAAATATATATAAAAATTTTTTAACAAATATTGTTGACATAAGGGTTATTTCTTGATACAATAACCCTTGTAGGAAATGGAGAGATGGTCGAGTTGGTTT
>DCDL01000040.1:7933-22712 GCA_002316385.1 Clostridium sp. UBA1056
ATCCCTATCTCTCCGCCATATTATTTTTTGGAGAAATACTCAAGTGGCTGAAGAGGCGCCCCTGCTAAGGGCGTAGGTCGGGTAACCGTCGCGAGGGTTCAAATCCCTCTTTCTCCGCCAATATAAAAACCTGCCTCTTAAATAGTTATTTAAGAAGCAGGTTTTGTTTTGGGGATTATTTAAGGTGGTTAATTGCAAAAGTTGTAGAGCTAACAATAAAGTTGTAGTCGGCTTAGTGACAGTATGCTAATACTATGGTTCACTATTATATTAAATATAAATCAGATAATCTTTATATGATTTATATAAATAATTATTGAAATTATAATGATTATATGTTATTATATAATATATATTTAACAATATTTTGGGGTGTTAGTTAAATGGATATAACATACGGCTACGGACCGTATATTGCGGGTTCGATTCCTACACACCCTGCCATATTTAGTCATTGCAAATTATTTGCAATGACTTTTTTTATTATTATAAATATTTATTTTAAAATATGATTTATTTCGACTTAAAATATAAAAAAAACCATATTAGACTAATATAAAAAGGTTTAAGTTTAGTTAAATTATTATACAATTCAATTAATTCCATTATAGTTAAATATATTTAATATAAATTACATAATGTGGATAAATGATATGCAGTGTGTACTTTTATATACGATAATTATTATATAAATTATTATATAAATTATTAGTATATGGGGGTATATTTATGATTAAAAAGAAGTCTGATAGTACTTTTAAAAGAAGGAAAAAAAGTTCATCATTTAATTTAAAAGATATATTTAAAGACATAAATAATAGTGCATTCAGTAAAATTACAATTAAGCATAAAGACTCCGTTAAAAATAAAGTAAGAAATAGTAATAAAATAGATAAAATTAATGTTATAAGTAATAATATAGATAATATGAAATCAACAGCTGAGGTTTATAAAGAAGGAAAATTACAGGTTGAAGGAACTAGTGTTAAAAGAAAAATACTAATTAGTATGATAGGACTTATTATAGTATCAATTGTAATAACAAGTACAGTTATGTACATAAATTCCTCAAAGGCAATTTCAAGTCAAAGTGTAGAGAATATGAAGGGAATAACTAAGTCATCTATACAAACTATATCAGTAATGATGGATAAGGTGACTAATGAGGCTTTTGCACTTTCAAATTCTAAGGATAATCTTAATGTATTATTAAATTATGCCCAAAAGAAAGATAGCAAGGAAGAAATTAAGCATATAAATGAAAGTTTTAAAGAATATATATCCAATAATGATCATGTAGATAGAATATCATTAATTAGCACTTCAGGTGATATTATAGCCGATAGTGAAGAGGGTTTAATTGGATCTAATGAAGTGGATAATAGTTATCATAGTACTAGTTCTAGTGGTGGTAAATGGATAAGTAATACTATTAAATCAGTAGATGGAGATAAAGGAGTTTTAGTATTTACATACCCTGTATTAGACCAAGCTAATTATAGTAAATGTGTAGGATATATAGCATTACATGTATATGCTGAGAGTTTTTCTACTTACATTGAAAATATAAAGATTGGTGATATAGAGAGTAGCTATGCATATCTCATTGATGAGACTGGAAATATAATTTACCATCCAGATAGAAAAAAAATTGGACAAAAAATAGATATTCCTGAAATAAAAGTTGTAGTAGATAAGGCAATGAAGGGAAGTAATGTAGATATTGGATCTGTAAAATATAAGTTAAATGGAAATAAGGTAACGTCATCTTATGGATTAGTTCCTAAAACAAACTGGACTATGGTTATAGATGCTAATAGTAGCGAAATAAGAAAGCCAGTAATAACAATGGTTAAACAAATATCATTAATAGCATTAGCTATAGTTATTATAGGTTCTATTGTAATAATGATTATGGCAAATATAATCATAAATCCTATAGTAACAGTTGCAGCGTTAGTTAATAAAACAGCAAAACTGGATTTAACTAATGATAATTTAACTGTAATTAAGTCTAATGATGAAATAGGACTTATATACAGATCTATTATAAATATGAGGGAAGTATTAAGAGAGGTAGTTGGAGATATTGCATCAACTACTGAAATACTAACTAATAATGTTAACATAGTAGAAGAATCTACGGAATTATTAAAACTTAAAGCTGATGAAACCTTATTTGAAACTGAAAGTGTATCTTCTGGTATTGAAGAAACTTCAGCAACTTCTCAAGAAATTGCAGCAACTTCTGCTGATATGATTAGGAGTGTAGAAAATATAGCAAATGAAGCTATAGAGGGATATGAAATAACTAAAGATATTCTTAAGAGAGCTCAAGGAATAAAAGCTAGCTCTATAGAAGCTAAGGAAAAATCAAATGATATTTATACCAGTGTAAAAAGTGAATTAGAGGTTGCTATAACAAATTCTAAAGAAGTTAAGCAAATTGATAAGTTAGCTAACTCTATACTTAAGATAACCCAACAAACTAACTTATTAGCTCTAAATGCTGCAATAGAAGCTGCTCGTGCAGGAGAAGCAGGAAGAGGATTCTCTGTGGTTGCAGATGAGGTTAGAAAGCTAGCAGAAGAGTCTGGTAAAACCGCAGCAGACATACAAGGTATAGTTAAGATAGTAAATAAATCTGTAGATAAACTAGCATTTAGTGCTGAACGTATGAGTAATTTTATTGAACAACAAGTAGTTAGGGATTATGATAAAAATATAGAACAAGGAACTTTATACGAAAAAGATGCAGAAGAATTTAATAGCTTTATGAATGAGTTTAGTAATGAAGCAGCAATATTACATCAAGCTATAGAAGGAATTGTTACTGCTATAGATGAAGTATCAGTAACAGTTACAGAAGGGGCAATGGGAGTATCCTCTATATCATCTAAAACTATGGAGATAGTAGGAAGTATTGATAGTATAAAGAATACTGCTATAGAAAACAAGGAAAATGCAGACAAATTAAATGATACTACACTTAAATTTAAGTTATAAAAATAGGAGTAAGAATTTAAATTCTTACTCCTATTTTTTCACCCATATATACGGAAGTTTCTATTCCTAATTTACTTTGACAACAAATATCTTCATCTATTTTTAATATATTTTTCTTTAGTACAACTATAACTGTTGAGCCACCGAACTTAAAATATCCTTTTTCATCTCCACGATTAACTTCAGAGGAGGATGAATAGGTTTGAATGATAGAACCAACAAAGGTAGCACCTACCTCTATATAGATAACATCATCAAAATTGTGACTTTTTAAAATGCTATACTCTCTTTTATTCTCTGAAAATACCTTACTTATATTTTCAAGAGCTACAGGATTAACTGAGTAATATTTACCTTTTATAAATTTGGATTGAGAACATACTCCAGAATCAACAAAATGAAATCTATGATAATCAGTTGGACATAGTCTAAACACAAGGCAAGTACCATTGCTATACTCCTTACTTAAATTTTCATTTTGTAGTAACTCACTGAGGGTATATTTAAATCCTTTAACTGCAAAGCTAGAATTTTCATCAAGTTTATCTATGGCTAATAACTTTCCATCACAGGGTGAAATAAATGCTTTCTCATCATTACAAATATTACGGCTGTTTTTTGAAAGTCTTCTATAGAAAAAATCATTAAAGGAGTTATATTCATCTATATTTTTTTCATACTCATCCATATTTATATTGAATTTATCTACAAAGTTTTTTATATACCTTCTACTAAATTTGCTATCACATCCCACTCCATAGAGTTTAGTTAGAATCTTTTTACTTGCAACATCAGGTAAAAAGGTCTTTGCAAAGGAATTGCTATATATAAAATTGAGTATACCTTCACCAGCTACATTTTCCTTATTATATGTATTCATTCTTCTATCATAGTATTTTATCATAAAATCATCTCCAGATTTATTTTAAATTTAGCATAATGATATTATAACAGAAAATGTATTATAGATATAAATATATCTCCAATTAAGATATAAAAGAATATATCTTAATTGGAGATATTTAAGTTAATTTAACTTTTATTATATAACTTAGATTACTTCACTATTAGTTAACTTTCTCATATCATCATTAGATGGCTTTTCACTTCTTTTCTTAAAGAATTCTTCAGCTATTTGTGGGAATGCTAAGTAAGAAAGAACATCTTCTTCACTAGTTGCTATATCTTTTAATTTTTCTTTTGTCTTTTGGAAAGCTGGCTCTAAAGTATCAGCATATCTTCCTTTAATAGGAGTATCATTTCCAAGAGCTTTTTTAAGAACTTCTTCATTTATCTTTCCAGGAGCCTTACCATACTCCCCTCTACAATAAGCTTTAACTTCTTTAAGAACCATTTTATATCTCTCACCAGTTAATACATTAACTGTAGCTTGAGTTCCAACCATTTGACTCATTGGAGTAACAAGTGGAGGGAATCCTAAATCTTCTCTTACCATAGGAACTTCTGTAAGAACTGCATCAAGTTTATCTATAGAGTTTTGAGCTTTAAGCTGAGAAATCATGTTAGATAACATTCCTCCTGGTATTTGGTTTGTAAGTCCTTCTGGTTGAGGAGTTAATACCTTTGGATCTAGTAATCCAGATTCTAAAACCTTTGCTCTAACTGGCTTAAAGAAATTATTTATTTGAGTTAAAGTATCTATATTAAGATCAGTAGTAAATCCAGCCGCTTCTAATGCATGGTACATAGTTTCTGTTGGAGGTTGAGCTGTACCACTAGAGAATGAAGAAATTGAACAGTCAATTCCATCTACACCAGCTTCTGCAGCTTTAAAATAAGCCATTTCAGCAATACCATTTGTACTATGAGAGTGTAAAAATACTGGAATTTTAACAGTTTCTTTTATACTCTTAACTATATCATATGCTATAGATGGCATTATAAGACCTGCCATATCCTTTATACAAATAGAGTTTGCACCCATATTTTCAAGTTGCTTTGCAAGGGTTGTATAGTTTTTAACATCGTGTATTGGACTTACAGTATAAACTATAGTTCCTTGCGCATGAGCACCTTGTTTTATAGTTTCATCCATAGCAACTTCTATATTAGTAAAGTCATTTAAAGCATCAAATATTCTTATTATATCCATTCCATGGTAAGCAGACATTTTAATAAACTCCCTAACAACATCGTCTGGATAGTGTTTATATCCTAGAATATTTTGACCCCTTAATAACATTTGAAGAGGAGTTTTAGTAACTATTTTCTTTATATTCTTTAATCTCTCCCATGGGTCTTCATTTAAATATCTTAAGCAAGAGTCAAAGGTTGCTCCTCCCCAACATTCTAATGAATGATATCCTGCATCATCTAAATCTTTAAGAATAGGTGCAAAATCTTCAAAAGGAAGTCGTGTTGCTATAAGAGATTGATTGGCATCTCTTAGCACTGTTTCTGTTATATTAATTTTCTTCATTATAAAATCACCTCTGAATTTTTTGTTGCAAAATAACAATATATTTGTATTTTAACATAGTTTCAAATAAAAATCTGCAATAAATCAGTTATTTTTCTGACAAATATGATAAGTTAGAGATTTTTTTATATTATGTGCATATAATAATAAAATTAATATATCCTAGGAAGATATCATTACAGGATCTTCGCAAAAAAGCTAATCTAAATAAATATTGAATAAGCACTTATATTATTAATGCTCAGCTGTTTCGTAATATTGATTTACTAAAGCATTCATTCAAGATAAAATTTACAACACAACACCTCGTATACGCTTAAAAAGTCGTGTTGCTTACGATTTTACCATTCATAAATTATATAAGATTAGTAATATATTTTACTAAATCCACTATTAAGAGAAAGGTATATAGAAGAATATAGAAATTAAGCTATTGACGAAAAATAAATATATTATTATAATAAAGATTAGATGATATGCGCCCGTAGCTCAGCAGGATAGAGCATCCCCCTCCTAAGGGGAAGGCCGGAGGTTCGACTCCTCTCGTGCGCACCAGAACTTAGTAAGGCTTGCTTTACTAAGTTTTTTTTATTATATATAATAAAGAGGAGTACATTATGGATAATTATTTTTTACAACAAGCAATTGTCGAAGCTAAAATTGCAAAAAGTAAAAATGAAGTTCCTGTAGGAGCAGTAATAGTAAAAAACAATAAAATAATAGCTACAGGTCATAATACAAAGGAAAGTACCAAAGATCCTACTAATCATGCAGAAATAATTGCAATAAAAAAAGCTGCAGAGGGTATAGGAGATTGGAGGCTTAATGAATGTGATATGTATGTAACATTAGAACCATGCCCTATGTGCGCTGGAGCTATTGTTCAAAGTAGAATAAGAAGGTTATATATTGGAACTTTTGATCCTATAGGTGGAGGCTGTGGTTCAGTATTTAACATTACTCAAAGCGAAAATTTAAATCATTGGGTTAATGTTAATTGGCTCTATAATGAAGAATGTAGCAATTTACTACAAGAGTTTTTTAAACAAAAGAGAAAGGAGAAAATATAAATATGGACGAACAAGCAAAACAAGAAGCATTAAGGCAGGCAGTATTAGATAAACATACTAAAGTTTGTACTTGTAGAGTTGTATCTAGAGCTGCTATAAAAAAAGCAATAGCAGATGGAGCTAAATCTTTTGAAGATGTAAAAAAGATAACAGGTGCCGGATCAGGAAGCTGTAAAGGTATGAGATGTAAACATAAGATAGAAGAACTATTAAAAGAATACAAATAATTATTTAAATAGATTATAATGAGATAAAAAGGAGTAAGGAGGGGAATATATGAATCCAGTAGCTATAAATATATTTGGCTTAGATGTTATGTGGTATGGAGTTATAATATGTTCAGGTACCATGTTAGCACTTTTACTAAGTCAATATACTTGTAAGTTAAAAGGAATAAATTATGATGATGTTTTAACTATATTTTTGATTGCATTTCCAATATCTATAATAGGAGCAAGACTCTATTATGTATTATTTGAGTTTGGATATTATAAAGATAATTTAATGGATATCTTTAATATTAGACAAGGTGGCCTTGCTATTCATGGAGGAATAATTGCAGCTGTTATAGTTGTGTATATATGCACAAAGAAAATGGGAATAAAGTTTTCATCTGCACTAGATATGACAGCACCATGTATCATATTAGCTCAAGCCATTGGAAGATGGGGAAATTTCTTTAATCAAGAAGCACATGGTGGACCTGTAACAGAAGCTTTTATAAGTAAATTTCCGGAGTTTATTCAAAGTGGCATGCTTATAAATGGAACTTACTATCATCCTACCTTTTTATATGAATCAATTTGGGATTTAGGAGTATTCTTTATATTATTCTATATGCTACACAAAGTTAAAAAGGATGGAGTTGTATTCTTAACTTATATAGGATTATATTCTATGGGAAGATTTTTCATAGAAGGACTTAGAACAGACAGCTTAATGGTGTTTGGACTTAGAACAGCTCAAATTGTAAGTATCATAGGAGTACTTGTATGTGTTGTAGGATTAATAATAATATATAGGAAGAAGGATAATACAATTCCTCATATTTAAAAAGTTAAACCTTTTAGATAGTTGATATTTATGATAAATATTTTATTATCTAAAAGGTTATTTTTTACTTTACGTCATAAGTATACATTAAAATGATTCTATTAGAAATTTAATTTTTAATAAAATTAATCTCTCATATTAGTACTACCAGTGTTAAGATAAAAAGATAATTTACCAGCTAGGTTTTGAAGAGGCATAGTTTGAAGATATACTTTTCCAGGACCAGTTAGTGTTGTTAAAAATAATCCCTCACCACCAAAAAAGATGTTTTTTAGTCCTTTAACCATTTCTATATCAAAATTTACGCTTGGTTCAAAAGCAGCTACATGACCAGTATCTACTTTTATTCTTTCTCCAGGATTTAAGTTAAGTTCTTCAACATGACCATCAAATTCTAAAAGAACTGTTCCAGGACCAGTTATCCTTTGAAGAATAAAGCCTTCACCACCAAAGAAACCAGTGGATAGTTTTTTTCTAAAGTGAATATTAAGGCTTACAGAACTTTCAGCTGCTATAAACGCACCCTTTTGGCATATTATAGATTCATTTGGTTGAAGTTCTCTAGCCATTATTCTTCCTGGCACAGAACATGGGAAGGCTATTTTACCTAAATTACCTGAGCAAGTGAAAGTATTTAAAAATAAGCTTTCTCCTGATAAAGATCTTCCTATGCTTTTAAATAATCCGCCTTTCATGTTTGTATCCATAATTATATTATCACTCATCCATCCCATAGCCCCTGATTCAGAGACGATTCTCTCTCCGCTATTTAGATAGCAGATAGCCACTGGCATGGATCCACCTTTAATTTCATAATTAATCATAAATAACTACCTCCATTTATAATATTTTATGATAAATATATACATATTACTAATTTTTATTCAAGAAATTACTAACCGTAATAGAATTATACTATAATTGGTATATATTTTAAAATAAATTTTACTTGAAAGTAATGATTTTAAATAGTATAATAGTTAATACATGATATGGAGAGATGTCCGAGTGGTTGAAGGAGCACGCCTGGAAAGCGTGTATAGGGGCAACTCTATCAGGGGTTCGAATCCCCTTCTCTCCGCCATGTCGTACTAGATGGGGAGTTAGCGGTGCCCTGTAACCTGCAATCCGCTACAGCAGGGTTGAATTCCTTGTTTAGGTATCAATTTGTATGGTCTGGCCTATATAAGTGGCGTTGAGAATTGGGTCCCACGCAATGGAAACTCATGAACCTCGTCAGATCTGGAAGGAAGCAGCGATAAGTGAGACCTTCCATGTGCCGTGGACTAACCTGGTTTGAGTTAACTGTATAGGTAACGCATATAAATTGATTATCGAAGCAAGGTGTACGGCTTTATTTTTTTAAGATGTTAAAGACATCTTTTTTTTTACCCTTTTTTCAATTATTAATTAAAAGTATTATTTAATTAATGCGAACTTAATTTTTAAAAATTGAATTATATATCTGATTACTTAATATAAGTTAGTAAAGAATATAGAATATAAATAGGATAAGTATTATAATAAATAGGATAAGTATAATTCAAAATTATAATAGACAGTAATTAAGTAATATTTTAAGTTTATATATTTATTTACTTATAAATTTTATTGTAAGGAGTGAGGATACATGGGGTATAAAGCACTTTATAGAGAGTGGAGACCTAAATCATTTAGCGATGTAGTTGGACAGCAACATATAACCACCACACTTAAAAATGCCATAAAAAGCGATAGGATAGCTCATGCATACTTACTATGCGGAACTAGAGGAACAGGTAAGACTTCAACGGCAAAGATACTGGCAAAGGCAATAAATTGCTTAAATCCTATAGATGGTGAGCCATGTAATGAATGTGAAATGTGCATAAATATAAATCAAGGTACAGCTATAGATGTAACAGAGTTAGATGCAGCTTCACATAATAGTGTTGATAACATAAGGGATATTATAGATGATGTACAATATCCGCCACAAGAAGCTAAATATAAGGTTTTTATCATAGATGAGGTTCATATGTTATCTATTGGTGCAGTTAATGCATTTCTTAAGACATTAGAAGAGCCACCAAGTAGAGTTATATTTATATTAGCAACCACTGATCCTCAAAAGCTTCCGATAACAATACTATCAAGATGCCAAAGGTTTGATTTTAAGAGAATAAGCAGTGAAAATATATTCTTAAGGTTAAAAAAAATAACAGATTCATTATCTGTAGACATTGATGAAAGTAGCTTAAGATTATTATCAAGAATGTGCGATGGAGCTATGAGAGATGCTTTATCAATATTAGATCAAGCTATATCAATAAACAATGTAGTTAAATATGAGGATTTAGTAGATATGTTAGGTATAACTACTAACGATAGCATGGTAGCTATAGTAGATAGTATTATAAATAGAGATACAGAGGGATGTATAAGAGTTATAAATAAATTAATATCAGATGGAAAAGATATTAGTCTATTAATTAGAGATTTAATTACTCATATGAGAAATCTATTAATGGTAAATGTAAGTAATAATCTAGAAGATGTACTAGATATGTCTATAGAGAATATAGAAAGTATAAAAAATCAGAGCACTAGAATTAGAGTAGAAGAAATAATGAGATGTATTAATATACTTCAGGAAGCAGAAGATATATCTAAGGGTACAAAGCAAGCTAGAATATATTTAGAACTTGCAATAATAAAGATGTGTAAGATAAAATATGATACATCTATGGAGACTATATTAGCTAGATTAAATAAGTTAGAAGATAAAATTGCATCAGGAAATATAACAGTGCAAAATGCAACAAGGGAAGTAAAGAATATAAGACCAGAAGTAATTACATCTACAACTAAAATAGAAACAAGTAAATCACTAGAGAATAATAATGAAAATATAGAATCAGTTGTATCACCAGGGAAAAGTAAGCTAAATGTTGAAATGATTAGAAAGTCTTTTAAAGATATTCAAAATATGCTTAAACAGAAAAATAATATGGTGTTAGCTACAGCTTTAATGATGGGAAAAGTTCAGAAGTTCCAAGATGGAGTTATTACTATTGGATTTACAAAGGAATATAATTTTCATAAACAAAGACTTGAAAAAGAAGAATATAGAAAGATTATCAATGATGTATTTTCAGAAGCTTTGAATGAAAGAGTATTAGTTACTTATGAAGTAGAAATCAATAATATAAATAATGAGGTTAGCAAAGAAAAAATATTATCAGATATATTTCCAGAAGATTTAGTGGAGATATGTGATGAATAAAATTTTAAGGTTTTAATAAAATGGTGATTACATTATAATATAATATTATATATTAGTTATAATGAAATATAATTTTTAGGAGGTATTACAATGGCAAAAGGTGGATTTCCAGGAATGGGTGGAAATATGAATAACTTAATGAAGCAAGCACAAAAATTCCAAAAACAAATGGAGGACGCTCAAAAAGATCTTGAGAATAAAGAATTCGAAGCATCTGTTGGTGGTGGAGCTGTAACAGTAAGAGTATCTGGAAAAAAAGAATTAAAGGATATAGTGATTAAACCAGAGGTTGTTGATCCAGATGATGTAGAAATGTTACAAGATTTAGTTTTAACAGCTGTAAATGAAGCTTTAAAGAAAGCAGAAGATGAAACTAATGCATCTATGGGAAAACTAACTGGTGGACTTAATATACCAGGAATGTTCTAATTGAGGTGACTAATTTGGATTTTTATCCTATAGCTATAGAAAAATTAATTGAGGAGTTTGGAAAATTACCTGGAATAGGAAGTAAAACTGCTCAAAGACTTACACTGCATGTTTTGAATCTTCCTAAGGAAGAAGTTGATGAGTTTGCTAATGCATTAGTAAAGGCAAGAGGTACTATAAAATATTGTTCAGTATGTGGTAATTTTACTGATAGTGATCCCTGTTCTATATGTTCAAATCCTAACAGAGATAAAAGCACTATATGTGTAATTGAACAACCTAAGGATATAATGACAATTGAAAAAGTTAGAGAATTCAATGGCATATATCATGTACTTCATGGCACGATATCTCCAATGCAAGGTAGGGGACCAGATGACATAAATTTAAAACAATTAATAACTAGAGTAAATAATGATTTAAAAGAAATTATTGTTGCAACAAACCCTAATATAGAGGGGGAAGCTACTGCAATGTATATATCAAAAATACTAAAACCCTTTGGAGTTAAAGTTACAAGAATAGCTCATGGAATTCCAGTAGGTGGAGAGTTAGAGTATGCAGATGAGGTTACTTTATCTAAAGCTTTAGAAGGTAGAAAAGAAATATAGATTATTTTTTAGAAGGCTTGTGAAGATAGGCTATATATTTTCACTTGTCTTTCTTTATATAAGATAAATCTTAAATAATAATTAATAAAGCAAGTATAATATATTCATTATATGTCAAAAATTACATATAAATATATGTAGTGGAGGTATTATTATGAATAGAAATAAAGTAATAGAAATTATATTATCTAAGAATATCTATACGACTGAACAACGTGAAATAATAAAAGGAATACAGGATTCAATAACGGAAATTGAAGTTGCTAGAAGCTGCTTTGATAATGTCAGTGATAAGAATCTAATAGATATATCTATACACAAAGAAGATGAAGCTAAAGCTAAATATATATATTTCTTAGCCCAAGCCAAAGAGAAAGGGATAACAGTAAGTGCTGATTGTATGATAGAAGAATTAAATTATTGTAGTAAGTGGTAATATAGAGGTAAATAAATAATAAATATTATATATATCCATTATATACACTTATACTTACCTATTAAAACTGAAAAGAAAAACTTTATTCTAATTTATACAAAATAGCTTTTTAATAATAGTATAGGGGGAAAATAAAATGCCAAACATTATATTTTTTATAATAGCTATAGTTGCAATATTTATAATCGGTAAAATATTTGCATGGCCGCTAAAAATATTAATAAACTTAATTATTAATGGAATAGCTGGAGGTATACTATTATGGTTAATAAACTTAGTAGGTGGAAACTTCGGTTTAGTAATACCGATTAATGCAATAACAGCTCTTATAGCTGGAATACTTGGTATACCAGGGGTGTTATTCTTAATAATATTGAATTATATTAGATAGAAGAAGGGGCTTTCGCAGAGTGAACTAATCGAAATAAATATTGAATAAGCACTTNNNAATATATTTTGCGAAAGCCCTTCCGTATATAAATTTAAAATTGTGACAGTGTGTAACAAAATGGAAAAATGTATTTACATAATATTCTCAAAATGATAGAATTTATTTATAAAATGGGGGTGTATGTATGGGGTTCAATGAATTTAAGTATGAAAGACCAAATTATGAAAAAGTGAAAGAACAATTATTTAGCCTAATAGATAAAATAAATGAGAGCAATGACTTAATAGAAGTTAAAGAACTTATTAATGAGATTAATGCTATTAGAAATGATGTGGATACATTAAGTAATATAGCAAGTATAAGGTATAGTATAAACACTGAAGATGAGTTCTATAGTAAGGAAAGAGAGTATTGGGACGAGTATGAACCTCTATATAATGAAATATACTCAGAGTTTTATAAAGCTATTGTAAATAATAAATTTAGATTAGGATTAGAAAAGGAATTTGGAAAACAAATTTTTAGTATAGCAGAATATAATCTAAGGGCATTTTCTAAAGAGGTAATAAAGGATTTACAATTAGAAAATAAACTATCTTCAGAATATAGTAAACTTATAGCCTCAGCTAAAATTATGTTCGAAGGTGAAGAAAGAAATTTATCAGGCTTAACTCCATTTGTATTATCGGAAAATAGAGAGGTTAGAAGACAGGCTAATGAAGCTAAATATAGATTCTATACAGATAATGAAGACGAAATAGATAAAATATATGATGACATGGTTAAGGTTAGAACTACTATAGCTCATAAACTTGGATTCAAAAATTTTGTGGATCTTGGATATGTAAGAATGTTAAGAACTGACTATAATTCAGAAATGGTAAGTAAATTTAGGGAACAAGTTAAAGATTATATAGTACCTATTGCTAATAAATTATATGAAAGACAAAGAGAAAGATTAGAGTTAGATCAACTTAAATACTATGATGAAAAGTTTGAATTTTTAACTGGAAATGCTAAACCTAAAGGAGATCCAGAGTGGATAGTTAATAATGGAATGAAGATGTATTCTGAACTTTCACCAGAGACTAAAGAATTCTTTGATTTTATGATAGAAAATCAATTAATGGATTTAGTTACTAAGAAGGGAAAAGAAGGAGGCGGATATTGTACTTATATACCAAATTATCAAGCACCTTTCATATTCTCTAACTTTAATGGAACTTCAGGAGATGTAGATGTATTAACACATGAAGCTGGTCATGCTTTCCAATGCTATAGAAGCAGATGGATTTCTATACCAGAATGTAACTTCCCAACCTACGAGAGTTCTGAGATTCACTCAATGAGCATGGAGTTCTTCACTTGGCCATGGATGAAGCTTTTCTTTGAAGAGGAGGAAGCTAAATATAAATATTCTCATCTAGGAGATGCTATTAAATTTATACCTTATGGCGTAACAGTAGATGAGTTCCAACATTTTGTATATGAAAATCCAAATGCCACACCAGAAGAAAGAAAAAATGCATGGAGAAATATCGAGAAAAAGTACTTACCTCATAAAAATTATGAAGACTGCGATTTCTTAGAGAGAGGTGGATGGTGGTTCCAACAAGCTCATATATTTAATAGTCCATTCTATTATATAGATTACACACTAGCACAAATATGTGCCCTTCAATTCTGGAAGAAGGATCAAGATAATCATGAAAAAGCATGGGAAGACTATTTAAGATTATGTAATGTCGGAGGTACAATGTCATTTGTAAATCTAGTTAAATATGCTAATTTAATTTCACCATTTGAAGATGGATGTGTAAGTTCTATAACTGGTGATATAGATAAATATTTGGAAAGTATCGATGATAAAAAGCTTTAATAGTAAGTTAAGTGATGTAGAGATAATTTATCTTTACATCACTTTTATATTTTAAGGTGTGATAATAGTTAAGAACGTAATTTTAATGTAGAAGAGTATTTGATTTACTACTTTATATACCGAAATCTTATAAAGGTAAATATATAACTATTTTAAATGCTATATATTTGTATATGAAACTATTTAACTTTTTAAATAG
>DCDL01000015.1 GCA_002316385.1 Clostridium sp. UBA1056
GATTGTGCGTTAGACAAGGAAACAGGTTCCGCAGATAGTAGCACTATCTAAGGGTTCTGCTGACGTAGTATAACACAAAATAGACGAGCATTCTGACTTATTTATTTTTTGAAGATGCCTTAAGCCATGAGTAGTATACCTTAAAGGTATTGGAGCATTTTAACATTTTAAAAAGTTATAAAGTAAACTATTTAAATATTTAACATTTTAAAATGTTAAAATATTAAAATGTTGCCCTATCTATTGACTTAATGGCATTTATCCTTCATGTTATCTCGTAAACTTAGAATATTGATAGTGCTATCTGCATTGATTTTAACTAACTTAAAAAATAAGTGGCTTTCGCAAAATATATCACTAATCTTATATAAAATATTGAAGATTCACTTTAATATAAGTGCTTAATTCAATATTTATTTAGATTAGCTTTTTTTGCGAAAGCCCATTATTTTAAAATGATATACTATAAATTCGTTTACTATTCTAGAGCTTTAAGAGCTACAGTATTTAATAAACTCCATGGCTTATTAAAGTGTGGTTGGAAGAAGAAATCTGTCATTGCCAGTTCTTCTATGGTCATGTTATTTTGTACTACTACAGATAATGTATTCATGTGCTGAGTTAAATCCTCGTCAGAAATAATCTGACCTCCAAGAATTCTTCTAGTTGCTTTGTCATAAACAAGCTTTATCATGGCTTCTTTATAAGTTGGCATAAATTCTGGTCTATGATTTTCACTAACAATTACTGATCCAATATCCATAGATGTAGTTTTCTTAGCAACTTCTTCAGTTAATCCTGTAGATGCTATACATTTATCATATATCTTTATTCCTGAAGTCCCTTGAGTTCCCATATACTTAAGAGTTGGATTTACTAAGTTTTTAGCTACTAAAGTCCCCATTCTAACAGCATTAGTTGCAAGAGGAATATATCTCTTATCCTTTGCTGGATTATACTCTACAACACAGCAATCTCCGGCTGCAAATACATCTTTGACACTAGTTCTCATGTAATCATCTATTATTATAGCTCCATTAGGAAGAGTATCTAACTTACCTTTTATTAAATTTGTGCTTGGTGCAAATCCTATGCAAAGTACAACTAAATCAGCTTCATAGCTTCCTTTATCCGTTACAACTTTAGATACTTTACCATTTTCGCCTTCAAATTTTTGTACCTTTTCTCCTAGCGTTAATCTTATCCCACGATTTTTAAATTCCTTTTCTGCTATATCTGTAAACTCCTTATCAAGGTATTTACTCATTATTCTTTCTTCTGCATCTACTAAAGTTACGTTTTTACCTTGTATTTCAAAAGCCTCCGCAAGCTCTACTCCTATATAACCAGCACCAATAACAACTACATTTTTAACTTCAGTAGATCTCTCTATAATTACCTTGGCATGATTATAATTTTTACAAAGTAATACATTATCAAGTTCTTTCCCTTCAAAGTTAGGAACTATTGGCCATGATCCTAAAGTAAGAATTAATTTGTCATATTTCTCTTGTACTACATCGTTTGTCTTTAAATTTTTAGCTGTAATGGTTTTTCCTTCTACGTCAACGTCTGTTACGTCGTAGTTCATTCTCATGCTTATTCCAAGCTTATTTAAGTTTTCTGGAGAATTATAAAATAACTTTTCTGGTTCATTTACTATGTTTGATACGCTTAAAGCAATTCCACAAGAAAGGAAGGATACGTTATCATTTCTTTCGTAAACTGTAATCTCACTGTCTGGATAAAGTTGTTTTGCATTTACTACTGCTGCCGTTCCAGCATGTGTACATCCTATAACTGCAATTTTCATATTACATGACCTCCTATAATCTGCACCTACATAAAATTTATTCTTTATTATATTATGAAATTTGTTCTGATTGTATTCATAAACAATGTTTGTTATTTAACAATCATTATCTAATAATATTTTACATCTAATATATATTAATTCAATACTCTTATTAGTATATATAAATAAATAGGCTTTCATTCTCTTAATCTATCTTTAATTTTCATCAAATATCTTAGAATTATAAATAAATAAAAAAGAGTTTATGCTCTAGCCATAAACTCTAATATCTAAATCTAATTTTTTAATATCCTAATTCCTCATTTAAGAAAATTACATGCATTCTATCTTTATTTCCTTGCCTTTTTATTATCGTATACTCATTGCAAATCCTCTCTTCACTAGAGCAGTTCACACAATGTCCTACCTTAATACAAGGAGTATCCCTACTTAATCTTTTACAGTTTGCAGGTGCTGATATTCTTTCATTTCTCTCTATTGCTTCTTCAATATCTTTTACAATTTTATTTATCCCTGCTATAACTATAACTTTATCTGGTCCATATAACATAGCTGCTACTCTGTTTCCGGTTCCATCTACATTATATAACTCTCCTTTTTCTGTAATTGCATTGGTACTAGTAAAGTATACATCTGCAGAAAAAGTATTTCTATATAACTTTTTTAAATCGTCCTTGCTTAACCCTTCCTTATATCTATCTAAAAAATTATATTTACCACTTCTTAAATAGTCAATAATTCCAGTTTCAAATAATGTAATCGAACCTCCGCAACCTACAGTATCCCCATCTTTAGTAAGCTCATTAATTTTATCTATAAGCTCTTTGTTGCTATTCACTAAATACCCACTTATTCCATTTCTCTTAAGCGAATTAATCGTAGTATTAATTCTACTTTCTTTCAACCATTTCATATTTTCATCCATATGCAAATTCCCCCATAAATTCATTATATAAATAATTATATCATAGTTAAAGATATGTAAAAGTTTCTTATACTAATATATACATTTTTTCTATATATTATGCATTATTATGTATCTATATAGCATAAAAAACCCAATGAAATAAAATTTCATTAGGTCTAGTAACTACATTATTTACCACAGCATTTTTTATATTTTTTACCGCTACCACATGGGCAAGCATCATTTCTACCAATTTTAGTTTCATTTACTATAGTTTTTGATTCTCTCCAAGCTCTTTGTATTTCTTTTCTCTTTTCTGGTGAGAATATTCTATCCCATTGTGGTAATGTGTAAAGATAGTCCGCTTTAGAATCAAGCATATTAAAATATAACTTTTCATAATCTATTTTAAAATTGATTTCTGAATCATTCTCTATAGCTTCAAGATCAAGTTCTTTATCTATACTTTCATTAATTCCATCTAGGAATCCCATAAAATAAATCTCATTAACATCAAATTCTTTAGCTAGTTCAGAGAATTTTCCACTAATAACACCATTATCCATTGATAAAGTTTTAGTATATATTTCTTTTTCAATTTTTGCATATTCTTTCCAAAATTCAGGTTCTCCATTTTCTTTTACAAACTCTACAACATAATTTGTCCAATTGCTATATATGCTCATGTTATTTTCTCCTTTTTTATACCAATATTTATAGTATTTATTTCATTAATTATAATAAATTTTTATATATGTTTCAATAACATCTTAATTCTATATTTTTAAAGTAACTATTTCATCCTTACTAAATGGCTTTGATATATTATAGTGACCACCTAGGCTCTCTACTCTTTGATTATCTATTGTAATCATTACCTTACTTACAGATTTTAATTGACTCAAAGAGTTTGTGATGGATTTAAGCACTGTTTCTTCTTGCACTGCAGACATATCAAACATGGCTTCATTACTTAAATTAATATTGGCTATACCATCTTTAATAGAAAAGTTTAAAACCCTTGTCTCTTTTGGTAAAATAGGCTTACTTGAATCACTAACTATAGCTGGTCCTTTGATGAGTTCTTGCATAATCATCTCACCTATTAATTCTTCACTATTCATTAGCCTTTCTTCCTTTATAATCTCAGATTTTTCAGAACTTCCTCCAAAATATAAAGTTATATCAACGTATCCTTCCTCCGCTGTAGCGCTTTTAGCATTTTCAAGTTTCTCTTTACTCAAAATGCTTGCTTTATCTTTCTTTATAACCATAGTTTTTGCAATATAAATGCCTCCTACAACTAATACAGCTATTATTAATGTTAATACTAAACTAAAGGTCTTCTTTTTCATTCTACACCTCCTATTACTAACTAAGCTATTCTTATATTTCTGATAATGCACTATGTCTATCTCTATTACACATCTTTAAATCTATATCTTTTTCCACACTAATATTATTTTCTCTTAATACACCTGCTACAGTTTCATAGGCAAGTTCTGGATAGTTATTTGTTTTACTAAGGTGTCCTAAATAGATAGTTTTATGATTTCCTTTTAAAATATCAACTATAGCTTTACCACAATCCTCATTAGACAAATGTCCTCTAGCACTTAGTATTCTTTGCTTTAATGGATATGGATATGGTCCAAATTTAACCATTTCTATATCATGATTACTTTCTATTAAAATCATATCACTGTTTTCTAATGCCATCTTTACTTCTATAGAAAAATGGCCTAAATCTGTAGCTATACAGCAGGATTTTTTAGAACCATGTATTCTATAACCTCTAGGTGATGCTGCATCATGAGGTATAGGAAAATTCTCTATTATTAAATCATTAATTTCAGTAAATTTACCATCTATTACTTTTATATTTTTTTCCTTAATACTCCCAATCTTTCCTTCCATAGCTTTCCAAGTTAGACTTGGTGCATATATAGGTATATCATATTTCCTTGAAAATACTCCAGCACCTTTAATATGATCTGAATGCTCATGAGTAATAAATATACCATTTATATATTTAGGATTTACTCCTATATCTACTAATTCTTTATCGATAGCTTTACCTGGCATCCCTACATCTACTAGAATATTACTATTATTTTCTGATACAAATATACTATTTCCGCTGCTACCACTAAATAATGGGCAAAATTTCATAATTATCTCCTCAATCTAGTATCTACTAAATTACTACATAATTAAAACTACATACTTACTCTACTTATGTCTGCACCTAAAGCTTTAAACTTCTCTTCTATATACAAATATCCTCTATCGATATGTTCAATGCCCTCTACCTCAGTTTTACCTTGAGCAGCAAGACCTGCAATAACTAAAGCAGCACCAGCTCTTAAATCTGTAGCCTTAACGCTGGTGCCATATAGCTTTTCAACACCATCTATTATAGCTATTCTACCTTCGATTTTAACATTTGCACCCATTTTCTTTAATTCATCTATATGCTTAAATCTTGATTCATATATACTTTCATTTACAATACTTCTACCTTCAGCCATAGTTAAAAGGGTACTCATCGGTTGTTGTACATCTGTAGGAAATCCTGGGTATGGTAGTGTCTTTATGTTTACTCCCTTTAGGTTATTTCCACTCTTAACTGTGACTTTATCATCTTCCTCTATAACTTCTACTCCCATTTCTACAAGTTTTGCTGAAATAGACTCTAAGTGTTTTGGTATTACATTATTTAACTTAACTTCTCCACCACAAGCCGCTGTTGCTATCATGAAAGTTCCAGCTTCAATTTGATCTGGTATAACTGAATAATTGCAGCCTGAAAGTTCACTTACCCCAGTGATTTTTATTACATCAGTTCCAGCACCCTTTACATTTGCTCCCATGGTATTTAAAAAGTTAGCTACATCTACTACATGAGGTTCTTTTGCTGCATTTTCTAAAACTGTAACCCCTTCTGCAAGAACTGCTGCAAGCATAATGTTTATAGTAGCCCCTACACTAACCACGTCAAAATATATAGTTGTTCCAATTAATTTTTCTGCATAAAGATTTACTGCACCATGCTCTATAGTGACAGTAGCTCCTAAGGCTTCAAATCCCTTAATATGCTGATCTATTGGTCTATCTCCAATAGGACAACCACCAGGAAGCTCTACTCTAGCTTTCTTGAATCTAGATAATAATGCTCCCAATAAGTAATAAGATGCTCTCATATTTCTTACTTCTGGAATTGTAGCGTTAGTTGTTACTATATTAGTGCTATCAATTTTAATTGAATTACAACTCATTTCTACTTTACATCCTAAATATTTCAAAATAATTTCCAAACAATTTATATCTTCTATATTGGGAACATTTTCTATTGTACAAACTTCCTTAGATGCTAAAATTGCTGCTGGTAAAATTGCTACAGCTGCATTCTTTGCGCCATTAATATTCACATTTCCAAACAATGGATTTCCTCCATTTATAACTAATTTCTCCATACAGGTATCATCCTCACTATTTATATAATGTCCATATTTTATACATATTAATTTACTTCCATGTCTATCTATATCTATGTCAATTAAATTCATTCTCTTAATGTAAAAATCTCATAATTATAATTATAACACAATGTTTATGTATTTTAATAAAAATTTTAAATTTATAGGCTTATTTTTTATATGTTTTCCTATATTAATACATAACTTGAACTTACTTCAATGGAATGAAAATATAATTCACCACATATGTCTATTATAACCTATTATTATATGTTATAATACTGTTAATTGTAGCGTTAAAGTATTTTATAATGATATAATACTTTATAATAAAAATCTACATTTGGGAGGAAAAAAATGAAATATTATTTAGTTGCATTGGTAGATGATCGATCTGTTGATGATATTGTATCTATCCAAAAATTTTTAAATAAGAGATATAAGCTGTATAAAAACGTATCTAATTTATACATTCCTCTAGGTTCTGTTTCTAATACAGAGCTTGATAAGTTAGATGAGATAATTTCAAAAATTTTATCTCCTTATAAAAGATTTAAAGTTGGAATTGATAATGACATATATATCAACGATACATCTAACACTGTAAATTTGAAGGTTAAAGATAAAGGATACATAAATAAGATATCTAGAAGTATGTTTGACATGTTTAATACTTATGGTATAAGTGCTAAAGATTTCTCAAGTTTATCGCACTTTAACATGCCTATTTCTAATGCTAATAATGCTATTAGAAAAGCCTATTCAAATAATTTATTTACCTTAGATGAATCTAAAGATAAGACAGATTTAGTCAATTTTACTAAGATAAATAAAATTGAAATTTGGAAACAACTTAATAATAGGCGAGATACTTTGGTTAAAAGTTATGATTTAAAAGAGTTTTAGCTTTATAATTAATAAAATTAAACATAGATATCATCCTTAAAATTTTAATAATTATATCCACATTTGGGTAAGCTATCTTTAAAAGGATGGTGAAAACTTTATGTGGGGTATAATTTTCTCGATAATTGCAGGGGTAACTATGAGCGTTCAAGGTGTGTTTAATACAGAACTCTCAAAAAAAATTGGGCTATGGGAAACTACAGTATTAACTCAAGCTATTGCACTTGTCACTGCACTTGTAGTATTATTCTTTGCCGGCGATGGTAGCTTTAGAAATTTAAAAGATGCTAATAAGCTCTATCTTCTAGCTGGTGTATTAGGTACTGTTATTACCTTTACCGTAATCAAAGGTATGTCTAGTCTTGGTCCAGCTGTAGCTGTAGCGACTATTCTTATTGCCCAACTTATTGCAGCTGCACTTATTAATCATTTTGGTTGGTTTGGCACTAATGAAGCCGGCTATGGAATACGTGAATGTATTGGTGTTATCATAATGATAGCAGGAATTATAATTTTTAAATGGAAAGGATAATCTCTATCTTTTCTATTTTTATGTGAGGAGATTTTAATTTCAATAAGTAAAAATCTTTCTTTCATATAAATTGTTATATTAAATCTTAAGTTATTAATGGGGGGGAGACTATGGATTTTAAACAATTAGAAGCATTTATTACAGTATCTAAACTTAGAAGCTTTTCTAAGGCTGCAAATGCTATTTACCTATCTCAGCCTACTATAAGTTCACATATTTCTAGTTTAGAAAGGGAACTTAATATTCAATTATTTGATAGAACATCTAAGGAAGTAAATTTAACGCCTATAGGCGAATCCTTTCTACAATATGCTAATGATATTATAAATATAAGAAATAATGCTATTACAGACCTATCTAATTTTAATAATAATATTACTGGAGTTTTAAATATTGCTGCTAGTACTACTCCTTGTAATTCATTGCTACCTTCACTTGTTTCAAAATTTAGTGAACTTTATTCAAATGTTAAATTTAATATTAAGGAACAAGGTTCTGTATCTATAATTAAAGACATTATAGATCTTAAATGCGAAATTGGTTTAGTTGGTACAATTATAGACAATTCAAAAATAAACAGCTACAAAATAATGGAAGATGAGCTTGTTATTGTTTCAAATCCAAAATTAAATCTTCCTGATACTATTTCTCTTAACGATTTAGTAAAATATCCTTTTATAATAAGAGAAAAAGAATCTGCAACTCGACATACCTTGGAGTCTCAACTTCATGCTAACAAGATAGATCCTAAAAAGTTGAAAGTTCTTTGTGAGGTAAATAGTATTCATGCTCAACTTAAGTTTGTTAGCTTAGGTCAAGGAATTTCTATAATCAGCAAAAGCCTATGTGACGATGGATTTATAAATAGAGATATACATATCAGCAGAATAGAAAATGTGGATTTAAAAAGAGATATCTTTTTAGTGGTAAGTTCTAAGAGAACTCTTACCCCTATTGCTAGAGCTTTTTATTCTATGTGTAAAGATATATATAATTTATCATAAACTTATAAAAACTTTTTAAAAGCTAGGACTAAAAATTTTAGTCCTAGCTTTAATTTTTATCCCATGCAAGCTTCCCCAATATCTCTTATATAACTGTACGACGATTCTTTAATGTGAACGTTCATTGCATAACAGCTCCCCAAATACTTCTCATAAAACTCTATAAAAACACTATCTAAGTAGATATTTATGTAATATAAGCTCTTTTTAGACTTCAAGATAAAGACCAGATATGAACTTCTAAATATTATAGTTCTAAGAACTCTGTTTATAGCAATAAAAGCTTTAACAAATATTTTCAGTTTACATATACTGATAAGTGTAATAAGTATATAAGGAGTATTTCTATGCTTTTTAATAAAAAACTTGACCCAACTCTTAAAGATATGATAAATAATGATATTTATAATAGATATAGAGTCATAATTAAATATGGAAGCATTAAGGATTCAATAGAAAAGAAGATTAAATCTTCAAAGGGCGAAGTTTTATATAATATTAAATCCTTACATTGTGTATGTGTACTTGCTACAAAGATGGCTATTAAAAGAATTTTGGAACTTCCTGAGGTTAAATATATATGTATTGATGATATAGCATTTTTATGTAGTAAGAATCTTCTTCATTCTAACGGGATTTTTTTAGATAATAAGAAATTTGAATTGCTAAATAATAGATCTCTCTCTGGTAAAGGTATTGGTATTGGTATAATTGATAGTGGAGTATATCCTCATATAGAATTATCAACACCATCAAACAAAATAAAAAAGTTTATTGATGTAATAAATGGATTAACCTATCCCTATGATGACAACGGCCATGGAACTTTTATTTCTGGATTAATATGTGGAGAAAGTACTAATAAAAAGATAAAACAACGTGGAATCGCTGTTGATAGCCATTTAGTTATGGTTAAGGCATTCAATAAACTTGGTAAGGGGTATATTTCAGCTACTTTATTTGCCTTAGAATGTCTATATAATAATATTGATGAATTTAATATAAAAATAGTATGTATACCCTTTGAAATAACTACTTTAAATAAATTTATTTTATCCCTATACGACAAACTTTTTACTATGCTTAAAAATAAAAACATAATAATAGTTGCACCTTCTGGTAATAATGAAGATAAGGAAGATACTATAAAGGGTATAGCTTTATCTGACAAAGTACTTACCATAGGTGGAATAGATACAAACTCTACTTATAAAATAAGCGAATATTCTTGTTGTGGCTCTACTAAAATATTAAAAAAACCTGATTTTGTTGCTGCTAGTGATGATATCATATCTTTAAACTCTAACTGTAATTATATATCCGAAAGAGATGGAGAAAAAATATATCCACCACCTCTTACCTCTCCTTATACTATTCGTAGTGGAACTTCTATGTCCTGCGCTTTTATAGCTGGTGTATGTGCATTATTATTTGAAATAAATAATAACTTTACTTTTGATGATATATATACCCTATTAAGAATAAATTCAACTTTAATAAACGATAAAAAATATAAGCAAGGGAATGGATATATAAATATTGCTAATTTAATTAATTCAAATTTAGATTCAATCATAAATGCTAAAAGTAGCAAAAATGGAAAAAGTAAACACAAACATAAAAAGTGAAACATCCCTCATTAATATGGGATGTTTCACTTTTATATTAGGCATCTGAAAATAAATAATAAGTCAAAGATGTGAAGTATATTTTTGGTTAGACAAGGAAATAGGTTCCGCAGATAGTAGCACTATCTAAGGGTTCTGTTAACGCAGTATAACATAAAATAGACGAGCATTCTGACTTATTTTTTTTGAAGATGCCTTATTTATCTTTTAATAATTCACGCCTTAGCATATCTAAAATATTTATAGTAGCTTTTTCTCTTATCTTTTGTCTATCTCCTACAAGATTTAACTCTTTTGTAGTAATTTTCCCCTTATAATATAATCCTACATATACTCTTCCTACTGGTTTCTCAGCTGTTCCCCCGCCTGGACCTGCTACTCCTGTAGTTGAGATTCCTATATCTGTTCCTGAAGTCTTTGCAACTCCTTCAGCCATTTGTAATGCCACCTCATGACTAACTGCTCCAAATTTCTCAAGAATTTCTTTTTTAACATTTATTCTATTCATTTTAGCTTCATTACTATAAGTTACTACGCCTTCAAGTAAGCTTTGTGATATACCAGGATAATTAATTAATCTTGATGATACCATCCCCCCAGTACATGATTCTGCGGTAGAAATAGTTAATCCTCTATTAACTAACATTTCTCCTATCACATCCTCTAGAGTAACCTCGCCTTCTCCATATATATTGTCTCCTAATATATTTCTTATCTCATTTTCTACAGGCTCTATTAATTTGTTCGCCTCTATTTCACTATTTGCCTTAGCTGTGATTCTAAATACCATTTCTGAATTTTTAGCATAAGGTGCTACTGTAGGATTAATGCTATCTATTAAATTTCCTATCATTTCTGCTGCTAAGCTTTCTCCTACACCAACTACTCTAAGAACCTTAGATACTAGCACTTCATTAGAGAACTTTTTTAAATAAGGTATTACACTCTCCTCAAACATTAGCTTCATCTCTTTAGGTGGGCCGGGTAACATAATTAATATTTTATTATTTTCTTCTATAATACATCCAGGAGCGGTACCATTATTATTTTTTAATATAATAGCATCTTCTGGAAAATATGCTTGTTTTTCATTAGTCTTTCCCATTTGTCTTCCGGTCTTTTCAAAATATGATTTAATATGTTCTAAAGATTCTTTATGACAAACAGAAGTTTTATTAAAATATTCAAAGGCAATCTCCTTGGTTAAATCATCTTTAGTAGGTCCTAAACCTCCCGTAGTTATAACTAAATCTGATCTTGAAAAGGCTAGCTCATAAGCTTTTTTCAGTCTATCTGGATTATCACCTATAACAGATTGATAATATACAAAAATACCTTCTTCATTTAATCTCTTTGCAATATATTGAGCATTAGTATTTACTATATCTCCTAATAAAATCTCTGTTCCTACCGCAAGTATTTCACACTTCATATATTTGTTTTAATGAGAAGTCATAAAATAAATCACGACTTCTCATTAAATTTCTCCCCCCTTAGTTAAATACACTCTCTAAATTTTTAAATACATCCTTATTATTTTTAATTTTGCTATCATTTCCAAGAACTACTACGTAATTCATATTCATAACATCTGATACTAGTTTGGAGAAGCTATTAATATCCTTAATTGTAGTTGATAATACTTCTTTTCTTTCTTGTTGTCTATCTTCTTTAGAAATTCTTCTTATATAATAGCTAACTGCAGCTTCTCCTGCCATTGATGGAGTTAATGGCATATCTAGCTCACTTATAGTTCCTATAATATATTTTAACATCTCTCTATCTGTAGTTGTAAAACCATCTAAATATTGAGCTGCATTGTCATAAGCCTTTAGAGTTTCTTTTATATTAGGGTCCCTATAACTAGCAAACATAAAGTTACCACTTCTTACAATGCTAGCGAAGGCTCCATAAGCTCCACCCTGTACTCTAACTTTATTCCATAGATAATCCATACCAATTATAGTTTTTAACACTAATAATTTACCTGTATATTCATATCCTAACTTTTTATAGTTATATCCTTTAGCTACATATTGAACATTAGATGGAGTAAGCATTCCTTCATTTTTATTTTCTTCGTTGAAGGTATACTCATTAAATTTTACCTCTTCATTAGACAATACATCTAATATCTTAGATGCATTTTCTTTTACAGCATAAACTTCTTCATCTTTACCTGTTACTGTTACTATCAAACTATTTTTATTGAATACTCTCTTCATTATAGATTCTAACTTAGCGATAATATCATCTATTCTCTCATCAAAGTTATTTTCTAAATCCTTCAAGAATTTATAATACTCGTAACCTGAAGTTTTTTCTATATATGCATAGGAAGGTGAAAAATAGGCTCCTAATCTTGTAGTTGCAACTTGATGTCCTCTATCAGTAAGCTTCATTTCTATTCTTGATATTAAAACTCTTACAAGCTCTCTTATTCTTTTCTTATCTTCAAAGGAAGTATTCTTTATTATATCTGCTAATATTTCTAAAGCTCTAGGAACTCTATCTACTACTACACTACAATGACCTTCGAGATAAGGACTATATCTAAGAACTTCCTTACTATCTCCATATACTTCACTTCTGAAATATACTCCACCTGTATTAATTAGTATTTCATTTGATAAATCTACATAACTATAATTTTTAGTGTTAATTTTACCTAGTAATGCACTTAATAAACTTAGGTATGGAATATCTTCTTGAGCTATAGATTTACTATCAAACATAAAGCTTAAATAAGCAATCTTACTTGTAAATGTATCATGGTGAAGGAGCTTTACTCCACAAACTTCTTCTTCCAAAATACCTAAGTCCTCAACCTTTTCATCTATATCACCTACAGATAATACTGGTATAGTTTCTAATATGTCATCTGAATCAGGAGTGTTTTGCCTGTTTATTAGACTCCTTGTTTCATTAACTATATCTTGAATTTCTTCTAGAGATAAATTTTCTTTATATTCCTTTAACTCTTCCTTTAGCTTTTTATCCTTCTCATCTGCTAACCCTTTTTTAGGTGCTAATACTAATAATGAGCTATGTGTATTATTTAGTATATATTTTTCAATTAAATCTTCAAAATAATTTGTAGTTAAAGCTTCTTTTATTTTTTCAATATTCTTTTCATATTTTAAGTGCATTAAAGGATCTCCATCATGAAGCCAACTATCCATAGCTGTCATATAGTAGAACAATCCTTTAGGGATCCCTTGAAAATCAGCTTCTCTTAGCTTAAACTCTGTAATATTAATACATGCTTCTATAAGCTTTTTATCAATTCCATTTTTAACTAAAGATTTTAAGGTATCAAACACAACTTCCTTAAATTTTTCTTTTTTATCTACTTCACTATTTTTTAGTATTATACTAAATACGGGTTGTAAAATTCCATTATTAAAACTTCCATATACATCTTTACCTAAATTAGCATCAAGTATTGCTTGTTTTAAAGGAGCTCCTTGAGTTTCTAATAATAGATACTCTAATATACTTAGGCTAAGATATAACTCGTCATCAGTACATTCTCCTGTAACAAAGTTTAATGCCATTAAGGTTTTCTCATTTTCATTATCTTCAGTTGAAATAGAGTATTCTGTTACAACCTCTTTCATTTCTTTAAAAGGTTTCTCTGGTAATATTTCAGAGTCAATATCCTCTTTCTCAAAGTTATTTAAATAACTATCATTAATAAATGCTAACATCTTATCTAAGTTTCCATCTCCATATAAGAATATATAGCTATTAGATGGATGATAGTATTTACTATGGAATCCTAAAAATTCTTCCTCCGTTAAACTTGGTATAAATTCTGGGTCTCCACCAGATTCAAAGCCATAGGTGTTATGTTCAAATAAAGATTTTTGAATACCTCTCATTAATACTCCATCTGGTGATGAAAAGGCCCCTTTCATTTCGTTATAGACTACACCTTTGTATGTTAAATCATCTTCAGTATTTTCTAGTTCATAATGCCAGCCTTCTTGCATTAAAATTTCCTTAGTATTATATATATTAGGATAGAAAACAGCATCTAAATATACATCCATTAAATTGAAAAAGTCCTTTTCATTTTTACTTGCAAGTGGATATAAAGTCTTATCACTAAAGGTCATAGCATTTAGGAATGTATTTAGTGAACCTTTTATAAGCTCTACAAATGGTTCCTTTGTAGGAAACTTTCTTGAACCACAAAGTACACTATGCTCTAATATATGTGCAACACCAGTATCATCGCTTGGAGGTGTTTTAAAACCTATTGCAAACACTTTATTAGAATCATCATTTTCTAAGTGTAGTAATCTAGCTCCTGTTTTCTCATGTATGAAAACTCTGGCTATAGAATTCATCTCATCTACTTTTTCTTCTCTATTTAATTTAAACCCATGATATATTTTCCCTACATTATAATTCATCTTTCTCCTCCTACTAATTTTTATCGTTTTACCTTTTATAGTACTACTATTATTTATCTCCCTAACTTTAATATTCATTGTTTTAGTTTAAATATAAAGTTTAGGAAAATTATAAACAACCTTTATAATATTTAAGAACAATGTAATAAATCACTTATTCTTAAAATTATTCCTTAATTAGATTATATCTTATAAGTTGCCAATGTAAAAATATAGATTTTAAAGTTTTTATTAATATTCTACAGTGGTAATCTATTATTTCAAGTAAATTTAATGTAGAAGTTTTATTAAAATATAAAGATAATAAAAAAGGTATGAAACTAGATTCATAATTTCATACCTTTAAATTTAATATTAATCTTACTCTTTTAGTATAGGAACAATTATTTTACCTAATGTATTAACAAAATTTAGTTCATCATAGGTAAATTCCTTATGATTAATTGAAGCTGTCAAACATATTGCTCCTATTATACCAACCTTATCTTTTAATAAGACTATTATATTAGACTTTAAATCTGGAATATTTTTAATCTCATCATAGTCCTCTAAATAATCCCAATCTATTCCACAAATATTTTCGCCATAATTTATTGCAGACATAATCCTATTGTAGTTGTACATTTTATCAATTTCATTATTAGATTCATCAGTAGCTTTAGAATATCTACTTATTAATTTTTCTTCTTTCAATATAAATAATGTACATAAATCAGATTCTGTAACTTCTGCAATTCTATTGATTATAGTGGCAATTTTTTCATCTATATTTCTTTCTTCATTAATCATATCTATAAATTCAATTAAAGTAGAAACATTCTTAAAATCTTGATTTTCACTACCTATAAATATACCACTTAACTTATTAGTAGTACTTATTTTAGAGCCATAAGCTTCATCCCACACTCTAGTAGCATTACGTCCACTATTTTTAGCTGCATATAAAGCTTGGTCTGATTTTTCAATAAGTTCTTCATAAGTAGTTGCATGATTAGGATAATTAGCCACCCCTAAACTTACTGTTACTTGTCTCTTATCTCCCATAATTTTAGCTTCATTAATTTTCACTCTGATTCTTTCTGCTATATTTCTTGCTTCTTCGATATCTGTATTGGGTAGCACTATAATAAACTCTTCTCCACCATATCTTCCTACCGCATCATCTTGCCTTATATTCTTAATTATAACTTCACATACCTTACTTAACACTTGGTCACCCATTCTATGTCCAAAGGTATCATTTATAGCCTTAAACTTATCTATATCCACCATTACAGTTGAAAATTCTGAGTTAAGATTAAACGATCTGTCTATTTGTTCGTGAATAAATGCCTCTAAATGCTTTCTAGTTAATGTATTGGTTAGCTTGTCTATAGTAGAGTTTCTCTTAATATTTAATTTATCAATTATCATATATAAAATTTTACCTATAGTAACACACTTATGCATAGTATTTTCATTTATATTGTTTAATTTTCTATTACTCTCCACATATATATATCCTAGTACATCATGGCTATAATCATATTTACTCATATCTCTATTAGTCCTAGAAACTTGAGTTATTGGTATACACATAGCTGTTTTTATATTATTTTTAATATCATAACTTAATATATTTCCATTGGCATCATTAATAAGTTTTCTACTTAATCTGATAGGCATACCCTTATTTCTAGCTATATTAACTATAGACATATCCTCTGGTAACTCTAAAATATTATCATTGCTTGCTACTACAGAAAATTTATTATTATTTTCTATTATTATGCTAGTTTTAGTGGATAAACTAATATAACTTATATATTTACATATAAGATCCATACTATCTTTACTATTTCCACATAAATTATTTAGAATGTCTTCAATGTTGTCAATATTCTTTAAATAGTCTTGAGACGAATTCTTTAAAGATTTTATAAACTCATCATTTATAAAATCACTTTCTACTACAGTCTGAAATAAATCTTCTATATTTTCCATTGTATCAATATCTATTTTAGTTAGTTTTATACCTTTTTCTTTATTATAGTAATTCTTTATCTTTAACAATACTTCAAAACAATCTACCATAGACCTTTGATTCTGTAAAAAAGCTTTCCTATGATTTTTAGGGATTTGTAATAAAATATCTAGTATTATATCACAAGCTTCTGAAATATATATGGCTGCATTCGCCTTATCTCCCTTTTCATAATAGTTATATCCTATTTTAGAATATATTCTCCACATTAAATTAGGATTTTTAATTTCCTTATATAAGGATAACGACTCTTCCAATATATCTATAGCCTTACATTCGTCTATAGCCACTTTTATATATATTAAAGCTAGCTTATTAAAGTTAGATTTTATTTTATTTTCAAACCTTTTAACATAATTATATATCTCTCTAGCTATTTCAATTAAGTTTTGATTTAAAAGTTGTAAAATTGCATCACACAACATTGATACCTTTAAATCTACGTATACTATTTTTTCACTAGCCTCAATTATATCCTCAATTTTATTTAATTCACTATATAAAAGCATTCTATTTATAATGCAAAGCAGTTCTATTTTATATTTCACTATAGAATTAGTATTATTAAAGGCTTTCTTTCCTTCTAATAAATATTCCATAGCCTCTTCTCTTTTTCCAAGTAAGCTCTTTACATAATATGATAATATACGGTATGGAGCTAACTCTTGTCCAAAGATAAAGTTGTTTTCTATATAATTATTACATATATCCACATATCTAAAACATTCAGAGTACTTTCCTTGCTTATATAAGGTAGATGCTATATAAACATAATTATAAAAATTCATATATATTAATTCATTCTGAGCAGCTATATTAGAAGCTTGATTTAGATATTTATATGCTTCATCATAATTTGCTAAGACATAGTTTGAAAATCCCATATTAGACAAAGCTGTTACTTCATAATACTTATTTTCCTCAAGTTTAGTTAATTCATGAAGTTTTTTAAACCAATTTAGTGCTTCTTCTTCACATTGAATATAATCACTGTATATTACTCCTATACTATTATAAATTCTTGGTAATGCCTTAGTGTAATTTTTTTCACAACATTCCTTAACCGTTGTCTTTAATATATTTAAGGCTTCTTCTTCCTTACTTTGAGCAATCAATGCATTACAATAGCTATTATAAAATCCAACTTTATAATCCATATGCTCTTCCTTACAAAGACTTATACCATAATTACATACGTCTTTAAGCTTATCATTTTCACCATTATTATATAAATCTCTTGTTATGATTCTTAAATATTTTATAGTGCCTGTCAGATAGTCTAACTTTTCTAATATTTTAGATATCTCCTTAGTGTAATACTCTATCTCTCTATCATTTCCTAAATCCATGTATATCCATATCATTTCTACCATAATATCTACACTAGTAACTAACAACCCCTGAGGTTTACATAGTCCTTGAGCTTTAATATAATGTTCTATGGCTACATTTTTATCCGATAGACTATTATATAATCTTCCTAAATTCATATTAGCATTTATTTCATCTTGTATAAACTCATCTTTATTTTCAAGCTTATCGATAATTTCAAGAATCTTGAAATTATATCTTATGGCTTCATTCACTCTATTAATGTTCTCTAATCTCTCTTCATTTTTTTGATAGTAATATATTAATTTTCTACTAAAGCCCAATATTTCAAGATGATATATAATTTCTTCTATATAAATGTTTAAATCCTTATAGCAATATTTTTCAAGTACTATTACTATTTTTTTGTGAATATCTTCTTTTATAGAAGCATCTAAATCCTTATATAAATAACTTCTTAAAAATTTATTATAAAAAGTATATACAAACCCATTATCCCCTATACTACTGTATAGTATCCCCTTGGCTACTAGTTCCTCAACTACATTATATATATAAGGTTTATCTATTATAAGTACATCCTTTATAACTTTCACCGGCATTGGAGTATAAAAGAATGACATTATATATAAAATATCATAAGATAGCTTGTCTAAATCTTTTAATTGACTTTCACAAATCTTTTTCATATTAATTGGCATATACATATCATGCTCTTTAGGTTTATGCCATTTACCATTTTCCTCATCTATATATATAATTTTTCTATTACATAAATCCTTTAAATATTCTTCTATAAATAATGGGTTCCCCATGGAGTATTTATATAAGTTGTCTATAAACTCATCAGATATCTTATTAACATTTAATATATTTCTTAGCATCTTTGCAGAACTATCCTCTGTTAATGATCTGAGATGAACATTTAAATCTACCTTATCTTTAATATAATCTATAAATTCTGTAAAGTTATTATTATTAAGATAATCTCCATCTCTATATCCTATAATAACAAGAATATTGTTTGCAGAAGCTGATTTATTTAAAACATAATGTATTACATTTAATGTTAATGCATCATACATATTCATGTCATCAATAATAATTATTCCTGGGTTATCATGATAATATTCCTGTAAAAATGACGATATCTTAGCTATAAGTATAAGTTTTTCTTTATTATTTAACTTAGAGTAACCAAAATTATCTTCATAACCATCACCATATATTTCTGGTGCTAAAAGCATTATTTCTTTTTTATATTTGTTAATTAAATGTTTATCTGCAATACTAACTATTTTTCTTAATAGTTGTCCAATGGTAGCCTTTGTAGTTTCTTCTTTATTGCTTTTAATATAAAAACATTTAATACCGTTATTTTCTTTAATACCCATGATATATTTTATATGCTTTAATAATCTAGTCTTACCAATTCCTATTTCACCATGAACCAATATAACATTTTTAGTTTCGTGATATTTAAATATATGATTTATTGAAGCTATAATGGTTTTTATTTCTTCACTTCTACCTATTAAAGGTATATTGAAATTTAGCTCTTTTTCTTTCTTATCAATTTTATATTTATAGCTCATATTGTATATAGAATTAACTTGCTCTATAACATCAAAGATACTATTTGTAAAATTATTCTTGTTATTGCAAAGTTTATCTATTAAATTATACAATCTTTCGCTAAATAACTCCTTATATTCTTGCCCTTCATTATTTTCCATATGCTTCATGATTATTCTATAGGTTTTGGCATCCCCATATATACCTTTATTCTTTAATACCATGTTTATTAATATTTCAGACAATTTATTTATATAATATTGTTCTTCATTAAACTTATTAGAAGACCCTTCTATAAGCTCTTCTATATCTTCTGATTGAATACCTATACCAATCTCTCTTGATTGTAAAAGTGCAGTTAATTTATCTTTTAATTTCACTTTAAGGTCTAAATCTACATATATGTTTTCCTCATGAAATGGAACTACCTTAATATAATTGTAACTTTGCTTGTACGCTAATATACATATTTCTAAGAATACTTTAATTAAGTTTTCCTCTGAAATTCCTTCTACAGCATCTAACAATAATCGGTAATTATTGTATACCTCTGTAATATAGTAATAGTTATCCTTCTTATCCTTATTCTCAACATTATTTACTACACCAAAATCTAAAATCTTTAAAGCATCATTTTGTATAGTAGGTATTTTCTCATACTCAGATACACAAAAATCAAGCAACTTATTTTCTATATTAGAATTATTTAAAACATAAATGTTTACCATAGACATATCGTTACTTATGTCTATGGCTTCATATAAAGAATAAATTCTATTTTGATTTAATAACTCTACTATTTTATATCTTTCATTAATTATCTTCATATTTAGTCCCTACCTAAAGTAATAAAAAGTTAATATAAATTATTGTTAAATAACTCACAACTATTTACATTGTATATTGTACCATATAATTACATAATATGGTATCAACATACACCCCAAATATAAAAACAATTTCCCATATTTTTAGACAAGAATCTTTAAATTAAACTTGCATTTTGTAATTATTACATATAAATTACATATGAATACAAGTTAGGTTAATACTTCATATCCATCTTCTGTAACTAGTATAGTATGTTCCCATTGAGCAGACAATTTATTATCTGCTGTAAGTGCAGTCCAATTATCCTCTAACACAACAGTTTCTGGAACACCTTCATTTATCATTGGTTCTACTGTAAATATCATTCCTGGCAGTAAAACCATCCCTTCTCCTCTTTCTCCTATATGAGGTACGAAAGGTTCTTCATGAAATTCATTACCTACACCATGACCACCATAGTCATATACCACAGAATACCCCTTATTAGTTGCAAATTGGTTTATAACAAATCCTATATCTCCCAAGGTGTTAAAAGGCTTTATTTCATCTATTCCTAATCTTAAACACTCTTTAGCAGTCTCTACTAAGTCTCTTGCTTTATCACTAACATTTCCTATAAGAAAAGTTCTATTAGAATCACCATAATAACCATCTAAAATACAAGTTACATCAACATTAACTATATCTCCATCTTTTATTATTGTCTCCTCATCTGGTATACCATGACAAACAACACTATTTATAGATATACATGTGCTCTTAGGAAAGCCATGATATCCTAAAGGTGCTGGATATGCTCCATGGGATACTGTGTATTCATGAACCCACTTATTTACTTCTTCTGTAGATATGCCCGCTACTATTCTTTCCTCTACCATATCTAATATTTCTTTAGTTAGAGCACAACTTTTTCTTATTCCTTCTATATCTTTTTCTGATTTTATAATTTCTCTTGGTATTTCATATCCATATTGTTCACTTAATTTCTCTAAATACTTATCTTGATCCATATGACACTTTTTATATTTTAATCCACTACCACACCAGCAGCTATCATTTCTATTTAACTTATCCATATTAACCTCCACTATACAGTTCTTTTTATAAAATTATTCTATTAATATCTACTATATGTTTTACATATAGTATACCACTTATTCCTTCTTACCCATATTTTAAAAGCGAATATTAGTAAAAAAAAGTTTTGTAGAAATACTTCTACAAAACTTTTAAATCTGTTAAAAATGATAAATATAGATATACCTATCCTTTTTATCTTTTAATAACTTTAAATATTCATATAAAGATACATGCTTTCTGTTTATTGTGTGCTGAGCTATAAATAAATCATTTCTGTTGAGTGCTACGTTAAACTCTTTAGCATGAACTACTTGAGAATGATATATTTTCTTATTACTGTCTGCATATTGTATAACATCACCTATCATTAAATAAGTATATAGCTCATCATATTTAGATATGGCTTCTTCCACTGTTAATTCTTTATACTCACTTGCCACATTATTTCCTTCTCCATCTTTATTTCCCCAGTACGTTCTAAAATACTCAGCACTTCTCCATGTCAGTGCAATTTTCCTTAAAGCTATTGGATCTTTAGTATAGCAAAACCAATCTGTAAACTTTCTATAATCTGACCCCTTCATCTTCATTCCACCAGCAACTAGAACTTGACTTACAAAATTAGTACAATCATTATCCTTAAATACAGGATATTCTTTTATATTAGGAGTCTCAGCATAGGCTTCAGCATAAGCTTTAGCTCGTGCTCTATTATATACATAGTTTTTCCTATTGATTATCTCGTCTTCAAGTTGGGATTTTCTCTTAATTCTTTTGATTATTCTAAGTAGTCTCTTACTCTTCATAATCAACCTCCCATCTTAAACATTAATATTAATTAAAATATAATTTAACTTTTTGTACTAAATAATAGCAATACAGAGATTCCATTTAGCTAGACATTTAAATTAAGAATATCTAATTTTCATTAATTTTTTAACAATATAACATTTTAAAATTTTAAAATGTTATATTGTTATATTGTTTTATATGAAACATTCTATTTATTATAATCTAACTTGCACAATAGGTTAATTTATATCTATATAATACCTATATACTCATAACTCACTTATTTGTTTACTATTCTCTACTATTACCAACAAAAAACAGTGCTAATAGGCCTGCTCCTGTATGACTACCTATAGTTGGTCCTAAATTGTTAATTATACATTCCTTAACTCTTCCACTTTTCCTGCATAATTCTTCTAATGCCTTTGCATCTTCTAAACAATCTCCATGGGAAATAGTTATTAATTGCTGCTCTCCTACACTTCTCTCTATAAACTTATTTGCCAATTCTAACATAGCTTTTTTTCTACCCCTAACCTTATTAAGAGGTATTAGTTTACCTTCATTGTCCATATGAAGGACTGGTTTTACATTAAGCAAAGTTCCTACAGTTGCGGCGGAGCTGGAAACCCTTCCCCCCCTTTTAAGATGTTTTAAATCATCTACTGTAAAATAATGATTTATTTTTAGCTTTATCCCTTCTACAAATTCAACTATTTCTTCCTTTGATTTATCTTCCTTCATCATCTCATAAACCTTATATGCTAATAGTCCTATTCCCATACTAGCTGATAATGTATCTATTATAGTTATATCACTATCCGGATATTCTTCCTTCAAATTTAAAGCTGCATTTCTTGCATTATTTATAGTGCCTGATAATCCTGAGGATAATCCAATATAAATAATGGATTTTCCTTCTTTTATAATGCTTTTAAAAGCCTCCTCAAACTTATATACATTTATTTGAGATGTAGTATACATTTCTCCAGCTCTTAAACCATCATAAAATTCCTTAATATCTAAAGTTTGACCAAAATAATCCTCCATATCTCTGCCTTTAAAGTTACACCCAATAGGTAGACCTACTATATTAGGCTCATTTATAAATTCAATGGGTAAATCACTACCTGAATCAACTACTAAAACCAATTTATTATTCATATCTCATATTCCTCTCATTTATAAATTTATATGGGTTTTATGTTCCACTCTTAAATTATTAATTATTCAATTCATTTTTCATAATAAAATAATTTATCTTGGATTTGTTTTACTATATCTTAATTTAAATAAAATAAGACCAATTATTATTAGTATTATAATCATTTTACTACAACCTAAAACAATTTACATTAATACTATATTATAATTAGTCATATATTACCATATTTTATTAATCTATTCTACATATTTTCCTAATTTCCTAAACTTATAATATCTCTTAGTCAATAAAGATTCCATTGGCTCCCGGCTTAATCTTTCTAATACTTCTTTCAAGTTTGCTTTTATACTTAAAATCATTTTATTAGGATCTTCTTGAGCTCCTCCTTTAGGTTCTTTAATAACTCTATCAATTACACCTAAGCTTAATAAATCTGAAGATGTTATTTTCATTCTTTCTGCTGCCTCTTTAGCTTTAGATGCATCCTTATACAAAATAGATGCAAAACCCTCAGGTGATAAAATAGAGTATATGGAATTCTCAAGCATCCATACTTCATCGGCAACAGCAAGAGCTAATGCTCCTCCACTTCCACCTTCTCCTATAATCATAGAAACTATAGGAACCTTTAGATTACTCATAGTCATAAGATTTTTAGCAATGGCTTCACCTATACCACGTTCTTCTGATTCTATACCACAAAATGCACCTGGAGTATCTATAAAAATAACTACAGGCCTTTTAAATTTCTCTGCTTGAAGCATAAGTCTTAATGCTTTTCTATATCCCTCTGGCTTTGGCATTCCAAAATTTCTTTCTATATTCTCTTTTGTATTATTTCCTTTTTGTACTCCTATAACTGTAACACTTCTATTTTTAAATCTGGCTATACCACCTACTATGGCACTATCATCTCCATAGCCTCTATCACCTTTTAACTCTATAAAATCCTCAAATATACTATTAATATAGTTAAGTGCTGTAGGTCTTTTGATACTTCTTGCTATATTTACCTTTTCCCACGAGTTAAATCTACTCTCCATATACTTCCAACACCTCTAATCTTTAAAATTTCAATTTATATGCAATTTTATAATAGTACTAAGAGTATTTTTCATATCTTTTCTGTGTACAACCTTATCTACATAGCCTTTTTCTAAAAGAAATTCTGCTGTTTGAAAATTCTCTGGTAGCTTTTCCTTTATGGTTTGCTCAATAACCCTTCGCCCTGCAAATCCAATAAGTGCATTAGGTTCAGCAAGTATTATATCGCCTAGCATTGCAAAACTTGCTGTTACTCCTCCAGTAGTCGGGTCTGTTAATACAGATATATATAGTAGTCCTTTATTATTATGATAAGATAGAGCTGCTGAGGTTTTGGCCATCTGCATAAGAGAAAAAATTCCTTCCTGCATCCTTGCTCCTCCAGAGCAAGTAAATATTATTATTGGTAATTCTTCATTTGTTGCCAGCTCTATAGCTCTCGTAATCTTCTCTCCAACTACACTTCCCATGCTCCCCATAAGAAAGTTACTGTCCATGACACATATAACTGCATTATTACCGTCTATCTTCCCTATGCCTGTTATAACAGCTTCCTTCATACTTGTGGCTCTTTGTATCTTATTCACCTTTTCATTATAATCTGGAAAGTCTAACGGATTATCTGAAACCATATCTGCAAACAACTCTTTAAATGTTCCTTCATCAATGGTCTGTTTAATTCGCTCTCTTGCTGTAAGTCTAAAATGCCCTCCACAAGAATAGCATACCTTTAAATTATTTATTAGATCTCCTCTATATATGATATTACCGCATTCCGCACATCTAACCCACATTCCATCCGGTACTTGTGGTTTCTTTTCTATTTCACTATCTTTGTTATTTGCTTTTACTTCTATATAAACATTTTTTTTAAATAACGACTTTAAATCTTTCATATAATTACCTCATTTAGATTTAAACTATTTAACCTTATTGAGATATGCTTCTAAAAAACCTGTATCAAAGTTTCCTTCTACAAAATTCTCATTAGCCAAAATATCAAGTTGAAGATCTATATTAGTATTAACTCCTTCTATTATGAATTCACTTAATGCTCTTTTCATTTTCCCTATAGCCTCTTCTCTATCTTTACCATGAACTATAAGCTTACCAATCATTGAGTCATAACAGTGAGGAATCTTATAACCTTGATATACTGCAGAATCTAATCTAACTCCATTTCCACCTGGTACATACAAATTAGTTATTTCACCTGGACATGGTCTAAAGTTCTTATAAGGATCTTCTGCATTTATTCTACATTCTATGGAATGCCCTGTAATTTTTATATCTTCCTGAGAAAAACTTAATTTCTCTCCATAAGCTATTTTAATTTGTTCCTTTATTAAATCTATTCCTGTTATCATCTCTGTCACAGGATGCTCTACCTGTATTCTAGTATTCATCTCCATAAAATAGAAACTTTTATTCTTATCTACTAGAAATTCTATAGTTCCAGCATTTATATAACCTATAGATTTCGCAGCTTTAACTGCAGTTTCTCCCATTTTCTTTCTCATATCATTATCTATAAATACTGATGGCGCTTCCTCTAACACCTTCTGATTTTTTCTTTGTATAGAACATTCACGTTCTCCTAGATATACCGTGTTTCCATAGTCATCTGCTATAAGCTGTATTTCTATATGTCTTGGTTTTTCTATAAACTTTTCTATATACATAGAATCATCATTAAATGAAGTCTTTGCTTCTCTCTTTGCTGCATTGAAATCACTTATAAGTTGATTCTCATTGTTTACAATCCTAATTCCTTTTCCACCGCCTCCACTAGAGGCTTTTATCATTACCGGATAACCTATTTCCTTAGCTATCTCTATAGCTTCTTCTTCATTCTTTACAAGTCCTTTTGAGCCAGGTACAACTGGAATATCAGCTTTCTCCATAAGCTCCCTAGCTTTAGACTTATTTCCCATATTGCTTATATTATCTGCTGTTGGTCCTATAAATTTAATGTTACACTCTTCACACATTTTAGCGAATCTACTATTTTCTGATAGAAATCCAAATCCAGGATGAATAGCCTCTGCTCCTTTTAAAATAGTAGCACTTAATATATTATTCTCATTTAGATAACTATCTTTTGAGGCTGATGGTCCAATGCAAACACACTCGTCTGCCATTTGAGCATGCAAAGCTTCTTTATCACCTTCAGAATATACAGCTACAGTTTGTATTCCCATTTCTCTGCAAGCTCTAATTATTCTAACTGCAATTTCCCCTCTATTAGCAATTAATATCTTTTTAAACATACGGCTACCTCTCTTACTTTTATACTCCTACTGCAAAGGTTAATTCACATTCACAGGCTACTACTCCATCAACTGTTGCAGTCCCTTTTCCAATGCCTACTGGTCCTTTTATCTTTATAATTTCAACCTCTAACTTTAATCGATCACCAGGTACAACTTTTCTTCTAAATCTAGCATTTTTTATTCCACCGAAGTAAGCTATCTTTCCTCTAAACTTTTCATCATACAGTAACGCGATGGCACCAACTTGAGCAAGAGCTTCTACTATTATTACTCCAGGTAATACCGGTTCTTGAGGAAAATGACCTTGAAAAAAGTATTCATTCATAGTTATGTTCTTATATCCAACTGCATTTTTCATTGGCTCTAAGCTTTCTATTTGATCTACAAATAAAAATGGATATCTGTGAGGTATTATTTCTTGTATTTCTTTTATATTAAGTTTTATCGGCTTCTCTTCTACTGTGTCTAACATTATTATACTACCTCCTAATTATTCTCTATCTTAAAGTTTTATAGCCATTATAGGCTGACCAAATTCTACTACATCTCCATTGTTAACGAATATTTTAGCTACAGTTCCTTCAACTTCACATTCAATTTCGTTCATTAATTTCATAGCTTCAATTATGCAAAGAATAGATTCATTTGATACTAAATCTCCTATTTTTACATAAGAATCTCCGTTTTCTGTTGGTGAAGAATAAAATGTACCTACCATAGGTGATTTAACTATAAAGCATCCTTCTAATGAATTCTCTTCCCTATCTATTTCTTCCGTAATTATTTCTTCATTCTTTGTATTCATTACTAAAGTTGAATCTACCTTACTATGATTAACAACTTCACTATCACACTTATCTACCATAATCGGTTTACTCAATACTCTAGTATCTTCAGTGTAAATAACTTTACTAGAATCATTTTTGCTCATTCTTATTCTAAGACCAGCTTCTTCTAACTCTAACTCCTTAAGTTCGGAATCATTTATTAATTTAATAAGCCTTTCAATTGCTTCATAGTTCATCATTTATTCCTCCCATTTCTTAAATAAAAGTGTGGCATTATGGCCACCAAAACCTAAAGAATTAGATAAAGCATATTTAAGCTCAGCCTTTCTTCCCGCATTAGGAACATAATCCAAGTCGCACTCTTCATCCTTCTCTTCAAGACCAATGGTAGCTGGAATAAACCCATCCTCTAAAGCCTTTATACATACAATAGCCTCTACAGCACCTGCTGCTCCTAATAAATGTCCTGTCATTGACTTAGTAGAGCTAACTGGAATCTTATAAGCTTCCTCCTTAAATAAACTTTTTATGGCTACAGTTTCAAATTTGTCATTATATGGTGTACTAGTTCCGTGAGCATTAATATATGATATATCTTCTAATTTTATGTTTCCTTCTTCAATTGCAAGTTTCATAGCTCTTGATGCCCCTTCCCCATCAGCACTAGGTTGGGTTATATGGTATGCATCACAAGTAGCTCCGTATCCAACAATTTCACCATATATTCTAGCTCCTCTTGATTTTGCATGTTCAAGTTCTTCTAAAATTAAAACTCCTGCTCCCTCACCCATTACGAATCCACTTCTATTTTTATCAAAAGGAATAGATGCTTTTTGGGGATCTTCACTCTTGCTTAATGCTGTTAATGCAGTAAATCCAGCTAGACCAACTGAAGTTATAGATGCTTCTGTTCCACCTGCAATCATTACTTCTGCCCTATTTGCCTTTATCATCTCAAATGCTTCACCTATACTATTAGTTCCTGTAGCACAAGCTGTAACAACAGATAAGCATGGTCCCTTAGCTCCATATTTTATAGCAACATTTCCTCCTGCCATATTCTCTATCATCATAGGAATTAAGAATGGTGATACCTTAGTTGTATCTCTTTCTAACATCCTTTTATATTCATTTTCTAAAGTCTCAAGTCCACCTATTCCTGAACTAATTAGCACACCTAATCTATATTTATCTATATTGTCTAAATCTAATTTTGAGGCTTTTACTGCCTCCTCTGCTGCAACCATAGCAAGTTGGCAGTATCTATCCATTCTCTTACTTTCTTTTCTATCAATAGTTTCAGTAGGATCAAAATCTTTAACCTCTGCTGCTATTTTAACTTTGAACTTTTCTACGTCCATAGATTTAATATAATCTATACCACATTTACTATCCTTAACCCCATTCCAAAAGCTATCAACATCATTACCTATAGGAGTAATTGCTCCCATTCCCGTAACTACTACTCTTCTGCTCACCTTATATATCCTCCTTCAATAACTACATTACCATTCCGCCATCTACATTTATAACTTGACCTGTTATATAATCTCCACCTTCTGAAGCAAGAAAGGCTACAGTTTTTGCTATATCTTCTACGGCTCCAAATCTACCTAAAGGAATTAACCCTAACATACCTTCCCTTACCTTTTCACTTAATACATCTGTCATATCACTTTTTATAAATCCTGGTGCTATAGCATTTACAGTTATACCTCTAGTCCCTACTTCTTTAGCTATAGATTTAGTAAGTCCTATAACCCCTGCTTTAGATGCTGCATAATTTGCCTGGCCTGCATTTCCTACAACTCCTACTACGGATGAAATATTTATAATTTTTCCGCTTCTTTGTTTAAGCATATAAGATACCGCACTCTTACAGGTATTAAATACTCCCTTAAGATTTATATCCAAAACCTTATCAAATTGTTCCTCTTTCATCCTCATAATTAATCCATCTTTTGTTATTCCAGCATTATTAATTAATACATCTATAGTTCCAAGGGCTTTTACTGCTTCGTCTATTAACTTTTTTCCTTCCTCGAAACTACTTACATCTCCTTTTACTAAAATAGCATTCCCTCCAAGGCCTTTTATTTCCTCGGCAACTTTTTTAGCTTCTATGTCACTACTAACATAATTTATAACCACATTGGCTCTATTTTTTCCAAATTCTAAAGCTATGGCCTTTCCTATTCCTCTACTACCTCCAGTAACTACCACATTCTTTCCTTTAAACATTTTTATATCCTCTCCTATACACTAGCTTCTTTTAAGTACTTTAATGTACTATAAACTGATTCTTTATCCTCAACGTTTAATACTTTTACTTCTTTATTTATTTTCTTTACAAAACCACTAAGGGCTTTTCCTGGTCCAACCTCTATGAAGGTATTAATGCCCATATTTATCATATTTTCTATGGTCTTTTGCCACTGAACTGAAGACTTAACTTGGGCTTCTAGTAAACATCTTAGTTTCATCACGTTTGATAAAATTTCTCCTGTAACATTAGGTATTACATCTATATTACTTTCTTTAAAAGCTACAAACTCTAATACATTTCCTAGCTTTTTAGATGCGTTTTTCATTAACTCTGTATGAAACCCTCCACTTACTGATAATTTAACAATTTTCTTAACACCCTTGGTTTTCAAAATTCTCATAGCCTCTTCAACTAAAGAATCCTCTCCAGAAATTACAACTTGAGAACTACAATTATAATTTGCTATACCAATTATCCCTTTGACACTAAGTTTCTTACATACGTCTTCTATATCTTCTATTTTTCCACCAATTACAGCTGCCATGGAACCATTAGTAGTATCACTATCTTCCTTCATAAAGATTCCTCTTTCTCTTACTACTTTTAAGCCCTGTTCAAAATTCATAATACCACTTGAAATTAGAGCAGAATATTCTCCAAGACTTAACCCTGCAACAATTTTGACATTTATTCCATATGACTTTAAAATTTCAAATAATGCTATTGAAAGTGTTACTATAGCAACCTGATTGTTTTCAGTAGAAGTTAATTCTTCTATTGGACCATTAAAGCAAAGGTTTGCTATATCTTTATTTAAGATTTTGTTAGCTTTTTCAAATACTTCCTTAGCCACTAAAAATTCTTCATATATTTCCTTTCCCATACCTACATATTGACTGCCTTGGCCTGGGAAAATAAATGCTATATTTTTCATAATTACCTCTCAAGATTAAAACTTATTTATCATAGATTTAAGTAATTTTTCAGTACCTTCTATAAAATCTTTAATTATATCTTCACAACTTTCTTGTTTTTTTATTAATCCTGCAATTTGACCTGCCATTACAGAACCATTATCTATATCCCCTTCTATAACAGCTTTTCTAAGTCCTCCAACACCTAATTTTTCTAATTCTTCAGGTGATGTACCTGCCTTTTCAAGCTTTGAATATTCCCTAGACAATCTATTTCTAAGAACTCTTACAGGATGCCCAGTACTTCTACCTGTAACTATAGAATCTATATCCTTTGATTCTATTACCTTCTTTTTGTAATTTTCATGGATATTACATTCATTAGCTGTAAGAAATCTAGTACCAACTTGAAATCCATTAGCCCCTAATGCTAATGTAGCTAACATTCCTCTTGAATCTCCTATACCACCTGCAGCTATAACTGGTATATTTACAGCGTCAACTACCTGAGGAAGCAGTGCCATAGTTGTAAGTTCACCTATGTGTCCACCTGCTTCACAACCTTCTGCAATTACCATATCTGCTCCACTTCTCTCCATTCTCTTTGCAAGTCCTGTGGATGCTACTACCGGAATAACCACAATATTATGATTTTTCCACATATCCATATATTTTCCTGGGTTTCCTGCACCCGTTGTAACAACTTTTACACCTTCTTCACAAACAATCTTAGCAACCTCATCTGCATTGCCACTAAGTAACATTATGTTTACTCCAAAAGGTTTATCTGTTAACTCTTTAGCTCTTCTTATTTCTAATCTAATATTTTCTGGGGAGTTATTTCCTGCAGCTATAATTCCAAGTCCTCCTGCATTTGATACGCTACTTGCTAATGTACTATCTGCAATCCATGCCATAGCTCCTTGAATTATAGGATACTGTATTCCTAAAGCTTCACATATATCTGATTTAAACATATATACCTCCTATGGTTAAGGTCAGATAGTTATCTATCTGACCCTTTGTTTTAGTTAACCTTGCTTTCTATATAGCTTGAGATATCTTGAACATTTTTTATATTCTCTATATCCTCATTTGGAATTTCAATATCAAATTCCTCTTCTAGACTCATAACAATTTCAAATATTTCTAAAGAATCTATCCCTAAATCATCCGTAAAGCTAGCATTTATATTTAATTCTTCTACCTCTATCCCTAATTCTTTTGCTATAACCTTTTTAACTCTTTCTAATACCATTTTTATTCCTCCTATATCCTTTTAATTATTATTCCACTTCAATAGCGCACTACCATAGGTTAGTCCACCACCAAATCCTATAATTACTATGTTATTTCCTGACTTAATTTGACCATTCAGATTTGCTTCATCTAAAGCTATTGGAATACTTGCACTGGACGTATTCCCCTTTTTATCTAAATTAATTATGAATTTAGATAAAGGTATATCCACTTTCTTGCTAAAACTATCTATCATTCTTATATTGGCTTGATGTGGAAGTATAAAATCTATCTCTTCCTTTTCTATATTTCCTTCTTTAAGAATTCTATTAAATTCGTCTTCCATAACCTTAACAGCAAATTTATAAATATCTCTTCCATTCATTTTAATCTTGTTATCTTTTATGCCTTCCTTAGCATAAGGATTCGAAATAGGAAGTATACCACAGGTAAGAGCTTCCCCTTTAGAACCTACGCTTTTACAGTTAATATAGCTTATATGTTCTTTAGAATCTTTTCCTAAAACTACAGCTCCTGCGCCATCACCAAATAATACGCAAGTATTTCTATCTTCCCAATCTACAATCTTTGATAATACCTCTGCTCCAATTACCAAAGCCTTTGTAGCCCTACCTGTCTCTATATATACCTTAGCTATATCTAAAGCAAATATAAATCCACTGCATGCGGCATTTATATCAAAAGCCATAGCATTTATGGCACCTATTTCCTTTTGCACATTACATGCAACTGACGGTACTAAACTATCAGGAGTAACTGTAGCCACTAAAATCAAATCAATTTCCTTACCATCTATATTGCTATTTTCTAAGGCTTTTGTAGCTGCTTTAATTGCTAATTCTGAGGTATCTTCATTAGAAGATATCCTTCTTTCAGCTATTCCAGTTCTCTCTCTAATCCAGCTATCTGAAGTATCTACAATACTCTCTATATCTTTGTTATAAACTATATTAGATGGTGTATAAGAACCTGTTCCTAGTATTCTTGAACCAATCACAATTTTTCTCCTTTACTTATTCTTAAGATTATATTTTGATTTAAAGAATTTATTTACTTTCTCCAAAGATCCGATTAATACTTCTTCCTCTTCATCTGTTAATCCATTTATAGTTTCATTAATCATATCTTGATGGAACCTTTCATGAACTCTATAGGCTAGCTTTCCTTTTCTAGTAAGAGCTATCATTACAGATCTTCTATCTTCTTCTCCTCTTGTGCGTTCCACATACTCCTTCTTTACCAGCTTTGTTATTGCAGTAGTTAAAGTTCCTACTGTAATATTTAAATCATTCGCTACTTCTGTCATAGTTCTTGGCTTATACATTCCTATAGCTTCAATGGTATGTATTTCAGTAACCGATAAATCATTGAGTACCCCTTGTTGTAATGCTGTTTGCTCAATCTCTAAAATATCATTAAATATAGTTACTAATAATTCATTTAACACGTGTTTATTTGAATTTAAGGATTTCATGCTATTTTCTACCCCTTTTGTTTGACTCTCAAATATTTTGATAATCAAAGTATATTACTAAAAAAAACTAAAGTCAATATAAATTTTTTGCTTTTATTTTTATAAATAATCTAACTTGCTACAATTTATTTACTTTATCTTGAAAGTAAAGTCTAGATAAATCTAGACTTTACTAAGAATTTAATATCCTGCTACTCCTGTGTATCTTAATGGATCTATTGGAACTCCATCTACTCTAATTTCAAAATGTAGATGTGGACCTGTACTATCTCCAGTATTTCCAACTTCCGCTACAAATTGACCTCTTAGCACTTGCTCTCCTGAAGATACATCTAGTTTGCTACAATGAGCATATACAGTCTGTAAATTATCACTATGGTCAATTATTACTACTTTTCCGTATCCATCTGCCACTCCAGAAAAACTCACCGTTCCATCTAATGCTGCTTGTATTTTAGTTCCAGTATTTGCAGCTAAGTCAACTCCTTTATGATAATATCCTTCTCTTTGTTCCCCAAAGGTAGCAGTTAGTATGCCTTTTATAGGCGTTGTTATTGAATTGTGTAAAAAAACCTCTCTATTGATCTCTGTATTCCCCCTACTAAGAGGCGTAAAAGCAACTTGTTCATTAGTCTTCTGTATATATCTAACATGATTTTCTTTTGTAACTGTAAAACTAACTAAACTGTCATCATTTGTATTATTGTACCCTATTATTTTATTACAAATTTCACTTTCATTTAGAATATCTTCTTTATTACAAGTTATTTCTTCATATACTATTTCATTATTTACAGTAACATCTTTAATCTTATCTATATTATATGTATTTATATAGATATCCCTTACTTTATTAATGGCATTATTACCTGTAGATTCGTCGGCAACTATACCTATATCTACACTATCTGATTTCATAACTAATGCATTTACTTTTTCATCTGCTTTTACATTTTCTTTTGATTCTACCGAATTCATGGTAACCATAGTTAAAATACATAAGGCTGATACACACACTATGATCAATTCTTTTAGTATATTTTTTTTCATGGTATTACCTCCCTACTACAATGATAATATACCCCATTGTGAGTATTTTAAACATAATCTCTAAATACACAATCATATTTAGTATTAATAAAATATTAATTTTATATACTTACATCTATATATTTGTTAATTATTAAATTTTTCTTTTAATAGGTTTACTATATGTTATACTAGGGTTATAATATAATTTTTAATTGAAACTTACTCTAAAAGGTTATAAAAAATAAGTAATAAGATATAATTTACATAGTAAATAAATAATTTATTCGACGGTTAATGACCTAATAATTCTATATCACTTTATGAGTTTATTTTTAAAATATTGGATATTTACTTTTCTTAAAGTGAGAAATAAGGATGACTACTCCCTAGATAACTCTATTTATTGGCATTATTAATATATTATAACCTTAGTTTTCAACGAAAAATTAATGTGGTACTACTTACATTACGATAACATGGAAAGGTTGAGATTCTATGAGTACTTTTATGTTTAAAACCAAAAATTTAGATTATACTCCTGTAAGTAATGTGTTTATAGATAACTTCATGGCAAAGGCTAGAGGTGAGTATATAAAAGTTTATTTACTTGGTCTTAAATATTGTGTTAGTGGAGAAATAGGTGTAAATTCAACTCTTATAGCTTCTGCTCTCTCTTTATTAGAAACTGACGTAATAAATGCTTGGAATTATTGGAATGATGAAGGTGTTATACGATTAGTTCCTATAGATAATATGGGTAATTATAATATAGAGTTCTTAGAGTTAACTAAGGCTCCAGATAGCAGAAAATCCGTAAACTTATTAAAAGAACTAGATAATTCTATGGTTAAGGATATGCTACAAGATATAGAAAGATTGTTGGCACGTCCACTTTCTCCAAAGGAAATGACTACTTATCTTGGATGGCAAAAAGACTTTAACTTTTCTCCTGAACTCATACTTTTACTTATAGAATACTGTGTGTCTAAAGGAAAGTCTGATTACAGGTATATTGAAAAAATAGCTATATCTTGGAATGATATCAATATAACTAATATAGATGAAGCTCAAGACTATATAAAAAAACATGAGGATAAATGGATTAATATAAGAAAAATCTTAACCTATTTAGGCTTAAAAAATGGCGATATCATGAAACCTCAAGAAGATATCTTAAATAAATGGTTAAATACCTATAACTTCTCTTTGGAAATTATATATAAAGCTTGCGACATATGTTTTGAAAGACTTAATAGGGCTGACTTTAAATATATTGATGGTATTCTAAATAGCTGGTTTAAAGATAATATTAAAACTCTTCAAGACATCGAGATAAAAGATAAGAAGAAGATTAACTTTAAACCTATTATCAGTGAAGTTTCTAATAACAGTGCAAAAAAAGGAAAAAGTAAATTTCATAGTTATGACCAAAGAAGCTATGACTTTGAGGATTTAGAAAGAAAACTTTTAGGATGGGATAATAATGACTAATAACTATCACTTGGAAATTATGAAGCTTTATGATGAAATAAAAGAAAAACAAAAGAATGCTCTAGGGTCAAGAAAAGCTGAAGTAAAAAAACGTGTTCCTGAAATAGATGAGATTGAAAATCGCATTGGAAAACTATGTATTAAAGTTTCCTTAGCAGCTTTTCAAGATTCTAATAATAGGGACCATCATTTAAAAGAATTAAAAGAAGATATAACTAATCTAAGAGTTAAAAAGTCTGAACTCTTAGTATCTAACGGTTATCCTTTAGATTATCTAGATATTCATTATAACTGTAATAAATGTAAGGATACTGGATTTATAGGATTGAAAAAATGCAGTTGCTATAAACAAAAACTTAATAGTATCTATTATAGAAATAGTGATTTATTTATAGTTTCTGATGATCATAATTTTGCCAATTTTAATATGGACTTTTTCATTGATAAAAAAAATGGACGTGAAAAATTTAGTCCTAAAGAAAATATGAAGAATATAGTAAATCAGTGCCTTAGATATATGGAAAATTTTGATTCCACTTCCGAAAATCTTCTTTTCTATGGTAATCCAGGCACAGGAAAAACATTTTTATCTCATTGTATAGCAAAAGAATTAATAGACAATGGATACTTTATAGTATATAGGACTTCTGAAGAATTAATTAAAAACTTAAAGGACATAAGATTTAATAGTAACGTAACTCTAGAAGATCACTTAATTAATTGCGACTTACTTATAATAGATGACTTGGGTACAGAAGTCTCATCTGAGTTCGCTATATCTGAGTTATTTAATCTTCTAAACACTAAGCTATTAAGAAACAAGAAAATGTTGATTTCTAGTAACTTTTCTTTAGATGAATTATTATCTATCTATTCAGAAAGAATTACATCTAGACTTTTTGGTAATTTTACTTTATTTAAGTTTTATGGTGACGATATAAGACTTCAAAAAAGCTTAAATAGTAAAACATCATCTAAATAAATTCATAAAGAAACATCCTAACTTATATATACATTAAGTTAGGATGTTTTTTGTTTAAGGCATCTTCAAAAAATAGATAAGTCAGAATGCTCGTATATTTTCAGATGTCTAAAAGGAATCATAAAGACCTCCCATCATTAAATAGTCTTCGTCCTTTTCTTTTTCCAAAATATTTCTATCATTTGAGTCTATAAAAGTTGACCTTATTATAGATGAATCTCCATACTTATCTCTTATTTTATCTATAGTATTATCTAATACTCTTTGTTTATCTATTTTTTCATCATCAAATAAAGATTTTTGATATATAGTATTATCACTTAATTTAGTTACTCTAACTCCTAATAATCTTATAGGTTCCCTACGCCACATTTCATTAAAAATTACCTTTACTAACTTAAAAATTTCCTCAGTAGAATCTGTTGGTACTAATAGCTTTTTTTGATGCGAATAGTTTGTAAATACATTAGACTTTATTGATACAACTACAATTCCACATAAAGATTTATTTGCTCTAAGCCGCTTAGCTACACTTTCTGTAAGTGACAATAATACCTTTAAAGCTTCTTCTATGTTTAAAATATCTTTACTTGTAGTAGTTGAGTTCCCTATTCCTTTTACATCTACATAGTTATCACAATTTATAGGGGAACTATCTATTCCGTTGGCATATCCATAAATTACATTTGCATAGCTTTTAAATATATTTCTCAGAATGTTCAGATTATAATTTGCTAAATCTCCAATAGTGAATATATTTAGATCTGTAAGTTTTTTTTCAGCAGCCTTTCCAACCATGAATAAATCACCAACCTTAAGTGGCCACATCTTTGTTTTTACTTGTTCTTTAAATAATGTATGAATAGAATTCTTTTTTGAAAAATCACTAGCCATTTTAGCTAGTAATTTATTATTTCCTATTCCTATATTCACAGTAAACCCTAAATCTTTTTCTATTTTATTTTTAATCTCCTTAGCCTTATCCATGTAATCATACTTAAAATGACTTGCATCCATGAATACTTCATCTATTGAGTATCTTTCAATGAAAGCAGAATACGGCTTTAATAGTTCAAACATATCATTACTAAATTTTCTATATAATCTATGCTCTGGTGGGTAAACTTTTAATTGAGGACATTTCTTTAAGGCCGCTACAATAGGCTCTCCAGTTATTATATTGAATTTTTTAGCTGGAATTGATTTTGCTAAAACTACACCTCGCCTATCTTCTATACTTCCCCCTATTATGGAAGGAATTTTTCTTATATCTATTAAACTTTCTCCGCATCTCAATAAATTTATAGCTGTCCATGATAGAAATGCAGAATTAACATCTATATGAAATATTACTCTTTCTGCCTCTTTCTCCACAAATATCACATCCTAAAAATTAATTTACGCTTTTATTTTAACGAACAAATATTCGTTTGTAAAGATATAATTATAGCACTTATAGTTTATTTCTAATAAATATATTTTAGAGCTAACTTGAATAAATTTATAATTTATCATGATAAAAGTAGAATATATAATTCATTTTTATTAGCAATTCAAAAAAATAAAAAAAGATTCTGAATTAATTCAGAATCTTGGAGCTGGCAATAGGAATCGAACCTACAACCTGCTGATTACAAATCAGCTGCTCTACCGTTGAGCCATGCCAGCATAAATGGCGACCCAGAAGGGACTCGAACCCTCGACCTCCGGCGTGACAGGCCGGCACTCTAACCAACTGAGCCACTGGGCCACATTAAATTATGTGGTGGTCGCAACAGGGATCGAACCTGTGACCCCCTGCTTGTAAGGCAGGTGCTCTCCCAGCTGAGCTATGCGACCTAGTATGGTGACTCCTAGGGGAATCGAACCCCTGTTACCACCGTGAAAGGGTGGTGTCTTGACCGCTTGACCAAGGAGCCATATGTCATTTTACTTTTGTTTGCCGGGCCATCCGACATTTATTATAATACAAAAATTTTAAACCTTTGTCAACAAAATTTCAAAAATATTTTTTTTTATTTTTTTCTGCAAATTTTTATATGTAAAATATATTGTTTATTTCTATATTATAATTTAATCATAACCTTATATTTATAGTTTCAATATATAGTATAATTTTATATACTATAGTTAATATATTAATTAGTATGTTAAAAAATATATTTAAAGACTTGAGGTGATTTTATTTTGTATCATGACTTAATTATTGTTGGTGCTGGATCCTGTGGTATAGTCTCTGCAATTAAAGCAAGTGATTTAGGCATAGATGTAGCAATAATAGATGGTAGTGATAGAATAGGTAGAAAACTATTAACTACTGGTAACGGACGTTGTAACTTAACTAACGAGAATTTAACATTATCGAGATTTCATAGTGATAATGACAATTTCTTTAAAGATATTATTAATACTTATGATTTAGAATACACTCTTAATTTTTTTAAGTCTATAGGGATATATACATGTACATTAGAATCTGGGAAAATATACCCTTTATCTCTACAGGCTTCTTCCGTAATAGATATACTTAGAATGAATTTATCTGAGAGAAATATACCCACTTATATGGATGAAAAAGTTCTTAATATTACTAAAACAAAAAAAGGACTCTTTGAAGTCATTACTTCTTCTAATACATACACCTGTAAAAAAATTCTCTTATGTACTGGAGGAAAAAGTTATGTTAAAACTGGCTCTGATGGCTCTGGTTATAAATTAGCTAAAAATCTTGAACATGGTATAGTAAAATGTACTCCTGGTATAGTTCAGCTAAGGTTAAATTATGATAGACTTAAAGCTATTTCTGGAGTTAAATTTGAAAGTCACTGTAATATAGAGGTAGATGGTGAAGTTAAAAGGCAAGAGTTCGGTGAAATTTTATTCACCGATTATGGTATATCAGGACCTCCAATTCTGCAACTTAGTAGAATTGCATCTAAAGGAGTTTTAAATAAATCATTAGTTTATATAAATGTAAATTTACTAAATTCAGATTATGACCATATACTAGATTTCTTTGAAACACACTTTGCAGTATTTTCATATAGAAGTATCTCAGATAATCTAATAGGCATTATAAATAAAAAGCTTATTCCTATTATCTTAAAAGAATGCGGAATCACTGATATTCATATACCTACATATTCCGTAGAATATGAATATAGATATAGACTTTATAAACTTTTATGCGATTGGAAGTTTGAAGTTACTGATACTAACTCTTTTGAAAATGCTCAGGTTACTGTAGGGGGAATAGATACTAGGGAAGTAAATCCTATAACTTTGGAATCTAAATTAACTTCTGGCTTATACTTTGGTGGTGAAATACTGGACATCGATGGTGATTGTGGTGGGTTTAATCTACAATGGTGCTGGAGCTCGTCTAGCGCCGCTGTAAAGGGTATTTATGACTCTCTAAGGGGTAATGTTCCCAAATAAAATTGGCATAACTATATGTCCTTTAAAGTTATAATTAATAGAGAACAAAACTGATAAGAAATAAATTTATTTCTTATCAGTTTTTAAACTTTATATCATATAAAATTAGCTATATACCTATAGTTCTGCTATCCTCATAGTTTGGTCTCTCTTTGGTCCTACTGATATTATGGATATCTTAACACCAGTAAATTCTTCTATTCTCTTTAAGTATATCTTTGCATTTTGAGGAAGCTCTTCATATGCTCTAGAATCCTTTATGCTCTCATCCCATCCATCGAACTCCTCATACACAGGTTCACATTTTGCTAAATCTTCAAGGCTAGCTGGGAAGTAATCTATCACCTTTCCATCTAACTTATATCCTACACAAACTTTTATTTTATCAAGGCCTGCAAGTGTATCAATTTTTGTTATACCAAAACTAGTTAAACCAGAAACCCTAGCAGCACTTTTTAATATAACAAGATCAAGCCATCCACATCTTCTACTTCTTCCAGTAGTAACTCCATACTCAAACCCTTTTTCTCTTATCCAATCTCCAACTTCATTCTCTTGTTCTGTTGGGAAAGGCCCTTTTCCAACTCTAGTTGTATATCCTTTTACAATTCCTACAGCACTATCTATCATAGTTGGTCCTATACCAACACCTGTGCATATACCACCAGCTACTGTATTAGAAGATGTTACATAAGGATATGAACCAAAGTCTATATCAAGAAGTGTTCCTTGTGCTCCCTCAAATAATACGTTTTTATTAGCTTTTATACTATCAAATACTCTAACTGAAGCGTCATCTACATATGATTTTATTCTCTCACCATAAGCATTATATTTAACATAAATCTCTTCTAAATCTAGAGCTTCTCCACCATAAAGTTTAACTATTTGATCATTCTTTTCTGGTAGGTATTCTTCTAATTTAGCTCTTAAAACCTCTGGCTTAATAAGATCACAAACTCTTATTCCACATCTTTCAACTTTATCAGTATAACATGGACCTATACCTTTTTTAGTAGTTCCTATGTCATTCTTTCCTCGTGATTCTTCTTTAAGAGCATCCAATATCTTATGATAAGGCATTATGACCTGAGCTCTATCACTTATAATTAATCTCTTAGGAGTTATATTTTCTCCTAATCCTTTTAAATAATCCATTTCTTTAAATAAAGCCTCTGGATCTACAACAACTCCGTTACCTATTACATTAAGTTTATCTTCATAAAGTATTCCTGATGGAATTAAGTGTAGTTTATATTCCTTCTCTCCTACTACTACAGTATGACCTGCATTATTTCCTCCCTGGAATCTAACAACTACATCTGCACTTTCTGCAAGATAGTCAGTCATTTTACCTTTTCCTTCATCTCCCCATTGAGCTCCTAATACTACAAATGATGACATACTTTTCCTCACTTTCTTTTACTTTATTAGTAAAACTTATTATAAATTAAAATAGCTCACTGTACTTATCATTTAATATTCTAGCAACATAAACTCCGCTAGCAGATGCTTGCGATAGTGAATGTGTAACTCCAGAGCCATCTCCTAATACGTAAAGGCTTTTAACTTTTGTTTCTAAATTATTATCCACTTCTATATTTGAATTGTAGAATTTAACTTCTACACCATATAACAATGTATCTTCATTAGCCGCTCCCGGCGCTATATTATCTAAAGCATATATCATCTCTATTATGGCATCTAATTGACGCTTAGGTATAACTAGGCTTAAATCTCCTGGTGTAGCTTTTAATGTTGGAATAGTAAAACTCTTATTCATTCTATGATCATTTGTTCTTCTACCTTGTACTAAATCACCAAATCTTTGAACTAATACTCCACCACCTAACATATTGCTAAGCCTTGCTATGGATTCACCATATTCATTACTATTCTTAAATGGTTCTGTAAAATTATTAGTAACTAATAATGCAAAGTTTGTATTTTCTGTATGAAGTTCTGGATTAGAATAACTATGACCATTTACTGTAACTATCCCATTGGTATTTTCACTAACTACCTCACCATGTGGGTTCATACAAAATGTTCTAACTAAATCTCCATATTTCTTAGTTCTGTATACAACTTTACTTTCATATACTTTTTCTGTTATATGTTCAAATACAGCTGCAGGTAGTTCCACTCTAACCCCTATATCAACTCTGTTACTTCTACTCTCTATTCCAAGCTTAGTACAAACCTTAGCTATCCATTTAGACCCTGATCTTCCTGTTGCAACTATTATATCCTTACATCTAAACTCTTCGTCATTAGTTTTTACAATAAATTCTTCACCTTGTTTTCCTATATCTATAACTTCTGTATTAAATTTCATTTCTATATTATCTTTTATTTTATTATATATATTACCTAGTATTTTCACATTTCTATCAGTACCAAGATGTCTAACTTTAGCATCTAAAAGATGTAGGTCATGTTTAAGTGCCTCAGTTTTTAACGTGCTATCAGCAGTTGAATAAAGCTTTGCATCACTTCCACCATGATCGCATAATACCTTATCTACATAATACATAAGATCTAGAGCTTGTTGTCTACCTACATACTTATATAAATCTCCACCAAAGTTATTAGTTATATTATACTTACCATCTGAAAGACTTCCAGCACCACCGTAGCCATTCATGATATCACAAGATTTACAATGGACACAAGACTTTACCTTTATCCCATCTATAGGACATTTTCTTTTTTCTAGCCTATTCCCTTTTTCTATCATTAGTACCTTAGCCTTTGAACCTAATACAGTTAACTCATAAGCGGCGAAAACCCCACTAGCTCCTGCACCAACAATTATAATATCATAATTTTTATACATGTTAATCACCCCATAAATATCTTAACAAAGAGGAATAGTATTTTCAACAAAAATACGAATGTTTTTTTGATGTTTCGAAAAATCCTTCGTCAAATTATTTCTTTAACAGTTTATTTTTCCCAACATTTATTTATCTTATTCTTCTTTAGAATATTTAACTTCATTTATCATAATAAATATAAATTAAACTTTATATTTATTATGATAAATGGCTTTATAACGTATTTTAAATGAGTTTATCTTTCTAATTAATAACTTCTTATTATTAAATACTTTTATGCCCAATATATTTATCTTTAATAAATTTACTATAATATAAAATACAAGTATAAAAAGTGTAATATATCCCTCTAGAATATATTACACTTTTATATTTATATTATTCGTAATCATATGAATGATTTATATATACTTACTCCATCTAAACTATATACCTTTTCAGAGAATTCCCCTGGATTTAAATCTTTAGTAGCTTTACGCATATCATACATTCTAGCATCTAATACGTCTAAGTGATGTAACATTTCTGCTTCAGGTATCATCGGCTTCTTAGGACTTCCATACTCTGGTTCATAGTGATGTGTTAATATCATGTGTTGCAACAACATAACTATTTCTTTATCTGCATTAACTTCCATAGCTGCAGTTTCAATTAAACTAATACCTTGTATTATATGTCCCAATAATTGACCCTCTGTACTATACTTAGATACAATTCCTAATTCACTAGATTCCATCTCCATGATTTTAGCTATATCATGGAGAATTATTCCTGAATACAGTAAATCCTTGTTTAAATAATTGTATATATCTAATAACTTTTCTGCAGCCTTTAGCATAGTTGTTATATGATATAGAAGACCACCTTTAATTGCATGATGATTAGATTTTGCCGCTGGATAATGCATTAGCTTATAACTTAACTTACTTATAATATTCTCAGTGATTCTTTTTATATCTTTATTTTCTATTTTTTCTATATAATCTAATAGAGTTTCAAACATATCTTCAGATTTATAAGGAGCAACTAGTATAAATTCATCTATATTAATATTATCTTCTACTGTAGAAGGCCTGATTTTCTCTACTTTTAACTGCAGCTTTCCTCTATATTCATTAACTACAGCTCTTACTTTTACAAGCATATTATCTTTTATTAAAGCTTCAATATTTTCATTACACTCCCATAGCTTTGCATTGATTTCTCCAGTTGAATCTATTAACATAAGATCTAAATATTTATTAGTAGTACTATTGTTAGTTATTTTGCACTCCGCATTCTTTACTAAGAAGAAATTTTCAATTCTATCCCCTTTATTAAACTCACCAATTTTTTTATTTTCCATAACTGTTCTCCTTAAATTTTACTTAATGTACTATATAAGATGAATATTATCAAATTTATCAAAATTATTCAACAATACCTAAAAAAAGATATGTTTTACCACATCTTTTTAATTTTGCTCTATAGCATGTTTTCTTTTAATAATTTTACCATCTTCATCTGTAAAGCTATTTATTATTATAGATACTAAATCTACTATAATCCATATACCAAAGCCACCTAGTGTAAGTAGCATCAATATTGCAGTACCTGCCTTTCCGACATAAAATCTATGAAAACCTATAAACCCTAAAAGTATACAAAATACTAAGGTTGCTCCCCAGCTTTTTTTACTATAGCCTTCACATTTAGATTTTAATGTAAAACCTTTGCTTTTTTCCTTCACATCTTCTTTAGGTTTAATCTCTATTACTTCTTCACTTAGATTATTGCTATCCATTGTATTTTCCATAATATCCTTATTATCTATGCTTACAATATCATCTTCATATTCTTCTGTTATAGTAATATCATCTAATTCCAAATACTTTTGAAAACCTACCTCATTCTCATTATCAAGCTCAATATTTATTAATTTATTATTCTTTATTTCATTTACCATGAGTAATCTCACCTCACATAAAGTATATCTAATATATCTTTATGTAATAGGGCTTCAGTATATGCAATAATTATAAATGATATAGATTTATAATTATTTCTGTTTTTTTAAAATCTAATACTACTTAAAATTAATCTTGATGTACTAAATCTAAATTACCAAATTTACTATACTTACCTATCCATGCTAAATTTACAGTTCCAACTTCACCATTTCTATGTTTAGCTAGTATACATTCAGCTAAGTTCTCATCCTCTTTTTCCTTACTATAGTAATACTCTCTATATAAAAACATAACTATATCTGCATCCTGCTCTATAGAACCGGATTCTCTTAAATCTGATAGCATAGGACGGTGATCTGCTCTTTGTTCCGGTGCACGAGATAGCTGAGATAAAGCAATTACTGGACACTTCATTTCTTTTGCTAAAGCTTTTATACTCCTTGATATTTCTGATACTTCCTGTTGTCTGTTGTCAGGGTTACTTCCTGACATTAACTGAAGATAGTCTATAATGATTAGATCTATTCCGTGCTCTATTTTAAGTCTTCTACATTTAGATCTCATCTCCATAATAGAAATACCTGCAGTATCATCTATATATATTCCAGCAGATGCAAGTGGACCTGAAGCCCTCGCTATATTTTCCCAATCCCTATCATCTAAGTCACCATTTCTAAGCTTTACCATATCTACATTAGATTCTGCACAAAGGAGCTTATAGGCTAACTGCTCCTTACTCATTTCTAATGAAAATATAGCTACCTTCCTTCCATCCCTTATAGCTGCATTTTGAGCTATATTAAGACAAAATGTAGTCTTTCCCATAGATGGCCTTGCGGCTATAAGTATCATATCTCCACTCTGAAAACCTGATGTTTTTGTATCTAAATCTTTAAATCCACTAGCTATTCCGTTTACTTGACCTTTATTATTGAAAATCTTTTCTATTTCTAAGAATCCTCTTTCAAGTACAGTACTCATGGATTCAAAATCACTAGTACTTCTTTTTTCTGATATATTAAATATATTTTTTTCTGCCAAGTCTATTACTGATTCCACATCATCCTGTTTATTATAACTATTTTCAATTATTTCTGTTGAGCTTCTTATTAGCCTCCTAAGAGTTGATTTGTCTTCAACAATTTTTATGTATGAAGATAGATTAGCTGTAGATGGTACAGAAGTACTTATCTCCATAATATAAGTTACTCCTCCAGCTTGCTCAAGTGTATCATTAGATTTTAGATAGTCTACCAAAGTTATCATATCTACAGGTATATCTTTATTATATAAATCTCTTATAGCCTTAAAAATAGTCTTATGAGCATCTTTATAGAAATCTTCAGCTGAAAGAACTTCAGTGGCCTGTGCAATAGCATTTCTATCTATCAGCATAGATCCTACTACTGATTGCTCAGCTTCTATATTTTGTGGCATTGTTCTAAGTGAGTCACTCATATTATTACCTCCTGCAATATATTAAAAGAAAACTCCTATATGCACTCTTAAGGAATAAATATTGCTTTCTAAATTATTTAATAGAAAACTCTCCTTCTTCATTATAATAGAGTTCTTGAAAAATCCAAATAGTTATTTTTAATATTAAATTATTGACTTTAATCTTCATTAAATAAAATTAAAACCCTGCATAAGTATATTACAGGGTTTTAATAATTTCATTCTCTAGAATACTATTTCTAAAAGTTCTTCTATTGTTGATACAGCTGTAACTTCTATATTCTCGATATTAGCTGGAACATCCTTTAAATTATCTTTCGGAATTATTACCTGCCTTATACCCTTTCTTTTTGCTCCATATATTTTTTCAAATACTCCACCTACTGGTTTTACTTTACCTCTTATTGATATTTCACCAGTAATAGCAATATCCTGTCTTAATGGTTTATTTAAAAGGGTACTTATAATACATGTTGTTATAGCTGCACCTGCTGATGGACCATCAATTTTTCCACCACCAATTACATTTACATGAATATCATAGTCTTTAATTTCCTTATCCGTAACCTTCCTTATTACAGAAGCTGCATTAAATACAGAATCCTTAGCCATAGAACCAGCAGTATCATTAAACCTAATAGTTCCCTTACCTTTTTCTTTAGCTTCAAAAGCTGCACATTCTATTTCTATAGTTGAACCTAAGAATCCAGATACTCCAAGACCAAAAATCTGACCAACTTCTTTAGAATTCAAATCAGTAATATCTTCATATGGTCTTAATCTATTATTAGATGCTACTTCATTAAAGTCAGAAATAGTTATAACTACATTTTCCCTATCTTCATTATTTAACAATACATAACCATATACGTCCGCAAGTATATTTACAGCTTTTCTACCTTCTATAGTATATCTGCTTATTTCCTTTGCTAAACCATCTTCTAATTTAATATTTAACTTTTTAGCTGCATTTAATACAACTTTTTCTATATCTATAGAAGATAGTGGTTCAAAATAGACTTCTGTACATCTTGATCTTAAAGCTGGGTTAATTTCGTTAGGTTCTCTAGTAGTAGCTCCTATTAGAACAAAATCTGCTGGAGCTCCCTTTTCAAATAAATATTTAATATATTTAGGCGTACTTTCATCATCTGGATCATAATAAGATGATGAAAATTCAACTCTTTTATCCTCTAGAACCTTTAATAATTTATTTTGAAGAGTATAATCTAACTCTCCTATTTCATCTATAAACAGAACTCCACCGTGTGCTTCTGTAACTAATCCAGTCTTTGGTTCTGGAGTGCCACTTTCAGCTAGATCTCTCTTTGAACCTTGATATATAGGGTCGTGTACTGAACCTAATAGTGGATTTGATATTTCTCTTGGATCCCATCTTAAAGTTGTCCCATCTACCTCTACGAATTTTGCATCTTTATTATATGGAGTATGATTTAACTTCTTAACTTCTTCAAGGGCAATTCTAGCTGCTGTAGTCTTACCTACCCCTGGTGGTCCATATAAAATTATATGCTGTGGGTATGGAGATGCCATCTTCGATATCAAAGATTTAATAGCTCTCTCTTGTCCAATTATTTCTGAAAAGCTTTCAGGTCTAAGCATACTCATAATATTTTGAGTTAAATGTTTCTCATCTAGGCATTCTAATTCTGCATATTTTTTTAGTGTTTTACTATTTTCTGGGCCTCTTTGCTTCTTTATAATTCCTAGTCTTACTTCATCTATATACTTTTCCTGCTTGTCTATAATCTGCTTTTCTACTTCTGCATCTAATTTGTTTTGTACATATCTTTTAGCTAAAAGCTCACTTATTTCTAAGCTAGTTTCTTTTAAAACTTGTTCTACATTACTTTCAGTTGGTGGAATATTAATTCCTTTTCCATTAGTAACTATCTTATTTATAGCGTAAAGCTTTCTATACATATCTTTACTATTTAAGTGTTTTTGAACCTTAAATTTTACTGATCTACCTCTGATTGTTCCTTCATCTAAAAGCTTGTACATAACTTCGCATAAAACTTCTATTTCTACTTCCATAGTTAGTTCTTCTTCTAAACTAAAATTATTTAATTGATCAACTGAATTTATATTCAAAATTATTAGCATAGAAAGATTTTTTACTCCTTCTATGCTTTCCTCCCCTCGGTTTTTAGAATCTATTGCTGCTCTTTTATAACTACCTTTATTTTAGTTGATATCTCAGGATATAGTTTTACTTCTACATCATATGATCCCATTGTCTTAATAGTGTTAACTACTATTTTTTTCTTATCTACTGTTATATTTAATTGCTTCTCCATTTCCTGAGAAATATCTTTTGTTGTTATAGCTCCAAATAATCTTCCATTATCCCCTGACTTAGCATAAATAACTACTTCTTTATCCTTTAGCTCATTAGCAACTTTTTGAGCTTCTTCTATTTCAGCTAATTTTTTCTTTCTATCAGCTTCATTTTTTTTATTTAAGATATGCATGTTAACATCATTTGCTTCCTGTGCTAGTTTTTTAGGAAATAAAAAATTCCTTGCATATCCATCAGATGCATTAACAACCTCACCTTTTTTTCCAACTGATTTTACGTCTTGTAATAAAATAACTTTCATTATTATTCATCCTTCCTTAAGTATTTTTCTATAGCATCATTTAATAATTCTTCTGCTTGCTCTTGTGTGATATCTTTAATTCTAGCTGCAGCCATTGTTAAATGTCCTCCACCACCTAAATATTCTAGTATTACTTGAACATTTATCTCACCTAAGGATCTTCCACTTATATAAGTGTCCTCTTCTATTTTAGCAATAACAAAGGAGGCTTGAATACCTGTAATATTTAGCAATTCATCCGCGGCTTGCGCAGGTAATACAGAATTTGATATTTCTGGTGGACATTTAGCTACAGCTATTTTATCTTTTACTTTTGCAGTTTTTATTATATCAGCTCTTGTTATATAAACATTTAGAGGTTCACTAAATATTCTTTTTACATTTACAGTGTCAGCACCTAATCTTCGTAAAAAGGCTGCCGCTTCAAAGGTTCTTACCCCAGTTTTAAAGCAGAAATTTTTGGTATCTAAACATATTCCCGCTAATAGAGCCACTGCTTCTATCTCTCTTAGTTTTGGTTTTTCAACCATATATTGAATTAATTCTGTTATTAATTCAGATGTTGATGATGCATAAGTTTCCACATAACTTAATATTGCACCTTGTATAAAATCTTTTGTTTTCCTATGGTGATCTATAATTACTATTCTACTAAAAGAATTTACTACTTCCATAGAAAGTACATAACTTTTATTATGAACATCAACTAATATTAATAAACTTTTATCATTTTTTATATTTTTAGCTGTGCTTATATTTATAAATGTATCTTTATAGTTTTCATCCTCATCTAACCTGTCTAACATATATTGTACAGCATCATGAGGTTCATCCATAACTATATAGCACTCTTTATTTAAAGAACGTATTGTACTATACATACCTATTGCTGCACCCAGACAATCCATGTCTGGATTATGATGACCCATTATGATTACATTGCTGCTTTCATTTATAAGTTCTAAAAGTGCATGCCCAATTACTCTAGCTCTAACCTTAGTTCTTTTTTCAACTTCCTTAGTCTTTCCACCGTAAAAAGATATCTTTTCAAAGCTCTTGACTACACATTGATCTCCACCTCTACCAAGGGCTAAATCCTTTGCTATGGTTGCAAATTCATTATTCTGAGCTGGAGTCTCTCCTCCTCTACCTACCCCTATACTTAATGTTACTGTAAGTTTATTTCCACTACTTACTTCTCTAATTGTATCTAATATATCAAACTTCTTATTCATCTCAAATTCTATATTAATATCTTTAGTTGTTAATACATATTTGTTCGATGAATATTTTCTTATTAGAGCTTGAAGGCTATTTGCATAATTATTTATAGTTCTATCTATGTCAGCTATAAGTTGAGGCCTTAACCCTTCTTCTGTGGTTTTAATAACATCATCAAGATTATCTACTTCGATAAGCATTACACTTTCTTTGGTTTCATTAATTTGTTTTAATAAATCAATACTGTCTGTAATATCATCAAAACAAACTCTTATAAGTTTATTGTCATCACTAATATCATGATTTTCAATAACTCCTAAATAAATATCATAGTTTCTATTCATAAATGTTATATCTTTATATTCAGACTTTTTTCCTTCTAATACTAATTTTATGTTTAGTTCCTTTATTATTTCTTTTATATTTTTTCCAATTATATCATTATTTTCTAAATGTGATGCTATACTTTCATTATACCATATTATTTCTCCACTCTCTGACAAGAACATAGTTGGAAAAGGTACCTTAGAAAAAGCTGTAGACTTAATAGAGTTAATTTTATATGTTATGTTTTCAATATTACCGTTAATTTTTTCCTTACCATCATTATAGGAAATGGTATATAGCACAAGAGCTATATATATTAAAAGAATTACATTAGAAAGAATTAATTTACCTGATATAAAAAATACTATAAATAATATAATTACTATAAGTATACATATTTTATTTTTTATGAAGTTAGATAATATTTCTTTAAAATTTTCTTTATTCATATATTACGCCTTTCTGATTCTATATGGATCTAATTTTCTAAAGTCTAACATCATTTCTATAAAACCTATTATCCCAAAAACTATAGGTGATCCTATCATAAATAAAAGGACTAACAAAAGTATTCTTGTACCTTTAGGCATTCCAATCTTCTTAATTAAAAAATAATCAGTTGCTGCTATTCCATTAATAGATAACACAATAATTGTTAACATCATAGTAGAGTTATACAAAAATAGGCCCCATGTAACTCCCTTGCTTCCTATTATTGCACCTATACTAATAATAGCAATTAATGCAGCTCCAACTAAATTAGATATATAAAATTCTGAAAACCTCAATGATTTTATTTCCGTATATTTAAATATCCTAAATATAACTTGTGTAAATAATATGGTTGCATATGCTTGTATAAATCCAGTTATAAATATTGTTGTTGGTATGAGCATAGCTAAAAATTCTACTGTAAATATAGATGAAATTTGATCAAGTATTTGTAACTGTGCTCCGCTTATTCCTTTACTAATATATATATCTTTAGTTTGATTTATATATTCATTGAACATATCTATGTATGTCTTCAATTCATTATTTATAAACTGAAATATACTTATATTACTAACAAGCACACTAGTTAACCATACTTCAACTATCGTAGATACAATACATGCTATAATCAATGCTATTAATGTATTATATGTTTTCTTTCCATTTTTTAAGCAATAGCCTAAAACCGTACCTACTATCCAATAAGATATCCCTGAAATTATAGCTAAAATTGGATTCAGTAACATGGAAATTATTATGGTACTTACCACTATAGCTCCTATAGAATATTTTATTCCATTTCTATAATAAATAAGAGCTACTATGATTGGTAACACTATTAGACCTATTACATATAAAAATGGAATAGTTGACGCTGCAATATTTATTATAGCTATAAGAGCTGCCATCAATGCAGCTTCTGTTAAACCTTTTGTATTAATCTTTTGTTCCATAACATCCTCCCCTTAATTTCTTTCTCTTATATGATCATAAAGCTTACTCAACTCTTTACCATTTTTCTCAAGAGGATCCCCTTCTACTATCCCAACTTTTAATTTTTTCTTCATAGTTTCATCAATTGCCAAATGAGAATATCCTAACTTTTCTGCTAAAATATATAATATTATTACCGCCCCTGATATACAATCTAATATTGCATCTTGTGCTACATTACTGCCTCTACTTAATAATTTAAAGAAATCACCTACAATACAAACTAATTCTGCCTTCAGTCCTTCTATCACTTTTATATTGGACATAATATTAAACTCTTCCCGTCTCATAAGAATCATCCTTTCTTTAGGCTATAAGTCTATTGTAAAATTTTTTTAATATTAATGCAACTAATTATAGATATATTTACCTTTATTTCACAGTTATATGCAGTTAAAACAAAAAACTAGTGAATGACAATGATTCACTAGTTTTATATCAATTATATGTTTGTTTAACCAAATTAATTATTACTATTCAGTTGTGAATGGTAATAATGCTATGTTTCTAGCTCTTTTAATAGCTACAGTTAGCATTCTTTGGTGCTTAGCGCAGTTTCCAGAAATTCTTCTTGGTAATATTTTACCTTTTTCTGTAACGTACTTTCTTAATTTATTGATATCTTTATAATCTATAGCGGTTGCTTTATCCATACAGAAAGCACATACTTTTCTCTTAGTTCTTTTTCTGTTTCCGCCTCTTCTTCTATCACTTTTATCATTTCTATCATTTCTATCATTTCTATCATAAGCCATTGCACTTACCTCCTTACCTAATTATTAAAATGGCATATCCTCACCATCATCAATTGGAGTCATATCTCCGCCACCAAAATAATCTGATGGTATTGATGAATTATTATGAGAAACAGCTCCAGTATTCATTTCTGATGTTTTATTGCCGCCCCATTCAAGGAAACTTACTTCATCAGCTACTACTTCAGTAACATATCTTCTTCCACCGTCTTTAGCTTCATAAGAACGAGTTTCAATTCTACCAGCTACACTTAAAAGTTTACCTTTACTCATGTAGTTTGCAGTACTTTCAGCTTGTTTACCCCATACTACTACAGGTATAAAATCCGCATCAGGTTGACCTTCCTTCTTAAATCTTCTATTGACTGCAATTGTAAATGTGGCTACAGCTGTACCTGTACCTGGAGTAAATTTTAACTCTGGGTCTTTGGTTAATCTTCCGATTAAAACAACCTTATTCATTAACTACCACCTACTTGCTTTCTGGATTGATTATAATATGTCTTATAACACCATCTGTAATTCTGAATACTCTGTCTAATTCTTTAGGTAATTCAGCATCAGCTTTAAAGTTGATTAATGTGTATACACCTTCGTTAACTTTTGCGATTTCGTAAGCTAGCTTTCTTCTACCCCAAACGTCAACACTTTCAACTTCTCCACCATTGTTTTCTATTACACCTTTGAATTTTTCAACGTTAGCTTTAACAGCCTCCTCGTCTAATGATGGGTGTAATATGAATATAGTTTCATATGATCTCATTAGTTTCACCTCCTCCCCCCGGACTAACGGCTGTGATTTTCACAGCAGGGATTACATCATCAAATTATATCATAGTACATCTATTAAGTCAATATTATTATTTTAACTTTCCTCAGCTTTAATAACTTTCTTTATACTCTTTTCAAATTTACTTCTAGGAATCATAACAATTCTATCACATCCTGTGCATCTAATTTTTATATCTGCACCCACTCTAATTACTTCCCATTTATTACTACCACATGGATGTGTTTTTTTAGTTTCTACAATATCATTTAAATCAAATTCTTTCATATATCTCTCCTATATATCATTGTTTCCAATTCGCAACATCTGTAAACTATATTATTTTAACATTATTATAATTAATTATTTTATATTGTACTAGTCAATATTTATCTCTACTAGCTTATTATCTTTAAAATGATAAATAGCTTTATATTCCATCTTCTTATCTTTTATCATTTCCTTTAAGTTATCTATAATATCTATATCAGTCTTTAAACTTATGCCACAACTTTTAGTTATATATGTTGGGGTTGGCATCATAGTAACTTTAATCTTCTCATTAACACAAACTGATTCTGCCTTCATAGCTTCATGGGTATTATTAAAAGTTACAATTAAAAATTCCTTCATTCCTTATATCTCCTAGCATTAATTATTATAGTTTTATTGTTCTTCCTTTGTTCATCATTTCAATTATTGCATACATATTAGTAATTTCTCCAACTTCAAGATTATCCTTTAATCCATAGAAGTCTAAACAAAGACCACAACTTTGTACATTTACACATCTTTCTTTTAATCTCTTTATACTATCAAGAGTAAGCGCTCCTTCAACTACTAGTTTTACTCCAGCATTTAAAAATAGTAAATTATCAGGTACGACTTCTGCTTCAGAAAGTGCAAATAAATAACTCTTCATAAGAGCTACCCCTAATTCATCATCTCCATTTCCTAATTTATCTGATCCTATAACAATAGTAAATATCTCTTCTCTACTTGTATCATTTTCCAATTTTAACTCTTCTGCTTTTGCTTTACCCTTTGTAATTGTTATATAAAATAGATTACCTTCTTTTTCTTCTACTTCATAGGTAAATCCATTTCCTCTCACAAATTTAACTACGTTATTTTTTGCAACCTCATTATCTACAATAGTTACTCCAACTCCACTTTCTAAGTTATCGAAATATTTCTTTGTATTTACTACTGGAATTGGACAATTTAGACCCTTACAATCAATTATATTATTAACATTTTTCATAGTTGTTTTCCCCCTATTAAAATTATTATCATTTTATATATGATTACTATTTATTAACTATTATCTCCAAATAAATATATCAATATAATGTTGTATATATTTATTATAATGTTGTATGATTGTGTTGTAATAAGTTATTTAAGTTAACTTTTTATATATAAGTCTAAATAAATAAAATTTATTTATATTTTCTAATATAATCCATTATTTTAAATAAATTCAGTATAAAAACTTTATTAAAACTTATGTATATTAAATTAATTATATCAAATGTATAGAATATATCATATTTAAATTTATAATATATAAACTCTATTTATTATATATTTCTATATTATAAATTTAAACTAGGAGGTAATATTATGCAAGTTTATGTAGATAATGCTGCTACATCTTTTCCGAAACCAGATTCTGTTTATAATGATATTCTTAATTATATGAGGAATATAGGTGGTAATCCTGGAAGAGGTGCATCTACATCATCATTAAAAGGAAATAAAGTAATATTTCAATGTAGAAATGCTTTATGCGAATTTTTTAATTTCAACGACACTAAAAATGTAATATTCACATCTAATATTACTATGTCTTTAAATATTTTAATTAAAGGTGTAATTAAACCTGGTTGGCATGTTATAACATCTTCTATGGATCATAACAGTACTCTTAGAACTTTAAATGAACTAAAATCTAAAGGTATAATTGAACTAGATATAATTCAATGTAATAAGTTAGGCGAAATTGATATAGAAGATTTTAAAAGTAAAATCAAAGATAATACTAAACTCGTAACCCTATCTCATGGTTCTAATATAATTGGTACTATTCAGCCCTTAGCTACTATTGGGGAAATATGCAAGGATAATAATATATTTTTTATTATTGATAGTGCTCAAACTGCTGGTGTTCTTGATTTAGATTTTCAAAAATTAAATTGTAATGCATTAGCCTTTACTGGACATAAGAGTCTGTTAGGGCCTCAAGGTATAGGCGGATTTATTATAGATGATTTAATGAATGATGTTTGCTCTTCCTTAATAGTTGGTGGTACAGGAAGTGTTTCTTCTGATATAATTCAGCCTAATTTTTTACCTGATAAGTTTGAAAGTGGTACTATTAATGCTCCTGGTATAGCTGGTCTCCTTGCTGGAATAAATTTTATTAAAAGTGAAGGATTATCTGCAATTAAAGAGCACGAAGATTATCTAACACAAAAATTTATTGATGGTATATTAAATATTCCTACTATGAAGGTCTATGGACATCTAAATACTGAAAATCGAACTTCAACTATATCTATAAATTCATCTAGAATAGATAATAATGAACTTGGATTTATTCTTGACTCTGAATATAATATTATAACTAGAACAGGACTTCATTGCGCTCCTTTAGCTCATAAAACTATAGGAACTTACCCTAATGGAACTTTAAGATTTAGTTTTGGATATTTTAATGATGAAAAAGATATATCTTATATTTTATCTTGCATAAATTTAATTATCAAAAGGTCATAATCATTTAATAATACATGTATTAAATTCCGCTTTATGGTAATACTTTCTAATATAGGAGGGTATTGCTTATGGTAAAAAAGATTATTTTCGATGCTTTATCTGATAATTGTATATATGATATAAGAGAAGTTCTTTCACAAGAATTAACTAAGGTTATTAAAGATGATAGAGATATTGTTATTTTATGTGTAGGTACAGATAGATCTACTGGTGATAGTTTAGGTCCAATTGTAGGTGATAAACTTAAATTTTTAGTTAGAGATAAAGTATCCATATACGGTAATTTAGAGAATCCTGTACATGCAAAAAATATTTCTGAAACCAATGATCTAATACTTAAAAATCATGATAATCCATATATTATAGCCATAGATGCATCTTTAGGGAGCCTTCAAAATGTAGGAAAGATTATAATAGAATCTAAACCACTTTGCCCTGGAGCTGCTCTCAATAAAAATTTACCTCCTGTTGGAGATTTAAGTATTGTTGGTATTGTTAATATATCAGGCTCATTAGAATTTATGGTGCTTCAAAACACTAGACTATATATAGTAATGAAATTAGCTGAAATAATTTCCTCTGGAATATACCATTCTATATTAAAAACTATAGGTGGTCGAAAATCTTCCTTCAAGATTAATGATAAAGACATTCTTAATGTTTTAGATGCAGACTAATTTTATTAAAAAGAGATAATAAGTGTTTCACGTGAAACATTTATTATCTCTTTTTGATATATAATAATCAACCTTAAAAAATACAAGTTAAATTTAATCCATTTAATACTTAATTAAATACATATATAAACTCAAAATATAATAGAATAACTTTACATTGCAATATATAATTCTTATATAATTATCTAATATGACTTATTCTTATAATCAAATTTGTTTTATGTGCATTATTGCTTTGACATATAAAATTTATAAGTTATTAATCTTCTTAACTTATTCCCTATTAAACTGTATACGTATAAACTTTTCTTTATAACTTTCTATATATTTTATCTAAAAAATATATATGAGATAATAAACTCAATAAATATTTATAAATAACTATATACCTTTCTACCCAAATGGTAAACTACTACTCTAAACTCTATCCTAACTTTTTAAAATTAACTATATAACCACATTAATGTATAATAATGTGGTTATTATTCATAATTTTATTGTCATTCAAAGTGGTTTCATTACAACTATTACTTTACCATGAACCTATGGTTATGAGCTATATTCTTTTATAAGCCAGTGTTGTACTTAAAATAATGATTTACTTATACATTATTAATTAAAATTACCTCAAATGCATTGTTAATATTCTTTGTTTTATCCATAATCTAAGGGATAACTCCTTCTTGAGTTTCAAAGACTATATAACTATTTAAAATTTAAAATAGTTATATAGTTAAATAGTTCTCTTTATAACATTTTAAAATTTTAAAATGTTATAATTTGAAAATGTTACATATTTAATTACTTATATATCTATTTTAGAAACTTTATTATCTTCCTATAATTAATTCAAGTAATATTCTTCAGAAAATCCTATCTTTACTTATTGAAATAAGCTAGTGTTTAATTTAAATTATATTATGTATATACTATATTAAGTTTCCACACTCAATCAAATATATTATTTCAAATGACTTTAACCGTAGCGTTAAAGTTATTTGAGTAATTATTACTTTAATATATATTAGTTTTACTTTTAGTTACATAGTAAAGTATATTGAGGTTTAGAGATTATCCTACTATTTCTATATACCAATACATCAATTTTAAAATATTTAAATTGCTACAAATGCAATTTATATAACATAAACACATAAAAAGTAAATGAATCATTATATAGTAATTCATTTACTTTAATACATTTATTCTTTATTAGTATTTATAGCTTGATGAAGCACCTTATTTTCTTCTTCAGACAAGTCGTATCTAGATATTCCATTATCGATAGGTTTTGCATATGTAATACTTTCATTTCTTGAATAAATACTAGTTATTATTACCCCATTATTATTTCCATCTAAAAGAGCAATGGAATAACTTAAATCACTTCCTACATCTTCGAAAGCTTTATATCTTTGCATTGCCACTTTTTGAACACAAGATGTAACTATATTAGATGTTTTATTACATATACCTTTAACTTCATTTGTCACTTCTTCTATATTACTAATTTTGTCTAATGAGTTTACTAATAATTCTTCTAAGTTTTTACTATTAGTTCCCTTCATCATTTTTCTATATTTATCGTTCATCTTGCTTGTAGATATCGATGATGATATTACTACAATAATTAGTATAAATACTAATATAATTAATCCTATAGTTATAAATATATTATATTGATTAAGAAACTCTACAATTTGTATCAAAAGCATTCATCCTTTCTAAAAATGTTTCACGTGAAACATTATATATTTAAAATATCTATTATTCTTTGCAAATCTTCTTGGGAGTAATATTCTATTTCTATCTTTCCTTTATTCTTTGAATTATTACTAATACTTACCTTTGTATTAAAATGATTTTCTAATTTTGATTTTATATCCTTATAATATATATTATCTTCTACTTTTTTAGTTTCTTTTCTATCATTACTCTTATAGTAATTTCTTACTAATAATTCTGTTTGCCTAACATTTAAATTTTCATCAATAACTTTTTGAGCTACTACATATTGATCATCTTTATTTTCTAAAGATAATATTGACCTACCGTGACCTTCTGAGAGTACACCTTCAATCAAATATCCTTGTATTCTTTCATCTAAATTTAGTAATCTTAAGGAATTGGCTATAGTACTTCTAGATTTTGAGACCTGCTTGCTTATCTCTTCCTGAGTTAAGTTAAAATCATTTAGTAATTTTTTATATGCTGTCGCTTCTTCTATAGGATTTAAATCTTCTCTAATTATATTTTCAATTAAAGAAATTTGCACAACTTCTACATCTGACAAATCTTTAATGATTACTGGTACTTCTTTTAGGTTTAATAATTTCGCTGCTCTCCATCTACGTTCACCGGCAATTATTACATAAATCTTCTCTTCTTTTCTAACTACAATAGGTTGTATTATTCCATGTTCCTTAATAGAATTAGCTAACTCCATTAATTTCTCATTATCAAAATGTTTTCTTGGTTGATCTTTATTAGGCTTAATTAGATTTATATCTATATTTATAACTTGTCCATTGTTACTATCTTGAAAATCATTTTCTGGAATTAATGATGATAAGCCTTTTCCTAAAGCCCCTGTTTTCTTCATGCTACTTTCCTCCTTGTCTATTAATAAACTCTTCAGTTAAAGCTTCAAAAGCTTCTGCTCCTTTACATTTATCATCATATAGCATGATGGGAAGCCCAAAACTAGGTGATTCTGCTACCTTAACATTTCTTGGTATGAAAGTGTTATATACCTTATCACTAAAGTATTTTTTTATTTCTTCCACTACTTCATTACATAATTTAGTTCTACTATCATACATACTCATAATTACGCCTTCAATTTCAAGTCCAGTATTAAGATACCTCTTGATTAATTGTATAGTACTCATTAATTGGCCTACTCCTTCAAGGGCATAAAATTCACATTGAATTGGTATTAAAACTGAATCAGATGCTGTTAATGCATTAATAGTTAATACCCCTAAAGAAGGTGGGCAATCTATAAATATATAATCATAATCATCCTTTACTTCATCAATTTTATTCTTTAAAACTTTCTCTCTCTGCTCTTGACTTATAACTTCAACTTCAGCAGCTGCTAAAGTCATAGTTGAAGGTGCAATATAAAAGTTATCTACTATTTCACTTTTTTTGATAACCTCTTTTAAAGAAACATTACTTGTTAATACATCATACATAGAACAATGTATCTTTCTCTTATCTAACCCTATACCACTAGTTGTGTTTCCTTGTGGATCTATGTCTATAGATAGAACTTTATATCCATTCATTGCTAAATATGAACATAAATTTATATTAGTAGTTGTTTTTCCAACTCCTCCTTTTTGATTGAAAATACATATTACCTTCATATTATCCCCCTTATCCATAGTAGGCCTTATGCAAAATAATAGATCTACTTAATTTTTACTTTACTAATATTCTTAATTGGTATAAATTTTAATTTTTCTATGCATATAAGTTCCAACAAATAAAATTCATTAATATTCTTTAAGATATCTAGGATTGCAAGTATATTAAATGTGGAAACTTTATTAAAACTTATATATTTATATTATATATTGATATAGATTTTATTTAAAGGGATTATTATATAAATTAATAAGTATTTATATTTTTTATCAATATATAAGTTCCAATAAATAAAATTCATTAATACTCCCTAGTGTAATCTAGGATTGCAATCATATTTAATATAGAAACTTTATTAAAACTTATATATAAGAAGAAAAGAAAAATTTCTTTATTATCTATAATAAATGTATTATTTCATCTAAATTAATAATAAAAATATTGACTACTTCTATATCTAATATAATCGTAAGATATAAAAGACTCTTAACTCTAATGAATAGAGTAATTCCTGTAACAATTAGATGCTTTCTTCATGATGATCCATATATTTCTAATAAAAATTTTTGTAATTAAAGTGATATTTAATTCTTCTTCTTATCACTTTAATTACATATAAAACTCCATTAATCGATAAAAGACTACAAAATGTTTCACGTGAAACATTTTGTAGTCTTCTATATAAATTATTATATTAAATATTATTTCTTTTTTATTGTTATAGTAACTTGTATACTATCATCCAACTCTTTAGATCTATATTTAGCCTCTACTCCATATTTATCAAAAACTTGTTTTACAGTATTAACATATATAGCTGGACTAAAAGACCCCTTTATTCTCTTTTTTCCATCTGAGGCAACTTCACTATGTGCTAATTTAAGTAATTCTCTATCTATAAGTTCTTCTGTCTTTTTTACATTTAATCCATTCTTTATTACACTTTCTAATACCTGATAACGTAGTTCTTCAGTAGGTATTTTTAATAATGCTCTAGCATGTCTCTCAGTTAATTTATTACCAATTATTGTGCTAATTATCTTTTCATCTAATTTTAAAATTCTTAACTTATTTGCTATAGTAGATTGCTTCTTACCTATAACCTCTGATAATTGTTCTTGAGTGTAAGAATGTACTTTAATTAAATTATGATATGCTAATGCTTCCTCATAAAAATTTAAGTCCTCTCTCTGCAAATTTTCTAATAAAGCAATCGCAGCAGAATCCCTATCATTAATATTAACTACTATAGCTGGTACTTTTGATAATCCAGCTTCTTTAGCTGCTCTTAATCTTCTTTCACCTGCGATTAGCTCATAATTATCCTCATCTATTTTTCTAACTGATAAAGGTTGAATTATTCCATAAACCTTTATTGATTGTGCAAGCTCTTGTATTGATTCCTCGTCAAATACTTTCCTCGGCTGATAAAGATTGGGACATATCGAATCGACCTCTATATAATTAATAGTATTCTCCATTTTATACCATCCTTTTATAAAATTCCTTATCTTTAATTAAAATTCTATATCAGTCTTAAAATTCCTCTTTATATTTCACAATTAATATAAATATTTCTAGAAATTTATTTTATAGGACTTTTATTTGCTGTTCCAGCTTTTCTTGGATATTTTTTAGGTGTCTCTTTAATCTTTTTTACTACTAATAAATTATGTTTAAGGTCACTACCTGCTATATCAACCTCTATTATTTCTTTAATAGAACCTCCTAATACTCTAAGTGCTACCGTTGCATCTTTTATCTCTTCTTCTATAGATGGACCCTTTAAGGCTACAAAATAACCTCCGACCTTTACATAAGGTAGACATAATTCTAATAAAACAGTTAAATTAGCTACTGCTCTAGATACAGCCAAATCAAAATTTTCTCTGTATTCTGTTCTTTGTGCAAAATCTTCTGCTCTACCATGAATAGTTTTTATATCATTTAAATCTAATTTATCTATAACTTCATTCAAAAAATTTATTCTTTTATTTAAAGAGTCTAAAAGTACCATTGAACAATCTGATTTTACTATTTTCATAGGGATTCCTGGAAATCCTCCACCTGTACCTATATCTATAATATTCTTAGCTTCTTTTACATATGGAAATTTAAATACTTTAATTGAATCAATAAAATGCTTTTTTATAATTTCCTCATCTTCTGTTATTGCAGTTAAATTAATTTTTTCATTCCATTCTTTAATTAATTCTTTATACTCAATAAAGTTATTATACATTTTATCATCAAAGGTTAATCCCTCATTCTCACAAGCTTCTTTTAACATATCAAAATACTTCATTTTAATCCTCCGTATAACTAAATTTTATATGTGTCAATATAATTTTAAGCCTATACTTCTATTTTAAACTAATACCTACTAATTATAAACATAAATAATTAGTAGGTATTAGTAAGTATATATATTTTTATATCTTTAAATACTATATCTATTACTCTTCTATATTTAAACTTCTTTTTCTTTGCTCTAAAAATATCAATAACACATTTATATCTGCTGGAGATACCCCAGATATTCTAGATGCTTGGCCTATATTTATAGGTCTTATTGCCGCTAGCTTTTGAATAGCCTCTGTTCTTAAACCTTTAATTTGATTATAGTCTAACTCTTCAGGCATAAGTTTATTTTCATATTTTTTAAATTGACTAATTTGCTCTGATTGCTTTGTTATATACCCTTCATATTTAGATACTATATTGACTTGTTCTGTAACTTGTCTACTAAGTTCTTTTCTATCTGGATCTAGTTCCGTGATGTTATAGTAATCTAATTCTGAACGCTTAATTAACTCATATAATGAAGTTGGTTTCTTAATTTCAGCAGAGCCCATATTTATTAAGAATTCATTTATTTCTTTTTTCCCTGTTATTTGAAGTTTTTTTAATCTTTCTATTTCTTCATTAATTTCTTCTTTTTTCTTAACAAATGCCTTATATCTTTCCTCTTTCACTAATCCAACTTCATAACCTATTTCTGTTAATCTTAAGTCAGCATTATCTTGTCTTAATAAAAGTCTATATTCAGATCTTGAGGTCATCATTCTATAAGGTTCATTAGTTCCTTTTGTAACTAAATCATCTACTAAAACACCTATATAAGCATCAGATCTTTTTAAAATTAAAGGCTCTTTTCCTTTAATTTTAAGAGCTACGTTTATTCCTGCAAGGATTCCTTGACCAGCTGCTTCTTCATAACCAGAGCTTCCATTTATTTGTCCTGCTGAGAATAACCCATCTATATGTTTAAATTCTAATGATAGCTTCAATTGTGTAGGATCTATACAATCGTATTCTATTGCATATCCTGTTCTCATTACTTCCACATTCTCAAGCCCTTCTATTGTTCTTAAGAATTCCAACTGTACATCTTCTGGAAGAGAACTACTCATTCCTTGAACATACATTTCTTCAGTACTTTCTCCTTCTGGTTCTATAAATAATTGATGTCTTTCTTTATCTCTAAATCTCATCACTTTATCTTCAATAGATGGACAATATCTTGGCCCTGTACTTTTTATAGCGCCATTATAGAGTGGTGATCTATCTATATTCTTTAATATTACGTCATGAGTTTTCTGATTAGTATAAGTTAAATAGCAAGATACTTGCGGTCTTTGTATCTTGTCACTCATAAATGAAAATGGAATAACTTCCTCGTCACCCCTTTGCTCCTCCATCTTTGAGAAATCTACTGATCTTGCATTAATCCTTGCTGGTGTTCCTGTTTTGAATCTTCTTAATGAAATACCTAAATCTATTAGTGATTTTGACAATTCATTGGCTGGGAACAACCCACTTGGTCCTTCATTTACTACTACTTCACCTATTATTACCTGAGATTTTAAGTAAGTACCACTTGTTAGAATTACTGCTTTACATGTGAAATAAGCACCATACTTAGTAAGTACACCTTTAACTACATTATTAGGTGCATCAATATTTACAACCTCAAGCTGTTTCAAATCTAAATTTGGCTCTGTTTCTATAACATGCTTCATTCTTTCGGAATATCTTTTTTTATCTGCTTGTGCTCTAAGTGAATGGACTGCTGGTCCTTTAGATATATTGAGCATTCTAGATTGAATATAAGTATTATCTATATTTATCCCCATCTCTCCACCTAGTGCATCTATTTCTCTAACTAAATGCCCCTTTGCAGTACCTCCGATGTTAGGGTTACATGGCATAAGAGCTAAACTATCAAGATTAAGTGTACACATTAAGGTTTTTAGTCCCATTCTTGCTGTAGCTAATGCTGCCTCACATCCAGCATGCCCGGCTCCTACTACAACTACATCATAATCTCCTGCTAAATATTTCATCATTTTACCTCTCACCTCTATTTCCCTAGACAAAAATCCTTGAATATTTTGTCTATAATATTCTCTTCTAAAGAGTCTCCTGTTATCTCACCTAAAAATGTCCATGCATTTCTTATATCAATAGATGCAAGATCAATAGCAAAAGTATGATTTAAGGTATCTATAGCACTCTCAATACATTCATAAGCTCTTAAAAGAGCTTCTTTATGCCTTGTATTAGTTATTATAATATTATTAGTACTAATCTCACCTTTAAAGAACATATCTTTAATAGCTGTTCTAACTTTATCTATACCTTCACCAGTTTTAGCTGATATACTATATATATTTTTACAATTAATATTTTGTAAATTACCTTGAGTAATTTTACTATTTAAATCACTCTTGTTTAATAATATCATATATTTTTTATTACTTATATGATTAATAATTTCCTTATCTTCCTCACTTAAGTCGTTGCTGGAATCTAATATAAGGATAATTAAATCAGCATCGTTAATTTTAGCTCTTGATCTTTCTACTCCTATTTTTTCTACTACATCATCTGTTTCCCTTATGCCAGCAGTATCAATTACTTTTATAGGAATTCCTGATATATTTATATATTCTTCTATAACATCTCTTGTAGTACCAGGAATATCTGTAACTATAGCTCTATTTTCTTTAGTTAAAGCATTTAAAAGAGATGATTTTCCTACATTAGGCTTACCTACAATTACTGTACTTAACCCTTCTCTTAGTATCTTTCCTTCCTCTGCTGTTTCTATAAATTCTTTGATTTCTTTTTTGATTACTTCTAAGTCTTTTATAGCCATTTCAGCTGTAACTTCTTCTAAATCATCTTCTGGATAATCTACAGTAGCCTCTATATGTGCAATAGTTGATAATAATTTTCCTCTTAATTCTTGTATTTCCTTGGAAATTGCTCCTTCGCTTTGCATTAATGCTGATTTCATACTTAAATCGGTTTTAGCATTAATTATATCTATTACAGCTTCAGCTTGTGATAAATCTATTCTTCCATTTAAAAATGCTCTTTTAGTAAATTCTCCTGGCTCAGCAAGCCTAACCCCTTGCTTTATAACTTGCTCTAAAACCTTATTTGTAGCAACTACTCCACCATGGCAGTTTATTTCTATAGTATCTTCAGCTGTAAAGCTTCTAGGTCCCTTCATAAATGAGACTATAACTTCATCAATGTGATTATTATTTTCATCTATTATATAACCATATTTCATGGTATAACTTTTCATATCTTTAATTGACTTACCATTTTTAGCTTGAAATATTTTATCAACAACCTCTTTAGCCTTATCTCCAGAAATTCTTACAATAGCAATTCCACCTTCACCTATACTTGTTGATATAGCTCCTATTGTATCAAAATCCTTCATTTTATTCCCTCCTTTTTAATATTCAAACATAACTTAATATAAATTGTACCCACAAATCACTATTGTATCACATTATTTGAAAATATAAAAAGAAAGCCTTTAGGCTTTCTTTAATTCAATAACTACTCTTCTATAAGGCTCTTCACCTTCACTATGGGTAGTTACATATGCATTGTTTTGTAATGTTGAATGAATAACTCTTCTTTCATATGGATTCATAGGTTCTAGCTTTAAAGTTTTTCCATTAATTCTAGCCTTTTCACTCATTTTAAAGGCTAATTTTTTAAGTGTTTCTTGTCTATTATGTCTATAGTTAACTGTATCAAGAATTACTCTCTTATATGTTTCATCGTGATTTTTGTTTACTACTAAACTCACTAAATATTGAAGAGAGTCTAATGTTTCTCCTCTATATCCTATTAACACACCCATATTAGGACCTATTAAATTGATGTTTATTTCGTTATTCTCTTCTTTTATATGAATTTCAGCTTTTATATTCATGGCATTAAGAACATCTCTTAGGAATTTTTTAGCATCTCCTATATGATCTCTCTTTAGCGTTACCTTAACTTTTGCTGGCTTAACCCCTATTATATTTAAAAATCCTTTGCTACCCTCTTCTAATACTTCTATAGCAACTTTATCTTCTGTAACATTTAATTCTTTTAAGGCATTTTGTATAGCTTCTTCAGCAGTTTTACCAATTGTTTCAATACTTTTCATGCTTTAGATACCGCCCTTTCAATAATAAAATGGTTCTATTACGCCGATTTAGTTTCAGGCTTTTTATAAATTTTATTTAATATCATAGATTGAGCCATTTGGATTAAGTTTCCTACAGTCCAATAAAGTACCAATGCACCTGGGAATTGTAATGACATAAATCCAAAGAAAATTGACATACCAATATTCATCATACCAGTTTGCTTAGCTGCATCTCCAGTTGCTGGTTGCATAGCCTTACTAGAAAAATAAGTTGTTAATCCTGAAACTATTGGTAATATCATAGTTGGATCCTTTTGTGCTAAATCTGGCAACCATAAAAATCCAGCCCCTTGATAATCTATTGATTTAAATACATAAAATAATGCTATTATAATAGGAAATTGAATAAGCATCGGTAAACATCCACTAAACGGTGATGCATTATGCTCTTTATACAGTTTCATCATTTCGGCTTGTTGTCTTTGAGGATCGTTTTTATACTTTTCCTGAAGTTTTTTTATTTCAGGTTGAATTGCACTCATTTTAACTGTAGCTTTAGTTTGCTTCAGCGATAGTGGCAATAAACATATTCTTGCAAGTAATGTAAATAATATTATTGCAACTCCAAAAGATATGTTTGGATTTGCCGTAAATAACTGAACAAAATTATGCACTGCATAAAATATCTGTTCAAATATACCAGATAAGTAATTTGTCAAATTAACCCCTCCTAAGATTTTCTATTTAACCGGGTCATATCCTCCTTTATGATAAGGATGACACCGTAAAATCCTCTTAATAGCCATAAAGCTCCCTTTGACTGCGCCATATTTTTCGATAGCTTGAATTGCATATAATGAGCAGCTTGGTTCATATATGCAGCACGGCACCTTCATGGGAGATATATATTTTCTATAAAATTTAATTACCCTTAGTAATATTTTTTTCAACATTATTAAGCCCTGATTTCTTAAATAAATATTTAACTGAGTTTTCAATTTCTTTATAACTCTTATCCTTTGAAGCACTTCTTGCAACAAAGACTAGATCATACCCCTGTTTTAGTCCTTGCTTATTTAATCTAACACTTTCACTTATAAGCCTCTTCACTCTACTACGGACTACACTCTTTCCTACTTTCTTACTTACTGATATTCCCACTCTATTAATTCCTTTTTTATTTTTGAATACGTATAACACTAATAAAGACGTAGATAAAGATTTTCCTCTCCTATATACTAATCTAAACTCAGGGTTTTTTCTTAGCCTTTCCTCTTTCATAGCTTTCTGTTGCTCTCTTTCTAATTACAGAAAAAGGCCACATTAGCGGCCCTTATGCTGTCAATTTTTTTCTTCCTTTTTGTCTTCTTCTCTTAAGAACAGTTCTTCCAGAAGCAGTACTCATTCTCTTTCTGAATCCATGCTCTTTCTTTCTGTGTCTTTTTTTAGGTTGGTAAGTCATGAACATGCGCTTGCACCCCCTTCATCTTATATGTCATTTATAGCAATTAAATTATCACTACTTTATAAGTTTCACTATTAAATTATAAATGTAAGGACCTCTTATGTCAAGACAACTATTTATAACATTTTCTAACATTACTAATATATCATTTTTTTATGTTTTTAAACAACCTTGTTAATAAAAATTCCACAAAACTATATTTTTTGTGGATAACTTATTGAATAGCTTGTAATCTTTTGATATCATTATGTATGGATGTTGATAAGTTATTTTTTGAACAAGTTATACACAATCTGTTGATTATTCTGTGAATAACTCTTATTTTTTCTCATTTTTTTGTGTTTTTCAATGAAAATCTAATATTTCTCACCAGTTTTATCTGTGTATAACTCATAATTATATATTGTTAGTAAGTCTAACCTATTATTTGATAAAAACACAAATTATAAACATGTGAATAAAAATTTTAACAATTGTAAACAACTTTATATATATCTATTATTCTGTTGATACTCTTGTGGATTTTTATCTCTTTTCTACTATTAATTATAGATATAAATATTTTAAGAGGAGGATATAACATGAACACCTATGTAAATGAAATTTGGGAAAAAGCCTTAGAAATACTTAAAGCTGAACTCACAGAAGTTAGTTTTAATACTTGGATTAAAAGTATTGACCCATTAAAAATGACTGATTCATCCATAACTCTTGGTGTTCGTAATGACTTCACTAAGGATATCCTAGAGAATAGATATAAAGACTTAATAAAAAATTCTATTCAAGCAGCATGTAATAAATCTTATTCCATACATTTCGTTATAAGTTCTGAAGAAGCTTCTGATTTAGATGCATCTCCTTCTAAACGTACAAATAATAGGTCTAATCTAGTCGTAAATGATGAAATGTCTGCAACACTAAATCCTAAATATACCTTTGATTCCTTTGTCATAGGAAATAGTAATAGGTTTGCTCATGCGGCTTCTTTAGCTGTAGCAGAATCACCAGCAAAGGCTTATAATCCTCTATTTATTTATGGAGGAGTTGGACTTGGAAAAACACATTTAATGCATGCCATTGGAAGTTACATACAAACAGTTAATTCAAAATCTAAGGTAGTTTACGTTTCGTCAGAGAAATTTACAAATGAGCTTATTAACTCTATTAAAGATGATAAGAATGTTGAATTTAGAAACAAATACAGGAATGTAGATGTACTTCTTATTGATGATATTCAATTTATAGCAGGTAAGGAGTCTACTCAAGAAGAGTTCTTCCATACTTTTAATGCTCTTCATGATGCAAATAAGCAAATAATTCTCTCAAGTGATAGGCCACCTAAGGAAATTCCTACATTAGAAGATAGGCTAAGATCTAGATTTGAATGGGGTCTTATAGCAGATATACAACCCCCTGACTTTGAAACGAGAATTGCTATCTTAAAAAAGAAGGCTGATGTAGAAAACTTAAATATCCCTAATGAAGTTATGGTATATATAGCTACACAAATTAAATCTAATATAAGAGAACTAGAAGGTGCTTTAATAAGAATAGTAGCTTATTCATCTTTAACAAACAAAGATATAAGTGTAGATTTAGCTTCTGAGGCTCTAAAAGACATTATATCCAATAGAAACTCAAGACAAGTTACTATTGAATTAATTCAAGATATTGTATCTAGTTATTACAATTTAAAGGTAGATGACTTTAAGTCCGCTCGAAGGACTAGAAATGTTGCATTTCCAAGACAAATTGCCATGTACCTTTCACGAAAACTTACAGATACTTCGTTACCTAAGATAGGAGAGGCATTCGGAGGCAGAGATCATACAACAGTAATCCATGCATATGAAAAGATTTCTCAAAACTTAAAAAAAGACGAAAGTCTTCAATCAGCTATAGCTGAACTAACCAAGAGAATAAATCAAAAGTAATTAATAACAAGTGTTGTTAATTTTAAAAAGATTCATTGTGGATTGTTTTTCAAAAAAAATATATTCTTAATACTGTGGATAACTACTGAATTTCAAAATTAGTTTATCCACAATTTATTTTACACAGAATTTGTTGATATTATTGGCTTAGAAGTACTTATCAACAAATCAACAGCCCCTACTACTACTACTACTAAATTTATTTAGTTATCTAAGCTATTTATAGTAATTTTTTATGTGTATAAGGAGGATTTAATATGAAGTTCTTAATAGAAAAGAATTTATTACAAGAAGCAATTTCAGATGTTCAAAAAGCTATTACAGGAAAATCAACATTACCTATACTTCAAGGTATATATATATCAGCAAAAGATGGAGTATTAACTTTAATTGGATCTGATATAGAAGTTAGCATAGAAACAAAGGTACCAGCTAATATTATAGAAGAAGGAGAGGTAGTTCTTGACTCTAAAATATTTGGAGAAATTATAAGGAAACTACCTAATGATACAGTTGAAATAACTGAAATTAGTAATAATGAAGTAGAATTAAAATGTCAAAGATCAAACGTTCAATTAGTATATCTTAATCCAACAGAATATCCAACATTACCTAGTATAGAAGAAGATGTCGTATTATCAGTATCACAAAAAACTTTAAAAAATATGATAAAATCAACTATTTTCGCTATTGCTCAAGATGATACAAGACCAATATTGACAGGTATGCTACTTGAAGTTAGAGAAAATAAACTAAATATGGTTGCTCTAGATGGTTTTAGAGTAGCTTTAAAAAGTGAGTCTATGGATTGCAAGTCTAATAAGGAGTCAGTAATTCCTGGAAAAACTCTTAATGAAGTTTCTAAAATTCTTAAAGATACAGATGACAATGTTGAAATTACATTTACTAAGAATCACATTTTATTTAACTTTGGAAACACTAAGGTTATCTCTAGATTATTAGAAGGTGACTTCATTAAATATGAATCTATTATTCCTAAAGAACATAATCTGAAAGTTACAGTAAATAGAAATGAAATTTTAGGATGTATAGAAAGAGCTTCTCTTATGGCGAAGGATGGAAACACAAATCTTGTAAAATTTGATATATCTGATGACACCTTGGTTGTAACTTCGAATTCTCAATTGGGAAAGGCTAGAGAAGAAATGCAAATAATATTGCAAGGTGACGGAATTAAAACTGCATTTAATTCTAAGTACTTAATAGATATATTTAAAACAATGGAAGAGGAAAATATAACCATGGAATTCACATCTACTGTTTCTCCTTGTGTAATAAGAAATCAAGATAGTGATAATAGTGTTTATTTAATACTTCCTGTAAGAGTTGCTAATAATAATTAGGATGTGAGAAATATATGGTAGAAATAAAAATAGATACAGAATTTATAAAGCTAGACTCATTTTTAAAATTTACTGGCGCTGCTACCTTAGGATCAGAAGCTAAGTTCTATATACAAAATGGAGATGTTAAGGTTAATGGTGAAGTAGAAATAAGAAGAGGTAGAAAGTTATATCAAAGTGATAGAATAAAATTTCAAGAAGAAGAGTACATTATTGTATAAACTATAAGGCTGATAAATATTTCAGCCTTTTGAGTTTTGTATTTATTATTATAATTAAGAGATTTAGCTATATTTATATTTTTACAGTAATTTTCACACTTAGAATATATATTATGATATAATTTTAGGTGGGTGTTTTTATGTATGTTAAATATTTGAATTTGATAAATTTTAGGAATTATAAAAATATGACCTTAGAATTATGTGATGGGACTAATGTATTTCAAGGTGATAATGCACAAGGAAAAACTAATATACTTGAATCTTTATATTATTCAAGTATTGGAAAATCACATAGAACTAATAAAGATAAAGAGCTTATAGCATGGGATAGCAATGAAGCATATATTAGTGCTTATGTTGTAAAAGAACGTTTAGATAAAAAAATTAATATAAAACTTTTTAAAGATGGTAAAAAGGCTATAAATATAAATTCAATAAAGATATCTAAATTGCAAGATATGGTAGGCATCCTTAATGTTGTTATATTTTCTCCAGAAGATTTAAATATAGTTAAGGATTCACCAGCATTTAGAAGAAGATTTTTAGATATTGAGCTTTGCAAGTTGAATAAAAAATATTATCATTGTCTATCTTCCTATAAGAAAGTTTTAAATGAAAGAAACGTTATCTTAAAGAAATTCAGCGGAAACATAGATATGATAGATATATATGACATTAAATTAGCTGAGTTTGGAAGTTACATAATAGCTCAGAGGTTAGAGTATATAGAAAAATTAAATGAATTCTCTAAAACAATTCATAGTGATATAACTCAAGGAAAGGAATCTATTAAATTTAGATACTTAATGCAACTTAAAAGTAGCGATAATCTAAGAGATGGTTTATATAACTTGATTAAAAGTAATCGTAAAAAGGATTTAGAGAAAAAAATTACATCTATAGGACCGCATAGAGATGATTTTTCTATATTTATAAATGGTATAGATGCAAAGATATTTGGATCACAAGGACAGCAAAGAACTTCTGTTTTAACAATAAAATTTGCATCATTACAAATCATAAAAGAGTTAATTGGAGAATACCCATTGTTATTACTTGATGATGTATTGTCTGAATTAGATATAAAAAGGCAAGAATATATATTAAAGTCTATAAATGGAATACAAACATTAATAACATGTACAGGAATTACAGGAATAAAAAAATATTTGAAGGCTAATAACATGAAAATATTTAATGTTGAACAAGGAAGCATAGAAGAAATAATTTGATGTAGTTAGGGGGAAATACTATGTTTTTACACTTAGGCGAAAGTATAGTTGTACCAATTAAGGACATAATAGGGATTTTTGATATAGAGTCTACTATGTACAGTCCAGATACTAGTCAATTTTTAAGATTAGCTGAAGAAGATGGATTTGTACAACGTATAACTAACGATAAACCTAAATCGTTTATTATAGCTGAAGTAAACAAGAAAAGTAAGATTTATTTATCACCTATATCATCATCTACTTTATGCAAAAGGACTAATATGTCATACTGTGAACTTTAGATTAAGTTAGGAGGATAGCTATGGTTAATAATGAAAGATATGATGAAAATCAGATACAAGTACTTGAAGGACTTGAGGCAGTTAGAAAAAGACCTGGAATGTATATTGGAAGTACTAGCATCAGGGGCTTACATCACTTAGTTTATGAAATTGTTGATAATAGTATAGATGAAGCATTAGCAGGTTTCTGTAGAAATATACAGGTTACCATTCATAAAGATAATTCAGTTACAGTAATAGATGATGGAAGAGGAATGCCAGTAGGAATACATCCAAAAATGAATATACCTACAATTGAAGTTATAATGACAGTACTCCACGCTGGTGGAAAGTTTGGTGGTGGAGGATATAAAGTATCCGGAGGTCTACACGGTGTTGGGGCTTCTGTTGTCAATGCATTATCAGAACTTTGTGAAGTTACAGTAAAAAGAGAAGGTCACATATGGTATCAAAGTTTCTCTAGAGGAAAAACAGTTACTCCTTTCGAAAAAATTGGTAATACAGATGATCATGGAACAACAATTCATTTTATACCTGATAAAGAAATTTTTGAAACTATCGAATTTGAATACGATACATTATCTCAAAGATTAAGAGAGTTGGCATTTCTTAATAAAGGTATAAATATTACAATTACGGATGAAAGAGATGAAAAAAATAATCAGTTCCATTATGAAGGTGGTATAAAATCCTTTGTTGAATATTTGAATAGAAATAAAGGAAAAGTTCATAATGAACCAGTTTATATAGAGGGAATAAAAAATACAACTTCAGTAGAGATAGCATTTCAGTATAATGACACATATAACGAGAATTTATTTTCCTTTGCAAACAATATAGATACAGTGGAAGGTGGAACTCACTTAGTTGGTTTTAAGACTGCTTTGACTAGAGTTCTTAATGATTATGCTAAAAAATTTGGATTTTTAAAAGAAAATGATAAAAACTTAAGCGGAGAAGATGTTAGAGAAGGTTTAACAGCAGTTATATCTGTTAAGCTTACAGAGCCTCAGTTTGAAGGTCAAACCAAAACTAAGTTAGGTAACACCGAAGTTAGAGGTATTGTAGAATCAATATTAGGAGAAGTTGTAAGCGAGTTTCTAGAAGAAAATCCATCTGTAGGTAAGAGTATTATAGATAAGGCTTTAAATGCAGCGAGAGCAAGAGAGGCTGCAAAAAAGGCTCGTGAGTTAACAAGAAGAAAGTCTGTGCTTGAGAGTACGAGTTTACCAGGAAAACTTGCTGACTGTTCTTCTAAAGATCCATCAGAGTGTGAAATTTATATAGTTGAGGGAGACTCTGCAGGAGGCTCAGCTAAGCAAGGAAGAGATAGAAGATTCCAAGCGATACTTCCACTAAGAGGAAAAATAATGAATATAGAGAAACAGAGACTTGATAAGATATTGGCATCTGACTCTATAAGATCTATGATAACAGCCTTTGGTGCAGGTGTTGGTAAGGATTTTGATGTATCTAAGATTAGGTATAATAAAATAATTATAATGACAGATGCTGATGTAGATGGGGCACATATAAGAACTCTTCTACTTACATTCTTCTATAGATATATGAGAGAGCTAATAGATAATGGGCATGTATTTATTGCGCAACCTCCTCTTTATAAAATTAAAAAGGGTAAATTTGAGAAATACACATATAGTGATTATGAATTAGATGTGGTAATAGAAGAATTGGGTGGAAAAGACAATAGTACAGACATTCAAAGATATAAAGGTCTTGGAGAGATGAATCCAGATCAATTGTGGAGTACTACAATGGATCCATCAACAAGAACTTTATTGCAAGTGAATGTTGAAGATGCTATGGCGGCAGATGAGATATTTACCATTCTAATGGGAGATAAGGTAGAGCCACGTAGAGAGTTTATACAAGAGAATGCTAAAAAAGTTAGCAACTTAGATATATAGTATTAGACTATAGTAAAGGTAGGTGTAAATATGGATACTATGGATAAGATAATACCAATAGATATAAAATATGAAATGAAAAAGTCCTATATAGATTACGCTATGAGTGTTATTGTTGGAAGGGCACTACCAGATGTTAGGGATGGATTAAAACCTGTTCATAGAAGAATTTTATACTCTATGCATGAATTAGGAATAACTTATGAAAAAGGTTATAGAAAATGTGCCAGAATAGTCGGAGATGTACTTGGTAAATATCACCCACATGGTGATAGCTCAGTATATGATGCGTTAGTTAGAATGGCACAAGATTTCTCAATAAGATATATGCTAGTAGATGGTCACGGAAACTTTGGATCTGTAGATGGTGACGGTGCAGCTGCAATGAGATATACAGAAGCTAAGATGAGTAAAATTACTAGTCAAATGCTTCGTGATATCAATAAAGAAACTGTAGACTTTATACCAAACTTTGATGGTGAAGAAAAAGAACCAGAAGTCTTACCAGCAAGATTTCCAACGTTACTTGTAAATGGATCTTCAGGTATAGCAGTTGGTATGGCCACTAATATACCACCACATAATCTTACTGAAGTGATAAATGCTGTGATAATGCTTATTGATAATCAAGAAGCTACGGTTGATGATTTAATGTCTGAGATTAAGGGTCCAGACTTCCCTACAGGCGGAATAATACTAGGTAGAAGTGGTATTAGAAGTGCTTATGAAACAGGTAGAGGAAGGATTCTAGTTAGATCAAAAGCTGAAATAGAAGAACATAATGGTAGAAATAGAATAATAGTTTCAGAGATACCATATATGGTTAACAAAGCAAATCTTATAGAATCTATAGCAAATCTAGTTAAGGAAAAGAAAATAGATGGTATATCTGATTTAAGAGATGAATCAGATCGAGACGGTATGAGAATTGTTATAGAATTAAAAAGAGATGCAAATGCAAATGTTGTTTTAAATAGACTCTATAAACATACAAAAATGCAAGATACCTTTGGAGTAATCATGCTTGCATTAGTTGATAATGAACCTAAGGTGCTCAATTTAAAACAAATTTTAGTTCATTACTTAAACCATCAAAGAGATGTAGTTACAAGAAGAACTATTTTTGATTTAGATAAAGCTAATGCAAGAGCTCATATACTTGAAGGTTTAAGAATTGCTCTTGATCACATTGATGCAGTTATATCTTTAATTAGAGCATCTAAGACAGCTCAAGAAGCTAAAGATGGATTGATTGAAAAGTTTAATCTTTCAGAAAAGCAAGCTCAAGCTATTTTAGACCTAAGATTACAGAGATTAACAGGTCTAGAAAGAGATAAAATTGAAGATGAGTATAATGAGTTAATGAAAACAATAGCTTATTTACAATCAATACTTAATAGTGAAGAGATATTACTTAATATAATAAAAGATGAATTAATTGAGATAAAAACAAAGTATGGGGATGATAGAAGAACTGCTATAGAAAAGAATCCTTATAGCTTTGAAGATGAAGATTTAATAGATGATGAGGATATAGTAATAACTCTAACTCATGGAGGATATATTAAGCGTTTACCAGCAGATACCTACAATGCTCAAAAGAGAGGTGGAAGAGGTATACAAGGTATTACTACAAAAGAAGATGACTTTGTAGAACATTTCTTAATAACTCCAACTTTAAATAATATACTATTTTTCACTAACAAGGGTAAAGTATATAAATTAAAGGCTTATGAAATACCAGAAGGCGGTAGAACTGCTAAAGGAACTAACATAATTAACATGCTACCATTAGACTCAGGTGAGAATATACAAGCAGTTATGTCTATAAGAACTTTTGACAGTGATAATTATCTATTAATGGGAACTAAATCGGGAATGGTCAAAAAGACATCTTTAGATAAGTTTGAGAACATTAGAAAGAATGGACTTAATGCTATAAATCTAAAAGAAGATGATGAGATTGTCGGAGTTAGAATAACTAAAGGTGATGATGAAGTATTATTCGTCACTAAGGATGGATACTCTATAAGATTTAGTGAAAAAGAAGCCAGAAATATGGGAAGGACTACTACAGGGGTTAGAGCTATAACCCTAAGAGAAGGCGATATTGCTGTATCTATGATAATAGCAAAATCAGACGAAGAACTTCTTGTAATCAGTGAAAAAGGTTTTGGAAAGAGAACTGCTATAGAAAACTACACACTTCAAAGAAGAGGTGGAAAAGGTATAAAGACCTATAAAATCTCAGAAAAAACAGGTAACGTTATTAGTGCTAGGGTAGTTAGAGATATAGATGAGATTATGCTAATAAATAATAATGGCATAATAATAAGAATTAATGTAAGCGATATATCTACAACTAGTAGAAACGCCATGGGTGTTACACTTATGAAAACTGGAGAAGATGTAAATATAGTAGCTGTAGCTAAAATTAATTATAATAGTGAAGAAGAAAAGAACGAAGATAAACAAATGCCTATAGATGAAATTACAAATACAGAGAGTGACTTAGTAGAAGATAGTTATGTAAATGAAGAGCTAGATGATGCTGATAAGCTTGAAGAAAATGATGATAATGCTATAGAATAAATTAATAATTTATACTTTAAAAGAAAGATTGAAATATGAAAATATATTGATCTTTCTTTTTCTTTAAATATATAAGTTAATGTTTTGTAGTGGTTAAAGTAATTTTAATAGTACTATAAGCATTTAGAGGTTTAGTTAGAGTTTGAAAGGGAGGCTCCACGGAATTATCACGGATAGAGCAACTATTTAAAACTTTAAATAGTTAAATAGTTAAATATTTAAGTAGTTTCATATAAAACATTTTAAAATGGCAAAATGTTTTATATGTATACTCAAGAGAATATCTATTTAATAAATGTCCTTATATCCATAATTAGCAGAAAGATCGATTTGCATAAAAGGTTTATAATAACAAGTATAATAAGCTAATAGGTATTATTAATTACACTATTTCAAATAAAATTGAAGGAATACGTAAGGCAGTTAATTAAAATGATGCAAACACATATCCAAGTGTATCAATATATGAATTTTAAAGAAAAATAATGAATTTTAAAGAAATATCACTATAATATTGAATAATAAGATTTAAATACATATAGAAGTATAAATAATCATGATAATATATATTTTGTCGCTGAGATGCACAACGATATGTAAACAACAAATTGAAATTAAAAAGTTTTAAAAAGTTTTAAAAAGTTTTAAAAAGTTGTTGACAATATGAAGTTTATGTAGTAAACTAAAAAAGTCGTAAATAGTAAGCGATAAATTAAATGGTCTTTGAAAATTAAA
>DCDL01000026.1 GCA_002316385.1 Clostridium sp. UBA1056
CACAAAATAGACGAGCATTCTGACTTATTTATTTTTTTGAATATGCCTTATCTTATTTCTTATAATAAAAGTTAGTACTGCCTTTATTGGAGTGTTCTCAGTAAAATAGACATATAGAATGTACGATTTTCTTTAAATTTCTTTTTGAGCTATTATGACAGTCGTCAAGCTATATAAAGTTAAAGCTGCTACTTAAAAATCTTAAGTAACAGCTTTTTATTAAAAATCATAACTTGGCATTTAAATATGATTCTTATGATTCTTTTAACTCGTAAATTATTTTTAACATTCTCACTGACCTATATGTCACAATCTAAGCCTTTTCAAATAGGTCATAAATTTGTGATTATAAGCTTAATTCTTCTACTATCCTTTTACCTTCTATATTATTAGGATTTAGCTTAATAGATTTTTTATAGTTTTCTAAAGCTAACTTTTTATTACCCTGAAGTAAATACATTTCTCCTAGACTATCATAAAGGTTTGCTGATTCTGGAAATATTTCAATTGATAATTTAAGAACCTCAATGGCTTCTTTAACTCTTTTTCTTTCCAGTAAATTATAAGCAATAGCATTAAACTCATCTTCATAAACAAGATATCTTTCAATGGAATTTTGTTTTATTGTATTATATTCCTCTAAGGCTATTTTTGAGTTATTATTAAACATGGTTCTTACTATATGACTTGCAAGTGATCTCTTTATATAATCAACCTCTTCCCCTAAAAGTATATCTAAAATACCTGTGCATAGAACTTTAGTTCCAATGTAATCTGAGTTTATCATAATAACAACTGCGATCCCTTTCTCAGGTAATATTATTAAGTTGCTTCTAAATCCTGTATCCATGCCACTATGAGATTTAACTCTATTTCCCTTATATTTTCCTAAAAACCATGCCAATCCAATTTCTGAAGTATAACCACCCCAGCCTGTAGATGCATATTCTCTCCAAAGTTCTGAATAACTGTTAGATTCTAATATCTTCTTACCTTCAAATCTGCCCTTATTCATATTAGCAATAGCATAGTTACACATTTCAACTACGTTAGAACACAAAGTAGAGCTTGGCCCGTGTGATCTATTATAAGGAAAAACTTCACTAACTGTAGCACCATATCCATTTTTTATATCTAATATATGGGGACTTGTAAGTAAATCCTTTGAAACTAAAGGTTTTAAAAAATTGCTTTCTCGCATTTGTACAATACTTAGAATATTGTCTTCCATATATTTTTCAAAGGACATACCTGATACTTTTTCAATAACATTTCCTAAAATCTCATAAGCGATATTACTATAAGCAAACTTTTCTCCTGGTTCCCACATAAGCTCTCTTCCATCAATACTTCTAACGTACCTCTCTAAAGCTTCTTCATCATATTGTGGCTTATCCCATTCATAGTCATCTTCATCTGGCATACCGGATGTATGAGTTAATAATTGTCTTATTGTTATTTGCTTATATCTATCATCCTTCAGATTAAAATAAGGTAAATACTCTATTAAATATTCATCCAAGTTAATTTTTTCTTGTTCAACTAATTGCATTATTCCTGTAGCAACAAAGGTCTTTGATACTGATGCCATGTGAAAAAGAGATTTCTCATCAACAAGTTCTTTTGTATCTACATTTTTCACTCCAAAACCTTTTGTATAAATAACTTCATTATTATATACCACGCCTACTGATAATCCAGGTACAAATTCAACATTAACATATTCATTTATTATCCTATCTAAATCTCTTATCATTTTTGCTTTACTCTCCATGATATTCTCCCCCTTTAAGTATTCTTATATTATTTAATGCCTATACAAAGTTCAAAATCTTCCTAGCACCAGGAATCTGTTATTAAGTTTTTTAATAGAACAAAAGGCTATAAGATGTTATATGCATCCTATAGCCTTAAATAAACGTTATTTTATATTATAAAATACTCTTAAGATAACATATTCTTACAAGTATGTTATATAAAATTAAGATTTAATTATCGTTCTATAAAATGATTAATTCTACCTATTATTTCAAAAAAAGCATACTAAAAAACCTAATTATATAGGCATTTAAAATCTTTCTTTAACACAATTTTCAATTTAGAAAATTAATTAATAAGCACCTATTACCATTTTATTAAACCTCCTTAATTTTATCATTACAATTATATCTAACAATTTTGGATAATCAAAGTATATATAGAAAATCATCTCATTGCAATAATTCATATTAAATGTATTTTCACATTCAGTTTAGTACACTATCTATTTCTACCTTCTTAAGCATCTTCTTCATGAAGCCAACATCTAGACCAATGGCCTTTAGAAATCTCCCTTAACTCGGGTAATTCATTTCTACATTTTTCAAAGGCTTCATGACAACGATCCGAAAATCTACATCCATTTGATAACTCTGATAGATGAGGAACATATCCTTCAATTGTATCTAGCCTCTTTTTTCTATCATCTATCTTCGGAATACACTCCATCAGCTTTTTTGTATATGGATTTATAGGATTTTCGAATAGTTCTTCATTTGGTGCCATTTCCATGATTTTTCCACAATACATTACTACTACTTCATCTGCCATTTCTGCTACTACTCCCAAGTCATGGGTATTTAATATTATGGACATATTGTATTTATTCTTAAGACTACGTAGTAAATCTAAAATTTCTGCTTGAATTGTAACATCTAGAGCTGTGGTAGGTTCATCAGCTATGAGTATTTTGGGGTTGCAAGCTATTGCCATAGCTATCATAAGCCTTTGTCTCATTCCTCCACTAAATTGATTAGGAAGGTGGTTATACCTTTCTTCCCCATCTGAAATACCCACAGCCTTAATCAATTCTATAACAACTTTTTTTGAGTCTTTTTTATTAACTTTTTTATGAATCATTAAGGCTTCTGCAATCTGGTCTCCTACCTTATTCATTGGGTTTAAGGTTGACATTGGATCCTGATATATCATAGCTATTTCATTTCCCCTTATGTGCCTCATTTCCTTTTCACCTTTTTTAAGCAAGTCTTCTCCGTTATAGCATATTTCTCCTCCAATTATTTTTCCTGGAAAGTCGATTAATCCCATGATAGAGAGAGAGGTTACACTTTTTCCACTTCCAGACTCTCCGATAATTGCTATTGTTTTTCCTTTATCTAGAGTAAAGCTTATATCGTCTACAGCAGGATATTTCTTTCCATCTAAATAAAAATATGTTTTTAAATTCTTAACCCGAAGCAATGTCATATTATACCTCCTTAATAAGACTTTGTCTTAGGTAATATGATGTTTTTTAAGCTATTAAAAATCATAAAAATGAAATAGTAAAGAATTGCTAGAAATACAATAAAGGCTGTAAATGCAACTCCTGCTTCATATGGTGGAATCAATTCCGATGTATAAAAAAGTATTAGATAATATCCCATTCCTCGGAAGTAAAAAAGTCTTTCTACGATAATAAGACTTGAAAACATTATACCCATAACCGTTGGAAATCCTGATAACACTCCATATATTATGTTTTTCATCATATGGTTTTTTATAATCTGAAATCTAGAACATCCCTTTCCTTTAGCTGCAAGTATATATGGTTTTGTAAAGTTTTCTTCTATTGTAGTAGCTGCTATCCTGGCAATATATGCTGCAGGAAGTATTGCTATTGAGATTATAGGATAAATTGCACTTCCAAAGGTTTCATCTCCAAAGGCTGGCAGCGGTCCTAGTCCAAATATTGAAACTTTATTATTATATAGATATATAGCGATTCCTTGTACAAGGGCTATCGTTAAAACATCAGGTACTGAAAGAGGTATCAGAGATTGAAGCAACTTTATTGTTCCGCTTCTATCCTTTTTTCTACTGTCTATAATTCCCTTTGGAATTCCAATGATTATTGCTAAGATAGTTCCAAAAAATAATATAGATAAACTTTTCGTTGCTGTTTTAGTTAATAGCTGTCCTATAGTTTCTCCTTGAATCATAACATTAAAAGCTTCACCGTTCAAAAATACCTTAAAATTATTTTTTATATTTTCAAAAATTACATTTATTTCCATATTGGGTTTACTTATACCATTAGATGAAGTAATGCCAAAATCTACAGGTATTCCTGTTACAGCTATAACAATAAATAGGATTATAAGGAGCATTAATATATTTACAAGAATTTTTTTAACTATTATCTTCATTTTTTCAGCTGTCACTTTAACTCCTCCCCTCATCATACAAATGGCAAGAAACTACTCTTCCATCATTAAGCTCCATAAGTCCTGGCTCAATGATTTCACATTTAGCCATTTTTTCATGGCATCTATTATGAAAAGCACATCCTGATGGTATATCCATTGCACCAGGAATTTCACCTTCAAGCCGTATTCTGTTGATATTTCTGTTAGGCTCTGGTACTGGTGATGCAGACATAAGTGCTTTTGTGTATGGATGCTTTGGACAATGAAATATATCATCTACATCACCTTTTTCTACTATTTTCCCAAGATACATCACTGCTACTTTGTTACTAATGTGCTTTATTACACTTAAATCATGGGATATAAATAGATAAGATAATCCAAATTCATCTTGAATATCCATAATTAAGTTGAGTATTTGAGACTGAACAGATACATCTAAAGCTGATACTGCTTCATCGCACACCACAAATTTTGGCTTTGTTGCTAAAGCTTTAGCTATGGCAATTCTTTGCCTCTGTCCTCCACTAAACTCATGGGGTAATTTTTTACCATCCTGTCTTGATAGTCCAACCATTTCGAGTAATTTCCTTACTTCATCTTTATATTCTAACGGTGGGACTATTTTGTGTATTTGAAGTGGTTGAATCAAAATATCTTCAATAGTCATTTTATAATCTAGAGCAGAATATGGATTTTGAAAAACTATTTGCAAATCTTTTCTCAGTTTCCTAAATTCTTTGTTACTTATAGTGCTAATATCCTTTCCTTCTAAATATATCTTTCCCTCAGTTGGTTCTAAAAGTCTTAATATTAGCCTACCTATGGTCGATTTGCCACTTCCTGATTCTCCAACAAGGCCAAGGGTCTCGCCCTTCTCTATCCTAAACTCAACACCATTTACCGCATTTACAACGCCTTCATTTACACCAAAAATTTTATCTTTTATTAGAAAATGTTTTTTTAGATTTATTACTTCTATCATGGTTATTCTCCTTTTCAAAGGTTTCATACTAATCCATAATATGAGGATTCATTGTCATGGTATCTAATATAATTTGTCCAATATCGTCCATTTTCTTATAATTTATATTTTCTAAGATATCAATGCTACTATTAACTCCATCTGTGGAAGAATTTCCCACTCCCACACTTGAAAGTGCATTTAAGCTCAAATTATTCATAGCTTTTGTAGTTGTGTAATCATTATGAAATCTTTGGTATTTCACATCCATTTGTTTAAGTCGCTTTTCCATTTCTAGCCCCATAAGATAATTACTTTTGTCTCCTACCTGAGCTTTAGCTGTCATAATATTTAAATTTTCATCCTTACTATAACCTGGATAGCTTATATCAAAATAATAGTACTTATGTGATATTGCCATATTTACAGGTATATTTCTTGTTATACTATAATCATAGGAGCCATCAACATTTGAGTACTTCATAAAATCATACTCATTGTCCCAGAATATAAATTGAATTGATTTTTCCAATGGTTCCTTTGTAATAGACAACATCCTTGCCACCTCCAGTGATGTTGCAGTAGGAGTTGCTGTCATTGCATGCGGACTTTGAGTTTCATTCATATGAACACCATCATAGCTTGCTCCTATTATTATTAATTCGCCTGGATCTTCATATGTCTTGTCTTTACCAGGTAAAAACGCAGTAATATTTCGTCCATTATATTTAGGCATCTCTGGATAGTCAAGGTTTATTTCAACTTCTCTGTAACCAGTTTCTAACTCCAACCTTAAATTATCAAAGGGAACAATAATAGTGGATTTAGAAAGATATACGCTGGTGTTGGTATTGTAGCCTTCCTCTAATATAAACTGTATATCACTAACTGCTTTATTATTAGGAGTATTATGGGATTCATTTTCTGGATCATTGAAATTTCTCTCAATTGAAAAAAACTCTGTACCTTCTGGTATATTAATTATATTTTCAGGTTCTGCAGCAACTCCTTTATAATGCAATTCTTCTTTTGGCATATCATTAAATATATTTTTACTTACAGATATAATTGTAAAGTCTTTATTAAGATAGTAAATCTTTTCCTCACCTTTGTCATCTTTAAGCTTTATATACCCTGATTCAATTACCATAGGAGTCAAAGTTTCAGGCTTTGGTACAAGACTTTCATTTTTTATGCCATCTGTAGTTTCTATTAGTGGTATATCTAAGGTATTCACCTGATATCCATAGGACTTTAAGGTATCAATTATATATTCTCCAGCTAAATGTCCACCTTCAGTTCCAGCTACCCTACCTCCATATTTGTCCTTTGTAAGTTCTTCAAGATGTAATTTTGCTTGATCTATGTCAAATTCATAAATGCTTGGATGCCAAGGGATTATCACCCATGTAATAATCCCTATTATAATTAAGCTCTTGATAATTACAGGTTTATAGTATTTCTTAATGTCCTTAATTTGAGATATAAACATTTTAGGAGATATTAAATAGCCAATTTTTCTAATAGAACTAATCACTCTAGAATCTCTCTTTTGAAATTCTATTTTTAATCCTTCTCCTGTAAGGTTTATCCCAATGATTGCAATACTAAAAACCAATACAGGATAAAGGGTCATCCAATATGTTGCTTGGTATTGTCTAACATTCACTGCAATTCTGGAAAGTGTACCACCCCATTCAGGTTCTAAATTCATCTCATAATTTGATTTAAAGGCTAGTTCCTTAATTGGTCTTGTTACTCCAACAAAAATTTCAAGAACTGCTAATTGAGCAATTAGAAACAATGCCATTCCCATTTCTTTAAAGAATAAACTTATACTAGTTGGTATTATATGTGGTAAGACGTTTTGAAATGCTATCTGCAACTTTCTCTTTCCTATAGCTATCTCACCTTCAATAAAGTCCTCTTCCATAACCACCCTAGTTGAATCCTCAATCATACCAGCCAACTTTGCCCATCCCACGATGGTTAGTACTATTGCAAAGGCAAGAATTGATTTATCCATTTGTAGATTTCTGAAATATCCAATGCGCAAAATTACAAAGCTAAATATAAGCATAGGTATAGCAGTAAAAAATGTATTAAATATTTTTATTATATTTGAAATAAACTTTACGCCCATTCCTGCCGCTAATCCAAGAGGAAGAGCTAAAATCATTCTAAATATAGCTACAAGAAGTCCCAACTTTAATGTATTTCTTGTTCCATATACAAGTCTTGAATATACATCCCTTCCAGCATCATCTGTGCCAAGAATGTTATCCTTATTAGGCGGCATTGGGCTGTAAGCAAACTTCTTCACCCACTCACCCTTCTCTTTGTATTCTATATACTTAGGTGGTTCTTCAAAAAGAGGATCCTTTGATGTGAAAAGTCCTGGATATAAAGCCATGGTTGCTAGAAATATTATAATTATACTTCCAAGAAGTAATGGAAAATTTATCTTTTTCATTGCATAGGTACGCTCCTTTAAAAATAATATTCTACTTATGGGAATACTTTTCTATTGCGCCTCACTTCCAGTTAATATATTCTTAAATAATATTTTACATATTTGTTATACTCTTATCAATGAGTTTCCTTAGCCATTTCTCAACATACTTTGTAGAATTCTAATATTATTTAAATACTATTTTAATATAATAAAAAAGAGCAGTAAGCATTAGCTCACTGCCCCTCATAATATAAATTTATTCCTGTTAATTAAATAGCGAAGCTCGACAAGCTCCTACGAAAATAACAGCATTTTAAAATTTAAAAATGTTAAAATGTTTCATATATAAAATGTTAAAATGCTCCATATTAAAATAGTTTCATATTTAAAATTTTATATAACTAATAAGTTCTTCTCAATAATTCCTACATAATTGTTTATTTGTAACTATTCAGTTACTCATATTAATTGTGAAATATATACATAAGAATATCAACATTCTTTCAGAAAATAATTATATTTATTCCAGTTTTTAATTACTCATTGAGAATAATCGATATTCTAGATGTTTTTATGTTTTTATGTTTTTGTACCCTTAATCAATTTGTACTAATAGGTTTGAGTCTCCTAGAGAAATCAGTATTTTTATACGATTTATATTAAGCATGAAATATATTTACATAAAAAAGTTACCCCTTATTTATAAATTAATCAAAGGAAACTCTATTTCAAATAATATTCCTCTATTGGTATTTCTTATATCATAATTTAACTTATGAGATTCTAATATAGTCTTTACTATAGTAAGTCCTAGACCATTTCCTCCTTTATAGAGTCCTCTAGATTTATCTCTTCTATAAAACTCAGTAAATAATAGATCTAATTCACTTTTATCTATATTTACTCCTGTATTCTCTAAAGTAAAAATATAATTTTCTCCAAGTTCTTTAAGTTTAATATATATTTTTTCATTTTCTGGGGAATAATTAATCCCATTTACCATTAAGTTTTCTATTACCTTCTGCATCTCACGCTGATCTACATTTACAAATGTATCTGTTTCCATTTCAAACTCAACTTTTATATTTTTATCTTTTGATAAATTCTTAAGTCTATCATATGTCTTATATACTATCCTGCTTATATCACATATTTCTAAGTTTAATTTAAAAGAACTACTCTTAAGTTTTGTTAATTCTAACATCTCATTTAATGTTTTACCGACTTCATCTACACTGTCTATAGTAGAGTCTATACTAGAGTCTATATCGTATACACCATCTTTCATTGCCTGTAGATTTCCCTTTACAACTGTCAGAGGTGTCTTTAAATCATGAGATATATTCATCAATAAATTCTTTTGATTCTTTTCAATCTGAATCCTCTCATTATATTCTACTTCCAATTGGTTATTAGCTATTTTTAACTCTTCCATACTTTTATTTAGGTTTTCCGATATTTCCTGGACGGATTTTGCTAGCTCTTCTAACTCATTCCCTGTTTCTACGTTTAATTTAATATTAAAATTCTCATTTGCAATCTCTTTAGATGCTTCATTTATTTTTATTATAGGTTTTGTTACTACTTTTTCATATAATATTAATAATCCTCCAATTAATATAATTGCCATTAGAATTAAATATCTATTGAATTTATTAAACATATCTGCAATATCTTTTGATATCTTTACTGAGGCTATAGCTGTTATATATCCATTTTCAGATTTTCTTATTCCTATCGTATATGGCTCTCCTCCATATGTTATATCCTCTAGACTTTCATTTTCTATTTTTATATTATTTGTACTTGCATAATATCTAACTATTTGATTATGCTTATTTATATTATTTTCACTTTTTTTATAATCTATTAAAACTCCATTTATCTCTTCAGTTTCAAGTTCCTCTAGCACATTCCCTTCACCTGATGAATCTTCTATTGAAGTTACCAATTCTACCTCATTGGATTTTAATATGGCTTTACCATTTCTATAAATAGATACTTTTATAGCTAAAGGCATCTCGCTTATATTTGACTTAATTGCCTTAACTGAAATATCATCACCTAATTCTATATCTTCAAAGACCTCTTCACTAACAAGTATTTGTACTTTTCGTTCTTCTCCATTTTTATCTCTTATGACTATATAGTCATTTACAAGAGTTGAATCTATAATATTTTCAAAGTTTTTATCTATTTCAAATATAGTTATACTCTGATTTTTAGATAGTTCTTTTTGATATTTTGTTATTTCATCTTTTTCATTAAGTTTTTCATATTCTTTTAAACTATTTATAATCTGGTCTTTTTTATAATTTTTATAGTATTTTTCTAAAAATATATTTTGAAATAAATACTGACTAAGCAAAATAACTATAAGTAACAAACAATTTATCCCAATTAGTTTTGTTCTAAGTTTTTTTATTTTCATTAGTCCTCCTCAAAAGTATATCCTATAGATATAACTGTTTTTATTAGATAAGACTTATGTCTTAATTGAGTTCTAAGCTTTCTAATCTGAGTATCAACAACTCTATCACTTCCAAAATAGTCATATCCCCATATCTTATCTAAAAGTTCTTCTCTTGAAATTACTTTAGATTTATTTTTTATAAGGTAATCTAATATTTTATATTGCTTTGGTTCTAACTTAATTTCTTCATCATCTATATATACCTTCATCTTAAAAAAATCAACTTTAAAATCTCCCAATTCAAATTGATTCTCTATGTCTTCTTTTCCCTGATTTTTATAAACATTTATTCTCTCCATTAGGTTATTCGCCTTTACTAAGAGTATCTCTGGATTAAATGGCTTAGTAATATAATCATCTATCTTTAGATTATATCCTAACATCTGTGCTTCATCATCACTTCTAGCTGTTACCATAATTATTGGAACTTCTGAAGTTTTTCTAATTCTCTTAGCTATTTCAAAACCATCTAAACCTGGCAACATTAAGTCTAATATAGCTAAATCAAACTCTTGAGAATTAAAAGCTACATATCCTTCGACCCCATCTACTTGAAGACTTACATCATAACCTGATTTTTCAAAATATGCTTTCATTAATTCCCCTATTCTTAAATCATCCTCTACTATAAGAACTCTCTTCATTTTCTCATCCCTTTTCTTATAACATAAGAATAAGGTCTTAAAAAAGACCTTATTCTTCCAATATATACATTCCATCTTTTTCTACAAATTTACTACCGTATACCTGTAATGATTTTAATTGTACTGTCAGCCTATTATCTTCTATGGCTATATCTTTTTTAGGAATATTAATATAGTAATATTCATCATCGCCTGTAGTGTCTAATTCTGACATTATATCTGTTGACTTGATTAATACTCTATTATCACCTAATTTTATCTCTTTTGTTACATTCTCTAGAGTATTTTCATTACCTTTATATAGATATTTAATACTTTCACCTTGAATTTCAACATTTCCATTCTCTTCATACTTTTTAAAAACAGGTATCTTTATAGTTATATAATCTGGATTATTCATTTCTCCTGTAAATTTATCAACTCTTTCTTTTATATTAGAATTCATATCATTATAATGTTTTTCTATGTTTTTTTCCAATTCTTCGTCTCCAGCATTCTCTGTAAATCCAAACTTATCTAATAGATATTTACTTGGATTTATAAAGCCAAAGTCTTTTTCAATATTTAATGCATATATATTGGCATATCCTAATGAACCTATTGCATAAAACTCTCCATTTTTCCCCATTTCATTCACTGTATCAGGATTAATCTCATAGTTATTTTCCAAGAACTTTATTCTTGTAGACTCTTTTAACTCATCTTCACTTTGATTTATATCTTTTAATAAGGCTAGTCCTCTATATTCAAAATATCTTGGCTGGCCCTCAATTTTATCAAGCTCTGAATCTGTAATATTATTAGGATTCACTTCTAGAAACTTCTTATAAAAATAATTACCTTTTTTTATAAAATCTATTCTTTCTTCTTCAGTCTTTGCTTCTAAAGCCTTCTTATAAAAATTCATCTGTTGAGCTCTATATACCCTTGATTTAGAATCTAAAGGATACTCTACACTTCTATTGGATCCCATTAACTCTTCACCTGTTTGAATATTCTCTTCTTGTTTTGATTGTAAAACTAAGTGAATAGCTTCATGAATTATACTTTTTTCTAATTCCTCTTTTAACTCTTCCTTTGAAAGACCATTATAAGCAAATGTATCAACATTAAAAATATATGTCTTCCTATCATTGAATTCAGTAATATCAAACATTCTTGTTAATAGAGTTTTATCTTTAAATGTATCTGTTGAATACTCTATATTTTCATCAGGAGCACCATATTTATCATTCTGACTATTTATTAAATAGGCTTTATGGTTCATGTTGCTAAAAAGTAATATCTGCATCTTTGATAAATCTAACTGTGAATCTATTTTAGTCCCATTTTTAACTAATACTTTTCTAATATCATCAGCTATTTCTGGTAACACTTCTTCAATACTCTCTTTCATTTTCTCATTATAACTTTCCATAGCTTCACTTTCAATATTCTCTTCAACATTTTTATCTTTTATATTCTCACTTACTTTATTTTGACAAGCTACAGTTGTAAAAGTCATTAATCCTATTAAAAGTAAACATATTATTCTCTTCATAATCATTCCCTCATCCTTAATTTCTTCTCAATAAATCTATTGGTGATAGCTTAGATGCTTTATTTGCTGGTAATAAACTTGATATTAAGCTGACTAAAACTCCCATGGAAAAGGCTTCTATTACTGTTAAGATATTTGGAGCAAATATTGGATATCCCATACTCTTAGTAGATAATGGATTAATAATCCATAAACCTATTATAGATATTAAAACTCCAACAAATGATGCTATCATACCTAATATCAAGCCCTCAGATATAAATATCTTTTTAATATCATCTCTAGTTCCACCTATTGATATAAATAATCCAATTTCTCGCTGTCTTTCTATTACACTAATAAATAAAATAATCCCTATCATCAATGCTGATATAAATAAAATCAGCCCTGTCCCACATAAGATTAATATATTATAGTTCTTAAACATCTTAGTTAAGTCCTTTAAAATATCAGCTGGTCTTATAATAGAATATTTTTGATTATAATCTCTATACACTTCTTCCACTTCATTTGAATCTTTAAGATAGACTGTTAAATTATTTGTAGGTATATTTTCATCCGTCCCTATAAACCTAGACCTTTTAACAATATTTTTCTGTGCTTCATAGGGCATATAAGCATAGTCCTCACCTATTAATGTCTTCTTACTTATACCTGATACAGTAAGTTTTTGTGTATCCCATCTAGATGGATAATTTTTTGTTGGATCATGAGCTAAAAGTTTCGTCTCAATTTCTTGTCCCACAAGACTAGATATATCCCCATCCTTTACTAACTTCTTAGCTATATCTTCGGAAAAAACTATCTCACTTTTTCCATCCTCTGGTAACTTTCCATAAACAATCTCTGGTGTCGTATAATACTTTTTATACTCATCTTGAATTATAGACTTTACCTTATAATCTATTTCATTATCATTAGCCTTAACCTTACCATCTAAAACATATTCATCTTGTATAAGTCTTATTGATTTATTTTTACGAATATTAAAATAGTCTTCTGAATCAATTAACCCTTTCTTTGTAAAAGATAGCTTTTTATTATCAACTATCCTTTGATTAGCATATTCTGTATAGTTTCTAATCCCCTGACTAGTTCCAAGTGCTATAGAAAGACTGCATATCCCTATTATCAAACTCAAAGAAACTAAAAAATATCTAACTCTCTTTTCTATAATTCTCTTCATAGATAACTTAAAAGCAGATAATATATCAAACTTTCTATCCTTAGATCTACTCTCTTCTATATCCTCAGCCACAATAGATTCTTCTTTATTATAATTTTCAATAACCTGTCCATCTTTAAGCTCAACTATTCTACTAGCATAGTCTTTAAAATCTTCATTATGAGTTACTACAATAACTAACTTTCCTGTCTGTGAAATCTCAACTAGTAGATTCATAATATCCTCTGTAGTCTTTGTATCTAAAGCACCTGTTGGCTCATCTGCAATTATTATCTCTGGTTGTTTAACTAATGCTCTTGCTATTGATACTCTTTGTTTCTGTCCTCCGGATAATTCACTTGGCTTATGATCTATGTGATTTTCTAAACCTACTTTTACTAAAACTTGCTTAGCCCTTCTGCGCTTCTCCTTTCTATCCATAACATCCATAGACAGACCTAGTTCTACATTCTCTATTACTGTTAAATGCTCTAATAGCTGAAAATCTTGAAATATAAAACCTATTTTATCCTTTCTTAAATTAGCCATCTCTATATCTTTAAACTTAGATATATCTTTCCCATCAACAGATATAGTTCCATCAGTTGGTTTATCTAAACCTGCAATTATATTTAATAATGTTGATTTTCCTGATCCAGATTTACCTAATATACAGACAAATTCTCCTTTGCTAAACTCTAGATTTATATTATTAAGTGCCTTTAAAGGTTTTGTCTTCTCTGGATTATATATTTTATTAATATTTTCTATCCTTATCATTTAACCACTCCTTATTAACTAATATTAAAGGATGTGTTTTTAGTTTATATTTATAGGATATGTCTTTTATGTGTATATTTTGGAATAAGTTTAGATAAAAAAATACATCCAATATATCACGATATTAGGATGTAATTTCAAGCAATTAATTTATATTTTTACATTTAATGTATAAAATAAAAATTAAGTATTTATACTTTAATTAAACTAATTTATTAACTATGTGTTACAAAAGAAAAAAGCTAGTAAGGATTTTAACTCCCTACTAGCTTTTATAACTTATGAATATTTATATTAAAAGTTGAAAATACTAACTTTGTAATAAAATATATGGTTACTGGAATACCTAATTTTATTATTTAATTAATAGCTTCTTCCAAAGGTAAATACTAATGTAATGCTTAAAGTTATTAATTTACGTTCCTATTAAATATTTAAGGTACTAAAATATAAAGAGTAGTAACTACAAGATTACTACTCTTTATGTTGTGTTCGTATACAAAATTATAGTTTTATACAGGAAGCGAATAACTTTTGGTTTTAAGGATATTCATATATAATTTATATTATGCTAATACTCTTATATTTGTCATTGATACTCATAATCTACTTTTGCTTAAAATGTATAGTTAATATCATCCTATATTTTCCTTATATAATTTTTGCTAAAGAAAACAGCGTAACAAGTTATCACATATACTTGCTACGCTTTGTTTTAAATGTAGAAGTGATTATCTGCTATATAGATACAAAATATATACAAATGCAGTTACCTAATATATACTATTTATACTAAATACGTTCTACATTTTAATATATAAAATGCAATTTTAGCATAAAAATATAAATGTATCATATAAACCCCCCCTTATTAATTGGATGTATAAACAATAAGGACTAGTAATGGATTTCCCCTACTAGCCTTTAATATTATAAAATACATGAACCATTGATAAATACGAGGTGAAAATATGGATAGAAAAGGTGATTCTAATATTGAGTAACTTTTAAGATATATATTAAATAGTATTCATAGTTTAAATAAGTCTAAAGAAAAAGTTCCATCAGAGGTATTGGTTGAAAAAATCAATACCTTTTTTCTATTTAATAAATAATGATATAGAGTATACCACATAATCTCTAGTAACACTCTTATATTTTGAAATAAAGTTTAGAAATAAGAATAATATGATGAGTAAATACAAACATTAATACTGAAATATAGTAGATGGGAGGTATAGATATGGCAAATTTAAGTGAAATAGAACTACAAAATTTACGCCATTTAATTGGAGGACATTGTACTATTGAGAAGAAATTAAATTATTATGCAGATCAATGTACTGACATTCAATTAAAAGATATGCTAAAAAAAGATGCTAATGATGCAAAAACAAGTAAAGAAAAGCTAATGGCTTTCTTAGGATAGGAGATAGTTGAAATGCAAGAAAAAGAAATGATAAGTGATTATTTAGCTGGATTAGATGCAAGCTTAGCTAAATATGGCGGAATAATAGCAGAAACTGAAAATGAAGAGTTACGTAGAACTATTCAAACTCTTAGAAATCAAGATGAAGCTAGACAATATGCTCTTTCCCAAAAAGCAAAGGAAAAAGGATATTATATTCCAGCTCAGCCAGCATCAGCTAATGAAATTGCTACTGTTAAACAAGAACTTTCACAAGGATAATTTAATAAATTATAGATAATATTTAGAGTGATAATTCTATGGAAGAAAGACTATAGAATTATCACTTTTTTAGTTGATAGATACATTAAAGAATGCTTAAGGTTTCAGCTAAGCTATTACAACAGATTAATTTACTTATACTGTATAATATATTCACACTTTGTCAACATTTTCAGATAATCTGATTTTGTGATGAACTTAAAATCTTTAATAAAACTAGTTTTAATTATATCTTCTAGGTATTATACCTTTTTTCAAAATTTTATCTTTATCTAATGTTAAATAATTATTCTTAAATATTTATATTAAAAGTTGAAAATACTAACTTTGTAATAAAATATATGGTTACTGGAATACCTAATTTTATTATTTAATTAATAGTCTCTTCCAAAATTAAATACTAATCTAGTATTTAAAATTATTAATTTATGTTCCTCTTAAATATTTAAGGCACTAAAACCTAAAGAGTAGTAACTACAATTGGAAGATTACTACTCTTTATGTTGTGTTTAGTACACAGCATTATGGTTTTATGCAGAAATCGAATAACTTTTGATTTTAAGGATACCTATATATAATTTATATTATTCCATATGATAAATATACGTTCATACATTTTAATCTCCATTTATCATACTTGGGCAGTCACACCAACAAGTTCCCCAATTCTTGGAGTTTGGAGTTTATTTTTACACAAGAAGCTGTCACACTAAATATTTAGTGTGACAGCCTTATTATTTTATTCTCTTTTATAAAAATTTTGAACTATTTCAATAAACGCCTGCATTTGTGGAGTCACCCATTTATTCTTATGATAAAGTAGCTGACTACACATCTGAATGGTGGGGATATCTGTTTGAATTCGAGATAATGTGCCCTGATTAATTGCCTTTTTTACAGAAAATAGAGGCAGAAAGGAAACTCCTACGCCCTCTTCTAGAAGATGTATTATGGTTTCGGTGTTGCCGATTTCCAACACGGGTCTGATTTCCATCTCCTGTGCAGCAAGCATCCTTTCCAATTCGTAACGATAGCTTCCACCCTTTTCCGTTAATATAAATGGCTCTTTTATAATATCTCTTAGGTCAATCTTTTGTCCATCTATAAAGGAATTGTGGCTCAATGTCACAAAAACTATATCTTCCTCCTGCTGCACGGCTCGTACCCATTCTGAACCGTATATCTTTTTATCTAATGTAAAGAGCAGGTCGATGTCATTGCATTTTATCATATCTATCAATTCTTCCGTCGTAGCGGTTTTTATAACTGTCTCTACCTTTGGACAAATGTTATGAAATTGCAACAAAAGTTCAGGAAGTATAGCGGTACACAGAGATTCTACTCCCCCGATGCGAAGAGATCCCGTTGTGAGATCAGCATTAGATGCAAAGGTCTTGGCTGCATTTGTGATCATCATGATTTCATTAGCATGAAGAATGAATGCCTCTCCTCGCTCTGTCAAGTTTACTTGCTTGCCAATTCTTTCAAAAAGTTGTGTCCCAAGCTCTTTCTCCAATTGCTGCATCTGAATTGTGACGGTGGACTGAGAGTACCCCAGCTGCTCTGCTGCTCTTGAAAAATTTCTCGTTGCTGCTACCCTCAAAAAAGTTGCAATATTTCTAAATTCCATGTGCATCACCTATTAATATTTTTAATGTATATTATGAAATCTATGAATTTCACAAATATATAGTTACATGCTACTATAGGTAATAAGGGATGTCAATCTTTTAATTTGACCTTCCAAATATACTAGATATGTAAGGTGACGATAGAATGAATAAACAGGAAATGACATTAAATAATCAAGTACAACATGCAATTGAAGATTTTGTTCAGGCATTTTGTGTTGACAAGCGCGAATTAGCTTCTAATAGAATTATACAGGAAGCGGATGAAAACCAAATTTCAAAGCTGAAGAAAGTTGACATACCTGCTAAAGGATTCCCTATAAATACTGTGGTAACTAAAATGATGGAAGACGTTTATAAATATAGAGCCTACGTAAATCATCCCCGATTTTTTGGCTTCGTTCCAGGACCAGCGTCCATGCTATCCTGGTTAGGTGATGTTATGACATCGGCTTACAACATTCATGCCGCAAGTTGGGTAACAAGCCCTGCAGCAAGCTGTATCGAACAGAAACTGATCGACTGGCTCTGTGCTCAGGCTGGCTATACAAAAAAATCCGGAGGACTGTTTGTATCTGGTGGTTCCATGGCCAACATGACAGCGCTCACTGCTGCCCGTGATACGATATTGAAAGAGGAAAAACAACACTTAGGCGTTGCGTACGTTTCAGATCAAACTCACAGTTCAGTGGCAAAGGGCTTGCGCATCATCGGAATTCCAAACACCAAAATTAGGAAAATCCCCACTGATCCTTGCTTTCGAATGGATATAGATGAATTAAAAGCTGCCATTGATGCAGATATAGAGGATGGACTTGTTCCATTTGTTGTGGTTGCAAGTGCTGGAAGTACCAATACTGGAAGCATCGATCCACTGCAGGAAATCGCTTCTTTGTGTCAAAGCTATGGAATATGGATGCATGTGGATGGTGCATACGGAGCTTCTGTGCTGTTGACAAAGAAATATAAACATCTACTCAGAGGAATCGAAGCTGCGGACAGCATCAGTTGGGATGCTCATAAGTGGCTATTTCAAACCTATGGCTGCGGTATGGTTCTAGTAAAGGACAAATCAAGTCTATTCAACAGCTTCAATACCCATCCAGAATACCTCAAGGATTTGGAAGCAAAAGAAGGCGAAGTAAACTATGGGGATATGGGAATGGAACTTACACGACCAGCCCGCGGCCTGAAATTATGGTTTACTCTACAGGTGATGGGATCAGAGGCCATTAGTGAAGCAATAGAGCATGGATTCCAACTTGCAGAATGGGCAGAGGATGAACTGAAAAAGAAAAGAAATTGGGAAATCATTTCTCATGCACAGCTCGCTATCGTAAATTTCCGTTTTGCTCCGTCCAACTTAACGGAAAAACAAATAGATGAACTTAATCAAAACATCTCTAAAGCAATCATTGATAACGGCTATGCAGGTGTCTTTACTACAGAATTGAACGGTAAAAAGGTTTTGCGTATTTGTGCACTTCATCCAGACGCTAATGAGAGTGACATGAGAAACACAGTCCGTTTGCTAAACGAATATGCCCAAAAGATTTATCAATCAATGATATCAATGAAAATTAGCATATAATACTTTTAATAACTTCTGTTTTACAGATTAGGTTAACTAATGAAAATGCCGATGCATTACAGCACAAAGTTATATGTTATTAATATTTTTTCAAATATTAGAAGCTATCTTGCCACCAACCCAAAATAAGGGTGGTAAGATAGCTTCTAATCAATTTATCATCACTCTAAAGTAGCTTATTGCCTACAAAGTTTAACAACACATTCCACATGATGTCCTTGTGGAAACATATCTACTGGTTGTAGCTCTACAGCTTTATAGCCTAATCCTCCAAGAACTTTTAGATCTCTTGCCAAAGTGGCAGGATCACAGGATACATAAACTATTCTCTTTGGTTTTACTTCTGCTATAGCATGTAGAAGTGATTCCTCGCACCCCTTTCTTGGGGGATCTAGCATAATGACATCTGGATGTATTCCACCTTCTATTAGTTTTGGAATTTCTTCTTCAGATTTTCCTACTATAAATTCCACATTATTTACATCATTTATTACTTTATTTTCATTAGCATTTTCTATCGCTTCTGGTATTATTTCAATTCCAAAAACCATTTTTGCTTTTCTAGATAAGAACAATGATATAGTTCCTGTGCCACAATAAGCATCAAAAACAACCTCATTTCCTGTAAGACTCGCATACTCCAAGGCTTTTCTATACAGTTTTTCTGTTTGTACAGGATTTACTTGGAAGAATGATAATGGTGATATATTAAATCTAAATTCCCCTATATAATCTGATATGGTGTCTGTTCCCCATAAAGTAGTAGATTTATTTCCTAAAATCACATTTGTTTTATCCTTATTTACATTTTGAATTATAGATTTAAGATTTAAGATTTCTTCTCTAAGAGATTTTATAAGTGGTTTTACATTAGGTAACTTCTCTCCATTTGTAACTATTACTACCATTACCTCTTTAGTCTTAAATCCTTCTCTAATCATTATATGTCTAACTACACCACTATGGCTTTTTTCATCATAAGGCATTACTTTATATTCCTTCATCCAATCCTTAAGAAGTTTAACAACCTTATCTCCTATTTTACTTTGTATATAGCAGTGATCCATACTAATTATTTCATGGGATCTTGGAGCATAAAATCCTACTACTATATTTCCATCATTATCTCCAACTGGTAGTTGAACTTTGTTTCTATAATTATATGGAAAATCCATACCTATAGTATTATGCACCTTTAACCCTTCAATCTTTCCTACTCTCTCTATAACATCTTTTACTCTTTGAGTTTTGAAGTTAAGTTGTTCTTCATAGGATATATGCTGAAGATTACATCCTCCACATCTCTTGTAAATTGGACATATAGGTTCTGTTCTATCCTTGGAGGAAAGTATTACCTCTAATAATTTGCCTATTCCATAGGTTTTACTAACCTTTATAAGTTTTATTTTTACTGTTTCACCCTTTATTGCTCCTTTAACAAAAACAGTAAAGTTATTTATTTTTCCTACCCCTTCTCCTTCATGTCCATAGCCATCTATTTTAATTATATAATCCTTATTTTTTGCAATTTCTATATTTACATGATTATTATTTAATTCTAAAATAAGGCTTTCTATTTCGGCTTCCTTTTCTTCACTTTCAGTTTGTTCCTTTAGTATTTTTTCTTTTTCCAATGCTTCCTCTACTCTTTCTCTCTCTTGTTTTTCCGCTTCTTCTATAGCTTTTACTCTACTCATATTTTTATGTTTTTTCATAAAACCACCCTCTATTAACTTCTAATTAATATTAATTTTATCAGAAAGCTAGTTAATTAACCATAATAACCAATACGTTTTTTCTTCCACTTATAGTATTTCCTTATTTTTATAATTCTCATCAATGCTAAGAGATACTTCCTAACAAAATTAATATGGGTAGTCATGGAATAAACTTAAAATAAGAGTAACTTTAGATTATTACTTTAATTATCTAAACTTACCCTTATTTTAGCAAATTAAATTCTAAAAGTATCACAGTCCGTTCTATTATTACTTATAGCGCCTACGCCATTTATGTGTACATAGTTTGCAATACAGTCCTTATTAATGTTATATCTACAGTTTACTGCATCACACATTATCCTTGGTCCTGTCCCTCCAGCAAAATTATTAAAGCTTTGTTTTACTTCTCCTCCAATATTCATATTATATACATTTGAAAGAGAATTTTTTATTCCCATTTCTGTGAAGGTTCCGCACTGAGTATATTCACTGGAGTGAGCATTTGCTCCTTGTACATGGATACTACTTGCGGTGCACATTCCAGAGCTATTGTGTAGGCAATTAGTTGCATTACATGCTAAATTTCCATTCATTCATAGCACTCCCTCTCCTTAATTATTTTCTTAAGTATGTGGTAATACTATTATGTGGAAAAATATTTTTTTTATACAGGGGATAGGTCTAAGGCATCTTAAAATAAATAACAAGTCAAAGATGGGAAGTATATTTTGAGTTAGACAAGGAAACAGGTTCCGCAGATAGTAGCACTATCTAAGGGTTCTGTTGACGCAGTATAA
>DCDL01000020.1 GCA_002316385.1 Clostridium sp. UBA1056
TATTCCTCCTTATATTAGAAAACATTTTTTATTTTCACTTATTATTTATTCTTAATTATTTTTAATTATTTTTTAGATAATTGTTCTTGTATACTCTTTGGAACTTCTTCAAAGTGATCAAATACCATTGAATAAACACCTCTACCTTGAGTCTTTGATCTTAAGGTAGTCGCATATCCAAACATTTCAGATAGTGGAACGAATGCTCTAATAACTTGAGCACCACTAACAGCTTCCATACCTTCTATTCTACCCCTTCTTGAGTTTACGTCTCCTATTACATCTCCCATGTACTCTTCTGGAACTGTAATTTCAACTTTTTCAACTGGCTCAAGTAATACTGGGTCAGCTTTAGCCATAGCATTTTTAAACGCCATAGATCCAGCAATTTTGAATGCCATTTCTGATGAGTCAACTTCGTGGTATGATCCATGTACAAGTCTAATCTTAAAGTTAATAGTCTCGTAACCAGCAATTATACCACTCTTAGCAGCTTCTCTTATACCGTTATCAATTGGAGCAATATACTCTTTAGGAATAGCTCCTCCAACAACAGCATTTTCAAATACATAATCACCTTCAATTGGTTCCATCTCGATTACACAGTGACCATACTGTCCCTTACCACCTGATTGCTTAGCATATTTAGCTTCAGCTTTAACAGCTTTTCTGATTGTTTCTTTATAAGCAACTTGTGGAGCTCCAACATTACACTCTACCTTAAATTCTCTTGTTAATCTATCTACAATAATATCTAAGTGAAGTTCACCCATACCAGCTATTATTGTTTGACCAGTTTCTTGATTAGTATAAGTCTTGAATGTTGGGTCTTCTTCAGCAAGTTTTGCTAAAGCTATTCCTAACTTTTCTTGACCAGCTTTAGTCTTTGGCTCAATAGCTACAGATATAACTGGCTCTGGGAATTCCATTGATTCAAGTATTATTGGGCTAGTTTCTGAACATAAAGTATCACCTGTTGTAGTTCCTTTAAGTCCAATAACTGCTCCAATTTCACCTGCTTCTAATGCTTCTACCTCTTCTCTATGGTTAGCATGCATTTTAACAAGTCTTCCAATTCTTTCTTTCTTGCCCTTAGTTGAGTTAAGTACATAAGAACCACTTTGCATTATACCTGAGTAAACTCTTGTAAACGCAAGTTTTCCTACAAATGGATCAGTTGCAATTTTGAATGCTAAAGCAGACATCGGAACTTCATCTGAAGCTTCTCTTGAATCTTCTTCTCCATCTAATGTAGTACCTTTAACAGCTGGGATATCTAACGGAGATGGTAAATAAGCAACAACGCCATTTATCATTTCTTGAACCCCTTTATTTTTATATGATGATCCACATATACAAGGAACTATTTCATTTGCTATAGTAGCTTTTCTTAACCCAGCATGTAATTCATCTTCAGTTATTTCTTCACCTTCAAGGTATTTTTCCATTAACTCTTCATCAGTTTCTGCTATAGCTTCTATCATAGCCATTCTATATTCTTCTGCTTTTTCAGCTAGTTCTGCAGGAATTTCTTCAATTCTTACATCTGTTCCCAAATCATCATAGAACAATATAGCATGATTAGCTATAAGGTCTATCATTCCTTTAAAGTTCTCTTCTGCACCTATCGGAATTTGTATTGGCACTGCATTTGATTTTAATCTATCTCTTACAGTTTGAATACATCTAAAGAAATTTGCACCTGTAGCATCCATTTTATTAACATAAATCATTCTTGGAACGCCATATTTGTCTGCCTGTCTCCAAACAGTTTCAGTTTGTGGTTCAACCCCACTCTTAGCATCAAGTACAGTAACAGTTCCATCAAGCACTCTTAATGATCTCTCAACTTCAACTGTGAAATCTACGTGTCCAGGAGTGTCTATAATATTTAGTTCATGTTCTTTCCAGAAACATGTTGTTGCAGCAGAAGTAATTGTTATACCTCTTTCTTGTTCTTGAACCATCCAGTCCATTTGAGATGCACCTTCATGAGTTTCTCCTATTTTATGAGTTTTTCCTGTGTAAAATAAAATACGCTCTGTTGTGGTAGTTTTACCTGCATCTATATGAGCCATAATTCCAAAGTTACGGAATTTCTCTAACGGGTATTGTCTAGCCATTCATATTTCCTCCTCTTGACGAGTAATTTTAAATTCGACAAAACTGTTTTGGCCTTAGCCAAAACAGTTTTTGTATTAGTATCTGTAATGAGCAAAAGCCTTATTTGCTTCAGCCATCTTATGAGTATCTTCTCTTTTCTTAACTGCAGCTCCTGTGTTGTTTGAAGCATCGATTAACTCATTAGCTAATCTTTCTCTCATATACTTCTCGCCTCTTTTGTCACAAGCTAACAACATCCATCTAATACCTAATGTTTGTCTTCTCTCTGGTCTAACTTCGATAGGTACTTGATATGTAGCTCCACCTATTCTTCTAGCTTTAACCTCAAGTAATGGCATTATATTGTTCATAGCTGCCTCAAAAACCTCTAGAGGTTCTTTTCCAGTTTTCTCACGAATGATATCAAAAGCATCATAGCATATTTTCTGCGCTACACCCTTTTTTCCGTCTTCCATAACACTGTTTATTAATTTAGTAACAACTTTTGAATTGTACATTGGATCTGGTAATACATCTCTTTTTGCAATAAATCCTTTTCTTGGCACTTTTCTTCCCTCCTTAACATTCTAAAATTAACTCATAGGTACTCGATATCTCTACCGCAAAGTGCTTTGCTCTTATAATCTATGTAAATCTATATAAATTCGAAGGCATAGCACTCTTTAATTAAGACCTATTTTTGTTTCGGTCTCTTAGCACCGTATTTAGATCTTGATTGTAATCTGTTTGCTACTCCTGCAGAGTCTAAAGCTCCTCTGACTATGTGATATCTGCAACCTGGAAGGTCTTTTACTCTTCCTCCTCTTATAAGAACAACGCTGTGCTCTTGTAGGTTGTGTCCTTCACCTGGAATGTAAGCAGTTACTTCGTATCCATTTGTAAGTCTAACTCTGGCTACTTTTCTTAACGCTGAGTTTGGCTTCTTAGGAGTACTAGTTTTAACTACAGTACATACTCCTCTTTTTTGTGGACACTCTTTTAATGCTGGTGCTGTAGATTTTGAAGCTAATGTCATTCTACCTTTTCTTACTAATTGGTTTATAGTTGGCATTATTTCACCTCCTTAAAATAATCACTAATGCTTATCTATTCACACAATAATATTATGATAGATACTCTATAATAAATTAGTCATTAGCAAAGCTCTAAATTATGAGTGCAGTCGCAGCGGAAACATCAATTCCACACAATACACCTAGTTCTTTCATAGTATCAACTTCTATAATCTCTAGGGATTTATCTGCCGCTAATTTAAGTATAGGTTCTAGTAGTTTACTATCTGCATCTTTTGCAACATACAGCTTAATGCCTAAATTGTTCTTTAAGGCTTTAGTTGTTTGCTTAACACCAACAACCTTTTCCCCAGCAAGTCTAGTCACCATACTATCCCCCCTCATAATTTTAATTCATAAAGTGATAAAATACAATTTTATTAATCACATACAAAATGTATTTTATCACTTTATATAATTCATGTCAATAGAACTCACTATAAGATTACGCGTTAATTTCTACTTCTTCAACTGGCTGATTTTCAGATATTCCAATTCCTCTATATCTGTTCATACCAGTTCCCGCAGGAATTAGTTTACCTATAATTACATTTTCTTTTAATCCTACAAGTGGATCTATCTTTCCTTTGATAGCAGCATCTGTAAGAACTCTTGTAGTCTCTTGGAATGAAGCTGCTGATAAGAATGAATCAGTTGCAAGAGCTGCTTTAGTTATTCCTAATAAAGCAATCTTACCTTCAGCTGGGTTTCCACCCTCCGCTAGAGCTCTTTCATTTGCTTCTTCAAAATCAAATATATCCATCATTGTACCTGGCAATAAATCAGTATCTCGAGTTTCCTCAACCTTAATCTTTCTAGTCATCTGTCTTATAACCACTTCAAGATGCTTATCATTTATATCAACACCCTGTAACCTATAAACTTTCTGAACTTCTGATAAAAGATAATTTTTAACACCTTTAACACCTTTAATTCTAATGATGTCGTGTGGATTTACTGATCCTTCAGTGATTTCATCACCCGCTTCTATTACATCTCCATTAGCTACTTTAATTCTTGAACCAAATGGTATTTCATAAGTAAACTCTTCACCAGAATTACTTGTTACTATAACAGTTCTCTTCTTCTTAGTCTCTTCCATTTTAACTGTACCTGAACAGTCACTTACTATGGCAAGACCTTTTGGTTTTCTAGCTTCAAACAGCTCTTCAACCCTTGGAAGACCCTGTGTAATATCTGCTCCAACAACTCCTCCTGTATGGAATGTTCTCATTGTAAGCTGAGTTCCTGGTTCTCCTATAGATTGAGCCGCTATTATACCAACAGCTTCACCTATATCAATTTTTTGTGCTGTAGCCATGTTCATACCATAGCACTTAGCACACACACCTATCTTAGAGTTACAAGTAAATACTGATCTTATTTTAACTTTCTTAACTCCTGCTTTTTCAACTTTTTCTGCTGTAGCCGCATTCATATATTCATCAAATTTAACTAGAACTTCTCCTGTTTCTGGATGAATTATATCTTCAGCACTATATCTTCCAGCAAGTCTTTCGCTTAGTGCCTCAATTACTTCGTTTCCTTCTTTGATTTCACTAACCTCATAACCTTCTTTAGTTCCACAATCCTCTTGTCTAACTATAACATCTTGGCTAACATCAACAAGTCTTCTTGTTAGATATCCAGAATCCGCAGTTTTAAGAGCTGTATCAGCATTTCCTTTTCTAGCTCCATGAGTAGATATAAAGTATTCTAATACTTCAAGACCTTCCCTAAATGATGCTCTAATTGGAAGTTCAATGATTTTACCTGATGGACTAGCCATAAGTCCTCTCATTCCTGCTAACTGTTTAATCTGGCTCTTAGAACCTCTGGCTCCTGAATCAGCCATCATGTTTATCGGATTAAACTTATCTAAGCTACCCATAAGAGCGTCAGCTACTTCTTCAGTTGTTTTTGTCCACTTATCTATAACTTTTTCATATCTTTCATCTTCAGATATAAATCCTCTTCTATACATCTTTTCTATCTTATCAATAGTATTATCTGCCTCTGCAAGTAATTCTTTTTTAATTTCCGGAACCTCCATATCAGCAATAGCTACTGTTACAGCTCCTATAGTAGAGAAGTGATATCCTTTTGCTTTGATATTGTCAAGCATCTTAGACGTTTCAGATGGTCCATATAAGGTATAACATTTATCTATGATTGTTCCTAAGTTTTTCTTACTTACTAGAAAATCTATTTCTAATTTAAATTCATTACTAGGTATAGATCTATCTACAAAACCTAAATTTTGAGGTATTGACTCATTAAATATTAACTTTCCTAATGTAGTCTCAATAATACCATATCGCTTTTCACCATTGATAATTTTAGATACTTTAACTTTAATGGTTGCATGTATATCTACATCCTTAACTTCATAAGCCATCATAACTTCTTCTGGTGATGAGAACATTCTTCCTTCACCCTTAGCTCCTTCTTTATCTAATGTTAAATAATAAGAGCCAAGAACCATATCTTGAGTAGGTACACATACTGGTTTACCATCAGAAGCTTTCATAATGTTATGTGCTGCAAGCATTAAAAATCTAGCTTCAGCTTGTGCTTCAACTGATAAAGGAACGTGTACAGCCATTTGGTCTCCGTCGAAGTCAGCATTGTATGCTGTACATACAAGTGGATGTAACTTTATTGCTCTCCCTTCAACCAATATCGGTTGGAAGGCCTGAATTCCTAATCTATGAAGTGTAGGGGCACGGTTAAGTAGTACTGGATGATCTTGAATAACTTCTTCAAGTACATCCCATACTTGAGGTTGAACTCTTTCAACCATTCTCTTCGCACTCTTAATGTTATGTGCAACTCCGCTTTCAGTTAATTTTTTCATAACAAACGGCTTAAATAGCTCTAATGCCATCTCTTTAGGAAGTCCGCATTGATACATTTTAAGTTCAGGTCCTACAACGATAACTGAACGTCCTGAGTAGTCAACACGTTTACCAAGTAAGTTTTGTCTAAATCTTCCTTGTTTTCCTTTAAGCATATCAGAAAGTGATTTTAATGGTCTATTCCCAGGACCAGTTACTGGTCTACCTCTTCTTCCATTATCTATTAATGAGTCAACTGCTTCTTGAAGCATTCTTTTCTCATTTCTAACGATAATATCAGGTGCTTGTAAATCAAGTAACTTTTTTAGTCTATTATTTCTATTTATAACTCTTCTGTATAAATCATTTAGATCAGATGTAGCAAATCTTCCACCATCTAACTGTACCATCGGTCTTAAATCTGGTGGTATTACAGGTATTACATCTATAATCATCCACTCTGGCTTATTAGTTGATTTTCTAAATGATTCTACAACATCAAGACGTCTAATAGTTCTTATTTTCTTTTGTCCTGTACTTGTTTTAAAATCTTCCTTAAGTTCTGTAGCAAGCTTATCTAAATCTATATCTTGTAATAAGATTTTTACTGATTCTGCACCCATTCCTGCTACGAAGCCATCATACCCATATTTATCAACGGCTTCTCTATAGTCTTTTTCTGTTAAAATTTGCTTTTTATCTAGCGGTGTATCCTTTGGATCTAGCACCACATAAGCAGCAAAGTAAAGTACTTTTTCTAAAGAACGTGGTGACATATCAAGGATTAATCCCATACGAGATGGAATTCCTTTAAAGTACCAAATGTGAGATACAGGGGCAGCAAGCTCTATGTGCCCCATTCTTTCACGTCTTACCTTAGATTTTGTAACCTCAACTCCACATCTGTCACATACTATACCTTTATATCTAACTCTTTTGTATTTACCGCAGTGACATTCCCAGTCTTTCATTGGTCCAAATATTCTCTCACAGAAGAGACCATCTCTTTCTGGTTTTAATGTTCTATAGTTAATTGTTTCAGGTTTCTTTACTTCTCCTCTAGACCATTCTCTAATCTGTTCTGGTGAAGCTAGCCCTATTTGTATTGCATCAAAATTATTTAATTCAAACAAGGGTACATCCTCCCTTCAATTTAATGTTCATCATTAAAATCATCTAAAACTAAATCACTGTCTAAATCAGAACTCAAATCAATATCTAAATCTGAATCTAGTTCTGGTTCTAACTCATCATCAAAATCATCTAACTTAATATCTTCAAATTCTGAATCGTCATCTTCATCTGATGAATCAGTATCTACTGGCTCAATATATTCCTTTACAGGTTCTTTTGAGGCTGCATCCTCTTTTCCTTCCATATTTACATCTAAATCTTCAGCATCATCATCTGCAGATTCTTTAAGCTTAATTTCCTCATGGTTTTCATCTAAAAGCTTAATATCTAAGCACAATGCTTGAAGTTCTTTAATAAGTACTTTAAATGATTCTGGAACTCCTGGTTCTGGTATATTTTCACCTTTTACTATAGCTTCATAAGTTTTAACTCTACCTACTACATCATCCGATTTAACTGTTAAGATTTCTTGAAGAGTGTGAGCTGATCCATATGCTTCAAGTGCCCAAACCTCCATCTCACCAAATCTTTGTCCTCCGAACTGAGCTTTACCTCCTAGTGGTTGCTGAGTAACTAATGAGTATGGTCCTGTAGATCTAGCATGTATCTTGTCATCAACTAAGTGATGAAGTTTTAATATATACATGTATCCCACTGTAACTCTGTTATCAAATGGTTCTCCTGTTCTTCCATCATAAAGCACAGTTTTACCATCTCTATTGTATCCAGCTTTCTCTAAACAATCTTGAATCTCAGTATCTAATGCACCATCGAATACTGGAGTAGCTATATGCCATCCAAGCTCGCTAGCAGCCCATCCTAAGTGAACTTCAAGCACCTGACCAATATTCATACGTGAAGGAACCCCTAGAGGATTTAAACAAATTTGAAGTGGTCTTCCATCTGGTAAGAATGGCATATCTTCTAGTGGTAATACTCTTGAGATAACCCCTTTGTTACCGTGTCTTCCCGCCATCTTATCTCCAACAGAAATCTTTCTCTTTTGAGCTATATAGCATCTAACTAATTGATTAACTCCTGGTGGAAGTTCATCAGCATTTTCCTTTGTAAATACTTTTACATCTACTATTATACCGGCTTCTCCATGAGGAACTCTTAAGGAAGTATCTCTTACTTCTCTTGCTTTCTCTCCAAATATAGCTCTTAATAATCTTTCTTCAGCTGTTAGTTCAGTTTCTCCTTTAGGAGTAACCTTACCTACTAGAATATCTCCTGATCTTACTTCAGCACCTATTCTTATTATTCCACGTTCATCTATATCTTTTAGAGCATCTTCTCCAACGTTTGGTATGTCTCTTGTAATTTCTTCTGGTCCTAGTTTAGTATCTCTAGCCTCTGACTCATACTCTTCAATATGAACTGAAGTAAAGATATCATCTCTCACTAGTTCTTCAGATATAAGCATAGCATCCTCGTAGTTATAACCTTCCCAAGTTATAAATCCGATTCTAATATTTTTACCTAATGCAATCTCACCTAAATCTGTAGATGGTCCATCAGCTAGAACTGTATTTACATCAACTTTTTCTCCTTTATCAACTATAGGACGTTGATTTATACAAGTACCAGAGTTGGATCTCTTGAATTTTAATAGATTATATACATCTGTACCACCATCTATATCTCTTTTTACTCTTATTTCATTACCACTAACATAGGATACAACCCCTGCATTCTTAGCCTTAGGTAATACTCCTGAGTCTACTGCTGCTTTGTATTCTATCCCAGTACCAACTACTGGAGCTTGAGTTTTAAGAAGTGGAACTGCTTGACGTTGCATATTTGATCCCATCAGTGCACGAGTAGCGTCATCATTTTCTAAGAAAGGTATCATTGCTGTAGCAACTGATACAATCTGTCTTGGAGATATATCAATTAGATCTACTTGTTCCCTTGGTACTATTATAACTTCTGATTTATCTCTAACAGTAACCTTCTTATCCATAAAGCTTCCATCTTCAGCTAATGGCTCACTAGCTTGTGCTACAAGATAATTATCTTCTTCATCTGCAGTTATATATACAATTTTATCTGTAGCTCTTCCTGTTTCTTTATCAACAACTCTATACGGAGTCTGCATAAATCCATATTCATTAACTTTAGCATAAGTAGCTAAAGAGTTAATTAAACCTATGTTAGGTCCCTCTGGTGTCTCAATAGGACACATCCTTCCATAGTGAGAATAGTGAACGTCCCTCACTTCGAAGCCTGCTCTCTCTCTTGATAATCCACCTGGTCCTAACGCAGATAGCCTTCTTTTATGTGTTAACTCAGATAAAGGGTTTGTTTGATCCATGAATTGTGAAAGCTGTGAGCTTCCAAAGAACTCTTTTATAGCTGCCACAACAGGTCTTATATTTATTAACGCCTGTGGAGTAATTATTTCTTGATCTTGAACAGTCATTCTTTCTTTGACTACTCTTTCCATTCTTGATAAACCAATTCTAAATTGATTTTGTAATAACTCACCTACAGATCTTAATCTTCTATTTCCTAAATGGTCTATGTCATCTACATGCCCTATTCCGTATGGTAATCCTAACTCATAGCTTAATGTAGCATATATGTCATCTCTAATTATATGTTTTGGAACTAACTTAGTTATGTTAGCTTTTATTTGTTCTTTAATTTCTTCTTCATCATGGTATGCTCCTAATATCTCTTTTAATGTAGGATAGTGAACATACTCTTTAATGTTTAATTTAGAAATATCAAAGCTTACATGTTTAGATAAATCAACAAAGTTATTTCCTATAACTCTTATAACTCTATCATCAACTTGAATATCTACAGAATTTATACCTAAATTTTGTATATCTGCAGCTAATTCTCTGCTTATTTTGTTTCCTTTTTCAACTATAATCTCACCTGTAGAAGGATTAATTATATTTTCAGCAGCTGTTTGATTAGCAATTCTCCATTTAACAGCTAACTTTTTATTAAATTTGTATCTACCTACTTTTGATAAATCATACCTCTTTGCATCAAAGAATAAGGACTCTATTAATGAAATGGCACTATCCACAGTTGGTGGTTCACCAGGTCTTAGTCTCTTATAAATCTCTAGTAATGCATCATTTTTTTCTTTTGTGTTATCTTTTTCTAATGATGCCTTAAGTCTTTCTTCTTCTCCGAAAACCTCAAGTATCTCCGCATCACTACCATAGTTTAGCATTACCCTCATAAGTACTGTGATAGGCAACTTCCTTGTTTTGTCTATTCTTACATAAATTATATCATTAGAGTCTGTCTCGTATTCTAACCAAGCTCCTCTATTTGGTATAACTGTTGAAGAAAATAATTTTTTACCAGTTTTATCAACAGTATAATTATAATATACTCCTGGAGATCTAACTAACTGACTTACTATAACTCTTTCAGCTCCGTTAATAACAAAGGTACCTTGATCAGTCATTATTGGGAAATCACCCATGAAAACTTCTTGTTCCTTTATTTCTCCTGTTTCATTATTTTGTAACCTAACTTTCACCTTTAATGGCGCTGCATAAGTAGTATCTCTTTCTTTGCACTGCTCAACAGAATATTTGATGTTTTCCATATCCAATTTGTAGTTGACAAATTCTAAAGATAAGTTGCCTGTGTAATCTTGTATAGGATTAATATCATCAAAAACTTCATGCAATCCCTCAGCTAAAAACCAATCATATGAGTCAATTTGAACCTCAATCAGATTTGGCATTACAGCAGTATCTTTTACCTTAGAAAAACTCATTCTTTCCCTTTTACCAACTTTTACAGGATGTACCATATATTTTTCACCCCTTGTATAAACTAAAATAAACCAAAGACACACTTTCCCCTAGGACTTTGTGTTTCGGACTTACACTTATTCATCATGCAATTCTATCCAATATGTAGAAAAATATTCATATGCTTATAATAACATCTAAATATATATAGTATATATAGAAATTTTTCTTCAATATGGATAAATCCATGATTTAATTTACTTTATTCGCATTGAATCATAATATCATTATTTTTATTTATTGTCAACATATATTAAATTTATTTTACGTATATTGACTATTACTATTTTTACATATAAATCCTTAAATATCTCTGACAAATAATAAGAATTTTAAATTAAGTTTACTATAAATATCTAAATAAAACTTTATCCATATGCTTGAATTTCTTTTGTTACAAAAATGGAGTACTTAATCTAAGTACTCCACAACGCAAATCTATCGATTTACTATTTTACTTCTACAGTAGCTCCAACTTCTTCAAGTTTAGCTTTCATGCTTTCAGCGTCTTCTTTGCTTACAGCTTCTTTAATTGTTTTAGGAGCTCCATCAACTATATCCTTAGCTTCTTTTAATCCTAATCCAGTTAATTCTCTAACAACTTTTATAACTTTTATTTTTCCTGCTCCAGCATTAGTTAATACTACGTCGAATTCAGTTTTTTCTTCTGCTGCTGCTCCTGCAACTGCTCCACCTGCAACTGCTACTGGTGCTGCTGCACTTACTCCAAATTCTTCTTCACAAGCCTTAACTAACTCGTTTAATTCTAAAACACTCATATCTTTTATAGCTTGAATTATCTCTTCTCTTGTCATTTTAAAATGCACCTCCGAAATTTTTAAATTATATTTTTATTTTCTCTAATATTTCTAAATTATTATTTAGATTAATTACTCTGCTGCTTCTTGACCTTTTTTCTCAGCTATAGCATTTAATAAGTATGCTAAGTTTGAAAGTGGAGCTTTGAAGCTTCCAAGTAATTTTGCAATAAGTACATCTTTTGATGGAATTGATGCGATCTCTTTAATTTGATCTTCACCAAATAACTCACCTTGGATTACTCCTGCTTTTAATTGAAGTTTTTTATGAGTTTTTGCAAAGTCATTTAAAACTCTAGCTGGCGCTGTTGGATCATCATATCCTAAAGCTATTGAAACTGGTCCTTGAAGATATTGATCTAATCCTTCAATTCCTAATTCCTTAGCAGCTAATATAACTAGTGTATTTTTATATACTCTATATTCAACACCTGCTTCTCTTAATGCTTTTCTTAGTTGTGTATCTTCTTCAACGTTTAGTCCTTGATACTCACTAAGAACAACTCCTTGAGCTTTTTCTAACTTTTCTTTTATTTCAGCAACTTTTGCTTCTTTTAAAGATCTATTTTTACTTTGCACTGTGTATCCACCTCCTTACAGCTTTCACTGTATATTAAAAATTAAGGTCTCTCCGCAGACACGAAGAGACCAATAAAATCATTTATTAGCATCCTCGGTAGGTATTTAGTTACGCATTTCAGCACCTACTGTCTACGGAATATATTCAACTTTTGTATTATAACACATTAATTTTTTTAATGCAATACTAATCTAACACTTTTGTTGGATTAATTTTAACTCCTGGTCCCATAGTTGATGCTACAGTAACAGATTTAATGTATTGTCCTTTTGCAGCAGCTGGTTTAGCCTTAACAATAGCATCCATTAAAGTACGGAAGTTATCCATTAACTTTTCAGATCCGAAAGACTTCTTACCAATTCCTACGTGAACTATAGCTGTTTTGTCTACTCTGTATTCAACTTTACCAGCTTTAATATCATTTAGAGCTTTTGCTACATCAAATGTAACAGTACCTGATTTAGGGTTTGGCATTAAACCTTTAGGTCCTAATACTCTACCTAGTCTTCCAACTACACCCATCATATCTGGAGTAGCTACAACTACGTCAAACTCAAACCAGTTCTCTTTTTGAATTTTATCTACTAGTTCTTCTGCTCCAACGAAATCAGCTCCAGCAGCTTCTGCTTCTTTTGCTTTATCTCCTTTAGCGAAAACTAATACTCTAACAGTTTTACCTGTTCCATGAGGAAGTACTACCGCTCCTCTAACTTGTTGATCTGCATGTCTTGGGTCAACACCAAGTCTTACGTGAACTTCGATTGTTTCATCGAATTTAGCTTTTGATGTTTTTACTGCAAGCTCCATAGATTCTGCTGGTGTATATAGCTCATTTTTGTCTATTAACTTAGCACTTTCTATGTAATTCTTTCCCATTTTAGCCATTTTGCATCCTCCTTTGTGGTATTAACGGTTTTTGCCTCCCACCGAATTAATTGAAATTACTCTTCGATTACTATTCCCATGCTTCTAGCTGTTCCAGCTATCATGCTCATAGCAGCTTCTACTGATGCAGCATTTAAATCTGCCATCTTTAATTCAGCTATTTCTTTAACTTTAGCTGCTGAAACTGTAGCAACTTTAGTTCTGTTTGGAACACCTGATCCACTCTCGATTCCAGCTGCTTTCTTTAATAATACTGCTGCTGGTGGAGTTTTTAGTATAAAACTAAATGATCTGTCTTGGTAAACTGTGATTACAACTGGTATTATCATACCTGGTTGGTCTGCAGTTTTTGCGTTGAACTCCTTACAGAATCCCATAATATTCACACCGTGTTGACCAAGTGCAGGTCCTACTGGTGGTGCTGGTGTTGCCTTTCCTGCAGGAAGTTGAAGTTTTATCATTCCTGTTATTTTCTTAGCCATGAGTTTACACCTCCTATATTGTGGTAAGCGGACTTTTATAAGCCCTCCCACTTAAATAGAATTAAGTCTTCTGAACTTTATTCTACTAAGTCTTAAAGTTTTTGTATTTGATTGAAATCAAGTTCAACAGAGGTTTCTCTGCCAAACATGTTAACTAATCCTTTAATTTTGTGTTTTTCTATAGATATTTCAGTAATTGCTACAATGAAGTCTTCAAACGGTCCTGATATAACCTTCACTTGTTCTCCTACTTCAACATCCACAGTAACCTGTTTTTCAACTATTCCCATATTATGAATTTCATCCTCTGTTAAAGGTACCGGTTTTGATCCAGGACCTACAAATCCAGTAACCCCTCTAGTATTTCTAACAATATACCAAGAATCATCAGTCATAACCATCTTAACCATCACATATCCTGGGAATACTTTTCTTAATGTAACTTTTTCTTTTCCATCCTTGATTTCTACTTGCTCTTCCATAGGTACTTGAATATCGTGAACGAATTCTTCAAGGTTTCTATTTTCAATAGCTTTTTCAAGGTTAGCCTTAACTTTATTTTCATATCCAGAATATGTATGAACTACATACCATCTAGCTTTTTCTTCTGCCATAGCTACAGGGACCATAATTCTATTGTCCCCTTACCTCCCTTTTAAATTATTTAAAAATCAAATTAAAAAGGTTTTTAAAACCAGCATCTAACAAACCTACAGTTACTGCATAAAGAAGACAAAAACATGTTACAGCCGTAAGAGCTTTCTTAAGCTCATCTTTTGTAGGCCATGTTACTCTTTTAAATTCCGCTTTTAAGTCGATAAAAAACTGTACTATCTTCATTCGTTTTTTAGGTTTAATTGCTTTACCCTCAACTTTTTCAGCCATAATTTTCACATCCCCAAAATATTTGAAGTTCTAAAAGAACTATTTTGTTTCTTTATGAAGTGTATGTTTGTGGCAGAATCTGCAGTATTTTTGCATTTCGATTCTGTCTGGATTATTCTTTTTATTTTTCATTGTGTTGTAGTTTCTTTGTTTACATTCAGTACATGCTAAAGTTATTTTAACTCTCACAATCTACACCTCCTAGTTTATGTGTATTTAATCTTATTTATAAAACCAATAATTTTTATCTTGATAATATATTGTTAACTGCAATTGCTACCTAAACAACTTATCACAAGTTAAGGCTTATGTCAATTGTAAATAATTCCTTGCAATCATTATATCATAAAGCATCAAAGATATCTTATTGAGTTTTCTTTTAAAAGGACTAGGTTTAGAACCCAGTCCTATTTTAAATCTTAATTATTTTA
>DCDL01000029.1 GCA_002316385.1 Clostridium sp. UBA1056
GTTCCTTAGATAGTAGCACTATCTAAGGGTTCTGTTGACGCAGTATAACACACAATAGACGAACATTCTGACTTGTTTATTTTTTGAAGATGCCTTATATTAATCCATCATTTTTCAACAAATTAAATAATGTGGGATTTAAATTAAACTCCTTCATTAAAGCATCAACCTCTAAAAGTGATTTTTCCTTTTTTTCCTTAGATATATTGGTCTTTGCTGCTCTAATTAATATATTTTTAGGAGAGTGAGCTATATCTATAAATTCTAAAAGCTGAGTTTTATATCCTACACACTCTAAAAGATTTCCTCTCACTGCATCAGTCATAAGAGCTGCAATTCTCTCTTGAATTATTCCATATCTAGTAAGTATAGATAGCTCCTCCGTATTCATCTGCTTATTAAACTCATGTTGACAACAAGGTACTGAGAAAATCATTTTACTATTCCACTTAATAGCATTGTATAGTGCATAATCTGTTGCCGTATCACAGGCATGTAAAGTAATTACCATATCAACCTTATCATTATATTTAAAGCCATTTATATCGCCCAATTCAAAGTGTAAATTATTATAATTATATCTCTTAGCTATCCCATTGCATTTTTCAATTACATCTTTTTTAAGATCTAATCCTATCATCTTAACATTAATTTTCTTAATCTCTACAAAATAATAGTATAATACAAAGGTTAAATATGACTTACCGCACCCAAAATCTAAGATTGTAAGCTCTTTATAATCATTTTTCTTAATTTCATCATCAATAATTTCAACAAATCTATTTATTTGCTTATATTTATCATACTTAGAATTAACTATTTTCCCTTCTTTAGTAAAAACACCCAAGTCTATAAGGGGCTCTATTATCATACCTTCTTTAAGAATATAATTTTTCTCTTTATTATGTTCTTTATTAACTAGGCTTACATTGTTGCTTTTTTTCTTTCCTAAATGAACCTTGCCTTTTTTAGATATTCTTAAATCGAAGGTAGTAGCAGTTGACCAAGCTGAAATTTGCTTATAATTATCTATTGCATACTCTAAAACTTTTTCTTTTAGTAAATCTAAATCAATATTTTCGTGAAATACCTGCTTATCAGTATACTTTTCTATTTGATAATACTCCTTAGAGTTATTCTCTTTTAATGTAAATATTATTTTATTATACTCCATAGATTTATTCATTTTATTGCTAATAACTAGCTTTATAATATGTTCTTCTATAATTTCATCAATTGCTTTTCTTAATTCTTCCATCTTAACACACCTTATTATTTATATTTGTATCTATTGTATCATATCTTAATTTATTGTATTTTCAAATTATATATGGAACATTTTAAAAAGATATCTATGCAAAAAGTTAACTTTTTATATAGGTAACTTTTTGCATATTTAAAATTTAAAATATTTAACTTTTTAAAATGTTACTCTAGTGTACTTATTATATATTGTTATATAATTAAGTAGCTTTTAATCCATTATTAGACTTCTGAGTAAAAATATCTAATATGGTCTTTTCAGTTTCCTTCATTCCCGGTGAGGCTATCATTCCCATATATCTCATGGTCTCTTCGGTAGTTTTTCCATTTATCCCATGGATATCTTCTATATAAATATTATTCATAGCAAGTTCAATGGATCTATAAGCAGCATCTACAGCTACAATTCCCTTCATCACAAATCATTCCAGTTATGCTTGAAGCCATATTGTTAATAGTATATTTCATTTGTTCTAAGGTTCCATTCTTCATAAAAACTAAAGCACATGCCATTCCAGTTCCTGCTGCTATGGCACATCCACAAAATGCAGATAACCTACCAGAGTATTCTTTAATATACATAGTTATAAGATAGCTTAAAGCCGTAGCTCTAAGTAACTGCTCCTCAGTAAGTTCATTAATGCTATAAGAACTATAAAGTGGCATAGTACATATTATACCGTGGGCTCCACTTCCTGTTATACTCATGGCAGGCTTATTAAGTCCAATAACTCTAGCTTCAATAGCTCCACCAGTTAGAACCTGAGATGTCTTTACCTCATCCTTAGATTTAACTTCATCATTATTTGATCTTATAAGCTGCTTTACTATTTTTGTTCTATTAGAATATAAACCTTCCTTAAATAATTCCATATTTACAGTATAAGCATCTTTTAAAAAACTAATTTCATCTATATCTACTGTGCTACAATAATTGTAGAAATCCTCTAAAGTATAATTTGTAATTTCACTAATCTCTTCTCCTGAAATATTCTCTTTATCATTTACCTTATTATCCTCTATTTTAAAAATTATATTGTTATTTAGCTTGATTTCATATATGTCTGTATGATGATTTTTTACTATTACCTCACAAGTATCTTTATTAGTTTCAACTATAACTCTTATATATATTTCTGAATCTATTCTATCTAAGTGTGCAAAAACCTTATGTTCATCTATGAGCTTTTGTGCTTTTTTATTATCATCTTCATTAATATCCTCTAAAGATAGTAAGCCTTTTTCCCACTTTCCAGCTACAGCTCCTAAAGCTGCTGAAAATATATTACCTACTTGGGTTGAATTTGGAATTCCACAAGTAAAGGCATTTTTATATATTCCAGAATTAAGATATATATTAATTCCTTTTATCTCTCCCTTTGTATAGCTTCTTGCTCTTGCTGTAGCAAAAGCAATAGCTCCTGGTTCTGTCACTCCTAAAGATGGAACCATATCCATTTTAATTATCTCAGTTAGTTTCTTCATATATTACTCTGATAATATAAGTTATCAGAACTCCCCCCTCTTAACTTAGATTCTATTGTAATTTATATTATTATATAATTAAAGGGTGACCTAAGCCACCCTTTAATTAGTATTCTAACATTTCTCTTCCTAAAGCAACCTCGCTAACTTCTTTATTATTAAATAAAGAAATTCTAAAGCTTAAGTTAAAATCTTCAAATTTACATCTATATTTTTCTAGTTGCCATTGTCCACAAGAGTTAGTACCTACACCATTTTGTTTATAGTCAATGTTAAATATAACATAATCCCTCTTCACTAAGTCTATAGTATGCTTTGCCTTTTCTAAATCCTTATCCTCATAATAAGAAGCACTAAAGTCAAATTTCCCCTCAGCTACTGCCATAATTCCCATACCTCTATCATTAGTAAGACTAACCCACGAACAATCACTTCTATTTCCATTTCCCTGTGGCTTAACATAATTAGTAAATAGTCCATCAACGGTATTTTCATATACTCCAAACAAATTAGCTTCCTTTGTATCTGGGTAGGATTCCCCTGGGCCTCTTCCCTTATATTTAACCCTCTCTAGCTCTTTGTTTACTTTAAGTTTTACTCCTATTCTCGGTATCATTTCAGGAGCATTTTCTATATTTCCTGAAGGCGTTCCAGAAACTTTTACTAAAATATCTCCACTTCCAAAAACTATATATTCATAAGTAGACTTATAATACCATGAAGAATTAGTAGTTCCGTTAATTGTTTCTACTTTAAAATGTAGTATATTATCCTTAACTTCATAATTAATACTTCTTACAATTTCATGCCCTAGGTGCATGAAATATTTTTTCTTATAGTCTTCTAAAAGATACATATCATTGTCAATTGGAGCCCTCCAGAAATTTAATTTAGGTCCTTCTTCTATAATGCAGTATCCATCTCTAACTGCTTTTATTATATTCCCCTTAACCAAATCAAAGTCTACCTGAAAATCTTCTCCTATAACCTTAAGGGTACAATGTTCTTTTACCACTTCAATGACACCTTTAGGATTTATTTTGACCTTTTCTACTTCTATAGGTAGTTTAAATTGAGCTGTAGCTAATTCATGACCTACCTTAGCCCATTTACAGTTATCCTTTAAAACATAGGATATATTTAAATAATAAGTTGCACCTGGTGTTTTAGGAAACTCCACGGTGTAAGGCAAAATTATTTCTCTATTTTCTCTTCCCTTTATGGACGGCATTGGTAAGCGTCTACTTTCTATTAACTTATTATCCTCTTTCATGCTATAGATTAATTCTAATATATTCAAGTTATTAAAGTCATATCTATTTATGACTTCAATAATACCTTTAGTTAGATCAACAGCCTTAGTTTCAACAGGTTCTATGACCTTTTTATACTCCAAAAGCCCTGGAGATGCACTTCTATCAGGCATTAATAAACCATCAATACAGAAGTTTCCATTAGTTGGGTCATCACCAAAATCTCCACCATATTTGTAATATATCTTTCCTTCATCACTTACTGAGTATATTCCATGATCAAACCACTCCCATACAAAGCCTCCTTGAAGTTTATCATATTTATAAAATAAATCTTGATATTCTCTTAGAGCTCCTGGGCCATTTCCCATGGCATGACAATATTCACATAGTATATGAGGTTTTTTTACCTTACTTATTATGTCATCCATCTTTAATTTACTATCATGTTCTAGCCAAGTATACATAGTACTATAAATCTCTGACACAGGCCCATCTTCTTTCTTAACATTAAAATCACCTTCATAGTGAACAAGCCTTGTATTATCTAACTCCTTAGCTCTCTTAGCCATAGATTTAAAGTTCGCACCAAAGGAAGATTCATTACCTAAAGACCACATAATTATACATGGATGATTTTTATCTCTTTCAATCATTCTCTCTATTCTATTTACATAGGCTAATTCCCATTTTGAATCATCACTTATCCATGAATAGTTTCCAGTGAGCTCAAAGCCATGACATTCTAAATCTGTTTCATCAATAACATAAAGACCATACTCATCGCAAAGGTCATATAACCACTCTGAGTTAGGATAATGTGACGTCCTTAGGGCATTGATATTATGCTTTTTCATTAAAATAATGTCTTCTTCTATTTCTTCTCTAGATACAACCCTTCCATTTTTAGGATTATAATCATGTCTATTTACACCCTTTAGCTTTATGCCTACCCCGTTTACTGTAAAAACTTCTCCCCTTAATTCAATTTTTCTAAAGCCTACCTTTTGTGGTATTACTTGAACCAGCTCATTACCTTTATAAACTGTCATCATAAGACTATATAAATTTGGCTCCTCGGCACTCCACTTTAAAGGACTTTCTATTTTCTTTTCAAATTTTAGCCCATTTCTTGTATCTAGACGTTCTTTAAATATAAGCTTTTTATTATCATCAAAAAGCTCTATTTGAACAACTTGGTCTCTAGCCTCTTTAAATTTAAAATCTATACTTAGTGTTCCATTTTCATATTTTTCACTTAGGTCAGTTTCTATTTTAAAATCATATATTCCTAAGAGTGGTTCTGAGTAAAGCTCTACATCTCTAAATATACCACTTAACCACCACATGTCTTGATCTTCTAAATAAGTTCCATCACTCCACTGGTATACTCTAACTACACACTGATTTTCTCCAACTCTTACATAGTTAGTTATATCAAATTCTCCTTGTATTCTAGCGCCCTTACTATAGCCTACGTCTTGTCCATTTATCCATAGATTATAGGCAGAATCAATTCCATTAAACTTTAATATTATTCTCTTTCCTAACCATGACTCATCTAGTCTAAATTTTCTTTTATATATTCCTGTTGGGTTTTCTGTAGGTACATAGGGTGGATTTATAGGAAAGTTATACCACAGATCTGAATAATGCATCTTCCCATAGCCTTGTAGTTGCCAATTACCAGGTACCGTTATTTTATCCCAACCTTCTGTATTAAAATCTTCTTTATAAAAATTCTCTGGAGAATATTCAGGAGCCTCTAAAAATAAAAAACTCCATATTCCATTTAAGTTTTTAAAATTATTAGTGTACCTCCTCTCTCCAAGCTCCGCCATACTCCTTGACGAAAAGTTTAAAAAGCTAGCTCTAGGCTCCATTCTATTAAGACCATCAATATTTATATTTTCCCATAGTTTCATATTGCACATCCCCCTTAAGGCACTATCAAATAAATAATAGATCAGTTTTCTCGCCTATTTGCCACGAATACTGCGTCGTTAAAAT
>DCDL01000039.1 GCA_002316385.1 Clostridium sp. UBA1056
CTTCAGAGGTTTTTTAATCCCACTGAAGCTTAGAAATCGTTATCTAGGGTCGTCGCCGCTCTTTACTCCCACTTTGAAGAAGATGGGAGTATTAGAGCGGGTAGTCATCAGATAACACAAAATAGACGAGCATTCTGACTTATTTATTTTTTGAAGATGCCTTTATATATTATGAAAAGAATAGCATACATATTACTTCTCGTTAAAATATATACTCAAAATTCCCCAATACATACTTGAAATTACACTATTCTCCTTATAATTGCCAAAGTACAGCTCTTAGTAAAGAGCTTATCTAAAGTTGACATCAAAAATTCATATCATTTACTACTAAGACTTAATATACCTATAGTAAATAGTTGTATTAAAATACTATGATTGAAAGCAAAACTCCCTTAACTCTAATTATTGCAAAAGTCTTTATAATGATTATACTTCCTTTACAAATTATGCCTTTATTTATAAGTTAAATTTCAATCCCTACAATTCTCATTAAATATTTAGCATTTGTCGTATTTGATTTTCCTACCTTTAGTTTATAGTCAAAATATATTTTGTTTTCTTTATAGTACTCAGAAAAATGATAGTTTTTTATTCCATCATATTCTGAAAGATTACACAACTCTAAGTCATGAGTAGTTAAAGCTCCTATAACACCAGATCTACTCAAATTTTTAATTACAGCCTCCGCTCCAGTAATTCTATCCTTAGAATTAGTTCCTCTAAAAATTTCATCAATGAGAAAAATCATGTTTTTATTATTCTTTGCCCCTTCAATAACTTCTTTTATTCTTACTAATTCCCCATAAAAAGTTGAGATTCCATTTTTCAAATCATCTGTTATTCGCATGGATGTATATATATCTAATAAACTACATTCCATATTCTTACTAAATACTGGTGCACCTACATATGCTAAAACTAAATTTATGCCTATAGTTCTTAAAAATGTAGTTTTACCTGACATATTAGATCCTGTTATTATAAATATATTTTCTTTCATAGTTACATCATTATTAACCCTTACATCTCTATTTATTAAAGGATGACCTAGCTCCTCTGCTTCTACCTTAAATTCACTAGTATTTATCGTTGGAAATGCTATATTTTCATCAATATGCATTAATACAGCAAGACTCATCAGCTCTTCTACACATCCAATATTTGAAAGCCAATTTTCTATTTTATTTCCATTTTCAGCCTTCCATTCTTCAAGAGAAAATACACATTGATAATCCCAGAGAAGTAATATATTTAAAGCTATATATATTAGTCCATTACTCTGCCTTATATTTATCTTTTCTGATATACTAGAAAGTTTCTTAATAGCTTCTATTGCTGATCCATTATCTTTAAATAAACTTTCCTTTATGTCATTTAACTTTTTAGATTTGAAATCTTTTTTTTCTATTAGACCTAAAATATTTAAATATTCCTCTAAACTTCCTCTAAAATAATTAATATTTTCTAATACTTGATTTACCTTTAATGTAGATATTACCCATATACCAGTTTGAATTATTAATAAAAAGTACATTAAAAAATTTAGATTATTTAAATTAAATATAAAAATTATAAGGGAAATAGGTATTGTAAATAGCGGCATTAAATATAAGAGTTTTTTAACAAATTTTGATTTTATAAGAACACCCTTATCTTCTACATAATTTATTAACTTTTTAGGATTTTTTAATCCATTTTTATTATTTTTGCCTATGCACTCTATTTCCTCACAAAAGTCTAAATCATCAAATAATTCTTTTACTGCCTCTTGTCTTAACAAGATTTCCGACCTATCATAATTAGGTTCTAGTAAAATCTTAGCTAGGCTCTCTCTTCCATGCCAAGTATTTGTTATATTTATTAATTGAAATAAAGACTCTTTCCCTACAATATCTAAGTCTGATGCATATCTATGGTCTTTATTTACAAATTCATCACCTAAATCTTGAAAGTTTATCCATTCACCAGAAATTCTTTGAAGATATCTATTATTTATTTCAATCATATCCTCAGCTAATTTCAATTTACCCTTAATTTTTCTATGATATATTATTAGGCATACAAAAGCTCCATAGAAAATTAGAGAAAAAAATAAAACCTTACTAGTCATTCCATCTCTTACTCCTCTATAGGTGAAATATAAGGCTAATATCATTACTATTAATCTTAGATATCCAATTCTATCAAACTCTTTTTTGTATTTAGCAATTTCTTTATTATAATTATCTATTCTGCTTAAAAATTTATCCTCTATCACACCGTTACTCCTTACTTTCTTATATTTTTGACTCATCACTTTACTTAGATTAATGATATGAAGCTTATTATTGACTCCTATATTTCATGTACTTTTAAATATACTATTAATGTAGTAAGTTCTATGAAACTCCTATAAATAGTCAACTATTTAACTTTCTAAAAAGTTAAATATACAAAAAGTTAACTTTTTAAAATTTTGTATATGCAAAAAGTTAGCTTTTTAAAAAGTTTCCTATATAAATATTTATATAGTTCTCTAGTTAAAATCTTCATATCTAGGGACTTTCGTAAAATATATTACTAATCTTATATAAAATATTGAAGATGCACTTTAATATTTATTTAGATTAGCTTATTTTGCGAAATCCCCTTCTATATAAAAGTTATATACTTACTAAACATTATTTCTTTTCTTAATACTACATGTATATTATATCCAACATTTCTAATCATATCAAATTTATATCAAATTTATATCAAATTTATATTAAACTTATATTAATCTTATATGGCTTAATGTTACTTAAAATATTACCTATAAAACCCACTATTTATCCTCACCAAATCACAAAATATATTTACTTATTCATAGTTTCATAATATAATAGTAAAATAATGTATCGTGGGGGAGTAGTTTGCGTATAATATCTTTTATACGTGACAAGTCAACATAATGATTAATTTTTTAATCTGGCTTGCCTTAAAGAACAAGACTCATGTATAGCATAGTTTAAAATGTACTCTTCATAAGTGCATTTTAATTAAGCTATACATGGGTCTTTTATTTTTATGAGGAGGATAATTTAGAATTTAATAAAATAAGATTAAGGAGTTTTTTAATGAGTACTATAGAAATTATAATGATAGGATTAGGTCTTAGTATGGATGCTGTAGCAGTATCTATGACTAATGGGATGGTATATAAAGATGCTACTAAATCAAAAATTATTGCTATGCCTTTATTTTTTGGTTTATTTCAAGGGTTTATGCCTTTATTAGGGTATTATACAGGAGGAATGTTCTCAGAAATTTTAAGTAAATATGCAGGAATCTTAATTCTAATTATATTAGGATTTATAGGTGCGAATATGTTAAAAGAAGGTTTCTTCCCAGGTAAAGAAAAAGAAGAAGATGATACTACTACTCTTACATATAAGTTTATATTTTTTCAAGCAATAGCCACTAGCATAGATGCCTTTGCTGTAGGTATTGGTTTCAATGCTATGAATATATCTATTCTTCCTGCAGTTTGTATTATTTGTATAACTACATTTCTTTGTAGCTTCCTTGCAATTTTTATAGGAAAGAAGTTTGGAGATTTACTTGGTAAAAAGGCTGAAATTTGGGGCGGAATTATTTTAATTATTATAGCCACAAAAGGAGTTCTATAAAATGTTTTCAAACCCAATATTTTGATTTATAAAAAAACCTCATCATAAAAATAATGTAATTGAGCATATTATATTTATGGAATATAAATTTAAAAGGAGATGATATGCTTGAAAATTACATTTCAAGGTAATCCAATTACTTTAAAAGGAATTCAATTAAGAGTAGGAGATAAAGCTCCTGACTTTACTTTAATGAATAATGAACTACAACCTGTCACTTTACAAGATACTAAAGAAAAAAGAATCTTCGTAGTTGTTCCATCTATAGATACTGGTGTTTGTGATATGGAAGTTAGAAAGTTTAATGAAGAAGCTTCTAAACTTGATAATGTTACTATATACACTATTTCTATGGACTTACCATTTGCTCAAGCTAGATGGTGTGGAGCTGCTGGAATTAAAAATGTAATTACTCTTTCTGATTACAAAAATAGAGAATTTGGTGATAAATATGGAGTATACATCAATGAACTAGGATTACTTACTAGGGCTGTTTTTGTATTAGATGAAGATAACACTATTACTTACGTGGAATATTGTAGTGAGGTTACTAATGAACCTGACTATGCAGCTGCACTTCAAGCTGTTAAGTAAATATATTAATTCGTAGTAATTATTTAAAAATTAAGATTAAAAGGAGCTATTGCAAAATGACTAAAAATTAGTCAAGAGCGATAGCTCTTTTGATTTTAAATGGTAAAAATCTCATAGAAAATGAACTTAAGTTTGTGCTGATATTTTATGTTACATACTTAACTTCCTCTTCTTGACATGTCTGTTTTACTATATTACAATATAAGTAAATTGAAAATTACCCGTGAGGGAGTAGTTGACGCATATTTATGCGTGGCAAGTCAACATACTGACCTATTTCGGTCTGGCTTGTCTTAAATAATGAGACTCATGTATGGCATCTATAATAGCTATGCATTGGTCTTTTTTTGTTTTATAAAGACCCAAGCATGGTTTATAAATCCATGCTTGGGTCTTTTTCAATTTAAGATAAAGTATAGGAGGAGTGTAAATGAATTTTTTTATGAAAGAAAAACAAGAAATACTTAATTCATTTGAAGTAAATGAAAATCTAGGGCTTTCCGTAAAACAAGTAGAAGAAAGTGCAAAAAAAAATGGCATTAATACTTTCACTAAAGAAAAGCCAGTATCACTTGCTAGAAGAATCTTGGAAGCAGCTAGTGAACCAATGATTCTCATGTTAATTATGGCAGGTGCCATTGCACTTGGTGTAAACATTACTCGTTCATTTACTGGAAGAGAATCAGACTTCTTAGAGTGTGTTGGTATTTTTGTGGCCATTTCATTGTCTGTTATTATAACTGTTATTATGGAAGGTCGAAGCGCAAAAGCTTTTGAGGCTCTTAGCAAGATAAATGAGGATAACCTTGTGAAAGTAATTCGTAATGGTGAAGTTCAGCTTATCCCTCAGAAAGAGGTTGTTGTTGGTGATATCCTTTTAATAGAAACAGGTGATAAGCTTCCTGCTGATGGACGACTTCTTGAAAGTATATCGCTTAATGCCGATGAATCATCTTTAACTGGTGAAAGTGTTCCTGTTGAAAAAAATGCAGATATTGTTCTCAATAATGAAAAAACTCCTATAGCCGAGCGAAGTAACATGCTTTATTCTGGATGCTTTATTACAAGTGGTAATGGAAAAATGATAGTAACTAATGTTGGTGATCATACGGAATTTGGTAAAATTGCAAAAGAACTTTCTTCTACCCAAAAATCAATTACACCCTTACAAGAGAAATTGGCTAAGTTAGGTAAACTTATTACCATACTCGGTACGACAGCTGCTACCATTGTTTTTATCATTCAAACAATAATTTTTGTTGTGAATGGTACAGCTTCTATTGATACTATATCTAATGCATTCATTACAAGTATTGTACTAATTGTTGCAGCTGTACCTGAAGGCTTACCAACAATTGTAGCTGTTTCCCTTTCTATTAATATCATTAAAATGTCAAAGCAAAATGCTTTAGTTAAGAAGATGATTGCCTGTGAAACTGTAGGATGTATAAATGTTATCTGTTCTGATAAAACAGGTACATTAACCCAAAATAAAATGACAGTTACAGACATATATACCGCTGGAAAGATGGTAGTTCCTAAAGAGCTTAATAATACTATTCTTCTAGAGAATTTTTGTATTAATAGTACTGCTGATGTGAATTTTGAAGAAAATCAAAAGCATTTCATTGGTAACCCAACAGAATGCGCGTTACTTGTGGCAGCATATGAAGCTGGTTATGACTATAAGAGGTACCGTAATAATACTAATATTGATCTTTCATTTCCATTTTCATCTGAGACCAAAAATATGACAACAATAGTTTCTAATGGTAACCAAAAGATTGCTTACACAAAAGGAAGTCCTGAAAAGATATTATCAATTTGTACTTTACCCTTCAGTGATATACAAAAAATCGAAAACAAAATAATGAGTTTTCAAGAAAAAGCTTGTCGTGTTATCGCTTTTGCTCACAAAGACATTTCTAATATCGATAGCTATGAAGATCATCGTAAGGCCATTGAAAGTGATATGGTTTATGATGGATTTGTTGCTATTAGTGACCCTCTTCGTAGTGATGTCTTTATTGCTGTAGAGCGTTGTCGAAATGCAGGAATTGATTTAAAAATGCTTACTGGAGATAACCTTATCACAGCAACAGCTATTGCTAATGAATTAGGCATCTTAGATAAGGAGCATATTGCCATTGAAGCAAAAGCGTTGGACGAGATATCTGAAGATAAATTAGTGAAGATGCTTCCAAAAATTAGAGTAATTGCTCGTAGTACTCCTATTATTAAAATGAGAGTTGTAAATGCACTAAAATCTACTGGAAATATTGTAGCAGTTACCGGTGATGGAATAAATGATGCTCCTGCAATAAAAAATGCAGATGTTGGTATTGCAATGGGAATAGCTGGGACAGAGGTATCCAAAGAAGCTAGTGATATTGTTTTATTGAATGACTCTTTCTCAACTATTGTAAAAGCAGTACAATGGGGACGAGGTATTTACGAAAATTTTCAGAGATTTATCCAATTTCAACTTACAGTAAATCTATCATCCGTTATTGTTGTATTATTCTCAATTCTGTTAGGCTTTAAATCACCATTTACAGCATTGCAGCTCTTATGGATTAATATTATCATGGATGGTCCACCTGCATTGACACTCGGACTGGAACCGATTCGTAATGATTTGATGGATAGACAACCTATTAAACGTGATTCAAATATTATTTCAGTAACAATGCTTTCAAGAATTGTAGCAAATGGTTTATTTATTTCAGCAATATTCCTATCACAACATATATGGAACTTTATGGGTGCTACTACTGAACAAATGACAACAGTTTTATTTACTCTCTTTGTTATATTCCAACTTTTCAATGCCTTTAACAGCCGTGAGCTTACAAATACTAGTATTTTTAAAAATATCACTAACAATAAATTAATGCTGGGTATCTTCTCTTTAACTTTTGGATTACAAGTAATAATTACACAGTTTGGTGGTGTATTCTTTGGTACAGTGCCTTTACCAATTTTAATGTGGATAAAGATTGTTTGCATTTCATTTACAATTATTATTTTTTCCGAGATATTTAAATTAATAAAGAGATTAATTCATTAATTTGTTTAGATTGAATTTATTTAAATAAAACTAGTAAGGATTGAAATATAAAATGCTCCCTTTATAGAAACAGTTTTATTATTTTAGCTATCTACATATAAAGGGAGCATATCAATTCTATAGGGCACATTTTATTTACTTATTACTCCTTTTTCATTAAATATAAATATAAGGAATTAGTTAATATATACAACTTATGTATATAAATTATCTTTTATCCAGTATAATTGATATTCTGTTAACATTATGTTAATATATAGTTACGCTTTAATAAGGATTATCTATAAAAAGACATAAATTTTACATAAAAGGAGAAATACACATGAGAAAAAATATAAATCATAGAATTCTTTGCATCTCTATGTTACTTATTTTCACATTAACTTTTTTAGGCTGTAGTAAAAGCGCTGTTTCTGCTGAACAAACTGCAAAAGCTTTCTATGACCTAATTATTTTACAAGACAATACTGGATTTCAAAATCTCGGTGTTGCAGATAACGAGCTTACAGACCTTGCTGAATCTCAAAAAAATTTAATGAGAGAAGCTGTGAGGTCTAATTTTGTACGAGCTGATCTACCTATTACAGATGAGCAATTAGAATCAATTTATCAATCTGAAATAGAAGCCTTAAGAAAATTATCTCCTACCATAGAGCTTGTTTCCCATGATAAGGAAGTGTCTCAAGTTAAGATTTCAACACCATACATTGATATGATGGGAGCAGATACTAAAGCTGCTGAAGATACAGTTGCTGAAGTACTAAATAATCAAATTTCTGATAAAGCTGAAATATCAGAGCTTTATATTAATAAGCTAATTGAAAATATTAAAGCATTGACTCCTTCAACTGAAGTTAAAGAAAATACTTTTGAGTTTGAAAAAGTAAATATGGAGTTAAATAAAAAAGTAACAGAAGTTTGGGTTCCAAAAGAACCTTTCTCATTTGGTGCTACATTAGGAAATATGTCTGTAGGAAATAATTAATAAAACTAAAAAAGATAATTCTTATTTTAAATCGCTATTTAAAATAATCGATGTAAACTGAAGGAGCTTTGGCAAAATAAACTAATCTAAATAAATATTGAATAAGCACTTATATTATTAACGCTCAGCCGTTTCGAATAACTAAATCATAGATTTAGATTCTTACTTATTCAAATGGCATTTGCTAACAATAATATTAAAGTATATCTTCAATATTTTATATAAGATTAGTAATATATTTTGCCAAAGCCCCTGTTAAATATGTCCTATGATATAATTTTAATAGCTAAAAAACTCTCTTAACTTTAGTAATAAACAATGCTCATCATCTAAATAAATGATTCTAAATTTATGTACAGAGGAAAACCCTCGACATTTCTATCGAGGGTTTCATGGTGAAGGTAATACATTGCGATAAAATTTACGTCATAATTTTTTTAGGTAGCCATCCCTTAAACAACATGTTTATTATAACTATTTCATTGATTCTATAACACCTTCAACAATTGTATCCATATCTGTAACATTTCCTTCATTCATAGAAGATACAAGTGTAACTTTATCTTCTAGAACTGTCATTTCTCTCATTTCCTCTAGGAACTCACTCATCAAACTTCCAGACTTACATGCCCATGAGCCATTTTCAATTATTGCAAAAGTTCTCTTTTGAAGGTTAAGAGCCTTCATATCCATAAGATAATTATGCATAGGTGGGTAAATACCAAGGTTATAGGTTACAGAAGCTAAAACTACGTGGCTAACTCTAAAGGTTTCTGAAATCAGTTCAGATACATGAGTGCTTGAAACGTCATACATAACTACATTTTTCATTCCCTTCTCTACAAATTTAGTAGCTAAGGCAGTAGCTGCAGCTTCGGTATTACCATACATTGAAGCATAAACTATCATTACTGCTTTTTCTTCTGGTTCATATCTACTCCATTTATCATACTTATCAATAAAATATCCAAGATCTGTACGCCAAACTGGACCATGTAGTGGACAAATCATTTTAATATCTAGTCCACTTGCCTTTTTTAACAATGCTTGAACATGTGGTCCATACTTTCCAACAATATTTGTATAATATCTTCTAGCGTCATCAATCCAATCACGGTCAAAGTCAACCTCATCATTAAATAGCTTACCATCTAATGCTCCAAAAGATCCAAAGGCATCAGCTGCGAAAAGAACACCGTTTGTAGTATCAAATGTAACCATAGCTTCTGGCCAATGTACCATTGGTGCAGCCACAAATGTTACTTCATGCTTTCCAAAAGATTTTGTATCTCCTTCAATAACCTCTTCCATTCTTCCATCGATGTCAAATCCGAATTGTCTCATTAATAGAAAAGCTTTCTCAGTGCTTATAATCTTAACATTAGGATAACGTAATATTATTTCTTCGATAGCAGCTCCATGATCAGGTTCCATATGATTTATTACTAAATAATCTAATGGCCTGCCATTTAAAACAGCTTGTATATTTTCTAAAAACTGTCTACAAACTGACCAATCTACAGTATCAAATAGCACAGTTTTTTTATCTAATAATAAATATGAGTTATATGAAACCCCTCTTGGAATTGGATGAACATTTTCAAAAAGAGCTAAACGCCTATCATTACCACCTACCCAATAAAGGTCTTTCGTTACTTTTCTAACACAAAACATAAATTACTCCTCCTTTTTACTATAAAAACCTTAAAATTTTTGCTATAAAATTAGACCTCTATAAAACTATCTTTTTCTTCACCACACTCTGGACAAATCCATTCTTCTGGAAGAGCCTCAAATAAAGTTTCTGGTGATATATCGTTTTCTATATCTCCTATAGCTGGGTCATATTCATAGCCACATCCGTTACAAACATATGTCTTCCAGGTAGGAATAGTCTTTTTAGGAACATACCTTTTCATTTTCTTCATAGGAGGTGCTTCCTTTTTTGGTTCTCCATTATCTAAAGCAGCTGCTAGTAGTGGCATTATTTCTAATACGTCTCCAACAATACCATAATCCGCATTCTTAAATATTGGAGCATTAGGATTATTATTGATAGCAACTATAGTAGTAGCATCCTTTATTCCTTTTAAATGTTGTCCAGCCCCTGATATACCACATGCTATATAAAGGTTTCCATTAAATTTTTGACCTGACATTCCAACATAACGATTTAAAGGTAAATATTTTAAAGTTTCAGCTACAGGACGTGATGAACCAATCGCTGCACCAGCTTGAATAGCTAAAGCTTTAGCAAGTTCCATATTTTTTTCTTCACCAATTCCCTTACCTACGCTAACAACACGCTCTGCCTTAGATATTGGAGTATTTATATCAATACCAACAGTAAAATCATAACCATCTGCTTTTAATACTTCTACAAGATTAGTAACTCTTTCTTCAGCTGTTCCATCTTTCATAATCATCTTCTTACGAGCACCAGTGACTCCACCATGTTTAGACTTTTTATCTCTGGTTTGGTTTTTAGGCATTTTCCCGATTATATGAGATGCAATTACCATTCTTTGAATCTCATTTGTTCCTTCATAAATAGTACAAATTTTAGCATCACGATATGCTCTTTCTACATCCATTCCTTTAAGGTAACCAGATCCTCCAAAGATTTGTAGTGCATCGTTTACAACCTCTAAACATATATCAGAGGCATATTGTTTAGCCATAGCAGCCTCCATAGAATAAGGCTCATGATTTTCCTTAAGTTCAGCAGCACTATATACTAAAAGTCTAGCTGCTCTTAGCTTAGTTGCCATATCAGCTAACTTAAATGAAATTACTTGTTGCTGGCATATAGGCTTACCAAATTGTATTCTTTCCTTTGAATATTCTAAAGCATTTTCATAAGCTCCTTGAGCTATACCTAGAGCTTGAGCTGCAATACCTATACGACCACCATCTAATGTTCCCATAGCTATTTTAAAGCCCTGTCCTTCTTCACCTAATAAGTTTTCTTTAGGTACTTTAACATTATTAAATACTAATTCAGCAGTTGAAGAGGAGCGGATTCCCAGTTTATCGTAATGATCACCAAATGTAAATCCTTCCCATCCTTTTTCAACTATAAAGGCACTTATACCTTTAACCCCTATATCTGGAGTAGTTACAGCAAATACAACATAAGTATCTGCCTTATCTGCATTAGTTATAAAAATCTTTCCACCATTTAATATATAATAATCGCCTTCTAGTTCAGCAGTAGTTTCAGTCCCACCAGCATCACTACCAGCATTTGGCTCAGTTAAGCCAAAGGCACCAATCTTTTCACCCTTTGCTAGAGGAATCATATATTTTTGCTTTTGTTCCTCAGTTCCATATGCAAAAATTGGATATGTTCCTAAAGAAACATGGGCTGATAAAATTACACCTGTACCACCATCTACTCTAGATAGCTCTTCAACAGCAATTGCATAGCTAGTTACATCTAATCCCATTCCTCCATACTCTTTAGGATAAGGAGTACCTAATACCCCCATTTTACCTAACTTTTCTATAGCCTCAGTTGGAAATTCACTTTCCTTGTCCAGCATAAATGCTTGTGGCTTTACCTCTACTTCTGCAAATTCTCTAATTTTTGCACGAAAAGCTTCATGTTGTTCTGTAGTCTTAAAAAACATAAATTTACCCCCTTTAATTTAGTGCTTTATTCTAATTTTCACAAGTTTTATTAATAGAACTTGTAAAAATTTATAATCTTTAATTTAGAAAGTACAATATCCTCGCAATGAAATTTAAAGCTAAAATTGTTTATATAATCTTCTAATAATTAAATTGATTATATAATAATTAACTTAATTATTTAATTAATCTTATCTCTTAATAATAATTATTATAAAACTTTTAATTCCTATTGTCAAATTTTTATATAAATTTATTATATTGCCCTTAATTAATACTATTTTCTATTACATGAAAATATATCTAAAAATATATTTATTTAAATTTCAATAACGAATACGATAAATTTATAGTTAATTTAATAACCGTTAGATGTAGATTAATAGAAGATGAGCCTACTGCTAATGAACATGCTAAACTTATTTGGCTTCCCAAAGAAAATTTACTTTCTTTAAATTGGGCTCCTGCTGATATTCCCGCTGCAGAACAATTATTGAAAGAAAAATTACACTCATTTTCGCATAGACTTTTACAACATTTTAGTAACAAAAAAAGTATGCTATTCATTAAAAACAGCATACTTTAGAATCAAATATGAAAATTACTCTTATTTAATTCTATATAATCGCTTAGATAAATTGAGCTTTGTTAAGCTCCAAATTATTCTCATTTATCATATAAAAATTAAGTTACTCTTCATCTATTTTTACTCTTAACATTTTATTCTTAACTTTTACTGCATATTTTAATTCATATGCTTGTATACCATTATTAATTGATTTTGCAATTTCATCCATTTCCTTTTTTATTTTTTCTTCATCAACATACCAACCAAGTACAATTGATTTTTCTCCCCAAAATGCTCCGCTATTAACACCAATCAACCAATATTTTGGCTCATCATTTTTTGCTTTGTACATTACATGTGATGCTAAAACCTTATAGCAATTAACAATTGATTTCCCATCATATGATTTAATAGTAATCTTCCCAGTTGGTACAATTATATTATTAGATAAAGCTTTGTTATTTTCAGTTGATTTTATCTCACCTAACATCAAATAATCTAAAGATACATTAAGTTCTTTAGATAACACAAGCAATTTTTCCATCTCTGGATATCCACTTCCCTGTTCCCATTTAGAAACCGCTTGACGACTTACTCCAATTATTTCTGCTAACTCTTCCTGTGAAATATGCCTTTCTTTTCTAATTGATTTTAAATTATCTGCAAAACTCATGACTTTCTACCTCTCTTCTTTGTTATTATGTGTAAATTATAATAGGTTTTACACCAAAATAACACCAATCTACAATTGCAAATCCGCAACTTGAATTTGCAATATTCATGAACTATATGAAAAAACATTTTTCATTTAATTTTTATTAAAATTATTACATCATATACTATAAATAATTTTAAAAGCATATAAAAAGGATGTCGCCTTTCGCGACATCCTTTTGTTTTACCCTATTAGCAAATATATCTCTCTGTACTTATCCGCTTCTTTATTTTTACTCCCTCTTAACCTCTTTAATATACTCCCATGTAATTCCCTCATCCTTTGATTGATATAAAGCACTAGAATTTCCATTATAGTCTCCATCAGTACCTTGCCCAACTAATATATTAAGAATTCCATCTTCTTTGTAAGGCATTCTAGGAAAATCAAAAGGAGTAAAAGTTTCTTCACCTTTTAATGCTACTTTTACCTCTGGTAAATTCACCACTTCAAAAGATAATCCACCATCTTCTGTGCGATATAACTCACCATAACTACCACCACTATGAGACAAGGCTATAAATCCAAGCTTTTCATTTATAAATGTTATTCCTGCTGCTACGCCACCTCTTCCTATGAATGGATCTTCATTTATAGTATCCCATGTATTTCCACCATCCTTAGTACCATATAAAGAATAAAATCTACTACCTGCTGCAGCCTCTACAACTTTTAATTTATATCCAATATTGTCTGATAAATAAAACTCTTTATCTTCACTATTTGCTGATCTAGAGGTCTTTTCATTTTCATCTACATTTAAATGATATTTTTTAATATTATTTAAATCTTCTGTTAAGTTATATCTAACTGGAGTGTATGCATGCTCTTTTTCTGGTACATATACAGAAACAGTATATCCTATTATTTCTGATGATACTTCATCAGCTGACCTTGTATTTCCTTCTAAATCTATATAAACAATTCCATCTGTATTGTATCCAAAGCTTCTTTTACCATAATAAAGAATACCATACTGCCTTTCATTCCATTTACTTACTGTTTCTTTAAGTGGAATAACTTTCATTGTATTAGTTAATGGTTCTATAAGCTTATCCTCATTAAAATCTGCATCTATATAATCATTTAAATATACAGTTATCTTTTTTGACTTATTGCTATCATAATAAATTGAATAACTTTTTGGCTTACCTTTCCTATTATTGCCATATAGAAAAGCACCAAAGGATTTAATTATTCCATCAGAATCAAAATTAAGGCTAAAGCCATTAGCAACATATAAAGTTTCAGGCATATGAAGTTTTTCATTAATATCTGTAAATATTCCTTCTGCCCCATCTTGATATATATTATTATGCTCAAATTTTATCTCCTTTTTATGCTTTAAATCATATAAAACCCATGAAAACCTTCCATTAAAATTTACTGCATCATGATATATTTTATATCCATAAAATAATGTTGTAGTAACCATAATAATTATAGCTATATATATCCATATAACTTTATAAAGAGATTTACGCCATACACTTACACTTTTATTTAAATCATTCTTTATAATATTTCTATCTTCAGGAGCTTTACTTATCATATTTAAAATTACAATATCTTTATTTTTAAGAACTATATAAGCATATTTTTTATTTATACTAAATGATTTTATATCTTGAAAGCCTACTTGTATCTCTTGATCTTGCAAGATCCTTATACCACTCTCATGAAACTCATATTCATCTATAATATGTTGTGGCATAGTTACTGATTTTCTCCTAATTCTAATTATTAAATATATAAACCAAGATAAAAAGAATAGCATACATATAAATAATACAATAATATTGTTATTAAACCTTCCAAATCTGCATAAAGTATATAATTCATAAAAGGAAATCAAATATATAACTACAAATATAGGATTAGTTACCATTGATAAAAGTAATCTTCTTATTATAATTTGCTTGTACTTTTTCATTTCACCATTATTCCCCTTCTTTTTTATATTTTTTACATATAATATCTTTTAGTTTTGCAATTCACTAGATTTATTAATATAAACTAATTACACTATGTACTTCCAATTATTGGTGTAAATTTGAATTATTTTTACAAAAAAGCTCCTCGGGAACTATATAATAAAATATAGCCAAGGAGCTTAAAGCCAACACTACAAATTTAAGTTTTTTATTGAATTGTAAATAACATCCTAAGTGAAATAAATTAAATTTCTTTCCCCTAGGATGTTGTTTATTTTAATTTAAGCTATTTAATTTTATACTTTTTAACTCTAGCGTCGTTTATAATACCTTCAAAATTAAGTCCATATGCAAAATCATATACATTCTTTAATTCATCTTTATAACATTCCATATCATGTGGTATATCTTCATATTGACTTTCTACAGTGTCCATATTCGCTGGCATTTGGAATGGTAATAGTCCACTTGGATTTACACCTCCACTAACAATATCAATTATTGCTTGAGTTTGTACTCCAAATTCAACTATAATTCCATCTACATACCTTTCAAATTCCTCTACGACTGTAGGATTACTCATATTTAAAGATACTATTACAGGCTTATCTCCCATAGCTTTTTTTGTTTCTAGTACTATATCTAAATCTGCTTCATTGCTTGCATAATTTGTTTTACCTCTATATGCTCTATTAGTAGCCTCTTCTAATGGATCTCCACCTGCAATACTTGCTTCTCTTGAATTTATAGCAGTATATGGTTTATATTGTAAACTAATTGGTAAATATCCCTCTTCAGCTGTATAACCAACAGTTTTAGGTGATTCTATAAATACTAAAGCAAAATCTGCCTTCTCTACATTCTCTGTTATATTATAATATTTTTCTACTATCTCTCTATTTATAGGATATTTCTCATGAACAGGTATCACATTTCCAAACCAATCTTTAGATTCCTTAACTCTTCTTTTTGGTATATATACTGTTTTTCTTTCTTTGATAGGTAATACGTTATTTCTATTCTTTAACATAACAATGGATTTTAGTTGTGTTTCATAGCTTTCTTTCATATATTGAGCATTTCCAACTATTTTCTTTGTTTCTTCTATATCAAGGTATGGATTTTCAAATAAACCTACTCTAAATATGTTACGCAACAATCTCACAGCAGACTTTTCAAATCTACTACGCATAAATTCTTCGCCATATTCTTTTACTCCCATTTTATAAGCTTCAATTATAGGTTGTGCTTCATTATTTCCTCCAAATTGATCCACACCAGCAATTAATGCTTTATAATGTCTTTCCTCTTCTGAAAGCCCTTCAACTCCCCAGCATTTACCTGATATAAAAGCATCTAATACATGATTATCTTTAGTTATCAGCCAATCTGTGCATACAACTCCATCATATTGATATTTTTCTCTTAGCAAATCATTTATTATATATTTGTTATAAGAATTACCTACATTCTCATTATTCTTTTTATCTTGATTATAAGATATTGTATAATATGGCATTATAGCAGAAGCAGTTTTTATTTTTCCTTTCAACTTAAATGCTCCTTCTGTGAAAGGTTTTAAATGCTCATCAAAATTATTTCCTGGGTATACTGCATATTTCCCATAAGCATAGTGGGCATCTCTACCACCTTCGCCACTACCACCACCTGGCCAGTGCTTAACCATAGCATTTACACTTTCGTATCCCCAACCATCTTTTATTTCATATTCTTCACTTGAAGTTTGGAATCCATCACAATAAGCTTCAGCCATATCAGTAGATAAAGCTGGATCTTCTCCAAAAGTTCCAAAGAATCTCATCCATCTTGGGTCAGTAGCAATATCTACTTGTGGAGATAAAGCTGTTGCTATGCCTAAAGCTCTATATTCTTTTGCTGCAATTTCACCAAACCTTCTAACTACCTCCGGGTCGAAGGTAGCTGCTAACCCAAGTGATTCCGGCCATTTTGAAATTTCTCCACCAGCTCCTGCATTGAACTCACTATCCGCACTTGCACCATGTCTAGGGTCCGTACTAATATTTACTGGTATTCCAAACCCCAACTTTTCAGCTAAAGCTTGTATATTGTTATTCCACTTTGCTGAAACTTCTCCGCTATCTACTACTGTTAATAGTACATGTCTTAGATTATCATTTATTAAAAATTCTTTCTGCTCATCTGTCAAATCACTTATGTCAGCATCACTTTCTTCTAGCTTTTTACCATCATATGTTCCTGCAAACATCTTAGAAAATGGATCATCTCCTGAAGAAACAGCTTGATGAGCACTATAAAGCATTAGTCCAGCTATTTCTTTAATACTTAACTTTGATGCTAAATCTTTAGCTCTTTCATCAACTGATAATCTCCAATCCTCATACCTCTCTAGCTTACCACTTTTACTTAAATTTTTAAAAGCAAACCCATCTTTTTCTATTATTTTAATACCTGAATTAGGATCATAAGCTATGTTTTGTCCACCGTCATTTATTATTATGTTATATCCATCCTTCTTAATTTCTTTCCAATTACTCACTATTATCTCTCCTATTTCTTTGTTACTTTATTATTCATAACTTACATTCAAATAATATACTTTAAAATCGTACTCAATAATTATGTTAATTAAAAATGCATGTGATATTCTACATGCATTTTTAATAATGTATTACTGTTTTTTAAAACTCTCTTTAATACTATCTAAATTTAATTTACTTGTAGAGTCTACTAACAAATCCGCATCTACTAAATTCCCTACACCTACTGAAAAAATTCCTGCTCTGTTTATGGCTTCTATACCAGCTTGGGCATCCTCAATAGCAACACAATTCTTTATATCCACTCCTGCAAGTTCAGCTGCCTTTAAAAATATATCTGGTGCTGGTTTTGAATGCTTTACTGTTCTTGGATCTGCAATACAATCTATTTTATCTAATAAGTTTAACTTTTCTAAAATATATGGTGCATTTTGTGAAATAGATGCAATAGCTATTTTAATATTATTATCTATTAACTCATTAAATAAAGCTAATATACCAGGTAATACATCTTGTGGTGTAAGGTCTTTTAATAACTCTTTATATAGATTATTTTTCTTTGTTCTATAATATTCTTTCTCATCTTCTGTTAAAGATGTAATATTACCATGAGCTAGGATTCTATCAAAAGATAAAACTCTATCTACTCCCTTAAGTTGCTCATTAAACTCTTCATCAATATCAATACCCTCTTCTTTAGCTATACTTTTCCATGCTATAAAGTGAAATTTTGCTGTGTCTGCTATTACTCCGTCTAAATCAAATAAAACTGCCTTTATTTCCATGCTGAAATATCTCCTACAAATGGTTTGAATTCTAATTTTACAGGACTTTGTCCTTTAAATTTGCTTCTACCAACTAATTTATCTACTAATGAATCTAATACCTCTTCCGTTGAGGAATAAGTATTTATAACTGTTTCTACATTATCTAAATCATATTGATGATATGGATTTGCAACAGATATCATCATGGTTGGAACTTCATGTATAAACCATGGTGAGTCAAAGCCCCCAAATGACTTATATTCAATTCTTAAGTTTGTCTGATTAGATTTTGTTGACTTATTTAAGAAATATATTAATAAATCATATTTACCTTTAAACTCCTCTATACTTTGAGATATTTGCTTCATTCCTAATAAAAGATCTGTATGATCAATCTCTTCAAAGATAAATCCTTCTCTACTCATCTTTTCCATAAACTTTTGGTACTTCTTAGGTGCAGGCTTCTTACATTTTAGAGCTAATCTAACTACAAGTGGAAGTGATTTTGAACTTGCAAGTAAAGAAAATAAATCATTATCCCAACCTAATGGAATAATACCAATCTTCTTTATTTTATTCTTATTAAGTGGCAATAGTCCTTGATTGTCTTGTACTAATGTTATTCCCTCATCAGCTATTTTTCTAGCCCATGCTTTATGCTCTGATGCACCAATTTTATCTACTTCACCTGGAACTAAATTATCATTTGTATTTAATTTTTGATGCGCTTTAATCCCTAAAATACGATCTAATGCATCATTTAATCTTTCATCAGTAATAATTCCCTTTTTATAACCATTTAACATAAAGTTATAATCCTCTAAAGCTGATTTAGTGAACAAGAACATATCATTACCATTTGCTATACTCATAGGTACTAAATCTTCTCTTCTTCCATGGGCCCCAAAACCTGTCATTAAAGTTGCATCCGTCATAATAAGTCCATTGAAGCCAAGCTCTCCTCTTAATAAACCAGTTAATAAATTTTTAGATAAACTCCCTGGAGTTAATCTATCTTCATCAGTTACATTATTCTCATCATAATATCCAGGGAAAGCAATATGACCTACCATAACCCCTGTTGCTCCATTATCTATATTTTCTCTGTATACTTTCCCAAAAGTACTCATCCAATCTTCATAAGATAAACTATTTACTGTTTTAATAACATGTTGATCACGTCCATCTACTCCATCTCCTGGGAAATGCTTAAGAGTTACACTACCACCATGTTTTTGAACACCATTAGTATATGCTTGACCCATTTGGGAAACTAAGTCTACCTTATCTCCAAAACATCTTATATTGGCAATAGGGTTTTCCCAGTTAAAGTTTATATCTAAAATTGGTGCAAAAGCCATATTTCCACCAAGAGCCTTTACTTCCTTTATACAGGCTTCACCTAACTTAAATGCATTATCAATATTATTTGTAGCAGCTACTAACATTTCATTTCCTATCTCTGTACCTTCTTCAGCTAAACCATTAGCACCAGCCTCTAGGTTAGCAGCTAAAAATAACGGTATTTTAGCATCTTCTTGTAGCTTCCTATGTGCTTTCACCACGGCATTAGCTTTCATTGGTCTTAGCATAACACCACCTGGTTTTATCTTTGAAATTACTTCAAGAGTTTCCTTTTTTGTATCTGCTACCATCATAAAAAATAGTTGACCTATCTTCTCTTCTATAGTCATTTTACTTTTTGTATCATTTACCCACTTTATTTGATCCTTGTTTAAATAAAATGGCTTTTTACTTAAATCTACACTCATATTACTCTCCTTTCCTTTCTGCTAAATCTCCCACTATTTTATCTTTTATAAAAATATGATTAAGTGTATAGAATACTAAGATTGTTATATATCCTCCTACTAATACATCGCTAAGGAAATGTGCACCAAGCACAACCCTACTTAATGCAACTAAGCCACCCCAAGTTAAAGCAAAAGATATAAACAAATTAGGTTTAATCTTCTTAAAGTATGGTAAAAACATTGAGTATGCTAATATTACAAATCCATTTGCAGTATGCCCTGATGGAAATGACATAAATTCATTATTGGCAGTTGGTCCACTTATTTGATACCAATGTTTAAACTGCTCTATACTTTCTATTGATCTCATACGGGGTCTTCCCCATACAACCTTAAGTATGTTAACGATAAGAATTTCTAAAACAACTAATAATATAAAAACGATAGCAATCTTCTTAAATCTTCTCAATTTTTCCTGTGAAATTCTATTTACAATAACAACACTACTTATAAACACTATTGCTGCTAATACAAAACTTAATATTTTAAAACCTTGTGGTACTCCACCTTTGGAAAACTCGAAAATATACTTAATTGGCATAAAACAAATCATAAATGAAGATTGAAACATGAATAATAATCCAATTATTGAGAACAATATATTTTTCCACAAAACTTCTTTATTTCTAAGTCCATAAAGTATCGTTGTTCCTAGTAATAATCCAAACATTGCTGGTACTTCTCCAAACATATTAAAAAACTCAGCCCATATAGAGTGCTTATTTATAATTGTATTTGATATTGTATAATCAATTTGACCATATGCTAATATTCCTAGTAATACAAATAAAACCATTAATGACCTTACTAAAAATTTTTTATTTAATAGCATGGTTATTCCCCCTAAACTTTAAGTCCATCTGTTAAGCTATATGAGCAATACCCTTGTCAATCTTAGAAAATACAATAAGTTTGCAAGAAATAAAATGCCTAAGCTTATATAATTTTTAAAGAGATATTAGTTCTATGAAAAATCAAGTTATTTTTTCATAGCAGCTTAACAGATTTCTTTAAATATTTTATATACCAAATTAAAATTATCGTACACTTAATTAATTATTTAGAATTAATAAATTCTGCAACCTCATTTACAAAATCTTCAGCTTGTTTACAATTTCCTGTATTATCTATAAATGCATGTCTCGTATTTTTATATAAAGAAAAGCTCACATTATTTCCAGCCTCATCTAACTTTTTAGCGTAAGCTAACGTTGGTTGATGAAGAAAATCTAAATCACCTACCACTAACAATGCATCCGGAAGATTTTTTAAGTCTTTACATAAAGCAGGTGATACATATTGGTCTGAGGCCTTCTTCTTATCCTTCAAATACATTTCTATCATAGCTTCTCCAAAGGCTCTTTCTTGCTTTTGTGTTTCCTTAGACAGCATTTCTGTTAAATCAGTTGCAGGATATATTAATATTTGTCTGTGTATCTTAAATTTTTTTCTATCTCTAGCCATTATTGAAATTACTGCTGAATAATTTCCTCCAGCACTATCTCCAGATACTGTGACGTTATCAGTATCAATATTTAACTCTTCACTATTCTCAACAGCCCACTTTACTGCTAAATAACAATCTTCAAGTCCTGTAGGAAATCGTGCTTCAGGAGCTAAATGATAATCAACTGATACAACCACTGAATTTGCTCTATCTGCTACTGCCATACAGTAGTGATGGACTGCATCAATGGAGCCTCCAATCCATCCACCACCATGTATGAAAACCATTAATGGTCTTTTCTCATTACCTTCTGGTTTGTAAATTCTTACTCTTATATCTTCTTTATATCCTTTTATATTTTTATCTTCAAAACCTATTCTTCCATCAGTAATATCTTTACTTTCTCCCCCCATAGCAGCTCTTATTTTTTTTACATTTCCTTTTATCCATAGCTTTGTTACAAGTGCTGGTATTTTTACATATCCTCCAATTGCACCCTCTTCTGCTTCAACAAATTCATAAAAATTTTCATTATATTTCATTTTTTGTTCCCCCTTGCAAATAATCTTTATATATAAGATATATAAGTTCAAATAAATAAAATTCATTAATATTCTTCAGCATAATCTATGATTGTAAATAAATCTAATGTATAAACTTTAAAAATTTATATACTTAAATTATAAAATTTACACTTTATAAAAACCTTCCACTTTCAGCTTAATTGCTTCCAATTTACGACTTTGTATTCCTTTACACATTGCACAAAATATAAAAAAGGAATATACATTATCTAGTACATCCCTTTTTAATATGTTTAATATAGTTAATATAATTTTTTAATGATAATTAATTGTATTTCATGTGGTAAAACTTCCGTTTTAATACTTAATACATCATCTATATTTTCTATCCATGTTTTATAACCACAGGCAGCAGCATTTTGTAAATATTTTTCACCATCTTTTGATAAAACTTTAGGAGCCCCCATTTTAACCCAAGCATCAAAAGCTGACCCCTCATGTCTATTAACTCTATATCTATCAAGCTGATATTGGCCTCTTTCTAAATCAATTGATAAATTATACGTTCTTTCAAATGAATCTTTAAAAACATCATATCTATTTGTTTGCGATATCTGAGAATAATCAAATAATCTATATAAATCATTATAATGGCAATAATTATAAAATAATAATTGGTATTCATCATACTTCTTTGTAATAATTAAACCATTATCTTTATATATTACATCTTCACCTAACTTATTTAAAAACTCATAAGCATGGTAGCTTGCTTTTTTTATCCCATTATAGGTTAATAACCCAAAACCACCATGAAACAACTTCTGTTCTAATCTAAATTCTTCAAATAAGTCTGTAAAAGTCCAAAATCCCATTCCATTTACTAAATTACTATTTTCAATACATGTTTTAACTATAAAAGCTGCCATAAAACATGTATCATGGACTAAATCTCTACAGTCCATACTAGAATTCCATTCGGTAATCCAATACTCATTACAATTTGTATTTAGACTTTTACCCATTTTCACCATTTCTTTTATAGTTTCAGATATATAACTTTCATTACCAATTTCAACTATATTTCCAAGGTCTAAATCATCTATATATATTCTCTGACTATCCTTGATATATTTTAATCCTTCATTAAAAGCACTATCTATGTCAAATTCTCTATCATTACTCTTTAACTGATATGCATGAAATGAAAAAAAGTCTAAAAAACATTGGTGTTTTCTAGAATAGTCCTTAAAGTCATCAATCCAACTATTAAGTTCTCCCAGCTTTAGAATCCCAAAGCCACCAACTTTAAGTCTACTATTAATAGACTTTATTCTTTTATAGGTTAGCATAAAGAAATTAAAAAATTCTTCACGTGTTCCATCCCAAAAAACTTTTTCTAAGTTTGGTTCATTCCAAAACTCAAAATACCATTGTTCAACTTGGTGAACTCCATATCTATTTAAAATATGTCTTATAAAGGCATCCACCATATCTAACCATTTATCTATATCATTAGGTGAACTAATATAACAGTCCCACATAAAAACCTTATTTTCCGTGGTTGCAAGTTTTTTAGGCATAAACCCTATTTCTATAAATGGTTTTAGCCCATTTTCTAAAAATCCATCTATAAGACTATCAATATGATTAAAATTATAATATACATCTCCATTTAAGCTCTCATTATATAAAAGCATTTCATCAGAAAAAATCCCATGAAATCTAATATATTCAAATCCAATCTCGTTTTGTATTCTTTTCAATTGTTTAGTAAAATCATTTCTTAAGCCATAAGATGCATGCCCGAAAGTTAATATTTTCTTCCAACTATCCTTTAGTTTACTAATTACTATATCTCTTTTTATTATATCTATATTATAATTACTTTTTCTAATTTCAAAAATATCATCATATGATTTTAAGTATTCAAAAAGATTTGATAATGTGTCACTACTATTAATATTTAAATAATTAATTGTACTTTCTTTACTTATTTCTATACTATTGATTTCTCTATATTTATTAGGTGTTATTCCTAATAAATTTTTAAAAGCTCTATAATATGATTTTTCGTCTGGAAATCCATGCCTATGGGCAATATCTATTATCCTATCTCTAGTAGTTTTTAAATCATTTAATGACCTATTTAACCTTAAATTTATTATAAATCCTTTTATTGATACCCCAATATTTTCTTTAAAATATCTTGAAACATACTGTGGATTCAAATAAAAAATTCCTGCTATTTTTGTAACTGTAAGTTCACTATCTTTATAATTATCATTGATATATTTAACTATATCATGTAATCTATTTTCACTTGCTTTAATAGTAGTATAATCACGTCTTTCACTAACACTAAATTTATTTACAAGAATAATTATAAGGTCCAATAAATATCTGTTAATTAAAAGTTCATATGGCTTTTCGTTATTAATAACTACATTCATCATCATTGCAAGAATTGCTCTAATTTTATTGTAAATATTCTTATTACTGATATTATCTTGACTTGAATTTAATTTAAACTGTACCTGACTTAAATCTATATTAAATTTATTTAAATACTCTTTGTTAAATTGAAGTGCTAATAATTGTGATTTTTCTAGATAATTTGTTGACTTTACGTAATGAATTTCATTACTGTTTATTAAAAAAATATCACCCTCTTTTAAAAACGTAACTTCTCTATCAACAAAAACCTCAATAGTTCCCTTTAGAACAAATAATATCTCCATATCCTCATGCCAATGATAAGGAAATTGCTCTAATGTATGAGTAAATATTTTAATTGGTATCTTTGAATCATGCTCTATGTTTTCATACCTATATTCCATTCATCCATAATCCTCTTACTTAAATATTATAATAATTTGATTTTAGCAAAGTTCCAAAATCTTAGCAACTTAACTATACCTATACATTTTAGTCTATTAGCTCTTTATCTAAACTGTTTTATTTCCTTAGGTCAAAATTAATTTAATGCAAATATTTAATTTTATTCCATCTAGTAATTTATGTTATAAAAAATTCTCTGTCAGCCTTCTTAAATTATGCAGTTTTTTTATAAAATAGCTATATTTTCTATAGTATGAAATTTCGATTTCTAAATGAATCTTTTATAAAAATTTAAAATAAAAAGTGTACCCTTTAAGGAGATCTTTATAAAAATGGCTGTACAGCTTCTAAAAGATGATTCATGAAAAATATAGAATTATCTTTTAGAAGGTACATTCCTTTTTATTATATTCTTCCTTCCTTGGTACACTTTCCATTTTTAAAATAGCTTAAAATCTAACATTTTGGGGCAATTTAAAAGAAACATTTTTCTATCTTATATCACTTCGTAAAAACTTCTTCTCCTCTTCCAATAAATCAAAGCCAAGTGTTCCTCCTGGATTCATAATATTATCAGGGTCAAAATGATTCTTTAAAGCACGGAAAATACTATACTCATTTCTTCCTACTGAACCTTCTAACCAAGGACCAAACATTTTTCCAATACCATGATGATGACTCATTGATGCTCCTGCTTTTTGAATTGCATCAAGGATACCTGCATGATACGCTTTATATTCTTCTGGGTCACTCATCTTTGCAATAAAAATAAAGTATAAATTTGCTCCTTGAGGATAGACATGAGACATATGTGTCATACATATTGTGTTAGGTCTGCTCTTACAGTAAGCTCTTACATCACGATGAACTTGAGACATGTTACTCCAATTTACACTACACTCCATAGTATCAGTAACAATTCCAAAATCCTGCATAGTATCACGTAGATATGGGTCATTAAAACGTCCCTTTTCCCATGATTTTGTAACTATCCCTGTTAAATTCATCCCTTCATATTTCTTTGCAACCTTCTTTACAATCCTTGCACAATTTTTGCTAAATCCCTGTTCACCATTAGTAAATCCAAGGAATAAGCACATTTCCCCTTCTTTAAAGCCTTTAATATTAAATAAACGTCTTAGTGGGCTTTCATCTACCCCATATAACCTTAGCATAATCTTAGTCTCTTCTGGGTCAGACAAACGAAATACTGATGGAAATCCAGCTTCACTTTGCATCATTTCCCTTGCAGCTTTTTGTGCTGTTTCCCAATCTTTAAACATAAATGAAAATCTCTTAATAGTCTCTGGAGTATGACGAAATACTCTTAGTGTTACATGGGTAAGAACTCCAAAAGCACCTTCTCCCCCCATCATAATTTGTCCAATATCAGGTCCTGTAGCTTTACGTGGATAAGAATCTGTTTTAATATTGCCTATTGGTGTTGCATATTCTTGACCTATCACAATATCACTTATACATCCATAATAAGTACTATTTTGTCCTGCTCCTCTTGTTACAACCCACCCTCCTACAGATGAATATTCAAAACTTTGCGGAAAGTGACCACATGTATAAGGTCTTTCTGCTTTAAAAAGCTTAACAGCATTATTTAATGTTTCTTCTAATTTAGGACCACTCATCCCTGCTTCAACAGTAATTGTTTGATCTACTTCATTAAATGATATAACCTTGTTAAATCTTAGTCTCATGTCAAGAGAAACTCCACCTCTTGTACATTCAACACCTCTAGTAACACTTGAACCACCACCATAAACATAAACAGGGATTTCTTCCTCTACACAATAAGCAACAATCTTTTCAATTTGCTCCTTTGTGTCAGGATAAATAACTACATCTGGAATATTTTCTATAATCTTATTACGGAGACGTAAAATATCATACATAGTTTTTCCATAAGCTACAGATAGCCTAGAATAATCATCTGCCCATACAAAATCTTCACCTACTATGTCTTTAAATCTATCAATTTGTACCTTACTTAATTTGCAAGGGATATCATATTTAACTTCATCAAAACCCAAATCTTCTTTATACTCTTTAAAAAATTCATCATCTAATCCAAAGGTTTCTTTAACCATCTTATATAAGCTCTCTTTTGGTGCTTTAATCTGTGATGGTTCTCCCCATTTGAAAATAGAACGGTAAGATGTTTTGCTAAATTTTTCATTAACCCACTTTGGTTCAAAATCTTTATATGGATGTGACATAACTTCCCCCTCTTTCTTAAATAGTAATAACTAGTTCTCTTTATTTTTTTCATATTTCCTAACTATTTAAACTGAATATTTATTTAAGGCATCTGAAAATANNCATTCTGACTTATTTATTTTTGTAAGATGCCTAAGTAAGATTTTTATTATATAAAGGTAAAAGCTTTGGAAATATCTTTTTATAAACCTCATTAAATAATTTCTCATATAATTTATGCTCTTTCATATCAGGAATAAATTCATCTTTAATATGGACCATAGCTTCTACTGCATCATTTATATCTGAAAAAACTTCCTTTGAAACAAAAGCAACTATAGAACTTCCAAGTCCGCTTGCTTCATGAGTTTGAATACGACAAACTGGAAGCCCAAACATATTAGCTGTTATTTGGCATATTTCTTTACTTCTAGAGCCTCCTCCAGCAACAAAAATCTTCTTAATTTTAATCTTGCCTCTTCTCTCAATTGTTCTCATTCCATCTAATAATGCAAAATTTAAACCTTCAATTATAGCTCTGTATATATGTATTCTTGTATGGATATCAGAAAAACCTATAATTGATCCTCTTGCCTTTGGCATTACTACACCTGGAGTAAAATATGGCTGAAATATAAGTCCATTACAACCTGCTGGAACTTCTTTTAACCTTTCATTTAATAACTCTTCAGGGTCAATCCCCTTTTGTTTTGCTTCTTCCACTTCTTTTGCTGCAAACTCTTTTTTAAACCAAGATATGAGCCAATATCCACGATAAATCTGAACCTCTGGATTATAGTGATTCTTTAATACCGCAGGGTAAGCAGGAATAAAAGGTAATGGCTCCATATATCTATCAGTAGTAAGCTGTATAGTTGCAGTAGTTCCAAAGCTAATAGCTACTTTATTAGGTGTTGCGCATGAAAGTCCAAGTGTTTCACATCCTTTATCTGACCCTGTAGCTATTAAATGAAGATGTGTTCCAATGCCAGTAGCTTCACTGGCCTCTAAAGAAATTTGACCAATAACATCTCCTGGTTCAACTAAGTCACATAATTTTTCCTGCTCTACATCAAATATACATCTCTTAATATTATTTGATTTCATCCATCCTCTTGATTTACTATCAAAAGGTATGTGTCCAATAATACTTGCACATGAATCAGTAAATTTTCCTGTAAGTTTATAATTTAAATATCCTGATAATAATAAGTATCTATATGTTTTATCCCATATTTCAGATTCATAAGTTTTTATCCAATTACAGGTAGATACTCTCCTTTGCAGTTCAACAGCTTCTCCCATTCCAACTAAATTAAACAAGAATTTTGTCGTTCTCTTTATTGGCTCCATATCCACCGTTTCTCTTTTATCTATCCATAAAATTAAATCTCTTAAAGGCTCTCCATTTTTATCTACACAAAGGCAACTATCCCTGATTGTTGTGCATGTTACTGCAATTATATCCTCCCATAGTTCCCCACATTCACTTTTTAATGCTAAACTTACCTCACAAAGAGATTCCCAATAGAAATTTGCACTTTGTTCTGCCCAGCCTGGTTCTTTTGCATAATAGGGATGTTCATATTTCTTTTGTGACTTCATAACAATATTCCCATTGGGGTCTACAAGCATAGCCCTTGCACTTTGTGTTCCCATATCAAAGGTTAATACCAGCGGTGTAGGCATATTATTTCTCCCTTCATTTATTAATACTATTTGTTGCAATTACATTACAGCCACTCCCTATTATATTTTCAAGAATAACATCTCCACCGTTAACTTCATAATCTATAACTACCTTATTTAATACTTTCATAGCATCAAATACTTTTCCCTTTGGAATTTCTCCATCAGTACGCACTGGTAAAAGTGGCATTTCCTTGAAAATAGTTTTTACTGTAGTTGTTAAGGTACGTACTGGGTTTATTATTTCACTTTTTGCAAACTCTTCCCCACGTTTACAATTATTTCCCTTCACAATGATATCTTCTCCTTGCATTTCTACAGAAAGCTTACATCCCATTGGACAAACAATACATATCATCTCCATTATTTATGCACCTCTCTTAGTGAAAGCTGAATATTACTATTTTCATGTATTTTGAATTTATTAAAATTTACTACTATACGTTCCATCTCAGGAGGACGTAAACTTCTATATTTCTTACTAAAAATCTCTTTATCATCAACTGTTAAAATTAAAACAGTCTCACCTCTCTCTTTACTTGAACGGAAAAATATAACTGTCTTATCTGAAGTTTTATTAATATCAACTCTTTGTGGTATAGTATATAAAAAATTGTAATCTGCATTAACTTTAGCCATAATACGATTACTTATACAATAATTAGCTGCGGCCTTTCCTGCTGATTCACCACTTTCTGATACATAATCTACAAGGTCATTTACATGCATAGCATTACCACATATAAAAATTCCCTCTTCCATTGTCATATAGTTTTGGTCAGCTATAGGTCCTTTTGTTCTTATATCTAAAGGAATATTTAAGCTTTCAGCTAGCTCATTTTCAGGAATAAGTCCAACTGATAAAATTAAGCTATCACATTCTATTATTTCTTCAGTTCCTTTTATAGGTTTCATATTTTCATCTACCTTCGCAATTTCCACAGAAGTTAATCTTCGCTCTCCAAATACTCTTGTTACTGTATGACTTGTGTAAAGTGGAATATTAAAATCATTTAAACACTGCGAAATATTACGCATAAGTCCACTTGGTGTAGATTTAGCTTCATATACACCTAGAACCTCTGCCCCTTCAAGAGTTAATCTACGAGCCATAATTAATCCAATATCACCACTTCCAAGAATAATGCAACGTTTAGTAGGTAGCTGTCCTAAAATATTTGTATAATACTGTGCAGTTCCTGCTGTAAAAATACCAGAAGGTCTTGTACCATGTATTCCAATCTGTTTCGCTGTACGTTCACGACAACCAGTGCTTAATACAAGACTTTTTGCTATAATCTCACGGATACCACTTCTGCTTACTAAAGTAAGGTAAATTAATCCCATTTCTTTCTTAATATTAATTGCAAAGGTTAATAATTCTATTTGTATAGCACTTTTTTTAACTTCTTCTATAAATTTTTCTGCATATTCAGGTCCAGCCATTTTCTTCTTAAATCGTACTAGACCAAATCCATCATGAATACATTGCTTTAATATTCCACCAAGACGATTTTCACGTTCTATTAATATTACCTTTGCACCTTCACTCTCTGCTGAAAGTGCAGCTGCAAGTCCTGCTGGTCCTCCACCAATAACTGCAACATCAAATCTTTCAACATCATTCATTCTCTATAGCCTCCTTTGTGCTACAATAAACAATCTTACTTTCTTCCCCATTTTTAAGAACATCTTTTAATTCTGTTCCTTTTTCTTCAGCAATAATTTGTGCTACCAATGGGCTGCAAAAACCACCTTGACAACGTCCCATCCCTGGTCTTACACGTCTTTTTACTCCATCTAAAGTGTTACAAAATACAGACCTACGTAATGACTCTATTATTTCTCCTTTACTTATCTCTTCACAACGACAAATAATCACACCGTAATCAGGATTATCATTTATTAGCTTATTTCGTTCATCTATATCAAGTTCAGAAGTTCTTACTATCCTCTTTCGATAAGGATTAAAGCTCTTGTTTTTTTCAATATTATTATCCTTTGAAAGTAAATCAACTGTCATTTCAGCTACATCTACAGCAATTGCAGGAGCTGCAGTTAAACCAGGTGATTGTATACCTGCTGCATGTACAATATTTTTAGTAAAGTGTCCTTTTTTTATTATAAAATCCTCTTCATATGTAGCGGCTCTAACACCAGTAAAATAGGTTATTATATCAGATGTACTTAATAATGGAGAAATTTCCTTTTGCCTTTCAAATACTCTTTTAATACTTTCTGCATTAGTTGAAAAATCTTCTTTATCATAAGTTTCTATAGCATCTGGTCCCACTAATAAATTACCATCTATGGTGCTTACTACTCCTCCACCTTTAGATTTTGTTTTCTGTGTATCTACAGTTCCCATTAAAGAAGCAATAGTATTTACTTGAAAAGCTGCTTTTTTATCTAAAATAGAGTTTGTTCCTTTTCTAGGATGTATTGAAAAAAAGTGGTCCTTTGCCATTTTTGCAATATCTTCACTAAATACACCAGCTGCATTTATTGCAATCTTAGGATAAACTGTACCACGATTGGTAATTATGCTTTTAATAACTCCATCTTCAACTTTCATATCAAGTACAGCAGTATCAAGGCTTAATTTCACTCCATTATCAACTGCGTTTTCAGCATAAGCAATAGTTAAACCATAAGGGCAAACAATTCCTGCACTTTTAAAGAAAAGTCCACAACTAATATTTTTATTTAAATTAGGCTCTCTTTTTAGTAATTCCTCTTTGCTCACATAACTACAAGATACATCCATTCTCCTCCAGTACCTTGGAGCTAAAGGTAAGATATATTTCATAAACTTATTTGTAAACCCTAGATATTGTCCAGTTCTTTTAAACGGTACATCTAGTTCTCTACAGATTTCATCATACATTTTATTTCCCAGTGCATTATACTTATGTTTTACCTGTCCAATTTTTAAATCTATACCTGGATGTATCATTCCATCATTTCTACTTGAGGCATGAAGTGCAACATCATGCTCTTTCTCAACTAATAAAATACTTAAATTCCATTTGCTTAATTCTCTAGCAATAGCACACCCAACAATTCCAGCTCCAATTACAACAACATCAAAATTCTTTTCATGAAGAACATCATCCTTCAATGATGGAATTTTCATAGGCACAGACTTGATATTACTACAAGTAATATTGTTAACAACATACTTTACGCTCTTTCTATTAGCACATATACGTCCTGCACTGACAACATCATCCCAGCTATTTAAACTCCCACTTAATGTTATAATATTATCTTTTTCTGTTACACTAATATCCTTCCCAAACTGCTTATATAATTTCTTTTTAAGCTTGTTCATCAACTGCACTATCTCACCTTCTTTGTCAGTCAACCGACTGACTTTCTTTCTTAATCTAAATATATTCATTTTGTTTTGTAAATATGTTACAATTATGTATATTATTAATACAGTTTTAATATATTAGTTCTTAGTATAAAATTAATTAGGAGATGTTTTATGGCTACACCACTTAATTCAAATATTAAAGAAAAAATTGTTGAAAATACAATCTCACTTTTACATAGCACATCCTTTCATGATATTACTCTTGCTAAAATTGCAAAGGAATCAAAGATAAGCAAAGGAACTTTGTATTATTACTATAATAATAAAGAAGATATACTTTTTGATATTATTGATAGATATGTTTCTAAACTTGCTGATGATTTAATAGTTTGGGTTGAAAATAAAGAAAAAAATACTAGTGCTCCACGACTTTTTAAATATGTTTTAGAACGAGGTGCTGAAAAAGAATATGGGAATTTAAGACTTTATTTAATTGGTGCTTGCGTTTCTGAAAATACATCTTTACGAGAAAAATATGTTGAAAGATATCTTTATTTCAAAAGAAGTCTAACTGAAAAAATTAATGAAAGACTGCCTAACTCTGATGGAGAATATCTAGCTTGGCTATTACTTACTACTATGGATGGAATATTAATACAAAATCAGCTTAATAACCCTGAGTTTAATAGTGATGATTTTATAAAAAATACAGCTCTATTTATGCTTAAATAAAATATGCTGTATCAGATAAAATTTAATATTCAATCTGATACAGCATAAATTATAAGAATTTTATTTAATACTACTCTTCATCTTCCCATCTTAAAGATCTCTTAACAGCTTTTTTCCATCCTCTATAGTACTTATCTACTTGCTCTTTATCAAGCTTTGCATCAAATTCATCGGACATATGCCAGAATTTCTTAATTTCTTCTTTATCCTTCCAGAATCCTACTGCAAGACCTGCTAAATAAGCTGCTCCTAATGCTGTTGTTTCTGATATTACAGGTCTTACAACCTTCTTACCTAATAAGTCTGCTTGGAATTGCATTAAGAATTTATTTCTACTTGCTCCTCCATCTACTTTTATACTCTTAAGATCTGATCCAACATCCTCTTTCATAGCATCTATAAGATCTCTTGTTTGATATGCTATAGACTCAAGAGCTGCTCTCATAAGATGATTTCTATTAGTTCCTCTTGTTAGTCCAAATATTGCTCCTCTAGCATACATATCCCAATGAGGTGCTCCAAGTCCAACAAAAGCTGGTATTATATATACTCCTCCATTGTCATCAACTTTAGATGCAAAATATTCCGTATCTGTTGAATCGTTTACTATTCTTAGTTCATCTCTAAGCCATTGGATAACAGCTCCTCCTACAAATACAGATCCTTCTAAAGCATATTGAACCTTTCCATCAAGACCTATAGCTATAGTAGTTAAAAGACCATTTTTACTTTCTACCATTTCTTCGCCTGTATTCATTAATAGGAAGCATCCTGTTCCATAGGTATTCTTAGCTTCACCCTTTTCAAAACAAGTTTGACCAAATAAAGCAGCTTGTTGGTCTCCTGCCATACCAGCTATAGGAACTCTTACTCCACCTTTTCCACCAAGATTTGTATAACCATAAACTTCAGAGCAATTTTTAACTTCTGGTAACATTGACTTTGGTATATTTAATTCCTCTAAAATTTTCTCATCCCATTTTAACTCTTTTATGTTATAAAGCATAGTTCTTGATGCATTTGTATAATCTGTGACATGTACTTTACCATTAGTTAACTTCCATACAAGCCATGTATCTACAGTTCCAAATAAAAGTTCTCCTTTGTCTGCTTTTTCTCTTGCACCTTCTACATTATCTAGTATCCATTTTATTTTAGTTCCTGAAAAATAAGCATCTACAACTAACCCAGTATTTTTCTTAATATAATCCTCCCAGCCATTAGCTTTTAAATTATCACATATATCTGCTGTTCTTCTACATTGCCATACAATAGCATTAGAAACAGGTCTTCCTGTGCTTTTTTCCCAAACAATAGTAGTTTCTCTTTGATTTGTTATACCTATAGCTGCTACTTCATCTTGAGTAATATTAGTTTTAGCTATAACTTCCTGAAGAACTCCATATTGAGTAGCCCATATTTCCATTGGATCATGCTCAACCCATCCTTCTTTAGGATATATTTGAGTAAATTCTTTTTGGCTTATTCCTACTATATTTTGCTCCTTATCAAATACAATTGCTCTTGAACTTGTTGTTCCTTGATCTAGTGCTATAATATACTTTCCCATAGTTATCTCCCCCTAATTTTACAATTTCAAATTTATAATTTAACAATTAAATCAAATACTAAGCTTCCAAAAATTCCTCCAAGTATAGGTGCTATAACTGGTATTAAGGCATAGCTCCAATCTGAATGCGTTTTATTCTTTATAGGTAGTATAGCATGCACTATTCTTGGTCCTAAGTCTCTAGCTGGATTTATAGCATATCCTGTTGTGCCACCAAGAGACAATCCTATACCCCATACTAAAATACCTACTAAGAATGATCCCATAATTCCTACTGTTCCTATTATTTCTCCACCTGAACCCTGGAAGGTAGTTTTAAAGACTTCGCTATAAGTTATTCCTCTTATACCTAATAATAATATAAAGGTTCCAGTAAATTCACCTACAAAATTATAAAATTTATTTTTTATAGCTGGTGCTGTGCAAAATGTTGCTCTTATGTCTTCTCCATTTAAGGTTTCATCATAATGTTGCTTATAGTTAATATAAACAATAAGCATCCCAACCATAGCTCCTAACATCTGGCTTATTATATACATTGGTACCTTTCCCCAAGAAAATAATCCTGATGAAGCTAGTCCAATAGTTACTGCTGGATTTAGATGAGCACCACTCATCCATCCTGTAATATATGCTGCTACTGCTACAGCAAACCCCCATCCTGCTGTTATTACAATCCACCCTGAAGAATTTCCCTTTGTTTTCTTTAGTACTACATTGGCAACAACCCCATTACCTAGTAAAATTAAAATAAGTGTACCTAAGAACTCTGCTAAATATGCTTGCATTTTGCTCTCCCCCTTTTATTAAAATTTATTATTTTAAGAAAAAAACCACATAAAATTGCATGAGCAATCTTATGTAGCTTTTTCTCTCATTCTCTTTGTTCTACATAGACCTTATTTCTTTTTTAGTTGTAGATATACATGTCGCACCACACTTTAAGGCTTCCATTACATCTTCTTTATCTGAAATTAATTCCCCTACTATTAAAGGCTTATTAAGACTTAAAGAAAGTTTCTTAATTATTTTAAAAAGTAATCCTAGAAGAATCTCTACAGCATCACACCCATGTACTAAATGATTTTTTATATTTTCTTTAGACAAACTATCTATCATAAATACTCTTTGAACGGTTATAAGTACAAGTCTCTTAGCTGACCTTATCACTTGTGGCTTTGTACTTATTATCCCTTGGAATTTTGTGTTTTCAATTAGGAATCTTAAAGATACTTCTTTACTTGAAATCCTCTCTATTAAGTATATATGGATAACACCTATTTTATTACTATTAAATATTTTTTCACTTATATTTTTAATATTTAATATTTAATATGTTTCCGAATAAAATGAAAATAACTTGTATATCACTCTCTAAAGCTAACTCTAATTCTTTTTCATCTTTTACTGCTGCGACTATAGGATTGTCATCTATCTCTCTATTTGTCGTAACCATTTACAACACGATATTATTCTATCATTTCATATATTTAATTGTCAAGATATTCCTATTTTCTATATATTGGTTTATTTTTTTACAAAAATGGTTATATCAAATAATAATATGTTAATTTAAATTAAATTTCTCCCAATAGTAAGCTCTATTTTTCTTACAAATTATGACTTGACTCATAAATAATTAGAATAAAACTTTAACAACTTTTAGATATTTTCTTAAAATATTACTTATAAAAAAATTTTACTAACCTATTTATACTGTAAACAAAAGGGATATTTTCAGCTATAAAAATATCCCTTTTATCTGATAATTGTTAAATTTTATATTATGAATTAAGCGCGTTGCTTATTAAGTTACTATCATCACCCTTTTTATTACCTTATTATTCTTGTAAGTAAATTTATAATCAGTTCATCCGTAAATTACAAAGGAAAACTATAGTTAATTATTTATAGATTAAGTTTTATATCACATGTCGCAAATTATTAGATAATTTTCCTATGACAGCAGATAATATCATTAACAGTAAATTATTTAATGGAAAAAAGAATATAAGTATAACTATAGCAACAATATAATTATCTATAGCTTTACTCACAAAACCTGTAGTGACTATAGCTACACTAAATACTGGATCAATTGAAAACAAAATTGATAAGGCATATCCAATACAACTTCCTGAAAATATTATAGGGAAAATATGTCCACCTCTCCATCCAGTTGATAAACAAATTTCTGTTAATAATAACTTAACTAAACCTATAATAATCAACATATATAGCCCTATACTATTCCATTGGAAAACTAAATTCTTTAATTCATGTTCCCCAGAAAATAATGTATAAGGTAATAATGTACCTATAATTCCTATTGATATACCTCCTATCAATGCTTTAATAATCTTTTTATCATCAAAAATTTTCAACACTTTATGAAGTACTTTGCCATACATTTTATAAATCTCACCTAATAATATAGCTATTAATATAAGTATCCCTGCAAATATTACTTCACGACTTCCAATTTTACTGCTTCCAAATTTAACTACAAAAGATTCCATATTATCTATTTGAGATAATAATATAAAAACTAAAAAGCCAGCTATCGTAGTAACTGTATATATAATAGTTTTTATTCTTTTTATTACACTCTTATCCTTATCAATATCATCACTAAGAGTATATACGCCAAATAAAGGTGCCCTAAATATCATACCTATACTTGCTTGCATACTACATTGAGTTATATCTTCTGCATACTCATTAATGATATTATTTTTCTTAAACCTACTCTTTATCTTATCTCCAACAAATGTAATACTACCACCAACTATACCTGTAAGTGCTGCCTCTGGACCTAAGCTAGCTCCAAAAAATAAAGTTGTAAGCGCTGCAATAATAGCTTTTGGTATTGATTTATATTCTACTCTTTTATTTTGTTTAAATTCATCTAAAGTTTGATTCATATATTTAGGGTAATCTCCGAAATACTTCTGTATAACTCCTACTAATATTCCACCTATTATACCCATAATTAAAGTCCAATGATTTGTATTAAAATAATTCGGTAGTGTATGCCATATAAAGTGAATTCCTAAACTAACTGCTTCTAGAAATAACCACGTTACGAAACCTACCATACCTCCTATAATACTACTATATAGTATTATTTCAAAATTTATCCTCGCAGTTTTCTCCATAACAACTCTCCTTTTGTATCTATATAAATAATTTCTTACGACCACTAATTATATACGTATTTATTGGTTTAGTAAAATATATTGTTCATCTTTTAAATTAACTTTCATACTCATAACAAAGTTTAGTATATACACCTTTGAACTTATACATTCATAACTTTAGATCACTATGTAAACTATTCATATAATATTTTCTTGAGTAAAGGTATCAGCTATATTAAGTTTTAATACCACCTGTGCACCTCCCATTTTTGTAGAATTAGATAATTCTATATCTCCGTGGTGCAATTTTATAAATGATTTTGTGATATACAAGCCTATGCCATAATGATTTTTAGAATTTCTGCTCTTATCTCCCCGATAGAACTGCTCTGCTGCTAATTCTAATTCTTCTTTTGAAAATCCCTCTCCACTATCTGCAATCAAAAACTGCAAGTTTTTTTCAGTTCCTTGAACTTTAAAAAGCAACCTGCCGTTTTTAGGAGAATATTCAACGGCATTTGCAATTACGTTCATGATAGCTCTATATAAAAGCTCCTTATCTCCATAGAAGAATTCCGGTATTGTTTCCTGTTCATTTATAATCTGAAGATTTTTTTCAGAAGCCAAGGCTTCCTCCTGCTCTACAAGCTTTTGAAAAAATGCTTTAGTTTCTATCTTAACTGGTTTTAAAACCAACGTGTCTTCTGATTTTGTCATATCCATAAGTACTTTTAGATAGTGCTGAATTTCATCTGCACTTTTTAGAATATAATCATTGTATTTTACCTGCTCCACATCCTGACAGGTTTCCTTAATTAATTCTGCATTTCCCTTAATAATGGTCAAAGGGGTTTTAATATCATGGGCCAGTGCAGAGATTTGATTCTTCCTTGACTTTTCCATATTCCATTGTTTTTCTAGAGAATCCTTTAATGCGCTTTTCATTCGATTTAAAGAGTCAATAACCTCTTCAATTTCACGAATATTGGAGTGCTCAGGTTGAAAATCTAGATTCTGCTCTTTTATCTGCTCTGTTGCCTTCATCAGAATCTTCATTTCTTTGTAAAAATACTTGCCAAATCTAGTGGACAAAAATAATACTTCTCCTATAAAAAGACAAATAAGCAAAATGCCCATGAATAATTCTGGATTTATAAAATATTTTCTTAATAATGGATGGTTAAACTGTGGCATCAAAGAATATTCAACAATGCAAATCTGATTCTCCCTATGAAATACCTTATAATAGTATCTTCCTCCTGCACTCTTTTGATCTCCCTTCATAGCAGTCCAGGCATTTTTTGATTCCTTACTATTGAAATTGCCATAAAGCATCTTACCATCCTCATTATAGACTCCATAGCTGCATCCCTGCGGTATCATATCCTTTGTTACTATATCCGCTTTCAAGATGATATCACGGTTGCTTTCAATCTTCTGTTCAAAATAATTGGCAGGCAGTACTATCTTGCTATTAAGCATAAGTGAAAATGTCACGATATTTAAAAATAGTATCAGAACTATTCCCAATATGAAATATAAGATATATCTGATAAATATACTACGAAGACTTCTTTTTCCTTTTAAATCCATTTATACCCAATCCCCCAAACCGTTTCTATTGGAGAACGATTTACTTTTGTTAATTTTGCCCTAATATTTTTTATATGTTCTACAATGGATAAACTGTCACTTTCCCTGTCAAAGCCAAATACGGCTTCATATATTTTTTCTTTTGAAAATACTTGTCCGTGATTAAGGGCAAGAAATTCACTAATTTCATATTCACTTTTTGTGAAAGAAATCAATTCATCTCCTACAAATACCTCTTTTGCTGATAACTTAAACTTAAGTCCAGATATAATAAAATTGTGGTGTTTTTCTCTCTGCTCCCTTCTTAAATGGGCTGCCACTCTTGAACGTAATTCTCCTAATCCAAAGGGTTTTGTAATATAATCATCACCACCCATACCCAATCCCTTAATAATATCTTCTTCCATGGTTTTTGCCGTTAAAAAGAGAATGGGACAATCTACTAGGTCACGGATATTTCGACACAGGGTAAATCCATCCATGTCAGGCATCATGACATCTAGTAAAATCAAGTCATAATATGAACACTGCTCCACAGGAAGTGTAGAGAATTTACTTACCGTAGTAACTTGATGACCATCTCTTAACAATGCTGTTTTTATCAGTTCCAAAATCCCTTGTTCATCATCAATTGCTAATATATTTGCCATACTATCACTCCCTTTTGTTAATTATAACTCATTTTTAAGCATTATAGGATTTCTAACTTTTAAGCTTAACATCTTTAATCTTCATTTCTTCCCTCAAAATAGTGAAACCAAATAAAACTGCTCAAAAGTAAAAGAACTGTCATGACAAAGCAAATGAGTGCCCCACTTTGAAACTCCTCCATCAATATACTAATACCACCATTATTAGTGTTCCATGATATGTAATAATCACTAAACCTTACACCCCAGCCGCAGGGAATCCACATCCATATTCCTTCCCCAAGGCCCGTAAGCATAAGAGCGGCAACCAAACTTTCTGCAATCCCCAGTCCTATAGAAGCTCCTGATCCAAAGCGAAAGCTGCATAGAATATGCAATAAATACAGAAAAATTTGGCTGAAAAACAAAATCAAAATCATCTTTCCATAAAAGTTAGATGAAAACAGATTCTGATGAAGTAAAAATTTGAATCCAAAAGCAAAACCGCCTACTGTAATAAAAAGAGAACCAAATCCCAGTAAAAGTAGCGTACACACCTTGCTAAAAAAACTCATTAATTTATATTTTGCTATTAAAAGTTCTTGAAAATGTCCTGCTGAAGCTTCTTGTTCTACAGCCATGGCACTAAGAATACCAATTAATAGTGGAAATGCTATAGCTAAAGCCTCCATATATCCACCCACCTTTCCGAAGCTACTTGCTGTGGAAAATGAATAGTAGGAAAGAAATACTGTTACAGTTAGTATTGGAACCACAATGTGAATCCAGAGCATTGGTGTATGACGAATTTTTTGAAAATCTGCCCTCATAAATCTAAAAAATGTCTTCATTTATTTTGCCTCCTGCCCTTCGTACCATTTTGCTGTTATCATTGTCAAAATAATAAATAGAATTACTGAAATAATGATTCCAGGTAGAATCACATCGCTAGACAGTAGCTCTGGTTTAAATGTCACGCTTTCTTCTACAGCTTGTAGTCCATTTGGAAGAATCTTTAGAATGGGACACATGAGCCTAGCTGGAATTGCATAAGGTATCATCCATAAAATACTTTTTGTGGCAGTTAATATTCCCAATATCATATAAGCAGCCATATTAATTAATATGGTTGGAAACATTCCAATCTTGCTACCAAGGAATAGGCAAAGTGGAATCTGCCATAAGAATGTAATAGCTAGAACCAAAATTCCTACAAATCCATTGGTGATTGGAATTCTTATTATTTCATTTAGATTAAGAATGCCTCCTAGAACTAAAGTCCCCAAGAAAAGAATCATAGAAGCTACAATAATCATCGCTGTACATACAAGCACTTTCGATATCCATACTTTTTTAAGATTAATTGGTAAGGAAATCACTGCCATGTTTTTCATCCTCTGATCCTTAATAGCAACTAAGGTGCATCCTAAAGATATGCTCCCCGGAAGTATCATAGAATACCACTGATTATAGCAGTTACTTTTAAAATACATAGGAGCTAAAACTAGAGAAAGTAATATAGTGAACATTGGTGCTAAAATAATAAGCTTTCCGGCAAAAGTATGCTTCATCTTCAAGGCTTCTGATTTAAAATATGAATACATATTATTCACCTTCCCTTCTATATTTTCCTGCAACTTCCATAAACAACTGCTCTAAATCCTCTCCCTGCTTCATGTCTCCTTGATATCCTAGGACTCCCCCTGAGATAATTCCAATCTGATCAACTATCTGTTCTACTTCACTTAAAATGTGACTTGATAAAATCACTGTAATTCCCTGTTTTGGAAAAGAACGAATTAACTCTCGAAGTTCTTGTATTCCAAAGGGATCCAGCCCGTTAGTAGGCTCATCTAGAATCAGTAGTTTTGGATTATTAATGAGAGCAATTGCAATACCTAACCTTTGCTTCATTCCCATAGAGAATTGGTGTGCCTTCTTTTTCCCTGTGTTCTCCAAATCAACTATATGTAATACCTCATCGATTCTATCATCGGGTAGCCCTAAGACTGTAGTACGCACCTTTAAATTCTCCCTTGCAGTGAGATTATTATAAAGTGGTGCTGACTCAATTAAAGCTCCCATATCACTTAGATTCTTTCTGCTCCATGGCTGGTTTTCAAAGAAAATCTCTCCACTGGTTGGATGAAGCATTCCAGTTATCATTTTTAAGGTTGTGGATTTTCCTGCTCCATTTGGCCCAAGCAGTCCATATATGGAATTCCTCCTCACCTCAAGTGATATATTCTGTACCACCTTTTGTCCCTTAAATGTTTTACAAAGATTTTTTGTTTCTAAAATTAAATCATTCATTCTTATAATCCTCCTGTATAATTAAATCATAATAGACAATTATAAGGATTCTATAAGGAATGAAAAAATGTAGGTTAGCTTCATCAAAAATATTTACTTGAAAATATTTACTTGGTAGAGCTACCCTAACCAATCAAAAAATACAACCGCCTGCAAGTAGCTATTTAAGCCACGTACAGGCGGTGGGGAATTTCTACATTTGAAAGCTCTTTTTCTTTATTTTTATTAGGCATCTGAAAATAAATAATAAGTCAAAGATGGGAAGTATATTTTGAGTTAGACAAGGAAACANNACTATCTAAGGGTTCTGTTGACACAGTATAACACAAAATAGACGAACATTCTGACTTATTTATTTTTTGAAGATGCCTTATCTTAATTTTACTTAGTGATTATTTAATTTTATAGCTAAGCTAATCTGGACAGAAAAAGTATTCTCCGTTTTTCTAACAACAATTTCTCCCCTATGCCTTTCAATAATTTTTTCACATGTTTTCATACCGATTCCTGTACTACTTACTGCTTTCAAATTATTATTTATTTGATTTTCAACATAAATAAATAGTAATTGATTTTCGATATAGTATTTAACTTTAACTGGCTTGGATTTATCTGCATATTTCGTTATATTAGAGAAAATATTATCAAAAACTCTATGTATCGAAATTAAATTTACCTCTATAAGAAAAGGCGTACTGCAAGAATTAATCTGAAAAGTAAACCCGTTATCTTCCAATATAAAAATTTGTTCTTCAAATAGTTGATCTAAAAGTTCATTTCCATCAAAGGTCTCTAATTCTAAATCATCATCATTAGTGTTAAAAACCATAAAGTATTCAAATAATTTGTCAGAAAGATATTTAATTTGATATGCTTTTTCTCTACTATTGTGAATATACTGTCTTAAATTTTCATCTGTCTTATATTTTTTGTATTCTATAATATCTAAATATCCTACTAGCACTGTTAGAGGTGTTCTTAAATCATGTGACATTGCTGTAATCAGTTCACTATTGGCTAACCTTGCTTTATCTTCACTTTCCAATCTTCCTATAAATGATTTTCTCATCTCATTAATTCCTTGAGCCAAAGAAGAAAGCTCATCATTCCCATTAATAGTAATTTCGTGAGTTAAATTCCCACCTTCTAATATCTTTATTTCACTCTCAAGCATTCCAATATACGTTGTTTTTCTTTTTATGAAAAATAACATAATCGCTATAAAGCAAAAAAAGGAAATCGCAATACCTAAAAAGCTCGCAATATAATAATACTTGTATTCAAAAAAGCATTCCATATATATTTGTGCGTTCGTATCAGTAAATTCAATATTATAAAGGGTTTTGCTTGGCAAAATTATTGAACTCTCCTCATGTTCTCCATAACCAATAGTTGAATTGTTCCTGTTAAAATCATAAACTAATTTATTGTCCTTATAAATATAAAGATTTACGTATTTTTCTTTACGAACCCATTTTGTTATTTCATCATGATCATTTATTGTCAAATTGTTATCTGATATATATCTTCTAAAATCGGATATGGCTTGATTTTTTTGGTTGTCAATAAAGGATATTTTACTAAAATGATTATCTAATATACTTCCTCCTATTGTTTGTAATAAAAAGAAGATACCAACAGATATAATAAATGAAAATATTAAGCATAGAATTAATTTAATTTCTAACTTGGTGCATAAAAAGTTCTTATTCAATCCTGTACCCCTTTCCCCATACTGTTTTTATATATTTAGGGTTCTCTGGGTCCTTCTCCAATTTCCTTCTCAGGTTTCTTATATGTACCATAATTGTATTGTTACAAGAATAAAAATAAGGTTCTTTCCAAACACTTTCATATAAATTTTGTGCTGAAAATATTTTTTTCCGATGCTGTGCCATTAAAAGCAAGATGTTATACTCAATTTCCGTCAGTGTAACTTCTTCTTCATCTATTGATACTTCATTTGAAGTTGTATTTATTGTTAATCCATTTATATTAATAAGACCAGTTGAATCAATTTTCTCTTTTCCTTTGTATACATAATACCTTCTAAGTAGCGCCTTAACTCTTGAAACTAACTCGGTATATGAAAATGGCTTTGATAGATAATCATCACTCCCAACAGAAAATCCCATGCATTTATCTGAATCTTGAGTTTTAGCAGTTAAAAGTAAAATAGGAGCACTTGTTTTTTCACGAATTTCTACACATGCTTTAAATCCGGACTTTCTAGGCATCATTATATCAAGTATGATTAAATCTATACTTTCATCAACTTTAATTACAGCATCTTCACCATCTACAGCTTCTATTACATTATAACCCTCGCTCTCTAGTAAAACGTGGACTATTTCTCTTATCTCCTCATTATCATCTGCTATCAAAATATTCTTCATAGTATCCATTGAATCTACCTCCATTTTATTATTAAGTATATACTTCAATATAATTTAAATCTATATTATTTAAATGATTTAAGAAGTCTTAAGAACTCTTAAGATTTATTATAGACAAATCTTAAGATATTCCTAATAAACTATTAATTAAAATAATATAGGAGGAAGGAATAAACAATTATGGATAAATCCAAAAAAATTTTAATTTGTAAAATTTCATTAGCTTTATTAGGCTTTTTAATAATTATATTAGTGTTAAAATATTTACCACGTATTCTTGAATTGACTGTATCACTTGATAAATTTAGGGATTATATAATTTCTCTAGGCAGTTTTGGATCTGTTGTTTTAATTTTTTTTCAAATGCTACAAACGATTATTGCTCCAATTCCAGGAGAAGTAATTCAAGTTGCTGGTGGATATGTTTATGGTGTGACCTTTGGTGTAATTTACACAACAATAGGGTTGCTGTTAGGAGCTATTATAGCTTTCTACTTTACTAGGCTTATAGGCACTCCTTTTATAGAAAAGTTACTAAATAGGAAAAATTCTCAATGGATGGTAGACATTATGGATAGCAAAAAATTTTCTGCTATTTTATTCATTGTTTTTCTAGTTCCTGGGCTACCTAAAGATTTTTTAATATACGTTGCAGGATTAACACCTATAAATCCATTAAGATTTTTTGGAATTTTACTCGTTAGTAGATTTCCGTGGCTTTTAGCATCTGTAAGTATTGGATCAAATCTTCATTATGGCAATTATATATCAACAATAATAGTATCGGTAATATCCGTAATATCATTTATTTTAGGAATATGTTACAAAGATAAGCTTATAAGTAAGTTTTCTAAGTCTTCATATAATAAAAATGTTTAAAAATCTTGTAAAATTAATTAAGTCAATTCAGTTAACGAGGAGTGAGTCTATGCTTAAAACGTCTATACCAAATTTACTTACATCTATTAATCTATCATTGGGAATTCTTTCAATACTTGAAACTTTTAAGCAAAATTACTTTTGGGCTGCTATATTTATAATTATTGCAGCTTTAATAGATAGATACGATGGTAGAATTGCTAGATTTTTAAATGTATCTAGTGATTTAGGAAAGCAGTTAGATTCCTTGTCTGATCTAATTTCCTTCGGAGTAGCACCAGCTTTTTTAGTATTTATTAAATATAACTTTCTTGATCTAGACTATATGAAAGTGATTGGCGGTTGTTTTCTATTGTCATATATCATCAGTGGTTCTTATAGATTGGCAAAATATAATACAAGCCAATTTGATGGTATTTTTACTGGAGTACCCATAACAGTTGCAGGTTCTATTATTGCATTATTTTCATTAGCTACACCTAATAATGGTATTTTTTCTATACTTTTATCAATTATTCTATTTGCACTTTTTACTTATCTTATGGTTTCAAAATTTAAATTTAAAAAAATATAACCTAATTACCTAAGTTTCCTTTGTACGAAACTTAGGTGATTAGGTATTTGCAGAATATATCTTCTACATAACTTTTTTATATATTAAAACAATCATTACTATTATAATAGGGGCTTTCGCAAAAAAGATAATCTAAATAAATATTGAATAAGAACTTATATTATTAATGCTTAGCCGTTTCGGAATATTGATTAACTAAAGCATATCGAGAAATTTATAAAAGACTCCATTCAGAAGGATTATAGGGTAACTATAACTGATATTCTTCTTTTAAGTCTTGCTAATTGCATATAGCTATCTTCGGTAAATAAAAATAGTACCTTGTNNACAAGGTACTATTTTTATTTACACATTTTCATATTGGAATTTTTCTTCATTTCTAAATGTGTTATAAAAGCATAGATATTAATATACTTATTAGCAATTATTTTTATATTGGAAGTTTATTGATGTAATTAATTCATAGCTTAATAATTCTAAAAGAACTCAAAATTATATTATATACTCCCATATCTATAAAATATAAATTTAACTAGATATGAGAGTATATTAATTATTCATTATATTGAGGTTCTTCTTGCTTTACATAGTCAACTCTTGATTGAAGCGTTTGTTGTACATTTTCCATTGTACTTGCAAGTTGATTAAACATTTGTTTTGCTTCTTGATTGTCTGTATCTAAAGAAAATGTCTTCATATCAGCAGCTAATCCTTTAACACTAGCTAATGCTGTTTCAAGTTTAGTTCCTGTTGGCATAAAAATCCCTCCTTTATAATTTTTTATTGCAAATATATTTTGTTCATAATCAATTTAAATATTCACCTTATTCATAATGAAATATATTCCTTTTTTAATCTAGTCTATATTTATTAAACTTTAGTGATTTGTCTTTAAGCATCTTCAAAAATAGATAAGTCAGAATGCTCGTCTATTTGACTTATTATTTATTTTCAGATGCTTTAATAATCTAAGTAAATATTTATATTAAGAAATGAATTAAAATTAAGCTTATTGGTTAAAGTAAGTTAGAAAGTAATTTAATAAATATAAAGGAGGCTCTTATATGACTGCAATTTCAAAGGTAAAACAAACATTGGCTACACTAAAGGGGGCTGAGGCCACTTTAAGAATGTACTCATTACAAGAACGTGATAAAAAATCTAAAGCTATTTATAATCAGACATCTGAAGAAATAAATAAAATTAAAACGGATTTAGAAAAAAGAATAGGATCTATGGAGTTTGAAGAGCCCCAATACAAAGGGAACTAAGTGAGGTAGCATATGAATTCTTGGTTAATAATATTATTTAATTCAATAGTTTTATTTTTTTTATCATTAGTTATAGCAAAATACATGAAAAAGAAGACCTTAGCTAGGGCTACTCCCTTTGACTTTATTTCTTATGCCGTCATTGCTATTATAATTGTTTTAATTTCTTTAAATATCATTGATAATATTTACTTTGGACTAACTACGCTGGCTGTTTGGGCATTGATGCCTATTATCTTAGATTACGCTTCCATGAAAAGTAAGTTGATTTATAACTTAATACATGGTAAGGAAAGAGTCCTAGTTAAAAACGGTAAAGTCATGGAAGATAACTTATCTAAAGAGAGGATTACAGGTCAAGAATTCCTACAAGAAATGCGTTCAAAAAAAGCATTTAACTTAGCCGATGTTGAATTTGCTGTAATGGAATCAACCGGAGATATAAATGTTAGTTTAAAAGCTGATAAAAAACCTGTTACTCCATATGACTTAGGAAAACAAGTAGCACCTAAAACTGAACCACAACCAGTTATCTTAGATGGAAATATATTAGATGAAGGTCTTACTAATGCTGGATTAAATCGCGACTGGCTTACAACCCAGCTAGAAATCAAAGGGGTTTCCCTTGAAAATGTTTTTCTTGGTCAAGTAGATTCTTCTGGAGACTTATATGTAGATATTTTTGATGATATGATACAAGTCCCTAAAACACAGGTTAAAGAAATGCTATATGCTAGCATTCAAAAAAGTCAAGCAGACCTCGTATCATTTTCTTTAGACTGTAACAATGAAGATTCAAAAAATATGTACTTACAAAGTGCTGAAAAATTAGAAAAAGTCATGAAAAAATTAGAACCATATTTATTACGTTAGAGGGTGAAATAAATGTCAGATATGAAAAAGAAAAAAATGACCACAACTCAGCAGGAATATGATGAATTAGTAAGTAATATAGAACCCAAAAGACCTATTTTAACTAATTGTTTTAGAGCCTTTCTCGTAGGTGGTGCAATATGTACAATTGGTCAAGGATTACAGTGGATTTTTATTAACTATTTTAATTTTAATGAAAAGACCTCAGTAGCGCCTACTTCCATAGTTTTAATCTTTTTTGCAGCGTTATTTACTGGCCTTGGAATTTATGATCATCTTAGTCAATGGGCTGGATGTGGAACTGCTGTTCCTATCACAGGTTTTGCCAACTCTATAGCTTCTGCTTCAATTGAACATAAGAGTGAAGGATTTGTACTTGGAGTGGCTGGAAATATGTTCAGACTTGCAGGCGCGATTATTGTTTATGGAGTTTTTTCAGCTTTTGTAGTTGCTACAATAAAAATGACAATAAAATGGTTGGGGGCGATGTAAATGCTTAAAGGACATCAATCTTGGATTTTTGATTCTAAACCTACAATATTAGCTTCTGCAGCTGTTGGTGGTCCTTTTGAAGGTAATGGTGCTTTAGCTGATGACTTTGATATACTTCATGAAGATTTATGGCTTGGGCAAGATAGCTATGAGAAAGCAGAAAGGGCTCTACTTGAGCATGCTTGCGAAAGAGCAATACAAAAAGCAAATTTACAAAAAGAAGATATTAACTTTTTTTTAAGTGGAGATTTAATGGATCAAATCATTTCTAGTAGCTTTACTGCAAGAACTTTAGGAATACCTTATTTAGGAGTCTTTGGTGCTTGCTCTAGCTCCATGGAAGGTTTATCATTAGCAGCTCAATTAATAGAAAGTAAAGCAGCTAAGTATGTTGTAGCAGCTGCAAGTAGTCATAATGCAGCTGCTGAAAAACAATTTAGATATCCTACAGATTATGGTGTGCAAAGGCCGCCTACTGCTCAGTGGACAGTAACTGGAGCTGGAGCTGTAGTCCTTGGACAAAATGGAGATGGACCTAAAATAACTTCTGCTACCATAGGAAGGGTAGTGGATATGGGAATTTCAGATCCCTATAACGTTGGAGCAGCTATGGCACCAGCAGCTGTAGATACCATTGAAGCTCATTTTAGAGATCTAAATATTGATGCTTCTCATTATGATCTCATTGCTACTGGTGATTTAGGAAAAGTTGGTCATGAACTTGCTAATGCTTTATTCGAAAAACATAGAATAAATATGCCAACACATATATTTACAGATTGCGGACTTTTAATATATAAAAAAGATCAACCAAGCTTTTGTGGTGGCAGTGGCTGTGGTTGCTCTGCTGTTGTAACTTATGGACATTTACTTAATCGTATGCGAAAAGGAGAATTAAAGAAAATATTAATTGTTGCAACAGGTGCCTTAATGTCTCCTCTATCCTTTCAACAAAAGGAAAGCATACCTAGCATCGCCCATGCTGTTTCTATAGAAATGTAAAAAAGAAGGTGTGAGTTAAGTTATGGAAAAATTTATTTTTGCATTTATCGTAGGTGGTTTAATTTGCGTTATCGGGCAACTTATAATGGATACTTTGAAGGTTACTCCTGCACACACAACTTGCACACTAGTTGTAATCGGTGCAATTTTAGGAGGACTTGGTCTATATGATCCTTTGGTGAAATTCGCAGGTGCTGGAGCATTTGTCCCTATAAGTAGTTTTGGAAATACCCTTGTAACAGCGGCTATAATTGAGGCTGAGCAAACGGGATTTGTAGGAATATTTACTGGTGTTTTAAAGACAGTAAGTGCAGGAGTCTCTTCAGCAATAGTCTTTGGGTTTATTTCTGCCATGGTATTTAAACCAAAAGGTTAAGCATATAAAAAAATATTTTTCAAAATAACCCATAACATCATATTTCTTGTTGTTATGGGTTTTATTAGTTAATTTTCATATTCAATAGCCTTTATTCTTGCATGATCATAGGGATTTTTTACCATTCTTGCATGTAAAAGTCCAGTGGCTTCATAATCATCTGTATACTTTTCTGCACCTGTTACTTTGTCTAAAGATTCTTTTCTTGGTACACTTTTACCTATTATATTTAAATCATACATTGACTACTAGAATTTTAAACTCAGTTGGTGTAAGCTTAATCTCTTTTTCATTAATATTTACTTATTTGCTTTCTTGATTTAAAGTGAGCCCTCTATGATAAATCCTCTCCGTATTAGTTATGCTTTCAGTATATTTTTTATATTATCTTAATTGTGCCTTTACTCTAGCAATCACTTCTAATGGATTAAATGGCTTTGTAATATAATCATCAGCACCATAACTTAGACCTAATATTTTATCCTGATCTGCATTCTTAGCTGTAATCATAATAATGGGATAATAGTATTTTTTACGAATACTTTTGAAAATGCTTAGTCCATCAATATATAGAAGCATTAAGTCTAAAATAATAAGATAAGGTTGTTTCTCTAATTGTTTTTTATTATTTCTTTATTAATTTTAACAATTATTTTAAAGTTCTACATTTCACTTCCAATATTTTGAATATATAAGGTTAATATGTCTGCTTTTAAAAACAAATAATTTTTTACCATATCTGAATATTCACCTATTGTCGTGTGTTTACCCTTAACTTTACTCATCATTAATATCTAATGAATTTTTTCGTCTCAAATATGGTAATTTAACCATAATGCAATAATTAGTATATTATTTTTCTTTATTTCATATTCTTTAATATATTTTGACTTTAAAGTATACCAAATTGATTGAACACCTATCCAATATTCTAATGGTAATAAATGTCCTATTTCAGCATCATTTTTGGGCCACATCAAATCTTTAACTTTTTTAAATTCTGCTAGCTATAATTCATCTTCTTTAGGAATTTCTTTTCTTTTAATATATTTTATATTAAAAATTTTTTCTAAATAAGTTGCTAATTTTTTTCACTTGTGAATCTACACTCTCTATAACAATAAAATTTCTATTCTCCATGTCAGTACTATCGTCCTTTTCAAAATAAATATATCATTATTGTTTATTTTTATCACTTAATATTAATAGCTGAGCTGAATGATCACTTAATTTCTCCTCACGTGGCTTGTCAATATATATACATTCTTCTACATATGTAATTATTTTGTTTGTAATAAAAATATAATCTAATCTTTGAGGTTCATTTCTCTGATTCCACGTATATCCACTCATCAAAGGATTTAACACTCTAAAAGCATCATTTAAATTTAACTTTGTTAATCCTTCATAAAAATAATTCCATTTAATAAATTCAGGATAATTTGGATTATGTCCTGGTTCAAGAATATTTAAATCTCCACCAATAATAAATTCACTATTATTTAAGTTATCCTTCATTAATTTCACAATATTATCTAAAAATTTTTCTTGAAATTCATTTTTGGCTTTTATTTTATTAAACTCAAAACCATTAGCGGGAATATATGCGCCAATTAATGTTACTTTTCCAACAAAAGTATCCATTTCAATCATAGCTATTCTTTGGGACTTTACATTTATAGAAAACTCTTTTTGTATAAACTTTATTTCCCTAATTGCTATGACAGTAAAATACTCTTCAGATCTATTAAATACAATTTCATATCCTAATTGTTCAAGTTCAGTTTTAATGTAATAAAATCCATTTGATAGTTTAACTTCTGTTAATATAAATACATCTACATTTAAACTGTACATCCATTCAAGTTGTTTTTTAGCTCTTTCATATGATGGATTTTGAATATTCCAAAACAATATTTTAATTTTTTTTTCATTTGCTTTAAGTTTAACATATTCTTTATCAAACAAAGAAATTTGATATTGATAAGTCATATTACCTCCTATAATTCACATAACTGAGTAAATTTCATATTTTATATACGTTGATTTTCCAAGCTTTTTTAAATTCGAAAAGGAAAGTTCACCCCAAATGTCGAATATGTAAAGTACAACCAAATACAAATCAACGTGGTGAACACTTATTTATATTCAATAAGAAAGCTTTTTATCCTTTGATGAAATTATAAAAACTCAACCAGCTACAAAATTAGAAATGATTCTCAAAATTGAATTTTAATCCTTTAGTAAGCTGTTTGAACAAATCTCACGCTTCTCATGGCCCTAAGGGCTATAATATTAAGCCAATGCTTTATTCATTAATTGCAATGCAAGTAGAAAAGATTAAGTATAGGAAGCAATTGGTTGATAGATTAGTTCATGACTCTTATTAATTTAAATAGTACTCTTATTTTATTTAATATCATTTAATACTATTGTTTAACACAAACTAATTATATACCAATAAATAATTGAAAATTCTTCCACATAGAACTTTACAAGCCTTTATTACACATGTTATTAACAAATATTATGTGTAATAAAGGTTGTGTGAGGGTGATAAATTTAAAGGAAAAATAAGAAATTATATTGGATTATTTAAGAGAAGGACTATCTCAACGTGAAATTTTCAGAAGAATTGGCAAGCGTCAAAGTGTGTCCTTAATATGGCTTAATAGCCAATTCATGCTTTATAAGATATGAGGGAAGGCCCCTCGGAATCGACATTCAGGTGTAGATTCCAAACTACCTTTAGGTGCTGTAATCAAAAGTTATGGAATATAACGTCTTCAGGAACATATTTTCTGAAAGCAGTGGAAGATGTTAAAATACCTAGGAAAAATGGAAACAAGAGACTGTTAGGAATAACTACTACAGAATATAGAATTGCTCAAATGATAGTTAGAATGGAACTTGAGCCAAAGGTAGAAGTATGCAAAAGAGAATCAGGACACCTCAAGGTAGAATAATTAGTCCTATTCTTGAAAATTTATTTTTACATTATGCTTTTGAAATAAATCATCCAGATAGCCCATGGGTAAGATATGCAGATGATGCTGTTATTCATTTTCAAAGAGAAACTATTGAATCACTTAAAAGGAAAGCCAAAAGAATGTAAACTTGAAATACATCCATATAAAACAATGATAGTATATTGCAGAAGTGATAAATTTAATTGAAGACATGAACATGAATCTTTTGATTTTCTAGGATACACTTTCAGAAGAAAGTATATAAAAAGTAAATACGGAAATTTCTTTAATGCTTTTACGCCCGCTGTGAGTAAACAAGCATCACAGAAATTTAGGGAAAAGATTAGAGAATTAAAGAAGGAAACAAAAAAAACTAGCTGAAGCAATAAATCCAATAATAAGAGGATGGACAAATTATTTTTCACAATACTGTGCAGGTGAAGCAAGGAAAGTTTTATATTATATTAATTTAACATTGATAAGACGGGTTAAGCGAAAATATAAAAGAGTAAGAAAGAGTAATAGGAGAGCTTATAAATTTATAGCTAATATTGCTAAAGCAAGACCAACTCTATTTTGCCACTGGCAGATTGATATAGTACCAACGATTGGATAATAAGAGCTGTATGAAGGGAGACTTTCACGTACGGTTCTGTGAGAGGTTTGGGGTGAAATTTCCTTTATCTACTCAACAATTCTACGTCTTGATTTTAAAAATTATTGCTAAGCGAACCTATCCAGCAAAAAGCAGCGTAGCTCTCTACTGGGAGTAAATTTCAATATTACTTTTTATTTGGATTTAAAATCTTTACTTCCGAAGGAATGGTCTTCATTCAAGGTAGTATAGCTAGAATATCTTCTTTTAATTTAACTTCATCCTTAGATAATATATCAAATAAATATACTATATATTTTTCAACTATTAAATTATTAGCTTTAGCAGTTTCGATTATACTATATATCAAGGCACTTGATTTTGCACTTTTGCCAATTCTTTCCTTCGATAACAAAAGGGTTTATAGCTCTCTCAGAGCCATTATTGTCTATTTCTAAAGCACCATCTTCTAAAAGAGTTTTCATATCTGGTAAAAGTTTTCTAGTGTAATCTAATGCTTTTTCAAGTAGACTTTTGGGGAATGGATCCTTAATTTCTCTTTCTACATATTCTTCGAAAGCATCTAGCAGCGAACTATTTTCTCAAGACTTACTTCATATATTTTTTTATAGAAATCTTCTTTATCACCATAGGCTTACCTAAGTTCTTTTTCTATCTTATAAAGTTTCTCGCAAAAATTAAACCCTATAATTGCTCTAGATTTTTTTACGGCTTCATCATCTAAGTTTACTATTATCTCATGGAATTTTCTCATGGCATGGGCTAATCAATGCAATCTTTTAATATCTTCAACTCTATTCTACCCAGCGTATCCATAGGTTTGCAAATAATCTGAAAAACCTTTTAGAAACTCCTTCGGACAAGAACTCGAGCGTGTCTTTTGATAGTCATATAAAATAATTGGGTATTTAGTTAGAGATCGCTGAAAAAGTGGCCTCTTTTTCTTTTTCAAAAATGATTTTTAGCTTTTATGTAGAATCACTAATTATTATGAATATGATCCTATTTTTAAATCAAATGTAGATAAGTTCTATTAAATCAGATTCTCTTTTTGCTTGATTCTTTAATTCTGTTTTTAGTCCTTCTAAAAAATAAATAAACCTTTGTCTCATCATTAGTCTATCAATGATTGAACAAATGTTTATTTATGCTTTATATAGATTTTATAAAGATTTTAGTAAATGAATGCTAAAGGTTGTATGCCCATTTACACTTTCTGCCTTTAATGTTTCGCCATGCCGCTTTACAATTTCCTTGGCAATAGCAAGTCCGAATCCAACCATGATGATTGATTTCTTACTTTATCACTTTGGTATAATTTTGAAAATATTAGTTTAAGTTCATGATCACATATGCTATCCACATCATTTTTCACAGTTATACTAGTTATTTTAGGCTCTTCTCTACCTACAATTTTAATAACAGAATCTCTATTAATATAACTGATAGAATTTTTTAAAACATTATTCAAATTCTCGCCCAAAGATTACCATCACCATAATTTTAAGGTTGGCAATACATTTAAATTTATCTATAATTTTTTAGTATATACAATGGATAGAACTCATCCGTTATCTGTTGTAAGAAGAATTCTCCGTCAATTTTTGTTTTGCTTAATGGAATCTCTTGAAGATTAAATCTCGTAATATCAAAAAACCGATTAGTTAATTCCTCTAAATGATAGGCTTTATCTAAAATTTTTTTTATAATAAATTAGATTAATAATATTGTGCCATGTACCAGCAGTTATCATGATTTCAAAATCATCATAGACTTTTGCTTAAAAATCTAATCTCTCCTTATTTCTTCCCATTTTAACAAGACCTTGCCCTTCTTCAATACGTATGAACTGATCAACATTTGGATGAACTTCTAAACCTATATCATCACAAATATTGATGCTCACCAAGGTAACTTGTAGATGTTCTCATGTCCAGTTTATTATGAAAAACACTAATAAAGCAGCTGTAGAAATTAAATATCAATTGATTACTCCTGTAAGAAAAGATATTTATAAATACATTACTTCATAAAATTATTGTACATAAAAAGTGATAACTCTCCTTATTAAAATTAGTTATAAGATCTTGATTCTATCAGAAAAAACCATATTTCACCCTAAAGTCCTTAGAATTTATAACATTCTGTAAAAATTTAAGTAAGTTTGTTGATTTTTACATCTAGAGGTATTATAATACTCATTGTTGGTCTAAAATAATTTCATTTATTTGAGGTGATACAATGCATAACAATATAACAATACATCCAACATATGTGTGTAAATGTTTTCAAAAACTTTTTTTAGGTAGACTTATCTCTCCTATCCGAGATAAACTTAATAAAAAAACATGTGTTTTTGTAGCTTATCTCTTTAAATTAATATTTATATTTATAATATTTGCATTTGTACTATTAAGTAACAATTCTCTTTCAATAACAATGCTATATATACTATGTTTTATAGTTTACTCCTTTATTTCCCTATTTGAATCATCAGTTAACTCTAAGCTTGAAGATTTAACCGATATTAATTTTATTTCATTACTATTAATTTTATCTATGGATTCTAAAATTGAGCCATTATATGAAATCGTTTCCAATAAAACCAACTTTAAAAGCGAATTTTCTTTCATATACAATAACAAATCTATGATCTATTTAATTATAGTATTCTATGTATTTAACTTCTTTGCTTCTCATATTTTAATTTTAATTTCATCGCTAATTAAAGTTGTACTAAGCACTTTCCCTTGTTGGGTTAGATACCTTGGTATTTTTACATTTTGGGGCTCTAGTTTTATAACTCTATTACTTAGCTTTAAACCAAAACTTAATAAATTTAATTCTTCTAATAAAAAGAGTATTAGTGAGTATGATGGCTTTTATATAAAAAAACTTGAAACATGTGCTGAGGCTGAAGAAATTACAAAGTGTGCATACAGAACTTATGGAAATTCATATATTCATAACTACATTTATGATGCTAATGCCTTAATGAAGATGAATTTAGAAAAAAAGTTAATTTCATATATATCTATGAATTATGATAATAAGGTTTTAGGACATGTATCCTTAGAATATGGTTCTAATCCTTATGTTTTAGAATTATCACATGCTTTTGTCGATCCTTCTGTTAGAGGTATGGGTCACCTTAATTATTTAACTGAATTTGCAATTAATGAAGGTAAAAAGTTAGGTGCTATTGGACTGTACGTTCTTACAGTAACAAGTCACACCTACTCTCAAAGGTGTGCATCAAAATATGGTTTTAAGGATTGTGCATTACTTCTATCTAGAATAACACCACTCAAATTTAATAATATTTGCGGTGAGATACAAGATAGAGAAAGCCTAATACTTAAATATAGGCCTATGAAAAAGCAGAGAAAAAAAATTGCCTATATTCCAGCACATCACGAGAAGATCGTAAATCAACTATATAACAATTTAGGTATAAAAATTAAATTTAAAAGCACCAAAGACCAAAATGAACTTGATTCCTCTAAGACCTCATTAGCTTGTACCAATGCTGATTATTCTGTTGGAATAATTCATATTAATTCTTTTAGTATTGATGGTAGTACAAAATTAATTGATGAGATAAATAAATTATTATTAAAAAATAATAAGACAATATTTATTTATTTGAAGCTATGCAATAAAAGTACTGCATATATAACAAGATATCTTGAATCTCTAGGATTTATTTTTTCTGGAATTATGCCTGGCGATGGATATAATGATGAAATAATACTGCAGTACACTAACGATGATATTGATTTTAAAAAGATTGCTTCTAATTCTATAATTGGAAGTAATCTTATAAATTACATTAAGCAATATGACTATAACAGTAGTGAAAGGAAGTTAAGTATATGATTTTTAATAATATGGACAAACTGTGTAATTATAAGAATGCTTTTGATTTTTCAAAGGATACGGAAAAGCTATTTTTAAATGCTATTACAGAGGACTATAACTTTCAACTTGAAAATCAGCCTTATATAAATCATTTATGTAAAAAAAGAGGTTTTTATTTATCAGACATTTCAACGGTTGAAGATGTATTTAAAATTCCAAGCTTATTTGTTGGAACTATGAAAATAAATAGCTTTTGCAATTTTATGGAAGAAGACATTAAACTTACATTAACAAGTTCTGGAACTAACGGACAAAAAACTCAGTTGTTTTTAGATAAAACTTCTTTAGATAGGCTTGACGCATTATCTAAAAATACCTTTGAATCTATAGGCTTTAATAGTAAGATTCCTGTGCATTACTTCTTATTCTCTTATGACATAAAAAATGCTGAAAATGTTGGAACTAGTTGGAGTGATGAACAAATTTTAAGTTTAGCCCCTGCTTTATCTATAAATTGGATGATTGAATGGGATAATGAAAAAAATGAATTCTATTTTGATAGTGAAAAATGGGCAGATATCTTCGTTAAGCTTAGTAGTGAAGCACCTGTAAGATTATTAGGATTTCCTTCATTTATGTATAAAATGATTGAAGACATTAAAGTTAAGTATAAAAAAATTACAGTGCATGAAGATTCATTTATTATTGCTGGGGGAGGTTGGAAAAATCATTTGGGTAAAAGTATGACTCTTAAAGAATTTATGAATTATGTTGAATCTAATATTGGGCTAAAACATGAAAATATTAGAGATACCTATGGAATGGCAGAACATGGAGTTCCATATTGCTCTTGTAGTAAAGGACATCTACATGCACCTATCTACAGTAGAATAGCTGCCGTTGATCCCATCTCTCTTAAGAAAAAAGATTATGGCGAAGAAGGTCTCCTTCAACTTATTACTCCATATAACGCTGCACAACCTAGTCTTTCAATTTTATCTACAGATTTAGCTATAATAGAGAAAGACTGCCCATGTGGTTTAAAGGGTGATTATATTTCTCATATACGTCGTGGTGGCATAAGCAAACATAAAGGTTGTGCTATTGCTGCTCAAGAAATACTAAACAAATAAATAACTTTAAGGAGGTTTACTAATGAATTTAAATGATTTTAAACACATATTTTGGGGAAATGAGTTAGCCCTTAATGGCGAAATAACTTCATCATTAGCCAAAGAGTATTTTGATGAAAATATCTTAAACACAAAATCTAGAGAGTTTTCACATACTCCCATAGATAAAATATTATATGTCTTAGAAAAAACAGCTTATTTAATTTGTGACAAAGAAAAATCTTATTATAAAGAATTATTATACAAATTGCCTACTTTAATTAATTATTCACCTTCTATGGTTGAACTTGGATTAATTGCTTTGAAAGAAATGCTTAGTATCCCTTCTTTAAAGCAGCGTTTAAAATCCCTTGGAGATTATCACAGCTTGGATAATTTTACAAAAGGACACCATGGTATTGTTACTAGAACTGTACCTTTGGGTAGTATTCTCCATATTGCTGCAGGAAACATATTTTTAGGTTCTATTGATTCATTAGTTATGGGAATTATCACAAAGAACTTAAATATTCTAAAAGTATCAAGCCAAGATTTTTTATTTCCAAGCCTATTTTTTAAGGCTTTGTGTGAAGCAGATAGTGACCGTATAATTACTCCATATATATGTATTACCTATTGGAAAAGTAGTAATCATTCTGTAGATGAAATAATAAAAAATAGTTTTGATGCAATTCTTCTATTCGGTGGAGAAGATTCTGTAGCTCATTATAAGAATAATCTTTCCCCTAAAACTCAGCTATATTCCTTTGGTCCTAAAATAAGCTTTGGGTTGATTACAAAGGATGTTAAACCTTGTAATCTACAGTCCATTGCTGATGGGTTTGCAGATGATATAGTGCTTTGGGAGCAAAGAGCATGTACCAGTTGTCAAAATATATTTATAGAAGAAAGTGAAAATTTGAATCTATTTGTAAGTCTTTTATACAATGCTCTTGAGAAAAAAGGAATGGAATTTCCTCAAACTACATTAGATATAGACTCTGCCGTAGAGATCAGAAAAAAGAGAGAATTAGCTAATTGGTCAGAATTTAATAATGACGGTTTAGTATTAGAGGGCACCAGTGCTAATCATACCATAATTGTTCAAAGAACAAACAATGTATGTGATAGCCCTTTAAATAGGACTATATATGTTAATATTATTGACAATTATAAGGATGTTTTAACTAGCAATATTTCCTCTTTAAAATACTATATGTCTACACTTGCTATAGCATGTGATACGAATATTCAAGATATAATGGAAGATTTTATGCACCTAGGAGTAATGAGATTTTGTAAACCTGGTTTCATGTGTAAAAATGCAGATGAAAGTTTTCCTCATGATGGATTTCATCTTATAAACTTACTTGTACATTTTATAAACAAAGAAGATATCTCCATAGATGACCTAGGTGTAGAATATACTAGCACTAGCATGAAAGATGAAATATTACTTTCAAGATTAAATCTATTACTCAATGAAGCTTTAAAATCTCCTTTCTACAAAGAATTGTATAAGGATATTACATTTCCTCTAAAAAGTTTAGATAAATTTAAAAACCTTCCTACTCTTGAAAAGCAGCATATATATGATCATAGCATAGACAAAAATTTTGATATGCTTACAGCTCCAGCAAATAATTCCTATACTTTCTCAGCTGGAGGTACCACTGGAAAGATGAAATATGTTGCATATTCAAATGAAGAGTTTAGAGAATCTAGACAAGTATTTGGACAAGGTTTTAGAGCCGTAGGAATTGATAAAAATGATTTTGTTGTAAACTATATGAAATCTGGTGCTCTATGGACTGCTTTCACTGCTGTAAATGAGGGATTGGAAGAAACTAACTGTAGGATATTATCACTAACTTCAAACCAGCCTGAAAAAGAAACTATTCAATATCTAAAAACCTTTAGCCCTAACGTGCTCATAAGTCTTCCTGGAAACATAGTATTACTAGCTCAAGAAGTAGAAAAGCTTAATGAGTCCATAAGTTTTGAGAAAATATTTTATGCTGGAGAGCATATGTCTTTCAAAGCTCAAGAATATGTAAAAAAAATATTCAATTGTAGTAAAATTGCATCCTTTGGGTATGCAGCTGTAGAAATTGGACCTATTGGATTTCAATGTGAATGTTGCTCTGGTACAGAACACCATGTAATGGATAATTGGTGCTATGTTGAACATGATGAAAATGGTGATGTTCTTGTAACTGGATTAAAGAGATTTCTACATCCTATAATTAGATATAGACTCGGGGACAATATTGAATGGATTGATGAGCCTTGCTCTTGCAAAAGAACATCAAAGAAATTTAGGTTGTTGTCACGAACTGATGATTTAATACGCTTTAATGTTTCGGACATATATATTAATGATGTCTATGATGCTTTAAAAGATATTGAAGAAGTCTCACCATTTTTTCAAATAACAGTGAATAACATTGGAGAAATGAGATCAGTGTCTTTCAAAATTGAAACTAAAGATAATAAAATTTCTCTGAATGATAATTTAAAGAGTAAAGTAATAAGCTCATTGGAGCACCAAATTAAATGCATCAGTGCTGACCGTGAGAAAAATCTAATAAAAGATTTTAATGTAGAACTTGTTCACCCTTTATCCATAGAAAGAGTATCTAGAACTGGTAAAATTCGAAAAATCATTGATAATCGATTGTAAAAGACTCCTTACTCTAAGGTAAAATCACAGTATATCTAAAAATGCCATGCTGTGATTTCATAAATATTTACTATATAAGTTGAAATCCTTAAACCTCGTTGAATCAGCTTATTTAAAAAGCCCCCATACCTCAATCAAACTTCGGTATGGGGACTTTCTCTCTAAATTTAGTCTACACTTGCTTCACTATAGTTTAGCTCTCGATACCAGCTTCACTATAATATCCCACTTGTCTTGATAAAATATATCTTTTACCCTTTCACATAGAAATTAAAAGCAAAGAAAAAAGTGCTCAATCCCACAAAGATCAGCACTTTTTCTAATATTCATCCTATTAACTCCAGCCTATTCCTTAACAAACTCCCTCAACCTAAAGCTCCCTGCTGTGAAAAACACAATAGCCATTAGAGATATAATCAAAATAGGAATAATAATTTTGCCTGTATCTATTATTTTTAATAACCATGTAAATGGTGATATTACACTAATTCTAGTTATTATTTCTGGAATATTTTCAAATGAATCTAGCTCTGATCCAAAAATCCCTAAACCAAAGGTAGCCAGTCCAAAAACAACTGTAGATAGACTTGCTAAGGATGCATTTCTAATCCATCTTGTTACTGCCACAATAATAGATGTTGTAACTAAACTACCTAGGAATATAATCAGTATTCCTTGAGGAATATTGCTGTTAGGAAGCTTTAATAAGATAGTTAAAATTATAAAAGCTAAGCAACTTAAGACTCCTTGAATTATAAAGGATGAAATAAATAAACTACCTAAAATAGTTACATCTGAATTACTAGTTGCTATGGTTCTTTTTAGTACCTTTTGCTCTCTAAGTTTAATTATTTCTCCGGCAATTACAGAACCACCCATCATCATAAAATAACATATCATTAATACAGTCATTCTATAGTCATCTTTACTGTCTACTTCTTCATCTACAATAACTGCAATGGTAGAGTTTGTGCTTAGCCCTTCACTTACCTCTTCCTCAACAACTCCAGATACATAGTTTGTTATAATATCTTCTGCCATTATAGAGCCACTAGCAGCCTCAACTCTATAACACTTAATTTTAGGAAGCTCTCCATTATCTAATAAATCTTGAAAATTATCATCTATAACATAAATTGCACCTAATTTATTTTCTCTAAGCAAATTAAAGTTATCTTCTATCTGACCCTCTAGTGTACTTATGGAGTATTCTTCACTTAACCTTTCAATAACCTCAGTAGAGTGATTTGAATTACTTTTATCTATAATCCCTATACTTTCTGATCCATTACTTAAACCTCCACCATTTATAACTAAAATCATAACAACAGGAAATATTAAGGTCATTAGTAACATAAATGGACTTTTTAATTGTCTTTTCATATTAATTAATACTAATCTTATTAAGCGCATACCTTTTTCCTCCCCTGAATTACTTCTTTAATTACTGCTGCAGAGTATATAATAATTGACATCGTGAATATTATTAATATCCATTTACCACAGCCTTCTAAATTTCCATTTAAATTATATAAATTAAATGCATTATTTAAATAATGTGTTGGCGTTAGTAATGCAATTTTGTTTCCTTCACTAGTAAATATTTCCCCACTTATTAATGGCAATATAAATATTATCGATCCTATTATTTTTCCATACTTAGGACCAAATATAGTTGATATACTTTTAGACATGGATACTACCAACATAGTTCCCATTAATATTAACAGTATTAGATCTAAAATATTTCCTTTAAAACTTAATCCAGCTACTCTAAAGAAAATTACATATGCACTGATTATTATAAACACATATACTGTCAAAGCTATAGTATCATAAAAAAGACATTGCAATTTTGTTATAGGAGTCGCATTAATTCTTTTATCTAAATTTATGCTAATATCTGAATATCCACTTTCAATCATAGTAAGTATAAGTATGGTAACTACAAATCCAATCATAGATGCTGATATTTTTTCATAAGGATTATTAGTTTTTAAGGTATCTATTGTGATATCTTCAATTACAGATGACTCCATGATTTTATCTAAACTCTCCACATTTCCACCAGCTATAGATACATATAAGCTCTGATGGTATCTATCTAAAATTATCTTTAAAGTATCAGTAGACATTCCCATGCCTTCTACTTTTTTATTAATAATTATATCTCCCTTATTTAAAGATAAAATATTTTCCTCATATCCTTCTTTTATTACTAATTCCACATCTGGCTTTTTATCTACTATACTTACAACTTCTTTCAAATCATCACTTTCTAGTAGCTCCACCAATCTTTTTGATGTTTCAGTATTGTCCTTATCAATAATTTGAACATTTAATGCTTTAAGCTTTAGAGGGTTTTCATCATTCATACTTCCAACAAACGCCATAAAGCAAGCAAGTAAAATAGGAAATAAGATAAAAGATGCTATGGTAACTACTCCATTTGCAAACATACCCTTAAGGGTAGTTTTTACATAATATAATGCCTTCATATTATCTTCCCCCTAATCTCTTAAAGTTTTTCCTGTTAATGATAAAAATACATCTTCAAGTCTTGCTTCTTCATAGCTAATCTTCTTTATATTAACGCTTTCTTTCTCTAATAAAGAAAGTACACTAGCCAGCTTAAACTTTGAATCTATAGTTAAAGTAAGTACATTATCCTTATCTGATACCTTATCGATTCCCTCTACATCCTTTAACTTCATTATTGTTTCTCCACTTATCTCTTGAGTTTCAATAATTACCTTATTGTTTGAGAAAACTGAAGCCTTAATCTCTTCTCTATCTCCATAGGATACTTCTTTCCCTAAATCTATTATAAATACTCTCTTACAAAGCTCTTCAATTTCCTCCATATAATGAGAAGTATAAATTACTGTAGTACCCCACTCCTTACATATATTTTTTATGAAAGAAAATATATGATTTCTTGATTGTGGATCTACGCCAACGGTAGGTTCATCTAGTATTAAAACCTTTGGATGATGTAAAATTGATACTGCAATATTTAATCTTCTCTTCATTCCCCCTGAAAACTTTTTAACCTTTTGCTTTCTAGTTTCCTCTAAACCAGTTACCTTAAGTGCCTCTGCTATTCTTTCCTTCAAAAGTTTCCCTTTTAGTCCATATAAAGCTCCAAAGAACTCTAAATTATCATAAGCACTAAGATCCCCCATTAAAGCTAACTCCTGTGGAACATAGCCCATACATTCCTTTGCCTTAATTGGCTCCGTTAAAATATCATATCCACATATTTCAATAGTCCCATTATCTGGGGCTAAAAGGCTTGTCATAATATTTATTAAAGTTGATTTACCTGCTCCGTTAGGTCCGATAAATCCAAATATCTCGCCCTCTTTTACTTCATAGCTAATATTATCTAAAACTAACTTATCATTAAATCTTTTGCTTATATTTTTTACTTTTATAATGCTCATAAAATTACCCCCTAGACTTATCTTACTATTATAATAAGATATTCCCAGGGGGATAACCATAACTTAAGGTCACTATATAAATGACTTAAGTCACTATTCCATTTTTAAAAGCAAAAATTGCAATCTGTGTTCTATCTCTAAGCTTCAACTTTGATAGTATATTAGTAATGTTATTTTTAATTGTTCCTTCTGATAAAAACAATTCTTCAGAAATTTCCTTATTGGTCAATCCTTTAGCTATTGCTTCTATTATCTTAATCTCTTTCTCCAAAAGTCCATACCTATCTATATCACTTTTAATTGCTCCATTACTTCCCATCATTTCTAAAGCCACATCAGGATGAACTACCATATTACCTTTATATGCAGTCTTTATCCCTTCATAGATTACATCATGGGAACTATCCTTAAGCATATAGCCAAAAGCCCCATACCTCATAGCTTCTTGGATATACTCCTTGTCCTTGAAGGTGGTAAGAATTATGACCTTTATCTTTGTAAACTGCTCCTTAATAAGTCTTGTCCCCATAACACCATCACAAACTTTCATTCTTATATCCATAAGAACAACATCCACATCAGAAGTTTTGCAAACTTCCAAAGCCTTATATCCATTTTCAGCTATTCCAATAACTTCAATATCATCAAAAAATGAAAGCATTACTTTCAAGCCTTCTCTTATTAATTTCTCATCATCTACAATTAAAAGTTTAATCTTCTCCATGTCTACACCTCTACTTCCCTTGGTACTATAACCTTAACAAAAAATCCATTACCCTCACTAGATTTCATATCCACTAAACCATCTATTTCCTCTGCTCTTTCTCTTATACTCCTAAGCCCAAGTCCACTTTCCACAATTTTATCTGTTCCCACACCATTGTCATTAAAGGATATTACAAACTCATCCTCTGCAAAATTCATAATAACCTTAACCATAGTTGCCTTACCATGCTTTAAAGAATTTGATAAAACCTCTTGGGTCATTCTATATAAATGATTAATCTGCTTAGTTGATAAATTCCAATCATTCTTTGATATAATGACTTTAACCTGAACTCCAGACATTTTCTCAAAGTTTTTACATGCCTCTTGAATCCTTAAAATCCCTTGATAATTATCATATTCATCAGGCTTTAACTCCCTTACAGCTCTCTTCACATCTTGAAAACTTTCACTAATAAAAGCTCTTAAATTTCCCACCATGTCCTTCATAGAACTATCTTCTTTTTCAGCAATAGCTTCCATAGCAGATAACTGAATCATAGCAGTAGATAAAGTATGTCCAACACTATCATGAATCTCCCTTGATATTCTATTTCTTTCCTTTAATAGGGTTAATTCCTCAATGGATTCTACATATCCTTCAAGTTCTTTATTAGCTTCTATAAGCTTTTCATCTGAAACCCTAAGCTTATCATAAAGCTGCTGAGCTTCTACCTTAGTACTATAAAGTCTAGATATATAGCTTAAAAGAATAAAAAATAATCCAAGCAAAACAAAATTAATAATACCATCTTCAATGGGTCCACTAAACTTCGGATAAATCCCAATAAATAAAATTATAAGTCCTATTCCATACTTAACTATATTATTTTTCAAAGCAAACAAATCTATGGATACCCCTATTAAGTAAAAAATAATAGTTCCTCCAAAATTTAATTGTACCAATGGTATAACTGCTAACTCTATTATTATTGATAAAATAACATTTCTCTCTTTTTCTAAATAAAATATTCTCAAATGATTATTTATAATAAATAATAGAAGGAAAACTAGACTTATTATACTCTTATTTTCAACTTCCACAAACAACTGAAAGGTTAATATACAAAATGATATATATCTCATTAACAATAACTCTTTACTCTTTACCATAATACTCTCCTAATATATATTTTCGTTCTGTTAAGTTATATG
>DCDL01000051.1:0-122991 GCA_002316385.1 Clostridium sp. UBA1056
TGAACGATAAGATTCTTTTTATCTTGTTCCAGTTTTTTAATATGTCTAAAATGTTAAATAGCTTCTAATTACTTACATTTCAACATCATCAGAACATATGTACAATAGTTATTCTACTGTTTAATAATTATTTCATATTCAGTTTTAAGGTATACTTACTTTACAATCACATATCCTAATAAACCCTTATATTTACTGGTTTTATTAGGATATATTAATCATTTAACTTACTATACATTAACTACTAAAGATAATATATATTCCTACAGATGGTTTAGAACAACAGCTTTTGGAAGTTATAACTTTTTCTCTGCCTCAAGTACCCATTCTTCAATATCTTTAATGATTACTTCAATACTACCAGGCTCAAATGGATTTTTCATATTCCCCATCTTAAGAACCTCAACAAATGACAAAGCTCCACCTACTTTACATAAGTTAACATAATCCTTCCAGGCTTCTTCTCTATTAGTCCTTGCCTTACTCCAGAACTCAAAAGCTACAACTTGAGTTAATCCATAGTCGATATAATAAAAAGGTCCCCCAAAAATATGTGATTGACGAAGCCAATATGCTTCCTTATCTAAATATTCATTACCTTCATAGTTTCTATAAGGAATATACTTCTTTTCAATGTCATGCCACATACTATTTCTTTCTTCAAAGGTAGCTTCTGGTTTTTCATATATATCATGTTGAAATTCATCAACAGCAGCAATATATGTTAGTAAGAATAGAGCACTACACATATGTGAAAACTTATATTTATCTGCTCCTTCGCCGAAAAACTCTTCTAACCATGGTTCAATTAAGAACTCCATGCTCATTGAATGAATTTCAGATATGTCTTCAGTGGCCATTACATACTCAGATATGTCAGAGCTTCTGCATAAATAATTTTGAAAAGCATGTCCTATTTCATGAATTACCTCATTGAAATTTTCTATAGTTCCATTGTATTTTGCGTAAACAAATGGTGCCTTATATTTAGGCATATACTCACAAAATCCACCAGATTCTTTATTCTTTCTATCTTCAATATCTAAAAGTTCTCTATTAACCATATATTTAAAAAATTCGTTAGTTTCTTTTGATAATTCTTCGTACATTTTAAGAGTTTTATCTACAATAAAGCTAGAGTTACCCTTTATTATAGGATTTTCATCTTTAAAGAATATGCCTTCATCATAATAATTGATAGAATCAACACCTAATCTTTTACACCCTTTTCAAACCATTAAGTCTTATATCATCAAGTTCTTCCGCTGTTAATGTTTCTGCATCATATAACCTTAGGTATTCCTTAGATACATCGCTATCAAAAATAAGTATATCATCAGAATTGAGAGTTATATCAACTCCATAACCATAAAGGTCCCTAATGGGATGTGTTTTTAATTCTTTAACTCTGCCAAGTTTGACATTACTTGTAGGTGTAATATTTAACCGAATATGATTATCTATTAAAAACTGAACCACCTCTTCTGAACTTACAGCAGCAATTCCATGCTGCACTTCATCCAGCTCCAACACTTCAACTCCCTTTTTAACATCATCAGCAGTTCCCCACTCTCCAATATGAGCTTTAAGCTTCAATTCCTCATTCTTAGCTCTCTTATAAATCGGCATAAAATTTTCAATTGGTTGTGCGAATTCATCACCATACAAATCAATGGAATAAAAAATGTTGTGTCCCCAGAAAGGTTCTAAACATCTTGATAGATAATTTACGGAACAATGTCTTGATAATCCTATTTGTAGCCGCAATTCAACTTCTGGTGCTATCCTTTGGTTAGCATCTTGAAATACATGAATTAGCTCTTCTATGTTATTATCAAAAAATTCTCCTAAACCCCAAACATCTTCACCAATCTCAAGAATTTTAATTCCATCTTCTTTAGCTTGAACAAAAGTCGCATCAATTAGCACTTTTCGCATTTCTTTTGTATTAAATCTTTCACCAATATACACGTCATTCCAATGATGCATATCTTGCATGGTAGATAGAATTCCTTTGAAAAAAGGAATTTCTATTCCAGTTTGAAGTTGAATGTACTCTCTACTCCCACCTAATACAAAATGATTGTGCAAATCTGATTTTGGAATCGTTCTCAATACACTTATGTCACGTTTCTTTAATGCTTCCATGAACTTATCCGAATAGAAGTCTTTCATTTTTCTTTCCTTTCATATGAACTAATATTTATATTTTACATACTTGTTTGCTTCTCCTGTTTTCTTGAAACCTACAGATCGGTATAGTGATTGAGAAGCTTTATTACCAATCGCTGTACTTACATAAACACACTGTACACCTCTCTTTTGTAATTCTGCGAGTCCAAAATTGAGTGTACGTTTCATAATTCCACGTCGTCGGTATTTCTCAAGACATGCTACTGGTTCAAGAAGCGCAGTATTACTATTTGGGTCTATCCACCATGTTGTAAACCCTATAAAATTATTTGTCGATACGTCACGAATTACATAATCTAATGTATTAGTATGATCATTGGATTGCAGGTAATCACGAAACATCTTTTCAGAAATAGCATGGCCCGTCGGAATAGAAGCATACTTAATACGCTCAGGTATATCTTCTTCTGTCAATATACTTATCTGTTCTTCCAACCATTCACATTCTTCTGCTACCCAATTTTTAAGATCTAGTATTGCTTGAAACCTTTTTTCGTTTTCTTTTTTATATCCATGATTTATTAATGATTTGCATAAATTCTCATTTAATCTATTAGTAATTATAAATAATTCTTCAGAATTTTGATAAAGTATTTCAACTAAATTGATTGCTTCATCCATGTATTGTTCATAATTAGGCATAATTCTAAGTTAATATTCTCCCTCATCTATATATGTCAATAAATATCCAATTGGTGTTTCATCAATGTAGAGCAACTTTCCGTAAAAGTATACATCTGTGGGTCCATTTCCGTACAGATATCTATCAAAACTCAAACCACCTATATGCGGCTCCCATGACTGAGTCATAGTTGCTTTACATATACTACTTTCAATGTAGCACATGATATTATAATCAATTTCATCTGTAACGTTTCTAAGTGTAATCATCATAAATCCCCCTATGATTTTTTACATTCAGTTTTCAAAGAATGATTTTAATCTTAGTTAGCTCTTCATATCTACAAACTATAAATTAATTATATAATTGTAAGCCTTATGAGAACAATCCATATTAAATTATATTTTGCTATATAGTAATTTTTTGTTTTCTTTTTGTAATTACTCAATTAGCTATCTTTTTATAGTGGAATCAAACCACTCTTCCGTTGCCAAAACCTTATAAAACTCTATAAAGCAATGTTTAATTCCCTGTTCAACGTGTCCCATTTCGCTAAAAGCTACTTTGGTTTGATATGACACTCCGAGGGCTTAAATTCCCATACAACGCATGGTACACATTAGTAGTATCTTTTAAGTGATTAGCCTACTAATTCATATCTGCTTAAATTTACACTTGCGTTATAATCTCTATCTATAACATAGCCACACTCTTCGCAGATATAGGTACGTTCTGATAATGAAAGTTTAGTTTTCACATGTCCACACTCACTACAAGTCTTTGATGATGGATAGAATCTATCAGCTTCAACAAACTCAATTCCATAAAATTCACATTTATATTTAAGCTTAATTTTAAAATCATATAAACATTGCTCTGCAATAGCTTTTGATAAATGCTTATTTTTCATCATACCTTTGATGTTAAGTGTTTCCATAACTACTCTTGATGGCTTGGTTTTCACTATCTTATTCGTTGCTTGGTGTATATGATTACTTCTTATATTTGCTAATCGCCTATAAAGTAACCTTATTTGCTTTTCAAGTTTTGCAATGCTCTCGGTCTTGACATACTCCTTTCCTTTTCTATTTTTTTCATATTTATTTGAACATTGTCTTTGTTTTCTTCTTAAAGTCTTTTTAAGCTTTTTCACTTTCTTTGTTTTATTGATATTTCTATATGTCATTCTATTGGAGCATATAGCTAAATCTTTAACCCCAACGTCTATACCAATACTTTCATCTGTTAATTCAATGATTGGTTCTTCCTTTTCTATGCCAACTGCTATAAACCAATACTTTCCGTCAAAGCTTATCCTTGGATTAGTATATTTACAATTCATAGGAATTGAATTTTTCTTTACAGTTATCCAACCTATTTTTTCAATTAATACTGCATTATCTTTAACTTTTAGCTTTATATTATCATTGTAAAATGATGGCTTTGATTTCTTTCTGCTCTTAAATCTTGGTTTTTCAGATTCACCTTTAAAGAATCTCTTATAAGCATTACACGCATCTTTAACAGCCTGCTTAGCTACATTGTTAGATACCTCATTAAGCCAATTTAAACTATCTTGCTTTAATATGGTTATTTCTTTTCTCAAATCATTATCAGATATAAATTTGCCACCATTTTTATAATTTTCTTCTTGTCTTGCTAATGTCCAGTTATAAACAAATCTTGCAGTTCCAACCGATTGCCATAACTTTTCTTCTTGTTCTTTGGTTGTGTTTAGTCTAATTTTACATGCCTTAATCATCTTTAATCACCTCCTATAATTATAGCAGCATATATTGATGGTAGTTCCGATGTGCTTATGTATATATTATTATAACTATAAGGAGTGATTTTATGAATAAGTACAGCTTAAAAAATAGAACACACATACCCAATGCAATTGACACTGAATTATATGAACAACTAACCCAATATTTCAAGGATACCGATATTCCAGTTTCCAAGTTATTGGATAGATCCATACGTTTACTGCTAGAGTCTACTAAGAAATAGTAGGTTTTTTAAACTTTTGTAAGGTTTTATTAACTGTTAACTCCCTCCATTTTAGTTGAAAAAACACCTCTTAATTCTATTCATTTAAACACCACTCCTTTTTTACCTTACTACCAAACTATCTCCATTACAGTTAACTATTACTATTTTATCATGCTTTTAACATAAACGTATTATTAGTTTTGTAATTCATCCATTATATTCACTTATAAACAAAACCACTAAAATCCTTAAAGTTTTCACAGCTCTAAGGATTTTGTTTATATCTTAGCTATATAATTCAAGAAGTTGTTATCTAATTGGGTTATACTTCACAATGTGCTTGAATTTCCAATCAAAAATACCGTAAATCCATTCTGAATAATACGGTATTTCAATAAATTATTGAGTTTTTAATAATCGTGAATATTAATAAAAATTATATGACTTATTCTATATTTAACTGTTTTACTGGTCTTGCTTCAATATATCCTCTGTATCCCATAGGTGCTAATTGAAATCTTGGTCCATCTTCATCGGCCCATTCAAAGCCGTAAACCTCAGGATTATAATTTTTCATAATATCCCATAGCTCCCTTATCTCTTCATCAAACTTTTCGTCATCAAAAGGCTGTCCTTGAAAAACCATCATCTTACAGGGTTGAAGATCAATTAAATCAAATCCTTCTGGGACTTCTCCTGCATAATTCACTGGAACTTCTACACCTTGAGTATATACTGATGTACCTGATTTCACTAAGTTTTTAGGCATCCACATTCCAATAGGTTCATAGATGGCTTCTTTGATACTAGAAAGAATTCCCCATACATCACAACCTACTTCCTCGCAATATTCAAAATAATGAGTAGCTTTAATTCCGCGTTTCAAAATTAACTTTCTTGCAGGACGATCAATTACTTGTACAAAAACTGTTTTTACATTAGAACTTTTAGACATGTTATCCTCTCCTTTTTGTAGCATAAGGTAATAATCACGAATATGACTGGGCATAAAAAGTTTCAGTGGAGGTGTATTTTTGCAGTAGTATCGAGGAGTCATAGCAAATTGCTTGGAAAACGCCCTTGTAAAACCTTCATGTGAGTCAAAAAGGAAATCAAGTGCAACATCAATTATTTTAACATTCTCATCTCTCAATTTAACAGCAGCCCTAGACAAACGAAGTGCTCGAATGTATTCAAAGGGTGTTTTACCTATTAATTCTTTGAAAATCCTTGTAGAATGCCATGGTGAATATCCTGCTGCATTTGCAAGCATACAAAGAGTTATTGATTCGGTTAAATGATTCTCAATATAAATTTGCATACGATATACCGCATTTATCTTTTCCCAATTATCCATGTTCTCACCTCTTAAATAAAGGATAACATATTCATATAGATTTTTACTTGACCCATTTTGCTACAAATAATTTTTAGAGATTATACTCAATTTAATGTTAGTTCTCTCATTTTAATACCCAATCACTTATAAAAAATATTTGATTGATTTATTACACAATTAGTTGGGAATGTTAGCTCCATCTCCTTCTGAAAGGCGAGTTTCTTGTTGGTATTCCTTTGTTGCTAAAAATGGTAGAAAAATAATACTGAAAACAATGAGTACGATAATCACATCTTTTAAACTTATAGCAATATTGTTTGGCATTCCTCCAAAAAGTACAAATCCAAGATTATTGTTTAGATAATGAATCATGGCCACAGCCCAAATATTCTCTGTTTTTAGGTATACATAGCCAAAGAAAACAGAAAAACATATACAGACAATAAGCTGACAAATTACGCTATACAAAGAAGTCTCTGGACTATAATAGAATAAATTTATAGGGAAATGCCAGAGCCCCCAAATAACTCCCAGTAAAAGCACTCCCGTTCTCTTACCAAACCTATGCTGAAGTACTGGTTGTAAGAAGTATCGCCATCCATACTCTTCTCCAAAAAATAAAAGGTAAGTAAATAAAAAATTAAATAGCAATAAGATAAGTGTAAAAATTATCTTTGGGTTTTTAAAGGCTGCAAAAAAGTCACTTATAGATCCTTCTATAGCACATGATATAAAACCTTTTAATAGGTAAAGTAGAACAAATAGAAGAATATAAAATACTGATTTTTTTCCATTCTTCCTTATGCTAAGTCCAAACTCTGCACGCTTTTCTGTTCCTTCTACACCCAGCATAATAATTCCAAGAATACTTCCGCCCATAAGTGATATCTCAACCACAGTTTGGGTGGCCCCATATCCTGTGAATGTCTGTACCAATATTACAATAACCGTAACTATTGTAGAAAGCAAAAACACTCCAAAGAAATTTTTAGGAACTCTTTCTCTTATTTCTTTGTTACATAAAAACGCTACCATAACTCCCATTGCTGGATAGTACATTTGTGCAAGAGGAAAAGCATCCACTGGTCCCTTATAATATGCAAAGGCCATTGCAATTCCCATAACAGCAGTCATTCCAAAACACACTATAAAGAATACGATAATATTACTCTTCTCTTTGCGTTGCTTGTCTAAATTCTCCATAAATACTCTCCTAATAATTATTACTTTCTTTGAATAAGAACATTTATGTAATTTCATTATATAATTAAATGACTATACTAAAATATAATAAAAAAACATATATATTCACATTATAATTATAACAAGATTACCACATATATACAAATTATAGAAAATACCGTTGTCTTTAAGTAATATATCACAGTATTAAATTACCATAAAAATATATCTTGTATATGAAAATAAAATATGATATTATAATCTCACAACAAAGAAATGACTAATTAATAAATAGTTAAATTTCTGGAATATGCGTTAAGCTCTTATTTTGAACCTACATTTAAAGTTAGGGAGTTCAATATTTAAATGAGGAAATGTACCTTCTTATGAGTCCTTTTTACGGCATTGAAGGCGATTGAGACATCTGTGAGGACACCCACCTATCGAGGGATAGGCTTCAAAATTAGAGTACCGGTATTTTGGATTTCATTTAGAAATTGTAAGCCAATGCTTAATAACGTTAAGCACTGGCTTTTATTTATGGTTATAATATAATTAAATCCTTAAGTTCAATTCGCATAACCTCTTATCATTATTTTATTCTATTGAAGTAATTATAATTTTTCAATTGGAAAGTATAGATATAATTCACCATTGTTATATTTAGTATTTGTTACATAAAAAATTTACATTGTTAAACTTACCCACAATTCCATAACTGCATCAAGTTCTTTGCTTAACTCCTCTTTCCTAGCGTACAACTTATTAAGCTCCTCATAATGTATCTTTGAGTTAGTCATAGCTAAGTCAATCTCTTGTATCTCGCTTTCAAGATTTTCAATTCTTGTTTCAATTTTAGCTTTTTCAGCCTCCTTCTTTTTGGTTTCATCAATATTTGCTGGTTTCTTAACCTTTTTACCCCTTTTATTTTCATCATTGTTCTTTGATTTCTTAACTTTTTCAAACTTTGCTATCTCATCGTTGATAGCCTTTTCCTCTTTAACCTCTTTATAGTAATCATAATTACCAGGATAGCTTTTAAAACCATTGTCTTCAATGGCAATTACTCTTTCACTTATTTTATTAATAAAATATCTATCATGAGATATGAAAAATATAGTTCCTTTAAAGTCTTCTAGAGCTTCTTCAAAGGTTTCTATTGAGTCAATATCAAGATGATTAGTAGGCTCATCCAGTATCAATAAATTTACATCTTCATATAATAGCTTACCAAGCTTTAGTCTTATTCTCTCTCCCCCTGATAAATGCTTTACTTTTTTAAATACACTTTTTCCATAAAACATGAATTTAGACAAGTATTCACGTGCTTTTCCTTCTAGTATTGAAATATCTTCCCTGAAGCACTCTAGTACAGTAAGTTCCTCATTTTTAAAGGTGATTTTCTGTGGTAAATATGCCGCCATTACATTAGCACCTAATTCCACTACACCAGAATCTGGCTGTTCTTCATCTAAAATCATTTTCAAGAAAGTAGTTTTACCACTACCATTTGGGCCAATTAACGCTGCTCTTTCACCAAAATTAATCAATAAATCTACATCTCTTAAAATAACCTTATCTTCAAAAGATTTAGAAAGTCCTTCAGCCTTAATTGTCTCATTACCAGATCTTTCACTTTCTTTAAAGGTAAGCTTCATATTCTTTCTTTCAAACTTCGGTTTTTCAGTTCTTACATATTGACCTCTTGTTCGATAATACTTATTACTTTCAGTATCACTACTTTTCATTTTATCAAGCTTTTTTTGCAGGCTGGCAGCTCGTTTAAAGAATTTATTATTATCTACCCTAGCTGCCCAATCCCTTAACTCCTTTATAGAGTTCTGTACATTCTTAATCTCCTTTTGCTGTTCCTTATATTGATGAAATTGTTCAAGCATATTCTCTTCTTTTTGCTTTGCAAAATCAGAATAATTTCCTTTATAAGTCTTACTTTCCATATCCTCTATTTCTATAATCTTTGTTACTACATTATCTAAAAAGTATCTGTCATGAGATACAATAATTACAATACCATTGTAGCTCTTAAGATAAGCTTCAAGCCATTCAATTGACTCCATATCTAGATGATTTGTAGGCTCGTCTAGTAGTAATATATCTGGGTTATCTATGAGCAGTTTACCAAGGATAACCGTAGTTTTTTCACCACCACTTAATAAATTAAATTCTTTATTTAAAAAGCTTTCATCTAATTTTAAGCCCGTACAAATCTTACTTAATTTTTCTTCTGTATTATATCCACCTTTAGCTTCATATAATTCAACCAATTCGCTATACTGCTTCAAAGCTTTTTCTAGATTATCAGCTTTTAAAAATTTCATTTTTTCTTCTAATTCACGCATCTTATTCTCTATGCTATAAACTTCTTCAAAAGCTAATTTTAGAACATCAATAACCTTTATGCCATCTTCATACTTAGGGATTTGCTCAAGGTAAGCACAAGTAGCTTCTCTTGGCTTACGAATGAAGCCTTCATCATATCCTGGACTTGTAGCTCCCGGATACCCAATACAATAATTCATTGGTAACACTCCCTCTATTAACCTAAGAATAGTACTCTTTCCGCTTCCATTAACCCCTACTATCCCAACTTTCTCTCCTGCATATACTTGAAAACTTATATTTTTAAGAACAAGAGTTGCATCCATATATTTTTTTACACCAATCAATGATAATTCAAACATAAAAATTCCTTCTTTCATCCATTATTTAAATTATGCATTTCATGGATAGGCATAAAAGTATCGTAACTATCATAACTTTTTAAGTAATTAAAAAATAAAAAAAGACTGTAAGAAGATGGCTTCTTCTTACAGTCGAAATACTCTAATACTATTATAATTTATTTAAACCAGATATAAGCTAAAAACATATTATTATGCTATATATCATATTACATAATACTTCAAAAGATTCTCATTCAATGGTTAAAATAACTATTTGCAGTATTATAAATTATAGTATTTAATTTCAATAAAGTAAGTTACCTTCTAAATGCCTTATTCCATAAAGAGCATAACAACAAAACCTAAATATAATTAGGCAAATTAAAACTCATTATAAAATATATATTAATTTATCGATTGAAAATTAATATTAGCAATTAGCTGGTGTCATAACTTACTTCCCCCTTTTGATGTTTTTTTCATTATACCATTTTTTATATTTTATGTAAATACACTTAAATAATGTATTTGCATTACTCCTTAAATTCACAATTGAAGGAACTATCACTATCCTATGGTATTTTATACATTTACATGTATATCATTATATTTTTCTCTAAGTAGTGAACATATATACCAACTAGTTTTCCCTTATTTTTAACACTTTTTCTCACTTATAACCAATATGACCCCCGTAATATAGATTTTCATTGTACCCGATTCAGATATCAATAGCACCTATACTATCATCTGAATCATGTAGAGTAATTCTATATTTAGTTAATCCAGTCCATACTTCCCTTTCTGATACCCAGTTAAATGACCTTAAAACAGCCTAGGAAATATATGCATAATTATGTTAAATATTTGAAGTCCAAAGTATTATCCTGTATAATAAATAAGAATACAGCGATAGAATAGAGTTTAATTTAAGGGCTGTAAGTTAGATAGGGGGAAACCAAATGAATAATTTTGTTATTGAAGAAAGTAAACGAGAAGATTTGGAGATAGTTGATAATAGAATAGTTGAATATAATTATTCAAAAGTACGTTTTACACAAGAACCATCTTTTTTACCAATTAACCGGATTATAAAAAGTTTAGATGGAGATACAATAGCAGGAATAAACAGTATATTATATTGTTGGAATTGCCTATATATAGATGTTCTATGGGTAAAAGAAGATTTCCGAAAACATGGGTATGGGTCTGCACTTCTAAATGAGGTAGAGAAAGTTGCAAAAGAAAAAGGTTGTAAATTAATTCATTTAGATACCTTTGATTTTCAATCAAAAGATTTTTATTTGAAACATGGATATGAGATCTTTGGTGTATTAGATGATTGTCCATCGGAACATAAGCGTTATTATATGAAAAAGCATCTCATTAAAGAGATTCTCTAAATAAGATGAACTAGTTTAACGAACTTATATGCATATTGAGATAAGTGTAAATAATTTAATAATTAAACAAATAATAGCAAACGCAAATCCCATAGCAACCGCTATTGAAAGTACCAAAATGGCAGAAAAAATTATTGTAACTCTTCTATAATCTTTTTAATATCAAATTCTTTATTTTGGATTTTATAATACTTTTCTTTATACTGAGGCTTTTCTTGAAAACCAATCACATTATCTTCATAGAATTTAATATAAAAGACTTCTTCAATATAAGTACTCTTTTCATCTCCTCTACATAATTCACCTTTTCATCTATCATCATTCAAGAACGTTGATGGCATCTATATTTTCCATTAAAAATCAGGGGTAAAACCGATCATTTTCCAGCCTAATTTTCACACGTTTTTTTATATCAAATCATAATATTTATATAAATCTTGAATGAATCTAACTATTTTATCCCGAATTTCAGAACCGTTTGCGAATTCGAAACCACCAAATCTGAAAACATCATATCCATATAGCTTTAATCTTCTATCATCTTCTACCATTTTACTATACAATTCAGGGGAAGCCTTATCACCAACAGAATAGTGTTGTTTTCCATCGATTTCTATTACAGCTCTTCTACTATTTGAAATTAATAACAGAAAATCCATCCTTTGATGAACATATATTTGACCATTTCTCATTTTTGCAGATTTAGGATCATAGTGGCAATATATTTGAGGAATGAGGGCAGGTAATTTATTATTTTTTAATTTATTTAAATTATTATAATAAATTTTCATAAACAGTTTCTCTGGTTTAGAATCCAAAGATAACTCCAATCTCTTAAATAGTTCTTGTTCTACACTTAATTCATATTCTTCATTTCCTTTATTCCACCATGTAACTAAATCATGCCAGCTTAAGCCTTTATTTGAAATAGGCAGTGTATAAACTAAACATTTTTCTGTGTTACCAATAATTTTTACATCATTAGTTATGGAGTCTTCTATTACAATATCTGGTTTAGTGCCATATGCAGCAAAAATTAAGTTTTTTATTTTGCCATCTATTCCTTGTGAAATTTTCTCAACTGTAAAAATTGGTTCACCTGAAATGTATTTATTATTAATTAGCTTGTATCCATCTTCTATTACAAATTCATTTAATTTATCAACATACGTTTTTTGTTCTGAATTTGTTCTAACTCTTGGATGAACTATTGTTTGAATCAAATCAATAAACTTTTTATCAGAAACATACATAACGTTTAAAATAACTTCAAACATTTCTTTGTAACTCAGATCATCATTCCTAACCATATGTTGAAGTATATCTTCATAAGCGTTTTTCTGCCCATAAGAAGATGGAATACACTCTAAATTCCATGATAAAGAAAGCATTTCATCAATACGTAACTTACCTTCAATTAATAATTGGTCTGATAACCAATCAATAATTTTTCTTCTTGTTATCAAAGATATAGAAAAAAAGTCGTCATTCATATAAGGATCCACTCTTTTAACAAATACAGGATCACATTCTTCAAGTATAATTATTTTAGCCAATTCCTGTAATTTATTAAAAGAAAATTTTACTAGTCCACTTTCAATATAAACTCTCTTACTATTCATAGGATCTAATTTACTATCACACTCAATATTATACTTTTTACACACGTTTGGTAGATTATAAGCCTTATATTCTTTAATATAATCTACAATAACATTCATCAAGTCGTTTTTATCACTCATTTGATCACCTCTACATAAAGTCAATTAGGCATATTTGCATTATTAGCCTAATTGGTATAGATATAACATGTCCCATTTCATGAATAATTAAAAGTTAATTTACTGTAATCCATTTACTTATAATGCACTTCCTCATCAACTCTAAGTACAAAATTTATTCATTCCTAAATAATAATTTAATAAATTCCTCATACACTACTTTAATGCTGTTTATATACTTCTTCCCCCTTCAAATTAAGTATTTCCTATGATAAATTTAGTTTAGCTTTTCAACCTTAACTGAACCAACCCCTTCAAACTTTAAAAGCTCTTCCTTAGTTTTTGGCTTTGTAGCAACTATTTCATCAAATGTATTACTACTTGTCCCCGAAAATGGTATACCCTATTTACTTATAAATAACTTTCTATATCATTTCAAAATTCATTCATATATTCACCAATTATCCATGAATATCCCGTGTAATAATCTGGAATGTAAAATTATTTTGCTTATTCTAATAATCTATGCTGTAATACTGCTAATATTATTTTTATTCCATTTATCTATCTTGCTTACATCATAATAAATATCTAGATATTCAAAGAACTTTTCTTCCAGCTCTTCATTATTTAACATAGGAACCATAACTACAGGGTAACTTTTATTGAATTCAAAAATAACTCTTCTTCCATATCTCTCATCATTACCTAAATGATATTTCTCTATTATTTCTTTATCTTTTATCGTTGCTTTTAATATTTCACTTAGATCATATTTATCTACTATATCCAAAATTTTAATTAAAAATATATCATTTCTAAAAATGCTATATTTGATTATATAATTATACAGATCTAGATTTTCTACTATTAATTTATAGTATTTCTGTTGCTCATTTTCATCTACTATATTATCAGTTATATACTGTGCTCCTAGGATACTTTTGTATATATAATTTTCCCAATCAAAATCTTTGATAACTATTTTTTTAAATTCTTTAAATCCACCATCCTTAATTTGAGGATAATTTTCTAACAAATACTCTCTGTGTTGCTGACATAAAAGTGAATGCCAAAATGTCTCATCCAAATATATATCTCTATTCACATTTATATAATGTTTTGTCATAACTTCAAAAGCTTCTAAAAATTTTTTATTCTTTTCTTCCTTTTTCCCTTTAGCCATGTATATTGGAAACTCTGGTGCTACATCTATTCTTACTTTTTCTCCAGATAAAAACTCCTCATTTCCAATTAATTTATCTTGTAAAAAAGCTTCATATAGATCTTCATTATTTTTATATTTATCCTTTAGTAATCTAACCTCTACCATCTATATACCTCCTTATAGAACTAGTAAATCCTTCAATAATTCCATCGGATATTAAATAAATTACCTCATCTATATTGTCTTTATTGAGTTCAGGCACCATTTTATTTTTCATAAGACGATATAACTTTAAGTCCAGTTCAAGATCTGGTTCTGCAATTTCACTAATGATAACCTCATCCTCATCAACGTTAATTCTATTATTTAATATGAATTCATTAAGTGCCTTTTGTAAACCCATATATACATATAAATTATTAAGAGAATTATCAGCTATTACATCATTAAACATCATTTCTTCTTTCTTATAAGTAATTACTATGGTTTCCGCAGTTAAATCTATTTTAATTTCTGACTTTATATTTGAATCTACTCTCTTTTCAAATAACTCAAGTCCTTTTTTTGAACTTTCACTAAAAGTAACAACATTTGAAAAAGCTAAAACAGAGTTTTTAGGGACAACTATCTCATTTTTTAATTCTTCATACAAACCACATATCTCATCATTTTTTTCAAAGGATATTCTATCACAAGATTTAACCATTAATTGAACTTGAGTTCTTTTACTTAAAGAAAGTCTATTTTTGTTTATACTTTTATTTTTTTCTTCTAGCTTAATTTCAAAAAATTTATTATCTATGGATTGAATTATTAAAAATAACTTTGCTTGTTCAGACTTTAATAATTCATTTATAAAACTAGAATTAATAGTATAATCTAATTCAATATTATAAATATCCTTATTCTCTGACAATTTAACCTCTAAATTAAAAGATCCACTTTCATAGCTATTTGATGAATTAGTTAGTACAGGATATGGGAAGTTAACATCTTTCCTATAAATCATTACTATACCTCCACATAATATACAAATTTTAAAGACTTATTTGCTTTTTCATTTAACTTAGCCTCAATATTCACTTTACCTTTTTCTATACTTACATCTTTAATAAGGTTGTCCTTAATCAAACAATTATTACCTGTATTTTTATCGATTACATATTTATAATTATCAAATAGGTTAAATTCGCCAGGGCATTCATCTCCCATTCCATCAACAACAATTAAAGCTATATTACATAATTTCTTCTTTTCAGCCTCACTATTGGATAAATCAAATTTTATGTATTCTCTATCTTTAATTACTGCTCTTTCCACTGCCTCAGTACTAACATTATATCTTCGTTCTTTCCTATTTCCATCAATATCATTATTTATAGTAGTACTTCTTCTAAGTTTCTTCTTAGGTTTTATATTATCAGTTTCTTCTTTAGTGTCAGATTTTTGTTTTCCATAATTACTAGATTTCTTTTTCTTGCTTCCTAGATCTTTTATAAATTCTTTTTCCTTGCCTTCAGAATTTATTATTTTTACAGATTCTATACTTTTATTTAAATCCTCTTTAAATTTTAATTCGATTGTGTATAATATATCTTCTGTATTCATTTTCCCATTTGTTGGATTCACTTCTGCAATTTTTTCGCTTATTATTTGAGCTAATTTATTAGAAATGTCATTTATAAAATTTCTTGCATTACTTCTAGTCTTTGTATTTCTTATATGCTTATATTCTATTTTGGTATGTGATTCATTCTCAAGCATTTTTAAAAATGCATCTTCCTTCACAGAACATGGAATAAGAATTGCATTAAAAGGTTTAGTAGCATTATTCCTAATTTTTTTGTCTTCTATCTTCATACCAATAGTTCTAATTATTCCAAGCCTACCCTTTTTAATTTCACTGTTAAGCTCAAAATACAATTTAAACTTGTACACATCAGTTAACGACTTTATTTCTATTTCAATAGGCTCTGAATTTAAATATGTATTTAAATATAAAGGAGTAAATTCTCTATTAATCTCGCTTATATTTTGTTTATAATACAATTCATTTTCTATATAAGATTTTATGGTATTCTTATTTAAATCCTTATCATTAACTTTAACTTCGAGTTTTTCCTCTAATATTGAAACAAAAAAACTATCGCATACACTTTTAATTATTTCTTTCTCGTTATTAAATTCTTCTCTTAAAAAAGGTATTACAATCTTTAATCCTCTTGTATTTTTTGAAAATTCATGGCTAAACTCATTTTCAAAAGGAATATACTTCCCGTGAACATTTACATCCGTAAAATATCCGGTTGACCTATAACAAACTTCATTATATTTATGTTCTATTAATTGAATAGTACCACCTAGATGCATATTATTCTCTTTATCACAATTAGCAAAATACATCATAAATAGGTCTGAAGCTGCATTAGACGCAATTTTACCTATTCCATGTGATCCACCTCTTCCACTCTCAAAATCACTATCCCCTTCTATGGAGTGAAAACCTTTTTTATAAGCATATATTCCCCATGTATCTTCTAATGAATCACTCTGCCCATTTTTTGCTCCTGTTAATCCTTTTGTATTAGAATCTTCAAAAGAAATATAATATACAGTTTCATTATTTATACTCCTCTGCATATGATCTATGGTCTCTCTAGTATATTCATTATATCCCTTAAGACAATTAACTCTATCCTTTATTTCTTCAAATCCAGGTATATCATTCTTGTTTATAATTCCTGTTTTAATTTCTACAACTACAGGTTTATCCAACTCTTGTAGTTTGCCATCCAATGAATTTTGGATGTTTTCCCTTACAAGTCCCGTTATTCCTAACTCATAAAACCGTTCTAGTGCACCATTGAATGTAACTTCGCCTATATCATCAGTTGTATAGAATCTCCACATTCCTTCATTATTATTTATATTTTGCATAATATAGTACTCCTTAGTCTATTTTAAAAATTTACTTTTTTCACTTTACTTATAATATAATATTAAAACTATTCACTACTTCTCCCAAATCCCATACCCCTGATTATAAGCAATCTGATATAGTGGCTCTATAGTTGCTCTTAAGCTTTTGTTAAACTCTTCTTTTTCAATTTTTCTTTGATTGTTTACAGCTATATTTATAGATAAATATCCTTCTAAGTTTTTCTTATATCTTTTAGGATTTCTTTGCATTATATCAAAGCTTTTATATTGAATTTCACAGAACTTGTCCATATATAAACTAAGATCAGGTAGTTTATTACTTTTTTGACTATTTACATTTTTAAATGTAGGTGCTAAGTTCCATAGTTCATCATGCAATACAAAGCTCCAAGGAATAAAGTGGTCTATGCTCAGATTCCCATAATTAGAAAAGTTCTCTTTTGTTAGCTCCCTTCCTGTATAAATATCACTTACAGTTTTATCCCTATTTATCTCTGTCCAAAGCTTAGTTGCTTTACTTAGATCTCTTTTACCTGGTGCTGTGATTTTAAATGGAATTGCTGGTACGTTAGGATTTCTCTTTTGAAGATAACAAACTAATTTATAATGCATCCATCCACATATGATAGTTTGATTAGCTATTATGTACTTATACCAGGAGTCATTAATTTCTATCATCTTGTTATTAACATCTATTTTATATATAGCCCTCTCATCTTCTTTAGTTAGCTGTGCTATAAACTTGTTTCTCTTATTATCATTCTTTTTAAATATATATTTAGTTAATGCTAATTCTTTAGTAAAAAATGGAGTTAAAAGTCTATATGGTACATATTCATGGAGTACTTTTATCCTCTTTTCAATTTCAACATCCTGTACATTTTCAAGAAAATCTAATAGTTTATATTCCTTTTCATCACAGGGTATATTGTATCTCTCATGGATTAACATAACTAAATCATAAAGCCTGTCTTGAATTCCCAGGTTAAGTTTATATTGAGTAACAGGATACCAGGCACTTGCTATCATTCTACATACAAGCTTTCTAAAGGATATGTACTTATTTCCATTAATTATCTCTTCATAGATTCCAAAGAATCAAAATATTTTATAACTACTACTTAATTTGTCTTCTAATATTCGTGAAAAGCTATTTAAATCTACACTACCATCATAAGTGAAGGTAATAGTTCCAAAGGGATTAGTAATAATTGACGTTGTAATATCCTTAACATCAATTTGATTCTCATATATGTCTTCTATTAATGAATTATTTTCATTTATATTATGCTTGTTACTCATGCTCCCCACTTTCCTATCTCTTCTTTATTTCTTATATCTTAAAGATACATTAACCCATACACCAATATATTTCACGTTGCAGCTCTATTTTACCACCTCTGCCTCCTTCTCTCAATAAATCTATACCATATTCAACAAATATTTCCTTTGTTTAACCTATAACTACATAAAAAAACAGCAGAATCCTAAAATTCTACTGCTCACTACATATTATTCCTTATAAGTTAATTTAATTCTTTGTACAATACATCTTATCGTAACCCCTATTTTCTCACTGTTGCGAATCAATATACCAAATATATTACAGTATACAATATTTTACATTATTTTTTAGCACATACTTTATCTCGAGATTATTTCTACACCCTCTTCAGTTACAAGGACTGTGTGTTCCCATTGTGCTGAAAGAGAATCGTCATCGGTAAAAACAGTCCAACCGTCATCTTCATCTATAAATATTTCATTGCTTCCAGCATTTATCATTGGTTCAATGGTAAATACCATACCGGGTACTAAGACCATACCTGTTCCTCTTTTTCCCAAATGAGAAACAAATGGTTCTTCATGAATATCTAAGCCTACTCCATGTCCACCGAATTCTCTAACTACTGAATAACCATTACTTTCTACATATTCTTGAATTACAGCTCCAATATCTCCTAAGAATCCATAAGGTTTAACTGCTTCTAAACCTTTATCTAAACATTCTTTAGTTACTTCAACCAATTTCTTAGCTTCTTCATCTACTTCACCAATCATAAACATCCTTGATGCATCTGAATAATATCCATTAAGTATAGTTGTTGCATCAACATTTACAATATCACCATTCTTAAGAATTACATCTTTACTAGGTATGCCATGGCATACCTCATTATTTATTGATACACAAATACTTTTAGGAAATCCATCATAATTAAGAGTGGCTGGAATTCCACCTTTGGATACTGTATAGTCATGTGCCAATTTATTTATTTCCTCTGTTGTCATGCCTTCCCTAATGTTTTCACTAATTAAGTCTAGAAGACCACTATTAATCTCGGCACTCTTTTTTATTCCTTCAATTTGCGCTTTTGTTTTTATAAGATTTCTAGTTGGTACTATATATCCTCTTCTTTTTAAATCACTTAATTTTTCATCAAATTCTAAATGACAGTTTTTATATTTAAATCCACTTTTGCACCAACATAAATCATTTCTATTCAATTTCATAATCTTATTCCTCGCTCATATATTCATTTTAACTATTTAATTGTCCCTCCATGGAAATAACATTCATAAACCTTAATATGGTCAAAATATATTTCCTCATGTCCTTGAAACCACTCAAACTCTCCATTTATTATACAATGATATTTATACTGGCATATTGATAAATAATAGGACCCCTATATGGATTCTCCTTAGTTACTAAACTTAAAACTTCCTTCAAAAAACTCCCTGAAAATCTTTCATTTAAAATTCTCCCAATATAATTCATTGACCAAAATGGAATATCATCTTGCCATAAAGCTTCCTCTCCTGCGAACCTCTCTCCACCTAAATATGTATCTATATATTTCAAGTTTCCTTCTACATATTCTAGGTCATGAGAATTGGGTCTTGAAGATTTACACTCTGGCCCCTTTCCAGCATATGTAGATTTTTTAGCCCTACATAAGAAATCAATTATGCCTTCATTTATATTATCATCTTTGCGCTCTTCTATACATAAACGGCAATTTTCTTCATAATCATTCACTAATTTATCAATGCTTACTTTAAAATAATCACTTAATGCAATTAGTCTAGCTATATCAGGATAAGATTGCCCTACTTCCCATTTTGCAACTGCTTGTCTTGATATTCCTAAAACCTCAGCTAACTTTTCTTGTGATAGACCCTTCGCTTTTCTAAGTGTTTGCAATTGTTCTTGAAAACTCATGATTTATCTTTAGTAAAAGAGTGTATTGTAAGTACTAATCTCTTACTAAAGTTCACCTCTTTTCATTTTATACACTTTCAAGTGTATAACAAGTTATTAGCTCACATTGTAAAAAAATACCTCATATTCATTTGAATAGTATGGTATTATGAATAAATTATTTAATTGTATATTGATTTCATCATTTAATAACCTTGCGTCTTCTCCAACACAAGTCTAACTTATTAGCCATAATTCAAATTATAGTTTCAGCCACAAAGTTGGACGGACGCCGCCTGTACATTTGCCATCGCTGATGTTGCCTTTCAATATATTGTTGCCTTGGATACCTATATTACCGTCAGTCCCAAAGATGTACACGGCTTTTACATTAACGCGGCCGGGCGACCGAAGCCACCACCACCAACCCCATTCTTTACCCAGAAGTTTTGCTATTCGCTTACTGTTGTTTTCATCTTTTCTTTCAAACCAATATCTTTGATTTTTTCCTCGGTTTTGCAGTTTTGAACTGCTATCACCGAAATATTTGCACACTTCCTCAATGCTTAATAAAAATATACTGTCTTGCGTATCTGATCCGCCTTTTGAACCATACCACTGATTGTCAGGATTTTTATTTATTACCGGAATTATTCTTGATTTATCAGTTGCGTTGAATTTGTCATAAAATTCACCATTAATATATTTTCTTAACGCGCAGTCAGCCCATGTTATATCTTTATAAGCATCATGGTAAGCACGCTGTTCTATAATATACTCGGTTATAATCAAAGCCGCGTTGTTTTGTATGTCAAGTATGCGCCATTCGTATCTGTCAAATACTATTTTATCTCCTACTTGCATTTTTACCTCCCTGTAGCGTTATATTTTCTCGGAATCTCTAAGCCTTAATTTATCTGGCTCCCTGATTCCTTTTTCATTAAAATCCCCCACTTTTTCGCCGCAAATTATTACTATTACGACCCGATTATAACATATTTTGTAAGTACCGTAATATTCAATTTTCAAAGAAAACCCAACTGAAAATTATAGACTATTCTTCAATGCTCCAGCAGTAATAATAGTTACAGCTAATTCACATATAAATGGAGCTTCATCTTCTTCAAACTTCAGTGGATTCAATGGAGCTTTATCTTCTTCAAATATGGAACTTATGACTAATGCTTTAGGACTAGGAACATTCTTTTGTGGATTCTTTATAATATCCGCACATGGAAATAAAAAAACTATGGATCTTCTTGAAGTTAAAGAAGATAAACAAATTGTAGCATGCATGCCAATAGGATATCCTAACGTGAGATCCCCCCTTCTTGAAGAGTTCCTTTAATTCACCTTTTATGAACATCATGTATCCCCACAGTATTCAATAACGGTTGAGTCTTTTCCCTATAACTCTATACTTGATATAGCACTTCGAAGTCTTCAAAAACTACTGGCATATCATAAGTAAACTCATACCCTACCTGCTTTCCATCTGCCTCGAAGAAACGAACATGTCCATCAACCCAAGTTTCTAATACGTCATCTTCCCCTTCACGCTTGCAAATATCATAAGTTATATCTGAAAACGGAATAATTGTTATTTCTGTTGTTTCAATAACACATCGAGGTACTCCTTCCCAATCAGTGATAATACTCAAATCACCAACTTTAGGCATTCCCTCTCCCTCAATTTCGTATTTCAATAAACTACTTGCCGTAGCCCTCTTTTTTCCAACCAACACCAGTCGTAATAGTTCATTAGCCCATTTTTCAGTTACTTCAAAATGAAATACCTCTAAATATTTTGTCGCTTCATCCCTGTTTGTTTCCTTTAAAAATGTTTTCCAAAACATATCAACTTTTTCTTGTGAATACTTTTCGTTTTCCATTGTTACTACCTCCATGAAATTTTATACGAAATGTCGAGTATTGTGTTAGTAATCTTTACTGAACATAATAATACGATTATCCATTTAACTTATTATATAGCATATAGTTGTACAATTTCAAATATTTAGAATCATTATATATAAATTGCTTCCCTTGTTCGAAAGTCATTTATTTTTGTATCAGAATGATATGTATGCGATTGTACTAATATATGTAATAATAGGTATAGAGCATTTTAAAAAGTTATAAAGTAAATTGTTTAAATAGTTAGCATGTTAAAATTTTAAATATTTAACATTTTAGCATTTTAGCATTTTTAAATTTTAACATTTTAAAATGTTGCGCTTAGGGGCTTAGGGGAATTATCCTTCAAATCATTGGTAAAACAGTAATATTCATAGTATTAAAAAGTACTTTTAACCAGAGCTATAGACGAATTTAAGCCATATTAATGAGATCAATGGTAAAGAGATATTTTTCAACTTGTTGCTAGATTTTTTAGAAAATATAGGGATTTATGTATGTCAAAAAGAGGTAGAATACCTTAATTAGCGAAGCCTTTTAGACAAAGGTTAGATCAAATGCTATTTCTAATCATACTTTCCACTAGCACTAAGTAATCTTCTTTATATTCAATACTCCTTTTAATTATTAATATTGCTATTCCATGAACCATACTCCATAATGTTAATGTCTTCTGCATATATAAATTTTCATCCAATTCTATTTCCTTAAAAAATCTTTCTGCACTATCTTTAAAAACTCCAAAGGCACTAACTTTATCATCAGATAATTTGTTGTCTACTATTTTTACAGGATATGCATTATCTGACAAAAACATAAACTTTAAGTATTCTGGATTTTCCACCATAAACTTTACATACGCTTTCCCCATTTCAACTATTTGTAGTTTAGGATCATTGGTATATATCTCAGTTACCTCTAGTAATGCTATATAAAATTCTTTCCAAACCTCTTTAATTATTTCATTAATAAGGGCATCCTTATCCTTAAAATGTTTATAAGGCGCATTATGGCTTACTCCACACATACTTGCAACTTTTCTTAATGAGAATCCTTCAATACCTTCTTTATTTAACAATAATAATCCATTATGTATAAGTTCTTTTTTTAAATCACCATGATGATATGTTTTTCTATCCAATGCTACTCCCTCCAAAAAGCTTAAAATAAATTTAAAATAATTTTTATAATAGAAATTATATCATTGTATGTTGACATTGTAAACTTATCACTATATAATCAAATTAAAGTTTACACCGTCAACATGTCTTGCAATATAAAAATCATATAAAATCTCAGCTAATAATCCATTACACTAATTGTAATAATCAACCAAAATAACTTAAATAAACATAATAAATAACAAGGAGGTTAATATGAAAATAGTAGTTTTAAACGGAAGTCCTAAAGGTGATATTAGTGTTACTATGCAGTATATAAACTATATTCAAAAAAGGTTTAAGCAGCATGAATTAAAAATTATTAATATTTCTCAAAGAATTAATCAAATAGAGAATGATAAAAAAACTTTTGAGGAAATAATTAACGAAATTAGATTTAGTGATGGAATTATATGGGCATTTCCTCTTTATGTTTTTACTGTTCATTCGAGTTATCAAAGATTTATAGAATTAATTTTTGAAAGAAATGTTGAAGATGCTTTTAAAGAAAAATATACTTCAGTTCTTGCTACATCGATTCACTTTTATGACCACACGGCATTAAATTACATGAATTCTATTTGTGATGATTTAAATATGAATTATGTAGATTGTTTTTCGCCAGAAATGTATGATTTAAAAAAAGAAGATTTAAGAAAAAATCTACTACAATTTGCTCAAAACTATTTTGATGCAATAGAAAATAAAGTGATTACTTTAAAAAACTACAGTCCAATAGAATATTCCCTAAAAGAATATATTCCTGAAGTTACCCATGATAAAATAGATGTCTCAAATAAAAAGGTAGTTATAGTAACTGATTCTTTAGAAAATATTAATTTAAAAAATATGATAGATAAATTTAGAAATTCATTTTCTCAAACTATAGAGTTAATTAATCTTCAAGATATAGATATAAAAGGAGGCTGCCTAGGCTGCTTAAAATGTGGCTATGACTATGAATGTGTTTACAATGATAAAGATGATTTTATTAGTTTCTATAATAGTAAATTAAAAACTGCGGATATAATAGTTTTTGCAGGTGCTATTAAATACAGATATTTATCTTCTACATGGAAGCGATTCTTAGACAGAGGATTTTTTAATACTCACACTCCATCTCTTTCTGGTAAACAAATAGGTTTTATAATATCTGGTCCTTTAAGACAGATGTCTAACTTAAGACAAATACTAGAAGCCTATATTCAATGGCAAGGATCTAATTTAGTTGGATTCGTCACTGACGAGTATGATACCAGTATAATAATAGATAAACAATTATATACTTTCTCACGTAACCTTATTAAATTATCAACCGTAAATTATACTAAGCCCTCTACATTCCTTGGTGTAGCAGGTATGAAGATATTTAGAGATGAAATATGGGGAAATTTAAGATTTCCGTTTGTTGCTGATCATAAAGCTTATAAAGCGCTTAATGTATATAATTTCCCACAAAAAAATTATAAATCTAGATTAATGAACCTTATATTTATACTAATGTGTAAAATTCCTTTCATAAAAAAACAAATTTATTCAAACCAAATAAAATCTTCAATGGTCATACCCTTAAAAAAAATTGTGGAAGATACAACTATTTAACTTTCATTAGCTCCTGCTGGGCTATTTTATTGTTCATAGATTTTGCATATTCTAAAGCCTAAGGATATTTCAGCTTATCACTCTCTGCCCAATTGATGCTAAATGGACTAGATTAGACCAGTTAGATAATCTTAATTGGTGACTACTGATATATTAGTTGTTAATAAATTAAAGAACTATAAATTTAAACACCATATATATACATAAGCCTAAATAAGTAAAAGGATGCAGTAATTCTAACCTTCATCCTTTTACTTATTTAGGCATCTGAAAACAAATAACAAGTCAAAGATGGGAAGTATATTTTGAGTTAGACAAGGAAACAGGTTCNNGATAGTAGCACTATCTAAGGGTTCTGTTGACGCAGTATAACACAAAATAGACGAACATTCTGACTTGTTTATTTTTTGAAGATGCCTTAACATCAATTATTAAAGATCATTGTATATCTCCATATTATCTATACATTCTTGAACAAGTTTATCTATGTCGAGTATACTTTCGGATTTTCTTATTAAGTCCACTTTAGGTTTTATTTTGGGATGCTTTGGTACAAATATTGTACAGCAATCTTCATAAGGAAGTATAGAAGTCTCATAGGTTCCGATGTCTCTAGATATATCCATGATATCTATTTTATCCATAGCGATGAGAGGTCTAAACACTGGCCTATCTGCCACGTCATTGCTGACCATTAGTCCCTCCATAGTTTGACTTGCTACCTGTCCTATGCTTTCCCCAGTGGTTACGGAGTTTATATTATATTTTTCCGCCACAGCACAGGCAACTCTCATCATAAATTTTCTCATTATTATAGTAAGCTCATCTTCAGGGCATTTTTCTATTATATCCATTTGAATATCAGTGAAAGGTGCTACGTAAAGATTGATTTTCCCAGTGTAGCCCTTTAGTAGTCTTGCCAAGTCCTTTACCTTTTCTTTAGCTCTTTCACTAGTGTAAGGATGGCTGTGGAAATAAATAGCGTTTAATTCTACCCCACGTCTTGCCATCATATATCCGGCAACAGGAGAATCTATACCTCCAGAAAGCATGAGCATAGTACTACCATTTGTACCATAAGGCATTCCTCCTACAGCTCTTACCCTTTTAGAATATACATAAGCCCTTTTTCTTACTTCCACATTTATTATTCTTTTTGGTTTATGAACATCTACCGTTAATCCCTCTACAGATTTTAAGACTACAGCACCAATTTCACGACTCATCTCCATAGAATTTAAAGGGAAGGCCTTGTTTGCTCGATTGCTTTCAACCTTGAAGGTAGTTTCTCCAAAATCCTCAGCTTCCACAACCGCTTGGGCACTGATAGCTTCCATTGTAGGTTCTACTTCCGTAACTAAACAAACTTCAGAAACGCCAAAAACCCTTTTTACTTTTGACATTACCTCCTCTAAATCTTCACTATAGAGGAACCACCTTCCCTGATCGTTTATAAATTCATATCTGCACCCCTTAAGTACCGAATCTATATTTTTCATGAGCTTTTTTTCAAAGATTTTTCTATTTAATCCTTTTAAAAAAATTTCCGATGCATATTTAATAAGTAATAGTTTTCTCATATTATTTCCTCCTTAAAAATTTCAAACTTTTTTCTAGTACTTCTATAGTGTAATCCACTTCTTCTTTTGTATTAAACTCATTAAAGCTAAACCTTATGGTTCCCTTTGTTTCCTGGGTATTGAGGCCTATAGCTTTAAGCACATAGCTATCTCCTTGCTTCTTTGCGGAACAAGCAGAACCAGTGGATACATATATTCCCTTTTCCTCTAAAAGATGCAGTAGTACTTCGCCTCTTACACCTATAAAGGAGACACTTAAAATATAAGGACTGAAACAATCCTCACTAGGACTGTTTATCACTATATCTTTTATATCTCTAAGTCTTTCTATAAAATATTCTTTAAGCTCGCTTACCTTTGAATAATTGAGTTGAACATTGTTATATATTATTTCTGAAGCCTTTATAAGACCCACAATACCAGGTAAATTTTCTGTACCGGATCTAAAGCTTTTCTCTTGTCCACCACCACTTATTAGAGTCTTAGGGTTAAATCCTTTTTTTATGTAAGAAAAACCAATTCCTCTAGGGCCATGAATTTTATGCCCACTGACGGATAACAAATCTATTTGAGCTTTTTTTACATCTATTTTAAACTTTCCATAGCTTTGAACCGCATCTACATGGAACTTAATTCTAGGACTTTTTTCCTTTATTAATGTTCCTATAGCTTCTATATCCTGTACAACTCCCAGCTCATTATTAACATGCATTATGCTCACCAATCGAGTATCACTATTTATGCTGTTTTTTAGATCTTCTAGCGATATACGTCCCTTGTTATCAACCTTTAAATAAGTGACCTTAGTTCCTGCTGACTCCAATTCCCTAAAGGTATTCAGTACGCTAGGATGTTCAATTTCACTAGTTATTATGTGCGCACCTACCCCTATAAAACCTTTTATTAAAAAATTATTACTTTCACTTCCACCAGAAGTAAATATTATTTCATCTCTGGTACAATTAATAGTCTTAGCTACTTTCTCTCTTGATTCATTAAGAGCTATTTCTGCCTTAAGGCCTAAACCATGAGCGGAGGAAGGATTTCCAAAATTATTTTTCATTGTATGTGCCACAGCATCTACTACCTCATCATAAGGCTCAGTGGTGGCACTGTTATCAAAATACACTTGCATAAAACCACTCCTAATCTATTATTCTAATTATTATAATTTGTATATCCTTTTTATCTATTTTTTCATAAAACTTTTGTAGAATTACTCCAATAGCTCTTCTATTCATAAAATCAAATGGCTTTGAAACAGATTCTATTTTTTAATATCATCTGCATTTTGTAATATTTTTATTAAATCTTTAATTTCCTTTATTCTTTTCCTTTTTTCTTTTAAGTCTGCTTCATTATATATTATGTCTTCACTTAAATAATCTTCTATAATAGATATTGCTTTAATCTTCTCATCAATATTAAATCTTTTAAACCTATAATCATTACATAAAATTTCATGTTTTATATTTTCTCTTTATTTTTTCAGCTCTTTAATTGTAGTCATTAATAATATATTTATTAATGGTAAAATCATAAGCAACACAACTTGTTTGAGTNNAAGTGCTTATTCAATATTTATTTAGATTAGCTTATTTTACGAAAGCTCCTTTTCACCCTTAAAAACAAAAGGTGCTGTCTTGTCTAGGAAATATATCCTACTTTTAGATAGCACCTTTTTTATTATATTCTATGTACTAAAATTTACATTAATGGCTAATTAATTATAGAATAATTAATTACTTTAGATTTTTCCTTCCTTTAACATATTAGTTAAATCATCAAGCATTAAATTAGCCGCTTTTATACCACCTGCTGTATTCCAAATAGTATCATCTACTTTATAAGCTTTATTATTTTTTACAACATTTAGAGATTTAAACATTGGATCATTTAACCATTCTTCTTCTCTAGCAAGACCTTTACCATCTCCTAGTTCATAAGTAAAGTAGAACATCACATCTCCATCAGCTTCATTTAATCTTTCCTTACCAATTTCATTAACGAACTCTGTTCCTTGTTGAGCTGCTGGTCTTTTAAATCCTATTTCTTTAAGAATAGTTCCAGCAAAAGTATCTCCAAGGTATATTCTAGTTTTTCCATCCATAAATCTTACAAGTGATATTTCATTATTCAATTTATCACTATAATTTTCTTTTATATAATTAATTTTACTTTCATATGCTTGTATAGCTTTCTCACCTTCAGATTCTTTATTTAAAACTTCAGCATAGAATTTAAAATTATCTTTCCATGCTCCTCTTATTGTATCTGAATAAACAGTTGGTGCTATTGCACTTAATTGGTCGTATATTTTTTCATGTCTCATTTTATTTCCAATTATTAAATCAGGTTTTAAAGCAGCAATTGCTTCTACATTTGGTTCACTTTCCTTACCAACAGGCTTGACATCTGCAAGTTCACTCTTAGTATGTTCATACCAATCACCAGTAACACCGGTTACAGCTCCTACTGGTTTAACACCAAGAGTAAGAAGAGCTTCTAGACCTTCATTAGTTAATATAACAATTTTCTTTGGATTTTCAGGAATCTCTGTAGTTCCCATAGTATGTTGTATAGATATAGTTTTAGAATCTGTGGCTTTTTCTGATGTGTTCTCTGTTTTATTAGAGCAGCCAACAAATAAACTTACAATTAGCATACTTGATACAATTGCAGATAATAATTTTTTTTTCATTTATAATTCCTCCTAAAAATAATTTAGCAAATGACATAGAATTAAATATTTATTTGTTATGGATTTTAGTACGCACTTATGATATCATGTTTGAGAAAGATTATCAATAACAATCGATATCTTTTTTCAATTACTACAGATGGAGGAGTCTATATGAAAAATATTCTTAAAAGTAATGGGGGTAAATGGGTGTTACTTATATTACTTACAATATTCACTCTTATATTATGCTACTTAAGTATTACTAAAGGATTTATACATACATCTTATGATACCTTAATAGATGCATATAAAAATTTTAATAATTCCCAAGAACATATAATTATAAGAACTTCAAGAATTCCAAGAACATTAAATTCTCTTCTAGTCGGAGGAGCTCTTGGAGTATCTGGACTTTTAACTCAAGGATTGACTAGAAATAAATTAGCCTCGCCAAGTATATTAGGTATAAATTCAGGAGCAGTATTTACTTTGGTTATAGCTCTCACATATTTTCCTAATATATCTTCACTAGGGCTTGCCTGGTTGGCCTTTTTAGGTGCACTAGGATCTTCTCTACTAGTTTATTTATTATGTGGAGGTCTTTCAGGTGACATAAGACCTATGGATTTAACATTAGGAGGTACTGCTTTAGGGGCACTATTCTTTTCCTTAGCACAAGGTATTTTATATAAAAATGAGGCTGCACTTGAGCAAGTTGTTTATTGGATGACAGGTTCTGTTGAAGGGAAAAAATTAGAGCTAATTGTCAAATTTATTCCAATAATATTAGTAGTAATGATATTTACGTTATTTATTGGAAAAAAGCTTAATGTATTTTCATTAGGTGAAGAAATGGCAAGGTCATTAGGTATGAAAACTCTATATTTTAAAATAGTTATAATAGCTATAGTTGCTATTTTATCTGGTGTATCTGTAGCTTTAGCAGGCCCCATAGCTTTCATTGGACTTATAACTCCACATATAGTACATAAATTTATTGGAACTGATTATAAATGGCTAATACCATTTTCTATATTAACAGGGGCATCTATACTATTGCTTGCAGATATAATGTCAAGATTTATAATTTATCCAAAAGAAGTCCCAGTTGGTGCTTTAACTGCACTTATAGGTGGTCCTTTCTTTATATATATTGCAAAAAGGAGGGCCAGACAATGATAAATATAAGTAAAAAAGCTATTAAGCTAAGCGGACTTTTACTGGGGATTACTATCTTAATGATGTTTTTTTCACTATGCCTAGGTGAAGTTATGGTAGGTCCACTAGATGTACTAAAGAGTATATTGGGAATAGATGCAGGGTTTTCATCTATTTTAGTTACGAAAATAAGGTTACCAAGAGTTCTTGTTGCCTTCTTTGTCGGAGCTTCTTTAGCATTATCTGGAGCTATACTTCAAGGAGTGGTTAAAAATGATTTAGCATCTCCTGATATATTAGGTGTAGTTAATGGAGGTTCCGTTGGAGCATTGGTATTTTTAACTATCTTTATAGATCCTAAGAATAATTCATTAACAACATCTATATTATATATGCCTATATTTACTTTTATATTTTCATTTATAGCTTTAATGTCTATTTTGCTTATAAATGGAAAATCTTCTTCAACAAATAAATTAATTATAATAGGAATTGGAGTTTCTGCTATTGCTAAGGCCATAACTAATATTCTTATAATAAATGGACCAGTAATTTTTATAAAAGAAGCCACAACTTGGATAACAGGAAGTATATATGGTGCTAACTGGACACATGCCATACTGATTATAGTGATATTCAGTATTTTTACTACATTAACATTAATATTTATTAAAGATTTAAATCTTCATCAGCTTGAAGATGAGGTTGTAATAGTTCTTGGTAATAAGCTACATAAAAGCAGGATTATACTCTTAAGCATTTCTGCTGCATTAGCAGCGGGTGCTGTAACTATTGGAGGAGGTATATCTTTTGTAGGCTTAATAGCTCCTCACATTGCAAGAAAACTGGTAGATTCAAAATTTGAAAATATAATCCCACTTTCAATATTTATAGGTGGAATAATAACATTATTAGCTGATTTTGTATCTAAGTGGATATTTTATCCACAAGATTTACCTATAGGTATATTTACAGCTTTTATAGGAGCACCTTACTTTATATACCTTTTAGTTAAAAAAAGAAGCTACAAAAGGGGATGATAGAAATGATAAAAGCAAAAAATTTAGAGTTATGTTATGATGAAAAAATTATATTAGATAATATTAATTTAAATATAGAAAAAGGAAAAATTACAGCCTTAATTGGCTCTAATGGATGTGGAAAATCTACATTAATAAAGGCCATAGCAAGAATACTTAAACCTAGAAATGGAGATATACTCATGGAGGATAGAGATATTCTTAAAATGTCTTCAAAGGAAGTTGCCAAGCTTATGTCTATGCTTCCTCAAAGTAGTAATGCTCCAGAAGATTTAACTGTTTATGATTTAGTTAAACAAGGAAGATACCCTTATCATAATCTATTATCATTTTGGAGTAAAAAGGATGAAAATCTAGTTTTAGAAGCCATAAAAAAAGTAGGACTTATAAACGATAAGGATATAACTTTAAATAACCTATCTGGTGGTCAAAGACAAAGGGCTTGGATTGCATTATCTTTGGCACAAGATACAGATATCATCCTTTTAGATGAGCCTACAAATCATCTAGATATAAAGTATCAGTTAGAAATTTTAAATATTCTAAGAGATTTAAATGAAAAAGAAAATAGAACCATAGTAATGGTTATTCATGATATAAATCATGCATTAAAATATGCTGATAATATAGTTGCTATAAAGAATGGAAACATATTAGCTCAAGGTCCTAAAGATGAGATTATAAATGAAAAACTTATAAAGGATGTCTTTGATGTTGAATGTAATCTTATTAATTCTCCTATAGATAACTGTAAATTATGTGTACCTTTTATTTAAGTTTTTTAATGAAAATATATTAAGATATAGATATTCGTATCATAAATATGATGTTATTATTGAGGTATTCCACATCTTTTGTCATACATAGATTTAAAAGTTATCCCTTATTGTAAATTAGATAAATTATTTTACAATAGGGATAATTTTTTATTTTGATTATTTTTTCTATTTATTCTTTTGTGGTAAAAACACCGTTATCCTTGTACCTATTTCCTCTCTACTTAAAACACTAAAATATCCTTTATGGTTATCAATAATCCATTTTGCTATAGATAGTCCAAGACCTGTTCCACCATCTTTTCTAACTCTTGCTGTATCAGCTCTAAAGAAACGTTCAAATATATGAGGTACATCTCTTTCATTGATCCCTATTCCATTATCCTGAATAGCAAAATAAGCTTCTCCGTTATCATTTCTCCCTACTTTAAGTATTATAACTTCTCCTTTACCTGTGTATTTAGCTGCATTTTCAATTAGTATTCTAGCTGTCTGCTTGAGTAGACCTATATCACCATAAGCACTTATACTTTCTGAATTAATATAGCTATATATATGATTTTTATCTATCATCTTAGATTCTTCTAAAACTTCATTCATCATATCATTAAGTAAAAATTCCGTCATAGTAAGCTGAGTTTTTCCATTAATACCTCTAGCCAAGAATAATAACTGCTCAACTAGATTTTTCATATTTTCAGATTCAGCTTTTATTGCTATAATAGATTCTTCTAATACGCTCTCATCATTTTTCCCCCAACGATCTAGCATATTTGCATAGCCTTGAATTACAGAAATAGGAGTTCTAAGTTCATGTGATGCATCTGAAACAAATCTTGCTTGCTGCCTATAAGAATCTCTCATTCTATCTAAAAGTTTATTTATTGCATCCTCTAACCCTTGAAGCTCACTATCACCGATGTGTATTCTTTCATCAGATGTTACGGGGCTGATTTTAGATATAGCATCCTCAAGGCTCTGAAATTTTTCCTCATCAAAATACATATTACTAAGTCTACTTGCTGTTTCTGCTATTTCATTAAGTGGTTTTAAAACCATTCTAATTTTTGTTGTACCAAATATTATTTCTTGTAATAAAAATATTCCTTCTACTATTCCTAAAACTATAATTATTTTTCTAAGATTATATAAAAAAGTACTAGCTTCCTTAACCATAGTCTTTCCATTATTCCAAACAACTGTATAGCTTGATGTTTCTATAGGATAAAAATTAAATGACCTTTGTGCATTTTGTACTAATTCTCCATAGAAGTTCTTTTCAGATTCAATACACCAAAGACCAACTAAGATAAGTATCAAACATATATCAATTACAAGAAATCTAAAAAATAAATTTCTTACAGAAATAGAATTAATCTTTATTGCAATAGACGTAACATTTTTAGATTTATTATTTTTACTCATCTTTTATGACGTATCCTACACCACGTACTGTGGTTATTATTTTAACCTTAAAGGTATCATCAATTTTTGTTCTTAAGTATCTTACATAAACATCTATTACATTTGTTTCTCCAAAATAATCATAGCCACATACTTTTTCTATAAGTACATCTCTAGTTAGTACTATATTTTTATTTTCCATTAATACTTGTAGCAAAGTAAACTCTCTATTAGTTAATTCAATTTCTGTGCCATCATACATTACTTTATATCTTATTTTATCTAAAGTTAATAAACCGCAGCTTATTACATCTTCATCTTTTTTTACTGTAGCTACTCTCTTTTTAAGAGCTGTTCTTATTCTTGCAAGTAATTCTTCTATTGCAAATGGCTTTGTTATATAATCATCTGCTCCTGCATCAAGCCCTGATACCTTATCCATAACAGCATCTCTTGCAGTAAGCATTATAACAGGCACATCAGAACTTTTCCTTAGTCTTCTTAATACTTCAAGCCCATTAATTTCAGGAAGCATAACATCAAGAATAACCAAATCAGCCTCTCCCCTCTCTGCAATTTCAAGACCTGTCCTACCGTTATTTGCTTTTATTACTTTATACCCCTCATGCATTAACTCTAGCTCTATAAATCTTGCTATTTTTTCTTCATCTTCAACAATTAAAATCTTAATCATTAATTAAACCCCTTTTTAAATTTTTCTTTTATATTCTGGACATTCTTTGATATTTCACTAAATACCTTATTTACCTTATCCGTATTAACACTTTTAGCGAATACTAAAAATTCTATGTCAAAGAATAGTCCAACAGTCATTAGAGGTATGATTATCCAGAAGGCAAAGAATAAAAGTAGTATTAATACGGTAAGTGGAAGCTTTAAAAGTACTCTACCTCTTCTTCTTATTTCAACGAAGATATTATTGCAGGTATCTATAGCTTTACATATAGTTTCAAAAATTCCATCAAAATTATTTCTACTTTTAGAATTGTTATTATCTCTATCTTCTTTAATATTAACTACTTCTTTCTGATTAGTGTAACTTTCTTTATATTCATTGGTATAAAATATGCTAACAGAAGGCTTTTTCAATCTTCCATGCTCTTCTAAATACACCATGGCATCTAGTATATCCCAATTATTATTTTCTAAAGCACTCTTAGCTTCTTCATAACTTATATTAGTTTTATCTCGTAATGTATCTACAAGTTTAGCCTTCTCCATAAATAATCCTCCATATCTATGGCATAAGGCACTATCAAATAAATAATAGATCAGTATTCTTGCCTATTTGCCACGAATACTGCGTTGTTAAAATCCTGTTATAGCGCCACTATGGCAGTATTTTAACTCCTTGTCTCGTGACAAATATACTTCGAATCTTTGGTCTATTATTTATTTTCACGTGCCTAATATCTTTTATATTATTTGGTGACTTATATTTAATTTTAGATAACAGGAGCTATTGAAAGATACAATAGTCTGTGTATAGGAAAAATGGATTCAACAAGAATCCACTTTTTTCATATACTGTTAGAATAAAGAAATAAGATATATCATAGTAAAACCCTTACCGTTAAAATACAGGTAAGGGTTTTTATTTATTTCTCAAGTATATTTTTAAGATCCATAAGATTAGAAATTTCATAGGTAGGTTCTATTGCAGTTTTTTTTATAATGTTATTGGGATTAAACCAACAGGTGTCTATACCAAAATTTATTCCACCTTGTATATCAGAGGTTAAGCTATCCCCTACCATTAATACCTTACTTTTATCAGTATGCTTTATATTGTTTAAAGCATGTTCAAATATTTTAGGATCTGGCTTAGATACTTCGACCTCTTCAGAAACTACTACATCTTCAAAGCATTTTCCTATAATAGATTTTCTTATTCTATTATCTTGAACATCTTTAAGACCATTAGTTATTATAATAAGTTTGAACTCTTTATAAAGGCTTTCTATAAGAGGTAAACTATCATTATATAAAAATGAGGCATAGGATAAGTGCTTTACATATGATTTAGAAAATTCTATTTCATCAAAATTTAAATTTAACTTGCTTAATAATCTTTTAAATCGTTCAACATTTAAATTCTTCTGAAGAAGAATTCCATCCTCAAACTCTTTCCAGATAGCTGTATTTATATCCTTGTACACTTTTAAATGATAATTTTCATCATAATCTATTTTAAACTCAATCATAGTATTTTTAAGAGCTTCTCTCTCAGATTTTCTAAAATCAAATAGGGTTTCATCTGCATCAAATATTATAACTTCGTACTTCATAATAAACCTCCTTGTATAAAGCTAATTTCTATAATTATAACCTAGAAACAAAGTTAGTAGGGAGTGAATAATTCAACATGTTTTAACATCTTCACTTAATTTAATATTTTCTTCTTTATGCCTAGCATCAACTTTTGCAATAATTATAAGTCCTGTAAGAAATAGTAATCCGCCGATTACTTTGCCTTCAGAAAAAATATCTAGGTATATATAATCTATAACAGCACTTGCCATCATTTGACCAATAAAGCGAAGAATAACAACATATACAGCTGGTACTTTAGGGACAATCAGGTTAAATAAATAGGTGGTTAAAACACCTATAAGACCACCTATAAAATAGGGAAGTGGAATGGATATTATAGATGAATAAGATGGTATAGAGTTTAGCATAATAGCGCACAGTATAATAGAAGATACAGTAGCCATGAAATAGTTGATAATAACTCCATTTATCATACCTTCCTTTTGAGAAAGTTTTCCATTTAACATCATGTTAATAACTATTGTTATTCCAATTAGAAAAGCTAAGATAATATACATAAATTTAATCCTCCTTACATAACAATCATAACCACTGTTCCAAGTGTAATTATTGAAAATCCTAGTATTTTTTCTTTTCTAAATTTATTAACAGGCATTCCGAACAATCCAAAATGTTCTACGAAGATAGACATAATAAGTTGTCCATATAGACTTATTCCTATAGTAAGTGTTATTCCGATTTGAGGTATACAGATATTGTTTAAAAGTATAGTTATAACACTTAGAATACCAGGTAGAAAAAACATAAGTGGTACTTTTTTGAAATTCACAATATTATTTTTCTTTACCATGGATATCGCCAAAATCAATATAAATCCTAGTACATGAAATATTAGAGTACTCATATAAGGACCAGTTATACTTGATAACATTCCATTAAAAAATATCATTATGGCAAGTATAACTCCATTTAAAAGAGCTAAGTTTTTATACATATATACTCCTTCTATACTTTACATTCCTTAATTCATAAGTTACCATAGTGATAAATATTTCTATAGGACATAGGTCCTATAAAGGAGAATTTATGAAAAAAATATTAAACAAACAACTCTTAAATAGCTATTTAGTTAAATACAATATAGAAAACCTATTTGATAAAGATATAGTAAACTATGCGCAACTTCATTTTTATGAAAAAGATGAAGTTATATTAGAAGTAGGGGAGCAACTTGAATACTACTATTTACTTGTAGATGGGAAAATTAAAATATCTTATCTATTTGAAAATGGAAAGTCTATGCTGCTAAAGTTTTATAAGGACTTTAATACCATAGGAGATTTAGAATTCTTAAAGAATAAACCTATACTATGCAATGTTGAAGCGATAGAAGATACTTATTTGATTGCTATACCTACAAATATTCTTAGAAAATATTATATAAATAATTTAAATTTTTTACATCATTTAATAGAGTCTTTAAGTGAAAAACTTGATGCCACCATTAACAATAGTTCATATAATTTTGTATATCCTCTTATTAATAGGTTAGCTAGTTATTTAGCTGAACATCTAGAGGAGAATAAAAACTATGTAACTTTAAATTCATCATTTAAAGAAATTGCTGAATTTTTGGGAACAACTTATAGGCACTTATCTAGAACTTTTAACGAACTTGAAGAAAAATCGATTATAAAATGTGATAATAAAACAGTACATATATTAGATGAAGATAGTATTAGAGAATTAGCTAAAAATGTATATATAAAATCCTTGTAATTATAGGATAATGTAAAAGATATAAAACTAAGGAGCTTGTTTAGAGTTTCTTAGTTTTTATTAAGCTTAAAAGAGCTAATTTATATAAAATTTTATGACACAAATACGTTGTAACAAATTAACATATATGTTAATTTAGAATCAATAGAATTAAGATAGTTTGAGCTAGAATTTAATAAGTAAGAAGGTGAGTTTAATGATAAACAAATGTTTTAATCCATTTCCTATACTAGAAACAAATAGATTAATTCTTCGGCAAGTTGATTTTAAAGATGAGGAGCAGTTATTTGAGTTACTAAGTAATCCAGAAGTAGCAAAGTTTGATTACTTTTATCCAATAAAGTCAAGTGTAGAAGCAAGAAAGTTTATAGAAAGATATAATGATGAGTTAGCTGAAAATGAGGAAATTACATGGGGGATTTCATTAAAAGAAACTAATAAATTGATAGGAGTATGTTGTCTAGGTGACTTTGATGATGGAGCTAGAAGAGCAGAGATAGGATATGATATTACCCAGAAAGAGTGGGGGAAGGGATATGCAACAGAAGCGGTAAAGGCAGTTATTAGCTTTGGATTTAATCATATGAATTTAAATAGAATAGAAGCTACAATAACACCAGGTAATTATGCATCTATTAGAGTTTTAGAGAAGTTGGAATTTATTACAGAAGGAATAGTAAGAGAAAGAGATTTAATAAAGGATAAATTAGAGGATGGTATAATAATGTCAATTCTTAAGAGAGAATATATCCAATAATGATTTCCGTATTTACATGTTTATTGAATAATACCTTTGTATTTATATGGAAATAAGATATAATTAAACTAAATTTATAATGGGAGTGATGGATGTGGGTTTATTTAGTGGAATAATAGGAAATGCCTCAGAAGTAGATATTAACAAAATTAGAGAAGAATATATGAAGTTATTAGGTTCTAATGAACAAATAGAGAAAGCATATAAATTAATAAGAGATATGATTATATTCACTAACAAAAGATTAATTATTATAGATAAGCAAGGGATGACTGGCAAAAAAATAGAGTATCATTCAATACCATATAGAGCAATTACTAATTTCAAAGTGGAAACATCAGGACATTTTGATTTAGATGCAGAACTTAAAATATATGTTTCAGGAATGAGTATGCCAATAGAAAAGACCTTTAGTAGCAGTTGTAATATTTATGAAGTACAATCAATATTAGCAGAGTATTGCAGTAAATAGTGTAGCTATAGTGCCTTATAATAATAAAGAGATTAAGAGATAATTAATATATGATTTTAGAGAAAGCATTAATCTTACATAGATTAGTGTTTTTTATTTTATAATTATTACATATACATGTTAATACAAAAAAAGTAAATGTAAGGATAGACATTTTATTCCGAGAATGGTATTATTAGCTTAAAATTATATCTAAATTTTGGAATTTGGATATAATTTTAAGCTAATACTTTTATTATGATAGAGGTGGTTTTGATGAAATATCCTTCTTTAAAAGTATTCTTAACTTTATAGTGGAGAATGTTTGATGCAATTGAAATATGATTTAATAGGGGAGGAATAAACTATTATGGAGTTTAAATTTAAAAAACCAACAGAAATAGATGCAAAGGATATAGCAACATGGAAATACGAAGGAGAATATTCTTTTTATGATAATGATAAAACTGAGGCTAAGCAAGAGTGGTCACTAAACATTCATAAGGAGGATAGTGCCTTTGTCATCCATAATGAGAAGGATGAATTAGTAGGTAACTGTAGCTTTGATGCTGAGGATGATGAATTTATCTTAGGGGTACAGATGAGACCAAATTTGACAGGGAAAGGAACAGGAACTCAGTTTGTTAAAGCTATATTAGATTTTGGCAGGAATACTTATAAATTTAATGAGATACAACTTTTCGTTGCTAAATTTAATGAAAGAGCCATAAAAATTTATGAAAAACTAGGATTTAAAAAGACAGAAGAGTTTATTTGGAATGTGAATGGAGAAGAGAAAGAGTTTATAGCTATGGTTAAAAAGTATTAGCTAAGGAGGGTGATACAATGAAAGTATTATTTCATATCGATGAATTAAATAAATGGGATATGACTGTGGCAAATGTAAAAAATATGATTAACTTTAGCAGAAAAAATGAAGAAGAAGTTGAAATTGAAGTAGTGGCTAACGGAGAAGCAGTATTTAGATTTAAAGGAAATGATGAGGCTAATTCTAAGTATTCTATGGAATTTGAAGAGCTAGTTAAAGAGGGGGTAAAAATTGTAGCTTGTAATAATGCTCTATCTAAGTTATATATGTTAAAGGATGAAATATTTGATTTTATAGAAGTAGTACCTGCTGGAGTAGTTGAAATTGTAAAGAAACAAGAAAAAGGCTATGCTTATATAAAACCTTAAAGAGCCGTAAACATAAGAAGAGAATAATCACCATAAAATTATATGAGATTAGGAGTAACATTATGAATATAAAAATAGAGAAGAACTGTGCTAATGTAGATTGGAGATTAATACCAGAGATATTAAAGCTAGGAGGTATGGGATATTTTGATGAAGAAACCCATAGAAAGGCCTTTGAGAACAGTTATACTACTGTATTCGTATATGATAATGATAAGCTTATTGGTTTCGGAAGGGCCTTATCAGATGGGGTTTATCAAGGAGCAATTTATGATGTAGCCATATTGCCACAGTATCAAGGCAAAGGTATAGGGAAGTTAATTGTAAATACTATACTAGAATCAATGCCAGGATGTAATGTGATATTATATGCTGCAAAGGGCAAAGAAGGATTCTATAGCAGCCTTAATTTTAGAAAGATGAAAACTGGTATGGCTCTATTTAATAATGCTGAAAAGATGAAAGAAAATGGATTTACTGAATAAGGGTTCAAAAACCATAAATATATTTTAGGCATACTAAAGCATGATAAATAACTAAAAATATTATTATAAACACTTTAATAATTTCAAGTTGAATATTATAATATTTAGAGAAGCTAAATTATATGACTATTATAACTATTTAGATATTTTGGAAACTCATAAATATTTTATATCTAAAGTTTAAGTAATAATGGAAATATAAAATTTATACTATCAGGAGGGTGAAAAATGATAATAGTAAACAAAGAAGATGTTTTAAATACAGCAAAAGAGCTATTACTTACAGATAGTCCTAGTGGATTTTGCTATGACGTTATGGATAAGATTGAATCATGGGCAGAAAAATTAGGCTATGTTTTTGAAAAGACTGTTAAAGGTTGTGGAATTATAACTGTTCCAGGGAAAAGCAATGATAAAGTGATAGGTTTATCTGCCCACGTAGATACCTTAGGTGCTATGGTAAGATCTATTTCTAGTGAAGGTGCTTTAAAGTTCACTTTAATTGGAGGACCAATAGTTCCTACTTTAGATTCTGAATATTGTAAGGTCAGAACTAGAGACGGAAAAATATATAGTGGAACATTCTTGAGTACGAGTCCAGCAGCTCACGTATTTGAAGATGCTAAATCTAAACCACGTGATCCAAAGAATATGGAAGTAAGACTTGATGAAGTAGTAAAATCTAAAGAAGATGTAGAAAAATTAGGTATATGTCCTGGTGATTTTATATTTATAGATCCTAAGACTACTATAACTGAAAGTGGTTTCTTAAAATCTAGATTTATAGATGACAAAGGCAGTGTTGCATGCTTAGTGAATCTTCTTCACATATTGAGCAGTGAAAAAATAGTTCCTACTTATACTACTAAAGTATTTATATCTGTTTATGAAGAAGTTGGACATGGCTCAGCTTATATACCATCAGATATAACAGAAATGATAGCTGTAGATATGGGATGTATCGGAGAAGACTTATCTTGTACAGAATATGATGTTTCTATCTGTGCGAAGGATTCTAATGGACCATATGACTTTAATATGACTACAGATTTAATAAACCTTGCTAAGAGCAATGAAATTAAATATGCTGTAGACATTTATCCAATGTATGGTTCAGATGTAGGAGCAGCACTTAGTGGAGGAAATAATATTAAAGGTGCTCTTATAGGACCTGGAGTTCATGCCTCTCACGGAATGGAAAGAACTCACTACACAGCTTTAGAAGGAACAATAAAACTATTATATGCATACTTAACAAGATAGTTATAGAGACTCAATTTATCAGTAAACGGATAAATTGAGTCTTATTTTTAGAAGAAACTTTCACCATGAATAAAGTTAATAAAAAATTTGTAACAGTATAGAAGAAATAGTAATTTTATTTACAAATAATTCTACATTACGTATAATTTAGATATGAACTAGATATAAATTTCATAGTGAAGAGAGGGATATCCATTGAATTTTAAAATGAAAAAAGATACTGTAAATGTACTTATATTTATGGTGGTGTTTGTATTTTTAATAGGTGGAATGTATATATCACTGCCAGCTAATGAGAAAAGCTATATAAGAAAAAATTCTGCGACTATAGACTTCACTAATTATGAGGATTATTCAGCATTAGAAATCTTTAATGATAGTATAAAAGATAAAAAGATAATTATGACTAATCAAGAAAACGGTATAAAGGAAAATGCACAAATTCAATATAAGTTTATAACTTATTTAATGGATGAATGGAAGCTAAAATATTTTTTAATTGATGTAGGATATTCAGAAGCTGCCATTATAAATGAATATTTGCAGACCGGAGATGAAAATTTATTAGAATCCTATAATAATAGTTCTATGGGATATGCTTTTATTGGAGATTCAACGGTGGACATGCTTAAAAGATTATATTTAAAAAATAGTCAGCTTCCTGATAATAAAAAGTTAAATATTATGGGAATAGGAATAAATGAGTCATTTCAATCTATTGACTTATATTTTAAAAGGATAATTAGTAGAAATTCAGATTTAACAGATAAACAAATAGAAAATATAAATAAGTTTTTGGAAAACTTAAAAAGTAAAGAGATTCTAACCAATATAAGCAATGAGAAGGAACTAGATGAGAGAAATAAAATAATTATAGGATATGTAGAAAACTTCTATAGTGAAATTAATACCAATGAAGATGCATATAAAGAAGCATTGGGTGAGGACTTTAATAATATAAAAATTGTTATAAATAATATAAAAAATAGGCAAGAAATTATGAAAACATATTATCAAGATGATTCAAATATGAAAAATGGAAATCAAAAATATTCTCAATATTTATATGATAATTTAAATAGTTTCTATAAAAGTATGAATATGAAAAGATGCTATATACATGTATACCAGATATATAGCTATCAGCATGAAATTTTAGATGTAGATTTTTTAGGGGCAAAAATTGCAAAGGATAAGAAATTTAAGGATAAGGTTTTAGGAATCAATGTATTATACCAAAAAGGTAAATTTGATTTTAATAATACACAAATACAAATAAATGCAGCAAGAGAAGATTTCAATACTCTTATTCAGGAGGCTGAGTTAGATAAAGAGGATATCGTAATAAATTTAGATAATTCACGAAGCCCATATAGAAGAAAGTTTACTCCGATATACTTTCCTTTTCCAGATGATGTCCTATATCCACAGGAAAATGTAAATGGAGAAGAAATCGGAGGAATTATAGGAAAAAAACCAGGAGTAACTACTGATTATTTTCAAGGAGTAATTATTATAAAGAATCCTTCTATAGACGAATCTCATTTTAATAGAATATATGGGGATAGTAATCCGTAAATATTTAATTTAAATTGCTGTAATACAAATAAGTTACTTGAATTTATTATGGTAAAGTATTATTCTAAAGATGGAACGTAAATTTGAATTTTTAAGGAATATGTTTTAACAATTTAATGTGTATGTAAATGTTTTAAAAAGATCTAACAGAAAAGATATAGTCTAATCTGAAAGAAACTATAAACATGGACCCATAAGTATTGTTATATTATGGGTCTAGCTTTCTTTTAAGATAGAGATAGCTAGACCTTTATTTAATTTATGATTATTATAGAATTATATCATATTTGAAAAAACAAGATATAATTCTATATCTAAAAATAATGAAAAGAAAATTACCTAAAAGTATATTGTAAAGGGGAAAATTATGATAAGGAATTTAATAGACAAGCTAGCTTTAACCAATGATTTATCTTCAGAGGAATTATTATATATATTAGATAATTTAGATGAGGAAAGCAAAAAATATCTAATAGAAAAAGCTCATGAAACTAGGATGAAGGTATATGGAGATAAGGTTTATATAAGAGGACTTATTGAATTCACTAATTACTGTAGTAGAAATTGTATCTATTGTGGAATAAGAGCAGAAAATAAAAATGCTGATAGATATAGACTTACTCTAGAAGATATATTAGAATGTGCAGACCTAGGTGATCAACTTGGATATAAAACCTTTGTATTACAGGGGGGAGAAGATCCATATTATACAGATGAAAGATTAGTAGAAATAATTAAAGCTATAAAAGAGAGACATCCTAAAAGTGCTATAACAATTTCTCTAGGAGAGAGAAGTTATGAATCCTATAAAAAGCTCTATGATGCAGGTGCAGATAGATATTTATTAAGGCACGAAACTGCAACAAAGGAGCTCTATGATAGATTTCATCCAAAGACTAGCTTTGAAAATAGAAGACAGTGCCTATATAATCTAAGGGAAATAGGATATCAAATAGGGGCAGGATTTATGGTAGGATTACCTGGACAGGAGCATAAGGATTTAGTTAATGATTTAAGATTTATAAAAGAGTTAAATCCTCATATGTGTGGGCTAGGGCCATTTATACCTCATAAGGACACAGTTTTAAAGGATTATAAAGCAGGTACACTAGAAAAAACTATAACTATGTTAGCTTTAGTTAGACTTTTAGTACCTAATATTTTATTACCAGCTACAACAGCTTTAGGGAGTATTAATCCTTTAGGAAGAGAGCTTGGAATTAAAGCAGGAGCAAATGTTGTGATGCCTAATCTTTCACCAAGACGCGTAAGAGAAAAATATTCTCTTTATGATGGAAAGATATGTACTGGAGACGAGGCTGCAGAATGTAGACATTGCATAGAGAATAGAATAAGAAATGCAGGATTCCAGCTAGATATTACTAGAGGAGATAATATAGATTGGACACGTAAGTAATAGGTTAGAAGGAGAGATAGAATGAATACTACACCTAACTCTAATAGAACTCATATAGCCATTTATGGTAAGACTAATGTGGGGAAATCATCCTTATTAAATAAAATTCTCGGTCAAGAAGTATCTATAGTCTCAGAGGTAAGGGGAACTACCACGGACCCAGTATCAAAGGCAATGGAATTAATTCCTATAGGACCGGTTTTGTTTATTGATACGGCAGGGCTTTGGGACGATACTGAACTTGGAGCTTTAAGAGGTGAGAGAACTCTTGAAATAATGAAAAGGACAGATTTAGCTCTATATGTTATGGATTCAGATGATATAGATATTAAAGCTTATGAAGAAATTAAGCTAGCTTTTAAAAAGTATAATGTACCGCATATTCTTGTAATGAGCAAAGTAGATACCTTGAATGAGTATGAAATAGAAGAGTTAAAAAATAAATTTTTAGATGGAATATTTATATCTGCTATAAAGGGTGAAGGAATTGAAACTTTAAAGGAAAAAATTATAAATATTGTACAAGAAAATCAAGAGGAGCTTCCTATAATAGGAGATTTATTACCTTATAATAGTAAGGTTATTCTTGTTGTACCTATAGATTCAGAAGCACCTAAAGGAAGAATAATATTACCACAGGTACAATGTATAAGGGATTGTCTAGATCACGGAATAAAAAGTTATGTTGTAAGAGATACGGAATTGGAATCTGCCCTAGAAGATATTAAAGATGTAGACTTAGTAATAACAGATTCTCAAGCTTTTAAAAAGGTAGATAAAATAGTTCCATCACATATAAAGCTAACCAGCTTTTCTATACTTTTAGCAAGACATAAGGGAGATTTATCTGCCTTTGTAGAAGGGGTCCATAAAATAAAAGAGCTTAACAAAAATTCAAGAATACTTATATCAGAAAGTTGTTCTCATAATGTTTCTCATGAAGATATAGGAAGAGCTAAGATTCCAAAACTTTTAAATAAACATTTAGGATATGAACTCACATATGAATATAGAGTTGGACATGATTTTCCAGAGGATATAGAAAAGTATGATTTAATAATTCATTGTGGAGCCTGTATGATAAATAGAAAAACTGTTATAAATAGAATAAATCAGTGTAGAAGTAAGGGCGTAGCTATAACCAACTATGGAGTTATACTTGCATACTTAACAGGAATTTTAGATAGAACTCTATCTATTTATCAGTAGTAGTAATTTTAATAACATAATACAGATTTAACAGTATAAACAGTAAAGGATAAAGACTACTATTTATATTTTAAAAATAGTAATCTTTATCCTTTATTTATATAACTTTAAATTGGGAATGAGTTTATTTTAGTTAATATCTTTAGTTTATATTAGAGTTTATATAATAATGTGCCTATATAAGAGGACTTATATAGGAGGTTCTTTTACCTTTATTTATAAGCATTGCTAAGCAGTCACTGATTACACTCATACCAATTTGAATTTCTTCTAAATTAGTGGCAGCATAACTAATTCTTAAAGTGTTATCGATATTCTTATCTTTATTTACATAGAACACGTTACAAGGTACTATTAATACATCTTTTTTTGAACACTGAACATATAATTCACTAGCAGAGACGCCCTTAGGAAGAGTGATCCAAAAGTTAAGACCACCTTTAGGATCTAAGAAATCTATGCCATATATTTTAAGTTTATTTAACTCAGCCTTCATAGCTTCATATTTTATTTTATACATCTCTATCATATATTTTAGATGTTTTTCCCAGTAACCATTTTTAAAATAAAGTTGAAGTGCTCTTTGAATTAATCCAGAGGAAGAAATATCAGTGGTATGCTTTGCTGCTAAAAGCTCATCCTTAATAGCTTTGGGAGCAATTATAAAGCCTATTCTAAGTCCAGGCATTAAAAGCTTTGAGAAGCTTTTAATATAAATAACCCTATTTGTATTATCCATAGATTTAAGAGTTTTAGTCTTAAAAGAATTGTCATAGGAAAGACCTGATAAAGAATCATCCTCTACCAAATACAAGTCATATTTGTCAGCTAAAGCTAGTAATTGATTAAGCTTTTCTTCTGAGTAAGAAGCGGTAGTTGGATTCTGAAATTGAGTCATTACATATATTAATTTAGGCTTATATATTTTAATATTGGTTTCTAGTAACTTTATATTTATACCGTCAGCTTCCATTGGAACACCAATGATATTAGCACCCCTAGATTTAAATACAGCAACGGCACCTGTATAGGTGGGGTTTTCTGTAATAACATAGTCTCCAGGACGAAGCAGGGCTTTACCGATTACATCAATACCTTGCTGAGCACCAGATACTATTTGAATGCTATCTGGTGTAGCATTTATTTCGTATTCATGGAGAAAATAATCACATAGAGATGCTCTAAGAGGTTCATATCCATTACTTTCTTGATATCCAAAGGCATAGCCCTTATCTCTATCGAGTACTTCATTTAAAGCATATTTAAAGGCTTCAAAAGGAAATATACCTGGATCAGGAGTAGCACTGGCAAAGTTAATAGTAGATGAAGACATGGTAATTTGGCCATTAGACATAAGCTTAAAATCTTCCTGGTAGTTAGGAGAAGTCATGTAGGGATTATATGAATCCATGTTTTCTGAATTTAAGATTTCATTATTGGTATCTGAGGTTGATATCCTATAATTTATATAGGCGTTATCTTGTTCTGCTACATAATAGCCGCTTCCCTTTATAGCATTAACATACCCATTTATCTCTAGCTGTTTGTAGGCATTAACAATAGTAACATTATTAACTTCTAATTCATTAGCTAATTTACGAATAGGTGGAAGCTTATCACCAACATTTAAAGTATTAGATTTTATTAAAGCTTCAATTTTATTAGCTACTTGAATGTACATAGGTATGGTTGAAGATTTGTCTAATTCTATTGAAATAGAGTTCATTATTAAGACTCCTTTCATTATTTTAAATATATAATTATTGTATCGTTACAATAATTATATATTTAAGAGGTAAGGTTGTAAAGAAGAGATTAGAGATAACTTTAAAATATAATTATTAAAGTAACTTATTATTGAAGTTGAATATATAGCCTTCAATGGAAAGTATTCATTAAATCAATATAGATATCTAAAGCCTACTAAGTAAATATATATTTAATTATACATATGGAGCATTTTAACATTTTAAAAAGTTATAAATGAAACTATTTAAATATTTAACTTTTTAAAATGCTTCCTTTATAAGAATTGATTTTCATTGATTTTCTCTTTAAATTATCAATAAAACATGGGGTATTGATATAAGGCATCTGAAAATAAATAATAAGTCAAAGATGAGAAGTATATTTTGAGTTAGACAAGGAAACAGGTTCNNGTTCTGTTGACGCAGTATAACACAAAATAGAAGAGCATTCTGACTTATTTATTTTTTGAAGATGCCTTAGTTAAGAAAAGAGCATCAATACAAATTTTAGTATCAATGCTCTTTTTTATATATATTAAATTTTAGGTAGGAATGCATTTAAATAAAGCATCATTTCTACAATATATATTAAAGATAGTATTCTATAATTTATGGAAATAGTTGAAATTCATATCCTTGTGCTTTAGATTCTTTTAATACTGAATCAAGAATTTCTGTATTAGTTTTAGAAACTGCATGAATAAGAAGAATTGCACCATTGTGCAAGCCATTCATTATAGTATCCTTTGCTTTAACTGGATCAGGTTGTTTATTTCTGTCCCAATCATGATATGCAAAACTCCAAAACAATGTCTTATAACCAAGATTTTTTGTCATAGCAAGAGACTTTTCAGAATACTCACCCATTGGTGGTCTGAAGTAAAGTGGCATATCTTCACCAGTAATTTCTTTATATTTTGCTTCTACATCTGAAAACTCATTGTTAAACTTTTCTTCTGAGTTAGTAACATCAGGCATAGAAGGATGGTGATTTGTGTGATTACCAACAATATGACCTTCCTCTACCATTCTCTTTATAATATCTGGATTATCTTTTACATAAGGTGAAGTTACAAAGAAAATAGCTTTAACATCATTTGCTTTTAAGATATCCAAAATTTTAGGAGTATATCCATTCTCATAACCTTCATCAAAGGTTAAATAAAGTACTTTTTTACTAGTATCTCCTACATAATGAGCATCATACTTACTTAAGTCAAAATTTATCTTTAGATTTATTTCAGGAGTTACGTGCTCTTTATTTGGTTTAAACCACCAAGCAATTTTTTCATTACTAAGACTATTAGCAGCTATTTTTGAAGTAGATGGAGTAGTGCTTTCGGTAGATGGACTAGTAGAATTACCATCTGATCTATTTTCATCTTCATTAGATGACTTAACTACTTTACTATCTTTAGAAGGTGATGAAGAATCTTTAATTATATCTTCATCAATTTCTTTTACAGTGTTAAATATGCTTTTATTTTCATCCTTGTCAGTATTTGAGTTTGATGTAGACCCCGTGTTATAAGTACATCCAGTAAACATAAAAGATATTATAATTACAAGAACTAAACTCAAATCACGTATAAATCTTTTACTCATTTTAATCCTCCTTTTAAAAATGTTATTAATAACTTTAGTACTTAATATACGAATAGCATGTGTCTATAATCAATAAAAAATACAAAAAAATTTTTATAATATACGAATAGAAATATATTTAACCTTTGGCAAAATTATCTTATAATGAAATGTGGAGTATAAATAAAAATTATAAAGCTGTATACTAACTTCAGTAAAAGATTAAAGCTTTAAGGGAGAGAAAGGTTATGATAAAGGTATTAACAGATACAACTATATATATTAAGGATGGAAAGATTGCAGTTGATGGGGAGCCTTTAGTTATAGAAAAAGGATATTATGCAGTACCTGGCTTCATAGATGAGCATACTCATGGTGGTTATGGATTTGATGTTATGAATGCTACTAATGAAGGTTTAAGTAGCTTGACCATTAAGTTAGCAAGGGAAGGAGTTACAGCTTTTCTGCCAACTACTATGACTGCAAATTTATATGAGACAAAAGCAGCCATTGATAATACTATAAAAGTTAAAAATTATAATGAGAATAATGGCGTATATGGAGCGGAAATAATAGGACTCCATTTAGAAGGACCTTTTATAAATGAGAAATATAAGGGAGCTCAACCTGAAAATTATATTTTAGCTCCTAATGTTGAGATAATGAATAACTTTATAGAAATTTCTCACAATAATGTTAGAAAGGTTACTTACGCACCTGAACTAGATAGTAACTTTGAATTTATAAAATGTTTGACTAAAAATGACATTATTCCATCAGTAGGGCATAGTGATGGAACCTTTTCTCATATAGAAGCAGCTATAGAGAAGGGTCTCTCTAGTGTTACACATTTTCATAACAGACAAAGTCCACATAATCATAGAATTCCCGGAGTAGTAACTGCTGGTTTTACTTTTGATGAGTTAAGTGTAGAGCTAATATGCGATGGTATACATCTTCATGAAGATACTGTGAAAGCTATTTATAAAATAAAAGGAAGGGACAAAATGGTACTAATAACAGATTCTATGGAAGCTAAAGGATTAGAGGATGGAGAGTATGAGCTTGGTGGACAGAAGGTTTTTAAGAGGGGAAATGAAGCTAGATTAGAAGATAAAACTTTAGCAGGTAGTTGTTTAACTATGATAGAAGCTGTAAAGAATGTAATAAGATTTACTGGCTGTACATTGGAGGACGCTGTTACTATGGCAAGTACAAATCCAGCTAGAAATTTAAATATACTTCATAGAAAGGGGAGTTTAGATATAGGCAAAGATTGCGATCTAGTAATATTAGATAGAGATTATAATATTATAAAAACTATATGCAAAGGAAAAGTTATATTTAACACTAGATAAATATTAATGATTTAGAATGGAGAAACAAATTATGGCAAAAAAAAATAGTAAAAATAATGACTTCTTAAATACTCATAGGAATAACTCTTCTCCTAAGATATATTCACTTTTATTAAATCTAATAAATGAGGATAGAGAAGATTTAGCAAAGAGCGTATTAAAGGTGGACTATTTACTTGAATATACAAGTAGTGCTATAAAGCAAAGAGATTATATAGAAGCAAAAGAGGCCTTAGAAAAGGCTAGAGAAAGAATTGATAGTTTAAAAACCGAAAATGTGGATATAGAGTATTTAGAATACCTCTATGAAGGCATAAGCAAGAATTGTAAGAATACTAAGTAATATAACTATATGATTTTATAGATTTATTTTACTAAAGGGTATATACTTAACTATAATGATTTAAGAATTAAAAAAAGTAAGGGCTCTTTATGTAATTTACATAGGATAGATAATAAAGGAGATTTTATGAGAAACTTAAGAATGGTAATAGAATATGATGGAACTAGATATAAAGGATGGCAAAAACAAAAGGATAATGTTGCTACCATACAAGATAAGATTGAAAATGTATTAAGTAAGATGGCCAATGAAGAGATCCAGGTTATAGGCTGTGGTAGAACAGATACGGGAGTACATGCTAAAAATTATATAGCTAATTTTCGTACTAATTCTAAATTTACTAATGAAGATATTTTAAATTATCTCTATGAATTTTTACCAGAAGATATAGTGGTTAAGTCAGTAACAGACGTTAATGAGAGATTTCATGCCAGATATAATGCTAAGGCAAAAACCTATGTTTATACTATAAACAATGGAAAATATAGAAATGTATTTAATAGAAAATTTACATACCACACATATGAAAAAATTAATTTAAATGCGATGATAGCAGCAGCAGATATTTTAGTTGGAACTCATGACTTTAAAAGTTTTACAAGCTTAAAATCAGATAATAAGTCTACTGTTAGAACAATAAATTATATTGATATAACAAAAAATGATGACATTATAGAAATAGAAGTTAATGGAGATGGATTTCTTTTAAATATGGTTAGAATAATAGTAGGAACTCTCTTAGAAGTTGGAAAAGGCGGACTAAAGCCAAGTGATATAGCTAAGATATTAGAGGCGAAAGAGAGAGCTCAAGCTGGACCAATGGCTCAGGCTAAAGGTTTATGTTTAAAGGAAGTTGAATATGAATAAATAAGTTTTAAGGGACTTTCGCAAAATAAGCTAATCTAAATAAATATTGAATAAGCACTTATATTATTTAGCAATAATATTAAAGTGCATCTTCAATATTTTATATAAGNNGTAATATATTTTGCGAAAGTCCATTATTTTTGTATAACTATTGAAATTTTGTTTAACCTAAATAGACAATGATTATTTAAGGTGGACATAATATGAGTAGATCAAAGACTTTACAAACAATAAAGACATTTCCAAGAAACATACATATATTGGTGGCTAGTGAAGCTCTATGTGCTCTTGCCATGGGAATGTTTTTTTTCTTACAAATTCTATATTATGATTTTATAGGCTTATCAGCTGAATCTATAGGAATAATATTTTCTATAGGATCCTTATTCAACTTGGTAGGTTTTTTTATGGGACCTTTTATTAAGATAGTTGGTCGTAAGAAGATTTTATGTATAGGGTCATTAATTTCTGCTATGGGGATTGGACTTCATATGGGATTTGAAACTATGGCAGTTCTTATATTAGGTCAAATTCTTATAAATATGGGATCATGTCTTGTACAGGTTACTGAATTACAATTATTATATTCCTATACTACAGGACAAAAGGAGTGTTGTGCTTATAGCTATAAGTATTCTGTAAATTTAATAGCTGGAGCATTGGGAGCATTAATAGGTGGGAATATAACTGGAATAACATACTTTGCTAAAGTAGGTTATAAAAAGTTATTCTTATTGTCAGCTATAATTCTTATTGCCACTTCCGCTATTAGATTCCTTTTACTACCAAAGGATATAACTAATGAAATTGAGAACGAGGAAGTAAAGCAGAACATGAGAAAATCAATTAAATGTTTAAAGTCAGATAAGTATATTAGGATTTTTGCCATACTTTTATTTATTAATACTATAGGATTCAGTGGTGTAGGCCCTTATAATAATTTAATATTAAAAGAGTCATTTAATCTAAGTAATAATATAATATCATATATAACTTTTTCATTAACTATTTTAGGTATGGTAGGACTTATTTTAATGCCTAGAATAATAGAAAAATTTGGAGTGGGAAAATTTAATATAACTATATTTACAATTGCTATTGTTAGTTGCCTTATACTATCAATAGTTTCAAATAGTCAGCTATTTATATTTTTCTTAATAGTAAGAGGTATATTTGTTGGTATTATAGTTTCTTCTTTAGATAGTTTAATGATGAGCAACATAGATATAGAGAATCGAGATACCTTTGCTGCTGTAAAAATGCTAGTTAATGGATTTTCTGTAGCTATGGGAAATTTCATTGGTGGAACTATTTTAAATAATTTTGGCTATAGATATAATTATCTGTATGGATGTATAATGCTTACTTGCTCAACATTATTTTTCTATTTAAAAGTAAAAGAAAATATGGCAAACACTACAATAAACAAATCTTGTTCCTGTCATTTTAAAGTTAAACACGTTGAATATAAAAGATAATTATATACAAATTAAACATAAAAGACTATATGTAGAAACTTATGAAGGTTTTGGATCATATGGTCTATTGTGGTTTAATATAGTATCATATATAATATATTTATAGCTTTATATATGACATAAAACAGGAGGAATCTGTATGGGGGTTACAATAAAGGACATTGCGAAGATTGCCCAAGTATCGGCAACTACGGTTTCCAATGTTATTAATGGAAAGACATCGAAAACTACAGAGGAGACTAAGCAAAAAATATTAAATTTAATTAAAGAACTTGATTATAAACCTAATGCAATGGCTAGGAGCTTAGTCAATGGTAAAACAAAGCTCATTGGAGTAATTCTACCTGATATTTCTAGCGTTTACTTTTCACAGTTAATCCGAAGAATTGAGGAGACGGCTGAAGAGTATGGATATAGTATATTAGTTTGTAGTACATACAATAATGTAAAAAATGAGGAAAAGTATATTAATCTAATGAGAGAGCATTGTGTAGATGGGATGATAATTGCAGCAAGTTCAATAAAGGAGACTTGGCAATTTGCGGATATATTAAGAATGAAATATCCGATAGTAACCATTGATAGAAAAATTGATAAGTCTGAAGACGTTTGCAGTATATACTTAGATAACTATAATAGTGCTTATAAAGGAACTGAGTATCTTATTAAATTAGGACATAGGAGTATAGGATACATTAATGGAACACCATGGTCAATTAATTTAAAGGATGGAGTTGAAGGATATAGACAAGCTATGAAGGATTATTGTCTAGAAGTAGATGAACAGTGGATATACTCATTGGCATATGATGCAGAAACAGGTTTTAAGGGAGCAGAGAAAATTTTAAGTTGTAGTAATAAGGTTACAGCTATTGTAGCATGTTCTGATATGATTGCTTATGGGATTTATAAAGCTGCTAGTAAGCTTAAGATATCCATACCAGATGATTTATCAGTAATAGGCCTTACTGATTTGATGTTTTCTGAAATTATAACACCGTCTCTTACAAGTTTTAAACATCCATTAAAAGAAATGGCTAATAAGGCTACCGAAGAGTTAATATCTATAATTTCAAGAGAACCTAGGGAACAGTCTGAATATACATATACAGCTGAATTAGTTGTAAGAGAAAGTGTACAAGGAATATAGTGATAGAAATATGAAATGTACAGTTTAGTTATGTTATTAAAATTATACTATTAACGTTAATACAATTTTATATTTAGAAAAAGATTTTTATCTCCATCTAGGCTAGATGGAGATTTTTATATTCATAATAAAGTCCAATGGTAAAATAATGTTAATATGCTATAATTTGTATATAGAATTACGAGAAAATAAAAAAGAAAAATTAAATATATAATTTGGAGGTTTTATAATGAGTAGTTTAGTACCAACACCACATAATGCAGCTAAGGTAGGGGATATAGCAGAAACAGTTCTTTTACCAGGAGATCCTTTGAGAGCAAAATTTATAGCTGAAACTTATTTAGAGGATGTAGTTCAATATAATACTGTACGAGGTATGTATGGATATACAGGTATTTATAAGGGAAAAAGAATTTCAGTGCAAGGTACAGGAATGGGGATTCCATCAATAGGCATTTACTCTTATGAGCTAATTCATTTTTATGGATGCAAAAATTTAATTAGAATTGGTTCAGCAGGTGGATGGGGAAATCTTAAAGTCCGTGATATAGTTTTTGCCATGGGAACTAGTACTAATTCTAATTATGCTCATCAATTTAATTTACCTGGAACATTTGCTCCAATATGTAGCTTTGAGCTTCTAGAGAAGGCTGTTAATGTTGCAAGAGAGAAGAAGATATCTTTTACAGTAGGAAACGTGTTATCTACAGATACTTTCTATGGTGATGGAGAAGATGTAATGGAAAATAGGTGGAAGAACATGGGCGTTGTTGCTTGTGAAATGGAGGCAGCAGGGTTATATATGAATGCAGCGAGAGCAGGTGTAAATGCCTTAGCTATTTTAACTATATCAGATTGTCCTGTTACAGGAGAATCTTGTTCTGCAGAAGAAAGACAAGAGTCTTTTACGAAGATGATGGAAATAGGCCTTGAATTAGCTTAATTTTAATAGAAAAAGCATATTTGGTAATAGATTGAATTTTAAAGCTATATGAAGTAATAGAAAGCTTCACATAGCTTTTGTTTTAATATATTTTTATAACATTATAGTATTTGAAAGCAAATATTCATCAATTTTGTTTTCATATAATTGTAATACATTACATTAAGTTGTATATTATAATTATTGTGTAATTACTGAGTTAGGAGAAGATTATGGATATAAAGATTTTAATAGTAGAAGATGAGGTATCTATAAGTGATATTTTATATACTGCTCTAAAAAATGAAGGATATAATGTAAGATGTGGATTTACTGCTAAAGAGGGCAGGGAGTTAGTACAAAAGTTTAAGCCAGATCTAGCATTATTAGATTTAAATTTACCAGATGAAAGTGGATTTGAGTTATGTAAAGAAATTAATTACAAGTATTTAATTCCTATTATAATTTTGACAGCAAGAAATGATATAGTAGATAAAATTTTAGGCTTAGAATTAGGAGCTGATGACTATATAACTAAGCCTTTTCATATAAAAGAAGTCCTTGCTAGAGTTAAAACTGCCTTAAGGTGCGTAGAAAAGTATAGAAATAAAAGCGAAACTGAGTTTTTAGTGATTTCAAATCATATAAAAATAAATATGGATAGCAGAATAGTATTAAAGGATGAGGAAGAAGTTAAATTAAAACCACAGGAATATGATTTATTAGAATTTCTAATTAAAAATAGAAGTAGAGTTTTTTCAAGGGAAGAACTTTTAAATAAAGTATGGGGTTTTGATTATGACGGAGATATAAGAACTGTAGATGTTCATGTAAGAAGAATAAGAAGCAAGTTAGATAATGAAAATGAAAGATCACTTATTGATACAGTATTTGGTATAGGATATGTAATGAGGTAGCAATATGAAACTAAGAGGAAAATTTATAATTTCCATATTATTAATAATCATAGCTTTTGGAATAATATTAAATTTATCTATAAAACATATATTAATTATTAGAATGGAGACATCTATAGGTAGATCACTAAATGAAACTATGTATAGTACTAGAGAAGCAATAAAATACAGATTACTAGCAACAGATTTAGAATACGAAGAAGATAGTTTAGTTAAAGAAAGTAATTACTTGAATAGATATATATCATCTAATTTTCAATGTACTGTAGAAATATGTGATACAGAAGGAAAAATATTAAGTGGGAATGTAGATGAATCTTTTAGAAGCACATTAGATAGTGGCAATAAAAATGCCCAAGCAGGAGCTGCTGTTGTCAATCTTAAATATGAAGATAAAAAGCTATATGGAGTTTTATCCTATCCTATTTTTATAAACGAAGATAATTTAGGAATACTGAGTATAGTTAAAGACTATAGTGAGGTTTATGGTGAAAATAACAGAATGCTTTTATTTATAGCAGGCGTAGAAGTTATAATACTATTTTTTATATTTATTTTATGCTTTTTTATAATAACTAAAGTTACTAAGCCTATAATAACCTTAACAGAAGGTGTAAAGAAAGTTGGACAAGGTGATTATAATTTCCATATAAATGCTCATGGAAATGATGAAATATCTGTACTATCCAAAGAATTTAACAATATGAAAGAACAAATAAAAGAACAAATAAAAACAATAGAAGAGGAAAAACGAAAAGTAGAGATATTAGAAAAAAGTAGAAAAGATTTTTTTGATAATGTAACTCATGAAATGAAAACACCATTAACTGCTATTTCAGGATATGCAGAAATGATAAAAGATGGAATGGCAACTGATGAGGAGTTTAGAAAAAGAGCTATAGAAAGAATATATTTAGAAAGTCAAAGACTACATGGATTAATTATAGACCTAATAGAAGTGTCTAAAGGATTATCTTATACCAGAGAAGAATTTAAGGATGTTAATATCCATAAACTTGTAGAGGAAATAAGTGAAGATATGAGTATAAAAGCACAAAAGTACTCTATAAAAATTGTAGATAACTTAGAAAATGCCATAATACCAGCACAGAGTAATAGGATTAGAGAGCTTATTATAAACTTAATAGATAATGGTATAAAGTATTCAAAGTCACAAGAAGTGATTTATATAATTGGAAAAGTGGAAGGTAATGAATATGTTTTAGAAGTTAAAAGCATGTCAGGAGTTATTCCTAAGGAAATATATGACCATATTTTTGAACCATTTATAAAATCTAACAAATTTTCAGAATCTGAAAGTAGGGGTCTAGGCCTATATTTATGTAATGAAATCATAAAAGATCATGGAGGACATATGGAAGTTATAAATGATCATGTGGTCACTGTAAAAGTAAATATACCATTAAATAAAAAATAGAGTTACAAGCACCATACAAAAAAACGGATTTCGATACAAAACGCACCGCAAACCCGCATAAGTATTATATCTTTTGCTTGTTGACGATTTCTTTTTTATCTCTGAAAACTGCGAGTGGTGCCCAAATGCTGCTCAAATTTGACGGAGAGATATAAAAGGCTGTAAAGAGACAAGAGAAAATATGGGTAACGCAATAACTCTATCCGCTATCTGTCTTGTCACGCAATGAAACAGCATTTTGATGGTAGGAATATAAGACAATTATCCTGCTGGGTTCTGCACCTTGAAAGCCACATACAGCAAGGATTTTTTGCCTTCTACTTCGTGGCTGTTCACCGTGTAGAGTGAGCGAAAGCGGTTTTTATGCTTTCGCTCGCTTAATTGCCATTTCATTTTCGAGTATATTTTTGACAAAAAGGCTATTCTGATTTTCTACAAACACTAATAATGTTAGGAGCTAAAGGCGAGAAGGGAGTTTTATTCCAATCTGAATATTGATTTTCAATATTAAAACCATTGCTATTTAATAATGATCTAAGGGTATCATTATCAGTAAAACGACAAGCAATTCGAGAAGTAGTTCTCTTAAATCCCCAGTCACGAAAAGTCACCCAATGCATTATGTGATTTTCTGCATCATAAAATTGTGTTCCAGATACCTGAACTAGTATTCCGTCCTTATCAATAAACTGCCCCCAATTTGTTTCATCTTCGTTTGATAAATCAGTTCCCATCGGATTACGTGTTTCGAATGCAAATACCCCATTTGGTTTTAAATGCTTGTAAATCGTTTTAAGTAGTAAATTTTGATCTGCATCACTCAAAAATGCTTGGAATGCATTTCCTGTTAAATATATCATAGAAAAACGGTTTTTTAATTCAAAGGTCCTAGCATCGCCTTCAATAAAAGTTACAGGTAACCCCTCTGCTTTAATTCGTGCATATTGAAGCATATCTGGTGCAATGTCAATGCCCGAAATCTTTATTCCATATTTCGCTATGTGTATCATGGTTAGCCCTGTGCCACATGCAAGTTCTAAAACCTCTCCTGTGTTCAATTTAGCAAGTTCAAGATAGAAATTATATTTATCAGTTTCACCACCAAATTCAAGATCATAATTAATCGGGTCGCTATATTCTTCCAGATTATTATGTGTTATCATGATATCTCCTCCAATACAGAAAATATAAATTCGCTTTATATCAGCTTTCATTGTTATCAGAAAAATTATACTATATTTCTTGCTACATTCCTACATAATTTTATAGATTTGGAATAGTAACCCATCTGAGGAGAAGTAATATGATTTGGGATACCTCCCAACAAGTGAATTTTCGGAAAGGGTACTCTCTTCCTATGCTTGCTACGAAATTTCTACTCATCGAAAATTGGAACGGAAGGGAAACGAAATGTTTCAGATATAAGGTCATTATATCTGTGGTGCCTAAATGGTGCCCGACTTTCCAAAACAACGCCGTAAGAAGGCGTGACAAGAAATAATGAGATATGTGGAAGAGTCTTTATTTAAGCTATTTTCAGCAACTTGTTATGAACACATATAAAGACTCATAAAGCATCTTTTACTATTTAATCAATAACAAATAGTATTGTTAATAACTTGGAAATAACTTTGCTATAGTTGTTAAAAATTTAATCATATAATTATATTAAAGTTATTAAGCGGGAGGCGTTTTAAAATGAAATTTAATAAATTTATATTGTGTTTTGCAGCTATTATTATAGTTACTGGTACAATTCTGATAGGGGGATGCAAAAATAAAGATAAAGAAATTGTATTATCTAATAATGTAGCTAAAGATATTCAAGTTGAAGAAAATGAGATAGAAAAGTATATAAAAGAAGGAAATAAATTTTTAGAAGAAAAAAATTACACAGAAGCTAGAAAATCTTATGAAGCTGCAATAGCAAAAGGTAAGAATGACAAGCAGATTTATATGGATATAAAGGATCAATATTTAAATAAAAATAGATATGATGATGCTTACTATATTATTAAATTAGCAATTGAAAATAAGGTTGATATAGAGAATATGGAGAAAGTGCTTACTAGTATAAGAGATAAAATGGAAAGTGTAGAGCTATCTTATGAAATATATGAAGATGATGGTTCATTTGTTTTACCAGAAGAAGTGGATATAACTGTGGATAATAATAAAGTTAAGGATTATGTACTTTGGGGAAAAGAAAACCTCGGTATATCTAATAAACCTGGACAGTACTCATATAATGGGATAACAAAGGAATATGGAAGAAATGTTTATGTTACTTTAAATGTAAAAGAAAATGTAAAAGAAAATACAAAAGAAAATACAAAAGAAGATATAAAAGAAAATGCAAAAGAAGACATATATGATAGTAAGTTTGGAATTGTAAAAGATATTTATACAGATAATGGCACTGTTTATATATCCTTTGATGAAGCAGAATTTTATTTTGGATGGGAAGAAGCAGTAGCAGAGGCTGTAAAAGACAATAAGGCTATGCAAAAAGAAGATGGAACGTACACATTGCCAGATCCTTATTATATTAGATATCACATCGGTGAGATTAAGGTTTATGAAGTATCTAAGGATGCTTCCTTCAATTTATTATCCTATGAGGTAGACCCATCTAATAATCATACAATCGAGTTGCAGAGTGTTGATTATAGTACTTTTAAAAAGAAGATAGATAATTGGAAAGGTGGATATGTTAGTAACTTACAATTTAATGTTGATATGAAAAATGGTATAGTTACAAAAATGAGCAAGCAATATACTCCATAAAATGATAATAAAATATAAGGTACAATAAGTTAAAAAATCCTGTATAAAAGAAGTTGTATTGACTGATTTATATGGGATTTTTTATTTGACAGAGAATATGTTTTTTATTAAATCTGTAAATAGAGTTTAATAGATTCAGTTGAAATATACAAATAACCTAATAGAGAGTACAAATAAATATATAGTATATGTCACAATAAGAAGTAAGAAGTAAGAAGTAAGAAGTAAGAAGTAAGTACACCATTAAATAATAAATAGTATTGTTAATAACTTGGAAATAAGTTTGCTATAGTTGTTAAAAACTTAATCATATAATTATACTAAAGTTATTAAGCGAGAGGCGTTTTAAAATGAAATTTAATAAATTTATATTGTATTTTGCTGCTGTTACCATGGTCACTGGTACAATGATGATAGGGGGATGCAAAAATAAAGATAAAGAAATTGTATTATCTGATAATGTAGCTAAAGATATTCAAGTTGAAGAAAATGAGATAGAAAAGTATATAAAAGAAGGAAATAAATTTTTAGAAGAAAAAAATTACACAGAAGCTAGAAAATCTTATGAAGCTGCAATAGCAAAAGGTAAGAATGACAAGCAGATTTATATGGATATAAAGGATCAATATTTAAATAAAAATAGATATGATGATGCTTACTATATTATTAAATTAGCAATTGAAAATAAGGTTGATATAGAGAATATGGAGAAAGTGCTTACTAGTATAAGAGATAAAATGGAAAGTGTAGAGCTATCTTATGAAATATATGAAGATGATGGTTCATTTGTTTTACCAGAAGAAGTGGATATAACTGTGGATAATAATAAAGTTAAGGATTATGTACTTTGGGGAAAGGAAAACCTCGGTATATCTAATAAACCTGGACAGTACTCATATAATGGGATAACAAAGGAATATGGAAGAAATGTTCATGTTACTTTAAATGTAAAAGAGAATGTAAAAGAAAATACAAAAGAAAATACAAAAGAAAATACAAAAGAAAATGCGAAAGAAGATGTATATGACAGTAGGATTGGACTTGTAACAGATATATATAAAGAGAATAATACCATTTATATATCCTTTGATGAAGTAGAATTTTATACTGGAGAAGAAGCAGTAACAGAAGCTAAGAAAGATAATAGTAATAAAGTTATAAAACGAGAAGATGGAACTTATGGAGTATATGATGGTTATTACATTAGAAATTCAGTAGCGCAAATAGAAGTTTACGAGGTATCTAATAGTGTGACAATGAATTTGTTAGCCTTTGAATTAAATCCGAATAATAATACTATTGATTTACAAAGTGTTGATTATGATACTTTTAAAAATCGTATAGATCTTGGTAAAGATCGATATAATGTGTATAAATATAACCCAGAAGAACTAAGAGATAGGTTATTTAAGATAGATACAAAAAATAATATAGTTACAACAATAAGTAAACATTATACTCCATAAAATGATAATAAAATATAAGGTATAATAATTTAAAATCCTGTATAAAAGTAGTTTTATTGACTGATTTATATGGGATTTTTTATTTAACAGAGAATATATTTTTTATTAAATCTGTAAATAGAGTTTAATAGATTCAGTTGAAATATGCAAATAATCCAATAGAGAGTACAAATAAATATATAGTATATGCTACAATAAAGGAGTTAAGAATAAAATATATTTTAAGTTATTAGAAATAATTAAAGTATTTTAGAAAAGAGGTAGAATATATGAAATTAATTTCTTGGAATGTTAATGGCATTAGAGCTTGTGTTCAAAAAGGATTTCTAGATTTTTTTAAAGAAGTAGATGCAGATATGTTTTGCATTCAAGAAAGTAAAGTCCAAGAAGGTCAGATAGACCTTAACTTAGATGGATATCATCAATATTGGAATTATGCTGAAAAAAAAGGATATTCGGGAACTGCTATATTTACAAAGGTAGAACCTATGAATGTATCTTATGGTATTGGAATAGAGGAACATGATAATGAAGGCAGAGTAATTACCTTAGAGTTCGAAAACTTTTATCTTGTAACAGTTTATACGCCAAATTCTAAATCAGAGCTAGAGAGACTTGATTATAGAATGGTTTGGGAAGATGAATTTAGAAAGTATCTTAAGAATTTAGATAAGAATAAACCAGTGATAGTTTGTGGAGATTTAAATGTAGCTCATAAGGAGATAGATCTTAAAAATCCTAAAAATAATAGAAGAAATGCAGGATTTACTGATGAAGAGAGAAATAAATTCACTGAATTATTAGACTCTGGTTTTATAGATACCTTTAGAAATTTTTATCCAGATTTAGAGGGAACATATTCTTGGTGGTCCTATAGATTCAAAGCTAGAGAGAAAAATGCAGGGTGGAGAATTGATTATTTTTGTACTTCTGAAAGATTAAAGGACAGTTTAGTTTCAGCTAAGATACATACAGAAGTATTAGGTTCAGACCATTGCCCTATAGAGCTTCAAATTAATATGTAATATTTAAATCGAAGTAATATTCCTCAATTTATTTAAATATAATATATAGAAATTATACTTAAGTAAATAGGGAGAGGTTACTATGATAATAGACGCTAGTTTAAGAGATCTAAAAATTAAGGGAAGAAAATTTAGAAATGAAGAAAGAACCATGGGAATAATAACTAGAAGCAATGGAGAAATATTGCCAATCAGTATTAAGCGCTCAGATATGGATAAATTTCTAAAAAGATATGGAGACCATAGTTATGTAACTTTAAGTGTTGACGGAAAAAATATTAATACATCAATAGTAGAGGTACAAAGAGATGTAGTATTTCACTATGCACATAACGTACAGTTTAAAGAGGTTTAGATTATAATAAATTAATCCCCATTTAACTGAGATATCTCAGTTAAATGGGGATTAATTTATTGGTTGAACACTTACAGATTAAAGAGGTATTCTTGCAAGAACCATATGTTTATTTTTCATATTAAATAACTGTTCCTTAGAGATTTCTTGTATAGTTGTAATTTTAGTCACATTGTGAATCATTCCAACTCTAATTTTTGCGTCATCTAAGTCTCTTGCCAATAATGTACCACAATATTTAGCATCTTCAGTATCTACGTTAAATAAGAATACTTTTAATTCTTCTATTGGTACAACGTCTCTCTTTAGGAACTCATCATCAAATTCAACTTCACTATCAAGAGAGATTAAACCTTCTCTAACTATAAGTTTATCCCACCCTTTATATTCACAAAGTCTGCCCCATAGGCCTAAATTCATAATGCTCCTTACAGTAAGTTTTATCATCATAAAAAATTCACTCCCTCTCAATTGTATCTCGTATATTTTAATTACTATTGTATCATGAATATGGAAAATATTCAATCAATTTACTGAATATTAAAAACCTTTATTATTTGTATACAAAATTTATTAATTATACATTAATAATTCTATTCAATTTCTCAATAATTATGATGACCAATTTAAAATGATTTATGTTAGTAGTTCTTGGGTATTTGTTATAAAGATTATAATGACGGTTTTAACAAAAAAGGAAGTATACACTTATTATTAAATATATTAATAAAAGTTATAATAAAGGTATTAAGGTCATTATGTAAATTTACATAATAACCTTAATATCTTTAGCTTCAGCTTTCTTTATGAAATCATCTATATCAGATATATAGCAGTTTTTTAAGTGAATAGTTTCTAGAGTTGGTATATCAAAAAGTTTAGAGTAATCAGAGATATAAGCGTAGGAGAGATTCAATGTCTTTAAGTTATTTATAACTTCTAGGCCATCTACAGTTAAGGGGCCTTCTAAGCAGAGAGAAAATTCCTCAACCTTAGGAAAATTCTTTAAGGTTGATAGGGCAAAGTCGCTGCTAAAATTAATAGTTAAGTTTATTACATTTGGAAATAGGGGAAGGCCTTTCATAGAGTTAGTTTTTGGATAAATAAGCTGAAAATTCTCTACACTTTCTATAAAATCTACCTCACCTAATATATTTAAATCACTATTATATATGCTAAGAGTTTTTAGATTACCTAACTTAGCAATAGGAGAATAGTCTAAAATTAATCCATTATCAGTTATATCTAATTCATTTAAATTTGTAACATTTTCTAAGCCTTCTAAGTTAGACACATTTTTTATTTTTAGAGTATTTACATTTGATAAGTTGGCCTTATCTAAAGGCTTCAATGAATACATATTCATACCGATAGCTTTCTTTGCTATAATTTCAAGGGTAGAATCTTTTATAATTCTTTGAGAATATAAGTAATAATTAATTGAAAAGAAAATACATACAGATAAAAGCACTAAAATAATCCTTATATATTTTTTAGTATGAAATTCTTTTGTAACTCCATAAATTATAGCTAAGCTTAGAGACAATATAAAAATTATATGGCTAGGTATATATATAGATAACTTAAACAAGAAATAATTTAAACTCATAGGAATACTTATAATGTAGCTGATAATAATATAATTAGAAGAGCGAAGCTCATTAAAATTAGTAATGGTTATAACTAAAGTAAGAGACAATAATATAATCCATACTAAAGGAAACTTTCCATCTATGTTTAATAGGTTTGAAAAGAATAAATGAAATAACATAAAAAACATAAGAAACGCTATAGAAGCTATGTACCATATATTACTTTTAGATTCTTTCGGATATAAATGTATAATGTTATTTTTTACAGAAGTATTATAATGATAAGTTTTCATTTTATCCTCCTAACAGAAAGAAATTAACATATTTATATAAATATTATATTTTAAAAACAACTAAATGTAAACGTATAAAGTTATAAAAATAAGGTATATTTAATGGCAAATTTAGAGGAATTTTATCAGAAAAAGCTTTAGAAAATCGTAATTATTAAATTTTATTAATACAAATAAAAATGTTATGGAAATATAAACTAAAGAATGATACATATGGTAAATATGAATGGAAAATTAGTATAAGAGAAAATTTTGTATTTTAATTAAATGAATATTCATTGACTTTTATTTTTTAAAATAGTATATTAAAAATATGTACAATGAAGTACTTAAAGAGCAGCGAAGCTCCATAGGAATAATCCTATGGAGCTTTTTCTATTTGCCTTTAGGATGGACTTAATAAAGATTTTTTATTTTAATAAACTTACCGTATAAATAGTTAACTAAATTTAAAGACTATACATAAATAATATGGACTTGAAAGGAGTTTATGATGAACAATTTTAAAATTAAAACTCAGATTTATTTTGGGCAAGGCGCTTTAGACAGGTTGGAGGAAGTAGGGAATAAAAAGACTTTCATAGTTACAGATCCTTTCATGGTAAAGTCAGGAATGATTAATAAGGTTACAGAAAAACTAAAAAATGCTGATGTAACTATATTTAGCGATATAGTTCCAGATCCACCAATAGAGCTAATAGTTCAAGGAATAGAAGAAGTTCAAAAAGCTAAACCAGAAGTATTAGTTGCACTAGGCGGAGGTTCTTCAATTGATGCTGCAAAAGCTATAATGGACTTTGCAAAAAAAATTACATCTGTTACAGATATGGAGTTTATAGCTATTCCAACTACAAGTGGTACAGGTTCTGAGGTAACTTCCTTCTCAGTAATAACAGATAAGTCTAAGGGAACAAAGTATCCTTTAGTTTCAGATGATTTATTACCAGATGTGGCTATATTAGATCCTGAACTAGTAAAAAGTGTACCTGGAGTAATTACTGCGGATACAGGTATGGATGTAATTACACATGCTCTTGAAGCTTATGTATCTACAGATGCTTCTGATTTTTCAGATGCATTAGCTGAAAAAGCACTTATGTTATCTTTTAAATATCTTTTAAGAGCATATAAAGATGGTGGTGATTTAGAAGCTAGAGAAAAAATGCATAATGCCTCATGTCTTGCAGGTATTGCTTTCAATTCAGCTTCTCTTGGATTAAATCACGGTATAGCTCATGTTTTAGGTGGAAAGTTCCATGTACCTCATGGAAGAACAAACTCTATATTACTTCCTTATATTGTAGAGTTTAATGCTGATATAGTAGGGTATGAAAGCAATGATTTCTCTAGAGCTGCTGTTAAGTATGCGAATGTAGCAAAATTACTAGGATTGCCTTGCAGTAATGCAAGAGCTGGAGTTAGAAGTCTTGTAAATGAAATTAAAAAGTTACAAAAGGAAATGAAGATGCCTACAAATTTAAAAGCTTGTGGTGTGTCTATGGAGGAATTAGAGCAATTAAAAGAGGAAATTGCAAACCTAGCGTTACTTGATGCATGTACAGCAACAAATCCTAAAAATCCAACTCCTCTTGATGTTGTTGAAATCATAGGAAAAATTAAAGAATAAGCAATAAAATGTATTGACAGTAGAAATTTCTAATTATATAATGTTAATATACACAAAGTAGTGTAATGGTTTTAAGCAAAGGGGCTTCTTGAAAATATTTATGTTTTCAAGGGGCTTTTATTATTTTTTATAAAATTATATGATTATTTAAGAATAGTTGTCAAAACACAGGTAATACTAATATTATTATTTTGTATTAAAATAGTATTTTCGAGTATTACTTCTGAATACAAAGGTAAGGTGAGTATATGAGTGAAGAAAAGCAAAGGATTATACAGGAATTTGTTCCTGGTAAACAAGTAACTCTTGCGCATATAATAGCAAATCCTACTGAAGATCTTTATAAAAAACTAGGTCTTGTAGTAGATAAGAGGGATGCTATTGGAATATTAACCATAACTCCAAGTGAAGGCTCAATAATAGCTGCAGATATAGCTACAAAAGCTGCTGGAGTTAATCTTGGATTTGTAGATAGATTTAGTGGCTCACTTGTTATAACAGGAGATGTTAGTTCTGTGGAATCAGCACTGAAGGAAGTTACATCTGTACTTGAAGAATTATTGAAATTTACTTCTACCAAAATTACAAGAACGTAGGAGGAAATATGAAAAAGACAATATTTATTGGTAAGACGGGAAGTGGAAAAACCACTTTATGCCAAAAGATTCACGATTTAGATTTAAAATACAAGAAGACTCAATCAGTAGAGATTTACGATGAGTCTATAGATACTCCAGGGGAATACTTAGAAAATAGATCTTATTATAAAGCTTTAATAGTAACCTCAGTGGATGCGGACATAATTGCACTAGTATGTGATTGTACCGCTGAAGAAGATTACATAGCACCAGGTTTTTGTAGTATGTTTGCGAAGGATTGTATTGGTATAGTGACAAAGATAGACATTGCCAATAGTGAAGACAAAATTGAACATGCTAGAGATATTTTAAAGCAAGCTGGGGTCTCTAGAATCTTTGAAGTAAATACTTTAGATGGAACTGGAATAGAGGAATTAATTAAATATTTAAGTTCATAATACAGAGGAGAATAATTAAATATGAGTAAAAATATCATAATAGTCGACGATGAGCCTATTATTAGAATGGATATCAGAGATATTCTAGAAGCAGAAGGTTACAATGTAGTAGCTGAAGCTTCAGATGGGTTTAGTGCTGTGGAACTCTGTAAAGAGTATAAACCCGATTTAGTCATCATGGATATACAGATGCCGATTCTTGATGGAATTAGAGCTAGTAAGAGAATAAGACTTGAACATCTTGCTGGTGGAATACTATTATTAACAGCCTTTAATGATAATGACTTTATAGAAAAGGCTAAAAGTGTGGGTGCATATGGATATCTAGTAAAGCCTTTAGATGAAAAATCATTTATTCCAACAGTAGAAATGTGTTTATCTAAGGTGGATGAATTTAAGAAACTTGAACATGACCTAGAGAAAGTTACATCAAAGTTGAACGAAAGAAAATTAATTGAAAAAGCAAAGGGTATACTTATGAAAGAATTAAATTCCGATGAAGAAGAGGCTTACAGATATATTAGAAAATTAAGTATGGATAGAAGATGTTCTATGACTGATATTGCAAAAACTTTAATAGTGGCTTATGAATAAGATAAGAGAGTTATGCAAAAAGTATACTAACCTCACTGATGAGGATGTTGATAAAATCATAGAAATTTCTAGTTCCATAGAGATAGTAGCCGATTTAGAGGAATGTGATGCATTTATAGATGTACCATCAAAAAATTCAGATGAAGCTATAGTGGTAGCTGAAGGAAGAAAAAAAGAATCTATTTATATTGATTCTGTAGTAGGAAAAAAAGCTCTAAGAATCAATGAGCCTGGAGTAATAAGAACTTTAAAAACTGGAGAAGTATTTAAAGGAGTTAGGGCTTTAACTCAGGAAAATAGATTTGTAAGGCAAAAAATATACCCTATTTTGAATAAAGAAAAAATCATAGGAGTAATTATCGTTGAGAATGACATTAGCAATGAAATACAAGAAGATTTCACTATTCCCAATGATGGCTCCAAAAGCAAAAGACAAAAAACACATCAGCTTATGAACTTAATAAACTCAAATAAACTAATTAATGATAATTTAGACTCTGCTATTTTAGTTTATGATAAGGATGGCATACTAAGAATTAAAAATAGAAAAGCTGACATGATATACATAGGTAAAGGATATAATGAACTGGAAGGTATGCATTACGATGACTTGTCTTTAGATAATACACTCTTTATTACTATTAATAAAATATTAGAGATTACAGAAGACAATAAAGTAATAACAAAGGAAGTAAAAGTTGAAAATTTTTATTATGGAATAAAAAGGATACTAATTAAAGAAGAGGATTTGAGGGTTATTGAAATAGTTCAGGACATAACAGACATAAAAAATAAAGAAGCTGAAATAATCTCTAAATCAGTCGCAATAAAAGAAATTCATCATAGAGTAAAGAATAATTTACAAACTGTAGCTTCACTTCTACGTATTCAAAGTAGAAGATGTGAGAGCATAGAGGCGAAAGTAAGTCTTCAGGAAAGCGTAAATAGAATTCTTGCTATTGCAGCAACTCATGAACTTTTATCAAAGGATATAGGTGATGAGGTAAAGGTGATGAAGGTTATAAATGCTATTGTAGATAATGCTAAAAGATGTTTTTTAAACATTCAAAAGGAAATTAATATAGAAGTATCGGGTGACGATTTTTATATTGATACAGATAGAATTACTGCAATATCTCTTATAATTAATGAACTGATACAAAATTGTTATGATCATGCTTTTAATGATAGAGAATGTGGTACTATAAAAATTACTGTGGCTGAATGTGAAGACTTTAGGGAAATATCAGTAGCTGACAATGGTGTTGGCTTCGATACTTCCATAAATAAATCTTCAAGCTTAGGAATGTCTATAGTTAAAAATTATATATCGGATAAATTAAAAGGAAGTATAGATATATCTTCTAGTAATGAGGGAACTAAAATTAAATTTAGGTTTCCTATAAAAATTCAATAGATATAGAACTACATTGAAGTAGTTTGATTTAAGCAAAGGGGCTTAAAGTTATAAGAAATTAGCTTTTCATTTTATATGAGAATTAATTTGATAACTTTGAGCCTTTTTATATTTGCAGTTGGAGGTGATTCAATGAGAGAAGAGCTTTTAAGTGTTGGAATTGATATTGGAACTAGTACAACTCAACTTGTATTTTCTAAGTTAATCATAGAAAACACTGCTTCAAGTTTTTCAGTACCTAGAATATCAATAGTTGATAAAGAGGTAGTTTACAGAAGTGATGTTTACTTTACACCACTTAAGTCTATGACAGAAATTGATGCTGAGAAAGTCAAAGATATAGTGTCTTTAGAATATAGGAAATCAGGTATCAATAAAGATGAGATACAGACGGGAGCTGTAATTATCACAGGTGAAACTGCTAGAAAAGAGAATGCAAATGAAGTGCTTCATACTCTAAGTGGATTTGCAGGAGACTTTGTAGTAGCAACAGCAGGGCCAGATCTTGAGAGTATTATAGCTGCTAAGGGTGCAGGAGCCCACATTTACTCCAGTGAACATTCCACAAGTGTAGTGAACTTAGATATAGGTGGAGGGACTACAAACTTAGCTGTATTTACTAGAGGAGATTTAAAAGAAACTGGATGTCTTGATATAGGTGGAAGACTTATAAAACTTGATAAAGACACAAATAATATAGTATATATTGCTCCTAAAATACAAAACATTATAAATGAACATAACTTTGATATCAAGGTTGGATATAAAGCAACTAAAGAAATGTTAACACCTATTGTTAATGAGATGGTAAAACTTTTAGAAGAGAGTGTGGGGATTAAATCTCAGACTAGTACCTTCGAAATGATAATTACCAATAAATCCATAGCTTTAAAAGAGGAGATTAAATGCATATCTTTCTCAGGAGGAGTAGCTGATTATGTATATAATGAAGCACCTATAGAAGATTACTTTAAGTATGGTGATATAGGAATACTTCTAGGAGAAGCTATTAAAAATTCAGAGTTATGTAAAAAGTTAAAGTTGGTAAAATCTATAGAAACTATAAGGGCAACAGTAGTTGGAGCTGGATCTCATACTATGGATATTAGTGGTAGTACCATTACATATACCCATGACAACTTCCCTATAAAGAATTTACCAATCTTAAAACTTAGTTTAGAAGATGAAAATAGAAGTGCTGAAGTTTTAGAAAAAGCTATATCAGAAAAAATTAATTGGTTTAAGTATGAAAATGAACTTCAGAGTATTGCCATAGCCCTACATGGAAAGAAGAACCCTTCTTTTATAGAAATACAAGATATAGCAAAGGGGCTAGTAGGTGGAATGAAAGAACTTATTGATAGAAAGCTTCCACTTATTATAATTGTTGAAAATGATATGGCAAAGGTATTAGGTCAGGCTATTTACTCCCTTTTAAATTTTGATAAGGATATAGTTTGTATAGACGGTATCAAGGTGGAAAATGGAGATTATATAGATATAGGAAAACCCGTAGCGGAAGGTAAAGTATTACCTGTAGTTATAAAAACATTAGTATTTAATTAACCGAGAGGAGGATTATCATGATTTTAAAAACTAAATTATTCGGAAAAGTATACCAGTTTAATTCAGTAATGGAAGTTATGGCAAAAGCAAACGAAGAAAAATCAGGAGATAAATTAGCAGGAGTAGCTGCACAGTCATCAGAGGAAAGGGTTGCAGCAAAGGTTGTACTTTCTAATCTTACACTGTCTGATTTAAGAAATAGTCCAGCAGTACCTTATGAAATAGATGAGGTTACAAGAATAATACAAGATGACGTAAATGAAAAAATATATGCAGAAGTTAAAAATTTAACTGTAGCTGAATTTAGAGAGTGGTTACTAGATGATAATACTACAGGAGCAGATATAAGAAGAGTTTCAAGAGGGATAACATCAGAAATCGTAGCTGCTGTTGCAAAAATAATGTCTAATATGGACTTAGTATATGCGGCTAAAAAAATAAAAGTTACAGCTCATTGTAATACAACTATAGGAGAACCAGGAACATTATCTGTTAGATTACAACCAAACCACCCAACAGATGATCCAGATGGAATACTTGCATCTTTAATGGAAGGATTAAGCTATGGTATTGGAGACGCAGTACTTGGATTAAACCCAGTTGATGACTCTGTAGAGAGTGTAACTAAAGTATTAAAGAGATTTGATGAATTTAAACAAAAATGGCAAATACCAACTCAAACTTGTGTACTTGCACACGTAACTACACAAATGGAAGCAATCAGAAGAGGTGCACCAGCTGACCTTATATTCCAATCAATCGCTGGTTCTGAAAAAGGAAACGAAGCATTTGGATTTAATGCAGCAACAATAGAAGAAGCAAGACAACTTGCACTTAAAGAGGGAACTGCTACAGGTCCAAACGTAATGTATTTTGAAACAGGTCAAGGTTCAGAGCTTTCTTCAGATGCACACCATGGTGCTGACCAAGTAACAATGGAAGCTAGATGTTATGGATTCGCTAAGAGATTCCAACCATTCTTAGTAAATACAGTTGTTGGATTTATAGGACCTGAGTACCTATATGATGCAAAACAAGTTATAAGAGCAGGTCTTGAAGACCACTTCATGGGTAAACTTTCAGGACTTCCAATGGGATGTGACGCTTGTTACACAAACCATATGAAAGCTGATCAGAATGATATAGAAAACCTAGCAGTATTACTTGCTACAGCAGGATGTACATACTTCATGGGAATTCCTCATGGTGATGACGTAATGCTTAACTATCAAACAACTGGACATCAGGAAACAGCTACTTTAAGAGAATTATTAGGAGTGAAGCCTATTAAACCTTTCGAAGAGTGGATGGAAAAAATGGGAATCATAGAAAACGGTAAGTTAACTAAAAGAGCTGGCGATGCTTCAATATTCTTAGGATAAGGGGGAACTACTGATGAACGAACAAGAATTAAAATCAATGGTTGAAAAATTATTAGGTGAAATGGTAGGAAAAGAGGGTGCTACTGACATAGTAAATGAAGTGGCAAAAAAGGTTAGTGAAAAAACTGTAATAGACGAGAATGGATGCATTCCAGATATCACAGAAATCGATCTTAAAAAACAACTTTTAGTTGAAAACCCTCATGATAGAGAAGGATACCTAAAAATGAAGGAAAAAACTCCTGCTAGAATAGGTATTGGAAGAGCAGGTACAAGATACAAAACTATAACTCAATTAAGAGTTAGAGCTGACCATGCTGCTGCACAAGACTCAGTATTCTCTTATGTATCTGAAGACTTCATAAAAGAAAATAACTTAATACCAGTAAACACAATGTGTGTTGATAAAGACCAATATATAACTCGTCCTGACCTTGGAAGAAAATTTGATGAAGAAACTACTAAGTTTATAAAAGATAAATTATCAGGTCAAAAGGTATTATTAGTAGTTGGAGATGGACTTTCTTCAGCAGCTATTGAAGCTAATCTAAAAGATGCAGTTCCTGCAATTAAACAAGGATTAAAAATGTATGGAATTGAACTTGGAGATATATTATTCATTAAACATTGCAGAGTTGGAGCTATGGATGCTATTGGTGATGCAACAGGAGCAGAAGTTGTATGTATGCTAGTAGGTGAAAGACCAGGTCTTGTTACAGCTGAATCAATGAGTGCTTATATAGCTTACAGACCAACAGCTAACATGCCAGAAGCTAACAGAACAGTTATATCAAACATCCATAAGGGTGGTACTACAGCAGTTGAAGCTGGAGCACATATAGCTGAACTTATCAAGACAATGCTTGATAAAAAAGCATCTGGAATAAATCTTAAAATATAACTTAGGGGGAATTTATTGTGATTAATGAAGCATTACGTCCAACAGTATTAAGCGTTAAAATAATTTCAAATGTAAGCCCAGAATTAATAAAAAAATTAGAATTACAACCTCATCATAAAAGTTTAGGTATTATCACTGCTGATAGTGATGATGTAACTTACACTGCTCTTGATGAAGCTACTAAAGCTGCTGAAGTTGATGTAGTATATGCAAGATCAATGTATGCAGGTGCGGCTAATGCATCTACAAAACTTGCAGGTGAAGTTATTGGAATAATAGCTGGACCAAGTCCTGCAGAAGTAAGAAGTGGTTTAAATGCTGCTATCGACTTCATGGAAAATGGATCACACTTTGTAAGTGCTAACGAAGATAACTCTATAGCTTACTATGCACACTGTGTTTCAAGAACTGGAACTTATCTTTCAAAGGTAGCAGGAGTTAAAGAAGGAGAAGCAATAGCTTATCTTGTAGCTCCACCACTTGAAGCTATTTATGGATTAGATGCAGCTCTTAAAGCAGCAGATGTTGAAATGAAAGAGTTCTTCGGACCTCCAACTGAAACAAACTATGGTGGCGGATTACTTACTGGTACTCAATCAGCATGTAAGGCAGCATGTGACGCTTTTGCAGAAGCTGTTAAATCAGTTGCTCAACAACCAATAAACTTTTAGGCGAAGACTTAGTATATGAGTAAAGCATTAGGTCTAGTAGAAGTAAGAGGATACGTTGCAGCGGTAGAAGCTGCAGATTCTGCTCTAAAGGCTGCAAATGTTACCTTGATTGGACTAGAGAAAGTAAAAGGTGGAATAACTACTATTAAAATAACTGGAGATGTAGGAGCTGTAAAGGCTGCAGTTGATGCAGCCGTGTCTTCAGTAGAAACTTTAGGTACTTTTAGAGCTGCTCATGTAATACCAAGGGTAGATTTACAAGTTCAAGATTTATTCTTCGAAGGTAAAAAAAATTCACAAGAGGTTTCTATAAAGTCATCTAATGAAAAGCAAGTTTCAAAGGATGAGAAAAAATCAGAAGCTTCTAAAGTGAAAGTTGAAGAACCAGTTAAAAATGAGAAGGCTGAACCTAAAGAAGATATTAAGGTAGTAAAAGTAGAAGAAGAACTAGAAAATAATAAAATAGAAGAACATATGAAAAATGACTCTGAAGAGCAAATAGATTACAATTCTATGAAGGTAGAAGAGTTAAGAAGACTAGTTAGAACCTTAAAAATTCCGAACATGACAAATAAACAAATTAAATTTGCCAAAAAGGATGTACTTATAAAGGCCATACTAGAATATAACAAAGCGGGTGAAAAATAATGGAACTTACAGATAAAGATTTGGCATCTATACAAGAAGTCAGAAATTTAATTAGAACAGCTAAGGCTGCTCAAGCAAAATTAGCTCAAAAGTCTCAAGAAGAGATTGATAAAATAATTAAGGCTATGGCTGAGGCTGCTGCAGCAAATGCAGAAAAGTTAGCAAAGATGGCAGTAGAAGAAACTGGATTTGGAATATGGCAAGATAAAGTAATCAAAAATATATTTGGTTCTACTTATATCTATGATTATATTAAAGATCTTAAAACTGTTGGAATAGTAGCAGAAGATGAAGAGAAGAAAGTTATGGATGTTGCAATACCAATGGGAGTAATTGCAGGATTAATTCCTTCAACTAACCCAACATCAACAACTATGTATAAAGCTCTTATATCATTAAAGTGTGGAAATGCAATAGTATTTTCACCACACCCAAATGCTAAGAACTCTATATTAGAAACAGTTAAGATTATGAATGAAGCAGCTGTTAAAGCTGGATGCCCAGAAGGAGCTATTGGATGTATTACAATTCCAACACTTCAAGCTACAGACGAGTTAATGAAAAATAAAGATACAGCTATGATACTTGCAACTGGTGGTTCAGCAATGGTTAGAGCGGCTTACTCTTCAGGTACACCAGCTCTTGGAGTTGGTCCAGGAAACGGTCCAGCATTTATAGATAAGAGCGCTGATATTAAAGTTGCAGTTAAGAGAATAATGGATTCTAAAACATTTGATAATGGAACAATTTGTGCTTCTGAGCAATCAATAATTATAGAAGAAGCTATTAAAGATAAAGTAGTAGCTGAGTTGAAAAACCAAGGAGCATATTTCTTAAGTCCAGAAGAAGCAAAACAACTTGGTAAATTTATAATGAGAGCTAACGGAAGTATGAATCCACAAATTGTTGGTAAAAGTGTAGAAACTATTGCAAAACTTGCAAGTTTAACTAACGTACCTGCTTCAGCAAGAGTACTTATTGCAGAAGAAACAGAAGTAGGACACAATGTACCATATTCAAGAGAAAAATTAGCTCCAATTCTAGGATTCTATGTTGAAAAGAATGTAGATGCTATAGAAACTAAATGTAGAGAGATACTTCTTAATGAAGGTGCAGGACACACATTCTCAATGCACTGTGAAGATAAGGAATTAGTGAAAAGATTTGCTCTTAGCATGCCGGTATCAAGAATACCAGTAAATACTCCAAGTACTTTAGGAGGAATAGGTGCTTCTCTAAACATAGTTCCTGCATTAACTTTAGGTTGTGGAGCTATAGGAGGAAGTGCAACATCTGATAACGTAGGACCACTTCACCTTGTAAACATCAAAAAGGTAGCTTATGGAGTTAGAGAAATTGAACATTTCAGAGGTGGAAGCAGCAATGAGGCTACTTGCAGTAATAGCTCACTTTCATCTTCAGACACAGAAGAGCTTGTTAACTTACTTGTTAAGAAAATAATAAGTGAATTAAGATAACAAAACAAATTTTAAAGTATATAGCTTAAATTTAAGGAGGAATTTATAATGGCAAACGCAAACGCATTAGGAATGATCGAAACTAAAGGATTAGTAGCAGCAATAGAAGCTGCAGACGCAATGGTTAAAGCTGCTAACGTACAATTAGTAGGAAAAGAGCAAGTTGGTGGCGGTCTTGTAACTGTACTTGTAAGAGGAGACGTTGGAGCTGTTAAAGCTGCTACAGATGCTGGTGCAGCAGCTGCTGAAAGAGTTGGAGAATTAGTATCAGTTCACGTAATCCCAAGACCACACTTCGAAGTAGATGCGGTTTTACCAAAAACACACGAAACAGTTTAGTTTAGATTTGTGTAGAGATGTACTGCTAAAATAGCAGTATGTCTCTTACATCTAATGAGGGATGTGAAAATATGTCAGTATTAACTGAAAGTGAAGTTAGAAGACAGTTAAAGGGGAGAGACTTCAAAGAATATACTGAATTTAGAGTGTTAAAGGGACAGATAGTGACCCCATCTGCAAAATCTTTCTTATTAGAAAATAATATTAATTTAGAGTATGTAGATTCTTTAGAGGAAGTAGTACATGAAGTAAAACAGGCGAAAGAGAAAGTATCTGGAAAGCCTCAGTCAAAAGAAGTACCTGGAAAGTCACAAACCAAAGAAGAAAAAAACAAATATGTAACTGTATTTGGTGCTGAGTTAATGGAAAAACCTGAGCATATGACACATTTATATGGAAACTTATTAGTGTTTAAGGATCACAAGATAATAGCACTAAGAGGAAAGTTAGATTCTCTTGAGTCTAAGATATTAGAAACTCAAATTATTACTCATAAATTGGGAGATTCAAAGTTAACAGAAGATCTTGGAGAAGTTTTAAAGTTTGTAAGATGGATACTGAGATGTGAAGTTATGAATGAAACAGTAGGAGAATTTAAACTTCTTGGCATGACTCCAGAGGAACTAAGAGAAAGATCTCATTATCCAAAGAAATACTATGGTATTGGTCATGAACCAGTAGAGTTTTCTATGGGCGAGGCTGTTGTGGCTTTGAATTCTTGTAGAACAACTATAAGAGAAACTGAACTTTTAGCTTATACCGCATTTAAAGGGGAATATGGTGATGTTCAAAGGGCAGATATAATAAAGGCATTAAATAGACTATCATCCTTGTTCTGGATAATGATATTTAAGTATAGGACTGGGGAATACAGTTAGATCAGGAGGATGAAATATGAATAATCTTTTAGTAGAAGATATCATAGATGAAGTAATAAAGAGGGTAAAAAAAGAAGCTTTTATAGAAGTGGAAGCCTCAGGAAAACACGTTCACCTATGTGAAGAACATATAAACATATTATTTGGACGTGATTATCAGTTAACTAAGACTAAAGACTTATCACAACCAGGTCAATATGCATGTAAAGAAAGAGTTACTATAACAGGACCAAAGGGTTCATTAAAGAATGTTATTGTTCTTGGACCTGCTAGAAAAGCTACTCAAGTGGAAGTTTCATTAACTGATGCAACAGCCATTGGGATTAAGGCTCCTGTAAAAGAAAGTGGTAAAATAGAAAATACTCCAGGAATAACAATTTCTACGGAGAGAGCTAGTATTACTGTAGATAAAGGAGTAATTGTTGCTAAAAGGCATATACATATGACTCCTGAAGATGCAGAAAAGTTTGGTGTAAAAGATAAAGAGATCATACAAGCAAAGGTTTATGGCAATAGACCTCTAATATTTGATGATGTTGTCATAAGAGTAAGCCCAGACTTTAGAACATATATGCATATAGACTATGATGAGGCTAATGCTTGTGGATTTACAAAGGGAACACTTTGTAGGATAGTTAAATAATTTTAGATTATTTAATTAAGCTATTTACAATTAAATTTAAAATAAATTGAAGAAGTTCAATTAACCCTTTGAATAATAGTTAAGTAGGCCTCGAAAAGGAGGTATATAGATGAACTATGATAAACTTGTGGACTTAATAGTAAAAGAAGTATATAGAAAATTAGAAGAAGCTAATAAAAACAATGTAAAGCATAAGACAGCTGTAATAATTGGGGATATAGAATTAGATCCAATTACTAAAGCTAATTTAGATGAAGAATATAGACTGATTTCTTATAGTAATGAAACTTTAGAAGCTGATATAGCTATAGTTTCTAAGCTTTCTATAAAGTCTATGGCAAATATAGCTACCTTAACTGGTATTAATGAGGAAGAAAACTTTATCATTAATATGTTATTGGCAGGTAAAAAGGTTTATGTTCTTGAAAGTGGTCTTGAGTATAGAAAGTATAAAAGTACTGCACCGAGGGCACTATATAATAAATATTTAAGTTTTGAAAAAGATCTTGAAGTATATGGAATTGACGTAATTGAGTTTCTTGAAAAAGTTGAAGAAAAAAACACAAGAAAAGAAGAGCATAAAAGAGTTGAAGAAGTTAGTACTTTAGAAAACTTAAGTTCTACACCAGAAGAAGAGATGAGCTTCGAAATTAGAAATAAGAGACTTATTAGTGAAGCGGATCTTAGGAAGCCATTTATGAATGGAATGAAATCAGTGGTAATAGATAAAAAAAGTATAATCACTCCATTAGCTAACGACTTTATAAGAATTCATAATCTGAAAGTTAAGAGAGTTTAACGGAGGATACTATGGTTATAGGTAGAGTTGTTGGTAGGTTATGGGCAACTAGAAAAGATGAAAAGCTAAATGGGCAGAAGTTTTTAATAGTAAGATTACTTAAGGATATAGATGTAGAAGAATCAGGCTTTTTTGTAGCAGCGGATAGTGTTGGTGCAGGTACTGGTGATAATGTGCTTATAACTAGAGGAGGCTCAGCTAGAGTTTCCTTAGGAGGAAGAGATGTACCCGTAGATGCGACAATTGTAGGAATAATTGATTCAATAGAGGTAGAAAATGAATAAAAGCATTGGAGCAATTGATTTTAGAAGCATAGCTAAAGGCATTAAGGTTGCAGATGAAATGGTGAAAAAAGCCGATGTAGATATACTATATCTTAAAACAATATGTCCTGGAAGGTTCCTAGTAATACTAACAGGAGATGAAGGTGCTATAAAAACAACCCTTGACCATGGGATTACCTCTGGTCAAGGGGATATAATAGATAGCTGTATCATAAATAGTGTCCATAATAACATTATACAAGCTTTAAAGAGTAGATTCGTAACAAAGGCTAATGGTGCCATAGGAGTGATGGAAACCAATAGTGTAAGTAGTGGGCTTAAAGCATTAGATGTTGCTCTTAAAGGAGCAAATCTTAATTTAGTAAAATTACAAGTAGCATCTGGAATAAGTGGTAAACTTGTTTATATTATTTCTGGTGGACTTAGTGATGTAGAACATGGCATGAAAATAGCAGAGGAATCTGTAGATAGAAAGCGTATTGTTAATATATCAGTAATACCTTCACCAGATGAACTTATCATTAAGTATTTAACATAAAAATTTAAACTTTAGTTTACACAATTAAGAGTATAAATAAAGAATTAACTTAATAAGGAGAGAAGACGATGAAAATTAACGATATAATCGTATATATCATGGTTGTATTTATGGTTCTTGGAGCTATAGATAAGTGTTTAGGAAATAAGTTTGGACTTGGAGAAAAGTTTGAAGAAGGTTTCATGGCAATGGGTTCTCTTGCAGTTGCAATGATAGGAGTTATCTGTCTTGCACCAGTACTTGCAGATATATTACAACCAGTAATAGTACCTGTATTTAACTTTTTAGGAGCAGACCCAGGTATGTTTGGTGGTACACTACTTGCAAACGACATGGGAGGAGCTTCACTTTCTCAAGCTCTTGCAGTAGATCCTCAAGCAGGAATGTTCGGAGGATTAATAGTTGGTTCTATGATGGGGGTTACTATAGTATTCACAATTCCAGTTGCCCTTGGAATAATAGAAAAAGAAGATCATAAATTCTTAGCTATGGGAGTATTAGCAGGGGTTATTACAATTCCGATAGGAGCTTTTGTTGGTGGTCTTGTTGCTGGATTCCCAGTAATGATGGTTCTTAAAAACTTAATTCCAATAGTTATAATTGCAGCACTTATAGCATTAGGACTTTGGAAGTTTGAAAATGCAATCATTAAAGGATTTACAGTTTTCGGAAAGTTTGTAGTAATAGTTATAACTCTAGGATTAGCAGCAGCTGTAATTGAAGCATTAACAGGTATTGTTGTAATTCCAGGAATGGCACCAATTTCTGAAGGAATTCAAACTGTTGGAAGTATAGCTATAGTTCTTGCTGGAGCATTCCCTCTAGTATATGTAATTACTAAAGTATTCAAAAAACCTTTAATGGGATTAGGTAAAGTTTTAAAAATGAATGATATAGCTGCAGCTGGTATGGTGGCAACTCTTGCTAACAGTATTCCAATGTTTGGTATGATGAAGGATATGGATACCAGAGGTAAAATAATTAACGTTGCTTTTGCAGTATCTGCAGCCTTCGTATTCGGAGATCACTTAGGATTCACAGCTGGATTTAATTCAGAAATGATATTACCAATGATAGTTGGTAAATTAGTTGCAGGAATTACAGCTGTATTTGTAGCTATGTTTATAGCAAACAGTGTAGCTAAAAAAGAGGAGGCTAGATAATCGTGGAAAATATCGATAAAAGCTTATTAGAGAAAATAGTTAGACAAATAATAGAAGAAAAGCTTGCAGGGGCTTCTAACGACTCTGTAGACTTTATAAGAAACAAAGATGCTAGTGGTATTATTTCTGTTAAACTTCCAACAGTTAGAGTTGATGAGTCAAATAGACTTGATACTGGAAATAGTAGCGATGTAGTATATACAAAGGATTTATTCACTCTTGAAGAAAGTAGAAGATTAGGTTGCGGAGTAATGGAAATGAAAGAAACAACCTTTGATTGGACTTTAAACTATGATGAGATTGACTATGTTATAGAAGGACATTTAGACATAGTAATAGATGGAAGACTTGTATCAGCAGACGCTGGAGAATTAATTTTAATACCAAAGGGAAGTAAAATTAAATTCTCAGTTCCAAACTATGCTAGATTTATATATGTAACATATCCAGCAGATTGGGCATCTCAAGAATAATAAGTTAATTCAAACATAATAGTAGGTTATATCTAAACTATATTTAGATATAACCTATTATTTTTAATATAGATATAAGTTCCAATAAATAAAATTCATTAACATTCTTTAGCGGAATCTATAATTGTAAGTAAATTTAATGTAGAAACTTTAAAAAACTTATAGATTAACAAAATAACTACTAGACATTATATTGAGCTTTTTGTTTATAATTAGCTTTGATGTGAATAATGATAGTTACTATACCACTTATTAATAGGAAGGCATAAAAGCTAATTCCACGACTTAATAGCATTGCAGAAAGTAGTAATTCTTTTGAGAAGAATATCTTAAATAATATCATAAAGCTACTCTCAGTGGCACCTACGGCTCCAGGTAATGGCAGAGAAGAGACTGCTATAGTTAATAAGGATTGAATTGAAAGTACATCCACAATACCATAAGTATTTAATCCAAAAGATTTATATATGAAATAAGGAACTAAATACATAGATGTAAGTTGTAAAACTGTAAATCCTAAAACCTTAACAAGCAGTAAAGGATTATTTTTAATATATTTAGCACCATGAGTATATTCATCAAGCTGAACATTAATTTTAGATAGAGTATGTTCTACATTTTTTATAATCTTAAATTTTGATAAGAGTACAACAATAAATTTAATAAACTTACCAACTAAATTTTTAGAAAATATAACTGCAAATATAAAACCTATTATAAATAAATTTATCACTACTCCATAGATTAATAGCCATTTAATGTTACTTACGTTATTTGTAATAAAGGTGTATTTAAAAAGATACATAAGTAATCCATATAAAAGCATTACTGTTTGGTATACTATAGCAATTATTAATAAAGTTAAAGATGAATAAGAGATATTTATATCATCCTTATTCATATAGTAGACTTGAGCGGGTTGACCACCAGATGCTGAAGGTGTTATGGCGCTAAAGTAAAAACCAATAAAGGAATAACCAATACATTTTTTAAAAGAAACTTTTTTCTTTAAGCTTTTAAGTATAATATAAATAATATAAGATTCAAAAATTATAAATAGAAGCATCATAGAAAATGCTATACATAAGTAAATAGGATTAACGGTTTTTATTACTGAAATTAGTGATGATATTGGAACATCTTTAAAAAGTAAATAGAAGGTAATAGCAATAAGCAAAATCATAAAAATTAAACTTCCATAATACTTATTAAACTTTTTTTCTTTTATAGATTTCTCCATAATTATTACCCTAACCTTTCTGGTGTTATAAATTTAAAACCGTCTTGCTTCAACTTACCTAAGACCATACTTAATGCCTCAATAGTTTTAAGGGGAGCATCTAAAGCACCACCAGAATTTTCACCTGCATCATGGAGGCATATTATAGAATTCTCATCAGTACGAAGTAAGAGCTTTGAAGAGATAGAGGTTACTGTTGCATGCTTACTCCAATCCTCAGCCATAACATCCCATAAAATCATCTTTAAGTTATATTTTTTTACAAAAAAGTTTGTAAAGATATTACTATGACCCCAAGGAGGTCTATAGTAGTTAATATGATAATTAAAATTTTTCATTATCTCTATGCTTTTTTCAAAGTCGTTTTTAGTATATCTATAGCTATAAAATAAAGCATTTCGATGACTTAAAGAATGTAGTGCTATGGTGTGACCTTCATCATGAATACGATGTATTATATGAGGATTCTTCTTAGCATTTTCTGCAACTACGAAGAAGGTAGCCTTAACATCATTTTCTTTAAGTACATCAAGAAGCTTGTTGGTATATCTTTCGTCAGGACCATCATCAAAGGTTAGCATGATTTCATTATCTTTATTAGTATGCTTAACAATATTTGAATTTATATATTTATTATATATAGTTGGTATAACTGAATGAATTAAAAAAATAATTGCAATGATAGTTGTTAAAATAATAAAGTACATTAAGCACACACTCCGTCCATATTAGGTTCTAAAGTAAGTAATACTTTTTCAATTACTGTACAATCAAATTGTTTTTTCAAATTTTTTATATTATTGCAAAGGTTATTTAAAGTAGCATCATCATAAATAATTTTCTTTATTTTATCAAAACACTTATCTGGGCTTGTATCAAGAACCTTCCCAATACGATTATTTAATATAAAGTTAGTATTATTGATTTCTTGTTGAAGAAAAGGCTTAAATGCAATTAAAGGTGTTTCAGAGAAGATACTTTCAAATAAAGTTATTCCACCTGGTTTAGAAAGTATTAAATCTGCCTGTTGCATATATTTATAAACCTCATCAGTATATCCAAGCACATCAATGTTTTCATATTTACCATGAAGCATATTATAAATCTCAGTATTATTTCCTGTAATAACTGTAATTTTAACATTTATTAAGGCATTAAGCTGTCTGTAAAAATCCTTTGATTTAGGTAATAAGCCTAAACCTCCACCCATTATGAGAAGATGTTTTTCATTAGAAGGATTACTAGTGATGGATTTTTTAAATTCTTCCTTCACAGGTATTCCATTAATGAATATCTTTCTCTCAGGGACACCTTTTAGAATTAAATCTTTTTTAAGAGAATTACTTCCGACTAAATAGAAATTAGTATTATCATTAATCCACTCTGAATGACTACTAATATCAGTTATACAAGTTATAAGAGGTAGAGAAGGATCATACTTCATCTTATATCTTGAAATTAACTGAGAGCAGAATGGTAGAGTAGAAATAATAATATTAGGTTCTGTATCTTTAATAAGTTCACCAAGTCTTGGAAGAAAATAACTTAAAAATGCAGGTCTCATGTTATGCTTTCTGTTTTCAGTGATTTTATAAACTTGATTATAAAATACACTACCCTTATTTACCATTACATTGAAAGCTTTATATATTGCATTAGAGTAATTTGGTAATGCATAGTCAAAAACATCCTTTATAACAACTTCTACATTAGGATATTTAGATTGTATTTGTTCACATAAAGATTTAGATACTGAATAATGTCCCATACCAAACTTTCCTGTAAGAATTAATATTTTCATATTTTAAACCCCCCAACTAATCCTACAATCTATAATGAATCACTTATTGCTTTTATTAGGAGAATAAGTTGTACTTAGCAAAGACAATTTTTAAGTACGGTAATAAACTAATTCCAAATTTAAAGAACCTTTAAACTTTAAAGTATTCCTTAAGAAGTATTGTAGGATTTCAATAATTATTTTTTATTATAGTTATATATTATATGATAAATATAAGAATTATCTTAAATAAATCTTAAGATTTACTAAAGATTTCCGTTAAATTATTAAATTAAATATAAAACAGAGGATTTTAGAACAGTAAAGTAAATTTAAATAAGGAAGATGAATATATAAATAGAAATAATAAAAATATTAGATAGGATAAGAAAATGATGAACAGATAATAAATCACAGTGTAAAAAATAGTATGAAATATTATGATGAGAGTATATAAAGTATAAATAAGAAAGACCTTTAACTAGCTTTGAAGTCAGTTTGAGGTCTTTTCTACAAAAGATTATTTAATTTTATCTAATTTCTTATTATACATAAACATATAAAGAGAAGCTGAGAAAATAACTATATAACCTAAAATACTTAGTGCATCAGGTAATTGATCAAATATCACCATACTAATTATAGCTGAAAATATTATGTTAGAATAATCAAAGATTGATATTTCTTTTGCAGGTGCATACTTATAGGCAAGAGTGATTCCAAATTGTCCTATAGTTGCAAACATACCAGCTAGCATTAAGTAGATAAATTGAAGCCAAGTCATAGGTGTATAGGATGCTATCATAAATGGGAGGATGGTAATCACTGAAAAGCAAGAAAAATAGAATACTACAGTATAGTGCTTTTCACGGCTTCCAATAGCACGAACACAGGTATAGGCAGCTCCCGCAAATATTGCAGATAAAAGTCCAATAATATAAGGAATTACATCTACATTAAAGGCTGGTCTTATAATAAGAAGTGATCCTAGAAAACCAACAGCAATGATAGCAATATGCCTTAGTTGTAATTTTTCTTTTAAAAAAATTGCACAGAAAAGTATTACAAAGAATGGACTTAGCTTATTAAGCATATTGGCGTCAGAAAGAATTAGATGGTCAATAGCATAAAAGTTTAATACTACACCTAATGTACCTAAAGCAGATCTCATAAGAAGTAGTTTCTGATTTTCTTTTTTACCAAAGAAGCTTTCCTTATGATACAGAATCATTCCAAAAGCTATAATAAAAGAAACTATGTTTCTAAAAAAGGACTTTTGCATAGATGGTAAATCCCCAGATAATTTTACAAAGGCAGACATCATTGCAAAGCCAAAGGCAGATAAAATAATCAATAATATTCCTTTAATTCTATTACTCATAGTATGTCTCCAATCTTAAGATAATTTTTTATAGGCTAGCATATTGCATTATTTGAAATATAAAGTTCTCATAACAATATCCATTCACCTAATTATAGATATATAAAGGCTCCTAAATAAATATATATTTAACTATATAAGGAGCATTTTAACATTTTAAAAAGTTATAAAGAGAACTATTTAACTACTTAAAATTTTATAATTTTGACATTTTAAAATGTTGATTATCTATGTATATTTCATGAGCTTTACCTTTCAAGCTCTTAATAAAACAGGGGTTATCCATAGTATAATCATAACTATCACAACAGGTAAAGTTATTTAAAATAGGACTTATTATACATAGTTTTTTATTAAATGTCATTCAAATGATATTACTTATCAACTATAATTATCCGCTATTTTAAAAGTTTTTCAAGAGGAATGAAAGAATTAAAAATGTTATGTATATTTGGTTAATATTAATGTTTAAATTTTTACATTATATGGTATATAATGTGACATTGAGGAAAGAATTTATAATATTAATAAAAGAAAGAGGGATTTTTATGGGAGATGGAAATATTTTTTTAGAAAAAGGGTTTAAGCGGACTAAGAGTAGTAGAGCTTCACAAGTTATGACTGTAGCTGGAACCTCTATAAAGACCATATTATTGTTATTAGTATTAGCTATATCCGCTGGGTATACATGGAATTTGCTTGTCACAGGTAAAGGATATACAGCTAATAAACTAATAATTATAGGAATTATAGGAGCTCTCATAGTAGCTATATTAACTTGCCTTTCACCACAAATATCTAGAATAACTTCTTTTATATATGCTATTTTTGAAGGACTAGCGCTAGGAAGTATTTCTTATTTTGCGGAGAGGTGGTATCCGGGAATAGTTTTATCTGCAATTATGCTTACCATAGCAACAGCATTAGCAGTTATGATGATTTATAAAAGTATTGATGGAGTAAGCGGAAGATTTAGAAGAATCATAACTATATCAATAATAGGAATTGGATTATCCTATATTTTAACCTTTGTTTTGTCTTTATTTGGTATAGGAATTCCATTTATTCATTCTAATGGCCCTTTAGGCATTCTAACATCATTAATTGTTGTATTTGTAGCAGCTTCAAGCCTTTTACTAGATTATGACTTTGTATATAATGTATCAAGATATGGGGCACCTAAATATATGGAATGGTACGGAGCCTTTTCTATTTTAGTCACATTGGTATGGATGTATATAGAAATATTAGAATTGTTAGAGAAGATAAAGGATTAGGATTTGTAATAAAGGATTTAATCAAAAATAAATGGGCTTTCGCAAAATGAGCTAATCTAAATAAATATTGAATAAGTTATGTTAGTAGTATATAATTTAACTTAGTTGAATAATAGTTTAGGGTACTTTAAGTTTAATAGGGAAAGTGGTTAAAATCCACTACAGCCCCCGCTACTGTGTACGGATACAAATCATGATACCACTGGTATTTTACTGGGAAGGAAATGAGGAGGATAAGCCGTGAGTCAGGAGACCTGCCTAAGGCTTTGTTAGTTGAGATCTTCGGAGGGAAGAGTATATCAAACTATTTTTTAGTTTAATAAATTTAGTTATGTGTATTAACACCCTTATCTTAGAGGATAAGGGTGTTTTGATTATTAATAAAGCTTTTTAAAGAATAATTTTATATGGAGTGATGAGAGTGGAAGAATTAAAAGAGTTATTAAGTCGTATTGAAAATTTAGATAAGAAAGCTATGAATGATTCTAAAAATTATATTGATCATTTAAGCAAGCCTATAGGAAGTCTAGGAGTTTTAGAGGATATTGTTGTGAAACTTAGTGGGATTAAAGGTGAACACGTAAAAGAAATAAATAAGAAAAATATAGTTATAATGTGTGCTGATAATGGAATTCAAGAATCGGGAGTTTCATCATGTCCAAGAGAAGTAACAGCTACGGTTACAGAAAACTTTGCGAAGGGCACTACTGGTGTATGTATATTAAGTAAGTACTATAATAGTGATACTACAATAGTAGATATAGGAGTAGATAAGGACTTTAATGATCCTAGAATAATCAATAGAAAGATAAGATATGGGACAAGTAATATGAGCAAAGGTCCAGCAATGACTAGAGAGGAAGCTATTAAAGCCATAAAGACAGGCATTGAAGTTGTGAAGGATTTAAAGAAGCAGGGCTATGATTTAATAGGGACAGGTGAAATGGGAGTAGGAAATACGGCTACTTCAGCTGCCATAATAAGTTTATTTTCAGGTATCGATAGTGATTTAATAGTCGGTAAAGGATCAGGACTAACTGATGATGGACTATCTCACAAAAAGGCTATGGTAAAAAAATCTCTTGAAATCAATAAGCCTAACAAAAATGATGTAATAGATGTGTTAAGTAAGATTGGTGGCTTTGATATAGCTGGACTTTGTGGAGTGTTTTTGGGTGGAGCTATATATAAAGTACCAGTGGTAATAGATGGGCTTATATCATCAGCTGCAGCTATTTGCGCGAAGGAATTAAACTCAAAGGCTTCTGATTATATGTTTGCCTCTCATCTTTCAGCAGAACCAGGAGCGCAATATGCGATGAAAGCTTTAGGACTTGAACCAATGTTTAATTTAGGTATGAGACTAGGTGAAGGTAGTGGATGTCCAATCGCTTTTGGAATAATAGAAAGTGCAGTTTTCACTATAAGTAAGATGGATTCCTTTGATGAAGCTGGTATAGATAAAAAAGACTATGTAGATATAAGAAACAAATAGTAATATAAAAAGAATGTATAGAGTTTATTATTTGTAGAACTTATTAAAAAGGAAGTGTAATATATGAAGCTATATATAGTTAGACATGGTGAGACAGAAGAGAATATAAAAAAGACTTACTATGGAGATATAGATTGTCAACTTACATTAAAGGGGATGGAGCAAGCCGAATTATTAGGGGAAAAATTGCAGCATATAAACTTCGATAAAGTCTTTTGTAGTGAAAAGAAAAGAGCAAAGGAAACACTTAAAAAAATATATCAAGGGGAAGATTTCGTAGTAGATTCTAGATTAAATGAAAGAAACTTTGGAATATTTGAAGGAAGAAACTATAATCAGCTGCAAAGGTCATTTAAGTCAGAATATGATGGATGGACGAAAAACTGGAAGAATTATTGCCCAGAAAATGGAGAAAGCTTTGTCCAAGTTTATAATAGAGTGAAGGATTTTATGGATGATTTAAAGAAAGAATCTGTTGAAAATGTACTAATATGTACCCATGGTGGAATTATAAGAACTATATATACTTATATATTAGAAGGTAGTTTAGATAATTACTGGAGATTTAATTCTAGAAATGCTGATTTGTCCATAATTAAATTAGAATATGGGTATTTTTATATTGATAGTATAATTCCTATGGAATTTTAATAGGTATAGTAGTTAAGAAATATATTAATTTATAGATTGGAAAGAAAGGGAGAAAAAAATGAGTAAATTAACTTTAGTTACAGGTGGATGCAGAAGTGGAAAGAGTAAATATGGAGAAAATCTACTTAAAGATACAGATGATGTATTGTATATAGCAACAGCTATAGTTACAGATGATGAAATGAAGCATAGAATAGAAAAGCATAAAGAAAGTAGAAATAAAAAGTGGAGAACTTTGGAAAGCTATAGTGAATTACATAAAAAAATAGATAATTTTGATGAAAAATATATTTTTCTTGACTGTGTTACTATAATGACTACTAATCTAATGTTTGACATTACAACAGATTATGACAATATAGATGATAGAAAAGTAGATGAAATATGCAGTAGTATAAAAAATCAATTTACATTGTTTCTAGAAAAATGTAAAGAGCTAGATAAAGATGTGGTGTTAATTACTAACGAAATTGGATGGGGGTTAGTACCAGAAAATAAACTATCTAGAGTTTTTAGAGATATTCAAGGCTTTATAAACCAACATATAGCAAATATCTGTGATGAAGTGTATTTGGTGTGTTGTGGACAAGGCTTGAGAATAAAGGGATAGGTTAGGTGTATTGTTATGATTAGAGGTTTAATAATTTTAGCTATACTAGCTATTATGATATTTGGTGCTATAGGAGAAGAAAAGATTTTCTTTAATAACTTTCTCTTGCTGTTTCAATTTATAACTAGAATACCAGTAAATATATCATTAGCTTGTGAAAAAGAGAACTTTAGAAAGGCTACTTTATATTTCCCAGTAGTGGGAGCTATCCTTGGAGCCATTGAATATTTTGTTTTTTATATTACATCTTTATGGCTACCATTACCTGTGGTTGCCATAATTACGGTTATAGTAGGAATAATAATTACAGGTGGACTTCATATGGATGGATTAGGAGATACCTGTGATGGTTTCTTTTCATTTAGAAGTAGAGAGCGAATAATCGAGATAATGAAGGATAGTAGAGTAGGTTCCTTTGGAGTGTTAGCTATGATTATAGATATAGCAGTAAAAGCTTTAGGAATATACTATATAGGTATGAAATCTATGGAATATATGATAATAGTAGTACCTATGATCAGTAGGTTATTTACTGTGTTTATAGCTTTAATAGGAAAAACAGCCAAAAAGGACGGCACTGGTAACTTATACATTGGAAATACCAATGGAATATATTTTACAGGAGCTATGACGCTGACCTTACTTATTGGAAGCTTATTATTTAATGTGAAATATATACTGATACTTTTACTTGGTGGACTTATAGTTACTCTATTATTTAATTCCTTTTGCAATAGTAAAATAGGAGGGCATTCTGGAGATACTTTAGGTGCTAATAATGAAATTGTAGAGCTTGCTTTATTTATATTAATTAGTAGTACTATTTTTTAAGAAAAATATTATTTAGCTATATATTTTTAAATCTAGTATTGATATAATCATAATATTGTTTATGTAGTTATATAATATTTTGTATTGTTATACTATAATTTGTATCTTAAGTTTTAAATTTGAGATACAAATTTAGTTCACAATATGTGAATATATTGTGAACATATTGTGAACATATAAATATTAATTATGATTATATTAGATAATAAATATAGAATTATTGCTATTTGGAGGCATGGTTTATGAGTATAAAGATAATAACAGACAGTACTAGTTATATACCAAAAGAGCTTATAGAAAAACATGATATTACTTTAGTTTCTTTAGGTGTAGTTATAAATAATGTAGCTAACAAAGAAGTGGAAATTCAAAATAATGAGTTTTATGAAGCTCTGGAAAATTTAGATAGTATACCTACTTCATCTCAACCTAGTATAGATGATTTATTTAATAGTTTTGATCAGGTTATAGGAAACGGAGATGATGCATTAGGAATTTTTATCTCATCAGAAATGAGTGGTACATATTCTACGTGTAATCAGCTAATAAAAACAATGATAATGGATAAATATCCTAATTGTAGAATGGAAGTTATAGATTCAGAATCTAACTGTATGCAGATGGGATATGCAGTTCTTGAGGCAGCAAAGCTAATTGAAGAAGGTAAGTCTATGGATGAAGTTATAGATGGCATAGAGGCTATAAAAGGTAAAAGTAGATTTTTATTTGTACCAGATACCTTAGAGTATTTAAAAAAAGGCGGCCGTATAGGTGGAGCAGCTGCTTTATTTGGAGCACTTCTTCAAATTAGACCGATACTTACTGTAGAAAATGGAAAGACTTCAGTTTTTGATAAAGTTAGAACTAAACAAAAGGCAATTTGCAAAATGATAGAAAAACTACAAGAAGATATAAAAAATGAAGGACTTGGAGAACTAATAGTCCATCATATAAATTGTGAAGAAGAAGGAAAGGCTTTAGCCAATAAAATTAAAGAAGCTTTAGGATTAACCGTGGGAATACAATGTATTGGACCTGTAATAGGATGCCACGTAGGACCTAAAACAGTGGGAATTGCGTATTATACTAAGAAATAGAGTTCATAATAAATACTGATAAAATTTGTTTTATAAGGAGAGATTAAAGTGGATATTAAATCAAGAGTTTCAAGTTTAAGAAGTTTAATGAAAGAAAGAAGCATAGATGCATTTATTATTCCGAGCTCAGATAATCATGGAAGTGAATATGTAAGTGATTATTTTAGAGTAAGACAATGGATTTCAGGATTTACTGGATCAGCTGGAACAGTTGTTATAACCGATAAAGAAGCACATCTATGGGTAGATGGAAGATATTTTCTTCAGGGGGAACAGCAGATACAGGGTACAGAATATATTTTAGAGCGTATGGGGGAACCTGGAGTTAAAACGTATACGCAATGGATTTGTGATAATGTTCAATCAGGCGGTACTGTAAGTTTTAATGGAAAGGTGTTCACTGTTTCTGAATTTCATGATTTAGAGAGAGCATTTAGAGAAAATGGAATTAAGATAAACCCGGAAGAAGACATTTTCAATAAGCTTTGGAGAGATAGACCAGCTATGCCGAATAAAAAAGTGTTTATTCATGAAGATTCTTATGCTGGAAAAACTGTAGAAGAAAAGCTAGCTTTAGTAAAAGAAGGAATGAATAAGATTCATGCAAATAATTTACTATTAGCATCCTTAGATGACATAGCATGGCTGTTAAATCTAAGAGGTGGAGATGTAGAATGTAATCCAGTATTTTTAAGTTATTTCTTAATTAGTGATGGTCAATATAATCTATACATAGATAAAGAAAAATTAAATGATAAAATTATGAATATGCTAAGTAGTAAGTCTATAACTATAAAAGATTATAATGACATTGTATCAGATCTTAAGTTAGTTAAAGGCACTATTACATTTGACCCAAGTAAGACTAATGTATGGCTTAAGGAAGCCATCAATAAAGAAGTTAATATAATAGAAAAGAGAAATATAACTACAGATCTAAAGGCTAGAAAAAATCCTGTAGAACTTAGAAATATAGAAAATGCTCATATTAAAGATGGAATAGCTATGGTAAAGTTCATTAAATGGATAAAAGAAAATGTAAATAATCAAGAGATAACAGAAATATCAGCAGCTGAAAAACTAGAAAAATTCAGAGCAGAAGGTAAAGATTTTATAGATGTAAGCTTTGATACTATTGCAGGATATGGACCTCATGGAGCAATAATTCACTATAAAGCATCTGAAGAATCTAATTCAAAGCTACAATCAAAAGGATTATTCTTAGTAGATTCTGGAGCTCAGTACTTAGATGGAACTACTGATATTACAAGAACTATAGCTCTTGGAGAACTTACAGAGGAGGAGAAAGAGGATTATACTTTAGTATTAAAAGGTCATTTAAATCTTTCTACAGCAGTATTTTTAGAAGGAACTCCAGGATGTAGCCTTGATATTTTAGCAAGAAGAGCTCTTTGGAGCAAAGGATTAGACTTTAAGCATGGAACAGGACATGGTGTTGGATATTTACTTAATGTACATGAAGGCCCACAAGGAATAAGAAGAGAGTTAAATCCAGTAGCTTTAGAAGAAGGCATGATAGTATCTAATGAACCAGGAGTTTATAAGGCTGGTAATCATGGTGTAAGAATTGAAAATTTAATAGCTGTTCAAGTAAGAGAAGAAAATGACTTTGGTAAGTTTATGTGCTTTAAGGATTTAACCTTATGTCCTTATGAATTAGATGCTATTGAAGTATCACTACTTAACGAGGATGAAAAATGTTGGGTAAATGACTATCATAAAAAGGTATTTGAGAGATTAAGTCCTTACTTATCAGAAGATGAGATTTCATGGTTAAAGAATGCAACTAGGGCAATCTAAAATATGGGGCTTTGGCAAAATAAACTAATCTAAAAGAAATGTTGAGCATTCCCAGATATTATTAACGCTCAGCCGTTTCGGAATATTGATTTACTAAAGTATTTATTCAAGGAAAAATCTACAACACAACAATTTGTATACACCCAAACAATTTGTGTTGCTTTACGATTTTATCATTCATAAATACTAAGCAAATCTAAGGAGGTTCTTCTAATTAATCAGAAGAACTAAGTTCGAATAACTAAATCCAAGATTTAGTTATTCGAACTTATCCAAATGGCATTCGCTAACAATAATATAAAAGTGCAAGCTCAGCATTCTATATAAGATTAGTGATATATTTTGCGAAAGCTCCATTTTTATTACATATTTATTTTCTTATAGCAAAGAATAAATTAAGAGTACTTATTTAAATAAGTACTAGATAAAATTAATTTTTAAATTAATAGCATTACAAGGGAGGAAAAATAATGTCATCAAACAAAAGTAGTGCAGAAAAGTTATCTATTACCGCACTAATATTAATGATTTTTACATCTGTATATGGTTTTAATAACATGCCTAGATCCTTCTATTTAATGGGATATGGTTCTATATCATTCTTTATCGGAGCTGGAATACTGTTCTTTATTCCCTTTGCATTTATGATGGCAGAATATGGGTCAGCATTCAAGGATGAAAAAGGAGGAATTTACTCTTGGATGGAGAAATCTGTCAATGCTAAATATGCCTTTGTAGGAACGTTCATGTGGTATGCTTCAGCAGTAATATGGATGGTAAATATATCTTCAGGAATATGGGTACCACTATCTAATGCAATTATGGGAACAGACACAACTAGTACGTGGTCTATATTTGGATTAAGCGGTCCTCAAACTCTTGGAGTACTTGGTGCTCTTTGGATTGTATTTGTTACCTTTATATCAACTAAAGGTATAGAAAAAATTAAAAAGATTACTTCTATAGGTGGTACAGCAGTAGCAGCACTTAACATTGTGTTGATAGTGGGTGCTATAGCTATATTAATAGGAAACGGGGGAAAATTAGCTCAACCAATAGTTGATGCATCATCTTTTTTCTCATCACCTAACCCAGCTTATCAAACTCCAATATCAATAATGTCATTCCTTGTGTTTGCTATATTTGCCTTTGGGGGTATAGAAGTAGTTGGAGGATTAGTTGACCAAACTGATGAACCAGAGAAAAACTTCCCTAAAGGGCTTACTGTATCGGCTATAATTATAGCTGTTGGATATGCAGTAGGATTATTCTGTACTGGAATATTCACAAATTGGGATGCTATACTTGGAGCAAATGGTAAATATGGGGATATAGTTCATATGGGAAATGTAGGATATCTTATAATGAATAACTTAGGATATCAATTAGGAGCAGCTTTTGGAGCAACTGAAGCTGTGGCAACACAAATGGGGAATTGGGTAGCGAGATTCGTAGGATTATCTATGCTGCTTGCACTTATGGGTGCATTTTTTACTATGACTTATGCTCCACTTAAACAGTTAATATCAGGAGCACCTAAGGGATTATTCCCAGATTCAATTGCAAAAATGAAAAAAGGTATGCCTATAAATGCAATGGTTATTCAAGCAGTTGTAGTAATAACCATAATATTGTTAGTAGCCTTTGGTGGAAATGCCATGTCAGAATTCTTTAATATTCTTGTAGCTATGACTAATGTAGCTATGACAATTCCATACATGTTCTTAGCTGGAGCATTTATATCCTTCAAAAAAAGAGACGAAATTGAAAAGCCTTTCGTGGTTTTCAAGAGCAAAGGTGTAACTATATTCTTAACGATTGTAGTAACAGCTGTAGTTGGATTTGCTAATCTTTTCTCTATCATTGAACCAGCCATAGGTGGAGATGTAGCTAAAACTATATGGAGTATAGCAGGACCAATATTCTTCTCAATAGTTGCTTTAGCACTTTTCGCTAGATATGAAAAAAATGTTAAAAAGGATAACTAATTAAAAAGAATAAAGTATATAGTTACGATAATAGTAAAAGGAATGTAATTAGTAGTAAGTAAGAATAGTATAATAAATAAAAGTTATAACAGATATAAAAAGTTGAATAAAGGATATATTAAAAGATATTTTAATATATCCTTTATTCTAATAAAAATTTTTTAGATATTTATTTATAACTATAAAATTTATTTACCAAATTTAAAAGTTAACTAGACAATACTTGGGTATTGAGTAATAATATTAATATAAAAATCTGAATTTAACAAAGAGGTGAAATTGTTGAATAAAATCATAGGAAGTAAAATTAAAGAACTTAGAACCAACAAAAAGATGACATTAAAAGAACTAAGCGAAAAAACATCTTTATCTACTGGATTCTTATCTCAATTAGAAAGAGGCCTTACCAGTATAGCTACAGATTCTTTACTAAATATAGCAGAAGCTTTAGACGTTGAATTATCCTATTTTTTACTATCAACTAGTAAGAGAAGGGAAAGGTTCATACAAAAAAGCTACGAAAGAGATATATATAAAATAGATAATGCTATGCATATAAATTATATATTATCAAATAATCCTGAAGAGAAAGCTCTATTGCCTAGATTAATTGAAATATTGCCTAGTGATACTGACGAGAATTTAAGTACTTATCGTCATGAAGGTGAGGAGTTTATCTATGTGCTAGAAGGAGTTATTACATTATTTATAAATGATGAAAAGCAATATCTTTATCCAGGAGATTCAGCACATTTTAAATCTTCAGTTAATCATAACTATGCTAATTATACTAATAGAATATGTAAAATATTAGTTGTTAGTATTCCTAATCCTATAGCTATTAATAAAAATGAATAGAATATAAGAGTGTAGTGATAGAAGATATGGTTAAATTCATGGACAAATCAAAAGATATGAGTAAATAGAGTAAGGGGAGTAAACGAGATGTCTTTAAAGAAACAAATGAAATTTCTTCAACAATGTGAAAAAAACTTAGATAAATTAAATTTTTATCTAGATATTACAAACAGTGATATCACATGTGAGCCATGTTTAACAATAAAGCATTATTATAACTGGTGTCTTAAAAATATATTTAACATAGATATAAATGAAGTAAACGTTATTGAATTCTTTAGAAAGATGATAGAAAAGTTAGACTATAAAGTGATTGGAAATATGGTGTATGAAGATTTTAGAAATCTTATATTGTCATATTATTCCCTAGGTGAAATATATTTTGAAAAAGAAGAATTACAGTTATCAAAAGAATACTTTTCTAAGGTGATAGAAGTTATGGAGGAATTTCTGAAAGGCGGAAATAGGTTTCAGACCGACGAAATTCAATGTAAAAGGGGAGTAGTATTTTTTGAACTATTAATGTGGGCGAGAAAAAATCTTGGAGATATGGTTGAAGTTGAAGAAGCACTATATTTATATGAGAGCATAATTGGAGAAGAAGAATTACTATACATACAAAAAAACTATTGCGTATACAGAGCAAGTAAGGAATTAAATCTTAGAGATAAAGCTAATGAGGCAGCTAGAAATGTAATAAAACTATTATCTTCTTATAAGGGAATTAATATAGATGCTGTAGAGTATTTAACTAGAGAGAAAGCTTACTCTAGTGCTATAGGTATTTCAACAGAAGAATATTGCAAGAGTAGTATTACTCATTGGATAAATGCAATGAATGCCATATGTACAGATGCGGAATACTTAGATTTAGAGTGTACAGATAAGGTGATAAAATTCTGTAATATGTTGATGGAAGACCTTAAAATTGGAGAGTGGAGCACTTTAATTTTAAGTTTATATAAAGGAATTAGACAAGAGAAAGAACAACTTACTAAAGTTTTAAACTACCTAAGAAACTGTTTTAACACCATTGATTATATGCATGGAGATTTTATAAATTGTGCTGAAGCCATAGGTGTATTGAATGAAATTTATGAAGATATAAGAATAAGAAAATATAAAGAAGTATTTTTAAGAGAGTATGAATTTGACTTTACATTCTATTTAATGAATGCTACAGTTCAAAATGACGATTATGAAAAAGCAATGGAAGCTGCAACTAAATTGTCATCTATAATTGAAATGTTTAATACAAATAAAGAATTACACAATTATATAAAAAAATGTGAGGAAATATCTATAGAAGAAACTAAAAAGGAAATTTATAATTTAGGAGAATATCCTTGGGTGTTCTTATATAATAATGTAAAAGATATATGTACAAGCTATGGAATAGAATCTAAGTTTGACATTGGTGATTTTATTAGAACTACTAGCAAGAAAACAATAATAGGTATTAATGCAATACAAGATAGGCACGTAGAAGAAATTTTTAATAATATTATTGGAGAGAAGATTTTTCTGCAAGATAAGGATATTGTATTTATAGATAGTGAAGAAATAGATTTAAAATCATATATTAAAGATAATTATAGCTGTAAAGTGATTACAAAAAGTAACTTGTTAGGAGATTATAATAAATGCATTATTACTTATGATAAAGCTATTCATGGTAAAATTGCAGATAAGAACATCATTGTAATAGATGGTCATAAAGATTTAAGAGATATTGATGTAACTTATATTAAACATATATTAGAGGTGAGTAATAATACTAGATTAGTTATTTTTATAAATACAGAGAGCAGAGATTATAAAGATGAAACAATAATTTATAATAAAGCTTTATTAGAGAATATGCTAGATTATAGAAAAGAGATTAAAACAGTAAACTTAAAAGATTTTTCAAATTCTAAAAAATTATTAGAAGCATTTATAGGACAAACTCCTAAAGACATAATAAATATGAAATTTAATGATTTCAAGAATAATATAAATGAAACCTTAGATAGACTTCGAGAAGACATAAAGTTTAAAAATGGAGTTTATAAGGAAAGAAGGCACACTCTTAAAGAATGTGTGGCAGAGTATATAAATTTAGACGGTGAAGTTAAGTCAAACTATAAGGAGTTTATTAATAAAATAGATGGTGATATGGAGTTCTTAGGGAAATATGCTGAAGAAAAGATATCAATAATTATTCCTGATCTTATAGAAAAGAATTTAGGTGCAATAGATGATTTAGAGGAAACATCAGCGTTAAAGGAAAAGGCTGAAAAGATATTTAGTAAGGCGATCGTAAATTGGTGTAATAAAAACATCTATGATCTAATGCTGGAGCAATTTAAAGTTTATATAACTAAGTATTCAAAGCTTTATGGATATCATCAAGATACTATAGAAAAGATAAATGAAAATAGAGATACTGTAATATCTGCTTATGGAGATTTTAGAAGTAAGGTTAAAACTTTAGATATAATACCACTTGAAGAGTTATTGAAGGAATTTTTAGTATTACATGATGAGTTCTTAAATAGTATTAATTATGAAGTTACAGTAATTCCAAGTGAAAAATTCTTAAATACAGTAGCTGATGGAATTAAGGTAATGTTTATGAAACCAGAAGAAAAGGCAGAGAATACTAGAATTAAAATTAAAAATCAAGTTATAGAAAATAAAGATAATATAGCTACTGTATTGAGTAACAATATAATAGAGCACTTAAAAGGTCTTTCTGATAAATTAAAGAAAGAAGTAAAGGATATATTTGAAGGTACCCTAGAAGATATTGCATTAGACAAAAGTGTAGTGGAACAAGCTGAGATGGATATGACAAAGGTTCATGAAGGATTTATAAAGAAAAATGAAGAGTTAGAAGTTCTTATGAAATTTGTAGATGCAGAGATATTAAAATATACTAAACAACTTGATAATAATGTAATATATAATAAGAGTAAATGCTACAAATTAATTTAAAACAAAAGCATTATTTTAAAATAAACTCAACATTTTATAAAGTTGCAAAATAAAAAAATTAGTTAATCCAAATAATAAAGAAGCTGTGGTAAGATCCACAGCTTCTTTATTATTTCTTTATTTTATAATTATTATTTGTAAGAGTAAATACTTCCTTAAAACCATCGGTTAGATATAACTCATGGTCTTTAGTTATAAAAATTGCATCTACGCCATCTAAGGAATTAATAAGCTTTAATCCTTCATCTACACCAAGGGCAAATAAAGTAGTTGAAAGAGAATCTCCGTCAATAGAAGTATGAGATAATATAGATACACCTAAAATATTATTATCATAAGGATATCCTGTTTCGGGATTTAGAATGTGGTGATAGTCTTTACCTTCATGCTCAAAATATCTTTCATATATCCCAGAGGTTACAATAGATTTATTACTAACACTTACAAATCCAATGGTATTACTGTCAGATTTTTCAGGGTTTTGAACTCCAACTTTCCAAGGAGAACCATCTATTTTATCACCAATTACGTATATATTTCCGCCTAAATCTATAACTGCACTAGATACTCCAGCATCCTTTAGAATTTTAACTACTTCATCAGCTGCATATCCTTTTGCTATAGCACCCAAGTCTATAATCATATCAGGATCCTTTAGAAATATACTTTTTTTAGTTTCATCTATTTCAACTTTATTATATTCAACTAAAGCTTTTTTTTCATTAATTTCATCTTCTGATGGAAGTCTAGCACTATCTGTACCTATTCCCCATAATTTTACTAGTGGTCCGATGGTAATATCAAGGGCACCACCAGATAACTTAGAATATTCAAGTCCCTTTTTTACCACATTAAAGGTGTCATCGCTAACTTCTACAGGCTCTATACCAGCCATTTCATTTACTTTATCTAATTCTGTATTAGATTTATTTATACTTAATATGTTTTCTAATTCTCTTAAACGAGCAAAGGCTTCATCTATTATAGCTACATCATTTTTATCATAAAGAGTTATAGTACAAACAGTACCAATAACAAGTTCTGTTTTACTAGTTGGATTATTAGGTAATTTTTGATTCGCACATCCTGCAACTATAATAGTCATTAAAAATAATATTAAAAGACAGGAAAGTTTTTTTAAGAATTTCATAGAGGCCTCCTTATATATGTATAGTAATATGAAACTTTAATACTTAATTAAATAAAAATTTATAGATTATTAAGTTAAATTATAGAATTAATTATATAATAACATTATAATTCATCACAAGGAACTTTTAAATAAAAAATAAACAGAGTTCGTTAAATTAGTAGCTATCAGATAAAAAGGATTAAATAAATATAAGACTTTAGGATATCCTAAAGTCTTATAATTCATATCATATTTGTGGGGATATTATTTAGCTGCTTTAACTACTGCAGTTTCAGTTTTGCCACTATTTGCATATTGAATAGCTGCTTTAGATAAAGTTTTGAAGTCATCTCCAGAAGTAGTTGCTCCAGTTATTGTATCAACTGCTTCAGAATCTTGTTTTTCTACAAGAGCTTTTGCATATTGAGTTGAGAATTCAACAGGACCAATTCCAGATGCGTTTGTCATGGTCGCTTGGTAATTAGCATCTTTGCTTTTTAGGTCTCCAGCTTCATTTACATAGTCAAATTTAGTATCAGTGATTTTGCCATTAGCTACTGTAATTTCAACTTGTCCTTTCCAACCATGATTATCAAAAGAATCGAACTCAGATTTATAAGTACCATCTTTCATTCCTTTTGATCCACAACCAACTAACATTCCAGCAGTTAAAATTACTGAAGATAATAAAGCTATAACTTTTTTATTCATTATATATGTCCCCCTAAAAAAATTCTTGTTTTTACAAAAACCATAGGTGATTTTTATAATTTAATTATAAACTATAATAAAAAAATAGTAAATATATTTCTATATGGTTTGTTAAAAATTTATTTATAAACTTTAGTATGAGTGTAGCAGAATTTTGTATAAAGTTACAATGAAAATAGTACATTCCTTTATACTAATAAATATTTGAATTATTTTTTTGAAACCCTTTAATCCACAAGTAATTTAGGTTAACATATTGGTATAGTAAAAATAAAAGGTTAAAATTAATGTATTTGAAGGATTATTAAAAGATATGGGAGCAGAATAGAGATGAAATTGATTAAAAAGATGGATATAGTAATAATTATAATATTACTAGCAATATCATTTATACCATATATAATGCTAAAAAATTATCAGAGTGGTTATAATGGAGATAATTATGCTGTTATTTCTGTAGATGGTAAAGAACAAAAGAGGGTTGAGTTAACAGATGGACTAGATGAAGAATTTATGATTGAATCATCCTATGGGATTAATAAGGTTGTTATTCATGATGGTAAAATAGGAATTGTAGAGGCTAATTGTAAAGATGAAATATGTATAAGGGAAGGATTTATAGGAGAAGTAGGAGAAAGAATAGTATGCCTGCCTAACAGATTAGTTATTGAGATTGTAGGAGAACAAAAGAATAGTGAAGAGGAAGATGTGATTTCTCGTTGAGGTGAAGATAATGAATAATAAGGAAGTTAGTAGAAGTATTAGAAAAATGATATATATATCCTTATTGATAGCTATGTCATTAGTTCTACATATATTTGAAGGAATGATACCAGTACCATTTATAACTCCGGGCACAAAGTTGGGGCTTGCCAATATTATTACGGTAATAGCACTGTATACCTTAAGCTATAAGGAAGCTTTTTTAGTGTTATTTTTAAGAATTTTACTTTCTGTAATGTTTGGAGGCAGTGTATCTCGTTTATTATATAGTTTATCTGGTGGTGTTTTAAGTTATATATTTATGGTGATTACAAAATCGTTAGGAAAAGATAAGGTAAGTATTATAGGGGTAAGCTGTGTAGGTGCAGTATTTCATAATATAGGACAACTATTTGCAGCTTCATTAATAGTAGAAACTATGAGTGTTATGTTATATTTACCTGTGATGAGCGTAGCGGGTATAGGAACTGGTATATTTGTTGGAATTACAAGTAACTTTGCAGTAGAACATTTAAAAAAGATTTTTGGTTTAGATAACCAATGGTTTTAATATAAGTTTACATTAAATTTGATCATGAAATTAATTGAAGAATAGCTTTAATTAAAATAGACTAAACCACTAAAAATATATATGTAGATGGTATAATTATATTTAGTAATTGGAAACTTAAAGTGATGTATTTTGTTTAGGAGGGAAGTATATGAAGATTGATGAGGAAATACTCAATTTTGCATTAAATAGTTTAAATGAATACATTGTAGTGGTTGATGAAGATGGGATTATCACAATGATGACAGATGGATATAAGGAGTTTTTGGGGTGTAAAGAACCAGAGGGAAAACATGTAACTGAGGTTATACCTAATACAAAATTACATTTAATAGCTAAAAATGGATTTAAAGAGGTTGGAGATATACAAGAGGTTAAGGAACATAAAATGATATCCATGAGAGTGCCTATAATAATCAATGGAAAAATTATAGGTGCTATCGGTAGAGTTATGTTTAAAGATATAGATAATTTTAGGATTTTAAGTAGTAAGATATCTAATCTAGAAAAAGAAATTCAATTTTATAAGAATGAGCTTACTGTGGGAAATAAAGCAACATATACCTTTGATAAAATTATAGGAAATAGTCCAAGTTTCTTACATGCTATAAAGTTTGCTGAGAGAATTGCGAGAGGTGATTCGTCTGTATTAATTACTGGTGAGAGTGGTACAGGAAAAGAATTGGTAGCACAGTCTATACATAATGGCAGTAAAAGAGCAATGAAGCCTTTTGTAAAAATAAACTGTGGAGCCATACCAACAGAGTTATTTGAATCAGAAATGTTTGGATATGAAGAAGGAGCATTTACTGGCGCTAAAAAAACTGGTATGAAAGGTAAATTTGAGCTTGCAGATGGAGGGACTATTCTTTTAGATGAAATAGGGGATATGCCACTTTTTATGCAGGTAAAGCTACTAAGAGTTCTTCAAGATAGAGAAATTGTTAGAGTAGGTAGTAACGATATAAGGAAAATAGATGTAAGAATTATAGCATCTACAAATAAAAATTTATTACAACTAACTCAGGAAGGAAAATTTAGGCAGGACTTATACTATAGATTAAATGTTATGCATGTTAAACTTCCGGCACTAAAAGAGAGAATAGAAGATGTAGGACCACTGGCAGAGTCCTTAAGAGTTAAACTATGCAATAAGTATGGAATATATAGTGAAGGAATAACAGATGCGGCTCTAGATTGTCTTAAATGCTACAATTGGCCAGGAAATGTTAGGGAGCTAGAAAATGTTATTGAAAGAGCAATAAATCTACTTAATACTGAGCTTAAAATTTTACCTGAGCACTTACCAGCAAAAATATTAGATTGCAATAAAAAAAAGATAGACTATGAAAATAAACAACTTAAAGATATTGTAGATGAAATAGAAAAGCAAGTAATTATAGAAACTTTAGAGAAGTTTAATGGTAATAAAAATGAAACTTCTAAAGTTTTAGGGATTAGTCGCCAAGGGTTATATAAGAAAATGAAAAGGTTTGGTGTAGAAATTTAGGATGGTGTAAACTAAAGTACACATGTAAACTTAGTTTACATAGATGTAATATTTTGGATATTTAAGCCTTTAATTAGATAAAATGTATTAATGGGTAGAAATAAAAATGTGCTAATTATTGATTTTACTTTAGGTGATTTATTTAACATTAAAGTTATAATATTAACAAAGATTTGTTTAAGGAAAAACTGTAAACTGGAGTTTACAGTTTTATTTCTTAATATTTATAAGAAATTAGATATTTAGGGGGTTGTAGAAGTTGGCATGGAAATTGCTTTATAAATAAGAGTAATAACCATAGCTTAAGCAACCCTATGTTAAAATATAAAACAAGGGATAAGATAACTTCTAACTTAATTTTAATGGTTCAGCTTATTTTAAGTTAGAAAAATATAATCTAGCGACTAAAACTTAGCTTACTTTATATTTTCAATATAATAAGTTAAGAAAATAGTCCAATGATACAATAAACTATTTATAAAGAAAAGGATGGAGTTTAAAGATGAAAGAAGTTGTTATTGTAAGTGCTGCTAGAACAGCAGTAGGATCATTTGGAGGTTCATTATCAAAATTATCAGCAGCAGAAATTGGTGCTGTAGCTGCAAAAGAAGCAATAAAAAGAGCAGGAATAGATCCAGCTATTATAGATGAAGCTATCATAGGAAATGTTCTAAGTGCAGGACTTGGACAAAATGTTGGAAGACAAGTAGCTTTAAAAGCTGGATTAAAAGAAGAATCTACAGCAATTAGTATTAATAAAGTTTGTGGTTCAGGTATAAAAGCTGTAACATTAGCAGCACAAGCAATAAAATCAGGAGATGCAGACATAATCCTTTGTGGTGGAACAGAATCTATGAGTAATGCACCATATGTATTACCAACATCTAGATGGGGACAAAGAATGGGCGATGGAACTATGGTTGATACTATGATTAAAGATGGTCTTTGGGATGCATTCAATGATTATCACATGGGAGTTACAGCAGAAAACATAGCTGAAAAATGGGGTCTTACAAGAGAAATGCAAGACGAATTTGCTTTAAGTAGCCAATTAAAAGCTGAAAAAGCTGTAAAAGAAGGAAGATTTAAAGATGAAATAGTACCAGTAGAAATACCACAAAGAAAAGGAGATCCAATTGTATTTGATACAGATGAATTCCCTAAATTTGGTTCAACAATAGAAAAGTTAGGAAAACTTAAGCCAGCTTTCAAAAAAGGTGGAACAGTTACTGCTGGTAACGCTTCAGGAATAAATGATGGAGCAGCTATGTTTATAGTTATGTCTAAAGAAAAAGCAGAGCAATTAGGAGTTAAATACCTTGCAACTATAAAATCTTATGCATCAGCAGGTCTTGATCCACAAATAATGGGATATGGACCATTTGAATCTACAAGAAAAGCTTTATCTAAAGCTGGATTAACAGTTGAAGATTTAGACTTAATAGAAGCAAACGAAGCTTTTGCTGCACAATCATTAGCAGTAGCTAAAGATTTAAAATTTGACATGAACAAAGTAAATGTTAATGGTGGAGCAATAGCTATTGGACACCCAGTTGGAGCATCAGGAGCTAGAATATTAACTACTCTTATCTATGAAATGATTAAAAGAGATGATAAAAAAGGTCTTGCTACACTATGCATAGGTGGCGGACAAGGAATTGCAATAGTAATAGAAAGATAAGTGAGAGTCAAAATCTTTGATTTTGTTACTCGAACTTACTCATTCGAACGCATGTGAGAAGGAGTGTCCTTACGAGCAAAGCGAGAAAGAGAATCTATGATTTGGTTAGTGGAACTTAAGTGACCATCTAAATCTATGGTTTAGTAGTGGGAACTTACTCATTTGAACAAAGTGAAAAGGAGTTTCCTTCTATACCACGCATGTGAGAAGGAGTGTCCCTACGAGCAAAGCGAGAAAAGAAAATATTTTATATTTCTTTAATTAGGCTAAATGATTATTCAAATTTTATCATATAAAAAGAGTCCCCTAACTCTTACGTGTGATAAAAAATAGCCCTTTAAGGATTACAAAATATTAAATTTATAATTTTATTAATTTATTTAAAATCTATATGGGGATTTTAAATTATCAATTGGCTATAACTTTTAAAATATAAATAAAAAATCAGCTCATTGTAATTATGCAATGAGCTGATTTTCTATTTTATCTAGAATATTTCATGAAATACTACACAAGCTAATTTAAATATGATGAGAGGAGAATTTTATATGGAAAGAAGAGAGAGAAGAAGAAATAATGAAAATATTATTTTAATTATTATTGCATTAATAGTTGATTTTATCGTAGTGTATCTTTTATTTTACTACGGGTATATGAAACGTACTGTTAGTAGTCATGAAGATAAAATTTATCCTCAAGTTTTTATAGAAGACATTGAGATTGTAGGAAAAACTAGAAGTGAAGTTGCAAATCTATTAAATGAGAAAACAGAAGAACTTATTAATAATGATATTAATGCAAAGGTTAAGGACAAGGAGGTTAGGAATGTAACTCTTACTAAGGAAAATGGAAAGTTAAGGGTTAGTGAGAGGTCTGTAAAAGAGAAAATGGATAGAAATATAATAAATAGATTGCATACGTAAAAACACTTTGTTAAAAATTTATAATAGAGAACAATTCTGTAATAAAATCGTAATGAAAATATGATTAATATATGGTATACTTTATATGTTAATTCAATATTTTAATTGTAAAATGAAAGGAATGTTACTATGGATATGAATCTAGAGAATGGTGAGAATAACACAGAGCTTTCACCAAACCCAGATGTGAAAAAATCTAACAAAAAATCTAAGATCATAGCAATTTCTTCCGTAATAACTATAGTTCTTTTAGTATTTATAGGTACAACAACATATATATATACTACTGTATCTAAATATGAAAATTTAATTATGCCTGGTGCATCTATTGAGGGCATAGATATAGGTGGTAAAACAAAGGACCAAGTAATACAAGAACTAAATAGTAAATATAATGATGAGATTGGTAGCAGAAACATTAAAATTAAAGCTGGAGATAAGGAATACGCTATTAACTATACCGACTTGCATGTAGAGTTTAATATAGCGGAAACCGTAAACGAAGCCTTTAAGTATAATAGGGATCTTGGATATATAGACAAATTGAAAGCCATAACAAGTCCTGAAGCAAAAGACTTTCCAATAACATTTACATATAATAATGAAATTATAAATACTGTTGCTAATACTATGGAAAGTGAAATTAATGTTGATAAACAGGAGGCTACTATAACAAAATCAGGCTTAGATTTTAATGTTACTGAAGAAGTAATTGGTAAGAGATTAGATGTACAAGCATTAATTGATGATATTAATGCTAAAGTAACAGAAAGTAAAGAGGGAAACATAGAAGTAGTTGCAACTATAAAAGATGATGTACCTACAAGAACTAAGGAAAAGCTATCAACTATTGATACAGTAATTGGCACTAAAACTACTACCTTTGGAACTTCAAACTGGAACAAAAGTACTAATATATCATTAGGAGCTAAAACTGTAAATGGTATAGTATTAATGCCAGGAGAGAGCTTTAGTTTTAATACTATTGTTGGTGACACTACTCCAGATAAAGGGTATCAACCAGGTGGAGTCTATGAAGGAGATAAAGTTGTAGTTGGATATGGTGGAGGTATTTGCCAAGTATCTTCAACTCTTCATAATGCTGTATTAGACTCAGGAATACTTCCAGATCAAAGATTAAATCATAATATGACAGTACCGTATGTACCTGCGGGACTTGATGCAACTATTGCTTATGGTTGGATAGATTATGTGTTTACAAACCCTTATCAATATCCTATATATATAGAAGGATATACTAGTGGTGGAAATGTAACATTTAATATATATTCAAACTCTGTAGCTAAGGGCGGAAAGACTTATAGCTTTAGTTCAGAAATCTATGAGACAATTCCTGTAACTGTAAAATATGAAGATGATCCAACCCTACCTGTAGGAACAGAAAAAGTTACTCAACCAGGATCGCCAGGATATAAAGCTAAGGCATATAGAACTACCTATGAAAATGGAAATGTAGTTTCAACAGAGCTCATGAATAATGATAAATATGTGTCACAACCCCAAATAATAAAAAGGGGTACTAAAAAGTAGCTGAAAAGCCTACTGAGAAACCAAAAGAAGAGGCAACTCCACCAGCAGGGAATGCAAGTGATAAGCCTGCTGGAAATGGAAATTAAGATAAGGTATCTATTTAATAATTTAATATTAAATTAATGTATCCTTAAGTAATTAATACCCTATAGATAGACGAGATAAATGTCTATACTATAGGGTATTTTATCTAAAGTCTTTAATTTAAATAGATTTTAAATTAATATAAAATTATAATATCTTATGTAAAATAGATTATAAACCTAATCAGAAGAAAAGATTCTGTACTATATATAATTAGTATTATATATGTAAATAATATTAATCATATATGTTTTCAAAGGAAGGAGAAATTTCAATGAATTATTTTGAAGAATTCACAAAGCATCTTTTAGAGGATGAGAAACCATCAATATATTTCAATAATTTAGTAGAAAATAAAGCTTATCCAGATATATATCCATATAATATGATTTTGAAATTAAAGGAAGTAGATCAAAATCCAAAACATCATCCTGAAGGAAATGTTTGGATACATACCATGATGGTTATAGATGAAGCAGCTAAAAGGAGAGATAAAAGTAGAAATCCAAAAGGGTTTATGTGGGCTGCATTTTTACATGACATAGGTAAATTAACTACTACAAAGATAAGAAGAGGTTGGATTACGTCCTATGACCATGATAAGGTCGGAGCTAAAATGGCAGAGGAATTTTTAACACATTTAGAATTGAATGAGGATAAAGAGTTTTATAATTATGTACTAAACTTAGTAAGATTGCATATGCAGATTCTGTTCATTGTAAAAAATAATGAATTTGCAGATTTTAATAGAGTTGCCAAAAGTGGTTGTATTGAAGATATAGGACTTCTTGGAATATGTGATAGGTTAGGTAGGGGACCAAAGAGTGAAGAAGAAGTAAGAAAAGAAGAGAAGAATATTGAAATTTTCTTAGAAAGGTGCCAAAATTATATTGATAAGAGAAAGAGAATGGCAGAGATATATAATTTGCCTGAGAAATAATAAAGAGCTTAGGAAGGTAAGTATTTAATGAAGAAGAAAATATTGAATATACTTAGAAGCAGTAAAGATGAATATATTTCCGGAGAAAGAATTAGTGAAGAATTAGGAATTACTAGAGCTGGAATTTGGAAGCATATTAAAAGCTTAAAGGAAGCTGGATATGTTATAGAATCAATTTCTAATAGAGGATATAAGCTAGTGAGTACTCCAGATATTATAACTGGTGAAGAAGTTTCACCTCTTCTTACAACTAAGTATATGGGAAGAAACTTTATTCATTATGATGAAGTAGATTCTACTAACATTCAGTGTAGAAGAGAGTGTAGTAATAATCCCATTGAAGGAATGGTAATAGTGGCAGAGGAACAAACTACTGGGAAGGGGAGGCTTGGGAGAAGCTGGGTTTCGCCTAAGGGAACAGGAATATGGATGTCTGTAGTGCTAACACCTAGCATACAGCCTATAGTAGCGCCTAGAACTACTCTGATTGGTGCAGCAGCAGTTTATACAGCATTGAAGGATATGGGTATTTCTACAGGGATAAAATGGCCTAATGACATTGTTATTAATGGTAAAAAGATATGTGGTATATTAACTGAAATGAATGCAGAAATAGAAAGAGTAAATTATGTGATTATGGGAATTGGTATTAATGTTAATATGGAGTCTTTTCCAGAAGAAATAAAAGAAAAAGCTACATCTCTTAAAATTGAATTAGGAAATAAAGTAGATAGAAAAGAACTTATAGCCAATATATTAAATAACTTAGAAGATTTCTACGAAGATTTTAAAAACACAGGAGATATAAGTAAAGTTATAGAAATTTGTAGAGAAGGCTCATTACTTATAAATAAAGAAGTAAGGGTATTAAGTGGAAGTAATGAAGTTATATGTACTGTGCTAGATATCGATGATGAAGGAGAATTAATAGTAAGATATAAAGATGGTACTGTTAGTAGGGTATTCTCAGGGGAAGTATCCGTAAGAGGAATTTATGGATATGTTTAAATTGATTAAGCCTATTATATAAAATGAATATTATGGAAAGTTTGAAGGAGCTTTCGCAAAATGTATTACTAATCTAAATAAATATTGAAGATATACTTTAATATTTATTTAGATTAGCTTATTTTGCGAAGGCTTCTTTATTTAAAATGAATAATAAATATTATATCTATTTAAAAAAGTTTACTGAGGCTGATATAGGTAAACCTTTATTAAGTTCTAAAATAATATAAGAAAACCAAGGTTCTTTTCGCTTATTTGTAGAAGAACCAGGATTTAAATACATAGTCTTTCCTTTAGTAAAAATACAAGGTTTATGGCTGTGACCGTATATTATTATATCAAGTTTATCTTTTTTAAAAGTCTCAATTACATTATCTATAGTTTCTTTTTTATTTCCATCCCCATGGCAAATACCAATTTTATAACCTTCCAAAGTTAATATATGCTTTTCAGGAACTAAACTTCTTAAATTAGATTTATCATTATTTCCATAAACACCTACAAATTCTGATTTTTCTTTAATTAGAGAAATTACTTCAGGGGAGGTATAATCTCCTGCATGAATTATTAAATCTACATCTTTTAATTTCTCATCCAATATATGTTTTAACTTTGAGTAATGCTTATTCATGTGAGTATCAGAAATAATTCCGATTTTCATTTTAGGTTTCACCTCAACTTAAAAAGATATCTACATTATTAGTATAAGCAGAAATTCTTATTTGTGTAATTTACTTTTTAAATTTAAGTTTAAATTTATTTTAAAAAGGATATATAAGGGTAGAATTTTCATGAAGTTAAAATATTATTCAAAAGGTTTACATAATTAATAATTATTCTTCATTAGGTAGTAGAAAAAACTCTTAAATTGATATATACTATAATTAAGATAAATTTATTATAAACATTGCATTATTGTAATAAAGTACGGCTTAATTATATTGTATTTAGTTAATATGATGTAGTTAAGCAGGAATAACATAATAATATTTACTTAATTTCAATATGTCATAGGAGTGATAAAATGAAAGATAGTATAATGAATATTATTAAAGACAAGACTTTAACTTATGAAATGAAAGTTTTAAATTTAGCTAGGGAGTCAGAGAATAGTTTAGATGTATTAAATAAATCTGACAGAACAAAAATGTATGAAAATGCAGGTGTTATATGTGACCTTAAAGAAGGTGATGCCCCATATAGACCTAGATACATTGTACCTGACTATGAAGCATTTATGAAAAATGGAAGCGAGTTTTTAAACCTAACTCCTGCAAATGATATATGGGATGCAGTAAATAATTTACTTATTCTGTATAAGCATGTACCATCAATTACATCTTTCCCAGTATATATAGGAAATATTGATACTCTTTTAGATCCGTATATAGAAGATGAGAAAGAAGCATATAAAGCAATTAAATTTTTCTTAAAGCATATAGACAGAACTATAACTGATTCATTCTGTCATGCTAATATTGGACCAAAGGATACTAAAGCCGGAAGAATAATTTTAGAAGTAGAAAGAGACCTTCAAAATGCTACTCCTAATATAACTTTAAAATATTCAAAAGAAACTAGTGATGAATTTGCAGTTGAAGCAATAAAGACAGCTCTTACATGTGCTAAACCAAGCTTTGCCAACCATGAAATGTTTAGTAGTGAGCTAGGAGAAAGATATGGAATAGCTAGTTGTTATAATGGACTTCACATTGGTGGAGGAAGTTATACGTTAGTTAGAATGGTACTTTCAAAACTTGCGGCTCTAGCATATAATGAAGAGCACTTCTTAAATACTGTATTACCAGATGCTGTAGAGGCAACGCTTGATTATATGGATAAGAGAGTTAAATTTATAGTAGAAGAAAGTAACTTCTTTGAATCAAGCTTCCTTGTACGAGAAGGTTTAATATCAAGTGATAGATTTACAGCAATGTTTGGACTAGTTGGTCTTGCTGAATGCGTAAATACTATTTTAGGAGCTACAGAGCAAAAGGATAGATTTGGATATAGCGAAAGAGCTAATAAACTAGGTGAGACTATTATAAATAAAATGTATGATATGGTTAATGCTCATGAAAATAAATATTGCGAATCTACAGATAATCATTATTTACTTCATGCTCAAGTTGGAATCGAAAGTGACTTTGGAACAAGTCCAGGTTGCAGAATTCCAATAGGAGAAGAACCAGCATTACCAGATCACCTAATTCAAAGTGCAGTATTCCATAAATACTTCCCATCTGGAATTGGTGATATATTTAAGTTTGATGAGATGGCTAAGAAGAATCTTAAGTCAATTTTAGATATAATCAAAGGTGCATTTGCATTAAATATGAGATATTTCTCACTATACTGTGATGATTGTGATGTTATAAGAATTACAGGATATCTTGTTAAGCGTTCTGACATAGAAGCTTTAGATAGAGGAGAGCAAGTACTTCAAGATACAGTAGCTCTTGGATATGGAGCTGTTAAAAACTCTAAGATTCTTGAGAGAAAATTAAGAGATTCTGATAAATAGAGTTCTTTGATTTAGAGGGAGTTTTAACTCCCTCTGAAGCTTAGAAATCGTTATCCAGGGACGTAGCTGTTCTTTACTCCCACTTTGAAGAAGATGGAGTTTAGAGCTGGTAGTCATCGGATTAACAGAGTTCTTAGCTTCTTCGAAGCTTAGAAATCGTTATCCAGGGACGTAGCTGCTCTTTACTCCCACTTTGAAGAAGATGGAGTTTAGAGCTGGTAGTCATCGGATAAATAGAATTTATAATAGAGGCCGTTCTAATACAATTTTAGCAAAAGCTTATAGTATTGGAACGGCTGCTATGTTATCAGATAAGGCATCTTCAAAAAATAAATAAGTCAGAATGTTCGTCTATTTTGAGTTATACTGCGTCAACAGAACCCTTAGATAGTGCTACTATCNNGAACCTGTTTCCTTGTCTAACTCAAAATATACTTCCCATCTTTGACTTATTATTTATTTTCAGATGCCTAATTAAAATGCTATGAGAGAATTGGAGGGGGAAGTATGAGTAAGAAACAAGAAACTATAGGCTATGTTAATAAAATAATACCTTTTAGTAATGTGGATGGGGAAGGCAATAGAATGGCTATATTTCTTCAAGGATGTAATTATAATTGTCTTTATTGTCATAACCCGGAAACTATAAATAGGTGTGTTAATTGTGGAGAGTGCGTATCAGTTTGTGAATATGGAGCTTTAACTATGGTGAATGGCAAAGTTGAATATAATATTGATAAATGTGTTAACTGTGATTGCTGTGTTGCTATCTGTAAGAAGAATAGCAGTCCTAAAATAACAGAAATAACTGCTTTAGAGCTACTTGAAAAAATTGAAAAAGTTAAGTATTTTATTTCAGGAATAACAGTTTCAGGAGGAGAGTGTACACTTCAAAGAGATTTCTTAAAGGAGCTATTCACAGAAGTAAAAAAGCTCGGATTAACAACTTTTATAGATACTAATGGTTCTATACCAATATATAAAGATAAAGAGCTATTAGAAGTAACAGATAAAACTATGATAGATTTAAAAGCATTTAAGCCAGAAGAGAATAAAATGCTTACAGGGATGATGAATGATACAGTGATAGAAAATATAAAAGAACTTGGGAAGCTTGATAAGATATATGAAATTAGAACTGTAGTAGTACCGGGAGTTTTTGATAATAAGTATACTGTAGATATGGGAAGTAAGCTATTAGCTGAAATTAATCCTAATATCCAATATAAGCTGATCAAATATAGACCTATGGGCGTAAGAAAAGAATTACTTGAAACTACAGTACCTACTAATGATTATATGAAAGAATTAGAGGCTATAGTTAAAGCTAATGGATGTTCAAATACTATAATAGTTTAGTTATATTATTCAATATTTAAGAGAAAATCTAGCAAGAAAATTTACATGACTTTCGTGGAGATTTTCTTGCTATTTTGTGAAAAAAAGGGATAAAGCTACAATTCGAATATTTGAATTGTAGCTTTAAAAATGTTTATAAATTTATTTTAGGGAGATATTATAGTTCAGAAAGTATTTCAGCGATGTTAACAGCATGATCGCCAACTCTTTCAAGATTACTAATAATATCTAAGAACATAGCACCCACTGTAGCACTGCATACGCCAGTATTTAATCTTCTAATATGAGAAGACTTTAAGCTCTTTTCTAAGGAGTCTATTTCACTTTCTATAGATCTAACAGACATAGCTTTTTCTATAGTATAGTGAGAAAAACAATCTATACTATAGTCTAATGAGCTTATACATAACTTGGACATTAAATTAAGTTCGTCTATAGCAGCACTTGAAAAATTAATATTTTTTGCATTCTTTTCCATAGCCCAATCAGCAATGTTTTCAGCATGATCACCTATACGTTCTATGTCATTTACTACATGGAAATAGGAGGCCAAAACTGATCTTTGTTCATCTCCAATATCAGAGTTAGAGAGCTTTACTAGATATTTAGTTATATCAGTTTCAAGAATGTTTATCAAGGCTTCATTTTTATATACTGAATTTATAATATCTAGATTGCCATCATTAAATCCTTTTAGGGCTATTTCTAGATTCTCTTTTGCTAAATTTCCCATTCTAATAATTTCATTTGTACATTGACCAAAGGCTATTGTAGGGGTTTCTAATAATCTATCATCTATATATTTAACTCCAGCAACTTCTTTTTCATCTTCACCGGGAAGTATAAAGTTAACTAAGCCTACTAAGTATTTAGTGAATGGTAATAATAATATAGTATTTACTACATTAAATATTGTATGAGCATTGGCAATTTGCTTGGCTACAATTTCCCCACTTACTCCTGGAGTAATAGTTGTTACAGCAGTTAATAGTAAGTTCGAAATTGGTGGAACTAAGAAAATAATACTACCAATTATATTGAAAAATAAGTGAATTAAAGCAGCTTTCTTTGCAGTTTTTGAAGTTCCAACACAGGATAGTAGAGCAGTTACGCAAGTACCTATGTTTGTACCATATAAAATCGGGATAGCAACATCAATTGGAAGACTTCCAACAGAAGCTAGAGCAACAAGAATTCCGGTAACAGCAGAAGAACTTTGTATTATTGCTGTTATACATAATCCTAGTAAAAGGCCTAAGATTGTTTTGCCTTTTAAACTTAATATAAGTTGCGTAAATATTTGAGACTCTTTTAATGGTGTCATGGCATTAGACATTAGAGTAAGACCTAAAAAGAGTACACCAAAGCCAAGAGCTATATTACCACTTTCCTTAAATTTTTTATCCTTACAGAAAAGAACTAGAACAGCACCACCTGCAATGAATACTGGTGTGATTGCACTAAAGTCAAAAGTAATAAGTTGGGCAGTAACTGTTGTTCCAATATTTGCTCCCATAATTACATAGGCAGCTTGGAATAAGTTCATAAGACCTGCATTTACAAATCCTACTATCATAACGGTTACAGCACTACTGCTTTGAATTATTCCTGTAACGATAGTTCCGGTTAAGACTCCTTTAATTGGATTTGATGTAACCTTATCAAAAATACCTTTTAGTTTCTCTCCTGCTAGATTCTCAAGACCATCTCCCATAATTTTCATACCATAAAGAAATAATCCGATTCCTCCAAAGAGATTAATAAGTAAAGTTAACGTTTCCAGCATAACTAACCTCCATCGGTTTTTATAATTTTTATAATTCCTATAATTAAGATACGATATAAAAGTCGTAATGTTAATAGCGCTTTACAATATTTAACAAGGCATAAAGAAGAATTAACAACAGATAAAGAAAAATTAACGTGAATTTAACAAAAGGAGATTTAAATATGTATAAATAGAAAAAGCTATAATTTTAAGATTAAAAAATCCTAAAATTATAGCTTTTTATAAGAATATTTTTAGGGCTAAACTTGGGAAAGTATTTCGGCAATATTAACAGAGTGATCGCCGACTCTTTCAAGGTTACTAATAAGATCTAAGAATAAAGTACCTACAACGGCATCACATGTACCATTATTTAGCCTTTTAATATGAGATACTTTTAATTCTTTTTCCAAGGAGTCTATTTTTTCTTCAAGTGTTCTTACATCTAAAGCTTTTTCATAACTATAATCAGAGAAACACTCTATGCTATGTTCTAATGCTTCTATACAGGTGTTCACCATTAAGCTAAGTTCTTCAACTGCATCTTTAGAGAATTTAATATTTTTAGAAATTTTATCTTTAGCTAAATCAGCAATATTTTCTGCGTGGTCTCCGATACGCTCTATATCGTTAACAGCATGAAAATATGCAGCTATAGCAGTTCTTTGATCGTCTCCAATATCAGAATTGGAGAGTTTAACTAAATATTTAGTTATATCCGTTTCTAGCATATTTATAAGATTTTCATTCTTATAGACTTTATCTATAGAGTCTAAATTGTTTTTAGTGAAGCCCTCTAAAGCAGCCTCTAAATTTTCCTTAGCTATAGTACCCATTCTAATGATTTCATTAGTTGCTTGACCAAAGGCTATAGTAGGAGTTTCTAATAATCTATCATCTATATATTTAACTTCGACAACTTCTTTTTCATCCTCTCCAGGAAGTATAAAGTTAACTAAAGCTACTAAGTACTTTATAAATGGTAATAGTAATATGGTATTAACTACATTAAATATTGTATGAGCATTGGCAATTTGTTTTGCTACAACTTCACCAGCTACACCAGGAGTAATAGTTGTTACTGCGGTTAATAATAAATTAGAAACTGGTGGAATTAAGAATATTATACTACCTATTACGTTGAAAGATAGGTGAATTAGTGCCGCCTTCTTAGCAGTTTTAGTAGTTCCTAAACAAGATATTAGGGCAGTAACACAAGTACCTATATTAGTACCATATAAAATTGGAATAGCTATGTCAATTGGAATACTTCCAACAGAAGCTAAAGCAACTAAAATTCCAGTAACTGCAGAAGAACTTTGAATTATAGCAGTCATAGCAATTCCTAAGAAAAGACCTAAAAGAGTATGTCCCTTTAAACTTAAAATAAGATTAGTGAACACTGGTGAATCTCTAAGTGGTGACATAGCATCCGACATTAAAGTAAGACCTAAAAATAGAATACCAAAACCTAAAATTATATTACCTGATTCTCTAAAATTTTTGTTTTTAGTAAATAGTACTAAAACGGCTCCAATAGCAATAAATACAGGTACGATAGCATCAAAATTAAAGGTAATTAATTGAGCAGTTATAGTAGTTCCAATATTAGCACCCATAATTACAGAAGCTGCTTGAGATAAGTTCATAATACCAGCATTAACAAATCCAACTATCATAACAGTTACAGCACTACTACTTTGAATTATAGCAGTAACTATAGCACCTGTTGCTACACCTTTAATTGGATTAGATGTGATTTTATCAAAAATGCCCTTTAGCTTTTCACCGGCTAGGTTTTCGAGACCATCCCCCATGATTTTCATACCAAATAGAAAAACTCCAAGACCTCCTAAAAGGTTAATGACTAAAAATAATGATTCCATAGTGGCAAACCTCCAGTAAACAATATGTATTTTAAAATTGCATTCACTCTAAAGATACAATGAAATTAACTTTAGAGTAAGAGGAAAGCATTTTATTTAACAATAATTAAAGAAGATTTAACTTAAAATTAACAGAAAATATCTCTTATAAAAAGTTTTATAAGTATTTTGTGTATTTCGCTAAGAAAAAATGTATATAATAGAGAAGGAATGTTTAAAGGAATATAGAATTATATATAATATAAGGAAAGGATGTGGGCTTATGGAGTTTAAAGATATAATAAAAAAAGCTAAAAAGACTGAATATTTAGGACATTTTGATGTAATAGAACATAGAGAATGTATTAAAAATCTAGTTATTTTTGAAAGCGAAGCTGATAACCTTGAAAAAGATATTCCAGAACCATGGTTTATAAGAAAAAAGGAATTTGATCGTGTGAAAGATGATTCACCAACCTTAGTTAAAATAAACATATTCAATAGAGTGGCAGATTCTATAGAGGATATGGTAATGTACGACGATATAAAGGAAAAGGATATTGAGCTATTAAAGAAGTATCCAGAAATTACAAGAAGAATTATAGATAGAAAATATGAAGATTTAGATAAAAGTATTAATAAGATTAAAGAAGATAAAAAAGGTAAGTTAATTCCAATAATGAATAAAGCAAAAAATTGCCTTGAGGAAATTGGAAGAAGACTTAGTTGATAATAAAGAGAATAGAAAGAGATGTATAAGTAATATTAAAAGCTAGTATGGAGTAATAAAATGGAACCTATAGAATAGGCACTTTAAAAAGACTATTCATATAGGTTCTTTTTTGTGTAGCACATAGTTGGAGACTAAATTTAATTAAATTAATAGACATTTAATTTGAACTATATACATATATTTCTTTTGATGATATATATTTTACATAAATGGCATATTGACGAATATCTATATGCCATGATAAAATTATACATATAAAATTTTTAAGAAGACATTTAAGAATATAACTAATTTGGGCACTTTGTGTATTCTTAGTCAGTAGTGCAACCGATCTTATTTAATATAAGGTCGGTTTTTTGCTGTAAAAAATTATTAGGGAGGAGCAATTTTATGAAGAAAAAAAAATGTAAATCCAAACTAAAGAAGAGATTATCTATTTTCATGACCTTTGTTATTGTAGTTTGTCAACTTTTTTACTTTATTCCTACAGTACAAGCTAATGATGAAGATATAGAAGGTGATTTTCAATTTATAACTGATGTAATTTTAGCTAATGGAGAAGGTAACGCAATAAATGAATCATCAAATCCTATAAGCAGAAATTCAGAAGTTAAACTAACCTATAAATTTACTATACCTAATCAGGGTACAGTAAAAAAAGGTGACATTTATAATTTGAAAATACCTAAGGAAATACAAATAATAAGTAATTTAAACTTTCCTATTACTCTTGATAATGGTAATACAATTGCAAATGTTAAAATTGGAACTGATGGAAACATTGAAATTACCTTTACAGAATTTGCGGAGAATAATTCAAATGTTTCAGGATTCTTTTACATTGATACTAAATTTGATCCTGAACAAATAGGAAAAGAGAATACAGTACCTATTACATTTGAACTTGGAGGAAATTCATCTCCGGTTGTAATTAATGTAAACTTTGAAAAAACTGAGATTCCTAAAGCATCTGCTAGGAAGACAGGAAGCTATGATCCATCTAAAAACGAGATTACTTGGGAAGTGACTATTAATCCAGAAGAAGTTAAGGTTAATAATGCTGAAATTGTGGATAACATTCCAGAAGGACAAGAATTTATACCAGGATCTGTTGAAGTAAATGGAATTAGTGCAGATACCACAAATTATTACTATGATAATGTCAGTAAAAAATTAGTTTATAAGTTTCAAAGTGTAATAGATACTTATAAAATAGTTTCCTTTAAAACTAAGGTTACAGATCAAAAAGCTTTTGAATCTGAAGGAGCTACAGTATATGAGTATAATAAAGCAGCCTTTAATCATGATGAAACTAGTGTAGATTCTAATGAAGCATCAGTTAGGATCGTTACAGACTTTATTAGAAAAGACGGGATGTATGATGCAGCAACAAAGAAAATTAATTGGACAATTTATGTAAACAATAATGGCAGAAGTATTCCAAATGCTGTAGTTATAGATGATATACCTAATGGATTAACTTTTACACCAGATAGTGTTAAGGTAGATGGGAATTCAACTAAGGATAATTACACTATAAATGGACAAAGATTCATTTATAGTTTTCCAACTGCTATCAATGAGCCGCATAAAATTGAATTTTCAACAGATGTAACGGATGAAGGGGCATTTAATTCTAATGAGTGGAAAACTTATAATAATAAAGCAACTTTAACTGGTGATGGAGTTCCAAGTAATGCTTCAGATGAAAAGGGAGTTACAGTACCCACTAGCCTTATTTATAAGTTGGGATCAGGATACAATGCAGCTACAGGAGAAATAACTTGGGAAATCGTGGTTAATTGGAACGAAGGAACTATAAAAAATGCAGTAGTTACTGATAATATACCATTAGGACAAGAATATGTAGAAGACTCTGCTACTATAAATAAAACTATTCCAGGAGGAAACTTTGACTATGTGCCAGTAGTAAGCAACCAAGGGAAAACTGGAACACTAACTTACACATTTAACGGTGATATTAATGAAACTTATGTAATAACTTTTAAAACAAAAGTAACAGATCCTAATGTCTATGCAGGAAATAGAAATGAAAAATATTATAATGTTGCTAAATTAACGGGGGACAATATTATAACTTCAACGGCTCAAGGAGAACAAAGTGTAAAGAGCCAAGTTATCAATAAGGTTAGCCAGGATTACAATTATGTTACAAGAGAAATTACTTGGAAAGTAGTAGTTAACAAAAACAAAATGACCCTTCCTAATGCCTACATTACAGATGTTATAAAGGAAGGACAAGAATTTGTTCCAGGGTCTGTTATCATTAATGGAACCGCTGCAGAAGCATCAAACTATAGTTATGATGAAGCTGATAAAATCTTAAGATATAATTTCCCTAGTGAAATTAAAGATGAGCAAGTAATAACCTTTAAAACTAAAATCACAGATACTTCTGTATTTAACACTAATGGACAAAAGGAATTTAAAAATACTGTTAAGCTAATAAATGATTTAACACCTAATGGTATAGAAAGCACAGGAATAGGAACGATAAAAAGTACTTTAATAGATAAAAAAGCTGACTATACTAGTGGAAATTCTTATATTGATTGGAATGTAACAATTAATTCTAACAAAGTATTAATTAAAGATGCTGTTTTAACAGATACGCTGCAAGAAGGTCTTGAACTTGATACTACATCCATAAAATTATATAAGCAGGTTTTAAATCCTGATGGAAGTCTTGAAAAAGGAGATGAAGTTAATCTAGATCATAATAATGTAAAATATAATATGGAAACAAGAGAATTTACATTTACATTACCTTCTATAACAGAAGAAGCTTATAGTTTAACGTTTAGAACTAATGTAGTTGATAAGAAAAAGTCACCGTTTACTAACTCGATATCATTTATAGGCACAGGAATGGAGCAATCATCAAGTTCAGAGAATGTTAATGTTATATTCCAAGGCGCTGGTGGCGGTGGAGTTGGTGAAACTGGTAGCATTAATGTTATAAAAGTAGATAAAGATAACGAAAATATAAAATTAGAAGGAGCAGTATTTGAACTTCTTGATAAGTATAAAAATGTTATAAGGACTTCAGATCCAACGGGAGCAAGTGGAGAGGCTATATTTAATAAATTAAGATTTGATATAGACTACTATGTTAGAGAAAAGACTGCACCAACAGGCTATTTGTTAAGCAATGAATTGTATACATTTCAACTTAAAAGTACCAAAGATGAAAAGAATATAGCATATAATTATGGAGATGAAAAGATTACAGGTGAAATTGAATTCTTTAAAACCGGCGACAATAATACTCCTCTTAAGGGAGCAGAGTTTACTATTTATAAACTTTCAGATACTTCCTATGGAAATCCTTTAGCTACTGCATTAAGTGATGAGGATGGAAAAGTACAATTTAAAAATGTGGAGTATGGTGAATATGCCATAAAGGAAACAAAAGCTCCAGAGGGGTATATTATTTCAGACGAGGTGTTAACTGCTAATATAACTGAAAATGGCAGTACTGTGAAAGCAAATCCTGAAAGTATATCTAATACAAAGATCAGAGGAAGTATAGAGTTTTCTAAACTAGATGAAAATGAGAAGCCACTACAAGGATCAGAATTTAAGCTATATAAAGAAACAGATAAAAACTTTGAAAGCCCTATAGGAATATCTATAAGTAATGAAAATGGATATGTGAATTTTACAAATGTAGAATATGGAAAGTACAATATAAAAGAAACAAAAGCTCCAGAGGGATATGTTATTTCAGATGAAGTGTTAACTGTTAATATAACTGAAAATGGTAGTATTGTGAAAGCAAATCCTGAAAGTATATCTAATAGAAAGATTAGAGGAAGTATAGAGTTTTCTAAGCTAGATGAAAATGAAAAGCCATTACAAGGAGCAGAATTTAAACTTTATAAAGAAACAGATAAAAACTTTGAAAATCCTATAGGAGTAGCTATAAGTGATGAAA
>DCDL01000051.1:123028-176152 GCA_002316385.1 Clostridium sp. UBA1056
GATATGTTATTTCAGACGAGGTGCTAACTGCTAATATAACTGAAAATGATAGTACTGTAAAAGCAAGTCCTGAAAGTATATCTAATAGAAAGATTAGAGGAAGTATAGAGTTTTCTAAACTAGATGAAAATGAAAAGCCATTACAAGGAGCAGAATTCAAACTTTACAAAGAAACAGATAAAAACTTTGAGAACCCTATGGGAGTAGCTATAAGTGATGAAAAAGGACATGTAGAGTTCACAAATGTAGAATATGGAAAGTACAATATAAAAGAAACAAAAGCTCCAGAGGGATATGTTATTTCAGACGAGGTATTAACTGCCGATATAACTGAAAATAGTAGTATTGTGAAAGCAAATCCTGAAAGTGTATCTAATAGAAAAATCAGAGGAGCTATTCAAATTAAAAAGCTAGATCAAAATAAAATACCTTTAAAGGATGCAGAATTTACATTATATAATGCAGATGGTAAAGCAATTGAAACTTCTGTGTCAGGTGAAGATGGCATTGTATTGTTTAAGGATATTCTTTATGGAGAGTATACAATAAAAGAAACAAAAGTTCCTGAAGGATATTTAATTTCAGAAGGCGCAATAAAGGTATTTGTGGATAAAGATAAGGAGTTATACACTTATGATGTAGTAAATAATAGAATTAAGGGCAGTATTATAATTACTAAAACTGATATGAACGGAAAGCTACTTGAAGGTGCAGAGTTTACTTTATATGATAGAAATGGTAAAGAAGTAACTACTGTAATTTCTGATAAGGATGGTATTGCAGCTTTTAATGATGTAGATTATGGTAATTATACTATTAAGGAAACCAAGGCTCCTAAGGGGTATATTCTAAGCAAAGAGCAACTAGAAGTTAAGGTTAATTCTGTAGAAAGCCAAAAGTTTATTGTTAAAAATGAAGCTGAAAAGTTTGTTGTTAAAAATGAAGTTGAAAAGCTTGGTAATAAAATGGTAAATATTCTACCTAAAACTGGTGGTGTATTTAATTATAAACTTATAATTGGAATGGTAATAATTATAAGTGGTGTTGGTTTATTAGTGAAAAGAAATAAATCAAAGTAGTTAAACTATCTATGTAATAGGATAAGTTTTCTATATATTTTATAGTAAAAAAGACTAAGGAATAACCATGAAGTTAAACCTTAGTTTTTTTATTAGAATCTTGTTGGAAATATCTTATAAGAAAATTTCTAACGGAAAATGTGAAAAATGATAAAAGGAATCTTTTGAAAATATATTGAAACCTTGAAATTTAGAACTTTAGAAGATATAATAAAGAAGAACAAAATTAATGAGACAGTTCGTAAGCCTCCTGTCTTTAAATAAAACTACGGCATTGAAATCTTTTAATTAAATCCTCAAGAAAAGTTCAAAACAAAGTTAATTTTTATTTTGGTAAAAGCTAGTAAAGTAATATAATCTATTATTTGTTAAATTAGAGTTTTAATTTAATAGATATAAGTTATAGTTTTTATACTGTTTAGAACTTTATTTATGTGTAAAGATTACAAGGCTGTCATTTGGGTGACAGCCTTTATTTTTTCTATAGGATATGGAGAAATACCTATATGCTATAGGATGATATATAATCTTAACTCAAATAAGTGTATAATGAGATGCTTGAGATGGATAGAAATAAGATGCTGAGTTGAAGATAGGTGCAGAGCTAGTGAGGTGACATAGCTAGACTCATTATTTTTTAGTAGGTTTGTATAGAGCCTTAATAGGACAATATAAATCTAACAATGCTAAAAGCGTATACTATTAACAAATTTCTTAGAGTTTTGCTTATTAGAAGTTGTTAACTAGGTACCTAGGCAGGAATTAAAAAATGAGGAGGTATTATATTTATGAATACTAGCAACAAAACTAGAAAATTATTAAAGATGGCATTAATCATAGCTGCTTATGTAGCGGTTACTGCTGTTATTGCACCTTTTGCATTTGGAAGCATTCAATTTAGAATATCAGAGGTATTAGTACTTTTAGCATTTATAGACCCACTATATATTCCAGCTTTAACTATAGGATGTGCTATATCTAACTTCCTACTTAGTCCTATGGCTATAGTTGATGTGATATTCGGAAGTTTAGCTACTTTAATAGCTTTAGTTCTAATTTGGCGAACTAAAGTGTTATTAACTAAAAAAGAGGGTTATAATAGTATATTTGTACTGTTTATAGCATCCTTATGGGCAACTATATCAAATGCTTTAATTGTAGGAGCAGAACTTTACTACATGTTAAATCTACCATTCTGGCTTTCAGCTTTAGAAGTTGCAATAGGAGAATTTGTAGTAGTTTCAATTATAGGTGTTTTAGTATTTAAATTTATTCTAGAAAATGAAAATTTAAAAGATAAGTTAAAATTTAATTAAGTTTTATTAAAAGACTCAGCTGATAAAAATTTCAAGGATAGTTAAAATTCAAATAGAACTAGAAAAAATTGGTTATCATAGTTTATTTTGGAATATCCTATAATAAATGTTAGAGATTTAAGAAATATATAACATTATAATAATAGAAAACCTAAGTATACTTATGCTTAGGTTTTTTGTATGACACTTTGTAAAGTCAAGTGCAATACTCATTTAATGTTTCTGAAAAGACATCAGAAGGCAGTTCATAATCTATGCACTTTATAGAATTTATTTTAAGTTCCTTTTATATACCAGATATGTTTTTACCTAAATGACAAGATATTGACTTTAAGCTATATCCTATCTTTTTAAAATTAGCTATACAACAACGTTAATGTGTAGTAATATATTTATAGCTCATAATTTTCACGTTCTTTAAAGTAGTTTTAATATGAATGTGTGATTATGGGCTATATTTTCGTAAATCGGTGTTGTACTTAAAATGATTTTAAGAAACGTAAGGATTTTGTAACCAAATGCTAAATTTATTGTATTACAATAATTAAGTAAGATAAATATGAAACAGAAGAGGAAGGTAACATGAAAAAAAGAAGTTTTAGAATTATAGCATTTACGGGATTAATAACCATAGCAATAGCAACAACTACATATATAATTATAAGTAATCAGAAAGATAGTATAAATGAAGAAAAAAAGGTTCTTTTAGGAAAGAAACATTTAAAGCAGCTAGAAGAGATGGAGCTAAGTGCAGTAGAAGAAAAAATAGACAAGCATCATACTCCAGAAGTAGTTATAGAGGATAAAGATATTGATTTCTATAATTTCTATGAAAATACAGTATTTATGGGGGATTCGATTACAGAAGGACTTATAGATATGAGTTTAGTGAATGAGTACAATGTAATAAGTAATAAGGGAGATACTGTAGTCAAGGGAAGAAAAAACATAGATAAACTTACATCTTTACAACCTAAAAATGTGGTCATGTTATACGGTATGAATGATGTAATAGAGTTTGATGGAAGTTCAGACCAATTTAAGTCTAATTATATAGGATTTGTAAATGATGTTAAGACAAAATTACCTAATGCAAACATATATATACAAGCACCTCTACCTGTCATGGAAAAGGCTAAAGAAACTAATGCAAGGCTTACTAATTCTAACTTAGATGAGTTTAGAAAAATAGCATATGAGGTAAGTCAAGAAACTGGAGTTAACTATGTAAATATTGATGTTTTAGCAAGAGATAAGGATGAATTACATGAAGGAGATGGGATACATTTTAAATATGATTTCTACTTAAAATGGTTAGCTTATTTACATCAAGCTATCATATCAAATAATTAGGAGATAAATATGAAGAACTATAAAAATTATTATTACATATTAACAGCGGCTATACTAATTACATTTATAGCCTTGTATCAAGTGCTTAAAGTTAAAGATGTAGATATGGATAGCTTAAGGCAAAGTCTCTCACAGATTATAGACAGTGAACATATGGATATAGGTGATAGCTCAAAGCTAAGAAAGTTATATTATATTAGTAAAAATGAAGTAGAAGATTTTATTCTATACTCACCTAAAAGTAATATGGAGGCTAGTGAAGTACTTATATTAAAAGCAAAAAATGAGGAGGATATAGAACAGCTAAAGGTTAAAGTTGAAGAAAGAATAAAAAAACAATCCGATAGTTTTAAAAACTATAGACCAGAAGAATATGACATAATAAGTAACCGAGTATTAGATATAAAAGGAAAGTACTTAATATTGATCATTTCAAGCGAGTCGGAAAAAATAGAAGCAGCAATAAATAAAGAATTTAAGTAGTAACTATATTTTAATTGGAGTGATTAATTTGGTTTTTAGTAGTTTAATATTTTTATTTATGTTTTTACCAATTACCTTAATTATTTATTATATATGTCCTAGGAAATTTAAAAATCTAGTAATTCTTATTATGAGTTTAATTTTTTATGCATGGGGTGAGCCTATATATATTTTCTTAATGATAGGTTCTATATTAATTGACTACATAGGTGGCCTTATGATAGAGGCAAGCAAAGAAGACAAGGAAAAGAGAAGAGCTATATTTATTACAGTTATTGTGTTAAATCTAAGTTCCTTATTTTTCTTTAAGTATTATGGCTTTTTAATAGATAATATCAATGGAGTTTTAGGTACTAATCTTCAAATAAGAAATCTACCCTTACCACTGGGAATATCCTTTTACACCTTTCAACTTATATCCTATGTAGCAGATGTATATATGGGAAAGGTGGTTGCACAAAAAAATATCATCAATTTTGGGGCATATATTACCATGTTCCCTCAGTTAGTAGCTGGACCAATTGTCCAATATAATGATGTGGAAAATCAACTTAATAATAGAAGAGAGTCTATGGAGAAGTTTGGAAAGGGTGTAGAAAGATTCATCTTAGGAATAGGTAAGAAGGTACTTATTGCTAATAATATAGGAATAATTTGGACTTCCGTTAAGGGAATACCACTAGAAGAGCTATCTATATTATCAGCATGGATAGGTATAATTGCTTTTACACTACAAATATATTTTGACTTTAGTGGTTACTCTGATATGGCAATAGGTCTTGGAAAGATGTTTGGGTTCGATTTCTTAGAAAACTTTAAATATCCCTATATGTCTACGAGCGTTAGTGAATTTTGGAGAAGGTGGCATATATCTTTAGGGTCATGGTTTAGGGATTATATATACATTCCACTAGGTGGAAACAGAAGAGGTATAGCCATACAGTTTAGAAATTTATTTATAGTGTGGTTTGCTACAGGATTATGGCATGGAGCCAGCTGGAACTTTGTAATTTGGGGCCTATATTTTGGGGTATTTATATTCCTTGAAAAAGTATTTTTAGGAAAAGTACTAAAAAGAGTACCTGGATTTATTGCTCATACATATACTTTACTCTTAGTAATTATAAGTTGGGTATTCTTTGATATGGTCAAAGTTAACGAGGCATTAAATTACATAAAAGTTATGTTTGGCATAGGAGAAAATATATTTATTGATAATATGGCTAAATATAATCTAAAAACTAATCTGATAATTTTAGTAATAGCTATTCTTTGCTCTACACCTTTAATTAAAAATCTAATTGTGAATTTAAAAGAGAAGTATAAGCTAAAAGGTGAATTTATAGTAATAGTTATGAATATGTTAATTCTAATTATATCTACGGCTTACTTAGTTAGTGAAAGTTACAATCCTTTCCTATATTTTAGATTTTAAAGAAGAGCGGAGTGAGAGAAATGAGAAAGAGAAATAAAAGATGTAGAAGTTTAATGGCCGTAGTATTTCTCTTATTTATAGCTATAATGTCTATAAGTAATATACTAAGAAGAGAAAAAGTATTTTCAGAAGAAGAAAATAGAAATTTAAGCAGTAAACCAGAGTTTTCATTAACGAGCCTTTTTAAAGGTAATTATACTAAAAACTACGAAAGTTATATATCTGATCAATTTCCAGGTCGAAGGTTCTTTGTAAATGTTAAGGCTAAGACAGATAAATTAATGGGAAAAAGTGAAAGTAATGATGTATTTATAGGAAAGGATAATCAGCTCATAGAAGATTTTGAGGAAAGACATAAAGAAGAGACTGATGAGAAAGTTTCAGCTATTAATGAATTTGTAAATGTCAATGCAAATATAAATACATACTTTATGATGGTACCAACAGCTACAGAGATATTAAAGGAAAAACTACCTAAATATGCACCAGTGGGTAGTCAATTAGAATATATAAAGTATATACAAGAGAATATAAATTCCAATATAAAATTTATAAATCCTTATGATGCTCTAATTAATAATAAGGATAAATATTTATACTATAAAACTGACCATCATTGGACTAGTAAAGGAGCTTATATTGCCTATGTGGAATTCTGTAAAGCTGTAGGTCTAGAGCCTAAAAAAGAAGAAGAATTTGATATGGAATTAGTTGCTAATGATTTTTATGGAAGCTTAACTTCAAAAATAGGAGTAAAGAGGGGTAAGCCGGATTATATATATGCATATATACCTAAGGAAAATGGAGAAATTGTAGTTAATTATGTAACTGAGCAGAAGAGAACCACTAGTCTATATAATAGTGAAAGCTTGGATAAAAAAGATAAGTATGAGGTATTTACGGGAGGAAATCATCCTCATATTAACATTAAATCACTAGGAGACCAAAAAAAGAAGCTATTAGTAATTAAAGATTCCTATGCCAATAGTTTTTTACCATTTTTAACTTCTCATTATGGTGAGATAGATGTGGTAGATTTAAGGTATTATATGGAGGATGTAGAAGAGTTAATAAAAGCAAAAGGAATAACAGATATATTATTCCTATATAATGTAAATACTTTTAACTCTGATGACTCTATATTAAATCTTAATTAGATAATAAATAAGAGCTTAGATATATTAGTATCTAGGCTCTTTCATTTAATTACTGTTGTATATAAATTTAAATTGTATTATTCAAATTTTTTACTTCCTCTAATTATTCTAGTAATAAAAATAGCTAGTGTCCCAAATACAGCAATTAAAACGATAGGTGTAAACAAAATACTTAAAGAACTTTGAGTTGCTGAACATATTGTCATATAAGCAAAATCAGATACTAAAATTAGCTTCATAACTATAAGCATAGTTTTTAAATTAGTATATACAAAGCTTTTATTTTTTTCTGTGATTTCCACTGAAGTACTCCATATATTAGGGAAACATGTTAGTGTTGTAAGTCCTGCGTATAAAATTATTGAGATTATAGGTATTATAAGTAGATTGCCTTTTCCACTCCAGTTGGTAACAATTCCCTTAGCATTATAATGAGAAGGCAAAGTATCAGGAATAGTACTCCAAGAGATTATTAGATAGATTATGGAGCCTATTAAAATTAATAGAGCTAGAGCTTCAAGGAATTTCTGAAATTTAGTAAAAGGGATTTTCTCTTTCATAAGATAACCTCCTATAGAGATGAAATAAAGGAAAAATGTCTCACTGATTTGCATAATAGGTATAAAAACCTATATTTTAATTATATCATAAATTATTTCTATTAGAGTTGACATTCTAAAATCATGAACATATAATAATAGATAACAAATGTTTTGAATAAATAATATAAAATTGAAAATACTAGTTAATAGATGAGAATAAAGACTGTGATGAGAAGAGTAGATATGAGAAGTAGTTAAAGCGAATTGGCGATGGTGGAAGGTCAATACGAAGCTCTTATTGAAGAACATCTCGGAGTTTCTAACCGAAATCCTAGGAGAGTAGACTTAGACGGGGACTTACCGTTAAAAGAGAAGAGTATCAAGAGTAATCTTTGTACTTGTAGAGTTGATCATTATGATAATTTGGGTGGTACCGCGGAATGTATCCTTTCGTCCCTGTTTTTTTAGGGAAGGAAAGGTTTTTTTATTGCCTTAAAATAGAATCATACTACCTTAATAGGAAATAATTAGAACAGTATTGTAATTAGGTAATTTAAGTTTCTCCACTTTATATATAATCTTGTGAAGAATATGAAGAGGAAACATCAATATTAAAAATAATAAATTAATAAAAGCGAACAGTTCAAGGCAGTGAAGGAACGAGGAGTGAAGTTTATTAAACATAAATGAACACCGCAGTGACTGAAACTAACGAAGAAATGTGAAGCTTATATAAATTTATAAAAGGAGGATTTTATTATGGAAACAATCTTAGTAAAAAGTCTTTACAGAGAAAGTGAAAAGTACGCAGACAAGGATGTTTGTATTTCAGGATGGATTAGAACTTTAAGAAGTTCTAAAGCTTTTGGTTTTATAGAAGTTAATGATGGTAGCTTCTTTAAAAATGTTCAAGTAGTATTTGAGGATAGTCTTGATAACTTTAAAGAAATAGAAAAGTTAAGTATTAGTTCATCAATAATAGTTGAAGGGAAGCTTGTATTAACTCCAGGAAGTAAGCAACCTTTTGAAATTAAAGCTACAAAAATAGTAGTAGAAGGTGAATCAAGTAGTGAGTACCCACTTCAAAAGAAGAGACACACCTTTGAATATTTAAGAACTATAGCTCACTTAAGACCAAGAAGTAATGCTTTTTCAGCAGTATTTAGAGTACGTTCTTTAGTTGCTTATGCAATTCATAGCTTCTTCAATGAAAGAGGATTTGTTTATACTCACACTCCAATCATTACAGGAAGTGACTGTGAAGGTGCAGGAGAAATGTTCAGAGTTACAACTATGGACCTTGAAAACATCTCAATGACTGAGGATAAGAAAATAGACTATAAAAATGACTTCTTTGGTAAGGAAACAAACCTTACAGTTAGTGGTCAGCTTGCAGCAGAAGCTTATGCCCTTGCATTTAGAAATGTTTATACCTTTGGACCAACCTTCAGAGCTGAAAACTCTAACACTGCAAGACACGCTGCAGAGTTCTGGATGGTAGAGCCAGAAATAGCTTTTGCAGATCTTAAGGATGACATGACATTAGCAGAGGATATGATAAAATATATCATAAACTATGTTCTTGAAAATGCTCCAGAAGAAATGGAATTCTTCAACAGCTTTGTAGATAAGGGATTACTTGAAAGATTAAATCACGTAGCAACTTCAGACTTTGGTCATGTAACTTATACAGAAGCTGTAGAATTATTAAAGAAAGCAGATAAAGAGTTCCAGTATCCAGTAGAGTGGGGATGTGACCTTCAAACAGAGCATGAGAGATATCTTACAGAGGAAGTATACAAAAGACCAGTATTCGTAACTGATTATCCAAAGGAAATCAAAGCTTTCTACATGAGAATGAATGATGATAACAAAACTGTAGCAGCTATGGACTTATTAGTTCCTGGTATAGGAGAAATCATCGGAGGAAGCCAAAGAGAAGAAAGATACGATCTTCTTGTAGACAGAATCAATGAACTAGGATTAAACCCAGAGGACTACTGGTGGTATCTAGAATTAAGAAAGTTTGGTGGTACAAAGCACGCTGGATTTGGTCTAGGCTTTGAAAGAATGATAATGTATGTAACTGGAATGAGCAACATCAGAGACGTAATACCATTCCCAAGGACAACAGGAACTGCAGAGTTCTAGGAGAAAATTAATAAAATAAACAAGTATGAGGGTAAAACGAAAGTTTTGCCCTTTTGTTTTATGTTTAAAATTACAAATTAAACTGCTATTTTAAAGCTTAATTTTAATAACAGTATTTATTAAAATTAAGCTTTATTATTATATAAGTAGTAATTATTTAAAATTTAAAATAAAAATGTCAGAATTGTAAGTTCTCAATCGTTATATTTAGTAAGAGTACTCTTAGGCATCTGAAAATAAATNNTCTTTGCTTCAGAGGGGTTTTTCCACTGAAGCTTAGAAATCGTTATCTAGGGGCGTAGCCGTTCTTTACTCCCACTTTGAAGAAGATGGGAGTATTAGAGCGGGTAGTCATCAGATAACACAAAATAGACTATCATTCTGACTTATTTATTTTTTGAAGGTGCCTTAAACAGCAAGGAGTGATTAGGTGGAGATTTCATCAGATGAAAATTTTCAAAATAATATGCTAGCACAACTTTATGATGCTTATGAAAATAAAATGTATAGTATTGCATACTCAATTTTAAATAATGTAGAACAATCAGAGTATGCAGTTCCTTTTGATGAGGTTAAAAAAGTAGCAGAAAATATAAAATATGAAGTGATTCCTGGAGAATTTATTGATCTTGAAGCTAATAAAGCAAATAAAGAAAAAATAATAGAATATGTGGAACCTACAATTACAACTGATCATGTATTTAATATTGGTAAAGAAATAAGTGATGAAGGGTTCCCTGATCAAAACCCAACTTTTACTGTAAATAACATTGAAGTGTTGGATAAGTTACCAGAAGTAGATAAAAATAAGTTCTCTGATTATAATGAGTATCTTGAATTTATAAATGAAGATGGAACTCTAAAGGATTATGAAAGAGTTAATGAGAGAAAATGGGAAAATAATAAAATGAATACTGTTACTAAAACAGTAGGAATGAAGTATGTTTATGTGACTCTAACTATGAAGAATCCTTTTGATAAAGAGCTAAAAGATATAAATATTTATCCAAGAATTGGGTTTATGAAGAAAGCATCAAATGGTACTCTCGAATCGCTAAGTGATTATTGGGGAAATGGTAATGAACTTCAAACGGATAATGCACCAATATACTTTGATCAATCAGATTATGAAGGTGGACACTTCTACTTCTGTGATTTTGAACCAAATGAGACAAAAGAAACTCATTTAATTTACGCAGTAGATGAAGGTAAAATTGACAATGCTTACATTAATTTTGAACAAAGTGGAACTACATCTTTTGTTGGAAGGTACATTAAAGTAACTAAATAAAAATTTACCTAAATAAAAATTTGAAAAACTATCTCAAAATATTTTGAGGTAGTTTATTTTTATTGCAAGAAAAGTCATAACTAATTAACAAATAATTTGTCGCATTAATTTATGCTTAATATATAAGTATAAGACATTAACAACCACTAAGCAATTAAAAAAGTTATATATTTCTATATATAACTTTTTTAATATGGAACTTTTTAGACATATAAAATTTTAAAAAGTTCCTATGCTTAGAAGGAGTAAAGGGATTTAACTATTGAGGAATTTATAATATATAAACTAGAAAGCATCAGAATCAAGGCAATGTAGCTTGGGTTCATGATGCTTTTACAAAGTTAATGATTTTATTATAAAAATAATTAATCTTAATATAATCATCAGTATTTATAATTGCATATACGTATATGGCTATATTAAGAAATTTACCTAATTCATTTTCAATCTTGATTTTTTTGTAATTGATATGTTAGTTCGATAGATAAACATATATTTTTTAGGGATAAGGCTATTCTTTGAGAGACTAGTTTAGCTAATATAACTAACGATTGAGTAACTCTTTAAATTTAGTTAATTACATGATTAAAGGATTATATTTCATTATATTAAAGAATTTTAATAAATATACAAAAGTCCTCTTATGAAATTGCAAAATAAGTCGAAAATATAATTATGAATAGTTACATTTTGAATGAAACTTAAATTCATTATGAGGAAAAGGTAAAGTAATAAATTAAAATAATATAAAGGAGAGAATATTATATGAAGAAATTAAAAGTTAAATGGAAACTGAAGTTACAAACAAAGATAATAGTAACTCTACTTTTAGTATCCATTATAACTACAACTACAATGATAGTCGCAGTTTCAGGGTTTTTAATAGACATGGCAGTAGACAAGTATGTTATATATGGACAAGGTATACTAAATACAACAATCAGTGGAATAGATATAAATAAATTTGAAGAAATAATTAAAAAACAAGATGATTCTCTTGAATATTATGAAGAGCTTCGTTCTTATCTAGCAGCTATAAGAGAAGCAAATAATTTGAGCTATTTATTTACTGAAACTAAGGATTCTGAAGGAAACCCAATGTATATAGTAGATGGTAACGAAAAAAATGAAGAGGGTTTTTTACCTTTAGGAAAGAAAATTTCAGAAGGCAACTTTACAGAAAATCCTGAGGATATAGTAGCTAGATATTCTGGAAAGGCTGGATATTTTTATAATGAGGGCGAGGAGACACAGGGGCCATTTGTATCTTGTTACGCTCCAATAAACGACAGTCAAGGAAAACAAATAGCAGTAATATCTTGTGATTTCTATATGAAAGATTTAAATAAGGAAGTTAGTGATAATAAAAGTTATGCAAGTATGTTGCAATATGTTGGTGTGATAACTCTTATAATAGTATTAGTTACATTACTTCGTTTAAGTATACTTAAACCATTAAAGAAAATAGAAAAGTACATAAATTTATTAGCAACTGGTGATTTTTCTAAGGATATAGACAAAGATTTAATTGATAAAAATGATGAGATAGGAGAAATTGCTAAGGCAATATTAGCAATGAGAAATTCAATAAAGAATATTTTATTATCTGTAAATAAAGAATCAAATAATATGACTGAAGAAATAAAAGGTGCAAGCACTGAATTAGAAATTCTAGTGGATTCATTAGATGGAATAAATTCAACTACTCAACAATTAACTAATGCTATGGATGATACTGCAGCTTCAGCCGAAGAGTTAAATGCTAACTTCTCGGAGATAAGTACTGCAATTCAGGCTGTAAGTAGAAAGGCTGAAGAGAGTGCAACTTTAGCTTCTGAAGTTACCAGTAGAGCCGAAACACTTAGAAATGAAGCCTTAGGTACTAAAGAATTAACTTATAACGTTAAAAAGGATATAGATTATAAATTACAAGAGGCTATAGTTAAGTCACAATCAGTGACTAAGATAAGTACTTTAACTGATGAAATCCTTGAAATAACATCTCAAACAAATTTATTAGCGTTAAATGCAAGTATAGAAGCTGCAAGAGCTGGGGAAGTTGGAAAAGGATTTGCTGTAGTTGCCGATGAAATTAGAAAACTAGCAGAAAAATCTGGTAAAACAGCTAATCAAATAACTGCAATAACAGATGAAGTTATAGGAGCAGTAGATAATTTAGTAGATAGTTCAAAATCAGCTCTCTTATTTATAGATACTAATATAATTAAAGAGTATGAAATGCTACTAAATACTAGTGATCAATACAATAAAGATTCAGATAAAATAAGTGATATTACTGCAGATTTAAGTAGTGTTGCACAAGAGGTTACTTCATCCATTGAGACAATGTTAGATGTTGTTGGAAATATAGCTGAGGCTACATCAGAATGTGCTTCAGGGGTACTTTCAATATCGAAAGAATCAACTAATATAAAAGAGAAGTCTGATAATTTATTAGAAAACACTATAAGAATAAAATCCAGTACTGCAAACTTAGAGAAATCTGTATTAAAGTTTAAAGTAAAATAAATTTTAGAAATATAATGATCTAAAGAGGTAGCTATCTCAAAATGACTAAAAACTCATGTTGAGATAGCTATTTTTATATAGTGCAATTATATATCATATTTTTAAAAACTATACTAATTAAATTAAAATACAAAAATTATATAGAGGAACATCTATATTGACAATATAATGATGGATATTATATACGTATCCATAAATAAAAAGATTAGGAGATAGAATTTTATGAAATACGATTATGTAGAATATGTACAAATGTTTAAAGCATTAGCTGATGAGACTAGACTAAAAATTATTAATATGCTTACGGAGTCAGAGGAGTTATGTGCATGTAAAATTCTTGAGAATTTTAATATTACACAGCCTACATTATCTTATCACATGAGGATTTTAACGGATAGTGGATTGGTTGTTGGGAATAAAGATGGTTCATGGATGAAATATAGATTAAACTCAGAAAGGCTTATGGAATTAAAAAGTTTTTTAAACTCTAGAGATAAAAAATCTAAACATAAACCTTTAGGTCGATAATCTATAGGAGGAAAAATCATGAAGAAAAAAATAAATTTAGATGTGTTAACTACATTTTTAGGTTCAGGTAAAGCTACAGCATTTTCCAATTGAGAAACTATTACCCTTAAGGTTCATTTTAGTTTTTTAAAATCGTAATATTTAAGTATTAGATTTGTAAACTTTAAGCAATAGATATTAAGCCTATAAGATTTAAAATAAATATATGAATTCAAGGAGGGTCTTACGGAAAAGGGAAAAAAGCAAGAATATAAAACGATGATTAAAAGTCGCCTTGAAGTTTTATTTCTCTCTGGAAGAATTTTAATGAAAAGTAATTTTAAAAACAGGATAAGAATAAATTTCTATCTATATTCAAACAATAACGGAGAAATAAACTTTAGGAGGCATTTATATGACTAAATTAAAATGTGATGCACGTAGTTGTGCATATAATAATAACTATTATTGCTGTATTAATTCTATTCAAGTAGGTGGAAAAGAAGCTACTCATAAATCATCTACTTGTTGCGATAGCTTTGCAGAAAAGACAGGAACAATATCAAACAGCAATCAAACACCTAATCCTCATATGGAAATTGCTTGTGAAGCCACTAATTGTGTTTATAATGAAGATTATAAATGTGATGCTTCAGAAGTTCGTATTTCTGGAGATCATGCAGGCAAACCTATAGAAACAGAATGTGCTACATTTCATTACAAATAGATAAAGAATATTACAAATAAATATTTTAAATAAGCTACTACTATGGAATATAATGATTAAGTTCAGTTAATTTTCATAGTAGTAGTTTTTTATGTATATAAGTAATTAAACGGCGGAACATATATAAGAAAAAGAGAGATGTTGTAATAATTCATTGATTGCGATATGATGAAATAGAGGGAATTAACATTAAATTGAAAACATAAAATGTTTTCATAATAATCTGTAAAATAAATCAAGGAGGAGATGGGTTTGAAAAAAGAAATTAAGGATTACATTATAATAACTTTTGGATTAGTTTTGATTGCTATAGGGATTCATTTTTTTCTAGTTCCACACAATTTAGCAGCTGGAGGCCTTACAGGACTTGCCATGGTAATAAATCATTATGTGCCTACTCTTAGTATAGGTATCATAATGCTTGTAGGAAACGTATTTTTCTTCGCTATAGGTTTTATATTTATAGGAAAGGCTTTTGGAACAAAAACTATATATGCTAGTCTTATGCTTTCAATAATAATATCTATTCTAGAAAAAATAGTACCTGTTAGTGAGCCTATCTCACAAGATATACTTATAAATTTAGTTTTTGGTATATTAATTGGAGCTATAGGTATGGCTATGGTATTTAATAAGAATGCATCTACAGGAGGTACTGATATACCTGCAAAGATATTAAATAAATATGCTCATTTAGAAATTGGAAAAGGACTTTTAATCATAGATCTTATTGTAACAATGCTTGCTGTTATGACCTTTGGAGCTACTACAGGAATGTATGCTCTTCTTGGAGTTATAATTAATGGTTCTATGGTAGATTTCGTAATAGATGGGTTTAACATAACTAAAAGAATAGAGATAATGAGTTGCGAGACTGAAGAAATAAGAAAATTTATTATTGAAGAGCTAGATAGAAGTGCTACTATTTATCGTGCTGTAGGAGCATATAACTTAAAAAAAAGTGATGTTTTAGTAACTGTGCTAGGCAAGAGAGAGTTTATTAAACTTAAAAATTTTATAAAAGAAGTAGATCCACGTGCTTTTATTATAACTAACAATGTTCATGAAGTTCTGGGTGAAGGCTTTGGTAATATATTGGATTAATTATAAGATCAGCAAGTTTCAATTAAGAGATTTACGGATCTTTTATATTGTATTCTAATTTTAAGTAAAATTTATTTTGTATATTTGTACTTCAAAGTATTTTTAGCAAATAGAATTCTAATAATATTTAAGTTTAATTAGTATATTTAACTTATATAAGAAATAATTTTTATCAATGGGAAATATAAAATTTTGGAGGAAATATTGAAAAATTCTAAAATTTGTTATATTATATATGTAACTGAAATTTAATATATATTAAGTTAAGAAATTTATGATTGGGGGTATTATGAGGAGGAGAAGAATTAATAAAAGGTGTGAAGGATTATCCTCAAGAATATATCAGTATAGAGAAATAAAAGAATACATTTTTACATATATAGTAAATATGAATATTTAGACAGATATATATGAGAAAGATGGATAGTAGCAAAAACTTATTAATTATTTCAAATATATTAATTTTGGTAGGGGTAGGTTTAGGACTAGTTAGTTGGGGAACGAATCCTAATGAAGAAGCTAAAATTATAAAGGATAGTCTAGTGCCTTTAAGTACTGTAGAGGTTGGCAATAGACTTGAAGATTTAAAGGGGTTAAAAGATATATTACAGGATAAACAAATTATAGGCATAGGTGGGGAAACTAGCCTATAAAACAAAAGGATTCTTCCAAATGAAACAGTGGATATTGGAGTTTTTAGCAGAGGAAATGATGGGTATATAATCTTTGCTATGGATGTGGATTTTAGAAGAATAGCAGCATGTAATAACTATATTTTACATGGAGAAGGTAGCGATGAAAATATAGTTAGACAGACAAAGGTAAATAAGGGGCATTCATGGTCGGCTGAAGAGTCTTTAGAACTAATAGATATGAAAAAAATGGAAATGATAAGATGGTTTTAATCTTCAAAGCTAATGAATAATAATATTTATTATAATAGATATGAAGAAGATTATTATATAAAATTAAAACCAATAGATGCCTTCGATGATTTAATATTTATTAGTGATACTGACTCTACAAGTAAACTAAAATTAAAATATTAGACAAAAATAAAAAACAGATGTACATCTTGTACATCTGTTTTTTATTTGAATTAGTCTTGAACTGGAGCACCAACTGGGCAAACGCTAGCACAAGCACCACATTCGATACAAGAATCAGCATCGATAAGATATAATCCATCTCCTGCACTTATGCAGCTCACTGGACATTCAGCTTCGCAAGCACCACAAGAGATACAAGTATCTACTATTTTATAAGCCATCAAAAAGACCCCCTTTACTATTAAATCATGAATATCATAACACATTATGATATAATAATAAAGAGGATTTGTATCTAAATATGATAAAGTAATCAATAAATAAATACTTTTCATGACTAATAACTAGTTAAATGTATATTAATAGAAAATATATTAACATTTATTTAATACTTGTAAACTTTATAGATAATTTACTAGTGTTATAAAGAGACAAATGTTAAAATAACTACAATAGAAATTGAAGAAGTTTTACGAGGTATAGAAATGAAACTAACAGGTAAGGGTATAGTAATTACAGGTGGAACAAGAGGAATTGGTAAAGGAATAGCCTTGGAATTTGCTAAGGAAGGAGCATCATTAGTACTTAACTATTTTAGTGATGATGAAAGCGCTCAAGAAACTTTAAAGGAAATTAGATCTATGGGGAACTATTGTACTTTATTTAAAGGAGATGTAAGTAACTATAGACTTTCTAGGGAATTAATAGAGTACGCCGTGGAAAAATTAGGGAAGGTAGATGTATTGGTAAATAATGCAGCTATTTCTAAAATTGGATTATTTATGGATGAGACAGAAGAAGATTTTGATAAAATTATATCTATAAACTTTAAGTCGGTATTTAATACTACCAATTCTGTAGTTAAACATATGATTTCTAGAAAAGAAGGGAGTATAATTAATATATCATCAGTTTGGGGAGGAGAAGGAGCTGCTTGTGAAGTTTTATATTCTGCATCAAAGGGAGCCATAAACTCTTTTACAAAGGCCTTAGCTAAGGAATTAGCTTTAAGTAATATAAGAGTAAATGCCATAGCTCCAGGAGTTATAGAAACTAAGATGAATATGTGGATGCAGGAAAAAGAAAAAATAGAGTTAACTGAAGAAATACCTATGGGGAGATTTGGAAGCATATCGGAAGTGGGAAGAACTGCTGTATTTTTAGCTAGTAAAGATAGTAGCTATATCACAGGTGAAATATTAAATGTAAATGGTGGCTTTTAAACCTAACATTTAAAATATATAATAAATGTTCTATTTGGACATTATAGTATTATTAAATTTATACATATAGAAGGGAATTAATATTTATGAATAGTGTTGAAATGAAAACATTAATAAAGATTATAGTTTTATGTATAGCTTTATTTATATTTTCTCCATTTATTTTTGGAGTTTTAGGAATTGTATTTAAAGGAATTCTATGGCTTATTATAGGGATTGTAATTATAATAACCCTTAGCATAATGTATTTTAAATATAAGATTAAAAAAGGGACAAATGAATTTTATTCTTCCTACGAAAATGAAAGACATCAAGATAGAACTACTGAAAATATAAATTCAGATTCAGATTCTTATATAGACTACAGTGATTCTACTATTGTAGATGTGGAAGAGTATGAGGAAAGTGATGACAAGGAAAAATAATTTTAAATAAAACTTTAATATATGATAAAATAACTTATTTTATCAAGTGAGAGAATAAATAGTTAATAATAAGAGGGAGCACCAATAATAAATTATTTTACTATTGGTGCTTTTGTACATTGGAGGTGGATGGAATGAATAAGATATTATTAATTGAAGATGAAGAACATATAAGAAAGTTTGTGAAGATAAGTCTTAAGAGAGAAGGGTTTAATGTAGTAGAAGCAGAAACAGGTGAGCTTGGTATTGAAGAGGTAGCAAAGGAGAGCCCTGATATTGTAATGCTTGATATAATGCTTCCTGGTATTGATGGATATAAGGTATGCGAAATTTTAAAGAAAAATTATCCACAGCTGGGAATTATAATGCTGACAGCAAGGGCACAAGATGGGGATAAAATTATGGGATTAGAATTTGGAGCCGACCATTATATTATAAAACCATTTAATCCTCTAGAGCTTATAGCTATTATCAAATCATTACTTAGAAGAATGGAACTAGGAAATAGCCTTAGGAGCAAGAAAATTATATCTGGAGCTTTTAAAATAGATTTAGATAGTAAGGTACTATACAAAAATGGAGAAGAGATAGAATTAACACCTAAGGAATACATGCTTATGAAGATATTCATAGAGAATCCTAACAAAGCATTTAGTAGAGATGAACTTCTAGATATGGTATGGGGATATAATTATATAGGAGAAAATAAAATTATTGATGTAAATATAAGACGTATTAGAAGTAAGATTGAAGGTAATTCATCTAAACCTAAATATATTGAAACTGTATGGGGAACAGGATATAAGTGGAGGGAAGACTAAGTGAAATCCATAAAAACTAAGATATCTAGTAGCAATATAATTGTTATAGTTATAACTGTTTTAATAGTTCAAATCATGATTTACATAGCTGTAAAAGGATATTACTATAGTAATCTTAAGGATACTATATATGGACAAATTAAGATATCATCAGATTTTTATAATACATATTTATCTTCAAATACTGTAAAAGAAAATATCTTTAATGATAATGATACCTTTTGGAGTAATACGGACTGTAGAGTTCAAATAATAGACTTAGACGGCAATATTATTATGGATTCTTCGGGATATATATCTAAGGAAAAAATATTAACTAAAGAGGTTAAGGCAGCATTTGGTGGTAATACACAGGGGGAAGCCACAACATATCAAAATGCAAATAGCAATGAGAAAATTATAAGTATGGCATATCCGCTTTTTTACGATACAGATGTAGATGGAGTATTGAGATTTAGTGCTTCAACTCAAGGTATAGACAAAAGTATACAGTATATATTATTTATAACAATTTTATTAGGATTATTAGTCATTCTCATTTCTTCCACCATAAGCCTATTTATTTCTAATAGTGTAATGAAACCTTTAAAATTAGTTTGTATAGGAGCTGAAAAAATGGCTAAGGGTAACTTTAATGAGAGTATACCTAAATACTCTAAGGATGAGATAGGTAATTTAGCTGATACCTTAAATTATATGTGCGAGGAAATATTAAAAAATGAGAGGTTAAAAAATGAATTTATATCATCTGTATCTCATGAGCTTAGAACTCCTTTAACCTCAATTAAGGGATGGGCAATTGTGCTAGAGTCATCAGACTTAGAAGACAAAGAAGAGATAAGAGAAGGACTTAAAATTATAGAATCGGAAGTTGAGAGATTAACTTATTTAGTAGAGGAACTACTGGATTTCTCAAAATTAATTTCAGGAAAGATTACCTTAAGAAAAGAAATGGTAAATGTAGATAAATTCATTCAATATATATTAAGACAATTAGAGCCTAAATTATTATCTAGAGGAATAGATGTAGAGTTTAAATCAGAAGAAGTTAAACCTATAGAAGTCGATAAAAATAGGATGAAGCAAGTCTTAATAAATATTTTAGATAATGCTATAAAATTTTCACCTAATGACTCGAAAATAGTAATTAGTATAATGGAAGATAATAAATATTTAACTATATCAATTAAAGATCATGGTTATGGAATTTCAAAAGAAGATTTACCTCATGTAAAAGAAAAGTTTTATAAGGGAAGAAATATAAATGCAAGTAATGGTATAGGACTTTCCATATGTGATGAGATTATAACTCAGCATGGGGGAATTCTAGAAATAAAGAGTGGATTACAAAAGGGGACAGAGGTTATTATAATGTTACCTAAAGGAGAAATGAAATGAAAAGATTATTAAGCATAATGATAACTTTTGTGCTAGTACTTATTCTTACGGGATGTGATAAATTTAATATAGAAGTAATGAAACCTAATAGTGATCCTATTCTAAATGGACAATGGAAGGTTCAAAATTATTTAGGAGTTACAGAGGAGGAAGTAGAGAATTGTAATTTATTAGGCAATATAGTTAGTTTCAGTAATGAAGAAGTATTTATGTTTGATAAAGTATATAAGAAAATAACCTATAAAGCAAAGGTAGTAGATGGCAAAGAATACATATATAATGCTGTAGGATTTATACCTGACTATTTAAAGGATAGCAAAGATATAGTGGTAGTTACTATATCTTCTGAGAATATATATTTAAAGGAAGTTATGGTTATAGATGGAGGAATATTAATAATGCAAGATGATGTTCTACTCTATCTTGAGAAGATAGATGATAATCCTATGAGTAATATTAAGCAGGAAGTAGACAGGGAAGAAGTAGTAAGTGACGAAAAAATTAGTAGTGGAGTATTAATAGGACTTAAAGATAAAACAGATGAAGGCTTCAGTTATAAAACTCTTTGGATAGCTTATGATGGAGAAAAAATATCTAGTCAAGAGGTGCCATTTCTACTTCTGCCACGCACAAATGGATTTTTTAAGGTTCTAGTTAATAGAATCAATAATGGAATGAACTATAAAGATAATATAGAATTTATATTTTTAAATTCCAGCCCTTCTGAAAAGCAATCTACTATAAAAAGAGATAAGGAATCAAATACAAATATATCAAAGGAAATAACCTTCATAGGAAATGATTATATAAGTATTAGAGCTAAAGAAGAAGGTGAGGGACATAAGTTAGAAAACTTAGGAACCTATTTAATTGATACTATGAATATAGAAGGAAAAGGAGCTGTATCCCTAGGAAATATTAGTGAACAGAAAAATATAACCAAATTTAATAATGAATCACAAGGGCTTCATATAGAAGATATAAATGCATTTATTAATGTTTGTATTAAGAGGAATCAAGGTAGATGGGGACTTTATACTATGAATAGTAATAAGGATGATGAAAGGGGTAAAAATAGCATAGATATACCTTTAAAGGTGTCAAAAAATGTGACTAGGTATGATAGACTATTTACGTCATGGCAAGGAATAAAAAATCAAGTGCCGTCGGCGGTAGATGCTATATCATCTCCTAATAAGAATATGGCTATTATAAAAACAAAATCAAGTTTATATGCATATAAAATAGTGGATGGAAAGATGAGTGACTCACCAGAGCTGACAATTTCCTTGAATGATGATGAAGAGATAATTATGTCAGAGTGGGCAATGGGAGAATATGTTGGGTATTGGACAGAGCAAGTAAACTCATTACTTCAATCGAATAAATAGGTATACAGTAATAGATTGTATTAAAATTAGATTTCAATTAAGTTGAAGATATATTTTTAAAATACAATTATATAGTAACTTTAAATAATGAGATAATATAAAAAGCCAGGTAATATTACCTGGCTTCTGTTTATCTTATATAATCTTAGCTACATCCAGTGGTTGTGCCGCAGTCTTGGCAAACTTTACATGTACCGTTTTTAACTAGATTTGTGCTTGAACAGTTTGAGCAAACCTCAGAGTAAATACGCTCGCCTTGAGTTTCTACTTTGTCAGGTTCAATAGAAGTGGTTGAAACTTCATGGTGATGATTTGAAGCCTTTACCACATCTTCAGGGTTAGGTTTAATTTGGCAACGAGAATAATCACCAAGTTCAATATCTATAACTTTACTGATTAAGTCAGAGATAGAGCTAACATGTTTAATATAAGGATGCTTTTGTACAAAGCCATATGGCTCATACTTTTGACCTCTAAGCATTTTAGCAATATCTGCTGCAGGAACATGATATTGTAACATAACAGAAATTGATTTAGAAAGAGAATTTAAAAGTCCAGTTATTATAGTTCCTTCTCTGTCAGTAGTTATATAAATTTCAGAAATCTCTCCATTTGCCCTTCTATTAACTGTAGTATATATTTTCACATCATCTATCTGAGCAGGATGAGTAGTTCCAACTCTAATACCAATAGGTTTCTCACGAGTAGATACAGTAGAGTAATGAGATTGCTTTTGTAATTCCTTAGCTTTAGCTAAAAGTTCTTGGTAAGTCAGTTTTTCTAAATCTGCATCATTTTCCTCTTCTAGAACTGTATTTAAAGGTTGACTAGCTTTACATCCGTCTCTATAAAGGGATATTCCTTTTACTCCGAGCTTCCAAGAATCAAGGACAACATTTTTGAAGTCATCTACAGTAGCAGTCTTAGGCAGGTTAACTGTCTTAGAAACTGAACCAGATATAAGAGGAGTAATAGCAGCCATCATCAAAACGTGACCCATAGGCTTAATATATCTCTCACCAGTTCCACATTTATTTGCTGTATCAAAAATGTGAAGATGTTCTTCTTTAAGATGAGGAGCTCCTTCAATTTTACCATCTATAATTTTTTCGTATTCATATCCATTTTCATTAACAATTTCTTTTCTAAGAATATAATCTACTATATCTTTAATTTCATCTTGTGAATATTCAAGGTTTTCGAGAGCATCTTCTATAATTGGATTTACTATGGTCATAAATCCACCACCAGATAATTTCTTATACACAAAGTGTGAGAAATATGGCTCAATAGAAGTAGCACCACAGTCCATAGCAAAGGAAATTGTTCCAGTTGGAGCTATTACAGATACTTGAGCATTTCTATATCCAAATTTTTCACCATATTCAATAGCCTCTTGCCAAAGTTCTTTTAAAAGCTCAGATAATTCAGTAGCACCTTCTGATTTAAGAATTTCATGGTTAATTTCAACAGGTCTATAATGTAAGTCTTCGTATTCACCATCTATGGCACCTGCAACTCTTCCATGATTTCTTATCACTCTAAGCATAGCATCTTTATTAATCTCATATTTTTCAAATGGTCCTACTTTTTCAGCCATAAGAGCAGAAGTAACATAAGAGGCGCCAGTAAGTACTCCTATAAGAGAAGCAGTTAATTGTCTAGCTTCCTCTGAATCATAAGCATAGCCCATTACCATAAGAAGAGATGCTAGGTTTGCAATTCCAAGACCAGTTGTTCTAAACATATATGTTTTTCTTGCAATATCTTCTGTTGGGAATTGACCCCAGTGAACAGATGATTCAAGCATAAGTTGTAGCAAAGATACCATATGAATATATCCATCTAAATCAAATACTTTACGTTCTTTATCATAGAACTTATATATGTTAATTGAAGCTAAATTACAAGATGTATCATCTAGGAATGCATATTCACCACATGGGTTAGTAGAATTTAACCTATTATGCTTTGCACCGAAGTCGCCATCTTCACCACCAGGACATGTATGCCAAGCATTAAATGTATCATCAAATTGTGGAGCTGGATCAGCACATTGCCATGCAGCTAAGTTAAAATCATCCCATAATTCACTAACTTGAATATCCTTATCAATATTTTTATCTATTCTTCCACTTAAAGTTATTACTTCATCTGGGTTTTCAGATAGATTTTCAACCTTTTGCATAAATTCATCACTAAATCTTATAGAGTTATTACCATTTTGGCCAGAAACAGTTTCATAAGCCTCACCTTCGAAGGAATCATCATATCCCATCTTACCTAGGGCACGTACCTTGTCTTCTTCCTTGGCCTTCCAGTTTATAAATTCCTTAATTTCTGGATGATCTATATCAAGGCAGACCATTTTAGCCGCACGTCTTGTAGTACCGCCTGATTTTATAGTTCCAGCATTTCTATCAAAGCCCTTTAAAAAACTCATAACTCCTGAAGATATTCCACCAGAAGAAAGCTTCTCATCTTTTGCTCTAAGGGTTGAATAGTTAGTTCCACATCCTGAGCCACCTTTAAATAATTTAGTTTCAGTTACATATTGCTCAGAAATTGAGTGAGGTCCTAAAAGCCTATCCTCAATGGATAAAATGAAGCAAGCAGAAGCTTGAGTTCTAGTATAGTTATCCACACTTTCTACAACTTTTTTAAATTTTTCATCATAGTAGAAGTGACCTTGGTGTTCACCAGTAATATCATAAGAAAGTTTTAATCCAGTATTAAACCATTGGGGTGAGTTTGGTGCATACATTTGATTTAAGAAGCAATAAACTAATTCATCATATAGTATTGTAAACTCTTCATCGGTAGTTATTAAACATTCATCCTTTAGGGATTCACACCAAAAATTAACTAATCTATGGGCTACCATTCTAAGACTATTCTCATAACCGATTTCATTAGGTACTAGAGCTCTCTTAAAATATTTAGATGCAATTATATCACAAGCATTTTGTGAATAGTGAATTGGAAATTCTAAGTCCTTCATATCCACAAGAACTGTACCTTTTTTATAGTCTTTTAAAATTACATCGACTTTTTTCCATTGAAATAAATCATATACTGTTAAATCTTTATTAATCTCTAACTCTTTTGTATAGTATCTTTTTATTATATTATTAATACTCTTCATTATAAAAGCTAATCACAATGTTATGATTAGCAAGTCACCCCCCTAAATACTTTATATACTATATATTGTGTCCGAAATGTGCCTTGGCACTATATGTTGTATTATATTATAAAAAATTTTTTCATACAACTATTGAAATTTCAATTGAATTGTGCTTGTTAGCGTATAAGATTGCTCGTAAATTAAGGAGATCTCAGCACCCTAACCACTTCAACTGACTATCTAATAAAATTTTATGACAGAGTTATAAAATTTATTATGATTTCATAATAAATATGGAAAAAATAAATGCTCGATTAAATGATTATTTGATGAAAAGTGGGAAAAAATAAATTATTACACAATAGACTTTTAAATTATGGTATTATTACTGTATATTAAAAAATTTTCAGTTATGATTAATAATTTTCTAGATAAATAAAGAAATTTTAAAAGTTTAAATTAATATATAAGTTTTAATAAACAAAACTTATTAATATTTCTTAGTGTAATCTAGGATTGTAAGTAAATTTAATGTAGAAGGTTTAATCAAACTTATATAGAATAAATTTAAGCTATAAAGGATGGGATAAAAATGATAAAAGCAGTTAAGGGAAAAGCACCAATTATAGATGATACATGTTTCATAGCAGAAAACGCAACGATAGTAGGAGATGTAACTATAGGAGAAAATACCAACATATGGTACAGTGTAGCTATTAGAAGCGACATGGATATTACCACCATAGGAAAAAATACTAATATTCAAGAAAATTCTACTGTGCATAATGATTTTGGAATATCAACTACCATAGGAGACAATGTAACTATAGGTCACAACTGCATAATTCATGGATGCAATGTAGGGAATAATGTATTAGTAGGTATGGGATCTATAATACTAAATGGAGCTGAAATTGGAGAGAATACAATTATAGGAGCAGGAAGTCTTGTAACTCAAAATAAGAAGATTCCAAGTGGAGTATTATGTATGGGAAGTCCAGCTAAAGTTATAAGAGAGTTGACAGAAGAGGAAATTGAATCCATAAGATCTTCATCTGAACATTACGTAGAACTAGGAAGAGAACATTACGTAGAACTAGGAAGAGAACATAAGAGAACCCAAGAAAAATAAAGAATACTACTGAAATGTCAAGATATTAGTTATGGTATAAATTTTGCATTTATGTAAATCTAAATAATATAATAAAATTATGCTAGGAGATATAATATTGATAAAGTTAGATGTAATCAAAAAAATGACTACAGAAGAAAAATATAAATACATGCTAATTCTCTTAGAAGGACAGTTGAGTTCAGAAAAAAATATATATGCAAATATTTCTAATGCTTCTGCTATTATATATACTATTTTTGATAAATTAAACTGGAGTGGATTTTACTTCGTAAGGGATGAAGAATTAGTTCTAGGACCATTTCAGGGGTTACCAGCTTGCAATAGGATAGCTATAGGAAAAGGTGTATGTGGAACAGCTGTAGCTACTAAGCAAATTCAAAGAATAGATAATGTTCATGAGTTTCCGGGACATATTGCTTGTGATTCTGCATCAAATTCTGAAATAGTAATTCCTATAATAAAAGATGATGTAGTTTATGGAGTATTAGATATAGATAGTTATGAATTTAATACATTTACAGAATTAGAAGAGAAATATTTAATAAAGTTTGTAGAGAAGCTTAATAAATATATTGATTGGAATCACCTATAGAAATAACTGAGAAAAATAAAATAATTATAAATAACGTGTGTATCAATGTTATTTAAATTGTAGCTTGTATTTCAAAGTAACGTAGGCTGTGAATTAAATGAAATATATTTAATAAAGCTATTTGAATAGATAGGAGAATATGAATGATAGAATTAGGAAAAATTAATACCCTTAAAGTAGCAAGAAGTTGTGAATTTGGATATTATTTAGACGCACAAGGAGAAACTACTTCTCAAGATATACTAATACCAAATGGTAATATAATAAGTGAAATAGATGTAGAAGATGAGATAGATGTATTTGTATATAGAGACTCTAAAGATAGACCAATTGCTACCATGAAGCCAGTAGAAGCGCAGGTAGGAGATGTTGCTTACTTAAAAGTAGTAGATAAAACTGGAATAGGATACTTTGTTAGCATAGGTATAGAAAGAGATGTATTAGTTCCTTTTAGAGAGGCATCCTTTGAATTAGAAGTAGATAAAGAATATTTATTTTATCTATATATAGATAAAACTAACAGAATAGCTGCAACAACTAAGGTAGATAGATACTTACATGATACTACTCACTATAATGTAGGTGAAGAAGTAGAAGGGGTAGTATACGGAAAACATTCTAATGGAAATTTATTAGTAGCTATAGATAATACCTTTAGAGGAATAATATTAAAAAGTGAATGTTATGATGATATTTCTATTGGGGATAAAATAAAGGCTAGAGTAAAGAAATACTTTGATGATGGTAAAATACAAATTACCACAAGAAAACCTCGTCTTGAGGAGATGGGAGACCTAGAGGAGGTTATTATTAAATACCTAAAGAGAAATAAAGGGTCAATGAGTTTTAATGATAAGACCAGTCCAGAGGATATAAAGAGACACTTTAAAGCTAGTAAAAATGCCTTTAAGAGAGCTTTAGGAGGCCTTATGAAAAAAGGACTTATAGAGCAAGATGAGAAGGGAACTAGGTTAAAGTAGTAGGCTGTCTTATAATAAGCTAAAGTTTGTATTAATGTTGAGCATGCACTTATATCAAAGTGTATGCTCAACATTTTATTAAGTTTAGTAAGTTATTTTGAGGTGGCTTTCTATATAGTATAAATAGGTTTTTATTGAATAACAATAATAAATTATAGACATACAAAATTTGTTATGATAAGCTTTTATAGAGGTGATAAATTTGAAAAATATGTTATTTAGAAAATTACTTTATATAATATCCGTTCTATCAGTAGTTATAACTATAATAGCAGGAGCTATATTACCAAACATAGTGAATTGGTATCTTAGTAATATATCCAGTGTTGGATTAGAAATAGGGGGAAGCGTTAAGGTATTTTTATACATAACCTATATCCCATTTTTACTAATGCTTATATCAGTAATGAAGTTAAGTGGTAAATTATTAAAGGGAAGTCCATTCTGCAAGGAGAGTATAAAGGAGCTTAAAATAATAAGTATATGTGCATTTATAGCTTTTATTGCTTATTTAATAGGATCAGTATTCATATATAAGAATTTAATTTGTGTGATTATAACTTTTGCTACCATGATGGTATTTATCATTTCTTCAGTAGTAAGAGAACTTATAAATAATGGAATAGAACTTCAAGAAGAAAATGATCTTACTATATAAGGAAGGTGGATTAATTGATAATTGTTAATGTAGATGTAATGATGGCCAAGAGAAAGATGAGTGCCACTGAACTTTCTGAAAAAGTTGGTATAACCATGGCGAACCTCTCTATTCTAAAAAATAATAAGGCAAAAGCCGTAAGATTTACTACACTAGAAGCTATATGTAAGGCTTTAGACTGTCAGCCTGGAGATATATTGGAGTATAGAGAAGATGAGGAATAATTATCTTTTAAAATATCCTATGGTGGTGTTGTGATACTAGGAGATGAAGGGACGATGAACGTCATAGGGACCAGTATATCTGATGATAATCATCAAAACGTAATAGAGAAATTAAGTAAAGATGCTAAATATTTTTATATGGATAAGAACGATAAAAATGATTTTATTATTTTTACGTTAGAAGGTAACAAATTAATGATATGTAGTTTTATATGTAAAATCTATAATTAAAACAAAAGGATTGGGAAACCCAATCCTTTTGTTTTAATTTAACTACAAATAACAACGATGTAGTTAAATTAAAAGGTAATAATGAAATTTAGTGTAATCCGAAAATATAATTATTTTATAGAGGGATATTAATAATCTGTCATATTAAATAAACTCCTAATATAATACATAAAAATAAAAAAACATAAAGTATAATTTATTACAGAAAAAGATTAAATAATTGTAAATAATTTATTTTTAGAAAAAATATTATTTAATTTACTGTAATCTATATTATGAGATTCAAGAGAAGAGAGTTTTGTATAGATATCCATCAATATACAGGAATCAATGCCTTTTAAATCTTCTAGCATCTGTATATATAAATACTTAAGTTCTTCATGATCATTTAATTGTTTATAGATTTTTTCAAGTATTAAATAACCCTTTAATAAGTATTCGTTATCATGATATTCTGAAGATAGAATAAGTCCGTTATTTATAACTTCAATTGCTTTCTTATATAAACCTTCATTTATATATAAATTAGACATGTTTATTAGTGAATGACAGAGAGTAGATCTATCATTTACTGATTTGAAATATAAAGCTTTATTAAAATATTTTAGAGCAGTTTCCTTATTATTTTTTTGTAGATAGGCTCTTCCTAAAATATCATATATATATCCAGTATATTTTTCTAATTTATCTCCAAGATTAAGAAACAGCTTATCACAGAGATCTATTGCATTGGAAGGAGAATTATTTCCAATATAACAGTTACATTTCAAAATTACTGCCTCAATATATTTAATTAAGTTATTATTAATATCCAATGAATCTAAAAACTTGTTCACATAGAAGAGTGCATTATCAAAATCCTTTAGTTTTTTATAGGTTAAAGCCAAATTGAAGATGCAATCATTATAATTATTTTTATCTTTAAGTTCGGAAATACAGGAATAACATTCACATAAGTAGGCTAAAGCCTCCTCATAGCAAAGGGTATTAATTTTACATTCAGCTAATCTATTATATATGTATATGATAGAGCTATCTTTAGTAGGAAAAGTATTATATATGTCTAAGGTTTTTGAATAGTATGTGAAAGCTTGATTAAATAAACTTTTGTTAAATAATAGATTTCCCTTTTTAAAATAGGTAGAAAGAAGTATGTCTATCAAGTTATTAGATTCACTTTTACCTATTATTTTATCAAGCTCAGTAGTATTTAAGTTAAACTTAATTTTATTAGTAAAATAAAGTCTAGGTTTAGCTTTTTCACTTAATATCAAATTATTCATCCCCCTGTTTAAATAGAAATTAGAATATTTTACTATGATTTATGTATATTAATTTGTTAAAACAAAAGAAAGGACTTTAATAGTGAGGTTAACTCATGATAAATATATTACTAAATTTGTAATTTATATTATAAATATAACATATCAGTAACATAAAGTAAATATAAAAGTGTTACGAATCATATGAAAATTAAAATAAAAAAAGGTTCACGAGAACCTTTTTAATTTAAAGATTTTTGAATTTTCTCTGCTTCATATAGAAATTCTTTAGATTTATCTACATTATTATTTTCCATATATAATATAGATAATTTTATGTATATGTTTAAAAGTTTAATTGAATCAATGCCGTCTAAAGTTTCTATTAATAGGAGATAAATTTCTTCAAGTTTACCCTTGTTATTTGATTCTATGTATATATCCTCTAATAGATAATATCCTTTTAGTATATACTCTATGTCAGAATTTTCTTTAGCTAAGGATATACCTTTATTCAATAAAGAGACTGCATTATTATAAAATTTTTGTTTAATAAATACAGTAGATTTATCTATTAAACTATGAGATAAAATAGATTTATCAAAGACAGTTCTAATAGATATAGCTTTATCAAAATAAAGCAATGCATATTCTAATTCACCTAACTTTGAATAGGTATCTCCTAAATTATTATATATATTTCCCAATGAAACACTAGGAATATTATTAAAATTATTTAAAGTAGAATTATATGTATCTATAGAGATTTTAAAGTCTCCCCTTGCTACATAGCATTTACATTTTACAATAATAGCATCTATATAATTGCTAATGTTATCTTTAGGATTTAATATATTTAGAAGTTTATCAATATAAAGTAAGGAATTATCATATTCACCTAGCTTCTCATAAATAATAGATATATTAAATATACAGTGCATAAGATTGATTTTATCGTTAAACTTATTGTAATAAGAGTAAGATTTAAATGAATAAGCAAGGGCCTCTTCATAAGATAAAGTCATACATTTACATTTGGTAAGTTTTGTATATATAAAAGCTTTATTTTTATCGTCATGATTGTCAATATAAATTTCTAAAATTTTATAGTAGTATATAAAGGCAGCATTATAACTACATTCATTATATAAAAGATCTGCTTTTGAAAAATATACTTTTATAAGTATATCTACTAAATTATATTTTTCTCCAATTTTTATAAGTTCATCTAAGTCTTCATGATTTAAATTGGATTCCAGCTTTAGAGCACAGTAATTTTTTGCCTCTTCTTTTTCAGGAAGAAGGAGATAAGTTGTATTTAGATTTACATTAATATCAAGTTCATTAGCTCTATTTTGTATGAATTTAAGAAATTTTTTTAAGGTCTCCCCGGTAAGATTTCTTTTATCACTTTCAACCATGCTAATATAATTTCTAGAAACACCAATTACTTCTAATTCTACTTGTTTAATATTTAGTTGTTTTCTAAGAGTTTTTATTCTTTTTCCGGGACTCAGGAAATCCAAAACCTTCACCTCGCTAAATAAGTATAGTTATTTATATTTTATATCTAATTATATTAAAACTCAATATGTAGAAAAATATATTAATTGCAATAATTCAAATAATTATAGCATATTAAACAATAAAAAAGCTATATTCATCATGAAGTAAAGTTCGGTGAGAATATAGCTTTTAGAAATAAATATATGGTATCTAACTATAAATAATATAGTTAGATTAAAGTACTAATTCAGTATTGATATATTCTGAGCTTTAATTAAATATTCTCTACATTTTTCACTGTATCCCATATTTGAATATAAAAGAGATAATTTAATATAAGTATTTATTAATCTTTCATAATCAGTATTTTCCAATATTGATAATAAGCTTAAATATATATTTTCTAATTTATCATACTCGTGTATAATTGAATATATTTTTTCAAGTAATTCGTATCCGGTTAACATAAATTCCTTATCAAGGTATTCCTTGGCTAAAGTTATACCTTTTTCCAATAGAGGGATTGCATCGGAATATAAATTAAGTTTAATATAAACTTTAGATTTATCAATTATTGAATGACATAGAGCCGACTTGTCCATAAGTCCTCTAATAGCAATGGCTTTATCAAGATAGAGAAGGGAATCATCTATTTTGTTAATTTCTAAATAAAGCAATCCCAGATTGTTATAGACATACCCTAGAGAAGCTCCAAGTTGATCTTCATAAACAGTTATTATATTATTATATATTTTAATAGCCATATCAAAATCATTTTTTCTTATATAACAATTAGCTTTTACAATCATTAAATCTATATATTTATTAAGATTACCTTCAGAATAAGGAAGTTTAATCAATTTATTTATATAAAGAAGAGCGTTGTCATATTCACCCATTTTTTTGTAAGTTAAAGCAATATTAAAACTACAATTTTGATATAGTTCCGTATCATTATTTTTATCAAGATGGAAATAGCATTTGAAGAAATAAGCTAAAGCATCTTCGTAACAAAGCGTTTGAACTTTACATTTACCTAACTTGTAATATACATAAGATTTAGACAAATCATCATTTAGAAGATTAAAAGATTCTAAAGAATTATAGTAATATACTATAGCCTTATCGAAATCTTTACATCTATATAAGAGATTTCCTTTATCAAAGTAAGCTTTAGATTGTACATCTATCAAGTTATATTCTTCACCGATGGATATAATTTCATCTATTTCTGTCAAGTTAATTTTTGAAGATAATCTATCATTACAATAATTTCTAGCTTCATCTTTTTTAGATAAAACCAATTTAGCCTTGTCTATATTAAAATCTCTATCTAATTCTAAAGCTCTATTTTCAAAGAAGGTTACAAGTTTTTCAAGAGTATTAGCATTAAGATGTCTTTTATCACTTTCTATCATGCTAATATAGTTTCTTGAAACACCTATTGCTTCGAGCTCAATTTGCTTTATCCCTAATTGGTTTCTTAGTTGCTTAAGTTTTTGACCTGGGCTTAAGAAATCCAAATGTTTCATCTCCTTATCTAAGCTAACTACATATACAAATAATAAATTATCTGTATAATAATTAATTATATTTTATAATATATATTGTATGATTACAATAGAAAAAGGGGCAAAGGAATAAGGGGATTTATGACAAAATATTACTTTATTTTGTACAAAATTATATAAATACACATCAATTAATTTAATAATGGAATAATTCATGTAATTGTGTAAGTTGCTATATAAAAAACAGCTCATAAAAGATTATGTTTATATCTTTTATGAGCTGTTTTTTATTTCTACTTATCTTTAACAAATAACTTTATTATTTCATTGATAACTAGAGGTATTAAGCTGAGGATTATGACAACTCCCCAATCCGCTAAAGTTAGTGGTATAACATTGAACAGTTTAGCAATAGGTGGTATATAGATAACTGCCATCTGTAATCCAATACCAACAAGCATTGCGTAAATTAAATACATGTTTGAGAATAAACCAATTTTAAATATAGATTTGTCAGTACTTCTCATATTTAAAGCATGAATTAATTGAGTTCCACTAAGAACTACAAAGGCTATAGTTTGAGCATGCATTAAAGCTTGGGGATTATTAGCTACGTTAACAAGAGTAACTCCAGCATCACCATATTTCATAACTCCATAAATGAAGCCTATAAGAGTTAATACACCAATTAATATACCATTAAATAAGAGAGTAAATATAGATCCTTCAAATAAACTATCTTTAGGGTCTCTTGGCTTATGCTTCATGACATCCTTATCACCTGGGTCTACACCAAGAGCAAGGGCAGGAAAGGAGTCTGTTATAAGGTTAACCCATAGTATATGAGTTGCATTAAGTGGTGCTGCCCATCCAAAGAGAATACCAAAGAATAGAGCAACAATTTCACCAGCATTACAAGAAATTAAGAATACTACAGATTTTTTTATGTTATTGAATATATTTCTACCTTCTTCAATAGCTGTTACTATAGTGGAGAAGTTATCATCTGTTAATACCATGTCAGATGCACCTTTAGCAACGTCGGTACCAGTGATACCCATAGCTACGCCAATATCAGCAGCTTTTAATGATGGAGCGTCGTTAACACCATCTCCAGTCATAGATACAATATTTCCTCTAGATTTAAAGGCTTTAACTATTCTAACCTTATGCTCAGGAGATACCCTAGCAAAAACTCTAAGATTTTCACATTTCTTTGCCAAGTCTTCATCTGATAGGCTATCTATGTCAGCTCCACTAGCTACTTGATTTATATCTTCTGCAATAGATAGCTCCTTAGCAATAGCAAAAGCTGTATTTTTATGGTCACCAGTAATCATTATAGTTTTTATACCAGAAGCTTTACAAGTTTCTATAGAATCTTTAACCTCAAGTCTAGGAGGATCTATCATACCAACAAGACCAATAAAGGTTAAATCTTTTTCTAATTCATCAACTTTTATATGGGTAGAAGTAATAGTTTTAAAAGCAGATCCTAAAACTCTTAAAGCATCATCAGACATAGTTGTAGCAACTTTTAAGAAGTTACTTTTGATTTCTTCAGTCATTGGTACGACTTCACCATTAATATAAACAGAAGTGCATATGTTTAGAAGATTATCAGTTGCACCCTTAGTCATTACATAGAATTTATCTTCATATGAGTTTACTGTAGTCATTAATTTTCTATCAGAGTCAAAGGGTATTTCATCAACTCTTCTATGAGTTTTGTCTAACTCTTCTTTAAATAAATTGAACATATTTCCCATATCTAAAAGTGCTATTTCTGTTGGATCTCCAGTTTTTGATGTAGCAGTAGAGGTAGCATCATTACAAAGAACTATGTTTTCAAGTAAAAGTTTCTCACCATTACTATTAATATTGAAATCTTTAACATTACTTAGTTTATTATCTACAAAGTATTTAACTACTGTCATTTTATTTTGAGTTAATGTACCAGTTTTATCAGAGCAGATAATATTTACAGACCCTAAAGTTTCTACAGAAGGAAGCTTTCTAATAATAGCATTTTGCTTTATCATTCTTTGAACACCTAGGGCAAGAACTATAGTTACTATAGCTGCGAGACCTTCTGGAATAGCTGCAACGGCAAGACTTATAGAAATCATAAACATATCAGTAACGCCTCTACCTTGGAATAAACCTACTGCAAACATAACAACACATATACAAATAGCAACAATACCTAGCATTTTTCCGAGTTGTTCAAGTTTCTTTTGAAGAGGTGTAAGCTCATTTTCACCTTCATCAAGCATTTTAGCTATTTTACCAATTTCAGTATTCATACCTGTGGCAACAGCAATACCTATAGCCCTACCATAGGTAGCTAAGGTTGACATAAATAACATGTTCTTTTTATCGCCAAGAGATACCTTTTCATCTTCAAGTACAAGATTTGCATCCTTGTCTACAGGAACAGATTCACCGGTAAGGGCAGATTCTTCTACCTTTAAGTTAGCGCTTTCGATAAGACGAATATCACAAGGAATAAATCTACCTGCATCAATAATGATTACATCTCCAGGTACTACTTCCTCTGAAGGAATTTCTACTAATTCTCCATTACGCTTTACTATAGCCTTCGGTGTTGATAATTCCTTTAGTGCATCAAGGGCCTTTTCAGCCTTAGACTCTTGAATCATTCCAACTATTGCATTAACGAGAATAACGATACCTATAATAATTGCATCACTAATTTCTTTTCCTACGACTATAGATAGTATGGCTGCAACTATAAGGATATAAATTAGGATATCATTTAGTTGTGCAAAGAATAGTTGAACTTTAGTCTTTTTCTTTTTAGATGCCAGTTTATTAGCTCCATACTTGGACCTAATTTCCTCAACTTGAGATGAAGTAAGACCAGTATCTGGATTGGTGTTAAACTTACCTATAACATCATCAATAGAGTCATTAAAATACATAAAATCACCTCATAATTATTAATATTAAGCCATACTCTAAATCTTAGACTTAGTTAGTAGAACTTACTTAAAGTTAATAAAAGAAAAAATATTCTTTTATTAATATTTGCAAAAACTTGATTACATATGTAGGGAATGTATGTAAAAAGAAAAGACTCATATATAGTGTAAGAACTATACATGAGTCTCATTATTTAATGCAAAGCCAGACTTAAAGCCAAGATGTTGACATTGCCATAGGATAATCCTACTAATTACTCCCTCATATGTAATTATATTTTATACATAAATTATAAGGGATGTACTACTAAATTACAAGATATTTTTTATTTAAATTTAACAAATAAATTAGACATAATTCCATAAAATAATATACCTAAAAATCCACAAAAATCTTCATAATGATCCCTTAAATAATTTAATTAGTAAATAGTAAAAAATATAGCTAAAACCTTTAACTTTATTTATAATATAATTAAAGGACAAGGGGGTGTTCATATGGAAATATCAAAAGTTGGAAGAAATACTCCAATACAAAGAGAAAGTAAAGTTGTAAATAACAAACAGGAGTTCTCTAAAAACTTTAACTTTGCTAGAGAGCAAAAATCAGAAGAAGATCTTAAGAAAATGCTTAAAAATATAAGTGCTAAGGGGAATAGACTTGTAATTTCCAAGTGCTATGCTGATGTTAGGGCTTATAAAAGAGAAATAAAAGCGTATTTAGAATCAGTACTAGCATTTATGTATTCTATAAAAAAGGATATAAGTTTTTGGCAAACTCAATACTTTGTGACGGTGGAGACTATAGATAATAAGCTAGAAGAATTAACGCAGATGCTACTTAGCGAAGAAAGAGAAAATCTAGATGTAGCCAGCACTATAGATGAAATATCAGGTCTTATAGTAGACATTTATAAATAGTATTTTATAAATTATAATAATAAATTATAGTTATTTTGTAATATTATATTATAATAAAATATTCTACATATTAAGTTAATGAACCACTGATAATAAACAGAGTTATTAGGCAACTAATTATCCTTCTGGATAAACAGATTTTTATTATCAGTGGTATTTTTATATCATATCTTTAAGATTTACTTAACAAAAGAGTACTTCAAATTATAATTAGATTTAAAGAAACCCATTATAACTAGCATCTGATGGCATTCTTAAATCCCCTCTAGGAGAAAGGCTTATAGAGCCAACCTTAGGACCATCAGGGAGAGCAGAACGCTTAAATTGTTGAGTGAAGAATCTAGTTATAAATTTATTAAGCCATTTGTCGATAACTTCTTCATCATAAATATTTTTAAAGGCAACCTTAGACAAGAATTCTATACGCTCTTTAGAAGCGCCATGCTTCATGAAGTGATATAGAAAGAAATCATGAAGCTCATATGGACCTACAATATCCTCAGTTTTTTGAGTAATATTTCCATTCTTATCCTTAGGAAGTAACTCTGGACTCACAGGAGTATCTAAAATATCAATAAGAATTTTACTTATCTCAGGAGTACTTTCGTGATCAGCTACATAATCTACCAAATATCTTACAAGAGTTTTTGGAATAGAACAGTTCACGGAGTACATAGACATATGATCTCCATTATAAGTACACCACCCAAGAGCTAACTCTGATAAATCTCCGGTTCCAATTAACAATCCACCTTCCTTATTAGCAATATCCATAAGAATTTGCGTTCTTTCTCTTGCTTGAACATTTTCATAGGTTACGTCATGCTGTTCGACAGGATGACCAATATCTTTAAAATGTTGTAGAGAAGCAGGTACAATATTTATTTCTCTTAAATCTGTACCTAGGTGTTTGCAAAGGTCTAGTGCATTATTATAGGTTCTATCCGTAGTACCAAAACCAGGCATAGTAATGGTTACAATATTTTCCCTAGGCATTTTAAGCATATCAAAGGTTTTTATTACTACTAGTAGAGCCAGAGTAGAATCAAGGCCGCCAGAAATTCCTATAACTGCCTTCTTTGAACCTGTATGAGCAAACCTCTTAGCAAGAGCTGATGTTTGAATATTAAATATTTCCTTAGAACGTTTATCTCTTTCAAGAGGATTACTAGGTACAAAAGGATGTTTATCTATATATTTGTCAAATTTATCAATATTTATATTATTAAATTCAAAGTTTATAGTTTTCATATCAAAAGGAATTAATACTTTATTATCTCTGAAGCTTATATTTTTTAATCTTTCAGCCTTTAGTTTATCCACATCTATAATAGCTGTGATAATCTCATTTTCACGATTAAATCTTTCATTTTCAGCTAAAATTCCACCATTTTCACTGACTAAAAGATGACCACTAAATAGTACATCTGTGGTAGATTCAAATACTCCACTAGAAGAGTAAATATAGGCTCCCATACATCTAGCACTTTGATTTTTTATTAAATCTCTTCTATAATCAGCCTTACTAACTAGCTCATTAGATGAGGAAAGATTGCATATTATATTACAACCAGCTAAAGATAAGAAGCTACTTGGGGGAATAGTAACCCAAAGATCCTCACAAATTTCTAATCCAATACTGATATCACTACTTCTAAACATTAGGTTAGTACCAAAGGGAATATTATCTTGGAAAGAAAGGTTAACTATTCTAGAAGTAATGTTAAGACCGCTACTAAACCAACGTTTTTCATAGAACTCAGAAGCATTAGGTAGGTAGCTCTTTGGAACAATACCTAGAACCTTACCATTAAAGATAAGGTAAGCTGCATTGTAAAGGACATCGTCATATTCAAGAGGAGCACCTACAGTAAATAAGATATCTCTTCCTTCGGAAAATACACAAAGGTTTTCAATAGCTATCTCCGCCTTTTTAAGTAGTTTTTGTTGAAAAAACAAATCTGCACAGCTATATGAAGTTATAGAAAGTTCAGGAAAAACTAAAATTTTAACTTGATCTTCTATAGCTTTCTCAACACATTTTTTTATTTCATCTAAGTTAAAATCTACATCTGCTACCTTAGTAACAGGACAAGCAGAACCAACTTTTATAAAGTTCATTAAACATCGCACCTTTCACATTAAATATATTTCTTATATACGAGTTCTTTTCTTAGTTTTTGTTTTTTTAGATTTATTAATCTTATTATTTTTATTACTATGTACCTTTTCTTTTTTCACTGAGGTAGTTTTAGTAGCTTTGTTATGCTTTTTTATACCTTGATCTTTAGGTTTAATAGTAGCTTTTTTAGCCACAGAATATCCAAATTTTCCAAGAGGATTAGGAATTAAACTGAAGTACTCACCGTGAGAGTAGGAAAGCAAGTCTGCTTTTTCAAAGTGAATTTTTCCTTTTTCATCTATAAGATTATTTTCCACATGACAATTAACTATTTCAGCTAAAAATAAATCATGGGTACCTAGAGGAGTTATGGATTTTACTATACACTCAAAGGCAACAGGACACTGATTAATAATGCCACAAGAAATATCCTTAGCCTCACTGAGAGTTAAGTTCATATCCTTAAATTTGTCAGTAATTCTTCCACTTTTTACTCCACAGTAGTCTACGGCTTTCACTAGGGTACTAGAAGTTAGATTTACTACAAAGGCACCACTTTCTTTTATATATTCATAGGACAATCTTTCAGGACGAATAGCTACGGTAATCATAGGAGGTTTAGTACAAGCTGTACCTATCCAACCTACAGTAAATACATTATCTTTTCCTTTAGAATTTCTACTAGTTATCATCACTGCTGGAACAGGATTTAGCATAATACTACCCTTAAAAGTAGTTTTAGCCATAATATCACATCACTTTCTAATTTTAACATAAGCCGAATATAAATAAACTGAATTATACACTAACATGACGGTATTAGTATAAAAATATCATTTATTCATAGGATAATAATTACATTTAATAATGAAGTAAAATAATTAATTTCATCTCATATGTATTATATAGCAAGTCGGGTATATTTATCAAAAATAATAAACATCTAAGATATAGAATAGATGTTTATTATAGTAGAATAATTAAAATCAATACCTTAATACCTTAATACCTTAATATCTTCATATTATCTTTCACATGGGATAGTTTTTTCATGCCAACCATGGCTGAAAGAATACCTTTAGTTTCAATTACATATTTTATTAAGTAGGTTAGTGGTAATAATGACTGTTACATATTTACTTATCATAATAATATTTCTTTAAACTTTATATTTAGATTATAGGGGAAATTTTTGAATAAGAACAGACTGTTTGTATGAGTAATTTTAGATTATAATACAATTATAGGAAGTAAATTAGTTTAATAAATTAAGATAGTAGGAATAAAAAAATCTTATTGACTTTAGAATATAATTGTTATAAGATTTATTTGAACAAAGTTCAAATTAGGAGTAGATAAAATGAATAAATTCTCAGAGAACCCAAGAGAGATCATACTTGAAGGAGCAAAAGCAATTGCTTTAGAGCAAGGAATTTCAGCAATAAATATAAGGGCTGTAGCTAGTAGATGTAAAATTTCTGTAGGAACAGTTTATAATTCTTTTTCAACAAAAGGAGAATTACTAGTGGCAGTTGTTGAAGACTTTTGGAGAGAAGCCTTTAATGATTTTGACAAATGCTTAAGAGGAGATAAGAATATTTTTGAAAAGATAGAGCTATTATATAATAATCTATTTATTTATCTAGATAAATTTCAAGAAAATTGGATAGAACAATTATCTTTATTAAGTAGTAGTGGGAAATCTCTTGGAAGGAAAAGAGAGCACGAGTTTTTTGAAAAGGTTCGTAAAAGTATAGTTAATCTACTAGATTCTGAAGAGATCATTAGTAATGAAACTTGGACTAATGATTTAACTAAAGAAGGAATGGCTAAATTTATTTTTAATAACATGTTGGCTATGCTTAAAGCTAGAGAAGAAAATATAGCCTTTTTTATAGAAATTTTAAAGAGAATTATTTATTTAAAATAAAGCTAAATAATTATGCCATACTAAGATATGGTATTTTATATACTTTTGAAATGAACAATGTTCAAATAAGAGATGAGGTGATTTATTATGCAAGGAATTATGGAAACACTTTTCGATGTTGTATATCTTACAACAGTTATAATTATTGGAATCATTATGATTAAGAAAAGTGGACAAAATAAGCAATACAGATTATTTGGAATTATGGCAGTGATTTTAGGGTGTGGAGATGCTTTCCATCTAGTACCAAGGGCCTATGGATTACTTACTACTGGATTAGAAGCTAATGCTGCAGCTTTAGGTATAGGAAAGCTAATCACATCTATCACAATGACTATATTTTACGTTGTTTTATATCATATATGGAGAATTCGTTATGAGGTTAAAAGTGAAAAAGGTTTAACTACTATTATCTATACTTTAGCCATTGTTAGAATTATCTTATGTGCTTTTCCACAAAATCAATGGTTATCATATAATGCTCCAGTTTCCTGGGGAATATATCGTAACATTCCCTTTGCTATGTTGGGAATTATAATCATATGGATTTTCTATAAGAAGATTAAAGAAACTAATGATAGAGGCTTTAAGTTTATGCCCCTTGCTATAACTTTATCCTTTGGATTTTATGTTCCAGTGGTACTATGGGCAAATACTGTACCTATTGTGGGAATTTTAATGATACCTAAAACTCTAGCCTATGTATGGGTTGTATTTATGGGATATAGAGAAATGAGAAAACTTTTATAATGATATGAACAGAGCAACTAGTTATTTATATAACTAGTCTCTAGGCAACTATGTTAATAGTTGCCTAGAGAAAATTTTAAAATGTTAAATAGAGAGTCTAAAAAAATAATAGAAAATTTTAAGAACAAGTCCTACTTAAAGATAATAACTTTAAGTAGGGCTTTGTTATATAGGCCTGTAGTATAAATTGTAAAAATAGTATAAAATATAGTTATAGTAACAGGTCTAAAGTATTTAGTATATAAAGTAGTTGTAAGTCAAAATATAATATTTTAAATTTTGTTCTAAATATGCATGGGGGTGATTATTCTTATGGAATATAAAGAGTTAAGTTCAAAGGATGTTGATAAAATTATAGAAGAGCATCATAAATTTTATGAATCGAAGAAAAGTCGTGATATAGATTTTCGTATTAATCAATTAAGAAATCTAAAGGCTGCTATAAAGAAATATGAAAGTAGGATATATGAAGCACTAGATAAGGATTTAGGAAAGTGTGAGTTTGAATCCTATACTACAGAAGTAGGCTTTGTATTAAGTAGTATTAGTCATACTATAAAGCATCTAAAGCATTGGGCAAAGGAGGAGAAGGTAAAAACACCTTTATATTTATTTCCAGCAAAGAGTTTTATAGTTTCGGAGCCCTATGGAACAGTTTTAATTATAGGACCCTATAATTATCCATTTCAGCTTCTGATAGAGCCTTTAGTTGGAGCTCTTGCTGCAGGAAATTGTGTAGTACTAAAGCCTTCCGAAAATGTACCTAATGTATCAAGAGTAATTACAGAAATGATTACTGAAGCCTTTCCAAAGGAATATATACGTTCAGTTGAAGGTGGAATAGAGACTAATACTTCTTTAATTAATGGTACTTTCGATTATATCTTTTTCACAGGAAGTGCTCAAGTTGGAAAGATAATTATGGAGGCTGCAGCTAAAAATCTAATTCCTGTTACTTTAGAATTAGGAGGGAAAAGTCCTGTAATTGTAGATGAAAGTGCAAATATCAAGGTGGCAGCTCAGCGTATAATTTGGGGTAAGACTATAAATGTAGGTCAGACCTGTGTGGCACCAGATTATGTGGTAGTTAATGAAAAGGTAAAAAGTGAATTAATTAAAGAGTTAAAGATACAAATTGAAAGTTTTTATGGTAAAGATTCTGAGGAAAGTAAAGATTACGGAAGAATTGTTAATGATAGACATTTACAAAGACTTAAAAACATATTAGATAAAGAATCAGATAAAATAATATATGGCGGCAAAGTTAATAGAGAAAAAAGACATATTGAGCCTACACTTATAGATGCTTCATGGGAAGGAGCAGCTATGGAAGATGAGATTTTTGGACCTATTCTTCCGATTATAGGCTATAGCGATTTAGATAAGGTAATAGGAAAGATTAAAAGATTACCAAAACCGCTAGCTCTTTACTTATTTACTGAGAATTATAAAGTAGAAGAAAAGGTTTTGACGGAAATTTCTTCAGGTGGAGCTTGTATAAATGACACGATAACACACTTGGCTAACCCAGAGCTACCTTTTGGGGGTGTAGGAAATTCAGGTATAGGTGCTTACCATGGTAGAGAAAGCTTTACTACATTCTCTCATAGGAGAAGCCTTGTAAGAAAAACTACTAAAATAAATATTCCAATAATTTTTCCACCTTTCAATAAAAAGAATCTAGATAATGTAAAAAAACTTATGAAATAAATAGATATATGTTAACTTATTTTAAAGTTTAGTATATTCAAGACTAAACTTGTAAATTAGTAGTTTTATTAGACACATAAAACCTTAAAAAAAGAAGAAACTATTTAAGGAAAGGATGTGTTTAGTATGAAGAGTAAACCAGGTGCTAATGTTAGTAACCCAATGCAAAAGGGAGAAAGAAGACAAAGGCTTCATAAAAATCAAAATAATGTAGGCGATCCTCAAAATAAGCCTGAGTTTAAAGATTTCAATGGAAACTCAATAAAATAATTAAATAATGTTTAAATAGACTATCTCAAAATAAACTAATCTTAAATTTATGTTAAGCATGCACTTTAATATAAGCACATGCTCAATATCAGACAAATATTAGTAAATTATTTTGAAATAGTCTATTTTATTTCATTAATATATTCACGAGGTGATTTCTGAAATAGTTTTTTAAAGCCACGAAGAAAGCTGGAGTAATCTTTGAATCCACATATAGAACTAACCTTAGTTACTGGTTCACCAGATTTTATAAGCTCTTGAGCCAGAAACAATCTTTTTTGTATTATATAATTATGGAGAGTATATCCAGTTTCATTTTTAAATTTATGCATTAGATAGTATTTGCTTATAAAAAATTCTTTACATATAATATCTACAGATAAGTCTTGTGATAGATTATTATTTATATACTTTAAAATATCTTCGATTTGTTTATCATATTTCAAAGAATCCTTAGAGGTAATGTAAGTATTATCAAGGTATAATCTATTGAGATATATAATTAGTTGAATGAATAGAGCATTACTTAAAAGTTTACTGCCAAAATCCTGAGAACTAAAGGAGTTTTCTAAGGATGATATGATATTCTTAAGATTATCTTGAAAATTAGCTTCCAATCTAATCAAATTAAAACTCTTCTCTTTTGCTAGTTTAAAGCAAGTAGATAAATCACAACCCTCATAATTATGATCTTCTATAAAATCTGAATTAGCCCAAATAACTATACGTTCATAGGTTTCTTTAGAATCAATAATCGGTTTATGCACATCATGATTATTTACTAATAAAATATCCCAAGGTTTTAAATAGTAAGCTTTACCTTCAATTAAATAGGTAACCTTTCCAGATAAAAAGATTATTATTTTATTAAAATCATGATAATGAAATTCGAATTCCTGACTTTTTTTATCTTTTATATGAAAGAGTTGAAAATCATTATGAAGATATCCAGATTTATTACTAGAATAGGTATTATTCATAAAAGTTCCTCCTAAGATTAATGTATCATAAAAGTATTAGAACTAATGCTACTACTTTAAAGTGTAAAGGAGATTAAAGCCTTATTTGTAACTTAATAATAAAGCACTTTTTGCAACATTTCAAGCAATATATTCTATATTTATTGTACATATTGTTGAATATAATGAGAGTATAAAATATATGAGAATTAGATTAGTAATTATATTATTTCATTTAAGGAGGAGGAATGAATGAAGATTTTAAGGAATTATAAATCGTCTATAATTTTGATGTTTTCAGTTATTATAGGTGGAATTATAGGATTAATAATGGGAGAAAGAGCAAGTATTTTCGAGCCACTAGGAACAATATTTCTAAATTTAATATTTACTATACTAATACCACTTGTATTCTTCAGTATTTCATCAGCCATAGCTAATATGGATAGTTCTAAAAAGCTGGGAAAAATACTATGTGTAACAATAGTAGTATTTGCATTCACAGCCATTATATCAGGAATAATAGGAGTAGCTAGTTTTAAGATTTTTAATCCTGCTGAAGGATTAGATTCATCTATGTTTACTAATTTAATTAATAGTACTCAAGTTACAGCAGGGGAACAAATGGGATTCTTAGAAAAGATAGTTGCTAGTATAACGGTAGGAGATTTTTCACAGTTATTATCTAGAAGTAATCTGTTAGCACTTATAATATTTTCTATGCTTATAGGTTTTGGAACTATGCTAGCGAAGGAAGAGGGAAAAGCTTTTTCTAAGTTTTTGAATAGTGGGGCAGTAGTAGTAAATAAGGTGATAAATATAATTATGTATTATGCACCTATAGGTTTAGCTGCATACTTTGCTAATGTAGTTGGACAATTAGGTAGTCAAATATTAAGTGGATATGCTAAGATTTTCGTACTTTATTTAGTAGTATCCATAGTTTACTTCATAATATTTTTCACAATTTATGCTTATATAGCAGGAGGTAAGGAAGGGATAAAAGTTTTCTGGAGAAATTCTACAGGACCATCAGTGACAGCACTAGCTACATGCTCTAGTGCAGCTTGCATTCCAGTGAATATAGAAGCTGCTAAAAACATGGGAGTTTCTAGCTCTCTAGCTAATATAGTTATGCCTTTAGGGGTAAATATTCATAAGGATGGCTCAGTAATAGGTGGAATATATAAGATAATGTTTCTATTTGCTATATTCGGAAGAGACATGAATAGCTTGGGAACATTAACTATCATCTTAGCTGTAGGGTTATTAATCGGGGCTGTTGTTGGAGCTATACCAGTTGGAGGTTCCATTGGTGAGATGCTAATACTAAGTATATTTGGTTTTCCGCCAGAAGCTTTAGCAATAATGTTAGTCATTGCGACTATAATTGATGCTCCAGCAACACTACTAAATTCAGCTGGAAATACTGTTTGCACCATGGTAATATCTAAATTTACAGAAAAGAAAAGTGGATAAAATAAAATTATAGGCTATCTCAGTTGGAGATAGTCTTATTTTTATTGAATTATACTATATTCAAAGTTTTCAAATAAAAGCTTAGAACCTTCTCTTATTTCAAGGGGAAGTAGGGCTCTGGCTATACTTATAGTATTATTATTTTCATCCTTTAAAATTGCATAGTCTCCATCAATGGCGACAACTTGATAATTTATAGTTAACATTTCTAAAACCTACCTTTATCCAATAGAAGTTCAACAATATTATAGCTTGAAGTAATAAATATTCCAATAAAATTTATATAATCCATTGATAATATTTTATTAATCAGATTATATAATTACATATTTTACTGGTTAGTTAATAAAAATCGCACAGAAATTCAAAAAAATAGTTAATTATAGAGTAATTTAAGGTTGAATATTCCATTACAATAATTACAATATTGAGAATAAAATGGTATAATTGTTTTAAAATATTATAAAGGGGGACAATTAATTGGGAAAGAAAAATAATAAACTTTTAAGCCTAATTAGTGCATTATTATTCTTAGTAACTTATATCGTGATGCCGAGTATAAATGCTTATGCATTGGAAAAAGCTATTAATAATAATGTAGATACAACAATACTCCTATCAGAAGGTTTTACAGGGGCTAGAAAAAATGTGAAGCCAGAAGGAACAGGCTGGATAATTACAAGGAATGGGGAAGAGGCCACTGTATTAGATGGATATGATACAAGTGGAAATTATGGTAAAGAAAAACCTTCATTAGGATTTGGAAGATTGAGTGGAAGTAGTACTGAAACCTTAGAAACACCAGTATTCAACTTAAATTCAACAGGAACTTTAAGTTTTTGGTATAAGGGACAGGCTGCTAATGGTCCTATAACTTCAACATTTAAATTAGAAGTTAAAGTTAATGATGCTTGGAAAGAGATAAAAGGACCAGATATTACAGTAACTAGTGAAAGCACTTTTTCAGTTTCTTTAGAAAAGGAAGTTACAGCAGTAAGATTTACTTTCAACAAGGCATCAGGTAACTTAGCTATAGATGATATTAAAATTACTTGTGATGGAGGAGGGACTACAGACCCAGAGGAACCACCAGTAGATCCACTTACTATAGCAGCAGCTAGAGCTTTAAGTAATGGGACTGAAGCTGTAGTTAGAGGAGTAGTTTCCTTTAATGATAGAAATCAAACAATTCATATTCAAGATGCTACGGGTGCAATTGCAATATCAAATAACTCTACTAAGATAGACTTAAGTGCTGCAGTTAATGGAGCTTTAGTGGAAGTTAAGGGGAAAAGAGATACATTTAGAGGATTATCTCAACTTCAAGCTAGTGATATTAAGGTTATATCGAATAGTGGTATGCCAGCTTCAGAAACTCATACTATAAAAGAGTTATTAACAGGAAATTATGACTCAAAATATGTGGAAATAACTAATGCAGTTATAGATGTTACAGCTAAGACTTTAACTCAAGGAGAAGATAAGTTAGACATATACTATGTACCTTCTAATATGAATGTAGTTACTGGTGACTTAGTTAATGTTAAAGGAACTATGGGGAGATACAACACAACTGTACAAATATATGGTTCATCTTGTACCTTTACAAAGGTAGAAGCTCCTGATACTGAAGGGCCTATTATAAAGCATGAACCAGTGGTTAAGGCATCAATAGATGAAGCGCTACAAATATCAGCTTCTATTGAAGATAATAAAGAAGTTAAAAGTGCAATGTTAAATTATAGAGCTAAGGGAGAAGAAATCTTCAAAGCTATAAACATGATTAAAGATGAACAAGGCAATTACACGGGATTAATATCTAAAGAAGAGCTAAACTTAAAAGGTATGGAATATTATCTTGTAGCAGAGGATGGAACTAATACTACAAGAATTCCACAAGAGGGTGTATTTCTTGTAGAAGTAACTAATGCAGATATAGTTGGGCCAGAAATATATGATTTGGTACCAGATAATGGTGCAAGCATTGGAGATGTAGCAAGACCTGAAATAAAGGCTTCAATAAAAGATAGGACAGGAGTAGATAGGAACTCTATTAAAATGTTCTTTGATGGTGAAGAGGTAACTTCTAAGGCTACAATAACTGCAACCTCTATATTATATAAACCAGCTAGTGATTTAGCAGATGGAAGTCATATAGTTAAAGTTGAAGCTAAGGATACTTTGGGAAATTCTTCAACTAAAGAGTGGTCATTTAAAAAAGGTAAACTAACTCATTATTTTGGACAACTTCACTCTCATACTAATATTTCAGATGGAACAGGATCTTTAGATGAAGCTTATACTTGGGCTAAGAATCATGGAGCTGATTATTATGCAGTAACAGACCACTCAAACTGGTTTGATAATGATACAGCAGCTACTTTGGCGGATGGGTCAGCAAGTAAAGCTTGGGCAAATGCTCATGTTACAGCGGATAAATATGATAAAGGAGATGATTTTACAGCTATATATGGCTATGAAATGACTTGGTCAGGTTCTACAGGTGGTTGGGGGCATATGAACACATTTAATACACCAGGATTTGAAACCAGATCCAATAAGGCGATGAATTTACAAAACTATTACAATACATTGCAAACACAACCACAGTCAATTTCACAATTAAATCATCCAGGAAAAACCTTTGGAGATTTTGCAGACTTTGGTTATTATAGTGCAGGAGCTGATAAGGTTGTAAACCTAGTGGAAGTTGGTAATGGTGAGGGGCCAATAAGAGGTTCAGGATATTTCCCAAGCTATGAATATTATACAAGAGCTCTTGATAAGGGATGGCACGTAGCACCAACCAATAATCAAGACAATCATAAGGGAAAATGGTACACAGCTAATACTGCTAGAACAGTAATTATATCTACAGATAACTCTAGAGAAGCTTTATATGATTCCATGAGAAATTTAAATGTATATGCGTCAGAGGATGAGAATATGACCATTGATTATACAGTAAATGGTAGTATCATGGGAAGTTCTTTAGGTGAAGTAGATAAACTTAACTTTAAAGTTAATATAGCTGATGATGATGCTATAAAGAAGGTATCAGTTATTTCTAATGGTGGAGTTGAGGTGACTTCTAAAGAGTTTAACTCTAAAAATGTAGATTGGCAATTTGAACTTTCTCCAGAATACACTTACTATTATTTAAAAATAGTTCAAGGAGATGAAGATATAGCAGTCACAGCTCCAGTTTGGGTTGGAGATAGTAGTAATTTTGGATTGACTGCAGTTACTGTAGATAATGAGATAACTTTACCTAATGAAAAGGTTCAAGTTTCTGTGGGAGTTTACAATAATGAAGCTAAGGCTTTAAAAGATGCTAAGGTTGAGTTCTTTGTAAACGAAGTCAAAACAGAAAATAAAATAGGCGAAAAAGTTATTCCTTTAGTGGAAGGTGCTAAAACTGAAAATGCTCAATTAGATTGGACACCTACTAAACAAGGTGAATATACAATTTATGCTAAAGCTACCATAAATCATGAAGGTAGTGAAAAAGTATTTACTAGTAGTGTAAAGGTAAAGGTTAAAAATCCAGAAAATACTTATAAAGTTGTGATAGATGGTGCTCACGTAAATCAATATGTAAGTGGAAATTATGCAGGAAAATACACAGCTCTTAAGAATTTACTACAGGATAGAAATACTATACTTTCTTTAAACAAGGAGCCAATAACTGCAGATACTCTTAAGGGAATAGATTTATTTATTCTTACAGATCCTCAAAGTATAGACGAGTCTAAATACAACTTAACTAAGAGTAAGTTAGAGCCAAGTGAAATAAAGGCTATTGCAGATTATGTAAAGGATGGAGGAAATATAATAGTAACTACTATTGCTGATTATAAGGATGGAAAAGGAGAGTATAGTAATGATAAGCAGCTTAATCCATTACTTGAAGCTATAGGAACAGAACTTAGAATAAATGATGACCAAGTTATTGATAATACTACTAATGGAGGTCAACCTTATAGACTATACTTTAATAAGTACAGTTCACCATTATATAATTTAGTATCAGGTATTGAAGATGGAAAAGAGCAATATAGCTTCTATAGTGGAGCTTCTGTTGTTCTTGCAGATGGAGCTAAGGGAGATAAGGTAGATTTCTTAGTAAAGGGTCACGAAACTACAACTACTAGCGATTCGGATAATGATAAAGATAACGTACCAGTAGAACAAGGTAAAGTATCAGTTATTGGAGCAGAAGAGTTAAGTAATGGTGGTAAGGTAGTGGTAGCTGGTAATACATTCTTCTCAGACTTTGAAACAGATGGGCAAAATGCAACCTCTTACTCAAATATTAAAATCGTAAAAAATATTATGGGTTGGATGATGGCAGAGAAGGTAGCTGAAAAAGTAAATATTGAAGATGTTAGAATAGATGCAAATAAGGACAATGTACCAGATTTATTAGGAGAAGAGTTTACTATAGAAGGCATAGTAACTTCTCAATCAGAGGCAGTAACTCCTAAAAATTCCTTCTTTGAAGTAGTATATATAGAAGATGAAACAGGAGGTATTTGTATATTTGGTGTATCTAAAACTCCATTAAGGGTTGGACAAAAAATTAGAGTTACAGGTACAGTAGATGCATATCAAGGTGAATTTGAAATTCAAGTTAATGATGAGGATGCTCAAATTCAAATTCTCGATGAAAATCCCGTGGATATATCACCGGTAAAGCTTTCTACTGGAAATAGTATGCTAACTGAGAATGGTGGTAAGCTTATTCAGGTGCAAGGTAAGGTAGTTAGAATGGATAAATCTAATCTATATATTAACGATGGCACTGGAGAGTCAAGGATATATGTAGAAGGATATATATGGGATGGAAAAGATGAAGCTACAAAGGGTACATGGGATAAGAATATTAGAGTTGGAGATACAGTATCTGCTATTGGACTTGGTTCAATGGATCCTGAAGGAGCAAGACTTAGAGTTAGAAATACTGGAGAAATTGTGTTAATTCCAAGTGAAGGAACCAATGAAAAGTCAGTAATTAATGGAGCCGAGGATATAACAATAAAGGTTGGAGATAGCTTTGATCCAAAATCAGGCGTAACTGCTACTGATAAAGAGGATGGAGATATAACTTCAAAAATAGTAATAAAAGGCTCAGTGGATACAAGTAAAGCTGGAGAGTATGTTTTAACTTACAGTATAACCGATAGTGATGGAAATACTACTACTATGACAAGAAAAATAACTGTAGTAAGTGGTGAAAAACCAGAAACTCCAAGTAAACCTAATAAGCCAAGCAAATCAAGTAATCCAGGAAGTAATACTTCTAAATTACCTAAAACAGGAGGAGATAGCTCTTCAATAGTACTAATAGTTATAGCTGTTTTAGTAATTGGAGGAGGAGTAACTCTATTACTTAAGAGAAAAAACAAAGGTGAGGATACAGAGCAGAGTAAAAAATAAAAATAGACATTGAATTTAGGGGCTGACTCAAAGTAAGTTTGAAACAGCCCCTTACAATAAAAATAGGTGAGAGGAGGGCTTTTGATGGATATAAATAAATACAAGAAGGATATCATAACAATAACAGTAACCGTTATATTAGGGATATTAATTGTTTTTTCATCTAAACTAATATTTACTAATGGATTTTTATTGGACAAGTTAAGTGCTGGAGTAGAATATTATGAAGCAGAAATAGTAAATGTAATTAAAGAAAATTTGCAGGATGATAAATATATAGAAGAAATAGAACTAGGATATCAACAGGTATCAGTAAAAATATTAGATGGTCCTTATGTGGAAAATCAATATGAAATAACTAATAATGTAAGTAGACTATATAATACTGTAGTTAAAAAAGGTGACAAGGTAATAGTTGCCATGTATTTTATTGACAATGAGCTTAATGATGTGGCTATATCTAGCTTTAAGAGAAGCACTTCTTTATCTATTATGGTTATTTTATTTTTATTAGTAATATTATTGGTAGGAGGATTCAAAGGCTTAAAGTCTATAGTAGCATTACTATTTACAATGATATGCATAATATTTTTGATGGTTCCTTTAATGTTAAGAGGTGTAAGTCCTATAATATCAGCTATAATGATAGCTATAATAAGTACATCGATTACCTTAGTGCTAGTATCAGGAACAAATAAGAAAACATTGTCAGCTATTATAGGAACTTTAGTAGGAGTTTTAATAGCAGGGGTACTTGCTTACATATTTGGGGAAACCACAAATCTTTCAGGAATAAACATGTCAGAGGCTGAAAGTATAATGTATATAGCAGAAACTACTAATCTCAAAATAAATGGTATATTGTTTGCAGGGATTCTTGTATCTGCATTGGGAGCAGTAATGGATGTAGCCATGTCAATATCCTCATCCATATTCGAAATAAGTTCCATAGATAAGGCCATGAGTATAAAATCACTATTTAAAAGTGGCATGAATATTGGTAGAGATATAATAGGAACTATGTCTAATACTTTAATTCTAGCTTTTGCAGGAGGGTCTATAAATGTACTTATTTTGCTATACTCTTCAAATATGCCAGCTAATAGATTACTGAATTTAGATATACTTGGTACTGAACTGATTCAGGGGCTTGCGGGAACTATTGGAATAATTCTAACGGTACCAGCAACGGCAATAATAGCAGCATATCTATGTAAGGCATCTTCAAAAAATAAATAAGTCAGAATGCTCGTCTATTTTGTGTTATCCGATGACTACCAGCTCTAATACTCCCATCTCTTTTAAAGGTTGGCGTAAAGAGCTGTTACGTCCCTGGATAACGATTTCTAAAGCTTCAAAGAAGCTAAGAACTCTGTTTATACTGCGTCAACA
>DCDL01000042.1 GCA_002316385.1 Clostridium sp. UBA1056
TCAAAGACCATTTGGTTTTCATCAGCCTGTCGACTGACTACTTTTTAAATTTTATCACCATCAATTTGTTATGTCAACAACTTTTTTAAATTTTTTAAACTTTTCTTTTTTGCTGTTTAAATCATTTTAAAAGTTATTTGCTTTTGAACTTTGAAGTTCGCATCACTTGGTGACGAGATTTATAATATCATAGGGATAGTACTCTCTTCTTTATTTATACTATTATATATAAAAATTATCCTTTATTTTCTTTTACTTTCTTATTTTTTCTCTAATTTACATATATTGATACGCTAGGTTAAGTTTTTTAAATATTTTTATCTGATATCTTATTATTCCATAAAAATATTTAATCTTGAATCTATCTACTATCTAATACAAGAGTTTAAAATACATGATTTCTTATATAAAATACTGATATTTACCTAATCAACTATTTAAAATGTTAAATATATAAATAGTTAACTTTTTAAAATCTTAAATAGTTAAAATGTTATAAAGTTGTTCTATTTATACTAGATTTAATATTATTTAAAATTTAAATGATCGTTTTAAGAACATTAAACATGATCATTTTAATAATGTTTTACCTAACATATCTATTTGATACTTTATCCCTTATACTTTCCTATATAATGTAATTAAAATTATATTCCTAGAAAACAGTAATTCAAAACTATCTTCTAGGAATATATATTTCTATTATTAAGTTCACATGCAGTGTTGACTGTAATAGATTTTAAATTCTTATTAAATACTCTTTTATTTTAAGTTTTTAACTATTTCTTTAAACTTATTTCCTCTAACTTCAAAGTTTTCAAACATATCGAAACTTGTACAAGCTGGAGCTAAGGTTACTATATCTCCATTCACTGATACTTCTACCGCCTTCTCTACCGCTTCATCTAAAGTGTTTACTATATAAGTATCAACTTCAATTCCTTTTTCATTTTTTAATTTATCAAAAGCTGCTTTGATTTCATCCTTAGCTTCTCCAACCAAGATTAAAGATTTAATATATAGATATCCATCATAAGCTAAAGGATCGAAGGGAACTTTTTTATCACGTCCTCCTGCAATTAATACTACTGGACTTTCAAATGCTTTAATTCCAGCTAATGTTCTAGTAGGACTTGAAGCTATAGAGTTATTGTAGTACTCTACCCCTCTATAGTTTCTTACAAATTCATTTCTATGTTCTACTCCCTTAAAAGTAGTTGCAACTTCTCTCATATATTTTACATCTACATCATCCATTGTTAATGCAAACGCTGCTAATAAATTTTCTATATTATACATTCCCTTAAGTAATACTTCACTTTTATTACACACCTTTTTACCTTTAGCAAAAAGTTCTTCATTTTTATAATAAGCCCCATTTTCTATAACTTTAGTTCTACTAAAAGTATATAATTGTCCTTTTTCTTCTCCTTTAATACTTCTTGTAACATCATTATCTTCATTTAATACTAAAATATTATCTTCATTTTGGTATTTATATATATTCTTTTTAGAATCTATATACTCCTGTAAATCTTTATGCATATCTAAATGATTTGGAGATAAATTTGTAATTAATGCTATCTCAGGAGATGTGTCCATAGTCATAAGCTGAAAACTTGATAATTCAAGAACAACCTTATCGTTTGGAGATATTTCTTCTATTTTAGTAAATAGGGGAGTACCTATATTACCTCCCACCCAAGTTTTAAATCCTGCAGTACTTAAAATACTATACACCAAAGAGGTAGTTGTTGTTTTACCATCACTTCCTGTTATACCATATATTTTAGCAGGACAGTGTCTTACAAACTCCTCCATTTCAGAGGTTATATATGCTCCCTCATTTTTCGCTATAGTTAATTCTTTACTATCAATTCTCATAGATGGGGTTTTAAAAATCACATCAAAACCATGCAAATTAGTTAAATATTCTTCTCCTAGTTCAAATTTAACTCCCTGACATTGATACTTCTCTACAACATCTTTAAGTTTTTCTATACTCTTTTTATCAAAAGCAGTAACCTTAGCTCCCAAATCTATAAGGAACTCTATCAGTGGTATATTACTTACCCCTATTCCTACAACTGCTACGTTTTTATCCTTAATAAATCTCTTAAACTCATTAAAATCCTTTTTCATTTTTATTCCTCCAGCACTGCTATGTATTAGCTTACTTACCATACTATATTTATAATTATATCACTACCCTAGCCTTTTAAAAACTCTATAAACTATACATATTCTATTTATTCCAGAAGTCCCTCCCCATATTTCTATCTTTTCACCTATTTTTTCCTTATATCCACTAGTTTTCGAATATTTTTTCAATTTAATTTATTATTTTTTTAAAAAGTTATTGCTATGAGTTTTTTAATATGATATAATCTGTTTGTGCCGTAAGTAAGAATGTTAGAACTTTTCCCCAAAGGTTTAACATTGCACATAACATATCCCCATGATTAAACCCTATTTTTTACCGGATGCAAATCCGGTTATTTTTTTATCTATTTATATAATTGCATCATTATAAAACTACTAATATAACATCTATCTAAATTTTATACCTCAATACATTTTTAAAATAATTTTATTCTACAGTATTCAATAATTATTCTATGATAACCTTGTGAATAGTTTACATTTATTATTTATCATAAAAAAAATAGCCCTAAACAAATAATTGCCTAGAGCTATTTAAAATTCATGTAGACCTTTATTAGAACTCCATTTTTTCTTCTATATAAGATACTAGATTACTTATTGGCATTCTTACTTGTTCCATAGTATCTCTGTCTCTTACTGTAACAGTCTCATCTTCCATAGTATCAAAATCTATTGTAATACAGAATGGTGTTCCTATTTCATCTTCTCTTCTATATCTCTTTCCGATACTTCCAGCTTCATCATAATCCACATTAAATTTCTTAGCTAAAACTCCATATACCTCAAGAGCTTTTTCACTCAATTTCTTACTAAGCGGAAGTACAGCAGCTTTAAATGGTGCCAATGCTGGGTGAATATGCATTACTGTTCTAACGTCTCCACCTTCTAACTCTTCTTCATCATAAGCTTCACATAAGAATGCTAATGCAACTCTATCAGCTCCTAATGATGGTTCTATACAATATGGTATATATTTCTCATTAGTAGTTGGATCTAAATAAGATAAATCCTCTCCTGAATGCTCCATGTGTCTTTTTAAGTCATAGTCTGTCCTATCAGCTATTCCCCAAAGCTCACCCCATCCAAATGGGAATAGAAATTCTATATCACAAGTAGCATTACTATAGAATGATAATTCTTCTTTTTCATGATCTCTAAATCTTAAATTATCCTTACCCATTCCTAGGTTAAATAAGAAGTTCTTACAATATTCTTTCCAATATTCGAACCACTCTAAGTCAGTTCCTGGCTTACAGAAAAACTCAAGCTCCATTTGCTCAAACTCTCTTGTTCTAAAAATGAAGTTTCCTGGAGTAATTTCATTTCTGAAAGATTTACCTATTTGAGCTATTCCAAAAGGTACTTTCTTTCTTGATGTTCTTTGAGCATTTTTAAAGTTTACAAATATACCTTGAGCTGTTTCAGGCCTTAAATATATTTCATTTTTACTATCATCTGTTATTCCTTGAAAAGTTTTAAACATAAGGTTGAACTTTCTTATATCTGTATAATTCATTTTTCCACACTTTGGGCAAACCACATTGTGCTTTTCAATATATTCTTTATACTCTTCGTTAGTCCATCCATCAGCTACAGCTACTTCTACACCTTCTGAAGCCATGTGATCTTCAACTAATTTATCAGCTCTAAATCTAGCTTTACACTCTTTACAATCCATTAGTGGATCAGAAAATCCACCTACGTGACCTGTAGCTACCCAAACCTCTGGGTTCATTAATATTGCACAATCTAATCCTATATTATATGGATTTTCTTGAACAAACTTTTTCCACCATGCTTTTTTAACATTATTTTTAAATTCTACTCCTAAAGGACCATAGTCCCATGAATTTGCAAGACCTCCATAAATCTCAGACCCTGAAAATATAAATCCTCTATTTTTACATAGAGCTACCATTTTATCCATAGTTAATTCTTTTGTCATGTTTATTACCTCCATCATCTTTATTTTATTATTAATTACAATTAACAAATTAACAGTTATTGAGTGAAACCTAGCTCAGATAGAATTTAATCTGCCATTGAAATTTAGTTAATTTTTGTCTAATATCATGCAACATTATTTCCATATCCATAGATTATGGGAATGTTATAGTAACTAGACATTAGATAAATAAAAAAGCTTTAGCCAATTAAGGGACGAAATTAATCCGCGGTTCCACCCTTATTAGCTAAAGCTCATCTTTAAAATTTATCACTAACTCAAAAGCTCCATTCATAATATTAACTTAATGATTTACACCTACCATCATCTCTCTTTGAAATCTTTATTACTACTCTTCTTTATCATCGTTATTATTTAATTTTTAATATTATTATCTATAAATTACATTATAATTCAAAATAATTCTCGAATGCAAATATTATTGTAGTTTCTACACATATATTTTTTATATTATCAATTATAATAAAATAAGCCGACTTAACAGTCCGCCATAAGTAAGTTTATAAAAAAATGGCTCCGCGAAGAGGATTCGAACCTCCAACCTATCGGTTAACAGCCGAGTGCTCCACCGTTGAGCTATCGCGGAATATCTAATTTATATTTAAATTATAACATATTCTATGTAAATTTCAATACCATATTTATAATTTTTTTAAAATAATTTATTTAATTTACACTATATTAATACTTTAATATTTTATTCATAAATAATTATAATATGCAATAATTTTAAATATAATATTTTTATTTACTATACGAGAATACTTTAATATTTTACCCAAAAATTATTTTAATATGCAATAATTTTTGGGTAAAATTAATTTTATATAAGTATTAATAAATAAAATTTATTAATACTTCCTAGTGTAACCTAAGATTGTAAACAAATTCAATATATAAACTTTATTGAAATTTATATGTTACTGCAGAGGTTTCATCGTTGGGAATAGTATAACGTCTCTAATTGATACAGAGTCTGTTAAGAACATTACTATTCTATCTATACCTATTCCAAGTCCCCCTGTTGGAGGCATTCCAACTTCAAGAGCGCTCATGAATTCTTCATCAATTAAATATGCTTCGTCATCTCCAAGCTCTCTTTCTTTTGCTTGTTGCTCGAATCTTTGTCTTTGAACTATTGGATCGTTAAGCTCTGAATATGCATTACAAACCTCTCTGCCATATACAAATCCTTCGAATCTTTCAGTAAATTCTTCCTTACCACGTTTTTTCTTAGTAAGTGGTGATATTTCTACTGGGTAATCACAAAGGAAAGTTGGTTGAATTAAATGTTCTTCAGCAAACTCCTCAAATAAAACATTTAATACATCTGCTTTTGTACAGTCTTTTAATTCTTTTACAAATTCCAAATGCTTTTCTTTTGCAATTTGTCTAGCTTCTTCGTCTGTCTTAACTTCATTAAAATCTACACCTGCATATTCTTTTACAGCATCAACCATAGTTATTCTTCTCCATGGTGGTGTAAAGTCTATTTCAGTTCCTTGATAATTCACTTTAGTAGTACCATGAACTTTTTCACAAGCATATGCAACTAATTCTTCTGTTATTTTCATCATATCATTATAATCAGCATAAGCTTCATATAATTCTATCATTGTAAACTCCGGATTATGTCTTATACTCATACCTTCATTTCTGAAGTTTTTACCCATATCATATACTTTCTCAAGACCACCAACTATACATCTTTTTAAATATAGCTCTGTAGCAATTCTTAAATACATATCTATATCTAGTGTATTGTGGTGTGTCATGAAAGGTCTTGCAGCAGCTCCTCCAGCTATTGGTGATAGTATCGGCGTTTCAACCTCTAAATATCCTCTATTATCTAAAAATTCTCTTACTGCTTTTATAATTTTTACCCTATTTATAAAAGTATCCCTTACATCCTTATTCATTACTAGGTCTACTTCTCTTTGTCTATATTTTAAATCTTGATTTTTAAGTCCATGCCATTTTTCCGGAAGTGGCTTTAATGATTTAGAAATTAAAGTTACTTTACTAGCTTTAACAGAAGTTTCTCCTGTCTTTGTTACAAATGGTGTACCTGTAACTTCTAAAAAATCACCTATATCAAAAGTTTTTGCATCTTTAAATTGCTCTTCCCCAACTCTATCAAGTCTTATATAAACTTGCATTTTCCCAGATCTATCATGAACATCACAAAATCCAGCCTTACCTTGAATTCTCTTAGACATAAGTCTTCCTGCAATGGTAACCTCAGTCTCTTGAAGAGCTTCATAATTATCCTTTATTTCTTGTGCATTATGAGTCCTTTCAACTTTATACACATCAAAAGGATCTTTTCCTGCTGCTTGGAGTTCAGCAAGCTTTTGTCTTCTGATCATTACTTGTTCATTATATTCAGCTTCTTGAGCCTCTAATTGTTCACTATCAACTACAACTTCTTGTAAATTATCATTATTAACTTCTGTAGGCATAAACCATTCCTCCTAGTTTTTATTTGTGACTATCTTCTAACTTCTAATATCTTATATTTATTAATTCCATCTGGAGTTGATACTTCGACAACTTCTCCAGTCTTTTTACCCATAAGAGCATTTCCTACAGGTGATTCATCTGAAATTTTATTTTCATAAGGGTCTACTTCAGCAGATCCAACAAGATAAAATTCTATTTCTTCGTCGAACTCATAATCATGTACTTTTACACTTGTTCCTATACTAACTACATCCTTAGGAATTTCACTTTCATCTACTACAGATGCATTTCTTAGCATGTTTTCAAGCTGAATAATTCTTCCTTCAACGAAAGCTTGCTCATTCTTTGCTTCGTCATACTCTGAATTTTCACTTAAATCCCCATAACCTAAAGCAACCTTTATTTTTTCTGTTATTTCCTTTCTTTTAACAGTTTTTAAGTACTCTAGCTCATCCTCAAGCTTCTTTATTCCTTCGTAAGTCATCACGTATTTTTTAGATTCGCTCATGTCTCTCTCCCCTTCACTCTTACTAAATAATTCTATATTATTATAAATACTCAATCGTATCACATATAGTGTCTATAATCTTTGACTATTATAAAACAGCTAAAATCCCTTGTCAACAAAGGTATATTTATATTTAAAAATGTTATTTTTCATAAATTAATTTATATTTTTGCAATAGATTATACATCTCATCATAGGATATAGCGGAATTGATTTTATCTTTAATTTCGGTACAATTTTTTAATCCTTTGATATACCATGCTATGTGTTTTCTCATCTCTCTTACAGCTTTATTTTCATCAAAGAATTTAGCAGCTCTATTTAAGTGAGTCATGCACATATCAATTTTTTCAATAGCAGTAGGTCTTACTATATAATTGCCATCAAATCCTTGTTTTATTTCTCTGAATATCCACGGGTTTCCCATGGCGCCCCTAGCTATCATTATACCATCACAATTAGTTTGTTTCTTCATATTTATAGCATCTTCTGCTTCAAATATATCACCATTCCCAAGGACAGGTATAGAAACAGCATCCTTTACTTGCTTTATTATATCCCAATCTGCCTTACCTTCATACATTTGCTCTCTAGTTCTTCCATGAACTGTTATAGCATCTACCCCTGCATCTTCTAAGTATTTAGCGAACTCTACTGCATTTATGCTATTAGAGTCAAATCCTTTCCTAAACTTTACTGTAACAGGTTTATTGGTGGCCTTCTTCATTTCTTTAACAATTTCACTAGCAAGCTTAGGATTTTTCATTAAAGCAGACCCTTCACCATTTTTAACTATCTTAGGTACTGGGCACCCCATATTTACATCTATAATAGAAACTCCATCCATACTATCAATAACTTCACAAGCAAATGCCATTATTTTGGGCTCACTTCCAAATATCTGAAGCGCCACAGGCTTTTCTTCGTCACTTATCCTCATAAGTGTTCCCGTATTTTTGCTATTGTAGTATAAACCTTTTGCACTAACCATCTCTGTATAAACTAGTCCACATCCCATCTCTTTACATATACCTCTATAAGCTATATCAGTAACTCCTGCCATAGGGGCTAAAAACACAGGATTTTCAAAGCCTAAGTTTGAAATTTTCATTTTATCACCTATTCTATATTCTTCTCGTATATAATTCTAAGTCCTTCTAACGTCAAGAATGGTTCAACCTTATCTATAGTTTTAGAATCTTCAGCTATAAGATTAGCAAGTCCTCCTGTTGCTATTACCATCGGAGTTTCTTCTCCTAATGCTACCATTTCATCTTTGATTTTATTAACTATAAAATCAACTTGGCCTATATAGCCATATACAATACCTGCTTGCATACTTGCCACTGTATTTTTACAAATAACTGTTTCCGGTTTTATTAGCTCTACCCTTGGAAGCTTAGCGGCTCTTTGGAATAAAGCATCTGAAGATATCTTTATACCTGGTGATATAGTTCCACCTATATAATCTCCATTAGCTGTTACTGAACAAAATGTAGTTGCAGTTCCGAAATCTATAATTACTAATGGCTTTTTATACATCTCATAAGCCGCTACTGCATTAACTATTCTATCTGCACCTACTTCTTTAGGATTATCATACTTTATATTTATTCCAGTTTTTATTCCTGGACCTACTACTAGAGGTTTTTTATTAAAAAACTTTCTTATCATATGTTCTAGAGAGTACATTATATTGGGAACTACTGATGAAATAATTACTCCTGATATATCATTAACATCTAGCTTACTGTAGGTAAAAAGTTGAGCTACTTCTATCATATATTCATCAGAAGTTTTTCTAATATCTGTAGATAATCTCCACTCTACTAATAACTCCTTATTCTTATAAATCCCTAACACTATGTTAGTATTTCCTACGTCTAATACGAATATCATAATCATGCCACCCCTATATAATTAAAAGCAGCTTTTAAGCTGCTTTTTAAATGTTCCTAATCATTATAACACATTTAACACTTTTACTATATAACTTAATTAATTTTTTTAAGTTACTACCACTTTATGTGTTAAATAATTTTATTTTATGTAATATGACTGTAGTGTAAGTTATTCTTCTTAGATAGTATTATTACTATTAATTATGTCAACCTCATCTTTAAAAATCTCATATAATTCTCCCTTTAATGTTCCATCACTAAAATTATTCATAATATTCAGATATAACTTTTTTAAGTTATTTTCTTTTCTACTTATGTAATTACTTCTAAGCTTTTTTTCTTTTTCATTACCATGAAACATTATTCCCTACCTCCTTATAATACTTTTTAAAACTTTGATATGATTATTATGTCTTACAATTGAATCTTGTGCCCTGTTGTCAATTTCTTGAATAGGTACATTTGCCAAATAACTTTCATAGCTTTTAATAATCTCATTTTCTTTATCGATTAGAGATTGAATCATTGCATCCTTCATAATAATCTCCTCCTTTTTTTATTATTATCAAATAAAAAAGGGGATATACCTTTATTTTAAAAGTACATACCCTTTTTATAAATTATTTACAATTTACATATTTAATCTTTATATTAAGCCCCAAATAATGCTAATAATATACCTGCCGCAACAGCACTTCCTATAACTCCAGATACATTTGCACCCATAGCATTCATAAGTAGGAAGTTAGTAGGGTCCTCCTTTTGACCTACAACTTGAGAAACTCTCGCTGCCATAGGTACTGCTGATACTCCAGCAGATCCAATTAATGGATTTACTTTTCCTTTAGTCAATTTACACATGACTTTTCCTACAAGTACTCCTCCTGCTGTTGCTACTGCAAATGAAGCTATTCCAATTATAACTATTCCTATAGTTTTAGGATTTATAAAGGTTTCCGCTGTTGCTGTAGCTCCAACAGAAAGTCCAAGGAATATAGTAATTATGTTTATAAGAGCATTTTGTGCAGTATCTGAAAGTCTTCCAACTACTCCAGATTCTTTAAATAGGTTTCCAAGCATTAACATTCCTATTAACGGTAGTAAAGCTGGTAAAAATAAAGTTACTAATATAGTTACAACTATAGGAAATACTATTTTTTCTATTTGCTTAACTTGTCTTAGTTGTCCCATTTTTATTCTACGCTCTTCTTTAGTTGTAAGGGCTTTCATTATTGGTGGCTGTATAAGTGGTACTAGCGCCATGTATGAGTAAGCTGCTACCGCAATAGGTCCTAATAGATGTCCCGCTAGCTTATTTGTTAAGAATATAGCTGTAGGGCCATCTGCTCCCCCTATAATTCCTATAGAAGCAGCTTCTTGTGGTGTAAAACCAAAAAGAATAGCTACTCCAAAAGCAAAGAAAATACCAAGCTGTGCTCCAGCTCCCATAAGTACGCTAGATGGATTAGCAAGCAATGGGCCAAAATCTGTCATAGCTCCTACACCCAAGAATATAAGTGGAGGGAATATCTCCCATTTTACTCCTCTTGATAAATAATATAGTAATCCTCCAGCTTCCTTACCTACAGGCTCGGCCATAATATTGCCTAATGGTATGTTAGCAAGTAACATACCAAATGCTATTGGTAATAATAAAAGAGGTTCGAATTTTTTACCAATAGCTAGCCATATGAAAACTAAAGATACCCCTATCATTACAGCTTGTTGCCATGTTAAAGCAGCAAATCCAGATGAGGCAAACAAATCTTTAATTACTTCAAAAATGTTCATTTAAGTTAACCTCCTATTATGCAATAACAGCTAATATATCTCCAGTATTAACTGCAGCTCCCTGTGTTACATTTATCTCTACTACGGTTCCATCTGTTGGAGACATAATTTCATTCTCCATTTTCATAGCTTCTAGTACGAATAGAACATCACCTTGTTTAACTGTTGCACCCTTAGTTGCAACTACTTTAACTATTGTTCCTGGCATTGGCGCTTCTGCTTTTGCTCCTGCTACAGTCGATGTTGCTGTTGCTGGCGCTGGCGTTGGTGTAGCAGCTGGCGCTACCGGTGCTGCTACTGGTGTAGTAGCTGCTGGTGTCACTGTGACTACCGGTGCTACTGGTGTAGCAAATTCACCCTTTACTTCCTCTACCTCTACTTGATATAAATTTCCGTTAACTGTAACATTATATTTTTTCATACAAAATATCCTCCTAACAATAACTTCTATTTAATAGAAGCACTTCTCCAACTTGAATTATTATTAACCCTTTTGATACTTTTTATATTTAGTTCATCTAGTGATTTACCAGTATGAGCAGATAACGCAGCCATTATTGCTGCCACTAATTCATATTCCTTATTGACATCTACTGTTTGCACAGTATTATCAACTTCCTTTACTGCAACTGGCACTTCCTTAGTTTTTTCACTAATCGTAGGCTTCTTTTTATAGTCTCCTCCTAATAAAAAGCTTTGTAACTTAATTATAAGCATAAGTGCTAATAATACTCCAAATACTATTATCATAGAAGTGACTGCTACACCTAATGCAAAGGACAAATTTTCTAGAGTGAAGTTTTTGAAAAATGTTTCTTTCATATTTTTATTCCTCCTAAACTAGTGTACTGCCATGTGTTTTAGGGTACTTTACTTCTCTTTTACTTTGTAGCATATCTAGCATAGCAAATATTCTCTGCTTACTTTCACTTGGTTTTATTACATCATCTATCATTCCTATATTAGCTAAATTATATAGATTTGTAACTTCATCATAGTATTTAGCAATTACTTCTTTTTCTCCTTGTCTATGGTCCTCTGAATTAAATATCTCATCTCTATATAATCCTTTAATATATTCTTCTGGATTTGTTAAACATACTTTTGCTGTTGGCCAAGCCATCGTAACATCAAAGGATGATTCTCTTGAAGCTAAAACTTCATATCCAAGACCATAAGCTTCTCCAATAATTAAAGATACCTTCGGAACTGTAGCATCAATTAATGAATACATAAGTTTTCCAATATTTTTAGCAAGTCCATCGTTTTCTTCTTCTAAAGAAACACTAGCTCCTTTTGTATCTACTAAGCTTAAAATAGATATGTTAAAGCTATCACATAATCTTACAAAACTTGCAACTTTATTTGCACTTAAGTTGTCAATATTTTTATTACCAGAATTTGATATAATTCCAACTGTCAAACCATTAATTTTTCCAAGGATAGTTTTAAAGTTAGTAGCGAATCCTTTATATATTTCGATATTACTATTTTCATCTGTTATGGCATTTAAAATGTCATCTAAAGAATAACTATCTTTTTCAACCATTTCATCAAGATTTAACTTACTTACATTTAAGTTTAAATCTTCATCACTAATAGTAGATAATTCTAAGTTATTTGATGGCATGTAAGAAATTAGATTTCTTACTACCTGGAATGCTTCTTCTTCGGTAGTAGCATTTATATGTGCATTACCATTTTTATTAGCACTTACTCCATTACTTACCATAACTTTATCTACATATTTACTTTCTTTTGCAGTAAGTTTACCTAAAGAGGATACACTTAAATCGCTTATCTCGTCTACAGCAACTACTATATCGCTCATAGTTCCAAGTAATGATGTAATTCCATTACAAGGACCACATATAACTGATACTCTTGGGACTACACCACTTAACTTAGCATATTTATTTAAAACTAAGCCATAAGAACTAAGTAGCTCTGTTCCTTCGCTTAATTTTCCACCTATAGAATCAATAACTTGAACTACAGGAGCACCTATTTTAGCAGCTCTCTCAAGAATGTTTATTATTTTTCTTCCCATAGCTTTTGTAAAAGTTCCACCTTCCACTGTGTAATCACAGCTATATACAAAAGCTAATCTTCCATTTATAGTTCCATGTCCAGTAATTACGCCCGCTCCATTACCTGAAACAAGTGATCCGACTTCTATAAATGTCCCTTCATCTAACAATGAAAGAACTCTTTCTCTAGCTGTAAGTTTATTTAGGTTGTGTTGCATTTGTACTTGATTTTCTCCACCGCCTAAATGTGATGTATCTTTAAGTAAATTAAACACTTCAAGTTTATTCATTTTACTGCCTCCTGACATATTAACTTTACCTTATACTATAATAACATATTTTACACCATTTGTATATATTTATTGCAAGTTTTAATTCATTTTTCTGTTAATTGTTTAATTTCTATCAATTTCATTTATAGACTTCTCGAGTATAGTATTCTGCTTAAAACAATTTTAATTCCTATGTATTAAAATTTATAAAAAGGCTAGTGATGATTTTGTTTAAAATGTACCCTAAGTCAAGGACATTTTAATTCCCTACTAGCTTTTATTTTTATCTTTAAGAAAAAAACTAATCCTATGATTCTTCATAGGATTAGTAAATAAACTTTAATATTAAGTTATATATATTTTAATTATAAATGCTTCAATACATAATCTTAAGTAAATACTAAAAACTATTAAAATAGACCTTCTATAGTTCCATCTTCATGAATATCTATTTTATTTGCGGCAGGAACTTTTGGAAGTCCTGGCATAGTCATTATAGTTCCTGTTAAAACAACTATAAAACCTGCTCCATTTGATAATTTAACTTCTTTTACTGATATATTGAATCCTGTTGGTCTTCCTAATAAAGAAGGATTGTCAGAAAGAGAGTTTTGAGTTTTAGCTACACATATTGGTATTTTATGAAGCCCTAGCTTTTCAATTTCACTGATTTGCTTTTTAGCTGATGCTGTAAAATCTACATCATCTGCTCCATATATTTCTCTTGCAATAATTTTTATCTTTTCTTTAACATCTAATTCTTCACTATATAAAACTTGGAAGTTACTTTCTTTATTTTCAATAGTTGAAATAACTTTATTAGCTAAGTCTTTTCCACCTTCTGCTCCCTTTTCCCAAACTTCAGTTAGAGATACCTCTACGCCTTTAGCTTTGCAGAACTCTTCTATAAACTTAACTTCTTCATCGCTGTCTGATATAAATTTATTTATAGCTACAACTACTGGAACATTAAATTTCTGTATATTTTCTATTTGTTTTTCTAAATTAACAACACCTTTAGATAGCGCTTCTACATTTGGAATATTTAATTCTTCTTTTTTAACTCCACCGTGATGCTTTAATGCACGAATTGTTGCGACTATAACTACGCAACTTGGTTTTAATTCGCCATATCTACACTTAATATCAAAGAACTTTTCCGCTCCTAAATCTGCACCAAAACCAGCTTCAGTAATAGCATAATCTCCTAACTTTAATGCCATTTTAGTTGCAAGTATACTATTACAACCATGAGCTATATTAGCAAAAGGTCCTCCATGAATTATTGCCGGTGTATTATCCAATGTTTGTACTAGATTAGGTTTTATAGCATCCTTCATTAACATTGCCATAGCACCTTGCACCTTTAAATCATTACAATAAATTGGTTTCCCATCAAGATCATATGCTACTAGTATTTTACCAAACCTCTCTTTAAGATCCATAAGATCTTTAGATAAACATAATATTGCCATAATTTCAGAAGCAACAGTAATTGTAAATCCATCTTCCCTTAAGAATCCATTCGCTTTTCCGCCCATGCCAACTACTACATTTCTAAGAGCTCTATCATTCATATCTAAAACTCTTTTAAATATAATTCTTCTAGAGTCTATTCTAAGTTCATTTCCTTGGTGAATATGATTATCTATAGCCGCAGCTAATAAATTATTTGTTGTAGTAATAGCATGCATATCCCCTGTAAAGTGAAGATTTATATCTTCCATTGGTAATACTTGAGCATATCCTCCACCTGCAGCACCTCCCTTAACTCCAAAAACCGGTCCTAATGAAGGTTCTCTTAATGCTATAACAGCACTTTTATCTAAACTACAAAGAGCTTGACCAAGCCCTATAGTTACTGTAGACTTTCCTTCTCCTGCTGGAGTTGGATTTATCGCTGTAACTAATACAAGCTTTCCATCTTTCTTGTCTTTTCTATTTGCAAGAACATCTAAAGATATCTTTGCTTTATACTTTCCATAAAGGTCTAAATCATCCTCGGTTAGACCTAAACTCTTTCCTACCTCTAAAATTGGTAGCATCTTTGCACTTTGAGCAATTTCGATATCAGTTTTCATAATTAACCTCCTAAGTATTATAAGTATTTAACTTTATTTTTTCAAAATTCAGAAATAAATTAAGCTGTGATAACTATGAATATAGTTCTCTTGGTCTTTTTTCAATATTTTTCTATTTTAAGTTCATTATAACATAATTACTTCTATAAAAAAAGCACAGCTACCGCTGTGCTTTTAAAACAATATATTAACTTTCTTTATATGTGTTACTCTGATTATCTGAAGCATTTCCCTCTTTTTCATTTTCATCTGTTGATACTTCATCTTTAAGAGCTTCTACATTCCAATCTTTAAACTTATCATCACTGTTGTTCTCTTCTGTTGATACATCTGTTTTTTCTTTTGAAAAATCTAATTGAATTTTTTCTGCATCAAACTCTGCAAGAGTCTTTCCTTCCATTATTGCATTAAATTCTTCTGCAGTAAGTTTTTCTCTTTCAAGTAAAGCTTTCGCAACATCATGAAGTTTATCTATATTTTCCTTAAGAATAGTTTCCGTTCTCTCATAGGCTTCATCAATTAATGCTTTAATTTCTCTATCTATCTTAGATGCTACTTCCTCTGAAAAATCTCTTGCTCTTCCGAAATCTCTTCCCATAAATACTTCGCCATCATCTTTTCCAAAAGATATAGGTCCTAAAGCATCAGTCATACCATACTCCATAACCATCTTTTTAGCTATTGATGTAGTTCTATCTATGTCATTTTTAGCTCCAGTACTTATGTCTCCAAGAATTAATGCTTCTGCAACTCTTCCTCCTAAAAGACCAACCATATCATCTCTAAGCTTAGACTTAGATGTATATGCTGTATCCTCATTAGGTAAGTGTAGAGTATATCCTCCTGCCATACCTCTTGGAATAATACTAATTTCGTGTACAGCATAAGAATTAGGTAAATATTTAGACACTACTGCGTGACCAGCTTCATGATATGCAGTTAATCGCTTATCTTTCTCACTAATAACTCTAGATTTCTTTTCTGGACCAGCCATTACTCTAGTTATAGATTCTTCTAACTCTTCCATAGTTATAACTTTTCTTCTTGCCCTTACAGTTAATAGTGCAGCTTCATTCATTAAGTTTTCAAGATCTGCACCAGTAAATCCTGGTGTTCTCTTAGCAAGTATTCCTAACTCTACCTCTTCATTTAAAGGTTTATTCCTAGAATGAACCTTTAATATTTCTTCTCTTCCTTTAATATCAGGTACACCAACAACTATTTGTCTATCAAATCTACCTGGTCTTAAAAGAGCTGGGTCTAATATATCTGGTCTGTTTGTAGCAGCCACCATTATTATACCTTCATTTACACCAAATCCGTCCATTTCAACAAGAAGTTGGTTTAAGGTTTGTTCTCTTTCATCATGACCACCACCCATGCCAGCGCCTCTTTGTCTACCAACAGCATCAATTTCATCTATAAATATAATACAAGGAGAGTTCTTCTTAGCTTGCTCAAATAAATCTCTAACTCTTGAAGCTCCGACTCCAACAAACATCTCAACGAAATCTGAACCTGATATACTGAAAAATGGAACTCCAGCTTCTCCTGCAACTGCTTTTGCTAGGAGAGTTTTTCCTGTTCCTGGAGGACCAACTAATAATACTCCTTTTGGAATTCTAGCTCCAACTTCCATATACCTCTTAGGATTTTTAAGAAAGTCTACTATTTCTTCAAGTTCTTGCTTTTCTTCATCGGCTCCAGCTACATTTTTAAATGTAATCTTTTTATCACCTTCTAAAGGTACCGCCATCTTAGCTTTACTTTTACCAAAGCTCATAACTCCACGGCCGCCACCGCCACCGCTTCCGCTAGACTGATTCATAAACATTACCCAGAATAGTACCACCATTCCTATAACAAAAAGTGTAGGTAAAATTCTCATCCATACTGGTACTGTTGCTGGTGGATCATAGTTTTCATTCATATTAGGATTTGGATTTTCCTTAAGCACTTGTAAATATCTATCTTTTAAGATATTTACAGTAAACTCAGTATCGTCATTTAGCTTACCTCTTACTGATGTTCCATCCGATGATACCTGTATAGCTGATACTTGTTGTTGTTGCATATATTTTTCAAATTCTGTTACACTTACTTCTTTAACAGTTCCCGTGCTATCGAATAGTGATAGTGCAGAAAATATAACTAATATTAACACTAAAAACCAAATTGTTGCACTAGAAATTTTTTTCATTTGAAGCCCCCCTCTCTATACGGTTCAATATCACTAAAAATTCTATCATATGAGTTTTTCCTTTACAACATCAATAATATTAATTATTAATGAACTACTATATTGTTCTATTTTTAAATAGTAATAAGATTAATACCTATATAGTATAAAACTTTACTACTTCATATATACATGCTCATCTAGTATTCCTATATAAGGAAGATTTCTATAAATTTCAGCATAATCAAGACCATATCCTACTAAGAAATAATCTGGAACATCAAACCCAAGATATTTAACATCCAGCTCTTCCTTTCTTCTTTCAGGTTTATTAAGTAAACATGCTATTTCAAGGCTTCTTGGATTTCTAGCGCCTAAATACTTCATAAGATACTTAAGAGTTACTCCACTATCTATAATATCCTCTATTATTAATATATCTTTACCTTTTATTTCGAAGTCTAAATCTTTTATTATTTTTACTATTCCTGAGGATTCTGTAGCATCCCCATAGCTAGATACAGCCATAAAATCCATTTTACATGGTATAGTTATGTTTTTCATCAAATCTGCCATGAACATTACTGACCCTTTTAAAATTCCAAGTAGAATTAAATCTCTCCCTGCATATTCCTTTGATATTTTAGCTCCTATTTCTTTAATCTTATCGGCTAAAACCTCTTCAGTTAGTAAAACTTCTTTAATGTCCTTATTCATGTTTTTCCTGCCTTTCCACACTTACTTCTATAATATTTTTTGCTCCTTCATGGATTTTAAATTTATCACTTATTTTATATCCTATTATCCATGAAATATCTTCATCAAAACAAATTAGAGGTACAAAATCTCTTTCTTCTCTCGGAATCTTTAAATCTATAAATATATCTTTCAACTTCTTACTACCCTTCATACCAAGAGGAGAAAATCTATCGCCATTTTTTCTAAATCTTAATGATATATTTTTTATGTTAGTACCATTAAAGTATTTTATGTTATCATTAGATTTAAAATTCATTTTTTTATTGCCATCTATAGATCTTATATATATTCTAAGTCCTAGCTCCTCAATATAATTATCACCAATCTTAAGCTCTCTAATGGTGTCTATATTAACCTTATTAACTTTGCAAACTTTCTTCTGTCTTGTTATCTCAATATTTCCATATACATTGTTAATTAATATTCCCTTTGGAACAATTGTAAATTTCCCCGTATTAGCTCTTTGCAAGCTTATAATATTATCGATATGTATGCTTTGAATATTATTTATATCCCCTCTAACTTCCAATAGAGCCTTTCTTATTACTCTACTTATCAAAGATGGATGAAGATAAAACGCATCTTTATATATTATAACCTTATCTTCTCCTATATCACAATATTTTTGGAAAACTTTGATTACATTTTCTTGAATATAATCCTCATCACGTTTTATCAATTCACACATTCTATTTAAAGTTGTAATTATATCGGAGTTAAAGTTCTGCTGAATGTATGGTATCAATTCTAATCTAATTTTATTTCTTGAATATATAGGTTCATAGTTTGTCTGATCTATCCTTGCTGGAAGCATATTCTCTTCACAATAAGCCTCTATTTCTTGTCTACTAATATCTATTATCGGCCTTATATATATTTTATCTCTTACAGGTTTAATTCCTATGAGTCCTTCTATTCCTGTTCCTCTCATCAATCTCATAAGTACAGTTTCCGCTTGATCATTAAGATTATGAGCTAATGCAACTTTATCTGCATCAAGCTTTTTTAGAAGTTCCTCAAAGAATCCATATCTAGCATCTCTACCAGCCATCTCTGTAGAGATATTGTTTTCATTAGCCATAGAATTTATGTCTACAGACTTACTAAAAAATTCAATATTATTTTTTTCACAAAATCTTCTACACGTAGCTTCATCCTCATCGGATTCATTGCTCCTTAGCATATGGTTCACATGAGCTGCATATAGCTTTATGTTATACTCATCTGTTAATGTAGATAATACATGTAATAAACTTATAGAATCAGGGCCTCCAGATAAAGCAACTATAACCTTATCTCCATTATTCAACATTCCATTTCTATCAATAGTCTCCTTAACCTTATCTCTCATGCTATTATTATGTACTTTCACCCACTCTTTCTCTCTCATAAAAAAACACTTCCTAAAAATATAGTTTTAAGTCATAATATCATAAATGTAAGAATTTTAAAACAAATATAAGAAAAAAAGAAGAAATGTTTACACACTTCTTCACTTTTTCAATTATAACTAGTACAAATTAGCTATAATCAGCTTTCTAATTCATTTAACCATATCACTAGGCTATATGAATTCTAGAAACCATAACTGTCATATCATCCTTAACTTTATTCTTGCCTATTCTCTTTGCCTCATTAACTATCCCCTTAGCTAATTCATCTGGATTTCCATTATCATTTCTACATAAATAATCTAATATCCAATCCACTTTTCCACTAGCTTCTTCATCACAGTCTATAATTCCATCTGTTAGCATAACAATCAAATCACCATTTTTTACTCTCTTGCTATGAATTTCTATATCAGCTTCATCTAATATTCCAATAGGTAAGCTTCTTGATTTAATTATATCTATAGTATCACCACTCTTTATAATACTAACCACTGCACCTACCTTCATAAAATCTACTTCACCACTATATAAATCAATAGCACTTAAATCTACAGTAGAAAACTTCTCATCCTCTGAAAATTTAAGACTCATTATAGAATTAACTGTATTTATAGCAGTAACTCTGCTGAACCCAGCACCCGTAAATTTCTCAATGAGCTCTACTACAGCCTTACTTTCTCTTCCTGCTTGTGGTCCTGACCCCATACCATCACTAAGTACCATCATGTAACTACCATCATATCCTTCTCCAAAATTAAAGTTATCTCCAAAGATAGTTTGTCCATCTTTACATGCTCTAGACACACTAGTAGTTACCCCAAATTTAGGTACTTCTTCAAACATAGCAGTGCACTTATTAGTTATAGGATTAATCTTACAACCATCATTTTTTAATTTCATTTTATAATCTATACAGTCATTAATTAGAGGAATCATTTTCTTTGTACATAAGTTTCTTCCGTTACACGAATCACAAGTTATCTGTATGTTTAATCTCTCATTCTTATCTTTTATTGCAAATACATCATCAACTTCTATATCATACTTTTCTAGAATTCTTATAATCTTTTTTTCGGAATCCTTATCTTCATTAAAGTCTGATGAAAATTCATCCATAATTTCATCTACAGACTTAGCCATGTTGCTAAATTGATTTGCGATTAACTCTCTGCCCTCAGCTAATCTACTTCTCCACATTTCATTTATTATAAATTTATTTATAATATCCTCTGTATTCCTTATTAATGAGGCTTTCTTTATACATTTCTTTTCTAACAACTCAGGAAAAATATTAGTTTTATTTTGAACACTTTCTAGAAGTTCACCAAAAGCCTTATAAGTACTAATCATCTCTCTTCCCCAGCATATACCGCATGTATCGCAATTATTGCATACTCTGTTAGCTAGATTTTCTATAAGTCCACTGCTTTTAGTACTCATATCTAACTTATCATTATCAGCCAAGTTATTTAATGTGGCTGCCATATTCAAAAGTACCTCTGAAAACTTATCTAGTCTATCTGTAAATATCCCCTTTACTTTATTAACATATCCGTCTTCATATCGTCTACTTTTTTTCTCCATATCTAATTCACTAGATATAGTTTCATATAAACCATTAGGTATAACTATAAATAAAGCTACTGCTAAAGTTCCTTCTGCCAATATGAATTGTGAAATTCCTTCTGGCATATATATAGATATATAGATCTTCATTATACAAAATACTATAAATGAAGATAAAGCTGAAATTAATTTTCCACCTTCTCTAAATATTCCTGAAGTTAAAGCACATACACCTAACACTGTTGCATAGCCAAAAATATTTTGACTTGACATTCCTACAATAACACCCATGGCAATACCTGCTGTAGCACCTATGCTTGTCCCACAGACATAGCCTATAATAGATACCGCTGCAATACTTAGTACACTTAGAATTGATATGTTAAAAACTTCAACTCCCCAGGTTCCTGCAATTATTAAGGCTATCAATATACTCATAGAAACTATTTCTTCATTTGAAAATAAATGCTTGGTCTTTATCTTCTTAAAGCTATTCATACTATATTCTAGTATTAAATATACCGGTATTATACCTACTCCTTCTAATGCAGTATTGCTAAGTGCTAATATTAATGAATACTGATTCACTAATATTGTATATGCAAAAATCATTATCAAAGTTGCTCCTATGATAATAAATTTTTGAACTCTCTTCTTAATAAAGCTATTTAAAATTAAACATATTATAACTAAGGTTGGAACTATAGTTATATACATTAAAGAATTATCTAATACTCCTATTGTAGTTATATATCCTAATATAGTTCCTAATCCAACAACTAAAGATAGTCTATTATCTTCAATAAATAATATCATAAGTAAAAATGCAATTCCAAAAGGTGCCGATTTATTTATCATTATTACTCTACTAACTAAAATAGCAACACAGAAGAACATAATGCTCTTTGCTACTACCCTTGTGCTGTCACCATCCCTATCATCGCTAGCCACTATACCACTTTTCACTCTTTTATAAGTTCTAATATTCTCTCCATATTGCATAACAATTTCACCCACCTGTATTTTTTTTACAGGTTCATTATATCAATGCTGCTTGGAAATAAATGTAATTTAATGGAGGTAGATACGAGAAATATTATTACAATAAATTCCATTTTATTTCTCTTTTCTTTTTTACATTAGGATTCTATATCATTAATATATTAAGCTCATGGCTAGCTTTAATAACTTTACACGAATATATATTCTCATATTAATTTGCTATATTTTTATGTCATGAATACTACTTAAAAAAGGTTTCATGGGGAAAATATCTTTCATAAAAAAATAATTGATTAATATGCTTATATTTAGGACTGCTTTTTAAGATTACATTATGTAGATTAATTGAAAAATTTTATTGTATATAAAAATTAAAAATGGATTGAATATATATTCAATCCATTTTTATGGTTGCGGGGGCAGGACTT
>DCDL01000004.1:0-25814 GCA_002316385.1 Clostridium sp. UBA1056
CTAAGGGTTCTGTTGACGCAGTATAACACAAAATATACGAGCATTCTGACTTATTTATTTTTTGAAGATGCCTTATACCCATCATATCATATTTCATGAAAAAATTTGAGGCTATCTAAAAATAACTTACTAATCTTCATAAAATCTTCATAAAATATTTAGATGTATTTTAATATTATTATCTAATGCCCATATTAGTTTCTTATAATTCCTAAGGTTTCATTCTTAAGTACTTTGTTTATAACATTAAGCATTTCTTCTTCTGTACAATTATTTAATTTATAGAATTCATTTAAAAGTAACTCTCCACCACTATGCATTATTTCATATACAGCTAAATGCATAGATAAAACTATGGATTTTTCTAAAGCTAACATTCTCTTTAGATTTTGACTCTTTACATATTTTTTAAAGAATTCCTCATTAAATACCCCATTTGAAGCCTTTACCTTACTAATATTTTCTTTAATTATCTCCTGAACTAAAGATATATTTTCCCTTGCTGTAGATAGGGTTATAGTATATAGCTTTATACCTTTTTCTCCCTTTACCTTGCCCTGAATATCGTATACTAGCCCTCTCTTAGTTCTAATTTCATCATATAATAGAGAACTTGTACCTCCTGCAAAATATTCATTAAACAACTGAAGTAAGGTAACTTCTCTTTCACTTAAATTATGAATTGGGAATATATATTGAAGTTTACATCCATTTATAGAGAAGTTCTCTTCTATAAAAATTCCTTCCTTAGGTTCTTCATAAAGAGGAAAATCTCCTTCTAGAGCCTTCTTTTTATTAATATTTAAATCTCCTATATTGTCATTTTTAAAGTCTTTACATGAAATAATCTCATTACTTATTAAATGGAATTTACTATCTAAATGAACCTTTCCATCACCTAAAGAAGCTATTTCTTCTTCAACGATTTCTATAACCTTCTCTAGCTTTAAAGCTGTTACCACTGAAATTACACAGTTATCTAAGGTATAAAACTTTTTATGATATTTTTTTATATCCTTTAAAGTCAAAGCTTCTATAGTTTCTTTTTTTCCTATGATTAACTCCTTTATTCTCCTTCTTTCAAAGCTTTCATAAAATAAAAAGTCCTCACAATGCTGAACTATATCATCATTCCACTCCTTAAGTTCTTCTAAAATTACTGCTATTTCCTCCTTAAAACCTTCTTCTCTAAAGGCTGGATTAAACACTATATCAAAATACACCTTAAAAGCACTTTTAAAATCCTCCTTTAAGGAGCTTCCATAATAAATCACATATGGATAATTAGTCATGGCATTATGAAACCCTAAATATTCATTACATAAATCATTAATTTCCTTCTCACTTTTACTATGAGTTCCCTTAAATACCATATGTTCTACAGCATGGGCAATACCAAGGTTATTATAGGCTTCACTATTAGCTCCTGCCTCAAGGCCTATAGTAAAAGAGGTTATATTTCCAGGTACCTTCTCATAAAGGACCTTAACTCCACTTTTTAAAATTACTTTTTCCACACCTATCACCTCTTTATTAGTTTAGGCATCTTCAAAAATAAATAAGTCAGAATGCTCGTATATTTTGTGTTATACTGCGTCAACAGAACCCTTAGATAGTGCTACTATCTGCGGAACCCGTTTCCTTGTCTAACTTAAAATATACTTCTCATCTTTGACTTATTATTTATTTTCAGATGCCTTATTTAATCTTCCATTTACATTATATATGAAATATTCTCTTTTCCAAATAAAAAACTTACTTAAAATAAAAAAATGGGACCTAGCATTGTTGTATAAAATAACTTTATATCAACAATACTAGGTCCAATATTACTACTTAATAATCTCTACCTTTTCTATGAAGTCATCATCCATAAATACAATTACATTCTTACCTCTACCAGCTCTGTTTTGAATTGGTAAAGCTCCTAAATCCACTATCTTATCTTCACCCTTATTAGTGGTTATTTTAAGGTTTTCTTCAAATAAATCTACACATAATTCATTATTTCTATTGGAAGTAGCGCCACTTCTTACTTTTACAAAAATAACTTTATCGTCATCCTTTAGACTAATTCCCATAACTCCACTAGCATTTTTCCCCATAACACTTATAGAGTTTAAGTCAAATTTAAGGCACATACCCTTTTTAGTAAATATTAAACCTTCTCCCTGTTGAGCCTCTAGCTCTACTTTAACTAATTTATCCCCAGGAGTTTTAAATTTATATCCAGAGTTATATATATAGTCACCTATAAATTCTTTTACTTGAGTTTTCTTTACTACTCCTTTTTCCGTAAAGAAGTAGAAGTTTTCTTTAAATTCTGATCTATTATCTACAGACACTATTGTAATTATAGGGTTCTTAGAATTATAATTCTCAAATAATTTTTCTAACTCTATTCCCTTTTTATCTAGGTTTTGTATCATTATCGCCCCTATCTTAAATACGTCACCATTAGATGTAAAGAAGAATAACTCACTACTAGAATTTGATGTAGTTATTATTTCTTCACCACTCTTTCTGTTAGAGGTCTTTAAAATCCCTTTTTTATTAACAGTTACATAGAATTCCTTATAGTTAAACTCATCTATATAGTTACAGGTAATTATACTATCTCCATCGGTTAAGTTAATAATAGGTTTTCCAACTATAGCTCTATCTACTGGTTCCACTTTAGGCTCTTCAGCTATAAAGTTTAATCCTTTAGCTGTAGTTATATCTATAAATCTTTCTTCTCTATCTTTATTTACTATCTCAGCACTTACTAGCTCTTCTTCCTTCTTAAGCTTAATACCTTGAAGCTTAGAATAATTAGTAACAAATTTACTTAACTCTGTCTTCTTAATAAGACCCTTAGAAGTTATAAGAATTATATCTTTTGCAAAGGAGAAGTCACTTACCACAAAGGCATTAACTATAAATTCTTTATCTAAATCTATGCCTTTAATAAATCTTTGAATTCTTTCACCCTTATCTCTCCATTTAAATTCAATTAAATTACCAATTCTACATTGATACATGTTTCCTTGATTAGTGAAGATGCATAGTGTATCCCTTGTATTACATTCAAAGAAGAATCTATTAAAGTCTCCCTCTCTATACTCTATATCCTCTGTGTTTTGTGTAGTTCTAGTAAAGGATTTTAAAGAAGTTCTCTTAATATATCCCTCTTTAGACATAGTTACTACCACATCTTCCTCTACTATAAGCTCTTCTAAATCTATCTTAGCATCACTATCATCTTCTAAAATAGTAGTTCTTCTTGGATCATCATACTTTTCCTTTACCTCTAGAAGCTCTTTCTTAATAACCTTAATAAGCTCCTGCTCACTACCTAATATCTTATTAAGTCTCTTAATTTTAGCTTCTAGTTCTCTATGTTCCTTTTGGAAAGTTTTAATTTCAAGTCCTGTAAGCCTATAAAGCATAAGTTCTAGAATAGCTTCTGCTTGAAGAGACGTAAAGCCAAATTTACTTACTAAATTTTCTCCTGCATCTTTTTTAGATTTTGATGCTCTAATAGTCTTAATAATTTCATCCATAATTTCAATGGCTTTAATAAAGCCTTCTACAATATGGAATCTCTTTTCTGCTATTTCTAACTCTCTTTTCGTTCTTCTTGTAACTACTTCCTTTTGGTGCTCTATATAATATTTAATTATAGTTTTAAGCCCCATAGTTCTTGGTTTTCCACCAGCTAGTGCCACCATATTAAAGGATATATTACATTGAAGCTCTGTTTTCTTAAATAAATATTTAAGAACTCTATCAGCAGTTTCTTCTGTAGTATTCTTCTTAAATTCTATAACAGCTCTAATCCCATTCCTATCAGATTCATCTCTAATATCTGCAATGGATTCTACAGCTTTACTATGCTTTTTGTCTCCTGTTAAGTCAGATATGCTTTGAAGCAGCTTAGCCTTATTTTTTCTATAAGGAAACTCTGTAATAACAAGTCCAAGTCTACCATTTTCTAAGGTTTCAAAATGAGTTTTGGCTCTAAGGACTACTTTTCCCTCTCCAGTTTCATAGGCAGAAACTAAAGATTCTTTTCCCATAAGAATTCCACCTGTAGGTAAATCTGGTCCCTTTATGTATTCCATAAGTTCTCTTGTGGTAATTTCTTCATTATCAGCATAAGCAATGGCTCCATCAATAACTTCACCTAGATTATGAGGTGGAATATTGGTAGCTAAACCAACAGCTATACCAAAGGCTCCATTAACTAAAAGATTTGGATATTTAGCTGGCAAAACCCTCGGTTCCTTTTCACTGTCAGAATAGTTATCCATCATATCTACTACATCTTTATCTATATCTTTAAGCATTTCCACAGCAATAGGTGCAAGTCTTGCCTCCGTATAACGCATGGCAGCTGCACTATCTCCATCTATAGATCCCCAGTTTCCATGACCATCTATAAGTGGTTTTCTTGTACTAAAGTCTTGAGCTAAAATAACCATAGCATCATAAACTGATGAATCTCCATGGGGATGATATTTACCTAAAATATCTCCAACTATTCTAGCTGATTTATAGTAAGGCTTATCAGGAAAAGCCTTTAACATATATGCTCCATATAAAATTCTTCTATGAACAGGCTTTAATCCATCCCTTACATCTGGAAGAGCTCTGTCCTTTGATACTTCTACAGCATAAGGAAGATAGTTCTCTGGCATAGCCTCGTCTATAGAAACATCTATAATATTATTGTCTACTGGAATTGCTTCATTTTTCTTTGCCATAGTAACACCTCCTAAAATTCACCGTAATTGTACATGTAATTTCTTCTTGGCTCTACTACATCTCCCATGAATAGAGATACCATCTTTTCTGCTTTTGCCGCATCCTCGATAGTTACTCTTTGAAGAGTTCTAGTAGCTGGATTTAATGTAGTATCCCAAAGTTGGTCTGCATTCATCTCTCCTAGCCCTTTGTATCTTTGAATCAAAGCTCCCTTACCAATTTCCTTCTTAGCCTTTCCTAGCTCTTCATCATTATAAACATACTGATGGATCTCTCCATTTTTAGTCATCTTATATACTTTATAAAGAGGTGGCAATGCAATAAATAAATTTCCATTTTGAATAAGTGGTCTCATATATCTATAAACATAAGTCATCCAGAGTGTCCTAATGTGATATCCATCTACATCGGCATCACTTAATATGATTATCTTTCCATATTTTAATTCTTCCTCTTTAAAGTTTTCTAAAACTCCAGTTCCTATAGCAGTATTAAAGATTCTTAACTCTTCACTGGCAAGGACATTTTCTAGTTTCTGCTTTTCCGTATTCATAATCTTACCCTTAGAAGGCATTATGGTTTGGAATCTTCTATCTCTAGCTTGCTTTGCAGAACCTCCAGCAGAATCTCCCTCCACCACTATAAATTCAGTGTATTCTCTATCTTTTAAAGTACATACAGCTATTTTTCCTGCTAGTGGTGCAGTTCCATTTCCTATCTTTTTCTTCTCTGCCTCATTTATTTTTTTAATTTTCTCTCTTCTAGCTGCAGCAGAAATAGCATTATTAATGATTGTAGTAGCTAGTTCTTTATTGTCTTCTATCCATTCTCCTAGCTTAGTATAGGCAAGTTCATTCATTACAGAGTATGCCTCTACGTTACCTAGCTTAGTTTTAGTTTGACCTTCAAATACAGGATTTGTAATTCTTACCTTTACAATGGCAGTCATACCTTCTCTGATATCGTCTCCCTCAAAGTCCTTATCCTTTTCTTTTAAAAGATTTAACTTTCTACTGCCTTCCTTAAAGGCTCTAGTCATACCAGTCTTAAATCCTGTTTCATGGGTACCTGCTTCCTTTGTAGGAATATTATTTACATAACTAGCAATATATTCAGTGGTGGAGTCTGTAAACTGTATACATACTTCTCCTGATACCTTAAGTCCATTGATCTCTCTTTCCCCTTGAAAAATTATAGGCTCCTTATGTAATACCGTTTTACTTTCATTTAAGTAATCTATAAAATCTAGAAGTCCTCTCTCTGAATGATATACATTTTCTATGGGCTCATCCTTTCTTGTATCCCTAAGAATTAAAGTTATACCTTTGTTTTGAAAAGAAAGCTCCTTTAATCTCTCATCAATTATTTCAAACTTATAGTCTATATTTCCAAAAACATCACTATCTGCCAAAAAGGTTACCTTAGTTCCAGTATCATTAGATTTTCCTACTATTTCTAAAGGTGTAGCTGGAGTTCCTGGCATGTCCCTTTTAAGTTCCTTGTCATATCCATAATGAAACTTTTGCACATAGATATTTCCTTTTTGTTTAACCTCTACTTCTAACCACTTAGATAGAGCATTTACAACAGCCGCTCCAACTCCATGAAGTCCTCCTGAGGTTTTATAGTTATTATTATTAAATTTTCCTCCTGTGTGAAGCTCTGTATAAACCATCTCCACCCCAGATTTATTCTTAACAGGATGTATTCCTGTAGGTATTCCTCTTCCATTATCTTCAATAGTAACGGTTTTATCTTTATTTAAAGTAACTATTACCCTGTCTCCAAATCCATTGGCAATTTCATCAATAGAGTTATCTAATATTTCCCATATACAATGGTGTAAACCCTTGGTGCCAGTCGATCCGATATACATTCCAGGCCTAATTCTTACTGGCTCTAATTTCTCAAGAGATGTCAGATCTGTAACTTCATAAGTATCTCTATTATTCTCTCGTTCTGTCATTTTATCCCTCCTAAAAGTTGAGCTATCTTTGTTATTGTATAACTTTATTACAAAGTAGTAAAGTTTTTTCTTGAAATCATAAAACAAATGTTCTTATTTTTCTTGGTAACCTTTTACTTTTTCTATTAACTATACGTAAGATATTAAAACTTTATATAAAAAAACTTACAATTTAATGTTCCTTTAGGATAAATTTCTAAGTTATCTATCCTTCAACACAAATTATAAGCTTTACCTAATATACATATTTTATTCTTCACATTTTAAATTATCTATAAAGCTCTTTAATTCTTCTACTCCCTCATCTATAGAGGTTATCATAAGCTTTTTATCATAGTCATATTTATTAGAGCTATGAGTATACAGTGGATCATAATACTTTATCATAAGCTCCTTAACAACTTCTTCATACTGATTATTATCGACCATATCACAATAAATCTCTATATTTTTTTCACTGATGTGCTTCTTTAATCTACTTAATGCATCACAAATTTCTTCATTACACCTATTGCTCTTAGTATACTCATCAATTATTATTTTGCTTCTAAAGTCTAAGGATGCATCTACAAATATATGAAGACCATTTTTCATATCTGCATGGATATATTCTGGAATTAAAGCCTTACCTATTCTTCTACTTTCAGCTTCAATGAATACGTATTTACCCTTAACCGCCTTTAATTCTTCATAAATATTAGATTCAAATTGTTTTTGGCTAGTTCCATGTCCAAGGCCCACAGCGCCTAGTATAGAGCCTCTATGGTTAGCACATCCTTCTAGATCTAATACATCGTAACCATCTTCTCTGAGTTTTTTCAAAATTTCAGTTTTTCCAACACCTGTATTACCATGAATTACTATATATGTAAGCTTTTCATTAAGCTTTGGCAACTGTTCATTAATAAAAGCTCTATAACCCTTATATCCGTCTTTAATTCTACTAACCCTCATGCCTAGAGCACCTAAAAGATCTGTGATAGAAGCACTTCTCATACCACCTCTGGCACAAAATAGTACTACATTTCTATGCTGCTTTTCTAGTTCATGAATTTTATCATATATAAAAGGAAGTTTTTTAGATACTATATCTACTCCTAGCCTTTTAGCTTCTTCAGTGCTCTTTTTAGTGTATATGGTTCCAATAAGTGCTCTTTCTTCATCGTTAAAAAGAGGAATACTTACTGCACCATTAATGGTAGCTTCATTAAATTCTCCTGTACTTCTCACATCAACAAGGACATAGTCCCCAGTTAAATCTTTATATTCTATGGTTTTTGACATAATCATTCCTCCAAAATAAACATATCATATGAAGCAGTTATTTACTATTAACCTAAATACGCTAACTATGTTTAATATAGATATCTAGGGCCTGAATGAAACTAGTCCTAAATAATAAATAATTCTAAAAAAGCGGTTAATAGGCACCAGATGGTCAAACTCCATCTGATGCCAAAAATTCATCTATAACAATTTCAAATAACTACAACTCTATCTATTTTATATTGTAATGACTAAGATGTCAAACCACAAGCTAGTAGAAATACTCTGTTATAAGCACAGGTTTAATTTTGACTTAAGGTGCTTCCTTCATATGTTGTACTAGTATAACTTACTTCATTACTAATATAATCATCACCATGAACCCAACTATTTAAACATGCTTTAACATCCTGTGTAACCTGGTTCCTATTTATTTCATTTAACATCTCATGTCTTCCACCTTCATATAGCTTATAGTTCAAATTTTTAATATCTAGACTTTTAAAAGTATTAACTAAGGATAATACTCCTTTACCATAGTTTCCAACAGGATCTTTATCTCCACTGAAAATACTTATAGGTAGATCCTTTGGTATAGCAGAAAGATTGTCCCTTTTATGAATAGCTTTCATACCTTTTAAAAAGTCGTAGAAGAAGGATACGGGGAATTCTCCGCCACAATAAGGATCTAAAATATATTTTTCTACTTCATCATTATCTCTAGTCAACCAATCATATTTCGTCCTTTGATTTTCCACCATCTTATTATAACTTCCAAAGCCTAAATTATCTATTAGGCTTCCACTTGCCCTTCTACCTCTAAGGCTCATTATAATCTTCGATAAAAGTATTCCTACATTCATTATAGGAGTAGGTTTTCCACCAGTTCCAGATAGAATTACACCTTTAACGGTATCTCCATATGTCTCCATATATCTTTGAGCTATAAAAGAACCCATACTGTGACCAAAAATATAAACATCTAATCCTTTATTTTCTTCTTTTATAAATTTATTTATCTCACTTTGATCATGAACCATAGTGTGAAATCCATCATCATCACTAATATATCCTAGAGCACTTAAGCTTTCTGCCGATTTTCCATGACCTCTATGGTCATCAGCATAAACTACAAAACCATCCTTTATTAATTCCTTTGCAAATCTATCATATCTACTACCATATTCGGCCATCCCATGAATAATTTGTATAATTGCTTTAGGTTTAGCATTCCCTTCTGGTTCCCATTTATATAAATAAATCTCTTTACCATCTCTCATTTTTAGATTTTTTTCTTTATAAGTCATATTATATATCTCCATCCATAATCTTTTATATACTCATATTATCGTTATTCAAATAATTTCCTTGAAATAAATTATATATAAATTATTCTGCCATGACAAGATTATAATTAAAAATCGGTATGTAAACCACTAGGACTACATACCGATTATTTTAATACTTATTTACACATCATTAAATTAAGAATAACTCTATCTGCATCAGCCATACCAACTACTCCTAAGTCCGCCATGTTCTTGATTGTTCTTTCTACATCTTCATGAACTATTCCATCATGAGCTGAAACCTCTACGCCATCCACTGCAAGAGCTGCACATAATACTGCTGTTCCTACCGCAGTAGAAATTTTAAGAGCGCATCCTGGTTTTGCTCCATCACATACTATACCAGATACGTCTGCCACCATATTTTTTATAGCTTTATTTATGGCGCATAAATCTCCTCCTAGCATATAAACTATAGCACAGCTAGATCCTATTGAAGCTGCAACTCCACATCCACATAGAGCTGAAAGCCTTCCTATAAAGCTTTTTACATGAATAGTTATAAGATCGCTAAGGGCCACTGCTCTAACTAAGATATCGTCACTAAGTTCCAGCTTTTCTGCCACTGCTATTACAGGTAAAGTAGCTGTTAATCCTTGATTTCCACTACCTGCTGTACTCATTACTGGTAATGTACATCCATCCATTCTAGCATCGACCCCTGCTGCAGTTACTCCCATAGCGTAAGTTTGAATGGAATCTGCAAACATCTTACTATTCTTTCCATCTAATAAGGTTCTTCCTGCTCTAAGACCATATTCATCTTTTCTTCCAGCCTCTGAAACCTTACGGTTCATCTCTATACCTTCCATTAAGAACTCTATATCCTCATAAGGCACAGTTTTTATAAATTCATATATATCCTTAACTGACAGCTGTTCATCATCTTTACTCTCTTCTGTAGCTATAGATTTAACTTCATCCATTTCAAATAAAATTTCTTCATTTCTTGTTATTAAAACTATATTGTTATGTTTATTTTTAATTATTACAGAAGAACTATCTTCTCCCTTATGTCCAATAACCTCTACATAAAGCTTTTCAGGCGCCTTAGTCAGATCTATGGTAACTTTCCCATCTGCTATGTATTCTTTTGACTTTTCAATGTCTGATTTAGTAACATCTTTTAAAACTTCTAATCCAGCCTCAGCATTACCGCCTATAGCCCCTAGCGCTGCCGCAATATTTAATCCAACCATGCCTGTTCCTGGTATTCCTACTCCCATACCATTTTTAAGAATGTTACAGCTTACAAGAACTGTAATTCTATCTGGAACGCCCCCTAAGGCTTGGCTACATTTTGCTGTTGCAAGAGCTAAGGCTATAGGCTCTGTACATCCTAATGCCGGTATAACTTCTCTTTTAAGAATATTTATGCACGTATTCTTCATTATTAACATCCCTTCTTAACAGAGTATTTTAAAACTTAAAATACCCTTTAATTTAATGAGTATATTATATTTAGTACATTATAGTTAGGTAATGGTTTACATTTTAGTTTAAAATGGATTTCGCAAAATAAACTAATTAAACAAATATTAAATAAGCACTTATATTTTGTATAAAATTAGTAATATACTTTGCGAAAGCCCCATAATTATTATAACAAAGCAAGAGTTTTATTTCAATGATTCAAGCTACGTATACGTATAAGAAAACCTTATATCTAAGTTAGATTTTCTTATACGTATTCTTACAGGCCTCTAAAATATTCTGGTTTAAAGCCACTATTTCCTTCTAAAAACCCTTCTATATCAGAAAGTAATCTTTCTTTTTCTTCTCCTAGCACAGCAGCTAGTGGTGCATAGTTTGATGCATGATTACTTCTAAATATACAATTTGTAAGATCTAATCCTTTAACAAGTTCATATATTTCCTGCATTACTTCCTTAGGGTTTAAAAGCATCAAATTGCCTTTTTTAATCTCCTCATATATAGGCGCATCATCAGGAGTCATAAGAGTTAGTAATCCTAAATAATCTGGATTTATCAAATTTATAACCTTTGCAGAATTAATGGCATGATTTTTCCAATTCTCCACTCCCCCTAATCCACTTATTAAAGTGCAAGATAACTTAATGCCGCTATCTTTAATTTTTCTTCCAGCCTCTATAAGTTCTTTGGAGTTAGCTCCCTTGTTTACCTTAAGTAGAATTTCATCATCTCCACTTTCTATACCAAGATATACCATAGTTAACCCCTTACTTTTTAAAAGCTGTAGCTCTTTTTGAGTTTTAAGTAAAATAGATCTAGGACTAGCATACACGGTAACTCTTTTACACTCAGGAAATAGCTCTTTTATTTTATCTAAAATTGTATTTAGTCTATCTGTAGGCATAATAAGGGCATCACCATCAGCTATAAATATTTTTTCTATATATCCATATTTTTTCCTAGCCCACATTAAATCTTCAATTACTTCATCTAGATTTCTCATTCTAAACTGTTTTGCTTTATACATATTACAAAAGCTGCACTTGTTGTGAGAACAACCAATGGTAGCTTGAACTATTAAGCTTCTTCCTTCACTAGGTGGTCTATAAACTGCACCTTCATATCTCATAAATTTCCCTCCTTAAAACTCATTATCCTAAAGTAGAAATCCTTATCTCATCTAGGACAAAGGAAAGGCTACATCAAATCTTAGCTAACCTTCTATAGAAAGCTTTGTGATTTTGATACAGCCCTTTAATTTTTGCTACTACCACCAATCTAAGGAACGGATGTTTTCGCAAATTTTTATAAGGCATCTGAAAATAAATAATAAGTCAAAGATGAGAAGTATATTTTGAGTTAGNNTCTGACTTACTTATTTTTTGAATATGCCTAAGTTACTAATCATTAATATGTTCATGATTTTTTAAGTGATTCATACAATATTCCTTATGCCCGCTACACTTTGAACAATATCTAAACTCCATATTAGGATCGTCTCTTTCAGTCATTCCACATACAGTACATCTATGACGTACATAATCCTTCATCTCTATAACCTTAAATCTTTCCTTATTACTCTTAACCGTTTTCTTAGTCTTAAATAACTCTATAAAATCCTTACCAAAGAAAATAAAGTAGTTTGCTAAGGAAGCAAGAATCATAAGCTTTATTTCAAAGCCTCCCATTATAAATTGCTGTGCTAGAAGCAATGCATCTAAAAGAGCTAAATACTTCATCTTAACAGGCAAAAATAAAAATAATAAAACCTCATGGTTAGGATATATAGATGCAAAGGCTAAAAATAAAGTTAAATTTATAAAGGTTCCTGTAGCAGGACTTCCTCCAACTAAGGATACAATTATAGTAGCAATCATACCTACTAAGTAGTATATATTAAACTTAAAGCTTCCCCAAGCCTGCTCCAATCCCACTCCTATAATGTAATAGAAGTACAAAGTAAATAGTATCCAAATCGCATTAGTTGATGGTGGAATTAAAATAAAAGTAAATAGCCTCCATACTTGGCCTGTCATTACTTCCTTTGGAATTAGTGCCAAGTTTCTATATAAACTAGGATTTATGGCACCTAATAAAAACACAGCTAAATTAGCTACTACAATATATTTCATCAGTCCATGAATGGCATATTTGCCATATTTTCTCTCTAACTTATTTAACAACTTCAATATCATCACTCCTATAAAATTGCAATTAAATTTCTCAGCTTTCTTACATTCTACCATATTTTTTCTTTATAGCCTATTCCTAAAAAATCTTTCATGTAAATATATTATTAAGTAAATCCTATATTAGAGTATATACTTTTCATTGTAGGCTTTATTCAATAAAAATATTTTTTCAGAAACTACGTTACTAAAACGTAATAACTTTCTAATATTTAATTTATATTAATACTTAAAAGTTTTTAAACTTATTATAACAAATGGGTATGAGATATAATTTAAAATTATATCTCATACCCTTATAACATAGTTATACTTTCTATTTATAAAATAAATCTATTTTAACAATATAAATTATTTTAACATTCCAATGAAGCTATCCGCAAACTCATCTGATAATTTAAGTTCCTCTTCACTTGGTACAAAGTTGAACTTAAAGCCTGGATCAATTACATTGAATTTAAGACTTTTTAATCTTTCTGTAATCATAGGAACACCTTCACCACTCCAACCATAAGATCCAAAAGCGCCTGCAATCTTACCATGATTTACAATAGCATTAACATGAGCAAGTAAGTTCCAAGTTGGCTCTACTGCATCTTGATTTATAGTAGGAGATCCCACTAATATACCGCTTGATTTATCAGCAAGAGATATAAGTTCTTCTAAAGGTGTAGTTGTAATCTCGTGAACTCCAGCTTTAATTCCTTTTTTCTCAATAGCATCCTTTAAATGATTTGCTACCTTTTCTGTATTTCCATAGGCTGAAACATAGAATATCTGAATATTTTTTTCTTTAATAGGTTCTTCCTTAGACCAAACCCTATAAAGATTTTTATAATATTCCACATCATCAATATGGACTGGTCCATGGCTAGGAGCAACCATTTCAGTTTCTAGGTTTTCAATTTTATCTAGTGCCATGTTAACAAATCTCTTGAAAGGTGACATGATAACATCGAAGTAATATTTCATTTCAGTTTCATAGTTTCCAGAACACCTATCACTAATGCATTCACTAGGTGAGTAATGACATCCCATAACATCGCAAGTAAATAGTATTTTCTCTTCTACTAAATAAGTAAATATGCTATCGGGCCAATGAAGATTTGGTGCATTTATAAATCTTAAAGTCTTCTTTCCTATAGATAGTTCTCCTGAAGCATCTATAGATTTAAACCCCATATTTAGAATTCCTTTAAGATATCTTATAGCAGCCTTTGATCCAATTACCTGAGCTTCTGGATATTCCTTTAAAAGCTCCTTCAGAGAACCACTATGATCAAGCTCCGTATGTTGTACCACAATGTAGTCTACTTTCTTATCTCCAATAATGGATTTAATATTCTTTAAGTAATCTTTAAAATATCCATCTTTAACCGTATCAATTATAGTAATCTTTTCATCTTCTATTAAATAGGAATTGTATGTAGTTCCCATTTGTGTTTCCATTATTATGTCAAATACTCTAAGCTCAGGATTATTAATCCCAACCCAATGAACTGAATTAGTTAATTTTAAGGGTTCCATTTTATTACCTCCATATTCATATTAACTTCATACATATATATTAACAAACACTCATTATCTATTGCAAGAGATTCTGCACCATTTTTAAAACTTTTAATAATACAGAAAAAAGATATATAAACTATCTATATCTCTTGACTCTTTATATTATATATCACTCTGTTTTCATTATCAACTAATACAGCATATCAATATCAACTGAAATATTACCTTCATTCTTCACACCATTTTGAATTATTAACTCTCTTATCATTATTATAATTATCCATATCATTTTTATTGCTTTATAAACCATAAAAGGTTATTAAAATTTCTATGAAATACCTAAAATTTTTCAAAGTTATATTTACACGAACAGGTATTCGTGTTAAAATCTCTTTATTAACATAATTTCCACTTTTTGAGAAAAACACATATATCTTATTAAAGAATTTAAGGAGGTCATACCCATGAATTATTTAGAGTTAGATGAGCTAGTATTAAAGGCTAAAAATAAAGATGAAGGTGCTATGGAGAAATTGTTAAACAAATATAAATATTTTATAGTGAAATATGCATCAAGGGTATATATCAATGGATATGAAATGAATGATTTAATTCAGATGGCAAATATAGCTATAATCCGTTCTGTAGAAAAGTATACTCCAGGTAACGGTAATTTTACTCCCTATGTAACCTATGCAATAAGAAATACCTTTAATTATTTAATAAGGCAAAAAGCAAAAGAAAATTTAATAGAATCTATAGAAGCTCCAATTACCATTGGTATTAGACTCGAAGATACTTTAATGGATGATGTATCAACAGAAGAAGATTATATAAAAAAAGAACTTGCTGAACTTATAAAAGAAGAAGTAGACAAGCTTGAGGAAAACTTGAAGGATATAATAACCTTTATCTACTTAGATTGTGAGGGAAATCTTAAATCATACTCACAGTCAAGAAATCTGCAATACTCCACAGCAGCAAAAAGAAAGGCCTTAGCCTTTAACAAGCTAAGGTCAAAACTTAATCCCATATTAGTATAAATAACTCATAAATAATTAAAATTCTTATGCATGACGAGTTAATTATTTGAAACTAAAATATAATGAAGAATTCTAAATTCCCTATTTAGTAAAATTGCTGTAATTTTTGCCAAGCTATTTGTATATCTCTTGTAAAGAGTCACTAATAGCCTTGGCTACTTTCTCATTCCCAGCTTCATTTAGAATCATATTGTTCACAGTGTACTCCTTTATATTCGTTGCTTCTATTCCACTTTTATTGAATAAATCTATAGCCGGTATAGAATTTTTGTTACATACTTCTTTAATAGCATTAGAATAATCCTCTAACCCAAGTCCAATATCATTTTTATTAGGATAACTTGGTTGTCCTTCAATATCTCCGTGTTTTAATGGAGTTAGAAACACGAGCTTAGCCTCAGGTTTAACTTCTTTTGTTTTATTTATAACAGCTTGTACATCTCCATAAAAAGATTCAACGGGTCCTCCATCAGATATAGTTCCTAGAGTCCTCTCTTTAGTATAGTCATTAGTACCAGCCATAATAATTATAATATCTATATCCTTGAGTGACTCTTCATTAATATAGCTGCTCATATTACCCATAGCTAATCCATTATCAGATTTATTAGTCACATTCTTTAATTTCAAAGTGGTTTTAACCTTTTCTTGATATGTGCTTTCCTTTGAAACTCCATCCCCAAGAGAAAGTAAAGTTTTTCCTTCTAAAGTTAATTTTTCTTTACTTGCTTCAATTAATTTATCTTCTTCTTTAATATTATCTTCAGGTTTAGATGTTAAGTTTATTGAACTTTCATATTGCTTCTTACTTTCTAAAAGCTTAGACTTTTCTTTCTTCGATTTATTTATGCCTAAAGCTAAGGTAGCAATTAAAGTAATAGATAATGATATACATAATATGTTTTGTATTCTTTCTTTTTTCATATGTATCCTCCTTCGCCACTATATTATATCCTATGTTAGTATATTTTTAAACTTATTGATATATTTGCATATGTATTTATACATAATATAAAAAGAAACAACGCTAATTTCTAATTTAACGTTGTAAGAATATATGTCTGATTTTCTATAGTACCATAGCATATATTGGAATTAAGCTATTAATTTTATTTATGCAACACTGACTAAGGTTTAATTCCTCTAAAATAGTATGTAAAGCCTTCTTTAGTTCTTCTCCATTACACTTCATATTTATATAACTAGTTATAATATTACTTATATCTATAACTTTTCTCAATGCCTCAACTCTTATTTCTTTACTTGGCTCTTGAGTCTCCACTGCTCTATATAATAAGTAGCTATATATTGAGTATATTTCAATAAGTTCCATGACTTCCTCTGTTGCAACTAACTTAAGTCCATAATCAATTCTAATAAAATCAAATTTAGTATAAATACATTCGTTTATATTAAATCTAACTGCCTTTTCTATAAGTTTTTCGTTACTCCCCTCTCCTAAATCATCCTTAATATTTTCCCCTAAGTAGTTCAGTAGCATTTCATCTATATACATAGATGTCATATTAATCCCCCTTATATTTGTAATTATTTATACATATTATAATTGATTACATATTTTTCTTACAACTTACCATTATATATTCGGCTCAAGTATGTAATACCTTATATATATTTTAGAAATATTAGAAAGAATAATAAGTTTTTTATGTAATAAAGCATCACACTTCAATTTAGTGCGATGCTTTGAAATTATTGCTGAAGGCAATTCTTTAGAGAATCTACTGCTTTATCTGAAATTCCTCCACCTGTTCTTACTATTATATCTCCATACTTTTTGCTTAGCACTGAAGTTTGTTCTGTAGTTAAATCATCACCAGCTAAAACTACTGGAGAACCATTAATAGCCGCTACTGGTCCTGCTGATAGAGCATCTACTAATTGTAATCCCCTAGTTATATAGGTTTTATTTATAACATCTCCATAAAACTTCTCTATAATCATAGCATTAGTTGCATATCGATCCCTACCACCTAATCTATTGTTTGTTATATTTGCTGAGGTAATTTCATTAACTGTATTCAACACATTATCAGAAATAACTGTAGTACCACCTATTATATAGGCATTTTCTAAGGATTCAGATTGTAACCAATTGTAAACATTAGTTGGAACTTTATCCTTTTCCACTAGAATTATTGCCATTTTATCTCTTCCTGCTACTGATGCAATGGATAAGGAATCTGCTTGTCCAAGTCCATTACTTATAACTACGTTATTTACATCATAACAATTTTTATCTATATATTTTGCAATTTCTAGGGAAGTATCGTATCTATCTGCTCCACCAATTCTTTCTACACTTGTTATACCTAGTGCTTTTAATTGTTGTATTACACTATCATTAACTACAGTAGTTCCTCCTACAATGATAGCATTCTTAGCACTTAATCTCTTTATTTCACTCTTTGTTACTTCTGGAAGAGTATTTACTTCAGTTAACAGTAATGGTGCATTTTTATAAGTAGCTAATGGTGTAGCTGCTAGTCCATCTGCCAAAGCTCCTCCTCCATTGGTTATCATTATAGTATTAGCTGTATTAAATTGACTTTGGCTTAATTTAGCTGCTGTATCATATCTATCACTACCTATTAATGAATCAACTATCACTTGACTTAATACTCCAACTGAACTAAAACCATTATTTATTACTTTAGCTTCATTAGAATTCTTTCCGTATAAGTCTTCAGCAGCCTGTACAAGAAAATTTCTACATTGTTCAAAGTTAGTATCTGGTGTCATATAATTATTTAAAGCTCTATAATATATTTTTGCAGTCTTTTCCATACCTAAATTACTAGCTATAATATATGCTGCTTTATTTGGAATTCCTGAGTTGATGTGAACTCCACCCCAATCTCCATCTTTTGTATCAGGATAGTATTCATAATCATTCATATGTTCTGGTTGATCATATAGTGTGGGATCAGATAAGCTTCTTAAGGCATCCCCTTCTATATTAGGTGTATAAATATCATCTCCTATAACCCAGTCATCTGAATCAAATGTCCAAGTACCACCATTTACTACGTTATATTTATTATATGTAGAAATTAATACTCCAAATACATCAGCCATAGATTCATTTAGTGCCCCAGATTGATTGTGATATTCAAGCTTTGCTGTATAATCTATAACTCCATGGGTCATCTCATGACCAACTACATCTAAGTCACCACTAAGATATGTAAACTCTTCTCCATCTCCATCACCATAGATCATTCTATATCCATCCCAAAAAGCATTATTGTAATTAACTTTATGGTGAGTATAGGATTCTATTGGCAATCCATTATTATCTAAACTATTTCTATTAAATAGCTCTTTATAAAAATCTATTACTTTACTTGCATTATAATGGGCACTAACAGAAGCTTTATCTCTTTCAGTATTAAAGTTTCCTGTCCAATTAGAAACTAAATCAGGTCTACTAGTAGTATTATTTTGATCATAAGTAGTTATAGAGCCAGTGGCAGTATTTGTTAAATCCTTCATCTCATATTTGCTATCTATCTGATTTAAATTTAACTCTCTAGTTTTTCCAAGAACATCTATACCAGAGCCTTTTACTTGAGTATTAAATCTTATCTTATCTTCAGTTTTAATCACCTGTCCAGAAGTTGCTTCAACAAAAACATCATAACTTCCTATGGTAGGTTCCATATAATAAATATTTACCTTATAAGCTTCATAGTTTACATCATCCTTAGTTATTATTACCTTTTCAGCCTTAGGTGTGTTTTCTAAATCTTTATATTCAAATTGCTTTTTAGCTATTTCTATAGCTTCTTCTTCAGATATAGTATTCTTTCCAAGAGATTTTACATCCTTATTCTCTTCTAAATTTCCATTGACGCTTGCTATAACTCCATTTTCATCAAAGTGCACGTTCATCAAGCTACCTTCAACTTCAGTTCCATCAATAACTTGTACAAATTTTACAGATGTATGTCCTATATCGTCTTTCTTTACCTCAAGAAGCTTTAGTTCATCTTTTACACTGTCAATTCCAAATACTGCTTTATTTTCTTCTAAAAATTTTATTGCTGCATTCTCTCCTGGAATTTTTTCATGAGAAAGCTTTCCTGATAAAAATACTTGTCCATCTTTCTCGCTTAGTTTTAACTCCTCCTCACTTAAATTTTCAAGTTTTTTAATAGCTTGTCCTTTATCTAGCTCTTTTCCTGTATTTACCTCTTCTGCAAATACGGGAATTGAAATAGAACAAGTTATTACTGCACTTAAAATAATTGAAGTAATTCTTTTTCTCATAATTATCCCCCTTAAGTTTTATCGTCTGTAATAATTAAAATAAGCACTTCTTTGTAAAAGAAATTCCTATTTATAATATATTTAGCAGATTAACCACTAATTAATATATTAACATAAATATTTAAAGTTTTTCTATAAATATAGATAAATTTTTATTATTTTCACGAAATATTTCAGAGTTTTTTATACTATAAGTTGTTAAACAATACTCTTTAAAAATTTTATGCCATCTCCAGATAGTGTAACACTTCTATCATCTATGATGGCTGAAAATAAACAGTGGCACTACCTTAGTATAAGTTCAACTAAACTTCGGCTAGATATTAACTTTATATAAGGTTAACACTTCCCTAAACCTCATTGTTCACTAATAAATAATAACTTAATTGGTTAACCTATATTTGGAGGTGAAGTTTATGAAAATAAAAGAAATCATGTCAAAAGATGTTGCTTGTTTAAATCCAGAAGATTCTATTGAAAAAGCAGCTCAACTTATGAAGCAATATAATGTTGGTTCCATCCCAGTATGCAGTAGCAATATGATAACTGGTATAGTCACTGATCGTGATATTGCCTTAAGATCTGTAGCCTCAGGGCAGGATTCAGCGCAAAGAAAAGTTAGTGATATTATGACCTCTAATCCTATTGTAGGGAACCCTGAAATGGATGTTCATGATGCTGCTAAAATAATGAGTGAAGAACAAATACGCAGGCTCCCTATCGTAGAAAATAATACTTTGGTAGGCATTGTTTCACTGGGTGACATTTCTCTTGAGCCCATTCTTTCAGATAATGCCCAAGATGCCCTTAAGAGCATATCTCAACCTATAAGTGATCATATGTAAGTTATCGCTTTAACATAAAAAGTTCAGCAATATGCATATTAATTGCATCTGCTGAACTTTTTTCACACGTGGATCAGACCCATTTACTCTCTAAGTCCTTTAACCTCTTCTATTGTTAAACCTATTTTTATATAATTATTGAAGACAGCTTTTTAGAGAATTTACTGCTTTATCTGGAATTCCTCCACCTGTTCTTACTATTATATCACCATACTTTTTGCTTAGCACTTAAGTTTGTTCTGTAGTTAAATCATCACCAGCTAAAACTACTGACAAGTAAAAGACTAGCTATCTTAATTATCTAGCTAGTCTTTCATATATCATATTACTCTACTATTTTACTAACTCTGATTGAAATTCTTCATGATTAGTTTCTTTTCTTACATAAGTAGGAACTTTTTCTTGAATCAACTTTATTATATCTTCTTTAGTCATATTATCTACTTTTTTAAATTCTTTTATGGATGATTCTATGAATTCCTTATTTACATCTATAGGCTTTTCTATAAAAATTTTATCATGTTCAGTAAAGGTTAATGCTACTTCATCCATAAGTAGTTCCTCATAGAGCTTTTCTCCTGGCCTTAGACCTACATACTCTATTTTAATATCTATATCTGCCTTATACCCTGAAAGAGTTATTAAATCTCTTGCCAAATCCACCATTTTAACTGGTTCACCCATATCTAATACAAAGATTTCTCCGCCTTCAGCTAGTCCACCTGCTTGAATTACAAGTTGAGCTGCTTCTGGTATGGTCATAAAGAACCTAGTTATCTCTGGATGTGTTACTGTCACAGGTCCACCTTTTTCAATCTGCTTCTTAAATAGTGGTATTACAGAACCATTACTACCTAGAACATTACCAAACCTTACTGCAACAAAATCTGTATTACTAACCTCATTAAAGGCTTGGACTATAAGTTCACAAAACCGCTTTGTAGCTCCCATTATGTTAGTTGGATTTACAGCCTTATCTGTACTGATTAATACAAACTTATCTACGTCATATTTATCAGCACATTTAACAACGTTATAGGTACCTATTATGTTATTTTTGATTGCATCAGCCATATTCTCTTCCATCAAAGGTACGTGCTTATGAGCTGCAGCATGAAAAACCACATTAGGTCTATACTGCTCAAAAACTTGATTAACTCTTACTAAGTCTCTTACTGATGCAATTATTACATCTTTATCTATTTCAGGACAGTTTCTATTTAGCTCCATCTGTAAATCATAAGCATTATTTTCATAAATATCTAAAATAATAATCTTCTTTGGTGAGAATTTAGTTATCTGCCTTATTATCTCAGAACCAATACTTCCTCCACCGCCAGTTACTAAAATAACTTTATCCTTAATATATCTATCAATATGTTCTGATTTAAGTTGTATTGTTTCCCTACCTAATAAGTCATTAATGTCTATATCCTTCATATTTCAATCTCCTAGTATTTTTTACATAATTCTTTAATAACTTCTAAAGAAATTAAGATAAAACCAATTTATTTAACATAATAATACTCTACATACCAATCTGCAAATCTCTGTAATCCTTCTTATATAGTTGTTGATGGTTTAAATCCTATATCTTCTTGAAGTTTATCTGTTGAAGTATATGTAGCTTGTACATCTCCTGGTTTCATAGGTTCAAATGCCTTATTAAAAACTACCTCTCTACCTAAAGCATTAGCTAAAGCTTTCTCTATCGGCCTATAAATGTCATAAGTTTTTCTGGACTGTTATTACCAATATTAAATACTTTATGAGGAACTGCTTAATTATGAGCATTATCAATAAGTCTTTCAATTCCTTCAACAATATCATCTATATAGGTAAAATCTCTATATAAGTCATTCTCAAAGTCACCATTATTAAATATTTTAATAGGTTCACCTTTAAAATGCTTATCAGCAAATCCAGAATATGCTATATCTGGTCTTCCCATTGGCCCATAAACTGTAAAGAATCTAAGTCCTGTAGCTGGAATCTTATATAAATGGCTATAGGTATGAGCCATTAATTCATTAGACTTCTTGGTAGCTGCATATAAAGATACTTGGTTGTCCACAAAATCTGACTCTTCAAAGGGTACTTTTTTATTAGAACCATATACAGAACTTGAAGACGCATATATAAGATGTTCTACCGGATTATATTTGCATGCTTCTAGAATATTAAAGAATCCAATTACATTACTTTGCATATATACATCTGGATTTTCTATAGAATATCTAACTCCAGCCTGTGCAACTAGATTTACTACTACATGAGGCTTGTACTCCTAAAATTTTTTCATTATTACAGCTTTATCTGAAATATCTTCTTTTATAAATATAAAATTCTCAAAAGGTTTAAACTTTACTAATCTTACATGCTTAAGATATTTTTATGACAACATCTCATGTTATGACAATTTTCGCGCAGTACCATACACCCTAGTGAGGACAGACTACTGTATACGCTTGGTTTAAGTTTGCAAAGGTAATGACCTTTGGTTTTGCGTTAATGTGTAGCTAATGGTTTAACAGCTACATCTTTAATATATCGCTTATTGTATATTTTAAATCCTTATAATATAAAGCCAACGTCATTATAATAATAACTGTACTGTATAAGCCCAAATTAATGTCTACCAAACTAAAAGCTATACTAACAAGCATGTATACAATAAATTTAGAATAAACTTTAAATATATTACTTATGTAACTTTCTTCCAAATTCAACATTTTTAAATATACTACGTACTGCATTATAGAATAAATGGTATTAGTTATTAAAGTTGCTAATGAAACTCCTATTATACCCATCCCCAGTTTAATGAACATAAAGTTAAAAATAATAGCCATTGCTACCATTATAATTTGCAAATATATTAAAATTGCTTGTTTTTTATTTGATACTATGAAAATATTGGAAAAGTATGCTAATTGATTAACAATCGTACCGAATACTAATATTCTATATATATTAATACTTATAGAATATTTAGGAACTACTATATTAATAAATGGATTTATTAATATAGTGCCGACTAAGCATAAAACTACTCCGAATACTTCTACGTATTTAGTGTACTTTCTCATTCTCATTAAAACTTCTTTTTTATCATTATTAACATCAATATTCAAATTCTTTATAGCCTTTGGGTAATATAAAAATAATACTGAAGTTATAAATACTAATGTCCCACTAACAATTTGATTGGATAATGTGTAATATCCTAAGTTCTCATATCCTAAAAACTTAATAGTCATTACCCTATCTATTGTTGTTAAAATATAAAATCCTAAATTATATATAAGCAATGGAATTCCAACGATAATTAGATTTTTTAGAATTTTACTATCTATTTTTATCTTAATCTTTTCACTACTTCTATATCCATAGACAAAAACTATGCAATCGGCTATAAGCATAGCTATTAATACTGAATATATTTGGAAGTATTTTATAGATATAACTATTAATATAAATGATAATACATTATTAATTATTTCTATATAATTTATTTTTTTAAAATTATTTACTAACCTAAAATAATTAATATAAAAAGATCTGTATTGTTCTAAAATTCCTATTATAAAAATTAATAATATGTAATTACCCAAATTTCCCTTATATATAAATTTTGCTCCTACACCAGTTAAAATTAATAATGTAGATAATATCAGTAAGGATGTAAAGGACGTACTTATAACTTTCTTAGCTCCCTCTATATCGTTATCAGATTCGTATATTACATACTCTCTATTCATCGAATACAATATACCCAAATTAGAATAACCTAAATAACTTAACACTAATAATAAATTACCAAGTACCCCTAAAAGTTCAGGACCGAGTATCCTAGCATTTACTATTCCCTTTATAAACCCAATGATTAAAGCTATGTATTTAATAGAAGAATATTTTATTAACATATTAATTCTACTATTATTTAAAATCTTCTTGAACTTCATAATCTATTTTTACCGCCTTAATTATTTTATGATTTCTATGTTAATAATAAATCATACTATTTATAGAACTACATAACTTTTCCACACCATTTTTATTAATAATCGTAATTTGATTACTAGTCAGTTCTATTCTTCTATCTAAGTTACAAGATAACATGCTTAATATATTAACTAACTTGTCTTTATTTAAATCTTCTATATTACCTAAGTTTATTATTGCTTCCTTTTCTTCCATTTTCTTAGCTATTTCACTTTGGTTTTCTGCAACTACTAACCCAATTGTAGGTAATCCACAAGCCGATAATTCATATATAGTACTGCCACAGGCTGATATAGCCAAATCACATTTTCGTATCAGTTCTTTTATATTAGCATTAAAGTATAATTTAATATTATTATACTCATTCTCATATTCCTTAAGTTCATCTACATGATTAAAAGAAGGTCCTACTACAACATGAAACTTATATTCTAATTTTCTTATAAACTCCAAAATTCTACCTGTATAGTTGTTAAAATCTGAGCCACCTAAAGTTATTAAAATATCATTTACATTTGCCTTTAATATTTTAGTTTGAGTTTCTCTAAATTCCTCTCTTAATAGAACAAAGCTAGTACCTAGCAACAATTTTGTTCTTTTATCCGTATTATATTTTAAATCTTCAGCATTTATATTTTGATTTATTATAAAATCAACATCAAAATAATATAAATTCATATCATCAAAATATCCTGTTTTTTTAAATAGAACTTTTGTCTTCATAAAGTAATTTTCATCTACATCATAACTATCTGTTATTAAGCAATCAGCTTCTATCTTTTCTAGTTCATCTACTAAATTATTTTCATTTATAGTAATTAAATTAAATCCTTCTTTTTTAATCTTTTCTATACCATAACTATATTTATCGCTAAGAGGGTTATCCACTCTGCAAACATAAAAAACATCATTAGTTTTTGCTAATTCCTTGGCTAATACTAGTGTTCTCATTATATGCCCCATTCCAATTATAGATCCACCATCTGCTCTTATCGCAATTTTCATGTAATTTCACCACCCTTATCTTATAGAATGAGTGTCCAATCTAATGGAGTCCCTTTTTTGAGGTTCACCCTGGCTTTCTTTCCAAGAACATTATGATAATATTTGGGATGAAGTCCATATCCCGGTCTAACAGATTTAACATTCTCCTCTGTTATCCT
>DCDL01000004.1:26002-62374 GCA_002316385.1 Clostridium sp. UBA1056
GTTCGTTTCCAACACTCTTACATGCTTCAACTGCCTCTTCTATTTCTTCAATAGTTGCAATGCCTGTAGAAATTATCATGGGCTTACCTTTAGCTGCAGCATATTTAATAAGAGGTATATCTGTTATTTCAAAGGATGCAATTTTATATGCAGGTACCTCTAATTCTTCTAAAAAATCCACTGCTGACTTATCAAAAGGAGTTGAAAAACATATTATATTTTCTTCTTTAGCTACATCCATAAGTTCTTTGTGCCATTCCCATGGAGTATATGCTTCTTGATAAAGTTTATGTAATGTCTTTCCATCCCAAATTGTTCCTTGCTTAATTTGAAAATACTCATTATCACAATCTAAAGTTATCGTATCAGCTGTGTAGGTTTGAATCTTCACTGCATCTGCACCTACCCTTTTAGCTTCTTTTATCATTTTTTTTGCAACTTCTATATCCTGATTATGATTAGCTGATATTTCAGCTATAATAAAGCTTGGGGATTCAGTTGAAATGATTTTATTATCTATATTTATACTTTTCATAGCTTCACTCCTTTAGCATATAAGCTAGCGTAAAATTTTTACACTAGCATTTATAAATCATTATTAAAAAAACTTATTCTATACAGATTCTATCATATTTATAATCTTTTTTTATATTTTCCCATTTATCTCTTGTAATTCCCATTGTTACTATATCAAAAAAGTCACCATTTTTATATATATGTTGCTTTAATGTTCCTTCAACTACTGAACCAAATTTTTCATGAATTGAAATAACCTTTTCATTAGATGTAAATACTTCACAGCATAATTTATTAAGGTTTAAATCATCAAATACATAATCATATATATTGCACTCAAGAAGTGTTGCTATACCTCTTCCTCTAAATGATGTATCTCCTATATAATACGCCCACGAGCATCTCTTGTTTTTATAATCAATATCGCAAATATTTATTAATCCTATTTTTACTCCATCAAATTTTATTATCCAATACTTTACACTATCATTATCTTGTGTAGAATAAAACCATTTGAGTTGAGTCTCCATTGTTAATACTGGATCAGTATACATATATCTTGTCACTTCAGGCTTCATTCTCCAAGTCATTATAAGTTCCAAGTCAGCCTTATTTACTTTGCTCAATTCTAATGCCATTATATTTCCCTCCATTATTTAGGCGGAAGCACAATTGCTTCACCTACTATAACATCAATGTCTTTATCATTATAGCATCTTGTTTTAAGTGTTAACCTGTTTTTTTCAATATTTATATCTATTACCTCAACTTCCGCAGTTATAATATCATCTACTCTTACAGGCTTAAGAAACTTTAAACTCTGCGAAAGATATATGGTTCCATAACCCGGAAATTTATTGCCTAATACACCTGAAATCAAACCCGATACCAATATTCCATGAACAATCCTACCATTAAATATGGTATTTTTTGCATATTCTTCATCCAAATGAACTGGATTGTCATCACCAGTCATTTCTGCAAACTTTTTTACATAATCACTAGTAATTTGCCTAGTAATTCTTGCACTATCTCCTATTTTAAATTCAGTGATTTTCATTTATAGATCCTCTCCAAGCGACAATTTATTTATATATATTTTATTCACCTAGCTTTTTCTGTTCTATATCATCATTTATATTCTTAATCTCAGGATATCTTTTCATTAAGTTCATAATATCATCAAAGTAAAACATTTCATCATATTTGTACAACTCTTTATAGATTCTAGTTATAACCTCAAAATCTTCAGGTGTATCTAATGTCCATCTATATTCAGAATAATTAATAGGATTTTTAAATCCTATTAGCTTAAAAGTTTCTGGGTTTTGATAAATATATGGGGTCACGTGTTCACGCTCATATTGTTTATCAGCTTCATTATAAGCCTTTTCAAGTATTTCAAATGGTATTATCTCAGCATCAAGCCCCCTTGGAAAAGTTCTTTCCAGAGTATTGCTCATATAATCAATCTCGTTATTTTTATATAGTTCAATAAACCTCTCAAGCATGCTATCTATTATTCTTGGATCTATGACAGGACAATCAGAAGTAATTCTTATCACTATTTCTGAGCCATTTTCTTTAGCTGCATTATAGTATCTTGAAAGAACATCATTTTCACTTCCTCGATAGCAATTAACACTAAGTCTTTCTGCTTCCTCTGCAATCTTATTATCACATTCCCCAATAGTTGTTGCTATAATAATATCATTTAAAAGTTGACTTTTTCTTAATCTGTCTACCACATGTTCAAGAACAGTTTTCCCAAATATATTTTTCATAACTTTTCCTGGTAATCTTGTGGACCCCATTCTTGCTTGAATAATTGCAGTTATCTTCATTTAAAATACCTACTTTCTGTAGTGGTTTATTACCTTTTTAACCCCATCTATAACATCTTGTACATCTTCATATGTCATCTTAGGGAATAATGGGATAGTTATCATTCGTTCATAAAGTTCTTCTGCATTTTTACATAGCCCTTTTTCATATCCTAAACTTTTATAGTAAGGATGCAAATATACAGGAATATAATGAACATTTACTCCTATATTTTCAGCTTGTAAAGCTTCAAAAATTTCTTTTCTTGTGCAAGCTAATCTTTCTAAGTTAAGTTTAATTAAATATATATGCCATCCAGAATTAGAAAAATCAGCTTCATGTGGTATATTAATTTCTTCAATATTCTTGAAGGCTTCATTATACTTCTTAACGATTTCTCTTCTTCTATTGACAAACTTGTCAATCTTATTCATTTGACTAATACCCAAGGCACATTGGATATCAGTTATTCTATAATTGTAACCTAAATCTATCTGTTCATAATGCCATGGTCCATGATATTCATTCATCATCTCTTTATCTCTAGTTATTCCATGACTTCTAAAAAGGATCATTTTTTTATATAATTCCTCATCATCTGTAACTACCATGCCACCTTCACCACTAGTTATTGGTTTTACTGGATGAAAACTAAATTCTGTCATATGTGCTTTGGTTCCTACTCTTTTGCCTTTATATTCACTACCTAAAGCATGAGCTGAATCTTCTATTATAACTAGATTATGTTTATCTGCAATTTTTCTTATTTCATCTATATCTACTGATTGCCCCGTAAAGTCTACCGGAATTATAGCTTTAGTTTTATTTGTAATTTTCTTTTCTATTTCTTTTGGATCTATATTATATGTTTCAGGATCTATATCTACAAATACAGGGATTCCTCCACAATATAAAACACAATTTGCTGAAGCTGCAAAAGTTATAGGTGATACTATTACCTCATCACCTTCTTTTATACCAGCTGCATAACATGCCATATGCAGAGCTGCCGTTCCATTAGAAACAGCTACTGCATACTTTGCTCCTACATACTTTGCAACTTTTTTCTCAAACTCACTAACTGAAGGACCAGTAGTTAAATAATCACCTTTAAGCACATTAACTACTGCTTCTATATCTTCTTCATCTATATTTTGTCTTCCATAAGTTAAATAAGTTTCTCTTATTGATTTTCCACCATTGATTGCTAATTCATCCATTGGTTATCTTCCCTTCTTATTTAGTAGCTGCACCTTCATCAAAATCTATACCATTAATTTTATAAGCATTAAAAAGTCCTAATTTATACATTTCTCTTCTCAATTCATCTACTGTAAGCCATTCTGAATTGCTTCCCGAATCATATTCAAACCCTTCTCTTATTAACTTTCCACCTGGTGTAAAATACTTATCAAAACTCCACCAATCAAAATGCGGATAAATAATATAATGTTTTTCATATTCATAAGTCGTTCTAGAATCATCTCTTGTTACCATAACTTCATGTAACTTCTCACCTTCTCTAATACCAACTTCATTTATAACAACATCATCAATCATTGCCTTAGCTAAATCAGTAATAGTAAATGAAGGTATTTTAGATATGTACGTTTCTCCACCTTTTGATTCTTCTAATGCTTTAAATACTAGCTCTACACCTTCTTCTAAAGTTATCCAGAATCTTGTCATTCTGCAATCAGTTATTGGCAGTTCTTTTGCTCCTTTCTCAATTAATGATTGAAAGAAAGGAATAACTGATCCTCTACTTCCTGCTACATTACCGTATCTAACAACAGAAAATATAGTACCATTTCCCCCTGAATAAGCATTGGCTGATATAAATAGTTTATCTGATACCAATTTTGTACCACCGTATAGATTGATAGGATTAACAGCCTTGTCAGTAGAAAGTGCAACTACTTTTTTTACCCCTCTATCTAAAGCTGCATCTATTATATTTTGCGCTCCATTAATATTAGTCTTTATAGCTTCAAAAGGATTATATTCACAAGCTGGCACTTGCTTCATAGCTGCTGCATGTATAATATAGTCTACTCCATTAAAAGCTCTATATAGTCTTTCCTTATCTCTAATATCCCCTATAAAGAATCTAATCTTGTTTACTTTATCAGGATACTTTTGCGAAAATTCTTTTTTCATTAAATCTTGTTTAAATTCATCTCTTGAATAAATAATTATTTTTTTAGGGTTGTACCTCTCTAAAATCATCTCAGTAAATTTTTTTCCGAAAGAACCTGTTCCTCCAGTGATTAAAATTGATGCATTATCTAACATAATTATCTCCTCCTATATTGGTTTATTTATAAATTTTGAATCAGAGTATCCACTATCCTCTTACTTGCAAACCCATCGCCATATGGGTTACTTGCATGACTCATTTTTTCATACTCTGTTTTATCCTCAAGCAATAGCTTAAATGTATTGTAAATAGTATCTTCATCAGTGCCCACAAGCTTTAATGTACCTGCAACTATACCTTCTGGTCTTTCTGTTGTATCTCTCATTACAAGAACAGGTTTACCTAAACTTGGAGCCTCTTCTTGAATTCCACCACTGTCGGTTAAAATTAAGTAAGATCTTGACAAGAAGTTGTGAAAATCTAGCACATCTAAAGGCTCTATTATTCTTACCCTATCACAATCTCCAAGAATTTCATTTGCTGCCGCTCTTACTACAGGGTTCATATGTATAGGATAGATTGCTTTAATGTCTGGTGTCTCATCAACTATTTTCTTAATAGCTCTAAACATATTTCTCATAGGCTCTCCTAAATTTTCTCTTCTATGAGCGGTTATCATAATAAGCCTACTACCTTCTGTCCATTTAAGTTGTTCATGCGTATAGCCTTCTCTAACAGTAGTTTTTAAAGCATCAATAGCAGTATTTCCAGTAACATATATTGAATTAAGTTCTTTACCTTCTTTAAGTAAATTCTCTTTTGATAGTTCTGTTGGCGCAAAATTATACTTTGCTATAATCCCAACAGCTTGTCTGTTAAATTCTTCTGGATATGGTGAATATATATTATAAGTTCTAAGGCCTGCTTCAACATGTCCAATTGGTATCTGTAAATAAAAACAAGCTAAAGCTGTTACAAAAGTTGTTGACGTATCTCCATGAACTAACACCACATCTGGCTTAGTTTCTTCAAGCACCTCTTTAATTTTGTTTAAAATATTTGTTGTTACATGAAAAAGTGTTTGTTTATCCTTCATTATAGATAAGTCATAATCAGGTATAACCTCAAAAGCTTCAAGCACCTGATCTAACATTTGACGGTGCTGTCCAGTTACACAAACAATTGTTTTGATATTTTTTCGTGTCTTAAGTTCTTTTACCAAAGGACACATTTTTATTGCTTCTGGCCGTGTCCCAAAAACGAGCATTACTTTTTTCATAACTTTTTACCTGCTTTCTAAATTTATGCTATTAATGATAGATTTTATCTTATATCACTTGCTATGTAATTTTTCGATGATAAAATTTTAAAAACACTTTCTAATTCATCCTTATTTTTAGGAATAAATATCTTATTGGGTTTATAATTAGAAATCACATTTCGAAAATAAAGCGTTGAAAAAGCATTCTCATATCTATTAGTATTCATTAAGCCAAGAAAAATAATATAAGGACATTTTTCTTTTAATATATATGGCGTTAGACAACTGGTAGAACACATAGATACTAATATTTTATCGTCGATATCAATATTAAAAAATACAGACTCAAAAGTATTTCCGCTTTTATCTATTTCAAAAGAATCCGATTCGTATATTGGGCTAACTCTAGGATGGTTTTTTAAAACCACTTCGCTATTTCTATAATATTTTTTACATAATTCTATGAAAACTTTTGTATTTTCATAGGATGATGGTATACCTCCTTGATCTAAATAAATAATTTTACTCATATTATATTTATTAATTAAGCAATCATCCAGATGCTCTGAAAATAATTTTTCAATTACCTCTGCACTATTTATCTTAACTTTTACAATATCTAAATTTGAATCATCAATAAATTCGGGTTGATAACAAAATATTTTTTTTAACTTTTCCCAAAAAAAAGTTCCATATAATAATTTACTAATCTTTTCATATAAAAAATGTTTCTTACCTTTAAGGTATCCTTTTGCATATGTTCCCACTCCATCATCATATACAAATAATTCAAGAGAATTATTTAGTTCATAAAAGTAGTTGTAAGTTATATTGCACCCAATATTTTCTGATGGTATAAATAAAGAGTCATACTTTATATTTTTATTGGCAACTTTTCTAATTGACCTTTTTCCTTTTATCAAATTAATTACTAAAGATGTTTTTATTAGTAATTTATTTGATTTAGAATAGTCATCAAACAAAAAATCGTAATGATAAATATGGATCTTATCGTTATATTTTCTTATTATTGATAAATATCTTTTCATGTTTCTATGAAGCAATACTATGTGATTTATATCATCTTTGTAGTAATCTTCTATTATATTTAAACAATTCATTAGTTGGAAAGGGGTATGTACCAAATACAAATTCTTATTCATAAAAATCTTCCTATCATAATATTAATATTGTTGTCTTTGCAGACCAGATTTATATTGCTTTAAACAATTAAATGTTCTTTCTGCCTATTTCCTGTAATTACCAACGGTAAAAATACTAAAATATATCGCCCTAACAATATTTCTGATCCTAAAGAAATGCTAAATAAACAAATAAGCAATGCTACAGAGATATTTATCTTTCTTCTTATAAAAAAAGGTATAAAAGCTAATATAAATAATGCTAGCCCAATAAAACCAAAATAATATATCATTAATGGATAAGATGCCAAATATATACCAGAACCAAGTCTCTCCATTCCTCGTCCAAACATATTTGTAACTATGTCTGTAGACCATTCATGGATTAATGCATATCCATCAAATCTTCCATTAGCTTGTCTGCTAACAATACTTGAATCTGTAAAATACTCAAATGCAGTAGTTTTAGAAATCAATATTACTGCAATAATAAAAACAAATGCAAAGAAAATAAATTTAGTGAAGCTCTTTTTATTTTTAAATAAATTAATTCCTATCCAAATACTAAACATCCCCCCTAATACTATTACACCTAGTATAGATGTTGATAACGCGATACCACCAGATAAAAAACAAAACTCACATATTTCTTTTTTGGTAAATCTCCCGCAATTCATCTTTAAAAAAAGTAAGATTGTAATGTACCCTAATATATAAATTGCATAGTGAGATGGTTCTTCAAAAAAAGACATAAATCTTTTAAATTGGGCTTGTTGAAAAACTCTATTATACTCATATAAATCTGATGCCATTAAATTAGCGCTAAGTATAACTCCCGGAATATATATACCTAAAAATCTATAAATAAGTACTTGAAAAAACAAAAATCCTGTAGATACTAGCGACATAACTTTATACACTTTGATACCAAAATCAAAGTTAAAATGAGCTTTTGCAAAAAAAATAATATTAATTAAATAAAAGAGATATCTAAAGGTACGAAACCAAACATCGAAATCTGACTCATTTAAAAGTGTTACTACCACTATATATATGAAGAACGGGATCAAATTCAAAAATATATTCATTTTTCCGCTCATTAATCCCTTGAATAAAAGCAATATATTTAGAATTAATAAAATCATATCACTTAAAGTAATAGATCCCAAGCCTGTACCATATATAAACAATATTGGAGACACTATTATGAAAAAAGTATAAATCTCATTAATACCGACAGTATTTTTTTTAGTCTTAATATTTTGTGTTATGTTATCATTCATATTAGATTACACCTCTTCAAAGCTTAATTTTAAATTTATGTAATTTAATTTTATTAATACTTGTTCGATAATTTTTCATAAAGCTTTTTTCCTAATAATTTTTCAACATTCAGCCCTGTCTTTTTCTTAACCTTACTCAAAACTTTTCTGTACCAAGGTGTCCATGACCCATTATACAAATGCATAGCATAGGTATTCTCAGTTATTTTATCGTTTTTACTATTTCTTGTATCTAGTGGGCAAAAATATTCTCTTGAATATATATGTACGTCATATTTAAGAACTTGTTTTTCGCCATTCCTCACTAATCCAAATTCTTCAGACATATTAGTTATCGTTGTAACATTAGTAGTGAAATCATAATTTCCTTCACTATCAACGAAAGTCTTATTATCATAATATTCTAATAATCGCCCTACCCATTTTCCACCTTTTTCACTTCCCATTAATGCAGTAGGAATCATAGTCTCATCTTGAAATGAAGTAAATGCAGAAAACTTCAAAAATTTGTCGATTCTCTTTATGACTTTTACATCTGTATCCATATATATTCCACCGTAATGATATAAGACATATAATCTTAAATAATCACTAACAAAAGCGTACTTTTTGGCTTTATATGCTTGACTAGCATATACATTATTCGCAATAATACTTTTGCATTTTTTATCGTCCCAGCGAATAATTTCATAATCAGGTAATACTTTCTCCCAAGTTTTCATACATTTTTGTGATAGCTTATCAAGCGGATTGGGTCCTATCCATATATAATGAATAATTTTTGGTATTTTATTTTTATCATTATTCATAATAATTCTTCCTTTCATTTCATCACATTATTTACATCTATTTTATACTAAATATTTAACAACCATATTTTCAAACTACCATACTCAAACGCCCTTTTGTAAAACTATTCTATTAAGACAACTTTGGTTAATAATCAAATATGTACTATTAACTAAAGCTATATCTAAATAGTTATGTTGCTATATATATTTTTCATTAATTTCCTAATATTTTCTCTATCATACTTTTTTATTAGTTCTAAACTTTTATTACTCATATTCCTTTGAACTGTCTTATCAAACAAAATTTTTTCTATATACTTAGTAAACCCATTTACATTCTGAGGGTCTACTAAGTAACCATTTGTTCCATCTTCAATTAAATCAGTATTTCCTCTTATATTAGAGCAAACAACGGGTAACCCTGCAGCCATAGCTTCCATCAAAGCTACTGGCAGACCTTCTTGCAAAGAAGGAAATACAAAACAATTTGCTATATATAATAGTTCCTTTACATCTCTTCTATATCCTGCAAATATTACTCTATCTTCTAAGTTAAATTGTTTTACTAAACCTTTTAAGTAATCTTCAAGTTCTCCAAATCCACAAATTAATAATTTAACTTTCTCATTTGATATGTTGGAAAGAGCCCTAACTATTACTTCATGATTTTTTCTCTTAGATAATTGCCCAACACTAAGTAGTACAAAATCATCATCCTTAAATCCAAATTCATCTCTCTTTGCTTTTCTATCAACTTTGATATTTTTAATTTCCTCTGTATGCATTCCTATTCCTGGAACATATTCCACATTTGTATTATTAAATTTTTGGGCTACTTCATAATCTTCTTTATTAATAGTTATTAAACAATCAGTATATTTTGCACACATTCTTTCTATTGGATAGAAAATCAACCAATTTTTAATTGGTCCTCCTTTAAAAAAGTGAAATCCATGAGCTGTGTAAATAACTTTAGTCCCCTGCTTTCTAACTCCTTTACATGCCAATCTAGCAATAACCCCACCAATTGGAGAATGACAATGAACCATATGATAATGATTTTCTTGACACAGCTTTTTCATTAACTTATATGAATTCATAATATTTCTAATTGAAGATATATTTCTCGGAACAGAGAGATGAAATGTTTTAATGCCATCATTCTCTAATTCCTTACGGAATTCTTCTACTCTCTCTTGGCTTGTTATACTTCCGTATTCAAAATTACAAGCCACATGTACTTCAAATCCCATATTCTTTAGAATGTTTATATTATCCATATTAAACAAATCTATCATAGATGCTACTGATGCCATCATTAATACCTTTTTCATATCTTAACACTCCTCCCATCGCTAACTATATCAGTTTCTACTTCCGTCTCCCTAACCGCTTCCCTTAAATCCCTAATTCTATAATCAACTTTATACTCACTCATACTCTTCTCATAAACCAAATTCCCAAATGCCTTATTAACCGTCCCAATAAAGCACGCCATTAATTTCAAAGCCCAATTAAACGCTCCAGTAAGTACAATCATCTTCCCATGAGCCTCAGCTATAAGCTTCACTAACTCACTTGTTCTAACATATTCCTTGTTCTGTGGAAAGAATATTTCTCTTTCTTCATTTACAATCATTAATCTTATAAACTCACAAAGGTTATCTATATGGAGCATACTTCTTTCATTTTTAACATTAGGAAATATTGGTAGCTTCTGAGCCATCTTAGCAAGCTTTGGGTAATTTCCTTTTGACCCTTTTCCAAATATCATTGGTGGTCTTATAACTACCACATTAAAATTATCATCTTGAAGTGGTAGAATACATTCTTCAGCTTGAAGCTTACTTCTACCATAGAAGTTGCTTGGTGTTGGTACTGTATTTTTATCTATAACTCTTTTATGGTTGATATGACTACTATCACCATAAACAATAATACTACTCATAAAAATAAACTGCTTAACACCTTCTGCCTTTGCCTTCTTTGCAGTTTCTATCGTTAAATCACGATTAACTTTATAATATAAATCCTCCATATTAGGATCTGTAGAAATATGAGCTATCCCTGCAACATGAAACATTACATCATACTCTAAAAAACTCTTCTCTCTCCAAGTTCCATCTATCATATCCACAGTATCAACTGTATAATCTTCCGGCCACTGCTTTAGCCATTCTTCAAAACTTGTTCCTATATAACTATTAGCACCTGTTATAAGTATTTTCTTCATCTAGCTAATCACCTTCTTACCATTCATTCCAATAATAATTCCATCACATCAAATTGATACCGAATCTCTCTGAACTTCTACTTCTTTCTCCTTCAATTCCTTAACTCCGCCTTCTAAAACTCCATCACGTTTCAATACAGAAATAACAGTTCCAAAGAAGCATTTAACGTCTATCTTTACTCCTAAATTTTCAACATAATCTCCATCATATCTTGCCTTGTCTTTAATAGACACTGTATCTCTTCCATTAATCTGTGCCCATCCAGTAAGACCAGGAAGTATATCATTAGCACCATACTTGTCCCTTTCTTCGATTAAATCATATTGGTTCCAAAGAGCAGGCCTCGGTCCAACTATTGCCATAGAACCAGATATTATATTTAAAATTTGTGGCAATTCATCTAAACTAGTTTTTCTTAAAAATTTACCAACCTTAGTTATATACTGATCAGGATTTTTAAGCATATGAGTTGGCATATCTTTAGGTGTATCTATTTTCATAGTACGAAATTTTAATATATTAAAATGAGTTTTATTAATTCCAACTCTCTTTTGTTTAAAAAAAACTGGGCCTCTTGAGTCAATCTTTATAGCGATAATAATTATTAAAAATAGCGGTGAAAGCAAAACTAATCCCATAAATGAAAGTATAAAATCAGCTCCTCTTTTAATTTTTAAATACATTTAATCTCCCCCTCAAATTAAAAAATAATTCATATACATATTACGTCATTTTCATAATCATTATATGCTATAACTTCACCATATGTGATATGACTTCATCACTGCTAATTTTTGAAAATGGATCAATAACACAATAAGATTTAACAACTGCTCCACAGTCTATATGACATCCACAATTAATGATAGCATCATGGTCGATAATTGAACCAACACTTATAATACAACCATTCTCAATCTTAGCATTGGTATTTACAATAGCTTTGGCTTCTATCACCGATCCTGAATCAACTCTAGCTGATGGACTAATATATGCTGTAGGATGGATTAAAGTTGGAACTTCAAAAGAATTATTTTCAAGCTTTTTAATCCACTCCATACGAAGTTGATTATTTCCAAATGATGGTACTGCATAGGTGTAATCTTTAATAAATTTTTCACTATCTGAACATAAACCTATAGATTCGCTACAATTAGGATTATCATCTAAGAAATCTATTTTTTCAAATATACCCATCGACTCAGCAATCTCCTTAACTACATGTCCATGGCCACCAGCTCCTAGAATTATTAAATTTCTATTCACATTATCAATTTTCATATCATAGCCCCCAAAAACTTTATACTTTATCCTCTTATTCACATATAAGTTAAGACTACTCACAAAATCTTATCCTATAAAATTGGATAAAAAAAGAACCTACCATTACCTTTATATAATCCCACCACTATAGACTTCTCCTTCAGATCTATAGCTATCTTGAGCCAATAAGATAACGGTGGGTTGCACTACTAACTCCATGTAACCTAAGTGCCCAAATACAGACTACACTTCATAATTTCCCTTTATGTCTAAGTTATTTATGTCAAACTTTATATCATTCCCCTATCAACTATTAACAGCTCCTCAATTACTAAGCTTTTAACATGTTTGATACTTTAATCAAAATTTTTCTTTTATAATTTCTACCTTTATCTTTTAAATAAATTCATAATTCCACGTTGTTTTTTAATCTTTTCTCCTTGAAATTTAATTACATCATTTTTTAAAATTTCTTCAGAAAAACTTTCTAATTCTTTCATATATCCTAACTTTAATTTTTCTATAACCTTTATGCCTTCTCTCATATCTGTAGTTCTACTATCCATCCTATGAGCATCAGACCCTATAGTGCTGTATATTTTATGCTTCACAAATAGTTCTGCAGTCTTTTTAGCCTCTCTCCCAAAGTCTCCAGTTATACTTCCTACATTAAGTTGAAACAAAAATCCTTCTTCAATAAATTTATTTATCAATTCAGGAGATTGTATAAAGGTTTTATATCTTTCTGGATGCGCAATAATAGGTACAATCCCCTTTAATTGAAGTTCATAAATGTCATTTATTACTTCATCTATTGTAAATCCCCTTAATGGTAATTCTATTAGCATATATCTACTATTTTCTATGGTTCCTATATCTCCGCACTCAAAGCTCTCTAAAATTCTGTTTGTATAGTAGATCTCTTGACCACAATGGATTTCTATATTTATATGATTTTCCTTAGCTAATGTTTTCAACTTAGCTACTTCTTTTTTTATGTCTCCATAAGGTGTTTGAAATCTACCTCTAAAAAAATGTGGTGTAGCAACAATTTCTCTAGTTCCAGATTTTTCTGCTAACTTAAGCATTTCTATGGTCATATTCTCATCTCTTGCTCCATCATCTATTCCATGAAGAATATGGCTGTGAAAGTCTATCATAAGCACCCCTCCAACCTTTAAGTAAAGATTTTAGTTTTATATTATTTTTCTAACCCTGATTCTTTTTTATCACCATAGTAGTAATAGTAGTTACTTCTTTTAGAGTCCACTCCATTTAACACTGTACCAATGATATTGGCATTAACCTTTTTTAAAAGATTTACAGAATTTGCAACAGATTCTTTCTTTGTTTTTTCTGCTCTAACCACAAGCAACGTTCCATCAGCTCTTGTAGAAAGAATTTGTGCATCAGTCACCGCCTGTACCGGTGGAGTATCTAATATTACATAATCAAAAACCTTCTTTAAAGCATCAATTAATGCTTTCATAGATTTTGATGCTAACATCTCTGATGGGTTAGGTGGTATTTTTCCAGAAGTTAACACTGTAAGATTGTCATTATACCTATGACCTACTATAGAAATATCCTCCTTTCCAACTATTACATCTGAAAGTCCAGCAGTATTGGATAACCCAAACTTTTTGTGTATTGATGGCTTTCTTAAATCACAATCAACCAATGCTACCTTTTTATCTCCTTGAGCTATTGATAGAGCTAAGTTTCCTGCAGTAGTACTTTTACCTTCCCCTGGTTCTGAACTAGTTACCACTATTACTTTATATTCATCATCAAAGGATGAATATTGTAAATTTGTCCTTAAAGTCCTATAGCTCTCTGCTGCTATAGACTTAGGGTCTTTTTCTACTATAAACATTACTTTCTCTCCTTAAGTAAAAATCTCTCATTATCTTATTAAACATATATAATTACATAGTACAATTTTCTACTGTTCAATATTAGGTATGGCTCCTATAACAGGAATTTCTAATTCTTTCTCCAATTGTTCTTTATTTTTATAGGTATTATCTAAGAACTCTAGTAAGAAACTTAATCCTATGCTTACCATTAATCCTAATAAAAAGGCTACGCTTATATTCATTTTTTTATTAGGGCTTACTGGAACTTCTGGAACTTTCACAGATTCTATAATTCTTATATTCCCATTTGGTACTAAAGCCTTAGATGTAGTCATAAATTCTTCTGTTACTGCTTTTACCATATTTGCTGCCTCTTCAGGGGCATCATCTTCAAATTTAATTTGAAGGATTTGTGTATCAGCTATAGTTACTACTTTAAGCTTTTCTAACACTTCATTTTCTGTTAAGTTGCTATTAGTAGTTTTTATAGCCCTTCCAATCAAGTCTCTAGTTTTTATAGCTTCTGAGTAAGTTTTCATCAGCTTTTGATACATAGATACATCATTTTGATTATATCCTTGATCTGCTCCTTCTTCCTTACCTATAAATAACTTTGTGCTAGCTTCATATTTAGGGCTTATTAGAAAAAAGCTTACTATACCTGATAGTAGTGTTGATACTGTTGTTATTATTAGTATCATCTTCCATCTTTTCTTTAATACTTCTAGAATTTCTCCAAAGCTAATTAATTCTTCTTCCAAAATTATCTTTCCTCCCTTTTCATCTTTTGCTTTCTATTTTAAGTTAGGTACAGTACCTAAAACTGGTATATTCAATTCTTTCTCTAAGCGCTCTTTATTTTTATATGTATTATCTAAAAATTCTATAAGAAAAGTTATTCCTATTCCTATCATTAGTCCTAATATAATAGCTATTAATAATCCCATCTTTTTATTAGGACTTACTGGTCTCATAGGAAATCTAGCTTCTTCTAAGATTTGAACATTTCCATTAGGCACTAGATCTGATGATAATTTAATAAACTCATCTCTTACGCTAGATATTAACTTCACAGCTTCCTCTGGAGACTTGCTTTTGTACTTTAACTCTAAAATCTGTGTATCTGGTACAGATACTACAGTTAAATTATTAAGAGCTTCTTTAGGTTTTATATCTAACTTAGCCGCTTCTATGGACTTTGCAATCAAATCTTCTGTCTTAATAACTTCAGCATAGGTTTTTAATAATTTCTGATACATTTGTATATCTGAAATATTATAATCCTTCTTCTGACTTGCTTCTTTTCCTATAAACACTTTAGTTCTTGTCTCATATTGTGGAGTTATTAGTAAAAATAATGATATCGATGCCAATAAAGCTGATGCTAGAGTAAATGTTAATATAAGTTTCCATCTTTTTTTTAAAATTTCAAATATTTCTTTTAAACTAATAATATTTTCTTCCAAACTAATTCTCCTTATAACATTAATCTATACATATTATAACACATATTGTATATTTCTACATATTTTTTAGTTTAATTTGCATAAATTGTCGTGATATGTGTATAATATCATATATTTGTTCATATTTCAATTGTATACAAAAATTTCGTATATGTAATAGCATCACATTTTTATAACTCTGCTACACTAAAACTTAAGTTGCCTAAACTTTTATTACTTCACAGTATATATAAAGTATTACACAAATTTTATCTTTAAATATAACCTCCTCATACATTATCGTAACAAATTCAATAAATTTTACCCTTATTCTTCCTCAATAATTTACCATCAACATATTTCTTTATATTTACACATATTCTATATGATGATAAAATTAAGTACATGAGAGGAGTGAGAAAATGTCAAAAAACAAAATTAATTCTAATAGAAAGAAAAAACCCTTAGGATTTAAAATTTCTATGACAATCCTAGGCATATTAATATTTATATTCGCTATTGGAGCTGGATATGCATATTCTTTGTTTAATAAGATGGATAATGTAAAGCTAGACAAATCCGATTTAGGGATTGCTCCAAAGGAAGAATTTAAAGATTACGAAAACCATGAATCTATAAAAAATATAGCTTTATTCGGTATCGATGCAGAAGAAGGCCAGGCTGGTCGTTCTGATTCTATAATGATTGCTACTATAGACCCAATTCATAATAAGGTTAAGATAACCTCTATTATGAGGGATTCATACGTTAATATTCCTGACCATGGTATGGATAAAATAAATCATGCTTATGCTTTTGGGGGTCCTACATTAGCTATAAGAACTTTAAATGAAAACTTTGGACTTAATATAGAGAATTTTGTATCAGTAAATTTCTCTTCTTTACCACAAATAATTGATACATTAGGTGGAATTACTATTAATATTACTGATGAAGAAATATCTCATATTCCTGGAGTATCTTCTGCTGGTCCTACATTATTAAATGGAGAACAGGCATTAGCCTATTCTAGAATAAGATATGCTAGTGGTGGAGATTATGAAAGAACTCATAGACATAGAAATGTAATGTCTGCAGTGTTTAAAAAAGCTCTTGAAGCATCCCCTACTTCTTATCCTTCTATACTAAATAATATTCTTCCACTAGTTCAAACAAACTTAAGTTCTGGCGATTTTATATCTCTAGCGACTAAAGTAGCTAGTATGGGAAATGGAACTTTAGAACAAGAGAGATTTCCAAGAGATGGAGATGCCCAAGGTGACTCTAGTAGCGGAGTATACTACTTAAAATTTGATATTGAAACTGTAAAAAAACAAATGAAAGATTATATATTTGATGACAAGAAATAATAAAAAAATCCAGATTATCTTAAAGATAACCTGGATTTTTCTACTTATATATTACTATTATAACACATTTTAATTTTTCCAATCTTAATGCTTAGCATATTTAATATTATAATCTCCAGTAAACCATAGTATCTGAATTTACACTGTGTTTATCCATGATGCCTTTCACATCTATGAATACATCTTTTTCTTCTTCATCCTTAGCTACTGCAACTTCATCTAGTACTTCTCTTCTATATAAAGGAGCAAAATCTTTTATAGTCATGTCTCTATATTGATGATGAGATACAGCAAGTATAATAGCATCTACAGATTTAATATCTTCCATAGAAACCATATCTATTCCATACTCTTCTTTAATTTCTTCCTTACATGCTACAGGATCTGTTGCTAATACATTTACTCCATACTCTTTAAGCTCATGAATAATATCCACTACCTTTGTATTTCTTGTATCTGGGCAGTCCTCTTTAAATGTAAGTCCTAAAACTGCTACTTTTGCATTTTTAACTCTCTTATTAGCTTTTATTAAACTCTTTACTGTATTTTCTGCAATAAATTTTGCCATACCATCATTAATATTTCTTCCTGATGCTATAACTTTTGATTCTATACCAAATTCTTTAGCTCTGTGAATTAAGTAATATGGATCTACTCCTATGCAGTGTCCTCCTACTAAACCTGGGTTTAGTTTTATAAAGTTCCACTTACTACCTGCTGCATCTATTACAGCTTTTGTGTCTATTCCCATCTTATCAAAGATTATAGCAAGTTCATTAACAAAAGCTATATTAACATCTCTTTGGCAGTTCTCTATTAGTTTAGCTGCTTCTGCAACCTTTATGCTTTCTGCTCTGTATACACCAGCTTCTATAACTAATTCATAAGTTTCAGCAACGGTATCAAGGGTTTCTTCATCCATTCCAGATACTATCTTCATGATATTTTCTAATCTATGAACTTTATCACCTGGATTTATTCTCTCTGGTGAATATCCTATTTTAAAATCTTTTCCACACTTTAATCCAGATTCTCTTTCTAATATAGGTACACAAATCTCCTCTGTTACCCCTGGATATACTGTAGATTCATATACTACTATAGAACCTTTAGTTAAGTTTCTTCCTAAAACTTCGCTAGCACCTATTACTGGTCTTAAATCTGGAGTTTTATCTTCATTAGTTGGAGTTGGTACTGCAACTACATGAAAGTTACATCCTCTTAACTTTGTTTCATCATAAGTGAACTCTACAGTAGATGCTTTAATAGCCTCATCTCCCACTTCATTAGTTACGTCCACTCCACTTATGTATTTATTTATTTTGTCTTTGTTTACATCAAATCCAACTACAGGCACCTTCTTAGCAAAAGCTACTGCTAAAGGCATTCCTACGTAGCCTAATCCTACTAAAGATACTTTTAAATCTTTCATATTATCGTCTCCTACTATTTAATTTTAGTAAATTTCATTTCAATTTACATTGATATATTTTTAACAATAAATTAGGTTTATCCAGCAACTTAGTTGTCGCTGGATAAACTTTCATGCTCATTGTTAATTATAAAATTCTTTTATACATTCACAGATATATCCAACTTCTTCATTTGTAAGTTCTGGATATATTGGTAATGCAAGAATTTGTTCACACATTTTTTCAGTTACTGGGAATTGTCCTTCTTTATATCCTAAGTACTCAAAACACTTTTGTAGATGTAATGGCTTTGGATAATAAACACTAGTTGCTACTCCCTTAGATTTTAAGTGCTCTGCAAGGCCATCTCTATTTTCAGCAAATATGTTAAACACATAATAAACGTTATGTTGATTACTTGACTTAATGCCTTGAACTTCCACACCTTCAACACCTTTTAATCCTTCAGTATAAAGTTTTGCAATTCTACCTCTATTCTCTATAGCATCATTTATATATTTAAGTTTAACTCTTAATACAGCTGCTTGCATAGCATCTAATCTTGAATTATATCCTATATAATCGTAGTGATATTTTTTTGATGCTCCATGAACTCTAAACATACGGCACTTATCTGCTAATTCATCACTATTAGTTACTATCATTCCACCGTCACCATATCCACCTAAGGTTTTAGTTGGGAAGAATGAAAATACCCCCATATCTCCTATAGTTCCTGCATGTCTATAGCTGTCCTCGCCATTCATTTGCCATCTCATTCCAAAGGCTTCAGCTGCATCTTCTAATACCTTTAAGTCATGCTTCTTAGCAATTTCCATTATTCTATCCATATCACACATTTGATTAAATAAATGTATTGGAAGTATCCCTGCTGTATTATCATTAATAGCAGCTTCTAATTGACTTACATTCATACCACAAGACTCTTCATCTATATCAACAAATACAGGTCTTCCACCATGCTTTGCAAGACAAGATGTAGATGCTAAAAATGTAAATGGTGTAGTTACTATTTCTTTATTATTACTGAAACCAAGAATATCTGATGCAATAACTAAAGCATCTGTTCCTGATGCTACTCCTATGGCATGCTTAGCACCAGTAAACTCTTTTATTTCTTCTTCAAAAGTTTTAACTTCATTTCCTAATATAAAAGCTCCACTATCTATAATATTTTTTATAGCTTTATCAAATTCATCTTTTTTTTCTTTATATTCTCTTTGTGATTCATAAAAATTGATTTTCAAAAAAATCCCTCCTATTTTTACATATACCAATTGTACATCAATTTATAAAAAAATAAAATATTTTTTCTCATGTTTAATAAAATTTCATACTTATTAAATATACCACAAATTAGACTTTATATCATCTATTAATTATATTATCATTTTTTAAGTTTAAAATTATGATATTTTTCTTAACAAGTCTTTAATAATAATCAATACGTATATAAATTCTCTTAGCCTTTTATATTTATACCTAAATATAAGAAAAAACCATCAAAGTTTCCTTTGATAGTTTTTATTACGAGATAAGTCTATAAGCCGAGTTCTGTATTAGACAATCATCTATCTAGGCCCATTATTACTAATGAGCTCAAGCGATACACCCGGGGACGGGACGGGCAGCCCCATAATGTCCCTCTTTCGATCTTGCTCCAGATGGGGTTTACATAGCCGCAAAGTCACCATTGCGCTGGTGAGCTCTTACCTCACCTTTCCACCCTTACCTTAAGTTAAGTGAGAGTCTAAATCTAAGATTTAGCCCCTCGAACTTATACATTCTAACAAGTTAGAATGTATTCCTTTTAGTGGAACTTATGCATTCTAACTAGTTAGAATGTATTCCCCTAAAAAAGTCACTCAGGCGGTATATCTCTGTTGCACTTTCCTTAGAGTCGCCTCCACTGGGAGTTACCCAGCACCCTGCCCTATGGAGCTCGGACTTTCCTCTCCTGATTTCTCAGCAGCGATTGTCTGACTTACTCGCAAAATTAATATTAACATAAATCTTATACTATTGCAATGGAATTAATAACATTATATGATTACATTAACAATTTAATCTCTATAAGTTAAAACCCATATATTTAAATCTAGTTTTAATATATGAGCTAATTACACTTGCCTCTTAATCTATACTTTAATCAATTTTTATTATGTCGCATTACCCTATTAATTGAACCAAGCATCTTAAAAAGTTTCATAGTTAACTATATAAAAAGTTAGCTTTTTAAAATGTTCTATATTTAACTATATAAAATTCTAGCTTTTTAAAATGTTCCATATTAAACTATATAAATTGTTGCATATATAGATAGTTTAATATTTATATATTTAATATGTTCATAGTGACCCCTAAAATCCTAGTCTTTCATTACATAATATAATCATATCCACTCTTTAAAGTTATATAAATTTATATGGATCTTTAACCTCTTGAGAGATGACTACATCTACTCCCATAGGCTCTAGTATTTCTTTTATGCTCTTCGATAGTTCCATCATTAATGGCCATTCTGAATTAAAGTGACCTATGTCTATCACTGAAAATCCCATTTCTTCATAGTCAGATACAAAGTGATAAGTAGTATCTCCTGTTATTAGCAGTTCTGCACCTAGCTCATAAGCTGGTTGCAAGTAGTCTTCTCCACTTCCATTAACTAATGCTATGGTTCTTACTTTTTTATCTATTTCTCCTGAAAATCTCAAGTTTTTTAAATTAAATTTATCTTTAATTATATTTATTATTTCCTCTATAGCTATATCTTCCTTTAGCTCAACTATTCTGCCTACTCCAGCTTCAGGATTCAAAGGATTCTTCTCAATGATTTTACTTTCTTTAAATCCAAGCAAATTTACAAATTCATCATTTAGTCCATCTTTCACAGAATCCCAATTGGTGTGACTAGAATATAGTGCTATGTCACTTTTTATGAGATTCATAATCTTTTTTCCTTGAAGAGTATCTGTAGTTATACTTTTAGGTCTTTTGAATAATAGGGGATGATGAGTTAAAATTAATTCAGCTCCAATAGTCTTTGCCTCATCGATAACCTGTAGGGTACAATCTAGAGCAACTAGAATCTTTTTAACTTCATTGTTTCTATCTCCTACCATAAACCCCACATTATCATAGCTTTCTTTTAAGTTTTCTGGTGCAATTTTCTTCATTATATTAATTACATCATTTATCTTTACCATAATATATCCTCCACACTCTTACTTAAGTAAAAATGTTTTTATCTTTTCAATCCTATCATATAATTCTTCTTTTCTTTTTCTTGAATTCTCTGTATCACCTTTAAGTTCTTCATAAACTCTCAAGTATTTTTCTAATTTATAATTTAAATATTCTTTATAAGTAATATCTTTTTCGTTTAGAAGTATTTCACTTATTTCATAGTAAATAGGCTCTGTAGCTTTTGGTTCATTTCCCCATGATATTTTCATAATTTCATAGTATTTTTCTTCATCATATATTATCCACTCATCTATGATATTACATCCTGAGTTATAAAGATATTTCCTTAAAACTTCCGGATTTTGCACAGGCTGCACTATTACATATTTTAAACTTTTAAAAACTTCCTTACTTTCTTCCAGGATATCTCTTATCAAATTTCCACCCATTCCAGCAATAACAGCAGCTTCTACCTCACCAGAACTTACAGTGGCAAGTCCTCCGCCAAGTCTGCAACTTATTTTATCTTGAAGGTTGTTGTCTCTTACATTCTTTTTAGCCTTTTCCACTGGCCCCTTATTAATGTCGCTAGCTATGGCAAAATCTATTTTATTTGCTTTTATTAAGTCTATAGGTACATACCCATGATCAGTACCTACATCTACCATAGACTTAACATCTGTAATTAAATCACTTATTAATTTTAATCTTTTGCTAATTATCATATTTCCACCCTAATACTTTATTTTTTAAATAGCCATTACCATAAGTCTCACTTGAAGATATAGGAATATTAATGCTACCATAAGAGAGATATAAATATATCTATAAGCTGCTTTTTTATCGTATTTTGCACAGAAATGAGCTGCATAATACATACAAAACATTACTGCCATATTTAATAATCCATAGGTCATTTGCGAAAATGCAAATTGCTTATCAGTTCCTAACTCTATAGGTACTCTGGATACATTAAGCATTAAAGGCATTACATCTGGAAGCTTATTTAATATATATAGTAACATTGGATTAAAGGTTGTAAATAAAATTATTATGCTTGTTGCCAATAATGGAATTATAAATTTTTTATCTTTGTGCAATTTATTAACCTTATTATATTCTTTTATCCAAGTTTTTTCTTCGATGCCTACAGTATTTAATGCACTTTTAAACCCCTCAAAACTTTTAGGTGATAGGCCATAGTTTATATCTTTAGTTTTTAAATATATAATACTGCTACCTCCCGTTACAAACATTCTTGTAGTTCCTAAGTTCTTTACTACAATTCTTCCTATAGCAAATCTATTTGAACATATTCCTGAAAGACTTATACCCTTAATTTTCCCTTTCCCTATAGTATAACACTCTATATCACTTAAAGGTAAGATTATCTTTTTAAGCCCTCCCAGTGTATTTATTATTACTTCATTATTTGTTATCTCATATTTTACAGTTAACCATAGTCCTATATGGTATAGATAGAATATATTACAAATTATCAATACTACCTTTATTAAACTCAACATTAGATAGGAATCTAGAAGGTATATTGCCCAAACCCCTACTACATTCAATCCCACAAACGTTAATATAGTTGGAATTATTTCTAGCTTCTTATTTCCATTGAAACTATTCATGAGTTACCTCCTTATAAATATGTATACTTTATTTTATATTATATTGAGCACTTTTGTCTATTACAAATTATATATTTTCTTGAATTTAGTCCCATATTCCTATGACTTCTTCTACCTTTACTGATAAAAATTTATTCTACAATTGCTTTTCATAATATTCCACTTCATTAGGCATCTGAAAATAAATNNAAATAGACGAGCATTCTGACTTATTTATTTTTCGAAGATGCCTAAGAGTGAATTAAATCTTAATTATAATATAAAAGGAGCTTTCGCAAAATATATCACTAATCTTATATAGAATGTTAAGCTTACACTTTTATATTATCGTTAACGAATGCCATTTACATAAGTTCGAATAACTAAATCTTTGATTTAGTTATTCGAACTTAGTTCTTCTAATTAATTAGAAGAACCTTCAGAAATATTTCATTACTTAGTATTTATGGATGGTAAAATCGTAAAGCAACACAACAACTTGTTTGAGTGTATACGAGTTGTTGTGTTGTAGATCTTTCTTTGAATAAATACTTTAGTAAATGAATATTTCGAAATGGCTGAGCGTTAATAATATATGGGTATGCTCAACATTTCTTTTAGATTAGTTTATTTTGCGAAAGCCCCTTATTAATCCAAATAATCCTTAAGTTTTTTACTTCTACTTGGATGTCTTAACTTTCTTAAGGCTTTTGCTTCAATTTGTCTAATTCTTTCTCTTGTTACATTGAACTCTTTACCAACTTCCTCAAGAGTTCTAGCTCTTCCATCATCAAGACCAAATCTAAGTCGTAAAACCTTCTCTTCCCTTGGAGTCAAAGTTCTAAGCTGACTAATTAATTGTTCTTTTAACATTGTAAAGGCGGCTGCTTCTGCTGGTGCTAATGCATCATCATCAGGAATGAAGTCTCCAAGATGAGAATCTTCCTCTTCACCTATAGGAGTTTCTAAGGATACAGGTTCTTGAGCAATTTTCATTATTTCTCTAACTTTATCTACACTCATATCCATATGCTTTGCAATTTCTTCTGGAAGTGGCTCTCTTCCTAGCTCTTGAAGAAGCTGTCTAGATACCCTAATTAACTTATTTATAGTTTCTACCATATGAACTGGTATTCTAATAGTTCTAGCTTGATCTGCAATAGCTCTTGTAATTGCCTGCCTAATCCACCATGTAGCATAGGTACTAAATTTAAATCCTTTGCTATAGTCAAATTTTTCTACAGCTTTTATAAGACCTAAGTTACCTTCTTGAATTAAATCTAAGAATAACATTCCACGGCCTACATATCTTTTAGCAATGCTTACAACTAATCTTAGGTTCGCCTCTGCTAGTTTTTTCTTAGCATACTCATCTCCATTTTCTATAAGCTTTGCTAGTCTCATCTCTTCATCTGCAGATAGTAGAGGTACTTTACCAATTTCTTTAAGATACATTCTAACCGGGTCATCTATAGCAATTCCTTCTGGAATTGATATATCAAGTTCTAATTCCTCTTCCTCTTCTTCCTCTTCAGGATCACCTACAACATCAATTCCCATGGATTCAAGTACTTCATAAATCTTTTCTATTTGTTCTGGATTTAACTCTATTCCCTCTACTTCATCCATTATTTCTTTATAGGTTAGATTTCCTTTTTTCTTACCCTTTTCTACTAACTTCTTTACTATAGCAATCTTTCCTGCTTTATCCTTCATTCCATTACCTCCTCTCTTCTATAGTTTTCCCATTTCCCTCTGTATATTCATAAGCTCTTTAGCTAATATTAAAGATTCTTCAACAAATCCTTTAGATTCACACTTTCTAATTTTATCCATAATTTCCCTTTTTGACTCCTCTAACTTGTATTTTTTTATTTTATTCACACAGTCACTTACCATTTTATCCATGGATTCTTCATCTATATCAATTTTACACTCTTGAATCTTTATCCATTCTTTTGTGAAATCACTATCTCGAATAGTTTGCAATTCAATAATCTTTATAAGTTCTTCTTTGGAGCACATATTGTTTTCTTTAATGATTTTGTATATTACTTTATGTGCTTTTAAAATCAAATCTTCTTCACTTATACTATTTGATATGTCACTAGATAATCTTTTAGTTAGTGCAAGACTTAATAAGGTTCTCTCCGCCTTAATAAATGCAGGCTCTAAATATAATTTTTGCCCAATTTCCATATTTATATTATTATTATTTTTATTATTTTGTATATATTTATTATTATTTTTGCCTAAGTATTGCATTATAGCTTCTTCACCTATACCACATCTCTCCGAAACCTGTTTAATGTATACAGCTCTTTCTAGTGGATCTAGGTCTTTTAGTACTATAACTACCTTTCTTAAGTACTTAACCACCATTTCCTTCCTTGAGAAATCAATCCCTTTTTCCGCCATCTTTAATTTAAAATCTATAAGTGGTAGAGCTTTCTCTACTAGACTTAGAAATTTCTCTTTACCATAGGTTCTAATAAATTCATCGGGATCTTTTCCTTTTGGAATTTGAAGGATCTTAAGTTCAAAACCAGATTTTTGTAATATGTCTAACCCTCTTATAGTAGCATTTTGACCTGCTGCATCTGAATCAAAGGATACTATAACAGTATCAATATATCTCTTTAATAATTTACATTGGCCTTCAGTTAATGCAGTTCCTAGAGTTGCAACTACATTTGTTACATCTTGTTGGGAAAGTGAGATTACATCCATATATCCTTCAACCATAATTACTGTTCTAGTAGAATTATTTTTTATTGCTAAATTTAATCCATAAAGATTGGTACCCTTATGAAATATTGGGGTTTCAGGAGAGTTTAGATATTTAGGCTTGGAATCATCTAAAACTCTTCCTCCAAAGCCTATGACTCTACCACTTACATTAAATACAGGAAATATAATTCTGTTTCTGAATCTATCGTATATATTTCCTTTTTCATTTTTTGTAGTAAGTCCAAGTTCTAGTATTTCTTCTTCACTAAAGCCTCTTTGTTTTAAATAGAAACGTATTCCCTGCCAATTGTCTAGTGCAAAGCCAATACCAAACTTTTTAATAGTATTATCTGTTATACCCCTTCCCTTGAGATATTCATAAGGTGCCTTAAACTTTTTCAAATTGCTATAAAAGTACCTACCAGCTTGTATGTTCATATCATACATATGCTTATACTTATCTTTAGTTTCTGAACTCTTACTAGTTGAGTCGGAATCCTCTACTACAATACCCACCTTTTCTCCGAGAAATTTTACTGCTTCTGGAAATGACATATTTCGTGTTTTCATAACAAAGGTTATTACATTACCAGCTTCTCCACATCCAAAGCATTTATAGATTTGTTTTTCACTTGATACAGTAAATGAAGGTGTTTTTTCATTATGAAATGGACATCTTCCTAAATAGTTTTTTCCGGTCTTTTTCAAAGTTACTACATCGGAAACAATATCCACTATGTCATTTTCTTCTTTTATTTTTTGTATTACCTCTTCAGAAAACATTCTCAACTCACCTCACTCTCAAGTGATTTTAAACTTAAAGAAACCTTTTTAATATGTTATACATTAATCCTAAAAATTTATCTTACATGGTACTCCAATCCCATTTCTAAAATTAAACTAGTATTAAATTTATGTAACTTATATAAATTCCTAGCTCTTATAATTCGACATATATTTTCTAAATCCTTTTTTATAAAAAAGTTTTTTGTAATATAAATGTATTGTATGCTATATATTATATTCTTTACAGGATATGTTTTCCCTTCACAAAGAAGCTTTTTAATTAAAATAGCTTCTTATAATTTTAACTAGGTATGTATATATCCTTAAACAAGTTTATACAATATTCATCACTCATTCCTGCTATATAGTCAGCAACTCCTTGATTAAGTCCTTCATTCTTAGCTATGGATTTATAGAATTCTGGAAGCTTCTCTTCATGAGAATAAAAATATTTATATAGCTGAATAAGGATAAATCTAGCTCTATCTCTTTCTTCTTTTAAAAACTCTCCATTATAAACTTCTTTAAACATAAAATTCCTAAGTTTTTTAAACTTATTATCTATATTTATAGATAATGCTACTTGAATATCATTTTCTTTTATATTATTTGTAGTTGTATAAATACAATCCTTGACTAGGGTGTCTACTCTCTCTCCATGAGTATATCCTAAAACTTGAAGTATATCCTTAGGTATACTATCCATAGATAAAATTCCTGCTCTTAATGAATCATCAATATCGTGATTTACATAAGCAATTTTATCACTATACTTTACCACCTGACCCTCTAAAGTAAAAGCCTTCTTACTAACATCCGAAAATCCGCTGTGATACAATATACCATCCAATACCTCTTTTGATAGATTTAGACCTTGTCCATTATTTTCTATATATGTTAATACCCTGACACTATTTTTATTATGACTAAAACCATTAGGCAATAATTCATTAAGCACATCTTCTCCACTGTGAGCAAAGGCAACATGCCCTATATCATGACCTAAAGCTATAGCCTCTATTAAGTCTTCGTTTAACCCTATTCCTCTTCCTATTGTCCTAGCAATTTGCGCTACTTCTAATGTATGGGTTAGTCTAGTTCTATAGTGATCACTCCAAGTTTTAATATAAACTTGAGTTTTTCTTTTTAGTCTTCTAAAGGATTTACAGTGTATGATTCTATCTCTATCAATCATATAAGCAGTTCTAAGTTCATCTAGTTTTTCTTCTTTTTCTCTGCCAATAGAGTTTTTAGATTTAGATCCTTGAGGTATTATACTATACTCTTCATACCTTTCTATCTTACCCCTAATATTCATAATTTCACCACCTTACCTATTAAATATTTAAGGTTATATCAGGATTTTACATTATCTTATAAAAACCTTTATATTATATCATAATCTTCACTTTTATTTCTATAACATTTAAATATTCGCTATATTTAAAATATTAACTTTTATTATGTTGTATACTTATATAATTTCTTTACGAACATTAATATTCCTTTAGCTAATCACAAAGTTTTTAAGTATTTTAATGAATATCACTTTTTTTCTACTTTTAAATGATTTTTAATAGATCTAATAAAATTTTAAAGAGACTATAATTTTATTAGATAAAAGACTTTTATTCTCAAATATCTTTATTTCCTCACTGTGTATTATATGATTTATTTTATTTACTATTCTTATTGCTTCACAATATTATAAAGAATTTTATACTAATAATTGATATATTTTCCATTCATTATACATAAATATAATTATAGTAGAGATATTTAATATTATCTTATAGTGTGTTAAGGAGGGAAGTATAATGAGTAACGCAATAGCAGATAGTTCTAACTCAGATTTACTATCAGCAAATAATATTAAAAAAAATGTTTTACCTTACTATAATTTATCTAATGATAGTACTATATATCAAGTAAAGTTTAAGGATACGGATAAGCAAAGAGCTGTTTATAAAATAGAAAGCAACTCCTATGAGTATTGTTTGAAAAAAGTATACTATGAAGTAGACGAGCTTCTTTTTGTTTATTCTGCTATAGAATGGCTATACCGTAATAATATAAATGTACCTAGAATACTATCTACAGTTGATCATGGAAGATATGTAAAGTATAATGATATGTTATTTATTCTCACAGATTGGGTTCAAGGAGATAAATGTGACTTTGATAATCTAAGGGATTTGAATCTATCAAGTAGAAATCTAGGTCAAATGCATGAAGTTTCTTTAGGTTTTTCTCCTATTTTAGGTAGTAAACATAAAGAGGGTTTTAACAGCCTCACAGAATCTTTAAATAAACATACCCTTCAACTAGTTCAAAATGAAAAACTAGCATTAAAATATAGGGATTATTTTTCTAAGATATACATGCTCAGTTTTACAAATAGCATGTCTCTAGCAAACTTATCAACTAATATAGCTAACACTATAGACTATGATAACCTATCCATCTCTATATGCCATAACGATTATGTGAGTAAAAATCTTATTGTAAACAATGATAAAATTTTTGTTATAGACTTTGATAAGTGCAGGTACGATTATTGTGCTTTTGATATATCCTACTGCTTGAGGAGACTTATGAGAAGAGAAAGTACCTGTTGGAATGTGGACTTAACTATAAATTTTTTACAGGAATATGAGGTAAATCATCCTTTAACTTTGGATGACTATAAATATATTCTTGCTTATTTATCTTTTCCTCAGAAATATTGGAAGCTATCTCGAGATTATTATAATAATATATCCAGGTGCAATAAAAAAGCCTTTATTAATCTTTTGAATAAATCTGTATGTCATAATGACATACAGATTGAGTTTAGTTATAACTTGCTTAATTATATTGAAAAGAAATTTAATACTAAACTTTTTTAAATAATAAAGCCATCCCCCAAATTTAACACTTAACATCTAAAAAATAAATAGGTTGGCCAATCTTTGCCAACCTATTTATTATTTATATCATTATTTTATTGCTTATTTGCATCCACAGCAGCATTTTTTTCTTGGGTTTTTAACTTGAGCTTGAGCAGCTGCAAGTCTTGCTACTGGAACTCTGAATGGTGAGCAAGATACATAGTTTAATCCCACCTCATGACAAAATTCAACTGATGATGGATCTCCACCATGCTCTCCACATATTCCAAGTTTGATGTCTGGTCTAGTAGATTTTCCTAAATCTACAGCCATTTTAACAAGTTTTCCTACTCCTACTTGGTCTAATCTTGCAAATGGATCAGATTCATATATGCTCTTATCATAATAGTGTTTTAAGAAGTTTCCAGCGTCATCTCTTGAGAATCCGAATGTCATTTGAGTTAAGTCATTAGTTCCAAAAGAGAAGAACTCAGCTTCTTTAGCTATTTCATCAGCAGTTAAAGCAGCTCTTGGAATCTCTATCATTGTTCCTACCATGTACTTCATATCTATTCCTGATTCTTTTATGATTTTATCAGCTGTTTCTGTAACTATATTTTTAACATATTTAAGTTCTTTTACTTCTCCAACTAGTGGTATCATGATTTCTGGTACTATATCATAACCCTTTCTAGTTTTAACATCTATAGCAGCTTCTATTACTGCTCTTGTTTGCATTTCAGCTATTTCTGGGTAAGATACTGCAAGTCTGCAACCTCTGTGACCCATCATTGGATTAAACTCATGTAAAGAATCAACAGTATTTTTTAATTCTTCAAAAGTAATTCCAAGTTCCTTAGCTAATTCAGCTATTTCATCATCTTCATGAGGAAGGAATTCGTGTAGTGGTGGATCTAAGAATCTTATAGTAGCTGGTTTATCTTGTAACTCCTCATAGATTCCTATAAAGTCACCCTTTTGCATTGGTAATAATTTTTCTAGAGCTGCTCTTCTTGAAGCTTCATCCTTGGCAACGATCATTTGTCTTATAGCCATGATTCTATCACTTTCAAAGAACATGTGTTCCGTTCTACAAAGTCCTATTCCTTCTGCTCCAAATTTCACTGCTTGAGCTGTATCTCTTGGATTATCAGCATTAGTTCTTACTTTTAAGCTTCTTATTTCATCAGCCCATGCCATGAATGTTCCAAAATATCCACTTATTTCAGGCTCTACAGTTTTTATTTGTCCTGCATGTACATTTCCTGTGCTTCCATCTATTGAGATGTAGTCTCCTTCTTTATAAGTAACTCCACCTACTGCAAAGGTTTTATTTCCTTCATTTACTATTAAGTCACCACAACCAGCAACACAACAAGTTCCCATTCCTCTAGCTACAACTGCTGCGTGAGAAGTCATTCCACCTCTTACTGTTAGTATACCTTCAGAAGCAATCATACCTTCAATATCTTCTGGTGAAGTTTCAAGTCTAACAAGAACTACTTTTTCACCGTTTTCATGAGCAGCTTTTGCTTCTTCTGCTGTAAAGTAAACTTTACCACAAGCAGCACCAGGAGATGCTGGAAGTCCTTTAGCTATAACTGCTGCAGCTTTAAGTGATGCTGAATCAAAGGCAGGGTGTAATAATGTATCTAATTGTTTTGGCTCAACTTTAAGAATTGCTTCTTCCTTAGTAAGCATTTCTTCTTCTACAAGGTCAACTGCTATTTTAAGAGCAGCTTGAGCTGTTCTCTTCCCATTTCTTGTTTGTAGGAAGTAAAGCTTACCTTCTTCTATAGTGAACTCCATGTCTTGCATATCTCTGTAATGGTTTTCCAAAGTATTAACAATATCCATGAACTGTTTGTACACTTCTGGATTTTCTTTTTCTAATTGCTCGATTTGTTGAGGTGTTCTTATACCTGCAACAACGTCTTCTCCTTGAGCATTCATTAAGTATTCAGCAAATATTTTCTTTTCTCCTGTAGATGGATTTCTTGAGAAGGCAACTCCTGTACCAGAAGTGTTTCCTTTATTACCAAATACCATCTCTTGAACGTTTACAGCAGTTCCCCAACTGCCCGGAATATCATTCATTCTTCTGTATACTATAGCTCTAGGATTGTTCCAAGATCTAAATACAGCAGTGATAGAAGCTATTAATTGCTCTGTAGGATTGGTTGGGAATTCTTCACCTTTAGCTTCTTTATAGTAAGCTTTAAACTTAACTACTAATTCTTTTAAATCCTCAGCATTTAATTCTGTATCAAGTTTAACACCTCTAGCAGCTTTCATTTCATCCATGATATCTTCAAAGTTTCTTTTTTCTACTTCCATAACTACGTCAGCAAACATTTGAATAAATCTTCTATATGAATCATAGGCAAATCTAGGATTATTTGTTTTATTAGCCATTACTTCAACAGTTTCATCATTTAATCCTAGATTAAGAATAGTGTCCATCATTCCTGGCATAGATGCTCTAGCACCAGATCTTACTGAAACTAATAATGGGTCTTCTAAGCTTCCAAATTTTTTACCAGTTATCTTTTCAAGCTCAGACATTTTCTCATGAATTTCTTTAACAACTTCATCTGCAATTTTCTTTCCATCATCATAGTATTTATTACAAGCTTCAGTTGTCACTGTGAAGCCTTGTGGCACTGGAATTCCTATGCTTGTCATCTCTGCAAGGTTTGCACCCTTTCCACCTAGTAAATTTTTCATGCCGCCGTTGCCTTCATTAAAAAGGTACACATATTTTTTCTTTTCCATGTTATACAACCCCTTAACTCTTAAATTATAGTTATATAGTCAAATGAATAAAATTATTCATCTTCACCCAGTTTTACAAATATCATAGAAATTGTGGTTTTAGATATTTTTCCTACAATTTTCGAAACTTCTCTTCCCCTAAAAAGTTCTTGCCTTACAACAGGTAAAGAATCTACCTGATGCTCAATTATTTTTTTTGCTGCATCAAATGCTGAATCTTCCTCTAATACACTAACTATATTAGGCATTCTAGTCATGATAATTCCAACGGGTACTCTATGCATATCAGCTGTGCCCATGGCCATTTTAATAAAGTCCTTTCTAGATACAGCTCCTAATAGTACGCCTTCATTTTCAATGAATAAAGTTCCTGTGTCATTTAGAAAAAGTGTTAAAATGGCCTCATAAACAGGTGTGTCTTCCTTTACTAAAACAGGTTCAGTCATTACATCCTTAACCTTAATATTTCTAATTTCACTGTTTTTAGGACTCTTACCTACATTTTTAACATATACATACCCGACTTTAGGTCTTGCCTGAAGTAAGCCTGTCATAGTCAGTATAGATAAATCTGGTCTTATGGCGGATCGCGTAAGTCCTAATTCTTTTGCGATAGCTTCACTGGTTATTGGTTCTTTTTCTTTAACTAACTCTATTATTTGTTCCTGTCTAAGTGAAAGTTTAATGACAATTCGCCACCTTTCAAAATCTTATTAATTCTTTCTTTGATTATAAAAATTATAATTAATATTTATACTTCTAGTATTTATATAATTCACCTGTTAATATGTATTATTTTACATAAATTCCTAACATTTTTTATTTGTAATCAAAAAATTCAATTTAAATTCTCTATTTTTTATTATACCACGTTATTATAGTAAGTAGTATTACTTTTAAGTAAATTCTTTTATATTGTATAAAAGATTTATTAAATTTGCAACTTTCACACTACCCTGTAAAATATTTAAACTAATTGCGATTTCTTTTTTACTTTAAATAAAAAAGATGAGTTTCTACCCATCTTTAATTTATACCCAAATCTATAAAAATTATAATCTCTTTACTTATTTATGTTATTTTTTACTTCTGAAAACTTTTCTTTAATTTTTTCTGATGTTGTGGAGAATTTCTCTTTTAGTCCATGGGTTACCTCTGTAGCCTTCTTCGCAGTTGTTTCCATAGTACTCTTCACTATTTTATTTACTACCTCTACAGTTCCATCCTCTTTAATTATATCTATCTCTAAATCTATGAACACTGCTGTGGCAGCTCCTAAAACTATTAAAACTGGTTGCAGTAATAAGGCTAATCCTACTACAATTCCTGCATTTACAGGGATATTCACAAGGATAGACTCATCTTTTCTAATAATAATTCTTGAAACATTTCCAGTTTTTATGAGCTCTTTTATATAGCTTACGAATTCACTTTGGCTAACTTTTTCGTTAAAATTTCTACTACTCTTCTGCTTTTCTCTTTCACAATAAATCAAAGCCTCTATTAAGTCTCCATTGAATTTTTCTAACAAGGCTTCTGCTTCTTCCGTAGATAGATTAGCTCTTTCTTTTAATAGATTTATCTTTTTTAATGTAGCTTCATCCATAAATATTTCCTCCCAAGCAATATTTACCACTTCAGTATATTATATCATGTATATACTAAAATTTCTTAAGTAATGACAAACTATTAGGTTTTTTTCTATAATTTAGACTTATAAAATTTTCTAATATTTTTCCTATTTGCTCTTTTGTATTACTATCTAAGTTAAGTCTTCCCACCTTCTCAATGTCTACTTTACTTAGAAACTTTAATCCATTATATGTGGAAGCAGATACTTTTGTGCCATATTGCTTTTCACAATTATTACAAATTCCTCCATAGAACTGAAAGGAAATATAATCAGAAGTGTTTACTTTATCTCCACACACAGCACAGTTTTCTAAGACTATCCCATATCCTGTAGCTTTTAACAACTTAACCTCAAAGGCTCTAGCTAAAACATTTAGATCTATAGCTTTATTTCTCATAAGATAAAAGCATTTGATTAAATCTACAAATATGGGATGGCTCTCCTCTTCCTCTATGCCAATATCTATGAGTTCATTAAAATAAGAACCATATATTAAGGTATCGTAGTCATTTAATATGTCCTGAAAAGAATCTATTATTCTTCCTTCGTTTAAAGTATATAGTGTTCTTCCTTTATAGAGCACATACTCACCAAAACAGAAGGGCAAAGTGTTTGAAAAGTTTTTATTCTTACTTTTTCTAGCTCCCTTTGCAATGACAGATACCTTTCCAAAGTCCTCTGTAAATATCCAAAGCAGCTTATCATTTTCTTTATAATCTTGGGTTTTTAAAACCATTCCTCTAGTCTTGATAGTACTCAATAAATAACACCTGCAATTCTATTTATAGCCAAGTTCCTTCAATACAAATGTACTATCTCTCCACTCAGATTTAACCTTAACCCAAATCTTTAGGTTTACTTTACAGCCTAAGAACTTTTCGATATCTTGCCTTGCATAGGTAGATATTTTCTTCATCATAGCTCCATTCTTACCAATTATTATACCCTTATGGGAGTTCTTCTCACATAGCATATTTGCCTCTATAAGATAACTTCCATTTTCATTCTTCTTCATTGTTAAAATCTCTACAGCAATACCATGAGGTACTTCTTGAGATAGAAGTCTTAGGGCTTTTTCTCTTATGGTTTCCATGATTATAAATCTTTCTTGTTGATCTGTTATCATGTCCTCTGGGTAATACATTGGTCCTTCTGGCAGATTATCAACTACTAACTCCAATAATTTATCAGCGTTCTTTCCGTTAATAGCTGAAATTGGTATTATTTCTTTAAAATCAAAAACTTTAGCGTATTCTTCTAGAGTTTTAGCTACTCTGTCAGCAGGATTTTCATCTATTTTATTTACCACTAAAAATACTGAAGTATTACACTGCTTTAATTGTTCTAAAACATGAAGGTCTGACTTGTTTATTTCCCCTTCAGGAGTTGTTAAAAATAGCACCACATCCACATCCTGCATGGAATCTTTAGCTATCTTCACCATGTACTCACCTAATTTATGCTTAGGTTTATGCATACCTGGAGTGTCTACAAATACTATTTGAAAGTTGTCTCTTGTTAATATAGTTTGTATATTGTTTCTTGTAGTTTGTGGTCTACTTGATACTATGGATAATTTTTCTCCCATTAAATGATTTAACAGAGTTGATTTTCCCACATTTGGTCTTCCTATTATAGTTATAAATCCTGATTTAAACATATTTCTCTCCTTATTTAAGTAAGTCCTCTTTAGTAAAAGCTCCTGGTAATATCTCTTCTAAAGTTTTTACTATATACTCATCTTCATTTTTAATTAGTACTATTTCTATATCTTTAGCTGCAAATTCAGCAATAACCTGTCTACATATTCCACATGGTGCTGTATAAGTTGCCATATCGCCTACTATGGCAATTTTCTTAATTATAGAATGACCTTCAGAAACAGCCTTAAATATAGCAGTTCTTTCAGCACAGTTAGTAGCTCCATAGGAGGCATTTTCTATATTACACCCTGTAAATACAGTTCCATCTTCCATTTCTATAGCCGCTCCAACCTTAAACTTAGAATAAGGCACATAAGCTTTTTCCCTGGCATCTATGGCAAGTTTAACTAACTCTTTTCTCTCCATCTTATTTTCCTCCAATTTAATTATTTAAAATCTATCTATGTTTTAATATAGTTATTACATATTTCTTTAGTTATCCGATGACTAGCCGCTCTAATACTTCCATCGCACTCTGTGAAAGCTATTCGCACCAAATCAGAGATTTGGGC
>DCDL01000004.1:62439-82969 GCA_002316385.1 Clostridium sp. UBA1056
GAAGCAAAGAACTCTGTTCATATTAGTTTACCATAGAATACGAATTTTATCACATTAATTTTTATAAGCTTATTAATTTACTTATCTTTTTAATTTGCAAGTTTTTTAATTTAATAGTATTTAAAATGTTGAGCTTGTACTTTGACATTATTGTTAGTGAATGCCATTNNCCATGAATATTTTATTACTTAGGGTTAATGAATGGTAAAATTGTAAAGCAACACAACTTGTTTGAGTGCATATGAGTTGTTGTGTTGTAGATTTTACCTTGAATAAAACCTTTAGTAAATCAATGCTTCGAAACGGCTGAGCGTCAATAATATAAGTACACGCTCAACATTAATCTAGTATTTATCCAATGAGTTGATATAAAAGCAAAGTTAGTAAACATCCGAAGGCTCCACCTAAAACTACTTCTAAAATGGAGTGTACATTAGAATCTACTCTGCTTTGTGCCACTATAAAGGCAAGCAGAAATGCCAATATCATTATCAGTGGCTCTGTAGTTAATAGAGTTATAGTGGTAGCTACTGCAAAAGCTATGGAGCTATGACCACTTGGCATTCCCCCTCTAAGTGGTGTACCTTCATCATATATAGCTTTTATAACTACAGTTGCAATACTTACTATTACTAGAAGGAGAAATATCATATGAGGGTCTGAACTTTTAATTTTTGAGAGAATAATTATAGAAAAAGGCAAGACCTTATCATAAAAAATTATGTATGCTACCAAAACTGCATTTATAGCCGTTACAAGCACAGCACCAGCTGCCACATTTTTCGCTATTTTAGCTAAAGGATGATAAAAGTTTGTAGTGGCATCAATTGCACACTCCACCGCTGTATTTATCATTTCCGCCACAATAACCATAGTTATTGTAATAGTAATCACTAAAAGTTCCATTTTCGTCATATCAAAGAAAAAACAAGCTGTTAGTACTAACATAGCTATTATCATATGTATTCTCATATTTCTTTGAGTTCGTATTGAATAAATTATTCCCTCTATAGCATAGTTAAAACTATCTATCAGCTTTTTTACCTTCATAATAATCCCACCTTAAATAAAACTACATGAAAAGCCTTATCTTTCTAATCTCTTTTAATATTAAACTCACTTAGGATCTCTTCTTCTCTAGCTCTCATTATTACTTTATCCTCATCTTCCATATGATCATAGCCTAACAAGTGAAGAATAGAATGTATTACTAGATAGCATACTTCTCTTATAAATGAGTGTTCAAATTCCTCACTTTGTTCCTTTGCTCTTTCTAATGATAATACTATGTCTCCAAGTACTAAGTTACCCTCATTTAAATCAATGGGTGAAAATTCATAGTTTAAATAGCACTGTTTAAACACCTTTTTATCTTCATAGTCTAGCATAGGAAAAGACAGCACATCTGTAGTTCTATCTATTCCTCTTGTATCTGCATTTATCTCTCTTATGGTTTCATTATCCACAAAAATTAGACTTACTTCATAGGGAACTAATACCTGTTCCTCTTTTAAAGCATAATCTATAATTTCCTTAATACTGTCTTTTAAATCTTTTTCAACTGAAATAAGACTTTGTCTATCATCCATGTAAATCATACTATATCTCCTATTTATATCTACCTTTCTTTTTCAGCTTCTTTCATTTGTATTGCTACTTTTTCTTTTTCCAGGTTTAATTGTTCTTCCTTAGAATCCACAAATTCCATATTTTCTTCATTATTTACCCAATTATCAGCTTCTATGCTTTCTTCCACAGATTCATGATTATTTTCCTGTAAATTATCTAGTTTATCATCTTTATTTTCTTTATGTGGATTACTCTCCTCAAGGACTTTTGTGACTTTCTCATTACCTAAATTAAGCTTATCTTTTGGATATTCTATTCTTTCATGATATATTCCAGATAAAACTTTTAGAAAGCTCTCTCTTATTTTTTCTACATCTTTAAAAGTTAAATCAGATTTTACAAATTGATTTTCATCAATTCTACTTTTAATTATGTTATTTACCATTTCCTCTATCTTCTTTTTATTAGGCTTATGAATAGATCTCACAGAAGCTTCCACTCCATCTGCCATCATTATAATGGTAGATTCCTTTGTTCTTGGTGGAGGTCCACCATATCTATAATCTGCTTCATTTACCTCGTCTGGATTTTCACTTTGATTCCTCATAGTAATATAAAAATATTTAGCAAGAGAATCTCCGTGATGTTCTCTTATAACGTCTATTATTGCTTCAGGTAGGTTATATTTTTGTGCTAACTTAACTCCATCTTCCACATGAGATAATATTATAGCAGCACTTAGAGCTGGAGACATATCATCATGAGGATTTGCTATACCTATTTGATTTTCCTTAAAATAATAAGGTCTCTCTAGTTTTCCAACGTCATGATAGTATGCAGCTACTCTAGCTAGTATTGGATTAGCTCCAACATTTTCTGCAGCCATCTCTGCTAAATTAGCAACTAATACAGAGTGATGATAAGTACCTGGAGCTTCTAAAAGCAATCTTCTCATCAAAGGATGATTAGGATTAGCTAGCTCTAAAAGTTTTATGTTCGTGATTATATCAAAGATATTTTCTAGGAATGGTAATATACCTATGGCTAATATTCCTGAAATAATAGCAGATACTCCTGTAAGCATAGCCTTATTAATTATGCTAGATATGTTAGTGCTTAAGAAATATCCCATGGCGCCAGTAAATATCACATTTATAACTCCAATTATAATACAAGAGTATAATATGTCATTTCTTTGCTGAACCCTCTTTAATACCATTGGAACCATTACTGCATTAAGCATAGCAAGCAGCATTAAATCTGCTGAAAACTTAACAATAAAAGATAGGAATATTACATTTAGTATTCCTATAGTCACAGAAGCTTTACTATCTATTAATACAGATAATAAAATTGAAATACAAGCAAAGGGAATGATGTATGGCGATATGAGAGTACATACCCTAGCTAACACTACTGTTAACACTGTTAACAAGTTTATTAATACAAATTTCCCATTATCCTCATATATATCTCTACGCTTTTCCTTTATATATATCCACTGTAAGCCTAATACTCCTCCTACGATTGCTAGTAAAACTATATTTAAATAAAATCCTGCAGATTTATCGTTATCTAAAAGTCCCAAATCATTCAAGAGTTCTATCTGAGATTCAGTAATAGGCTGACCCTCTGCTATTATGGTTTGATCCTTTTTATAGATTACAGGTTTCACATTTTTTGCTACATTTTGTCTTGCTTCCTCAGTTTTCTGATGATCTATAAAGTAGGTAACTTTAGTTTGAGAATACCCTATAGCCATAGATAAATCTTTAACATCCTTAGAATGACTCAAATTATTGAATTCAGAAGTTATATACCCCTGTGCCGCAACTATATCCTGAGGTTTACTTTCATATATTGGAGTGGTGTCATACAAATCATTCATGCACTTTATTATGTCTTCGTTGAGACTATTTAGTTGAGTATCATTTAAGGATAAAAGTATTCCGTAGTTTTCAAGAGAAAGATTTTGTATGGGACTTTGTTCCTTTAGCTTTTTCATCTTCGTTCCATTTATCTTTTCTTGTTCTGCCTTTATTTTTTCATTATCATCTTCATTAGAAGCATTATAAGGAGGATTTTCTGAATTCACCTTTTTAACTACTTCAAAAAGCTTATTTATATTATCTATAGCAGTTTTTCTTACATTAGCATCATAGGTGTAAGTTTCTTGTATGTGCGTTAGCTCCTCTTCTATATTTTTTTGAGTTGCTATCTTATCTTCTACATCCCTCGGTGCTTTAATATCAAATTTTGCTATTTCTCCTACTTGAAGGTTATACTTTTTATTTACTACTACAGAGCTTAAAATTAAATAAACTATTAATGTGGTAACTATGAAAGTAATATAGGGTTTTATTCTCGGAAACTTTCTCCTTGCTAGTATCTTTTTATATCCCATATCTACACCTCTTTTTAAGTCTCAGGGGATTTTTCTTCCTTTTCTACGTCTTTAGTTACAACCTGACTTTCTGCTATGTCCTCTTCTGCGGTAACTAAGACTCTAACTTCATATTGCTCATCTTGCTTTTTTACTTCTGGGGTAACATCTAATATTTTAACCCCTCTATCTAAGTTTAATGTAATTTTGTTTTGTAATTCTTTTATTATGGTTTCAGGATTAGTTTCTTCTTCTACATCTTCAGTCTCATAATAAGTTTCTTTTATAAAGATCCCCCAATTTTCTTCTATTTTATCATAAATTGCGTAGTTATTTAATGATTTCTTAAGATAAATTTTATTATTATTTATATTTACCCCATAGCGTACCTGTTTATTTCCTGTCCTTCTTTTCTCTGTAGTAGATATAGGTACCTGTGCAATTTCTTCATAGAAAGTAGTAGCATATATTCTTCCTTCAGCCTTTACCGAAAATTCTCTACCTTCTTTTCCTTCTTCACCCTTTACAATTAGATCTCCTTCATTAACCACTGTACCAGGAACCTTAACGGGAGTCCCTGCACTAGTATATATTCTATTTATAACACCACTTTTTTTAGCTACTAAATCCCCTGTATATTTTTTTTCTTTTATCTGTGGTGGTTCTTGCCTTTCTACTATTTCTACACTTAATTTTGAACCTTCAATTCTAACCTTAACCCACAGTATTTCATCTATATCTGTAATTAAATTTTCTTCGACTTTTAAAACATCTATACTATCCTTTTTACTTCCAACCATTATATCATAGCTTTTAAGTATATTTCTAACCTCTAAGGGCGCTAGATATTTATCTGTGGTTATATCTATACTCCAAATGAATCTACCACAATAATATAAAATGAAGAAAAATACAGCAATACCGCCAATCAAAATCTTTCTACTCCTTAACTTAAGATAAAAAAAGTTTATTCCCTTACGATCTAAAACTTTCATTTTCCCTTTAATTTTTTTAACTCCATCTTCTAAGTGATGATAATCTGATACTAAAATTTCAAGAGTTAAGGAGAAGGCATTATTTCTTCTTATATTTTTTATACTTACATTTTTGTTCCAGAGATAATTGAGAATTTTTTCACCCTCCACAGAATCTACCTGAACAGTTACATAGCTTTTATTAAAATTATTTATCCTCTTCATGGTTTTCATACACCATAGACCTAAAGTGTCCACTTAAAGTTATGGTGGTGCCTCCTACAAAAATTATTTCAAAATCCTCACCTAAAATTGTTAAAGCTCCAAGGGAAGTATTTATAACTAGTTCATCGGTACTAAATTTTATTATTCCTTTATGATTCTCTACCGTTACCTCTTTTCGTGCTACTGCCGTTACTTTAGGTAAATTAAGAGCTACATCTACAGGTAAGTCCATACCATATATAACCTTCTCTTTTACCCTCTCTAATTTATCACCCAACTATATCACCTCTAAATCATAAATTTTACTCTACAAAGTTTCTCTCTTAAATTTTATGATTTCTTTTCATGATAAATTACTTAAAATAAAAAGAACTCAGTAAAACTGAGTTCTTTATTTATTCAAATATTCTTTTACTATTTGACTAACTACTTTGCCATCTGCTCGACCATTTACTTTAGGTCTAACATCCGCCATAAGTTTTCCCATATCTTTAATGCTACTAGTACCAAGTTTTTCGGCTGACTCCATAACAATTTTTCGGATTTCTTCTTCCGTTAACTGCTGAGGAAGGTATTGTAATAAGATTTCTATTTCAGCTTTAGTTTGATCAACTAAATCTTGTCTATTTCCGTTCTCAAACTCAACTAAAGAATCTCTTCTTTGTTTAACTTCCTTAGCTAAAATTTCGATGACTTTATTATCATCTACTTCTGCTACCCCTGATTTTTCAACCAGTAAAATAGCAGCCTTAGCCATACTTATTACATTTGCTTTAAACTTATCTCTTTGTTTAATAGCATTTTTCCAGTCGTCCTGTAATGTTTCCTTAATGGATGACATTATTAAACCTTCTTTCAAATTCTACTTAAATTTTCTTTTTCTAGCAGCTTCTGATTTTTTCTTTCTTTTTACGCTTGGTTTTTCGTAATGCTCTCTCTTTCTAACTTCTGAAAGCACACCTGATCTTGCACATTTCTTTTTAAATCTTCTTAATGCATTCTCTAATGATTCATTTTCTCCAACTTTTATCTCTGACATTTATATCCCTCCCTCCGCTAGCTCAATTTAATTTTAATTAAAAGTAGCCAATGCGAGGCCTAAATAGCACATTTTCAATTATACAATTCACATTAACTTATGTCAAGATTTTCATTAGTTTTATTTGCATATTTTTAGTTGTTGTCTTTAGCCTGGTGGCCATTTTAGGTTTCTACCACCTAATAAATGAAAATGTAAGTGTGGTACAGTCTGGCCTCCGTGCTCTAAAGTATTAGTTACTACTCTATATCCACTATTAGCTATTCCCAGTTTTTTCACTAGTTCTGGTATGGTGGCGAAAATATGAGCTACTACACTGCTATTTTCTACGTTTATATCATTAACGCAGCCTATGTGCTCCTTTGGAATTATGAGAATATGCACAGGTGCTTCAGGACTTATGTCGTGAAATGCTAATATTTTCTCGTCTTCATATACTTTATTAGACGGAATTTCTCCCTTTGCTATTTTGCAAAATAAACAATCTGACATTTTTTCACCTCCATTCTTATTAGTAAAAACTTATACACCTAGTTATGTATAATATTACTTTTTATATCTTATATTATACTCTAAAAGTTCATGTTGGTGTATCCATATTATTGATAGTATTATATTATTCCTATCATATTTTCTTTTTCTATAGATATGATTTTCGTTGTTACTATCTTACCTTCTAGATTTTCTTTACTTTCAGTAATTACCTTTATATAATTTTCTGTATATCCTACATAAGTATTATTCTTGCCACTTATAGCTTCTTCATAGAGAACTTTCATTTCTTTTCCAATGAATCTTTCCATAAATTCTACTTCTAGAGTATTATTTAACTCTATTAATCTTTTACTTCTCTCTTCCTTTATAAGTCCATCTACCTGAAACGCCATCTCTGCAGCCTTAGTTCCAGTTCTTTTACTATATTTAAAGATGTGCATTTTACTTAGCTTTATATCCTTTAAGAATTCATAGGTATCTTCAAATTCAATATTAGATTCACCTGGGAATCCTGCAATTATATCTGTAGTTATAGATACATCCTTTATATATTTTCTAAGGTTTTCTACTACCTCCTTATATTCCTGTGCTGTATACTTTCTATTCATTCTTCTAAGGGTAGCATCACATCCACTTTGAAGTGATAAATGGAAGTGAGGACATATGTTCTTTAGAGCACATATTCTCTCTATTACTCCTTCAGTGAAAAAAGTTGGATCTATAGATCCTATTCTAATTCTTTCTATTCCTTCTATTTTATCTATCTCTTCTAGGATTTTAACTAGATTCCAATCACCCTCTAAGTCTACTCCATAGGAAGCAGTATGAACTCCTGATAAAATTATTTCTTTAAACCCATTTTTACTTAGTTCCTTTACTTCCTTCAATATTTGCTTAGGCTCTTTGCTACAAACTGCTCCCCTAGCAAAAGGAATTAAACAGTATGTACAGAACCTATTGCATCCATCCTGTATCTTTAAAAATGCTCTAGTTTTATCTTGATATTCATTGATAGCTAGCTCCTCAAATTTCTTATCTTTAAGAACATCCTTAACTTCTACCACTTGTTTTCTTTCTTCTCTTGCTCTGTTTACCCAATAAACAATATCACCTTTATTTCTACTTCCTAAGACTACATCCACACCTTCAATTTGTGCAATTTCATCAGAAGCTATTTGTGAATAACACCCAACCACAGCTATTATAGCATCTGGATTATGACGTCTTGCTCTTCCTATCATTTGTCTTGACTTTTTATCCCCCATATTAGTTACTGTGCATGTATTTATAACATAAACATCTGAAAATTCATCAAAACTCCCAACTTCATATCCCTCTTTTATGAATTTTTCTGCCATGGCTTCTGATTCATAAGAGTTAACTCTACACCCTAATGTATATAGTGCTACCTTCATCTTTCGTTACCTCCTAAGTCGCCAAGTTCATACATGATTAAGCTAAGTGCTACAAAGCCAGCAGTCTCTGTTCTTAATATCCTAGGTCCTAAGGTTACAATAAAAGCTCCCATATCCTTTAAAGCCTCAATTTCTTTTTCTTCAAACCCGCCCTCAGGTCCTATGATAATGGCTGCTGTTTCTATATTTTTATCTAATACTTGGCTTTTTACATATTTTATTCCTAAATTTTCTTGATTTTCATAAGGTACTATAATTAAATCAAAGTTTTTTAATTCTTCCATTAATTCATTAAAATCTATAGGTTGGTTTATAGTTGGTATTATGCTTCTCTTACTTTGCTTGCAAGCTTCCAAAGCTATTCTATTCCATCTATCTACCTTTTTAAATTCTGAGGATTCATTACCTTTTACTACAACTCTCTCTGTAATTATAGGTGTAATTTCATTAACTCCTAATTCAGTACACTTTTGAGCTATTAAATCCATCTTAGCCGCCTTTGGTAATCCCTGAAAAAGATGAACCTTTAAAGAGCTCTCATTATTTAAAGCTACCTTTTCAACTAAGGTTACTCTTACTTCTTTTTTATTTACCTCTAAGATTTCTCCTATATATTCAATACCTTTACAGTTATTAATGTTTACTTTATCCCCTTCTTTAAGCCTAAGTACCTTATATATGTGCTTAACATCATCGCCTTCAATGATGCATAGATTTTCATTTATGTTGCTATCTTCCACAAAAAATTTATGCATTTTAAATATACTCCCATCACTTAACTTTGTTCTTTAAATCCCTTTCTAAGGCATCTGAAAATAAATAATAAGTCAAAGATGAGAAGTATATTTTGAGTTAGACAAGGAANNTATTTTTTGAAGATGCCTAAATCATTAATAAGACTTAACAGTGAAATTTTGACTATAATAATTTTAAACTTGCTTAAGTCATAAGTAAATAGTTATTTTTGGGCAACAATACAAATCCATTCTCCATCTTCCATGACTTCTTCAATTTTAAAGCCTAGACTTTCTAGCTTCTCAGATACTTTATCTCTTTGAGTATTTAAAATACCAGAAGCTATGAAATATCCTTCTTTCTCTAAAAACTCTCTTACACCATCACTTAAAAGCATAATTATATCAGCTAAAATGTTAGCTACTATTATATCAGCTTTACCTTCTACTACTTCCATTAAATCTCCATGAAGAATTTCAATGTTATTTAAGTCATTAAATCCAACATTCTTATTAGCTGATTCTACAGCTACTGGATCTAAGTCTACTCCCACTACATGGTTTGCTCCTAGTTTAGCTGCAGCTATAGATAATATTCCAGAACCAGTTCCTATATCAAATACAGTAGTATCTTCTTTTACCTTCTTCTCTAAAGCTTTTATACACATTCTTGTAGTTTCATGGGTTCCTGTTCCAAAGGCCATACCTGGATCTAATTCCACTATAACCTCTTCAGGTTTTTTCTCATAGTTTTCCCATGTAGGCTTTACTACAATTCGTTCACCAATCTTAGTTGGCTTATAGTACTGTTTCCAGTTATTTGCCCAATCATCTTGATTTACTTTATGATAAGTAACTATGCCCTCGCCTTTATCAAAGCCAAATTCACCTAATTTATCTACACTTTCTTTTATGTAATTTAGAGTATTCATAAAGTTTTCACTATCTTGGAAATACCCTTTAACCATAGCTCCTTGTTCAATAGTTAGAACTGATTCATTTATAAAGTCTGCATAACCTAAATTCTTCTTTTTAAATTCCACATCTGCCACATCTTCTATGGAAACACCTTCTACATCACAGTTATAAAGAAAGCCCGCTACGGCTTCTGTAGCTTCACTACTTGTAAGTATAGTTATTTCAAACCAATCCTTATCCATATTAATTTCCTCCTATATCTACATATTAAATGTTATTATATTTAATTTAAATCAATAATAGTTAATAAGTTTCAGATATACTCTTCCATCTGAAATCAAAAACTACCTTTACATTATCGCCATAAATTTCATTTCCAATGTATATGGTATTACAACAAAGTCCATTATACACTAAATAATCTTTATTGTGTAATCGCATCTAGCAAAATAATAAAATAACTCCTTCTTGGCAATAGTAATAGTTATCTATCCAAGAAGGAGTTATTTACTTATGGTATAGTAGGGTCCTTAAATCCGAGTCCAAAAGCTTCATCAAAAGGACAAATCATAGTCATAGCAGTTGGATCTATGGTACTTACAACTCTACGCAAATTGTATACCTGGGCTTTACTACAAGCACACATTAACATTTGACGGCTTTCTCCTGAAAAGGCCCCTGTAACATTCATTATAGTAACACCACGGCCAATTTCTTTTCCAATGACCTCAGCAATGGTTGTACCATGATTTGTGATAACCATGGCCATTTTTCCCGCTTCAAAACCTGACATGATTTTATCTATCACTGTAGAAGTAACTATAGTCGTAATAATCCCTAGCAATACGGCATCAACACTTCCAAATACTACTCCACCTAAAAGTATAACACAGCCATCAATTCCAATAGTAATTTGACCAATGGATAAGTGAGGTACTTTTTTTCTTACTGAAAGAATTAAGAAATCTGTTCCACCAGTAGATGAATTACGCATATAAATTAGCGCAAGTCCAGCTCCTGATAAAACCCCAGTGAAAATAGCTGCAAGTAATGGATTTCCTGAATAAATTGGGAAAAGAGGAAATACTACATCCATAAAGAAGGCTGAAATTACCATAGTTTTTAAAGATTTAATTAAAAACCATTTTCCTAATACTTTATAACTTATTATTATAATTGGTATGTTAAGTAGTAAACTACATATACCTATGGGTAATTTAGTAAAGTGATTTATAATTATAGATAACCCTGAAATTCCACCAGGAGCAAAGTGTGCTGATAGTGCAAAAGTATAAATACCTGCAGCATAGAGTATACTACCAATGATGTCATAAAAGGTATCAATGGTAAAGTTATAAATACTTTGTTTTTCGATTTTCATGCTATTGTTCCCAACCCTTATATATTAAATTTATGACTTATAATTTTGTAGAAAGTAACATATTTTAAACAAAAATAAAAGGCTTACTAGTCACTTATATACTTAGCTTCTATCCTTCTAGCGATTAAAGTGCAATAAACCCTAAAACCTATTAAATTCTACAGTAATATTATAAATGAACTATTTACCAAAATCAATTATACAACTTCAAAAATATTCTTATTGTTATCTCTATTCCTATCTTTCTTTATATTATTAATTAGATTTATCATTCTTTATTTACTCTATCAAAATAGCTAAAGCCCCATACTTAACTATTATAAGACTTTAGCTATTTTACTATATTCATTGGTTATATTATTATTTCTTATGACTTTCCAAATAATCCTTTTTTGTGTTTTTTCTTTTCTACGGTCACTTCTGGTACTTCTCCACTAGCTTCCATAAACATTCTTAAAGCTTCCTCTTGTTTTTCATTTAAAGATTTTGGCACATCTACTATTACCTTAACATAGTGATCTCCTCTACCTGCTGAATTAACTCTAGGAACCCCCTTAGATTTTAATCTAAACACTGTTCCTGGCTGGGTACCTGCTGGAACCTTATAAGTAACATCTCCATCTACCGTTGGAACCTTTATATCTGTACCAAATGTAGCCTTTGCAAAGGATATATGAGTCTCCATATGGATATCAAAGCCTTTACGTTTAAATACTTCATGAGGTGCAACCCTTATGTTTATATAAAGATCTCCTGCTGGGCCTCCATTTTCACCTGCTTCACCTTGTCCTCTAAGTGGCATTACATTTCCTGTATCTACACCTGACGGAACCTTCACAGTTAAATTTCTAGTTTTTCTTTCTTTTCCTGTTCCTCTACAAGTTGTGCATTGGTCCTCTATTATAGCACCCTTACCTCCACAAGCATCACAGGTAGTAGTTGTAGAAATAACCCCTAGTGGAGTCCTTCTTTGAACATTTATTTTACCTCTTCCACTACACTTAGAACAAGTCTTAGGACTAGTACCTGCTTTAGCTCCTGTGCCTCCGCAAGTTTCACATTTTTCTCTTCTAGTAACTTTAATTTCCTTCTCACAGCCAAATACAGCCTCTTCAAAAGTTAAATTTAAATTGAACTCTAAATCTGCACCCTTTCTTGGAGCATTTTTATTAGAAGAAGAGGAGAATCCTCCACCAAAGATATCACTGAAAATATCTCCAAAACCTCCAAAACCTCCACCGAAATCAAATCCATCAAAGCCTTGAGCTCCATTGAAGTCAGCTGTACCAAATTGGTCATATCTTTGTCTTTTTTCTGGATCTGATAAAACCTGATAAGCTTCATTTATTTCTTTAAACTTTTCCTCTGCTTCAGTATTCCCTTGATTCCTATCTGGATGATACTTCAAAGCAGACTTTTTAAACGCTTTTTTTATATCGTCATCGCTAGCACTTTTATCTACACCAAGTACTTCATAATAATCCTTATTAGCCATATTTAAAATTCACCACCTATTTTACTTCGATTAATATATTAAAATATATTATGTATAATTTCAACCATGTATTAATGCAAATAATTGGAACTTTAACATTGAAAGCTAATTATACATTCAATCTTAAATACATTTATATGCTTTACTACTATATTTAAACTCTAATGAAACTCATTCCCATATGTATTTTTTAAGGAAACTCCTTTTCACTTTGTTCAAATGAGTAAGTTCCACTACCCAAATTAAAATTTGGAGTGTCACTTATCTTCCCATTGCTAAATCATAGATTTAGATGTTCATTTAAGTTTCACTGTCCAAATTAAAATCTGGAGTGTCACTTAAATTAAGGGATGAATGTTTCATCATCCCTTAACCATATTAAAGTTTATTCTTAGTCTACTTTAAAATCAGCATCTACAACATTATCATCATGTGGTGCATCTTGAGCTCCTGCTCCTGCTTCTCCACCCATGTTGTTTGGATCAAAACCTTCTGCTCCTGGTTGAGCACCTTCAGCTTGGTATACCTTTGAAGATACAGCGTAGAATTCTTGTGTTAATTCTTCTGTAGCTTTTTTAATAGCTTCTATGTCTTCTCCGTCTTTAACTGATTTTAATACTTGAATTCTTTGTTCTATCTTAGCTTTATCATCAGCAGAAACTTTATCTCCAAGGTCAGCTAAAGTTTTTTCTGTTTGGTAAACCATTTGATCTGCAGTGTTTTTAACTTCTATAGCTTCTTTTCTCTTCTTGTCTTCTTCTGCAAATCTTTCTGCTTCATTTACTGCATTTTGGATTTCATCATCACTTAAGTTAGTTGAAGCTGTGATAGTGATGTTAGCTTCTTTTCCAGTTCCTTTATCCTTAGCAGAAACTTTAACTATACCGTTAGCATCTATATCAAAAGTAACTTCTATTTGAGGAATTCCTCTTGGAGCTGCTGCAATTCCAGAAAGAGTGAATCTTCCTAAAGTTTTGTTGTCAGCTGCCATTTGTCTTTCACCTTGAACTACGTGAATTTCAACAGATGTTTGACCGTCTGCTGCAGTTGAGAATACTTGACTCTTCTTAGTTGGAATTGTTGTATTTCTTTCGATTAATGCTGTAGCAACTCCACCTAAAGTTTCAATTCCTAAAGTTAATGGTGAAACATCAAGAAGTAATACGTCTTTAACATCTCCTGTTAAAACTCCACCTTGAATAGCTGCACCTGCTGCAACACATTCATCTGGGTTAACTCCTTTTGATGGTTCTTTTCCTGTAAAGTTTTTAACTGCTTCTACAACAGCTGGAATTCTTGTAGATCCACCAACTAATACAATCTTATCGATTTCTCCTATTGAAAGATCCGCATCTTGAAGAGCTTTTCTCATTGGCTCAATAGTTCTTTGTACTAAATCATGAGTTAATTCATTGAATTTAGCTCTTGTTAGATTCATATCTATATGCTTTGGACCTGTAGCATCAGCTGTGATGAATGGAAGATTGATGTTTGTTTGAGTAGAAGATGATAACTCTATTTTAGCTTTTTCAGCGGCTTCTTTTAATCTTTGAAGTGCCATTTTATCATTTCTTAAATCAATTCCATTAGAAGCTTTGAAAGTTTCAGCTATATAATCCATAACTTTTTGGTCAAAGTCATCTCCACCAAGACGAGTATCTCCATTTGTAGATTTAACTTCGAAAACTCCATCCCCAAGTTCTAGGATAGATACGTCAAAAGTACCACCACCAAGGTCATATACAAATATTTTTTGGTTTGTATCCATTTTGTCAAGACCATAAGCAAGAGATGCAGCTGTTGGCTCGTTTATGATTCTCTTAACATCAAGTCCTGCAATTCTTCCTGCGTCTTTAGTTGCTTGTCTTTGGCTATCATTAAAATATGCTGGAACTGTAATAACAGCTTCTGTAACTGTTTCTCCTAAATAAGCTTCAGCATCTGCTTTTAATTTTTGAAGTACCATTGCTGATATTTCTTGAGGAGTATACTCTTTTCCATCTATATTTACTTTATGATTTGTTCCCATTTCTCTTTTTATTGAGATTATAGTTTTATCTGGGTTTGTTATTGATTGTCTTTTTGCAACTTGACCAACAAGTCTTTCGCCATCTTGTAAGAAAGATACTACTGATGGAGTAGTTCTAGCACCTTCTGCATTTGGTATTATAACTGGATCTCCACCTTCCATAACTGATACACATGAGTTTGTTGTTCCTAAATCGATTCCTATTATTTTTGCCATTATAATTTCCTCCTACAATTAATATGTTATCTTTTTATCTAATTAAATTTATATATCTTAATTGAAAACCTAAATTTTTATAGGTAAATAGACTAATTTACTACTTTAACCATACTATATCTTAATACTTTATCACCTTTTTTATATCCCTTTAAGAATACTTCAGCTACTTGGTTCTTTCCTAGATTTTCATCCTCCATATGCATTACTGCATTGTGGAAGTTAGGATCGAATTCTCCATCAGATGAAATTTCTTCAACTCCTAGCTTTTCAAAGGAGCTTTCAAATTGATTTATAGTTAATTCTATACCTTTTTTAAGATCTTCTGTGCTACCATCTACCGAAATAGCTCTTTCTAAGTTATCTAACACCGGTATCATTTCCTTTAATACATCTGCACAGGCTTCTGCATAGATATTTTCTTTTTCTTTAGAAGTTCTTTTTCTAAAGTTATCGTACTCAGCTACAGTTCTTAATAATTTATCTTTTAAAGATTCATTTTCTTCTTTAAGCTCTTTAATTTCTTCTTTACGATTTTTAAATTTCTTCATCTCATCTTCTTTCTCCTCTTCCTCTTTAACTTCTGAGGATTCTTCATAAGGAGTTCCTTCCTCTTGACTTTTAGTCGTTTCAGAAGTTTCATTATCTATAATTTCATCCGCATTACCTTCCATATAATTTTTGTCTGGCTCTTTGCTTTCTTCCATATTATTTTGCAATGCTCTTCCCTCCAATCTAAATACTTATCTCATTTAATTTGAGTATATATAAGTCCACATCTAATATGAATCATATATGTTCGAAATTTTACTATTTATTTCATCCACCACAGTATCAAGAACAGCTATAACTTTATCATAATGAATTCTTGTAGGGCCTATAACCCCTATAGTTCCCATAATACGTCCATTACAGCTGTAGCTAGCAGTGATTATACTACATTCCTTGGCACATTCTACAAAGTTTTCTTCTCCTATACTAATGAATAGAGAATCTCTATTCATTTTGCTAAGAATTTGATTTAGATTTTCCTCACTATTTATTAGACCTAAAAATGCCTTTGCTTTATCTATGTTATTATATTCAGGATAATTGAATATATTTGTAGCACCCTTAGTATAAATTTCAATGGAATCTCCCAACACTAGAGTTTCATGAAGGACAGGAATTATACTATCAAATATCTCTTCATATCCAACTAATTCACTTTTTAAATTTACAAGAAAATCTAAAGTTATTTGCTCTATACTAATTCCTACAAGTAGTCTATTGAGAGCATTATTCACTTTTATTAGTTTATTGTCATCTACTGGATTTGTTACTCTAATAGTATTATTTTTTATATTACCATTGTCTGTTATTATAGTAGATAAAATTATATGTTTTTCTATTGCTAATAATTTTATATACTTAATACTAGACTTTTTAACAGGAGCAACTTTTACTACAGAAGTCAGTCTAGTAATATTAGAAAGTACCTCTATGGCACCTTTAATTATACTATCTATTTCACTAATAGATGTATCCTTTATTAGATCATGTCTTATAGTTTCATGCTCTTCTTCTGTAAGCCTACTAGGGGTCATAAGTCTATCTACGTAAAGTCTATACCCCTTATCAGAAGGTCGTCTTCCAGAGGATGAATGTAATTGTTCTAGAAATCCCATTTCTTCAAGATCAGCCATTTCATTTCTAATAGTAGCCGAACTTATTCCTAAATCGTATTTCTTAGATATGGTTCTTGAACCTACAGGTTCTCCATAAGTTATATAATCATCTATTATAGCCTGCAAGATTTTAATTTTTCTTTCATCCATATCCATTTTATCACCTCTTTGTTAGCACTCACCGCTCATGAGTGCTAATGACTATATTTAATATATATCACTTATAAAATTTAATGTCAATATCATTCATAAATTATTTACAAAATAAAATCTGCCATAATTTGATTGCTAATTTCTATTCCTCTTTTAGTAAGATATAGTCTATTACCTTCTAAATTTAATAGATTCAAATTTATATATTTATTTATAACATCTTTATATTTTTCAAAGATAGATATGTTGAATCTTCTACTAAATTCTTCTACGCTTATGCCTTCAATTTTTCTTAATCCTAAAAACATAAACTCCTCCATATCATCCTTTAATGAATTAGTATTCCTCTCCACAACTGCTGATTTTTTACTTTTAATATTCATAATATATGGTGTGATTTTTTCTTCATTTCTATACCTCTGGCCATTAACATAAGAATGGGAAGAGGAACCACACCCAATATAATTTTCTAGATTCCAATATATTTTATTATGCTTACACTCTAATCTATCCTTTGCAAAATTAGAAATCTCGTATTGATGATATCCTTTTGATGTCAAGAAATTAATAGCTTCAGCATACATATTTCTTTCCACTTCTTCACTAGGTAAAATTAATTTATCTTTCTCATAAAGATCAAAAAATCTGGTTCCCTCCTCTATAATTAAACTATAGCAAGATATGTGCTCTGGATTTAACTCTACAACTTGGGTCAAAGTTTCTTTCCACTGATTTAAACTTTGATTTGGTAATCCAAACATTAAATCTACATTTATATTATTAAAACCAAAGTTTCTTAGCATTTCATAGCTATGTTTAAAATCTTCAAGAGAGTGAATTCTTCCTAATGACTTAAGATGACACTGCTGGACTGCTTGAAGTCCCATAGAAATTCTATTTACTCCCATGTTTTTGAATATCTTTAGTTGTTCTTCATTAAAAGTTTTAGGATTTCCTTCTATTGTAAACTCAAAACCTTCCTCTATCCTGTTTAATTTTTTTATAGATTTTTCTATAACTTCCCAACCTTCAATGCACAAATAGGTGGGAGTTCCCCCACCTATAAATATTGTGCTTATAATTTTATCTTGGCAAGAAACTTCAATTTCTTCACTTAATGCTTTAGCATAGTCTATCATTAGACCTTCTTTGCCACTATAGGAAGGAAAATCACAGTAATGACATTTCATTTTACAAAAGGGTATATGAATATATAATCCTACTGTGTTCATTTTTCTTCTCCTTTTATCATTTATATATACCTAAACTTAACTAGTCAACTTTAAGTACTGCCATGAATGCTTCTTGTGGAACTTCAACACTTCCCACTTGTCTCATTCTCTTCTTACCTTCTTTTTGTTTTTCAAGAAGCTTCTTCTTTCTTGAAATATCTCCACCATAGCACTTAGCAAGTACGTCTTTTCTCATAGCTTTTACAGTTTCTCTAGCTATTATTTTTGCTCCTATAGCTGCTTGAATTGGTACTTCAAACATCTGTCTTGGAATTATTTCCTTAAGCTTTTCTGTCATAGCTCTTCCTCTGTGGTAAGCTCTATCTGCTGGAACTATCATTGATAGTGCATCCACAACATCTCCATTAAGTAATATATCAAGCTTAACAAGTTCAGTTCTCTTATATCCTTTAAGCTCATAGTCAAAGGATGCATATCCTCTAGTTCTAGATTTTAAAGCATCAAAGAAATCATATACTATTTCATTAAGTGGAATATCATAGTTAATTACAACTCTTGTTTCTTCAATATATTGCATATCTATGAAAGTTCCTCTCTTTTCTTGGCATAGCTCCATGATTGCTCCTACATAATCTGAAGGTGCTATAATAGAAGCTTTTACTTCTGGTTCTTCCATATAAGATATTTCGCTTGGTTCTGGTAAATTAGTTGGGTTTGTAATCTCTATAATCTCACCATCTGTCTTAGCTACTTTATAAACAACGGAAGGTGCAGTGGTGATTATATCTAGATTAAATTCTCTTTCAATTCTCTCTTGAATTATCTCCATGTGAAGTAAACCTAGGAATCCACATCTAAATCCGAAGCCTAAAGCTATGGATGTCTCTGGTTCAAAGGATAAAGCTGCATCATTAAGCTGTAGCTTTTCAAGCGCTTCCTTTAAAGCTTCATATTTAGCTCCATCTACAGGGTATATACCACTAAATACCATAGGTATAGCTGGCCTATATCCTTCTAGTGGATCTGCTGTAGGTCTGTTAGCTTCTGTGATAGTATCTCCAGCTCTAGCATCTTTTACATTTCTAATTGCTGCACTTAAATATCCAACATCTCCTGCTCTAAGTTCCTCCACCTTCAATGGTCCTGGAGTAAATACTCCAACCTCTGTTACATCATATACTTTATTAGTATTCATTAGTTTAATCTTAGTTCCTGGTTTTACTACTCCGTCAAATACTCTTATATAAGTTACTACACCCTTATAGGAGTCATAGTAAGAGTCAAAGATTAAAGCCTTAAGAGGAGCTTCTTCATCTCCACCGGGTGCTGGAACTTTCTCTATAACAGTTTTAATTACATCCTCTATGTTTAATCCTGTTTTAGCAGATATTAATGGTGCATCATCTGCTGGAATTCCTATAACATCTTCAATTTCTTGCTTAACCTCATCAGGTCTCGCACTTTGAAGGTCTATTTTATTTATAACTGGAGCAATTTCTAAGTCATGATCTAATGCTAAATAGCAGTTTGCAAGGGTTTGTGCTTGTATACCTTGAGTTGCATCTACAACTAATATAGCTCCTTCACAAGCGGCTAAGCTTCTAGAAACCTCATAGTTAAAATCTACGTGACCTGGAGTATCTATTAGGTTCAGAATGTATTCTTCCCCCTCTTCGGTTCTATGTATAAGTCTTGCTGCCTGAGCTTTGATTGTAATTCCTCTTTCTCTTTCTAACTCCATATTATCTAATACTTGTTCTTCCATCTCTCTAGCTGTTAAAGTACCTGTTTTCTCAAGTAATCTATCCGCTAAAGTAGATTTACCATGGTCTATGTGTGCTACTATAGAAAAATTTCTTATATGTTTTTGTCTGTTAGTTTGCATCTACTTAATTACCCCCGTAAATTTATATTAATTCTTTACTAAATACTATAAGTTAAGAGATATTAATTTACCCATCTTACATTCTTATTGCTTCCTTCAATTTATGGCTTTTAGTTTTTTACTTTATTTATTAAAGTTTTAGTAAAGTTATTCTTCCTAATCTAATTATCAACTATACTAAGTTAGATAATAAACCAAGATAAATTATACCATAATATAAAGGTTTATTGTCAATATAGTTTATAATGTTATACTTTTTATTGGAAGATTAAATCTTTAATATTGTCTCCTATAACTTTAATGCCCTTAATAAAACCCTTAAAAGGCTCGCCATTTAAAATTATATTAAACTCTCCTACATCTATATTAATCTTTGATAACCCTTCATTACTAGTTACATAAAAGCTTGAGTTCTGCCTTACAACTTGGGGTAAAGTCATATTTACCTTTAAAATACCATATATCATAAAAACTATAGAGCCTATTATTAAAATTTTACATATTCTTCTCCTTAATATTTTAGTATTCATAATTCTCTCCTTTGCATAAAAAAAGCTACTTCATTTTCTATGAAAAATCAGATCTCACTCTAAATATTCAACTGATTTTTTTCAATAAAAAAAGCACCTCATATTTAATGATGTACTTATTCTTACACTTTTATTCACAAGTGATCCTCTAAATCCACGATTTAACTAGGTGAACTTACTCATTTGAACGAAATGAAGGGGCTTTCACAAAATATATCACTAATCTTAT
>DCDL01000004.1:83031-166452 GCA_002316385.1 Clostridium sp. UBA1056
TTGAATAAATACTTTAGTAAATCAATATTCCGAAACGGCTGAACATTAATAATATATGGGCATGCTCAACATTTCTTTTAGATTAGTTTATTTTACGAAAGCCCCTTCAACATCTATCTCTTCTTTATCTTGAATTTAAATACTGTGCAACTACTCTACTCATATACTTCATAGAATTTTTAGCTTCTTGAAGAGTATTAGTATCAGCTCCTACTTCCATTAAAATTGCATTATCACTTAAATCTTGGCTGTAGTAGCTAATTCCACTAGGATAGGTAAATATGCTTCTTTCCCTGATTAAACCTGGATAAGTGTCATTTCCTATGGATATAATGGAATTTAAAGCATTCATATGAGCATTATACCTTGGGTCTTGCTCTGTAGTTACAAACATGACCTTGGCTATAGAATCATTTTCCACAGTATCGGTTACATATTCCTTTTTAGGTCCTCCATCTCTATGAAGGTCTATTATAAGATCAAAATCTCCGTAAGTATTTAAATGATTGGTTAGAGTTACCCTAGACTTTTCATAGGATCTATTGTAGTCGGCATCATGAATAGTCTTATCATGAATAACTGTAAAACCTAAAGATTCTAGATTAGCAGTAAGCTCATCTCCAACAGCTGCTACTGTGGTCGATAATCCACTGTTTCCCTCTGCATAAGCTTCATTAGTATGTGTATGATATATTAATATTTTCTTCTTTGAATTATCCTCTGGATTTCCAATTACTTCAACGGATCGCTCCACCTTATTTACGTCCGTATCTGTTAATTCAAATGGATTTATTGCAATCTGCTTTACTACCTTAGCATGTTCCTTTACATTTTCTAGGGCAGTTTTATCCTTTAGGTTCTCTTCATCTAAAAAGCTTATTTCTTTTCTAACTATCTCTAAAGGATTCCATGTGAATTTACCTATAAACTTAGTATCATCCTTGTTTACTGCAGGCTTGAAAATACTTACACTTTCTCCAATAAGCTTCATAAAAAAATTAGTTTTATTAATACTTTCTAAGTTATTATCATCCAATGCTTGTGTAGACCTTGATAGAACTATAGATATTATCATAACTACTGCTATTATAATTAGCATAGCTCTAGAGTAATACTTTCCAGCATTTGTCGTCCTTTTGTTATTCACCTTATCCCCCCCTGTTTGCGTTATACATAGGTATAATTAGTTATTCTAATAATGTATATGAGATAAAAATAAATTTTATTACTTTTATAGGTTATACCCCTCAGGGTTAAATGAAATGAAATCAAATTTAATGTAGGTTGATAAATAATCTATTGAAAAGTAATCTTCTGCTATAAATAAAATGTTGAACTATCATTTTAATAATGTAAATGACGGTTCAACATTTATCTAATATATATTAACTTCTAAATCTTAGCTTATTTAATTTAAATATGTGTTTATATCATCCAAAGTTAGAGCTGGCTGAAGCGATATATTGATGCCATTGGCAATTATTTTAGATACACTATCTATGACCTTATCAATATCTTTAGGAGTTACTACCATGCCACCTAAATCTGGGTCTAAAACCTCTCTAATTAAGGCTTGCCTTTCATCTCTATCTACTTCTTTAAGCATATTGTAAAAAGCACTTCCCTTAGTGGAAGATTTAATTAAACTATCTAAAACTAAGTCTATAGTATCATTAGCTATAGTTCCTGCATCAACCACTGTAGGTACACCTATGGCTATCACAGGAACTCCCAGAGTTTCCTTACTAAGCTCTAATCTACTATTACCTACTCCTGCTCCTGGAGCTATGCCCGTATTACCTATCTGAATAGTTTTATTTACTCTCTTAGTTTTTCTAGAAGCAAGAGCATCTATACAGATTATAATACTTGGCTTCACCTTATCTACTATACCTTTTATAATCTCACTAGTTTCCATACCTGTAAGTCCTAAAACTCCTGGAGATATAGCACATACTGGTACTACACCTTCATCTATACTATCTGGCACATATTCCTTTAGATGCCTACTTACCATTATCTTTGATACTACCTTTGGTCCTACTGCATCAGCAGTGATATTCCAGTTTCCTAAGCCAACTACTAAGGCTATCATATCATCTTTTAAATCTATTAATTTTGATAATTCCTTGGCCATAACTTCACTTACATCGATTATTCTCTGACCATCATAATATACAAACTCTGGGAATTCTAAAGTTATGTATTTACCTATAGGTTTTCCTATGGTTTTAGCTCCATTTTCGTCTAATATTTTAACAGAAGTAACCCTAACATTATTATCTATGTATTCATCTGACTCTACTCCTGATAATTTTCCAGGGTTATTTTCACTATAAATTTCCTTAGCTTCTAAGGCTAAGTCTGTCCTAACACTATAAACTACTTCTTCTTTATCTTTTGTTTTTTTCTCTTTTACCATTATTGTTACACCTCACTTGTAGGATTTCCATATTGTTTATCTATATACTATTCTATATATTTAGTTTTTCCCAAAGTTTCTTTCATATACTAATAAGGTTAAAGGTAAATTCTACTTGAAGTACTTATAATTTAATGTTATAATAGCTTTTGTTATATGAAACTCGTAAGCAGACTTCCCCAAAGCTGCCGCTGAGAGATGATAAAACTACAAGGGGGTGAATTAATAATGGCAAACATTAAGTCAGCTAAAAAAAGAATCAAAGTTACTCAAGCTAAAACTATGAGAAACACTATGATAAAGTCTTCTTTAAAGACAACTATAAAGAAATTTGAAGCTGTTGTAGCTAGCAACGACGTTGCTGCTGCTCAAGAAAACTTTAAAAATGTAGTTAAAGCCCTTGACATGGCTGCTTCTAAAGGCATAATACATAAGAATAAAGCAGCTAAGAAAAAATCTAGATTAGCAGCTAAATTAAATGGATTATCTGCTTAATAAATAAACCGGTGTTTCCACCGGTTATTTGTTTTTTTGATATATAAGTTTTATTGAAGTTTCTACATTAAATTTTCTTATAATCCTGGATTGCACTAAGGAATATTAATAAATTTTATTTATTGGAATCTATCTATTATTCGACTTGTTTCTTATCTATTCATCATAGTTTTCACCATCAGCATTTCAATGGCATTTTTTTGATCTACAGATTTACTCTTAATTTCACTTTCTGTATTAATACATATTTCTATATTCTTCTTTAAAGCTTCCTCTGAGAACTTCTTGCTTTGAATTATCATCTTATCAGCAATATACGGATTTAAGCTATATTCCTTTACTATTTCCTCTTTTCTAGCTCCTTTTCCAACCTTTATCCTTAAAGCAAATAAAAGCTTAAACTGACGCTCTATCATAGATAAAATTTTAGGTGGTTTTTCGCCTCTATATATTAACTGATTTAAAGTATCTATAGCTGCCTTTATATTTCTTTCTGAAAGGTAGGATACTAGGTTAAATATATCATTCTCCTTTTCATAGGGCGACATCTTTATTATATCTTCTCTAGTAACGTCTCTTCCCTCAGTATATAAAATGAGCTTCTCTATTTCATTATTCACTATGCTCATATTATTTTCAATGATGGAACAAAAATATCCAAGCTCACTTTTTCCTATGGATTTTCCCTTTTCTTCAAATATGGATTTTACTTTACTTTGAAATCCCATACCTTTTAGCTTATCAATTTTTACAATCTCACATACATTTTGGAGCTTTTTCACCTTATTACTAAGCTTTTCTCTATCATCTTCAAATACATAATACATAATTAAAAAGGTGTAGGGAGGTATATCTTTTAGGTAGTTTCTAAGGTTCTCTATATCATTTGCCCTATCTTCACCCTTTCCATCTCTTAAAAAGTTAGCCCTAAAGATTTCCACCATTCTATAATCACTCATAAAGGGTATAGTTTCACAATTATTTATTAAATTATCTATATCAATCTTATCTCCAGAAATCTTATTATAGTTAAAATCAGCAAAATTTTTATCTATCTTTAAATTTCTTATTTTATTTATACTGATCTTTATAAGCTCTTCATCTGAACCACAAAATATATAGCAATTCTTTAGTTTATTTTCTTTTAAGTCTTTTTCAAACTGTTCCAAGGTTATCAAAGAAAATTCCTCCACTCTATAAATTCACTGTAATATCTATTCTAGTGAACATAATTATGATATATTTTCCCACCAATAAGTTTGTAACTTTCATAATAATGTCCTAGATTAATTTCTTCTCTTTTTCTATTAATCCTTATTATATCATAATTCGAGTTTCTTGATGAAGAGTTACTTTCATAACAGCACTGAACAGCCTCCTTTTCACAGTCCTTATCTATAATTATATTACTAATTTTCCCTTTATAACTTATATCTAAAGTCATTTTATTATCCTTATCCCCTATTTTTATACTACAATTCTTTGAAAGCTTTAAATTTATATCCTCTTCAAATTCATCATAAATTCTATCTAATTCCCCATGATTTTCATAGACATACTTTAGCTTTACCTTTTTGGGGCTAACCATTACTCTTTTAGTTCCATAATCTATTTCTACAATATCAGTATTTTTACCAGCTATAAAATTTATTTCAGGGTAAATTATGTATTGTTCCTTTATAGTCAAAAGAAACAATAGTATAGGTAAATACTTTAATGACTTTACCCCTTTTCTTATGAGGATATAACTAAGGTATAGTGCAAGCACCATGATACCCTCTATGTAAGTAAATTCTAGCGGTAGTGGTAAAATATTTGCTAATAACTCCTCCATAGTATTAATTATAAGTAGTACTGAATTCGTTATTAAGGATAAAAGGTTAAATATTATTGGAATTCTACTAAACACAAAAAGAAGATTCCCTAATACTAACAAAAACGTATAAAATGGAATCAATAATAGATTAGAAATGAAACCACCTAAGCTCACGCTATTAAATCTTAATATTATATAGGGAGTAGTAAATACCATGGAACTAAGAGTTAAGCTAAAAGATGATGATATGAAATCTGGTAACCTGTAAAGCTTTCTTTTAATCTTATTATTTAAAGTAAAAATCCCTAATACTGCTAAAAAACTAAGAACATAACCTATGTCTAGTATGTAGTAAGGCTTTATTAAAAGTAATATAAATGCTGCAAAAGCTAGAGCTGATACACCTTCGTAGGTCTTTTTTATCTTGGGACTTAACACTAATAAAAGTATCATTATAAAGGCTCTAAAAGTAGAGCTTTTTCCTCCAGTAAAAATCACATAAAATAAAAGTATTGCTAGAGCTAGCTTATATCCAACTATACCTTGAAGTACTTGATAAATCAAAGACACATGTAGTCCAGATACACTTATTATGTGGGATATACCCAAAACACCAAATTCTTCTCTTTTATCATAATCGATATAACTATCATCACCACCACTTACTGCTAGTAAAATTGCAGCTCCCTCTGGATCTATAGTAGTCAGTAGCTTATTATAAAGCTGACTTTTTATCATATATCCCTTATATATTAGATCTTCCCTTAAAGGCTTAGAATCAATTAAATTATAATCTCCTATAATTCCTCTACTATAGTCTACCTTTCTCTGAAATTCTCCTTTTAATATGTACTGTCTTCCTAGTTGAAGACTTCCCTCATTAGAAAAAATTCTAATTCTTCTATTTTGTAAACTACCAATATAATAATTTGTTCCTTTATCTACTATCCTACACTTAACATTTTCATCTATATTTATTCCATAAAAATATATAATGCAGTTTATGAAAAATAGAATAGAAAATCCCATGACTATAAAAGCTAATGTTTTCTTAAAACCCTTCTTTAATAAAATCATATAAATTATTATAAAACCTATAGTCGGGAAGATTCCCATATATCTATATAGAAAATATATAGTGCATCCGAAAACTGCTCCTATACATATCTGAACCATTGATTTATCCATAATATCACCCTGTAATATCATTGCCACCCTTAGATATTGTAATTCAAATTAATGGAATATTATTTAAAATATATAAACCTCAATAAATAAAATTCATTAATATTTATTAATGTAATATAGATTATAAGCAAATTTTATGTAGAAACTTTAATAAAACTTATATATTTTAAATTATTCTACTAAATTTATATATGAGATGTTTAAAACTTATATTACTTGTCTATAATTTAGGTAATCCTAAAATTTATAAGTTTTGTAAATGTGATTCTTAACTTTATATGGAGTTTTTCTCCATATAAAGATTAGAATTCGTTATCCAATACCTACTTGTCCTTATTCACTAAGTGCATTATAGCAAGTAGGCATGGGACAAATCTATGTGCTTATACGAAAGAAAGAGGAAGTGGCAAAGTGTCACTTCCTCTTTCTTTAATATTTATATCTCCAAATTAAAGTGATTGCACTTTTACTTTAATAGTTTAAGCTATATAATTTATTCCTATTTAATCCACAAGTTCATAACTATTCCACCTACTCTACGCATATATTATACTTAGTATATTAGGAGGAGTAAAATCATGAAAAAACTCATATTACTTTTAATTACTATCGCACTTTCTATTGGATTAATGGCTTGAAATTCATCTACTCAAGACTCTTTAGAAGATAGTAAGTCAGTAGTTGAAAATCACTTTATATATCAAAACGAGAAAAATAAAGATAAACTATTAACCACCTTAACAAATCATTATAAACAAGGTAATACTGACTGGGAATTGGATAACTTAGGCAGCATCAAAATTGTGAACATAAATGAAGAATTGAATGAGGGCATTAGAAATAATTATCTTAGAAATGGAAGAGGAAGCATTAATAACATAGCTTCTGAAAATCTTAAGGTTTATAAGGTAGACTATGAAGTAAAATATAACCGTGATGGTATAGGACCTCAGGATAGTGGAACATATGAATGGTGGTATTTTCTTATTAGAGAAAATGAAAACTCTCCTTGGCTAATAGATGATTTTGGTGTTTAAATAATTACTTATTCTTAGAAGTAGTTATAAATATATAACTATACAAAAAGTTAAATATTTATATATGGAGCATTTTAACATTTTAACTAGTTAAAATGTTAAAATGCTGGTTAATTCATATAGAGTTAAGTGAATGCCATTTATGATCTCAACTATGTTACTGGCAGGTACTTTGGAAGAAATTCGGGCAAATAATTTTACCAAAGCTTTTCCTTTTATTTTGCAAAATGTTGACTGTTTATGTACAAGCTTATAATTCTCATCTATCATATTAAAAAATTTACATTTATGAATAAGTGTATTAAGAACTACTGTTGCCAAAGCATCATGTCCAATGGCCAGTCCATTTCATTTTTCAATAAAACTAAAATACTACATATCCATTTCTGGATAATACGGTAATTTTAATAAAGTATTGATTATTATTAAGTCTTTATTTAAGAAGATTTCAAATTAACTGACTTTTTTTCTTAATATAGAATCATAATCACAAATTCAATTTTCCCACTCTTTGATATTCTTCCAAAAGAATTAACCTTTTTAAATCCTATTCGTTTATGTACTTTTATTGCATGTTGATTAAAAGTTACTACAGTCAAAGGAAACCCTTTTAATAATAACTATATATAGCTCTAATTTACCCAATAATAAGTCTTAAGCCCATATACAATTAATACTGTTATAAGTACCGATATAAGTCCATATATTGTTATATAGTAAAACCATGTTGAGAAAGCTTTTAAGAGTAGTATTAAGTTATTCATTGTTAACCTCCTACTTTAATTTTATAGTACATTTTTAATATCGGATACTTTACTTAAATTATTTAGTATATTTTAAAAAATTCTATTTATAAATATAGGAGATGTCTATAATTGTAAAATTTAGTCTATTAGAATTATTAGATTAAAAAGCCTAAGAAGATATAAGTTATCTCAAGAAACAAAAATTAACGACAATGCTTTAAAGAGATATGTAACAATGAAACTTCATATTTTCCCCTCCATTTATCATTACTTATGTCTTTGTTATATCTACATTCTAACATTCATATTACTACATTAAAACCTTCTAAACGATTCATAACAGAACTTAAGCCTACCTAATAACCTAATATATTTAGTGTTATTAGAAAAAGTTAAAGAGTGAATCTAATCACCAAAATAACTTTTGATAGTTAGATTCACTCTTCTTTATAAATGTTTTAGTTTCTCTTTATTTATTATTTCTCTTATCCTTTTAGCGGAAAGATAATACATTGTTGTTAAATCAGTAATAGAAGCACCCTCAATATATTTGTAAAAGATTTCTTCATTTCTTTTCTCAAAAATACTTCTTGTCCCATTCTTTTCTCCCCAAGATTTTTGATTTTCATTTTTTCTTGGAACATATATGCATTCACCATCTACATATTGTTGAATTAGCTTTATTATCTTCTCTGGCAAAATGCTTTCTGCACTAATATACCCCATATCTTTGCCCTCCTTACTAAAATGACTCTTTGAGCAAAGACTACTTATAAAGTAATTTAGTATGTTGACAACTTGGCTTCTTCATAGCAGCCTTTGCTATGAATTTAAGAACACTTTTAAAGAAGGATATTTCATAAAATCACTCCATTCGTATTGCTGTTATGCTTTTATAATTCAAAATTATGTAACCAACTCAATTTTATGGTATCAGCATTTTCATAAACGGTCAACTTTATTTTGCTATAGCTATCAATTGGAATACAGTCTACATATCAGTTTAACATTTCAAAAAATAAAAAAATGGCTTAAACAATTATCTTGAATAATTGCTTAAACCAAGTAAGTTCAATGTTGGCGGGAATATGTGAGAATCGAACTCACCCGTCGTGGTCTTAGCACGGCAACTCGGTTTTGAAGACCGGCAGGCACACCAGCACCTATCTACTCCCATATTATTTCCTACACTTGGTATTATAAGATGTAATAGATAAAAAATCAAGTATTAAAATGGCTAATACTTGATCTTTTTCTCTATTAATGCATTACTCTATCATTTTCTACACGTTTAGTGAATTTTATACTATCTAGATGCTCTAGAATAGCAATGGCATATTTTCTGTTACTTTCAAGGAGCTCTCTAGCTGTAGCTGCTGATATAGAGCTATTTTCAAGGATATAATTCCTTATCTTATCTTTAGCTTCTTTATAATCTTCATTTAAAAGAGTACAATCTTCATTTAATTTAATTAAAATTTCTTCATCTAATAGAAGTTCATATACCATCTTAAATCCAGTCTTATCTTTTTCTTCTTGTACTATATCTGCATACTTAGGTGGAGTGAATTTTAATTTTTTATATTCATTTATTATAAAGTTTTTCATTCTCTCCTGCTCTTTATTTAAAGTTACATTGAAATCATACAAAGCTATAAACTTCTCACTAACTTTTACTGTTTTCTGATCTATTAACATATTTAATAGATCATCATAATTCTTTTGTTTTAGCTTTTTAGTAAATACTTTGTTTTTAGCTTCTTCCTTAGACATTCCAAACTTCAATGGATTCTTTTTATGGAAATTCTCTAATAGAACTTTTAGTTCCTTAGTTTTATCCTTTAAGAAATCTTGGTGAATGAATATACTATTATCCTTTCCACCTAGTCTTATTAGCTTACCTCCAGTCTCTAAAGCTTCTAACTCATATTCTATATTATCCATATTTTTTCCTAGATTCTTTAATATAGCTAAAGTATCTGGATAAATATCACTTAAGTTTTTCACTGTATTTTCTAAAATATTAGTGGATTTACCACTTTCTTTTAATTTTAATTCTTCTAAGTACTCAGCTGTGATTTTCTTAGATTTTTTAGCATTAGGCTCTATTATTATTCCTCCCGCTATAGTATTCATAGGAGAATAAGTCCTAATAATGTACCTATCATTTCTTTGAGCTGTAATTGGTTTTTCTAATCTAAGTTGTACATAAGCCCACTCACCTGGCTTAATTTCCTCTTTATCTAAAGGTACAATTCTACAAATTATTTCTTCAGTCCCATGATATAATCTTACTCTTTGTCTGTTTACTATAGACTTTTCAGCATTTTTTATATGATACAATTTGCAATCAATAATCAAAGATGGTTCCATAATATCTTCTTTAGCTACTACATTACCTCTTTGTACATCTGATACCTTAATATTTGCAAGATTTATAGCACAACGCTGCCCTGCTTCTCCAATTTCTGAAGGTACATCATGGACTCTTATCCCTCGAACCTTTGCTTTAACCTTACCTGGATATATCTCAACTGTATCACCTAAGGATACCTTTCCACTTATTATAGTTCCAGTTACTACTGTACCAAATCCACTTATGCTAAAGGATCTATCTACTGGTAATCTAAAGTGCCCTTCTGTATCCTTTGCTTCTACTTCTTCAGTAATATCATCTATATCTTTAATTAATTCTTCAAATCCCATCTTAGTCTTAGATGATACTGCATGAATAGGTGCATCTTCTAAGAAAGTATCTTTACACTCTTCCTTTATGTCTTCTTTTATCATCTCTAACCAATCAGCTTCAACTAGATCTGCCTTTGTTAATACTACTATACCTTTTTTTATGTTCAAAAGTTTTAATATTTCAAAGTGCTCCCTAGTTTGTGGCATTATTCCTTCATCAGCAGCTATTACAAGTAACACCACATCTATACTACTTATCCCTGCTAACATATTTTTAATAAACTTTTCATGACCTGGTACATCAATTATTCCTGCTCTTCTTCCTGAAGGTAAGTCAAAGTAGGTAAATCCTAAGTTTATGGATATACCTCTATTTTTCTCTTCTTGTAAAGTATCTGTTTCCCTTCCTGTAAGAGCCTTAATTAATGTAGTTTTACCATGGTCTATATGCCCAGCAGTACCTATAATTATATGCTTCATCTATTTTACTTCATCCTTTCAAAGCGACTTTTATCCATACAAGGTTTATTTCAGCCTACTCAAAAGCCCTAAAACATTGCACTATTTCATCAAAATCTTCCTTAAATAAAGTTCTTCCATCTAAAACTAGTTCATTGCTATAAACCCTAGCTATTAATGGAGTAGCTCCTAATCTAAGCTTTCTTTCCATATCCTCAGGTGAGAATTTATCGCTGGTAACCTTAATTACATAGGTTTCAATTTTTTCCGTAGGCATTGACCCTCCACCTACCATAGATTCTCCTCTATCTATATAGAAATTAAAGGACTTGGTTTTATTCTGAAGTTTTCTCTTAAGAAGTATACATTTTTTCTTTACTTCTTCCTTAGGCATTAAAATCATATTTAAAGATGGAATATTATCCACTGCTTCTTTTTCATCTATATAATATTTTAAGGTACCTTCTAAGGCAGCTAAAGTCATTTTATCTACCCTTAGAGCCCTAGTTAATTGATTTTTCTTCATCATATCTATGTATTTCTTTTTACCAGCAATGATACCAGCCTGTGGACCACCTAACATTTTATCACCACTAAAGGTTATTACATCAATACCCTTTTTTATCCTTTCTTGAACTGTTGGTTCATAAGTAAATCCATACTTAGTAAAGTCTATTAGAACTCCACTACCTATGTCCTCTACTACTGGGATTTGGTGCTTCTCTCCTAGTTCTACAAGTTCCTCTAAGGATACTCCTTCTGTAAATCCAAGAACTTTAAAATTAGATGTATGTACCTTTAAAAATACTCCGGTATTTTCTGTTATATTATTTTCATAATCATATAGATGAGTTCTATTAGTAGTTCCTATTTCTACCAATCCAGCTCCACTAAATTTCATAACTTCTGGTATTCTAAAGGAACCTCCTATTTCTACTAATTCGCCTCTAGAAACTATAGCCTCTTTTCCTTTCGCTAATGTATCTAATACTAACATTATAGCCGCAGCATTATTATTTACTACCATAGCTGCTTCTGCTCCTGTAACTTTTTTTATAATTTCTTCTATATGAGAATACCTAGAACCTCTTTTTCCACTTTCTATGTCATATTCTAAATTATTATAGCTACCTGCTACTGTTAGAACATTTTCTATTGCCTTTCTACCTAAAAGAGAACGACCTAAATTAGTATGTATAACAGTTCCTGTGGCATTAATAACTCTTTCTAGATGCATTTTATTTTTGTTTTCTAGAGTATGAACTGCAAAATCTAGTACTTGCTCTGTATTTAGACTATCTACATTTCCTTTTAATATACCATTTCTATAAAATTCTATGGCTTCCCTTAAGGATTCCAATACTATAGTCCTTGAATTCTCTTCTATTAACATATTTACTGATTGAAATTTTAAAAGTTCATCTATCTTAGGTAGTTTTCTTAATAATTCCTTATTCATATAACTTCTCCTATACACTACTTTAATAAGATATAAGTAATTTTACTCTACAATTAGAGGTACTTCATCCTTGTCAATTACTTCTCCAATGATGGCAGATTTTATCTCTAGATCCATTAATCTTTCCATCATAGATTCAACTTGATCCTTAGGGGTAGATATTAATAAGCCACCTGAGGTTTGTGGATCAAATAAAATATCTTCTAACCATTCTGGAATATCTACTAATTTATATTTATTCTCTAAATATCCTTTATTGTTATAGGTTCCTGCAGGGACTAATCCCATCTCAGCATATTCTCTAGCACCTTTAATAACAGGAATCTTATCCTTAAATAGTTTTATTGTTATATCAGAGGCTGATGCCATCTCATATCCATGACCCATTATTCCAAAACCAGTAATATCTGTACATGCATTTATATTATAGTCTACAATAATTTCACCTGCGTATTTATTTAGGGTAGTCATAACCTTTACAGCTTCATTATAAACTTCCTTGGATGCAATTTCTGCTTTTATAGCTGTATTAATAATTCCTGTACCTATAGGCTTTGTTAATATAAGCACATCTCCCACCTTACATCCGTGATTTTTAAGGATTTTATCAGGATGTACTATTCCCATAACAGATAGTCCATACTTGGGTTCATCATCTTCAACAGTATGTCCACCGATCACTACAGCATCTGCTTCTATTACTTTATCAGCACCACCTTTTAAAATCTCTCCTAACATATCTATATCAAGGCAATTTGGAAAGCAAACTATATTCATAGCTACTGTAGGCTTCCCTCCCATGGCATAAACATCACTTAGTGAATTTGCAGCTGCTATTGCCCCAAATGTATAAGGATCATCTACCACTGGAGTAAAAAAGTCTAAGGTTTGAATAGCTGCTATGTCCTCGGTTAGCTTGTAAACCGCTGCATCATCAGAGGTTTCTATTCCTACCAATAGGTTTTTATCTGACATTTTAGGTAATTTATCTAATATTTTTGAAAGGGTCTCCGGCCCTATTTTCGCTGCTCATCCAGAGGTCTTTGAAAGTTCTGTTAACCTTTTTGACATGGTTTTACCTCCTTAATTTATAATTAAAATTAAACTTTATTTCTTGTTAAAACTAAACTTTATTTAGAATTAAAATTATACTAATTCTTTAATAATTCTATACTAATACTCATTTTATGTCTACCTTATCTCTCAATTTCTCTAGGGTTTTTGCTCCTATACCTGTTATATTCGTGAGCTCATCTACAGATTTAAACTTTCCATTTTCATTTCTATAATCTATTATACTTTGCGCCTTTACCTTACCTATTCCTGGTACGGTCATCAGCTCTTCAACCGTTGCTTTATTTATATTTATTTTACCTTTTAAATCCACAGTTTTTAAACCATTCTCCTGCTGCCCTTGAACTTCCATTTCTAATTCCTCCGCGTCTTCTCCAATTTTATATATTTTAATACATTGCTCATCCTCTAAAACTTTAGAAAAATATATTCTTTCTTTATCAGATTCTTCTGTAAGTCCACCTGCCATGTCAATTAAATCTCTTACTCTAGAGCCTTCTTTCAATTCATATTCTCTAGGGTTTTTAACTTCTCCCTTTATATCTACAACTATCTTGTCACCATCTTTATTCCCTTGGCTTTCACTATCATTATTCTCACTATTGTTGTTTTTTCCATCTTCACTGGAATTTAGTTTCTTTAAAGATTCTTCTTCGTTAATAAATACTTCCTCATAGGCTTCCTCTTTATTACGATTCATCATGTAACCTGCTACTAAAAATATAATGCTAAGTATTAATATGGATAATGTCCCTATTATTTTTTCTTTCATCTTCATCTTTATACACCTCTCCATTAAAATTTTATCCATTTTTTTCATAAATTATTATGGAACTTCCAATTATTTTTTGATATAATTATATATAAATATATATATATGTTGAATTGGACTGTGAATAAAATTAAATATGTGTATAGTAAGGAGATTTCTATGAAAAAACTATTATTTGTAATGTTATCATTTTTTACTATAACATCATTAAGTTGTAGTAATGCATATGCATACTCAACGGAACCACCTTCAGTTACTGGTGAAAGCGTTGTTGTTATGGATGCTAATACAGGAGCAATAGTTTATGGAAAAAATGAAAATACACCTTATCCGCCAGCGTCTACAACTAAACTTATGACTGTACTTTTAACTCTAGAAAATGCCAACTTAGATGAAGTTGTAACTGTAGGCGAAATTCCTCCTACTATTGAAGGTTCCAAAATCTATATAGATGTAGGAGAAAAAATGACTGTAGAGGAAATGTTATATTCAGTAATAATGGTTTCAGCTAATGATTGTGCTGCTGCCCTAGCAGAACATATTTCTGGTTCTATTGAAGAGTTTGCTAAACTAATGAATCAACGAGCAAATGAGCTTGGTTGTAAAAATACTAATTTTGTAAATCCTCATGGGCTTTACGATGATAAGCATAGAACTACAGCTTATGATTTAGCTCTTATAGAAAAGGAATTATTAAAACATGAAAAATATATTGAAGTATCTAGAACTAAATGTACTGATTTAGAACCTACAAATATATTTAAAGAAAAAAGACCTCTTTGGAATGATAATAAATTGCTTCATGATTCTTATGACTGCTATTATCCTGATGTAATTGCTGGTAAAACAGGTTATACCGATGAATCTCTCCATTCTTTTGTAGCTTCTTCTGGTAGAGGTGATGCTAAATTTATAATAGCCATACTATATGATAAAACTAAGGCTTATTATAGTGAAACTCCAAAGCTTTTTGATTGGGCCTTTGAAAACTTTTCTACTACAAAAGCTTTTTCTAAGGGTGAAGAAATAGGTACCTACAAGACTACTAATGGTTCAATTATTCCTCTAGTAGCCGATAAAGACATCTTCTATACTAAAGATAACACTTCTGAAGAAAATCCAGCTATAACAATTAATACGGATTCCCTTAATAATAAATTTTTTAATAAAGGCGACACAGTTACTACAGCTTCTGTTAATTACAACGGCCAAAGCTATAGTTCTGAAGTTTCAAGTGGTAGTAATTACTCACAAGAAGTACTTCCGGTGTTTGGTAACTTAGTAACTACACAAAATAACACCATAAACTATACTAGGCTGTTTATAATTATTGGCGCATCTATTTTAGGAATTGTCCTTATAATATTTATTATTATATATATAATTAAAAGAATAAAATTAGCTAAAAAGAGAAAAGCTCTTTTTTCTTCTTCAAGTTCGCACAAACCCAAATATTAGTATGATATATTATGGGGCTTTCGCAAAATATATTACTAATCTTATATAAAATATTGAAGATGCACTTTAATATTTTATATAAGATTAGCTTATTTTGCGAAAGCCCCATTCTGAAATATAATAGTTTTAAGTATTACTGCTTCTTTGGCTAAATTTATGCTTTTATTATTACAACTCGCTGAGTTTATTTATAAGTTTTTGCATATCTTCTGGAAGGTCACTCTTAAAATTTAAGATTTTTCCCGTGCGAGGATGTGGCAAAGATAGTACATAGGCATGAAGAGCTTGACGGGATATTAGTTCTTCATCATTAAAATCACTATATAGTTGTTCTCCATATATTGGGCATCCTACATGACTTAAATGTACCCTTATTTGATGGGTTCTTCCTGTTTCTAAAAGCAATTCTACTAAAGCTCCTTCTTTATAGCTTTCTATTACTTTATAATGCGTAATACTTCTTTGGCCATCTTCTAAAACTGCTCTTTTTATGGTCTCATTAGTAGGCCTTCCTATAGGTAGATCTATAGTTCCTTCATGATTTTCAAGTTCACCATGAATTATAGCTAGATAAGATTTTTTAATTAAACTTTTCTCCATGGATTTGGCTAAATTCATATGAGAAAATTGATTTTTAGCTATCATTATAAGTCCTGATGTATCTCTATCTAATCTACTAACTAATCTTACTATAGAGTTATCATTATTACTTCTAAAATGATGAATAACTCCATTAGCTAGAGTTCCAGTTTGATGGCTTTTAGTTGGGTGAACTACCATAAAAGGAGGCTTATCAACTATTAACAAGTCATCATCTTCATAGATAACCTTTATATTTAAATCTTCACCTTCTATATCTTGGCTTTCTTCTGCATTTACAGTAACTTCAATTACATCACCTTCATGAAGCCTATAGCTAAGCTTTACCTCTTTACTATTTACCCTTAACCTTTTATTCATAGCAGAGCCACGTATAAATCTACCTGACAAATTTAAATTGTCCTTCATATAATCTCTTATTTTTATCTCATTGCCATCTTCTCCTACTTTATATGTAATAACACTCATTTGGTCACCTCTATTTATAAATTATTTAAGCCTCCTTATACTTAGGAGGCTTAATTACATGCTTAATTATTCTGCTATTGCTATTACTTCTATTTCTATTAAAGCATCTTTTGGTAATTTACCTGGCTGAACACAAGATCTTGCAGGTGGATTTGCAGTAAAATATTTTGCATATACTTCATTCATAGCTGCAAAATCATTCATATCCTTTATGAATACTAAAGTTTTTACAACTTTATCTAAAGATGTTCCTGCTTCTTCAAGAATTGCTTTAACATTTTCTAAGCACACAGCTGTAGCCTTTTGTATATCATCATTTACAAGTTCTCCAGCTTCATTAATCGATAGTTGTCCTGAAGTGTATAGTAAGTTTCCTACCTTAACCGCCTGTGAATATGGTCCTAAAGCTGCAGGCGCTTTTTCGGTGTTGATTATAATCTTCTCCATTTTTTTGCCTCCCAAAATTAAATTATTATATATTATCTAGATAATTAGTTTCTAGTAATATTAGTTTCTTTTGTTAACTAATAAATAATTTCTAGCTTTAATGGTATCTATATGTATTATTGAGCCTCTAGATAATATATACATTATGGTATCTTCAAAGGATTTTAAAAGAGCTCTATCTAAATCTTCATAAGCTAAAACCCTTAGTTCCTCTACTCCTTTAAAGTTTCTTGAAGGCTCTATGCAGTCAGCAATATACACTATTTTTTCTAATATGGACATATTTTCTCGTCCTGTAGTATGATGCTTTATTGCATTTAAAATATCTTCATCTTCTACATGAAACATTTCCTTTGAAATATATGCTCCAATTAATCCATGTAAAAGTTGAGGAGACTTATAGTATATATCAGAAATAATCACTCCATTACTCCTGGCTTTATTAATTAAATCATTGGCAGAAAAATTTTTAGCACAATCATGACAAAGCCCAGCTATTCTTCCTTTATTAGGATTTATTCCATAATGCTTTGCAAGCTCTTCACTAGTTTTCATTACACCTAGACTATGGTTATATCTCTCCTTAGTAAGATGAATTTTTATATAATCTTTTATCCTATTTTCCTGCCACATATATTACACCTTATTTCTATATAAATTGTATTTGTTAATTACCTTATCCACGCCTTGAGGAAGAAGATAATTAACTATTTTATCTTCTGAAATCTTCTTCTTTATTTCTGTAGATGATATATCTAGAAGAGACATTTCTAATAAAACTATTTTCTTACCATACTCTTGCTCTAAATCCATTTTCATCTTTAATACATCATCCATAGTATATCCTGTTCTAGAAAATACAGCTAAAGTGCAGTTATCTAATATAATATTAATATTTTTCCATTGTCTTAATGTCATTAGACTATCTACTCCAACTAAAAAATACCACTGTGTATCTGGCTCTATGTGATTAAAATTCATTAGAGTATTATAGGTATAACTTAAACTGTCACTTTTTATCTCAAAATCACTTATGGAGAACTTTTCTTCCCCTTCTATAGCCTGAGAAACCATTTCATATCTAATCTTCTCTTCTGTTACTATCCTAGCTCTTTTATGAGGTGGACGCCCATTTGGCATAAATATAACTTCATCTAGATTTAGATTATACAGTGCTTCATATGCTATATGAATATGCCCTATGTGTATAGGATCAAATGTTCCTCCAAAAATTGCTTTTTTCATGCTATTACCTCTTTAAATCATAATACCATATATGAAGTATTTTACCAACTGAAAAAATGAATCACCTTTAAAAGTTACATATATTTAAAATTATTAAAAGTATATTAAATATATGTAATTTTTACTTAGGAAGCTCTATTTTAGGATTTTTCTTAGATTTACGATATATGACTAGTTTGTTTCCTATAGCTTGAATCCCTTCACATCCTAATTCCTCACATAGAATCTCTGAAGCTTCTCTTGCTGTAATTCCACTATTATTTAAAGTTTTTATCTTAATTATCTCTCTAGATTCTAAGGCTTGATCTATTTGCTTAATAAAATTTTCTTCTATGCCACCTTTTCCAACTTGGAATATAGGTACTAATTGATTTCCAAGAGATCTTAGATAGCTTCTTTGTTTTGTTGTTATCATTTTATATATTTCCCCCTACTTTTATAATAAGAATTCAAATTCAAAGTCATTTAATCTTACTAATTCACCATCTTGTATTCCCATTTCTTTTAACTCATCTATAATTCCTTTATTTCTTAGAACCTTATGGAAATATCTTAGTGAATCTGGGTCATTTATATTTACACTAGTTAATAGTCTATCTACGAAGGAACCTGTAATTTCAAATATCCCCTCTTCAATTTCATTTATTTCATAAGTAAATCTCTTCTCTTCAGGAATAAATCTATCTTTTTCTGAAATTTCTAGTTCTTTAACTGGAATTGTGCTAAGCATTTCAGCAGCAGCCTTTATAAGCTCATCTACACCTTCATTAGTAGCTGCAGATATCTTATATACTTTGTCATAACCCATAGCCTTCAATTCATTTTTGAAGTTTTCATAAATTTCTTCGTCATATAGCATATCAGATTTATTTGCTGCAATTATTTGAGGTCTATCCCATAGCTTTATACTATATTTCTTAAGCTCTTCATTAATTCTCTTAAAGTCTTCTATAGGATTTCTTCCTTCTACTCCTGAGATATCAACTACATGAATAAGCATTCTAGTTCTTTCTATATGTCTTAAGAACTCTAAACCTAAGCCTACACCTTCTGCAGCTCCTTCTATAATACCTGGAATATCTGCAATAACGAAAGGCTCTATTCCTTTTAACGCAACTACTCCAAGGTTTGGTTTTATAGTAGTGAAATGATAGTTAGCAATCTTTGGTCTAGCCTTAGATACCATAGATAAAAGAGTAGATTTTCCAACGTTAGGGAACCCTAAAAGTCCTACATCTGCTAGAAGCTTAAGCTCTAACTTTATCCATCTCTCTTCTCCTGGCATTCCTGGCTCTGCAAAGCTTGGTGCCTGTCTTGTTGGAGTGCAAAATTTTGCATTTCCTTTTCCGCCTTTTCCACCTTTACATACTACGAACTTATCGCCAGCATGAGCTAAGTCACACATAACTTTATCTGTTTCGAAATCTTTGACTATAGTTCCCATTGGAACTTTAATTATAGTATCTTCTCCTGCTTTTCCATAACATTTAGAACCTTCACCTTTGCCCCCATTAGGAGCTACGAATTTACGGTGATAGGAGAAATCTAATAGTGTAGTCATATTGCTATCTACAACTAGTATAACGCTTCCGCCATCTCCACCATCTCCACCATCTGGTCCACCTAATGGAGCAAATTTCTCTCTTCTAAAATGAATGGAACCATTACCACCATCTCCGGACTGTACAAAAATTTTGGCTGTATCTATAAACATTGTTATTTCACCTTCCTAACAAAATATCCTTTGATATTTTTATGAATTAAATCTAAGTATCCTAGTATTATTATTTACCAAAATAATAATTTTACCTATGTTTTATTTTAAAACTATATAACACCTAGGGATGTTTTTTTATAACATAGGAATCAAAATAAATATTTATCCCTATGCCATAAAAAAGCACCCTTACGGGTGCTTTATAAACTATTCGGCTATTGCAACTTCTACATCGATTGGATAAACACTAGCTTTTTTCTTGTCTTTACCCATTCTTTCAAATCTTACAACTCCATCAACCTTAGCGAAAAGAGTGTCGTCTCCACCGATACCAACGTTTGTACCTGGGTGAATTTTTGTTCCTCTTTGTCTTACAAGGATGTTTCCTGCAAGTACAAATTGTCCGTCTGCACGTTTAACCCCTAATCTCTTAGATTCACTGTCTCTACCGTTCTTAGAGCTACCTACTCCTTTTTTGTGAGCACATAACTGAAGGTTTATTAGTAACATATCACTGCACCTCCTCTACTACAACTTTGATATATTTTCCATAACTAATTTCTAAATTCTTTAAGCCTAATAACATCGTTTCTAGTAGGACTTGTGTACTTTCTATTTCCACATGAGATAACTTAGATATATCTAAAGCTATGTTTCCTTCCTCCGCGATATATGTAGGTTTTAGCTTTAACACTTCTAACACTCCTAAGATAGTTACCTGTGCTAAATTACTTACAGAACCACAAACAACATCATCATAAACTGTTGTATTTTCTTTAACATCAAAATACTCAGCATGACCATCCACTTGGAACGATACTAGCATGCTTTTTTTTCTTATGAAATTTACTTTAATCATAATTAAGCTTCAATCTTCTCTATTATAACTTTAGTAAATGGTTGTCTATGACCTTGTTTCTTTCTGTAGTCTTTCTTTGGCTTATATTTGAAAACTATAACTTTCTTAGCTTTTCCTTGTGCTACAACTTTAGCAACAACTTTAGCTCCTTCAACTACAGGCTTTCCAATTACTAAACCATCTTCTTTTCCAACTGCTAAAACTTGATCAAATTCTACAGTTGATTCAACCTCAGCTTCAAGTTTTTCAACGAATAAAACGTCTCCCTCTTGAACTTTGTATTGCTTTCCTCCAGTAAGTAAAACTGCGTACATTAAATACACCTCCTCAATCCAGTCTCGCCATCTCAGGTATAACTTACATGAAACTCTTTAAAAAGCTATGTAAGTCAGTTTAAAAAACCTTATGTGTGCGGTCTACAAATGACATTTTAACACATAGCACAATGATTGTAAAGCAACTTATACCATTTTTATGTTTTTTATTATTTTATGTATTAAATTTTGGCAGAAAATACTTGGAGTTCTTTAATAGCTTCCATTTGACTATGAAAAATTAAAGATTCTACCTTAAAATTCTCTAGATTTTCTTGAAATCTAATAAACACATTACAATCTAACGCATCTAACTTTTCTATAAAAGTAATTATGTCACTCTTTACCTCAGGTTCATAATTTTTATTTAATTCTATATAAATATTTTTAATACCTTGTTCTAGTTTTATTTTTCTTATCTTTCCTCTTAAAATACTTAATAAGTATTCTAATGATATCTTTTCTCCTGTACCTTTGCAGTGACTACAAGGATTAAATACATAATCACATACGGATTTACCATATTTCTTTCTAGTTATCTGGACTAAATTTAATTCTGTAAAAGGATATATTTTAGTATTATTTTTATCGTCTTTAAATTCTTCTTGTAACATCTTTAAAACTTCTGTTTTATCTCCATCCGATTTCATATCTACAAAATCTATTACTATTATTCCACCTAAGTTTCTAAGTCTTATTTGCTTTACAATTTCCTTAGCAGCTTCTTTATTAGTTACTAAAATATTATTCTCTTTTGAAGAAGTTTTTATGTTCTTAGCAGTATTTACATCAACTACATTCATAGCTTCAGTACGCTCTAGTATAATGTTACCTCCACTGCTTAAGTTAATTTTATTATGTCTCAAAGCCAAAATTTCTTTTTCTATGCCATAATTATCAAATATAGATAAGGGTCCTTGATAAAATCTAAGGTGAACATTTTCTAAGTGTTTCTCTTTAATGAGATTCTCATAATAATGATAGTCTTCCTGATTATCAACTATTATCTCCGCTCCACCCTCAGTATAATTCCTTAAAACTCTGCTAAGAATTCCATTATCCTTATAAAGAGGACCAACTTTAGATGAGTAAGTAAACTTATTACATATCTCTTCATATCTATGTATTAATTCATCTATCTCTTCCTTTAAAATGTTTATATCTATATTTTCAGCCTTAGTTCTAATTACTATTCCAATATCCTTTGGCTTTGATACAGCATCCTCTATTAGCTGTTTAAATTGAGGATTTTTAATTTTTTTAGAAATTTCTATGCTTTTATGCTCTTTAGTTAATACTGCATAGGCTCCTGGTAAAGAAATCTTTCTAGTTACCTTAGGTCCCTTTTTTTCTATTTCTTCCTTAGTTATTTCTACCATGACCTCATCCCCCTTTTTAAGGGAACTTCCATGATCAGCTCCTGTTAAAGAAAGATAACAATTTTTATCATAACCTATATCTATAAAAGCTCCATGAATAGATGGAACTATGTTCTTTACTACACCTCTGTAGATATCTCCTACTTTAGGACTATAGGTTTCTTCCTCTATGAAACATTCTTTAAGATTATCACCATATTTCACTGCAATCTTTAACAATGTATTTTGTCTTTCAATGAATATTTTTTTCATGAAATCAACTCCTAATACTTAGCGAAAAACTCTTGAAGTGAAAGTAGCTCTTTCCCTTTAAAGGCATACATCTCTACTCTTTTTATATCCACAAAGGCATCTTCTTTTATTCCATTCACATGAGTCTTTATAAACTCACTTAACAAGCTTGGAGATAGATTTTCTCTGCTTCCACAGCTAAGTAGTGTCTCTATAGTTAATATGTCATCCTTCATAGAGTATTTTATATCCTTAATTAAAGGCTTAATATCTGTCTCTTTTTCTCCTGATTTGGATTTCTTTAGAATTGTCCATTGGCTTAAATCCATTACGGAATCCATATCTACCTCATCTGCATTCTTTAATTTGAGTTTTATTACATATTTAGCTGCATCTATAGTTGCCATAGCTTGCTGGTTCTTTTGACCTTCTTTTCTAGCTACCTTAGTGGCAGATAAAAATTTAATGCCAGCTACAGTGTTTTCATTTAGAGCTTTTAAAATTTCCTTTTCTTCTACCTCTTCTGTAAATACAGTATCTAAATATTCTCCTGTAGAATATACTCCTACTGATAAAGGTTGCGCTATAGATATGCTCATATGAGGATTAAATCCCTTAGAGTACTCTATAGGTAGCTTTGCTCTTCTTATAACTCTTTGTATGGTTCTCATTAAATCCAGATGAGATAAAAATTTTATATCACTTTCTTTACTGTATTTTATTAAATAACGCACCATCAAAGCACTTCCTTTCCTTAAAGCTATTGTTTATTCCACATCCTGTACATCTCTCTCTACAGTCTGGTGTTAAAACCATCTCTTTAGCCTTCTCATTTTCGCTTATTAGATACTTTTTACTTACTCCTATATCTATGAAATCCCATGGTAAAATTTCATCATAGTTTCTTTCTCTATAAGCATAGAATTCTCCATTTACTCCGCACTCTTCAAAGGCTTCTTGCCATAATTCAGATTTGAAGTATTCATTCCACCCGTCAAATCTAGCACCATTTTCAAAGGCTTTTACTAGAACATCACAAAGCCTTCTATCTCCTCTTGCAAAAACTGCCTCTAAATAGCTCAATTGAGATTCATGCCAGTTATAGTTAATAGCCTTACTTTTTATAGCATCTCTAAGACTTGAAATTTTCTCTCTAACCTCAGGCACTTGATTCATTGGAGCCCATTGGAAAGGTGTAAATGGCTTTGGTACTAATATAGAAGTACTTACTGTAACTCTTAGCCCTCTCTTCCTTACGTTCTTAGGTACATGGAAATATTCCTCTACAACTTTTTCAGCTAAATGAGCAATTCCTTCCACATCTTCTACTGTTTCATAAGGAAGCCCTATAACAAAGTATAGTTTTATTGTAGACCAACCCGATTCAAAGGCATTTCTAGCTGATCTTAGTAAATCCTCTTCTGTTACACCCTTGTTTATTACATCTCTCATTCTTTGAGTTCCAGCCTCTGGAGCAAAGGTTAATCCTGTTTTTCTTACCTTTTGTATTTCTTTTATTAAATCTACAGAAAAAGCATCTATTCTAATAGATGGTATAGATACTCCAATTTTATCTTCTCCATATTTTTCAATTAAAGAAAAAATTAAGTTTTGAATGTTAGAGTAGTCACAGATACTTAGAGAACTTAAGGAAATTTCTTCATAACCAGTGTTCTTTACAAGAACATCGATTTCTTCCATAAGCTTTTCTGTAGTTTTTTCTCTAACTGGTCTATATATCATTCCAGCTTGGCAGAATCTACAACCTCTTGTGCAACCTCTAAAAGTTTCTATAACTATTCTATCATGAATAATTTCTGTATACGGAACTATAAACTTATCTGGAAAATTGTTAGCATTAAAATCTGCAACTATTCTCTTTTGCACAGTTTTAGGCACATCTTCATACTTTGGAACCATTTCCTTAATAGTTCCATCCTCGTTATAATTTACATCATAAAGAGATGGCACATATACTCCTTGAAGCTTTGAAATAGCTCTTAGGTATTCAGCCTTTGGTTTATCCTTCATTTCTTTATATAAATCTAAAACTTCATGGGTAACCTGTTCTCCTTCTCCTAATATAAAGACATCAGCTATATCATATAGTGGTTCTGGATTGTAAGCACAAGGGCCTCCCATCATGATGATAGGATATTCCTCTCCTCTTTTTGAAGCCCTAACTGGTATATTACACATATCTAACATATTTAAGATGTTAGTATAGCTCATTTCATACTGAAGAGTGAATCCTAAAATATCAAATTCACTAAGGGAATCCTTTGTCTCAAGGGTTCCTAGTGGAATGTTATTTTCTCTTAGAAGCTTTTCCATATCTGGCCAAGGAGCAAAGCATCTTTCGCAGAATGTATCCTCTCTCTCATTCATAAGATGATATAGTATTTTTGTTCCTAAGTGGGACATAGCCACTTCATAAACGTCTGGGAAGCAAAAGGCATATCTAATATTTACACTATTTTTATCTTTATTATATGAGTTTAATTCTCCACCTATATATCTAGCCGGCTTTTCAACTCTGCACAGAATATCATCTGAAATTTTATTCATTGTGTATCCTCCTTAAGTTAATTCAATTAATCATTTTATCATAAGCATGTAATATTTCAAGTAACTATACTATTTTTCATAGCTTTCTAGGAGTTCTTCAAGAGTTATATTCCCTAATTCTTTAATTCCATTTAATATATCCTCCTCATATAAAACTCCTATCATATTCATTTCGTCATCTAGCACAGTAAATACATTATACTTGTTTTTATCTATTAATTCTATTAGTTGCAATATATTTATTTTATAGTAAACAGAAATACTTTTATTTTCTAAGTATCCCCTACCTATGAGTTTTTCCTTTTTTTTGATAATATATCCCATTATTATATAAGCTATCCTCCTTTTTTCCCTATAGGAAATTATTAATATAAATACAGAAAAGAAGGCAAAATCTAAAACTAGCCACCCCATGCACAAACCCATTAAAAAGATTGCTCCAAATATATATCCTATTACTATACTTATATTTAGCGCAATCTTATTAGCTTTTTTAAATATGAATTTAATATTTAAAACGTCTCTTAATATACGACCTCCATCTAGTGGAAATGCCGGCACAAGATTAAATACGCCTATAACTAAATTATAGTTAGCAAATTCAATAAAACTAGAATTTGAAAAGTATCTTCCAAAAAAATAACTAGCTAAAGCAATTAAAAAATTTCCTAGAGGTCCACTTAAAGATATGATAATATCCTCCTTAGGACTTGCCTCCTCTAAATCCTTCAATTTTAATACAGTACCAATAGGTAATATGTCTATAGAAAAACCTGAATAACCTAATATTCTAGCCGTTATTAAATGTATTGTTTCATGAATAATTATGATTATAAAACCTAAAATGAGCTCACTTTTAAATCCTACAATCAATATTAAAATTATATAGGGTATTAAGTATTTGCTTATTCGTATCAATGATTTCCCCCTAATAATCTTGCTATAACATAGTTTCAAAATTGAAGCATTTCTCTGGGCTTAATATATTCCCCATATAAAATACTTCTATACCTAATGTGCTATCTTCATTTCCATTGATTTTGCCAAGGATTTCCCCTGTATCCACAGTATCTCCAATTTTAATTTCACTTTCACTTAAACCAAAATATTTTATTTCAACACCATCACCATAGTCTATTGTTAAAGTAACTTCTTTTCCTCCAGTAAAGTTTTTAACCTTTCCTGGAAAAGATGCCTTTATAACACTTTCACTGGTTAAATCTACTAAAAGCCTGTTATCTTTCACAGTAATTTGATTTTTATCTGTTATAGAAACTGGAGCTACATAATTTTCCTTTATATAAGTTTCTTTCTTTTCTTCAAAATTAACTATAGACTTCATTTCATTAAAGACCTCAGTTATATTTTCACTTTTAAATAGCTGTTCTATATTTTCCTTTCTAAATGCTTGGACTATATTTTCCTTAGTTATGTTTTTCTCATTTAATAAGCCATTATTTATTATTGCTATACCCTTGTCATATACCTTATTAACATATCCTCCTGGATAGGTTCTAGATACAAATAATCCAACTAAAAGAATAGCTACTACTATACATTGAATAGTAAATATATTGACAAAACCCTTGCCTATAACATTAAGATAAATAGGGAAGGTACTTCTTCTTTTACTGTTTACTTTATATTGACTAGAGTTAGTACTATTTCCACTATATTTTGTAGATTTATATTCGCTAATACCGGATTGCCTTTTCATATTAGAATAATACTTTTGATAATATTCATTATAAATTCCCATGCAATATCCTCCCATAATTTACTACGACTAATTTATATATATTAAAAATATTTAACTTTATGAGGGGTATTAGAATTTATTTTATAAAAAAATAAACTTCAGCGGATATAAAAATTTCCTCTGAAGCTTAGTTTAACTCAATAATTAATATAATTTACTATCTATTTTTTAAAGCCTTCATAAACACTTCTGCAGTCCCTAAATTAGTTGCAAGAGGTATGCAGTGTACATCTGAAAGTCTTATAAGAGCTGTTACATCTGGTTCATGTGGCTGTGCTGTAAGTGGATCCCTTAAAAAAATTATCATATCCATATTTCCTTCTGCCAGTCTTGCGCCTATTTGTTGGTCACCACCTAAGGGGCCTGATAAAAATCTATATATAGGAAGTCCAACTATTTCATTAATTAGCTTTCCAGTAGTCCCAGTAGCATAAAGCTCATGGTCCTTTAGTATATCCTTATATCTTTTAGCAAAATCAATGATGTCATCCTTCTTTTTATCATGTGCAACCAATGCAACTCTCACTTATAAATCACTCCTAAAAATTAATTTTATTTTTTCTCATACCTATATTTAAAGCTAATCCCAAAGATATAAAATAAGTTAACATAGAACTTCCACCATAACTGACAAAAGGTAATGTTATCCCTGATATAGGAAGTAATCCTATGGTCATTCCTATATTTTGTATTATTGAAAATAGTATAGATGCCACTACACCTGTCACTATAATACCTCCAGCTATATCTTTTGAGTCTTTTGCTATATTTATAAGTTTATATAACAATATACCATATAGTGTCATAAGTATTAGGGCTCCAACTAATCCCCACTCTTCACCAATTACAGCAAAGATAAAATCTGTATGATTTTCTGGTACAAGCTTATATTGCTTTCCCTTCATAAATCCCATACCAAATATTCCACCAGAACCTATAGCTATTTTAGATTGAATTAGCTGTAACCCCACTGTCTCTTTGAAATCTTCCGGGCGAAAAACAGCTGAAAACCTTGATTTCCAATAGAAGGGCATAATAGAAGAATTCCAAATTCCTACAACTGCCAATACCACTGCAGTAAGTCCTCCAACTATAACTTTCCAATTTAAGTTTGCCACAACTACAATACCCAACATTATAAAAAATGAAACCATAGTAAGTCCCATATCTGGCTGTATTACAATTAGTATCATTGGAATTGCAGCATAAAGAAGTACTTTAGAAAATGCTTTTATATTATTTATATCACCTTCAGCATCCTCTATAACCTTGGCTACCATAAGGATCATACCAATTTTTGCAAACTCTCCAGGTTGAATTGATCTAGAACCTAATTTAATCCAAGCATTTGCTCCATTTATCGCTTTTCCCGTTATATCATTTATAAGTAGAAGTATAACAGCTGCCCAATATATAACAGGTGCATAATTTAAAAGTTGTACATAATCTAATGTTAATATGAAGTATACTGTTACTAAGCCTACGATAAGCCAACAAAATTGAAGCTTGGCAGCACTGGGCCCAGCAGCAGAATAAATATTAACTATACCAAAAGCTACAATCAAAATTACTACAATTAAAATACTAAAATCAAGTTTTTTAATTAACTTACCATTTATCTTTAAATTCTCTATTAACTTATTCATTTGCATCTTCCTCCATATATGTTCCTATTATAACATAACAATGAAAAAAAGCTATGAAAAACATAGCTTTATTCTTTATCTTGTCTTAACTTTTTTAATAGGTATACTTGCAACTAGAGCTGGTGAACTCCCATCATATTCATCACTAGTTGTTATTCTTACTTCAATTTCTTCTCCACTATCAATTTCTGCATAATTAGATATAGTCTTAAGTAACTCCACTTTAATATTTTCTAAAAAATCTGGTGAAACAGTAGCTCTATCATGGACTAGAATAAGTTTTAATCTATCTGCAGCAATATCCTTTGAAGATACTTTGCTTGAAAAAATTTTAAACAAGTCCATACCTAATTTCTACCTCCTCCAAATAATTTTTTTATTGCACTTATAAATCCTTTTTGCCCATGTATTTCATTAAAATCTAGGAATGGAACTTCTTCTCCTAAAATTCTTTTCCCAATATTTTTAAAGGCTTGCCCAGCATAAGCAGAGCTGTCTAGTACTATAGGTTCTCCCTTATTAGTAGATATAGTAACCTTTCTATCATCTGGCACTACCCCTATAACCTTAATTGCTAAACATTCCTTTATATCTTCTATAGTTAGCATATCACCATTTTTAGCCATATCAAAGTTCATTCTATTAACTATGAGCTCCTGTCTTTCTATCCCCTTTGCATCTAGCTTCCCAATAACTCTATCTGCATCTCTAACAGATGTAATTTCAGGATTTACAACAACAATTGCCCAGTCCGCTCCTACAATAGCATTTTCAAAACCCTGTTCAATACCAGCAGGACAATCTAATATTACATAATCAAACTCTTGTTTCAGTTCTGTTACAATTCTTACCATCTCATTAATATCTACATCATTTTTGTCCCTAGTTTGCGCTGTAGGAAGAAGAAATAAATTATTAAATCTCTTATCTTTTATAAGTGCTTGCTTTAATCTACATTTTTCTTCAATAACGTCAAGCAGTGTAAATACTACTCTATTTTCAAGTCCCATTAAAACATCTAAATTTCTTAGTCCTGTATCTCCATCAATAACAACTACTTTCTTATCCATAGATGCTAAAGCTGTCCCTATATTTGCTGTAGTCGTAGTCTTTCCTACTCCACCTTTCCCAGATGTTATAACTATAGCCTCTCCCATTTACAATACCTCCGATTAAATATATTTATTTATTAAATACGGTTCTACAACAATGCTACCATTTTTGATTTTTGCTAATTCCGGATATCTAGGTTTATCCATGTCTTCTGGAGATCTGGTAATCACATCGGCAATTTGCATTATTTGTGGTGTTAATACAAATGCTGCAATTATAGCACTACTGTTACCATTAAATCCAGCATATACATTTCCTTTAACAGAACCTAGAACTATTATATTTCCTGCGGCATACACTTCTGCTCCAGAATTTATGTCACCTACAATAACTAGATTTCCTGAATATTCAAACCTTTGACCACTTCTTATAGTTTTTCTAACAAATTTAGTTTTTCCTTCATGTATGCCATTAAAGACCTTTTTACTACTATCATCTAAATCTATAAAAGAACAATCCTTTATCATAAATTCTGATGATAAAAAATCTCTTATCTCCCTTAAATCTCTAGCTTCTAATCGCCCCATATCCACAGTTATCTTAATGGAGGCACCCTTATAGAATCTTCTACCCTTTCGAAGCTTTACTCTCAGAGCTTCAATTAAGCTTTCTATAGAGTTAAAGAGTTTAATATTTACAACTAAGTTAAGTCCATCTTTCTCGCCTTTAAATTTTATACCATCATCTTGCATATGCAACCTCCACATATCGAGATATTTTTATTATTTCAACATCTGTAAGTGAAATTCCTTCTTTATATCAGTAAAAAATAAAGTTTTTTGTTGTGATGTTGATCCTATAACAATATTATTTCAAAAAAATAACAAATGGAAACCCCATTTGTTATTTTTATTATTTATATTTAAATTGATAATTAGGATTAATCTTTAATATTTCTTCCTTAAAATAAGCTTCAAACATTGCCTTGGCAATACTTCCATCACCGTGAGCAGCATCGAATATTATAGAACAAACTATAATTTCTGGATTATCGTAAGGTGCAAAACCTACATAGAGGGATGCAGCATCCCTTCCAATGGATTCTTGGATATTAACATTTACTATGTTTGAAGTACCAGTTTTACCCCCTGTAAGTATAGGAAAATCCTTAAATATAGATGAAGATGTACCATTCTCTCCTGTAGTAACGTTTCCCATACCCTCTTTAATGATTTCAATGTTTTTCTTGTCAAAATTAGATTTACTTGTAATCTTTGGATCTATATCTTCTATAACTTCTTTAGTCTCACTATCAATGATTTTATCAACTAGCTTTAACTCATATCTCTCCCCTCCATTTAAAAGAGTAGCAATATAGCTAGCTAATTGTAATGGGGTAAATTGATTCATCCCTTGACCTATAGACGCATCATAGGCATTAGCAGCAGAATTCATTACTGTGACACCATCATTTATACCGTTATACATTGCACGGACAATATTTTCTATATCTTCTTTGGAGTATCCTAATGCCTTTATCTGTTCATTAGTATTAATGATATCTTCAACTAAGGGTTTCAATAATTCCACAATATGATCAAGATTAGGATATTCCCCTTTTCTAATTTCTTCTCTAATGGTATTCACTAAAACCTTTTTCTTAGAATTAGTAAGCTCTATTTGCTCTGCCTCTTTCCCACTACCACTGACATCTTGTTGAGTAATATCAAAAGGCTTATAGTGAGCTGATGGATTTACTGAACTAATTCCTTTTTTTAAATAATCAGCCAGTTGCTCTATATATTCATTGGATTTAATCTTTTTGCTTGACTCATAATTATATACTTGACCAAAGTTCTCTTCGATTTCTATACCTGTTGTCAAATCTTCTAATTTACTGCCTGGAGGTAACCCTAAACCTAATTGCCAGCCATATTTTGCTATTAAATCTAAAGCCTGTGGATTTACGCCACCTTTAACATATAATCTATCTGCCACATCGTAGAAGAAATAGTTACAAGAAACCTCTAATGCTTCCTTAACATCAGTATCTCCATGAGAACCACCATACATATTATATCTCCAACAAGCTCCTTGGTAATCAGAATATCTCTTATTGTAATACCCATTATCATATACTGTGGTATCTTCAGTGATAACACCTTCCTCTAGTCCTGCAAGGGCAGTAACTGGTTTAAAGGTAGACCCTGGCGGAACTAGTGATAATGTTGCATAATTATAGAAAGGTTTAGGAAATATATCATATCTATCTACTCTTGTAGTACTCCCTGGTGTACTTTTATCTATAGGAAACATTCTATCTAGCACTAGTTGCTTTCTTTCCTCTAAACTTAAAGTTGCAAGTTCTTGCTCCGTTAAAATACCATCTTTTTTTGCGATATTTGCAAGTCCTCTTTTTTCAATATAAGCTTTTCCCATAGCCTCTAAATCTGGATTGAAATACTTCTGTGACAATTCTGGAGTTAGCTTTCCTGGCATTGTAAATATATTGGGGTCAAAGCCTGGCCTACTAGCAAGGGCCAATACTTCTCCTTGCATATTTATGGCTACTGCTGCACCTCTAGTGGCGTTAGTACTATCTCCTTGATAGGTTTTTCCAGCCTTTTGAAGATTATCCATTACATCATCTAATGCTTTTTCTGCAGCTCTTTGCACATCCATATCAATATTTAATTGTATGGTTTTTCCTGGATAAGCCTCTACCTGTCCTAAGCTTCTAACCCTACGACCCTGCTTATTAACTTCTATACTTTCTTGTCCCTTACTTCCTTTTAAATACTCTTCATAGGCTGCTTCTATTCCAGCTTTTCCTACGTCATCAGTACTTATATCATAACCCTTTTCTTTATATTTTTCTTGCTCCCAAGGGTTAATTTGAGACATATACCCTAAGAATGCTGAGCCTAAATCCCCATTAGGATAAGACCTTATAGGTTGTGTATCTACGATTATCCCTGGCATATCAGGTTGTAGTTGTTGAAATACAAATGCAGTTTCTTGATCTAATGTGTTAGCAATAACTACTGAACTATGCTCTGAAAAACGTTGCATGTTAATGGCATCCTTTACTAATAAAAATCTTCTTTCTTCTTGAAGGATTAGTTCATAGTATTTATCTACACCATAATCTTTTTCGAGAGTTCTATATACCTCTTCTGCGGAAAGTTCTAACAACAAATCATCTACATGCTTTTTTTGATCATCTGTTAGCTCAGAAATTTTCTTTCCTTCTCCATATTCTTTCGCTATTACTTTTTCTTCAAATCCCCTATCTTTTTTAAACCTAAGTTCAAGCCACTTTCTGCTCTCCTCATCGGTGGCTTTAAAGTTAAACTCTAATTTTCCTTCATTATTTATAATTATAGGAAATTCATCTACAATAGGAATCTGCTTTTCATCTAATATTTCAAAGACTTTAGACATAGTTTTAAAAAAGTATTTTTTACTTTCCTCTGTTTCACTAAACTGTAAAACATAATTTTGTACACTTTCAGCAAAAACATTGCCATTCCTATCTACAATATTACCTCTCGCTGCCGCTACAGATACATTTTTATATTTGTTATTGTTAGCCTTCGCTCTATTATCATCTACCTCCACTACCTGCAAATAAAGTAATCGCCCAGTAATACTAATAAAAATAACAGCCATGGCTATATAAAACAAATTATATCTTGAAAAATCTTTTTTATTTTTTTTACCTTTTACTATTTTTCTATTTTTTTTCATACTTCCTTTAGAATCTCCATTCCTTTTTTATAGTTTTGGTTTCACTAAACTTAAGTATAATCCTATATATTAATAAAGCTATTACCATCTCATAAATAGCTTTATATATGATTAAGTGCATAAAGTTATTACTAGATTTTATTAGTATCAATATTACAAAAATAGTAATACTCTTTAGTAAACTTAGTATGAATGTTGAAAAAATAGGTACAATGGCTTTCTCTTTAAAAATTCCTTTACCAATTCTAGCTGCTATTAAACAAATTAACATGTTAATTAACATGTTAATTCCTATAACTCCTGGAAAATAAATATCTTGAAGGGCTCCTGTTATAACACCAATAATTACGCCCTCATTATATCCATTAATAATTGAATAGCATACTATAAATACAAAAAGAACACTTGGATATATATTTTTTATAGCAAAAAAAGGGGCAATAGCATTATCAAAAATAAAAAGAGTAATGATTATTAAAAATAGATAGATTATTTTTTTTATCGTAGTATTACTATTTACCATCTCTTTTTTCCTTTTCCACTATAATTACAATTTGATCTACCTTATTAAAATCTACTGCTGGTTTTACAACTGCACTCTTTGTAACCTTTGCTCTATCCTCATAAACTTCCAGCACTTCTCCTATTTTAATACCCTTAGGATATATTCCTCCTAGTCCAGAAGTTAGTATAGTGTCCCCTTTTTTAATTTCTGATTCAAGGGAAAGGCCCGTAATTTCTACAAGGAACTTATCTTCATTTCCCTTATAGCCCTTTACAATACCATTACTTTCTTCAGTACTCGATACATATCCTGCTACAGCCATATTTTCATTGCAAATAGATTGTACTATACTCCAATCGCTACCAACGCTAGTTACTTGGCCGACTAATCTCTCTCCTTGTATAGCAATCATACCTTTTTCTATTCCGTCTTTCTCACCTTTGTTAACTACATATCCATCTAAAAAATTATTTCCAGCTAAACCTTGAATATCTGCACCTAAATATTCATATTGATTATTGGCATCAGTAAACTTTAACATATCCCTAAGTCTATCATTTTCTTTTGTTAAAATTTCATTTTGAGTAGCATTAAATTTTAGCTCTTCATTTTCTTTTTTTAAAGCTTCATTTTCACTTTTTATATTTCCTATATTAAGTATAAAACTAAAAGAATTTTTAATTTTACTACTTACTTTATAAACAACTCCCTGAACAGAGTTTATAGCACTTCCTACACCATTTTCCACCACAGACATCTTATCTTTTTGAACCGAATAACCAATTAACCCCAAAAAGCATACTGACAGTAGTATAACTATTACTGCCAGCTTTTTTTTGAACATCTTCATTTTTATCTTCTACTCATAATATCTACATTATCTAATGCTTTTCCAGCTCCTACAGCTACACAATCTAATGGTATTTCTGCTATATTTACTGGCATATGGGTTTCATTGGCTATTAGTTCGTCTAATCCTTTTAATAGGGCTCCTCCACCTGTAAGCATTATACCTTTATCCATAATATCCGCTGCAAGTTCTGGTGGTGTTTTTTCTAAAGTTGTTTTTATAGCATCTATGATAGAGCATACAGGCTCTTCCAATGCCTCTCTTACTTCTTCTTCTCTAATTTCTACTACTTTAGGAAGTCCACTTATAAGGTCTCTTCCTCTAATTTGCATATTTTCTCTTGTCTCTCCTAGGTCATAAGCAGAACCTAATTCTATTTTTATATTTTCTGCAGTTCTTTCACCTATCATAAGATTATACTGTTTCTTTATGTATGCTATAATTGCTTGATCTAATTCATCACCAGCAACTCTTAAAGACATACTAGTAACTATACCACCTAAAGATATAATTGCTACTTCTGTAGTACCGCCTCCAATATCTACAACCATGCTTCCTGTAGGCTCATTAACAGGTAATCCAGCTCCTATAGCTGCTGCCATAGGTTCTTCCATTAAATAAGCTTCCCTAGCTCCAGCACTCTTAGTTGCTTCATATATAGCTCTCTTTTCAACTTCAGTTACTCCTGAAGGGAAACAAACTACAATTCTTGGACTTTTAAATGAATTTTTAGCTCCTACTTTCTCAATGAAGTGTCTAAGCATTTTCTCAGTTACATCAAAATCTGCTATTACTCCATCTCTCATAGGTCTTATAGCTACAATATTTCCTGGTGTTCTACCTATCATATTTTTAGCTTCATTACCTACAGCTAAAACTTTTCCTGTATTTTTATTTATAGCAACAACGGAAGGTTCTCTAAGTACTATACCCTTTCCTTTAATATATACTAACGTGTTTGCAGTTCCTAAATCTATTCCCATATCTCTTGATTTTCCGAATAAACCCATAAAAAACTCTCCTCTCAATCTATATAATACCTTTTTCTTTTAAGCTTATATAAGCTTCGTTACCAATAATAACATGATCTAATACTTCTATGCCTAGTAATGTTCCACATTCCCTTAGTCTTTTAGTTATCAGTATATCTTCTTTACTAGGGGTTGGATCACCTGATGGATGATTATGACATAATATCACAGATGCACTACTAAGTTTTATAGCCTCTATAAAGACTTCCCGTGGATGAACAATGGAACTATTTAAATTTCCTATTGAAATATCCTTAACCGATATAATTATGTTTTTAGTATTCAACATAATTAGTTTGAAATATTCTTTCTTTAAATTTTTCATTTGTCCCATCATATAAATAGACACATCTTTGGGGCTATTTACTGCATACTCTGTGCCCGATTTAAAGGAATTAAATCTAGTGGCTAGCTCTGCAAGAGCTAAAATTTGAGTAGCTTTAGCCTCCCCTATTCCTTTTACTTGCTTTAAGCCACTAATACTGGAGCCTGAAATTCCATTTATACCTCCACAATGGGATAATAACCTATCACATAAATTCAAAACGCTCTCTTCCTTTGTTCCAGTCCTAAGTATAAGGGCCAAAAGTTCAGAATTAGATAGATATTCTGCTCCATATCTTAATATTTTTTCCCTAGGTCTTTCATTTTTAGGTAAATCTTTAATTTTTAATTTGTAGTTCATAAACTAACTCCTTTATAGATTTACCCCCATCTCCCTTAGTGATAAATATAGAGTATTTAAAGGCAAGCCCACTACATTATAATAGCACCCATTAATGCTCTCCACAAAAACAGCCGCATCATCTTGTATTCCATAGGCACCAGCCTTACCATTGCATTGTCCTGACTTTATATACCTAAGTATCATATCCTCAGATAGATTCATAAATTTAACTTCAGTACAAACACTTTTCCTGATTAGTTCATTATTTTCACTGTTTATTAAAACTAATCCTGAGTAAACTTTATGTACATTCCCACTGAGTGACTTTAGCATTTTAAATGCATCTTCATCATTTATTGGTTTCTCAAGAATTTCGCCATTTAAATATACTACAGTATCACACCCTATGACAACACTCTTTTTCTGCACTTTATTCAAAATTTTTCTAGCCTTACCTTCAGCTAAATCACATACATATTTGTCTATATCATCTTGAAACTTAATAGAATCTTCATCAAAGTTACTAACCTCTATTTGAAAATTATCTACTAAACGCTTTAACAACTCTTGTCTGCGTGGTGATGCAGAAGCTAATACTATATTCATAACTTCCTCCTAGAATTTTTTATATAATACGATTGCCAAAATTATACCTATGATAGCCATTAAATTTAATCCAAAGCCTAGTCCAAAGGTTAATTCTAAAACCTTTAAATCAATTACTAAAGGGTTTTTTAGCCCTATAAAATATGTTTTTCCTAAAAAATTTAAGGCTTCAAAAGTACTTCCTAAAAATTCTCCAATAAAGCTTCCAGAAATGGCACCTAAGAGAGTTATAAACACATACTCTTTAGTGCTTTTATACGGTTTTCCCATAAAAAATATCCCCCAGTATATTTAAAATGTTCAATATACTATTTACATTAGCGATTAATATTTTATATCTAATATAGTGTAACATTTAATATTTTTTTACACAAGACTATAATAAATTTTTTAAACTTTTTTTATAAATTAAGGCTATCTGTAAACTTTTGTTCACAGATAGCCTCATATCTACTTATTTATACTCATATCTAAATTATTTTTTAAATTTTACTAGTTGATCATAAATGTATTTCAAAACTTCTCCAGCTTTACTTTTATCGACCTCATCTGGAAGAGCTTTTATATATTCTTTCAAAGAATTAACTTCATTATGTTGTTTCATATTTTCATCTATTTTATCTAGCCCATCAACCCACTTTTTAAATTCACTAGTATTAATAGATTTTACACCACTTTCTAAAGTTTTATTTACTATTTGTAATAAGCTATCTACAATTTCACAAAGTTGAGTAGTAGAGTCATCTTCTATAGGTATATTAATAATCATCTTTGAACTGTCTATTCCCTTTTCTTTTAAAATCGCAACTCCACTCTCTATATTTTTATCAGAATATATTCCAAAGTATACCTTTGATAGCTCTCCTTCTTGTCCTATAAAAGGATTACCAAAGGCAGATAGCTTACTTAAAGTTTCATCAGCATTCTGCTTTACCTTAAATACACCACACTGTAATATATAAAAATTATATTCTGATATAACTTCTTGACCCTTTACTTCACTTAATTTTTCAGTTTCTTTTGCTTCACCTTTCCCTACTTCTTTACCATTACTTTGTTGCTGTTTATTATTAATCTCTCCACCCTTAAGAAATCCTATTTTCCCTGAGTCTTTAAGTATAAATTTAAATATAAATGTTCCTAAAAGTAGTGCCATAAGTAAGGTTATAGCTAAGTAAAATAGAAATCTATTATTTTTCTTTGGTTTAGATTTTATATTGTATCTTGTGTACTTCATTTTATACCCCCCATTTCTAATTAATATACATTAACTTTAAAATTTCAAATAATCTACCTTATTAATTTATATATATATTGGAGGATAAATATTACTATATAGTTTATTTTAAAAATAAAAAATCGACAGAGTCGATTTTTTATTAATTAATAGGTCTTTATTCTAATTCTTAATATTTAGCATATAAATTTTAAGAAAATTTCCATATTCAGCTTACTTAGAACCATAGATTACTCTAAGTAATATTAATAAACTTTATTTATTGAAACTTATATATGAGTAGTATGTTATTCTACTTATTTATCATAACGAATTGATAGCCTAATTACTCTTCGAATAAATTTTTTTGCTTTTTCATAAGGCATACCATTAACTTCTAGAAACTTAAATATACCTAGATTATTACTTTCTATGGATTTAACAATTTTTTCCGTCCTCATAAATTCATAATCATTTTCTTCATTCCATGAAATATCTTTAGTAGTGAAGTTACTTCCCTCTTCAAATCCTTTCAGTAATCTATTTCCGTTCTCCTGTACATATCTCTCTACATCATCTTCAAAGTCTTCATCTAAATAGCCCTCTCTAGGCGTATCTATATTATCATTGGTTTCTTTTAAATCTATAACCTCAGCCACTTCTCTTTGCATTGGATGTATAAAATTATTTCCTGGCATTATTCCCATCATACCACATGTAGATATAAAGTCTTTCATCTCATCAGGTAAAGAATTATGTGTCATAGGAGCTAAGGGTACAAATTCATATTCATTATCAAAAGCCATGAACATACCTCCATTTTTATATTACACTAAAAATGTATGCCTCTAACTTAAAATAAATTCCTAAAATTTTATATAATATCTATGTTATCGCCAGGATTATCTTTAAGCTTGTCTATAGAGTGAATATATCTATTAGTCGTTGCAATACTCCTATGAGCAGCGAATTCTCTAACCTTTTCTATGGTAGCTCCCTGCGTGATTGCCATAGTTATCGCTGTATGTCTAGTGGAGTGAACTTTGAGCTTTTTATCTATATTACATTGATTACATACATTTTTTAGCATATAGTTTAGAGTACTTGGATTTAATTTTTCTCCATTTCTATTATTCGAGGAGTGTCCTATGAATAAATAGTTGTTTTTATACTCTTCCTTGTTCCTATTTGTGGCTGAAATATATTCTTCAATTAGCTTTTTTACCTTTGGTTGAAGTTTTACCAAATCTTTTTTACTTCCTTTTCTAGTTACTTCTATAACATCATATTCTCCATATTTTTTTATATGTAATATTTTTATATTTATGATTTCTGATTTCCTTAAAGCCGTGGTAAGTGCTAAAGCTAATATGGTTTTGTTTCTAAGTCCCAGTACAGTACTAGTATCAATGCTACTAAGTAGAATTCTACTTTCTTCCTCAGTTAAAAATTCCGTAACCTTATTAGTTACAATAGGTTTTTCCTCCCTCACATTAGCAAAGGGATTGAATTTAATAATCCTTATATCACTATAATTATCTTCATACTTCATAAGCCATTTATAAAGAGCAGAGAGACATGATATTTTTCTATTTATAGTCGCAGAAGATAATTCTTTATTTTGTAAATCTAATATAAACTTCTGGACGTGAAATACATTTACCCCCCTTATATCTTCTATAGTTATACTTGTTACATCATCTGTATTAAAGAAATCTTTTATGTCTTTTTCATAGCTAATAGCTGTATATTTACTTCTTCCTCCCTTTATATCCAGGAAGCATTGAATAAAATGTTTACTTCTCTCTAAATAGATTTCTTTACTACTATTTATTATTATTTCATTCATAAAATCCTCCTATAGAACAAAAGAACCGCCTAAGCAGTTCTTCTATCTCAATTATAATACTTCTACAGTAGAAATAATTTCTTTAAGCGCAAGTTCTTCATCAGTTCCATTGGTTATAATTTTTACTGTGTAGCCCTTATTAACTCCTAAGGACAACACTCCAATAAGACTTTTAGCATTAGCTCCTTTACCATTACATTCTAAGGTAACTTCACACTTGAATGTAGTAGCTTTTTGTACTAGTAAAGTTGCTGGCCTTGCATGTAATCCCTGTGGATTATTAATTATCATTTCCTTTGTTAGCATATTATCACCTCATTTATGAGAATATTATTTTATGCCATTAACAAAGTCTTCTATTCTATTCAATCCTTTTTCTATGTTTTCCATAGATGTCGCATAAGATAATCTTATAAAATCATCTACTCCAAAAGCAATACCTGGTATTACTGCTACCTTCTCCTTCTCAAGAAGTAGGTCACTAAATGTAAGAGAATCTTTTATAAGCTTTCCGTCCACTTCCTTATTTAACACCTTTGATATATTAACCATAACGTAAAATGCACCTTCTGGTTTAACACAAGATAAATTATTTATAGAATTAATTCTATCTACCATGAAATCTCTTCTCTTTTTAAACTCCTGCTTCATTCTTTCAACTTCACTTTGATCTCCATTCAAAGCTTCAACAGATGCATATTGAGATATTGAGCATGGATTTGAAGTAGTATGACTTTGTATATTTGACATTAATGAAGTTATCTTCTCACTAGCTGCTGCATAACCAATTCTCCATCCAGTCATAGCATAAGCTTTTGAAACCCCATTTATTACTATTGTTCTGTTATAAGCATCTTCAGATAAACTTGCTATAGAAATATGACCACTTTCTCCATATAAAAGTTTTTCATATATTTCATCTGATATAATTATTATATCATGTTTTTGTGCAAAAGTTGCAATTTTTTCTAACTCTTCTTTCGTATAAGCTGTTCCTGTTGGATTATTAGGACTATTTAGTATCATAGCTTTAGTTTTATCATTAACTGCTTTTTCTAAAGCTTCTACAGTTAGTTTAAAGGAATTACTCTCTTGAGTTTCAACAAAAGTTGCAACCCCATCGGCCAATTGTACAAGTTCTGGATAACTAACCCAATATGGAGCACCTATTAAAACTTCATCTCCTGGATTTAATATAGCTTGAAAAACATTTGCTAGGCACTGCTTAGCTCCTGTAGAAATGATTATCTGAGAAGTTTTATATGTTAAGCTATTATCTCTTTTCAACTTATTTACAATTGCTTCTTTTAATTCAATTATTCCTGAAGCTGCTGTATATCTTGTTTGACCAGCTTCAATTGCTTTTATAGCTGCTTGTTGAATATTTTTTGGAGTATTAAAATCTGGCTCTCCTGCACCAAAGCCTATAACATCAATCCCCTCTGCTTTCATCTTTTTAGCTTTTGCTGTGATTGCTAATGTAAGTGATGGTGAAATTTCCATTGCCTTTTTTGACAGCATCATTGTAACTACCCCCATTAATACTTATTCTTTACAATATAAAATAATTAAAACTATCCTTAGATAATAAAATTTATCTTATTTAAACCTTTTCATGCACTTATCCCTGAACAAATAAGACAAACACTTGGATATTTACATATAATGAATTTTTCAATTCATTGCAATTTCATATGAAAGATATACTTCATACATGTATAATACCACTTATTAAATATAGTGTAAAGATTATATGGGAATTTTAACATACTATTATTATTCTCATTTTTCTATTTTTACATACCTATTTTTAGAGACTTTGCCCTTATTTTTAAACAAATATAAAGATATGAAATCAAAGCTCTTAACTTCATATCTTTATGTTCGTTTATTCACTTCTTAATTACTTATATTTGTAAATAAAATCTAAACCTTTACTCTTTAAGTACTTATTTAGCAATCAATATTAATCTATTTATTTAGACTGTACTATTAATTTAATGGCTGTTCTTTCTTCCCCATCAATTTCTACATCTGTAAATGCTGGTATACATACCAGATCAACTCCACTAGGTGCTACGAATCCCCTAGCTATCGCCACCGCCTTCACCGCTTGATTTATTGCACCTGCACCTATAGCTTGAATTTCTGCTCCATTGCTTTGTTTTAGCACACCAGCTAATGCTCCTGCAACAGAATTAGGATTAGATCTTGCTGAAACTTTTAATACCTCCATAATAAACCTCCTACTACGATTACTACTTATAGTTTAATTAATATTATTTAACCCCTATATACTATTTCTACACTTGATTGAAAATTCCTTTTATTGAGAATATAAATCTCTTCCATTGCAAAATATAATTAAACTCCAAATAATAAAAATAAAAGCCTCCTATTAAATAGGAGGCTTAACCTTTTCATTACTTAATTTTACTTTGCATATTCTACTGCTCTTGTTTCTCTGATAACATTAACTTTTATTTGACCTGGATATTCTAATTCTGATTCTATCTTCTTCACAATATCTCTAGCCACTTCAATCGCTCCTGCATCATCAACATCTTCTGGTTTAATCATAATTCTAATTTCTCTTCCGGCTTGAATTGCATATGACTTTTCTACACATTCATATGAATTTGCGATTTCTTCTAATTTCTCTAATCTTTTGATATATGCTTCTAGAGTTTCTCTTCTTGCACCCGGTCTAGCTGCAGATATAGCATCCGCTGCTTGAACTAGCACTGCTTCTAAAGATTGATACTCTACATCTCCATGATGAGCCGCAATTGCATTTACAACTATTGGAGATTCGTGACATTTTTTAGCTATTTCAGCACCAATTAGTGCATGTGGTCCTTCTACTTCATGGTCTACAGCTTTACCAATATCATGTAATAATCCTGCTCTCTTTGCGATAGTAGGATCTATTCCAAGCTCTGATGCCATAAGCCCTGCTAAGTATGAAACTTCTATAGAATGCTTTAATACATTTTGACCATAACTAGTTCTATATTTCAATCTTCCTAAAAGTCTGATTATTTCCACATGTAATCCATGGATACCAGTTTCAAAGGTGGCCTGCTCACCCTCTTCTCTTATGTCATTTTCAACATCTTTCTTCGCTTTTTCAACCATTTCCTCAATTCTTGCTGGATGTATTCTTCCATCAACTATTAGTTTTTCTAAGGCAATCTTAGCTACCTCTCTTCTAATAGGATCGAAAGCTGAAAGAATAACAGCTTCTGGAGTATCATCTATTATTAAATCAACTCCTGTTAAAGTTTCAAGGGCTCTTATATTTCTACCTTCACGCCCAATAATCCTTCCCTTCATTTCATCGTTAGGAAGTGATACAACATGTACTGTAGATTCAGCTACATGATCTGCTGCACATCTCTGTATAGCATATGTTATAATTTCTCTCGCCTTTTTATCAGCCTCTTCTTTAGCTTTAGATTCAACTTCTTTAATCATTATTGCCGTTTCATGTTTAATTTCTCTCTTAACTTCATCTAATAGTATTTGCTTTGCTTCTTCTGAGGTTAATCCTGCTACTCTTTGTAGCTCTTCTCTTACACTATTATATAACTCTTGTATTCCTGATTCTAATGTTTCAACCTCTTGTTGTTTTTTAGATAATCCTTCTTCTTTTTTCTCTATAGCTAGGGTTTTCTTATCCAAAGTCTCTTCTTTTTGAAGAACCCTTCTCTCTAATCGCTGAAGTTCATTTCTTCTTTCTCTTGATTCTTTATCAAAATCAGATCTTAATCTATGAACTTCTTCTTTAGCCTCAAGAATAGCTTCCTTCTTTTTAGATTCAGCATCTTTTTGAGCTTCATTTAAAATCTTTTTAGCTTCTTCTTCAGATTTAGATACATTTGCTAAAGATATATTCTTTCTTGTATAAATAAAAACAAAAATAGCAACTAAACAAACAACTAGCGCAATAGCTATTATAAAAATAATTTGACTTGCTTCATTCAATTTCCAACACCTCCTTTGCTTATTTTATGACATATATTAGCAGTAAAATGAAAGCTTGAAAAGGTGCATATTCTATTCAATTCCTATATTATATTAAACCAGTATTTGTATTCATTTTATATTACTTTAACATCATTGTCAAGTTTATTGATAAATACTACAATCTCCCGTAAAGTAGACTCCATGCGTGGTTTCGTCCTTTGAAATTTTTTTAAATTAGAATAACACCTTTAATTTTCTATCAAAATATCATACATTTAAATTATATATCTATTTTTATATTTCATACATAATCTGGTGAATTCTAAGCAAAAAATAAGTAAAACTTAAAGTCCTTATTTAAACTTAAAGTTTTACTTACGCCCTTATCATATATAAATGTATTTTTATATTATTTTAATAAAAACTCTAACCTTCTTCTACTTGATTCTTAACCTTTGGTGTACCACTATATAGTGGTAGAGAATACTTCTCTCTTATTTTATTCTCTATTTCATTAGCAATCTCTGGATTTTCTTTAAAGAAGTTTTTAGCATTTTCTCTTCCTTGACCTAGTCTTACATCTCCGTACGCAAACCAAGCACCACTTTTCTGTACTATCTCTTCTTTAACACCGATATCTAGTATATCTCCAACCTTAGATATTCCTTCACCATACATAATATCAAATTCTGCTTGCTTAAATGGTGGCGCAACTTTATTCTTAGTTATTTTAGCTCTAGTTCTATTTCCTAAGAAGGTTTCTCCTTGTTTAATAGTATCTATCTTTCTTACATCAATTCTTACAGATGCATAGAATTTAAGAGCTCTTCCTCCTGGAGTTGTCTCTGGATTTCCAAACATAACTCCAACTTTTTCTCTCAATTGATTTATAAATATAGTAGAACATTTTGATTTGTTTATAGAACCAGTAAGCTTTCTTAAAGCTTGAGACATAAGTCTAGCTTGAAGACCTACATGGGAATCTCCCATTTCACCTTCAATTTCAGCCTTTGGAACTAAGGCAGCAACAGAGTCTATAACTACTATATCTATTGCACCGGATCTAACTAAGGCTTCGGTAATTTCAAGAGCCTGCTCTCCTGTATCTGGTTGAGATACTATTAAGTTATCTATATCTACGCCTAATGCCTTTGCATAAACCGGATCAAGGGCATGCTCTGCATCTATGTAGGCTGCACATCCACCTTGTCTTTGTGCTTCTGCAACTACATGCAAGGCTACAGTAGTTTTACCTGAAGATTCTGGTCCAAATATCTCAATTATTCTTCCTCTTGGAACTCCACCAATTCCTAATGCAATATCTAGCCCTAAACATCCTGTAGATATACAGTCTATATTTAAAGCGCTTTCTTCTCCTAATTTCATTATTGAGCCCTTACCAAACTGCTTCTCTATTTGACCCATAGCTGCTTCTAATGCTTTTAATTTATCGTTATTCATAAATTCCCCTTTAGGGTTCACATCCTTCCATTGCGAACAGTAGTTCTTATATATTTATTATATAATATTTAATTTATCAGGTCAAGTTTTATAATAAAGAGTTCCTTCAAATCTCTTTCAAGGAACTCTTTACCATTTTAAACATAATTATAGAATTATAAACATTATTTATTGATATTTATAATTCCTTTTCCTTTAATAAAATAATCCACTCCAGATATTACAGTAATAATAGCAGCTAAGTATATAGTAACTTGCGTTACAACATTAATCCATGATGGATTATATACTAGAGATAATAAGCCCATTATAATGGCTATCATCTGAATTACAGTTTTTAGTTTTCCCCAATTGCTTGCAGCTATTACTACTCCCTGTGACGCAGCCAATGTCCTTAAGCCAGACACTATAAATTCCCTAGAAATTATTATAACTACTACCCAAGCTGCAATAATTCCTTTCTCAACTAAAAGTACTAAGGCACAGGTCACTAAAAGCTTGTCTGCTAGAGGGTCCATGAATTTTCCAAAGTTAGTTATTTGATTTCTACTTCTCGCTATATAGCCGTCTAATTTATCTGTTGCTGAAGCTATTATAAATATTACTAAAGCAATAACATTGGCTGTAGCTGTATTAATCATTGCACATATTAAGAATATAGGAACTAATATCATTCTTAGTACCGTAAGCTTATTTGCAAGATTCATCATTAACATCTCCTACTCCCGAAATTTACCAATTGTATAATCATTTTATACAAATAAAATTTACATCCTATTATAAAAATATCAAAGTAAAACCTTTTAATATGATAATTATAAATTATTTTATCTTATACAAATATTATACAATAAAATCTTAAAATTATTTAGTTTATTAATATTAATTTTATTTTAAAACTTTTTAGCCCTGCTTTTTAATTAATATTCTTATTATAACTCTAAAAAAACAAAATTTATTCAGTGATTTCACCTATTAAGTCATATTCTAGTGCATCTTTTATTTTAACCATAATAAAATCGCCTATTCTTGGCTTATTAGATTTCACATAAATTTCTCCATCAATTTCTGGAGCCATTTCATAATTTCTTCCACAATAGCTTCCTCTTTTTTTGCTTTCAATTAATACTTCATAAATTTTCCCTACTTTATTTTTATTTATTTCTGCTGATATGCTTTGCTGAGCCATCATTATAGAATGAAGCCTTCGTTCTTTAACTTCTTCTTCTATTTGACCTTCCATTTCTGCAGCTACAGTTCCTTCCTCTTGAGAGTATGTAAATACTCCAAGCTTATCGAATTTAGTTTCCTTTACAAACTCTAATAATTCTAAGAAGTTTTCTTTAGTTTCTCCTGGAAATCCTACTATAAGCGTAGTTCTTATAGCTATGTTCGGAACTGCTTCCCTAAGCTTTCTAATATTTTCAGTAATTACTTTCTTTCTACCTTTTCTTCTCATCGCCTTTAAAACATCATCACTGATATGTTGTATCGGAATATCTATATATTTACATACTTTATCATTTGTAGCTATTTCGTTTATAACTTCATCAGTTAACTCTTCTGCATAGCAGTAAAGAAGTCTTATCCACTTTATACTTTTAATTTTTCCTAACTCTCTTAAAAGTATATGTAGAGTTTTTTCTCCATATATATCTACTCCATAATTAGTAGTATCTTGAGCTACTATAATTAATTCCTTATATCCATTCAAAGCTAACTCCTTAGCTTCTTTAAGGATATCCTCCATATCTCTACTTCTATATCTTCCTCTTATTTTAGGAATTGCGCAGTAGGCACAAATATTGTTACACCCCTCCGATATTCTTATATAGGCAGTTGTTCCACCAGTGGTAACCTGTCTTTTACCAATATTTATATTAGTATCACTATAGGTTGTGATACAGCTCTTCTCTCCGGTTTCCATAGATTTTTTAATACATTCATGTAGCTTATCATAATCATTTACTCCTAAAATTATATCTAGCTCTGGCATAAGCTCCAAAAGATCACTACCATATCTTTGAGTTAGGCACCCTGTAGCTATCAGTACCTTACATTTACCTTTCTTGTACTTCGCCATTTCTAATATGGTATCTATAGATTCTTGCTTTGAAGTTTCTATAAATCCACAGGTGTTTACTAGCAGAATGTCCGCTTCTCTTTCATCTGTTACTGCTTCATATCTGCTTTTCAAACTGTTTATTATTATCTCTGCATCTATTCTATTTTTGTCACAACCTAAGTTTATTACTCCAAATTTTAATTTTTCCACTCTTATCCTCCTGTGTTATCTTTGTATTGTTTAAATTCAATTCTTTTGTAAGGTTAACTAAAATTAGTTAACAAGCTATTATCTCATCAGGTCGTCTCTTCCAAGAACCTGTCTTGGTTTGCTTCCATTACGACCAGATATAATTCCTTCTGCTTCCATCTCATCTATAATTCTAGCCGCTCTATTATACCCTATTTTTAGTCTCCTCTGCAATAAGGATGTTGATGCTTGCCCTGTTTCTAATACAATTTTAATGGCTTCATCTAATAGTTCATCACAGCCTCCCCCCCCCTTAGATTTAGACACACTATTTTCTATCTCATCCATAATTTCTTTTTTGTACTCTAACTCCTTTACTCCATTACGAATAAATTCTACCACCGTCTCTACTTCCTCTTCTGACACAAAAGCCCCTTGAATTCTTAGTGGCTTAGATTCTCCTACTGGATAATATAGCATATCTCCCTTACCTAAAAGCTTCTCTGCTCCTGAAGAATCTAGAATTGTTCTTGAGTCTATCTGGCTTGAAACAGCAAAAGAAATTCTAGATGGTATATTTGCTTTAATTACTCCTGTAATTACGTCTACAGAAGGCCTTTGAGTTGCTATTACTAGGTGCATTCCTGCTGCTCTAGCCATTTGAGCTAATCTACCGATATATTCTTCCACATCATTTGGACATACCATCATTAAATCAGCCAACTCATCTATTATAATTACTATCCATGGAAGCTTTTCTTCTATTATTCCCTTTTCTGCAAAATCATTATATCCCTCAATATTTCTTACATTATTGTCTGCAAAAAGCTTATATCTTCTAGTCATTTCATTAACTGCCCAGTTCAATGCACCTGCAGCCTTCTTAGGATCTGTAACTACCGGAATTAATAAGTGTGGTATTCCATTATATATATTAAGTTCTACCACTTTAGGATCTATTAAAAGAAGTTTAACTTCTTGCGGAGTATATTTATATAATAAACTTATTAAAAGAGTATTAATACATACACTTTTTCCTGAACCTGTAGCTCCTGCAATTAAAAGGTGAGGCATCTTAGTTAAATCTCCTACCACACAATTTCCTGCAATATCCTTTCCAAGAGCAAAGGCTAAGTTTTTCTTTGTAGCAGTAAACTCTTCACTTTCTATTACTTCTCTTAAAAATACTGCCGATAACTCCTTATTAGGTACTTCTATACCCACCGCTGCCTTTCCTGGAATTGGAGCTTCTATTCTAACTCCTGATGCCGCTAAATTTAAAGCTATATCATCAGCTAAGTTAACTATCTTACTAACCTTAACTCCTACATGGGGTTGTAATTCAAATCTAGTTACAGATGGTCCTTTCGTAACCTGTATTACCTTAGCTTCAACTCCAAAGCTTTCTAAGGTTTCTTGAAGTTTATTAGCACTGTTAAGAAGTTCTTTTTTATCACCATTTTTACCTATACTACTTAGATTTTTATGGAGTAATTCTGATGTAGGGTGTTCATAAGCATATACCCTGTTCCCTTCTCCAAAGGAAATGTCAATATCTATATCTTCTATATTGCTTTTATTACCTTTAGTTTGACGATATTCATCTACAACCGATTCCCTTTTACTTTCTAATTGATTATCTCCCTCATCCATCTTCATAAAATCTATGATTTTAATCTTTGATTCTTCATTACTTTTATTATTTATGGTATTACCATCTACTGGTACATATCCCATAGCTTCATCTATTACAATATTAGTCATAGTAGAGCCCTTATCCTTTTTCTTTTTTTCCACTTTCTCAAAGGTAAATAACTCTTTTATAGTAATGTTATTAATTAAAACTAAGGATATTATATAAAAGGCAAATAAAACTATGTATCCACCTACTTTTCCTAAAAGTAAGCTTAGTGGAACTGCAATTACTAAAGATATAATACCTCCATGAATGACAGATGTAGCTTTAAATTGATTTATAATAGCACTTGCCATGCTTCCTCTTACATAGTAGACCGGTAATATTATAAGCTCTATAAAAATCATTGTTGTAATTAGAAACATGAAAATTCCAACGGATCTTTTGGTAAATTTAAAGTATCTATCTGATTTTATATAACTTACTCCCATATATATAAGGATAAATGGCAATGTATAGGCACCTATACCAAATAATCCTATAAGAATTCTATTGAAAAATACTCCCATTGAGCCAGCCAGAGAGGTTGGATCTGAAAGCACTACTGATAGTAATGATAAAAATATTAACCCCCCTAAGGTTATAAGTATGATTCCATTAAAATCAAACAACTTTTCTCTTTTTATAGTTTTATCTTTTGTACTACTATTTTTAACAGTCTTCTTCTTATTACTGCTTTTCTTTTTTAAAGGCTCTTTTCCTCTAGCCATAGTATCTCCTCCAAAACTCGTCCTAAGATTCATGAAAATAATTTCCATTTTTCCATCTCAATATATTGTACATTGAAATCCACCTATATTTCAAATTTTTTTTATCTATTTAAGATTATTTACATTATTTATATTACTTAGGCTATAATTTTCAAAATTTTTACACATATAATAAATTTATTCTATATAAAAAGTTGCCAGCATGGTTTTGCTGACAACTTAATATTTAAAAGGATAATTTCTTATCCAACAAGAAACCTGTTTACCCTTCACTATTCTCTTCTGAAACTTCTTCCTTTTCTTCGTGTTCATTTATTAACTCTTCTAATTTATCTAAAGCTTCTCTAATTCCACCTACTTCATCAATAAGTCCACATTCTACAGCCTGCCCGCCTATCAATATAGTTCCTATATCATTTAACAACTCATCAGTTTGACTCATCAGACTTCTGAAATCATCTGAATTAATCTTCGAAGTTCTAACTACAAATTCAACTATTCTTTCCTGCATTTTTCTAAAATATTCAAAAGTTTGAGATACACCTATAACAAATCCATTCATTCTTACAGGATGAACTATCATTGTAGCTGAAGGAGTTATAAATGAATAATTTGATGCAGTAGCTAATGGAACTCCTATTGAATGCCCTCCACCTATTACTATAGAAACTGTAGGCTTACTAAGACTAGTTATCATCTCTGCAATAGCTAATCCGGCCTCTACATCTCCTCCTGCAGTATTCAATACTATAAGTATACCTTTTACATTCCTATCCCTTTCAATAGCAATAAGCTGTGGAATAATTAGCTCATATTTTGTAGCCTTAGTCTGATTTCCAGCCATATTATGGCCTTCAACTTGCCCTATTATAGGTATAACCTGAATTCTATCATCTGCTTTTGCAACAGTCATAACACCAACTTCTTTAAGGTTGGCAATCTCGTTACTTACCCCTCCAGAATTATTACCTTCATTTTGTTCATCATCATTATCTTCATTTATCATAACTTTACTTTTATTATTTTTGTTATATTTACTATCTTCGTCTTCCTTATGTTTTTTCTTTTTATCTTTATTTTCCATGGAAAAACACCTCCTAATGTTTTTTATTTTGTGCATTAAGAGGTCTTTATATACTATCCTAATTTAAATTCATTATGAAGTAAGTTTATAGCATCTTTGACTTTACTGCTTTCTACAAGGCACCAGATAGTTGTATGAGAATCAGCAGTTTGAAGAATATCTACATGTCCTTCTTCTAAGGCTTTTATGATTCTAGACATAACACCCGGAATTCCTCTCATCTTTGCACCTATTATAGATATTTTACTACAATCTTTTGTATACTCATAGGTAATCTTCAAGCTATCTGCTATATTTTTAAACTTTTCTAAATCTGATTCATTTATGGTAAATATTTTATCTTTAATAAATACACTGATTAAATCAATGCTTATACCTTCTTTAGCTAAAATGTGGAATATATTATTACAATGTTCATTCGATCTACCACTAATCCTTATCTGAATTCTATTGCTCATATGAGTTATCCCAATTACAACTCTACTATTATCTTCTCCATAGGAAGAAATTGTAGTTCCTGCACAATCACTAAGAGTATTTTTTATTACTAGTGGAATATTATATCTTCTAGATATCTCAACAGCTCTAGGATGTATTACCTTTGCACCTTGTTCTGCAAATTGAAATACTTCATCATAACTTATGCTTTCTATTAATGAAGCCTGAGAAACTATTCTTGGATCTGCTGTCATTATACCATCAACATCTGTATATATTTGAACTTCCTTTGCTTTTAGTGCCGCTCCTAAGATTGCTCCCGTAACGTCACTTCCACCTCTTCCTATGGTAGTAATACTTCCCTCTTCACTTATACCTTGAAAACCTGCTACCACTGGTATTTTGCCATCATCCAATACTTTTAGTATATTCTTTGGATCCACATTTAAAATAGATGCATTATTAAAATTATTATCAGTTTTTATTCCAGCTTCTCCACCCATAAGCGGAACTGCTTCTATACCTTCTTTTAGTAAATCATTGCACATTACCACTGTACTTAAAGTTTCTCCACAAGACAAAAGTAAATCCAGCGCTCTTGGATTACTCCCCTTAAATTCTTCATTAATTAAAGAAAGTAATGTATCTGTTGCATAAGGAGACCCTTTTCTTCCCATAGCTGATACTACAACTACAGGTTTATATCCACCTTTTATAGCACTTTTAATCTTTTTTATAACTAATTTTCTATTATCCTCACTAGATACTGATGTGCCACCAAATTTCTGAACAACTATATCCATATTTACCTCCATGTTATATGTGCGATTTTCTTAGTGTATCCCCATCAACATCAATAATTATAGTCTTAGAACCTATTTTTTTAACATAGTCCCAGGAAACTTCCAACATATCATTATTTCTAAAGAACATCTTACTAGACTTTCCATCTCCTAGTAATAACAGCTCAAGCTCCCCATTCTCATTTATAACTATATCATTATTGCCTAGGGTACCATATTTATCTCCATCATTTATATTTATAATTTCGTATCTTTCCATTTCACTTAAATATCTATATTTTTCTTCCATACATATCACCTCATACATAATTTTATAAATTACTATAATTAATATGTATTTTAGTTTAAATTTATGAATTAATATACGAAACTCAATACAATTATAATATAATTTATGAAATTGTACACTATATGTGCTTAAATTTTGTAGTAGATAAATCATATATATTAATAACTTATATGTACAAATAAAAAAATAAAAAGGCATTTTACCTTTTTATTTTAACTTCTTTTTACTCTTCTATTTTAGACTCTTCACTATCTTTTAGTGCATCTTTTCTTGAAAGATTTACTCTTCCCTGAGCATCAATTTCTGTTACTTTTACAAGTATTTCATCGCCGACAGATACTACATCTTCTACTTTATTTACTCTTTCGTTAGCTAATTTAGATATGTGTACTAAGCCTTCTTTACCTGGAAGCACTTCTACAAAAGCACCAAATGCCATAATCTTAGTAACTTTACCTAAGTATATTTCACCAACTTCTACTTCTTTAGTAATTTCTTTTATAATTCTTAACGCTTCATTAGCACTTTCACTATCAGTAGACATTATAACTATTTTACCATCATCATTAGTATCTATCTTAACACCAGTATCTGCTATTATTTTCTTAATAGTTTTTCCACCTGGTCCTATGATATCTCTAATTTTATCTGGTTTTACATTTATAGTGTACATTCTTGGAGCATATTTAGATAGCTCTTGTCTTGGCTCAGCTATACATTCATTTATTTTATCTAAGATAAATAGTCTTGCTACTCTAGCATCTTCTATAGCTTTTCTTATACAATACTTAGATAACCCCTTTATTTTTGTATCAACTTGAATTGAAGTTATTCCTTTTTCTGTACCAGCTACTTTAAAGTCCATATCTCCAAAGAAATCTTCTATTCCTTGAATATCTGTAATTACAGCTTCTTCGCTTAAATCTTCACTAGTTATAAGTCCCATGGCAATTCCTGCTGCCGGTCTCTTTATTGGAACTCCTGCGTCAAGTAATGCTAATGTACTTCCACACACACTTGCTTGAGATGTAGATCCATTAGAGCTTAAAACTTCTGAAACAAGTCTTATAGCATATGGGAACTCTTCTATAGAAGGAATTAATGGCTCTAAAGCTCTTTCAGCTAAAGCACCGTGTCCTATTTCTCTTCTTCCCGGTCCTCTAAGTGGTTTTACTTCTCCAACACTATATGCTGGGAAGTTATAGTGATGCATATATCTCTTGAAGTCTTCTTCTCCAATACCATCTATGATCTGAACATCCCCTAGAGCTCCTAAAGTAGCTACAGTCATTACCTGAGTTAATCCTCTTGTAAATAATCCTGTACCATGAGTTCTTGGAAGAATTTCAGTTTCACAAGATATAGATCTAATCTGATCAAACTCTCTACCATCAGGTCTTCTCTTATCTTTAAGTAACATATTCCTTACAATTTCCTTTTGGATACTGTACACAACTTCTCCTATGTCACTACCACTCTCTGGATATTTTTCAGAAAATTCTTCATTTATTTTAGCTTTAATTTCACTTACTTTAACATTTCTTTCATCTTTGTCAGTGATATACATAGCTTCTTTTAACATGTCGAAAGCAAAGTTTCTTACATTACTTTCAACTTCTCCATCTACTTTGTATAGTACTGGCTCAGGCTTAACCTTTCCAAACTTGGCTCTAGCTTCTTCTTGGAATGCTATAATAGATTGGCACTCATTAAATCCAAAATCTATAGCTTCAATCATAGTTTCTTCTGGAATTTCATCTCCACCAGCTTCTATCATCATAACTCTTTCTTTAGTAGCACATACAGTTAATTGCATTGAGCTTAATTCTCTTTCTTTAGATGTAGGGTTAACTACAAACTTTCCATCGATTAATCCAATTGATACTGTAGCTACAGCGTCAGTAAATGGTATGCTTGATAAAAGTAATGCTATTGAAGCAGCATTCATAGCTAATATTTCTGGAACATTGTCTTGATCTACAGACAACACTGTACAAACAACTTGAACATCATTTCTATATCCCTTTGGGAAAAGAGGTCTTATAGGTCTATCAATAGCTCTGCCATTAAGTATAGCTTTTTCTGATGGTCTTCCCTCTCTCTTTAAAAATCCTCCTGGAATTTTACCTACAGCATATAATCTCTCTTCATATTCTACGCTTAGTGGAAAAAAGTCTATTCCTTGTCTTGGCTCTTCTGATGCATTTACATTTACAAGGATTACAGTCTCTCCATAGCTAACAAACATAGCACAATCAGATAACATCCCAATCTTGCCAATTTCTATCTTCATTTCTCTTCCTGCTACAGAAGTAGTTAGTGTATTTGTCATTAATTTTCCTCCTTTCGGTTATTAAAATATATATTTAAACATATATTTATTATTATCTTTTTTTCATTATTTAATTAAAATAATAGAGCGGCTTTGCCGCTCTCAATTATTTTCTAATTCCTAATTTAGCAATTATAGCACGGTATCTTTCGATATCTTGCTTCTTTAAGTAGCTTAAAAGTCCTTTTCTTTGTCCAACCATCATTAAAAGACCTCTTCTTGAGTGGTGATCTTTTTTGTGAACTTTTAAGTGTTCAGTTAATTCCTTAATTCTCTCTGTTAATAATGCTATTTGCACTTCTGGAGAACCAGTATCTCCTTCTGTTCTTGCAAATTCTATCATTATTTCTTGTTTTCTTGCCTTTTCCATATTGTATGCACCTCCAATAGTTAAATCGCCATATGCCATGTATCCCGTTGGCATTCAGAACACCTAGCATAAGGTTCCTATGAAATTATATCAAACTAAATTTACTTTGTAAATAGAAAACTAATTAAATTATAAAAATTTGTAAAAATAAGTTATTTGGGTATTTTATCCATGTGCATGGAGTAATCTTTATGATTTATATAACTTTTATCTTTAGATAATTGATTTTTTAATTCCTCAAGATTAACAAATTTTTTTTCTTCCCTTATCTTCTCTATAAAATATAATTTAATTTCTTCTCCATATATATTCTTGTCAAAATTTAAAATATTAGTCTCTATACTTAATTTATTACCTTCTAGGGTAGGATTATATCCAATATTAGTTATACCTTTATAAAAGTTATTTTTATACTCTATAATGGTTCCATAAACTCCACCCTTAGGTACTATAAAACTTTTATCATAATTTAAATTCACAGTAGGAAATCCTATGGTTCTTCCTATTTGTTTCCCTTTAATTATATATCCCTTTAACATAAATGGCCTATCTAAAAATTTGTTAGCTTTTTCAATGTTTCCTTCTTGAAGATTATGTCTAATAGCAGAGCTACTTACCACTTCTCCATCTACAGTAACGGGATTCACTACAAAAAGCTGATAATCTAAAATTTCACTATACTTTTTAAGAATTTCTACATCACCTAAGTTTTTATATCCAAATCGATAATTAAAGCCAACTACTATACCTTTAACGTTATAGTAGTTCTTTAAATTCTTAATAAATTCATCAGGCGAAATAGACATAAACTCTTTATTAAATTCCATAAAGTTTACTATGTCTACCTTAAGTTTCTCAAATAAAATAGATTTTTCTTCATTACTCATTACTAGTTTGGGGCAAATTTCTTTATTAACAACAGATAAGGGATGATTTTTAAAAGTACATACCATAACTTCTATATCCTTTATATGTTGATCTTTTTTAATTTTATCTGCCAGCTTCCTAGCACTATTAATTAATGTTCTATGACCACTATGTATACCATCAAAACTGCCTAGTACAATTACACTAGGAGTTTCAAGGATTTTACTAAAATTATCTTCTATAACCTTCATAAATATATCCCCTAAACAAAAAGTTTTATTAGTTTAAATCCTGCATCACTTTCTAATCCAATTCCTATAAGCTTATCCGAATTGTTATATACTGCATACTTACAAAACTTTTCAATTTTATTTAAAAGAGTCCTATCATTTATAGTTACTCCGTTTAATATCAATCTTTCAAACTTTTCATTAACCACAAGTTTAGGAAATTTACTAAATACTTCATCTAAAGAAATAATATAATTATTTATATTTTCCTCTGTTAGTTCTTTTAAATCTATACTATTCTCTATGCTAAAAGGACCTGTAGCTGTTCTCTTTAAATCCCACATCATAGCTCCACAACCAAGTTCTTCTCCTATATCATAGCATAAGCTTCTTATATAAGTTCCCTTAGAACATCTAACTTTTATTTCAATTATTGGACTACTTATAGACAATATCTCAATACTATATATAGTAACTCTCCTTGGCTCTCTGTAGACCTCTTTTCCTTCTCTAGCTAATTCATATAGTTTTTTTCCATTTTGCTTAAGAGCAGAATACATAGGTGGTACTTGATTAATGATTCCTTCAAATTTAAATATGGCATTAGCAATTTCTTCTTCTGTAAAACTAACATTGCTTTCACGAAGTACCTTTCCTTCTCTATCATAAGTGTCAGTAACTACGCCTAATTTAACTTTTGCTATATACTCTTTCTCACCTTCCATGATAAAATCTATAGCTTTAGTAGCTCTTCCGATACATACTGGAAGTACACCACTAGCTTCTGGATCTAGAGTACCACCATGTCCAACTTTCTTTTCTCTAGCTAGCTTTTTTACTCTTCTTACTACCTCAAAGGAACTTATTCCAAGGGGTTTATTTATATTTAAAACTCCAAAGGGTTTATTATTTTCTATCATAAGATATCAACTCTTCTTTTAATATTTTATACATTTTATCCTTTACATCTGACATAGAGCCTTCACAAAAAAGTCCTGCTGCTCTTTTATGCCCTCCACCATCAAAGATTTCTGCTACCTTGCTAACATCAACTACTTCTTTAGATCTTAAACTTACTTTTACTCCACCTTTACTTTCCTTAAACAATGCCACTACTTCTACTCCACTTATCATGGCTCCAAAATGAATAACCTCGGAAGAGTCTATGGATTCTAGTCCTACTTCTTTAAGCATTTTCTCAGTAATATCCATGAATGCAACTTTATTGTTAATATGTAGTGTTAGAGCATCTATTACTTTCCCAAAAAACTTAACTTTACTAAATTCTTTATTTTCAAATATTTGTCTTTGAATCTTATTAAAGTTAACTCCGATTTTAATAATAGCCCCAGCTATCTCATGTGTTACAGTGGTTGTATTAGAATGCTTAAAAGAACCTGTATCTGTTAAAATAGAAGTATAAATTGATTTACCTATTTCCTTAGTAATATCTACTTTTAACTGAGCTAATAGGTCATAGATTATCTCCCCTACTGCTGCAGAATTTACATCTACATAATTTAAATCACCATACTTCTCATTGCTTAGGTGGTGATCTATGTTTATAAGTTTATATTGTCTGTTATCTCTATCTAAATTAGCATTTATCCTCTTGAAATCCCCACAGTCTAGTACAATTACTAAATCTGTATCTTCCTTTACATCTTGAAGTAATCCAGTAATTTCTTCGCTATAAGGTAAATAAGAAAATGTATCTGGAATCTCTTCCTTTGAAATTATATATGCTTCTTTATTAAGTGCCCTCAGCCCTTGAAGTAGGGCTGTGGCACTTCCTAGAGAATCTCCATCTGGTGATTGATGAAAAGTAATTCCTATACATTTACTTTTCTCTATGATATCTACTATATTTCTAGTTATCATTGGAGTCATTCTCCTTTATTTTTCTAAATAAAGACTCTAAATGATTAGCTTTATCTAAAGTTGTATCTAACTCTATGATAACTTCAGGAATATGTCTTAACTTAACATTTCTTCCTATTTCTTTTCTTATAAAGCCTGTAGAACTTTTAAGAATTTTTAGAGCTTCTTCCTTTTGATCCTCTGTACCAAATATACTAACAAATACTTTAGCATAGCTTAAGTCTCTTGTAACTTCTACATCTGTTACACTTACCATAGCAGTAAGTCTAGGATCCTTTATTTTATTTTGAATAGTGTTGCTAACATCTTTTTTTATTTCTTCATTTATTCTGCCGCCTCTATAGTTAGCCATGGAGATCACTCCTTCCTATTACAATTCTTTTCGTTTAATTTCTTCCATAATATAACCTTCAATAATGTCTCCTTCTTTTACATCATTGAATTTATCAATGCTAAGTCCACATTCATATCCAGCAGCTGCCTCTTTAACATCATCTTTAAATCTCTTTAAAGATGCAAGAGTAGATTCTGTAATTACTATACCATCTCTTAATACTCTAACCTTACAATTTCTTGTTATTTTTCCATTAAGCACATAACATCCAGCTATGGTACCTACATTAGAAATTTTATATACCTGTCTTGCTTCACAACGTCCAATAACAACTTCCTTATATTCAGGGTCAAGCATACCAATCATTGCTGATTTAATATCATCTAATGCATCATAAATAATTCTATAAGTCTTAATTTCTACGCTATCTCTTTCTGCAACTGCAATAGCATTATTGTCTGGTCTTACATTGAAACCTATGATAATAGCATTAGAAGCATAAGCTAGGGATACGTCTGTTTCAGTTATAGCTCCAACTGCTCCGTGGATAACTCTAACTTTTACATTATCTGTAGAAAGCTTTTCTATAGATTGCTTAACAGCTTCTGCTGAACCTTGAACGTCAGCCTTAACTATTACACTTAACTCTTTAACCTTACCTTCTTGGATTTGGTTGTATAGATTTTCCATAGATACTCTATTAGATGTTTGGAAATGTTCTTGTCTAATCTTTTCTTTTCTTGACTCTGCCATTATTCTAGCTGTCTTCTCGTCTCTAACAACAGTAAATCTGTCTCCTGCTGCTGGAACTTCTGAAAGACCTAATATTTCTACTGGGATAGAAGGACCGGCTTCTTTTGTATTCTTACCTTTATCATCAATCATTGCTCTGATTCTACCATAAGTAGTTCCAACTATTATAGAATCTCCTGATTTTAAAGTTCCATTTTGAACTAGTATACTAGCTACAGGTCCTCTTCCTTTATCTAATTTAGCTTCTATAACTGTTCCTTTAGCTCTTCTGTTAGCATCAGCTTTTAATTCTAACATTTCAGCATTTATTACAACCATCTCAAGTAGGCTATCTAAACCTTCCTTAGTGTGGGCAGATACTGGTACACATATAGTATCTCCACCCCAATCTTCAGCTACTAATCCATATTCTGTTAACTCTTGTTTAACCCTATCTGGATTTGCACTTTCTTTATCCATTTTGTTTATAGCTATAATCATAGGTACTTCTGCAGCCTTGCAATGATTTATAGCCTCTACAGTCTGAGGCATAATTCCATCATCTGCAGCTACAACTAATATAACTATATCTGTAACTTGAGCTCCTCTAGCTCTCATAGATGTAAAAGCTTCGTGACCTGGAGTATCAAGGAAGGTAATTCTCTCACCATTAACATCTACAGTATAAGCCCCTATATGTTGAGTAATTCCACCAGCCTCTGTTGCTGTAACTTTAGATTTCTTTATTGCATCTAGTAATGATGTCTTACCGTGGTCAACGTGACCCATTACAGTTACTATTGGTGGTCTTTTAGTTTCTGTTACTTCTGATGTTTCTTCATCTAAAGCATCAATTTCATCTTCTTGCTCTTTAGCAACTTCACCAACATTTTGCTCTTTTAATACTGGAATAGATCCAAAGCTCTCTATAAGCTTTGAAGCCGTATTGAAGTCAATCTCTTGGTTTACACTTGCCATAACACCTTGGAAGATTAAAGCTCTTATAACCTCTACTACTGGTTTTTTAAGCTTATCAGCTAAGTCTTTTACAACAATAGTTTCTTCCATCTCAATAACTTCATCTGGAGTTTCATCAACTTTTTCTTCTACTCTTTTATTGTTACTTCTTCTTATCTTACTGTTTTTTCTTTGTTGTTTGCTTATGTCTTCATTGATTTTTGATTCATACTCTTCAATGATTTCCTTCTTTTCAGCTGCTTCTTTTTTTTGTTCTTCGTATAACTCTTTTATAAGATCAGCATCCTCTTCATCTATGACGCTCATGTGATTCTTAGCTTCTACTCCGAACTCATCCATTAATACACTTATAAGTTCCTTATTTGAAACTTCTAATTCTTTAGCTAACTCATATATTCTTATTTTCGCCAAAACTTTCACCCCCGAATTTACATTCCGTAATTCTCTTTCCATAACTTTATTAAATTTTTACAGATTTTTTCATCTTTTACTGCTAGCACATTGATTTCTTCTCTACCTATAGCTATACCCAATTCATCCTTTGGTATGTTCCCTATTACAGGCACTTTTCTGTCAGCGCAGTATTTCTCAAACTTCTTTTTAGTATTCTCTGAACATTCTAAGGATAAAATACATAGATGAGCTTTATTTCTTTTAATTTCTTCTTCACATCCATTATATCCTTCTATCAAGTTTCTAGACTTCTTTGCAATTCCTAGAAAACTTAAAAATTTATTCTGCATTAAATATCTCTTCCTTTAGTTTATCATATATTTCTTCACTTATCTTTGTTTCTAAGTTTCTTTCTAATCTTTTAGTCTTTACAGCTTTTTCTAAGCAATCTATATTTCTGCAGATATATGCTCCACGTCCAGGCTTCTTACCATGTAAATCTATAAATATTTCATTTTCTTTATTTTTAACAACTCTTATAAGTTCCTTCTTAGGTTTCATTTCCATGCATCCAGTACACATTCTTTGAGGTATCTTCTTTACCTTCATAAAATATCACCTACCTTTAAAGGTTACTTTCTTCATTTTTTAAGCTTTCGGCTTGACTTTTGCTCTTAATGTCTATTTTCCATCCAGTAAGTCTTGCTGCCAGTCTAACATTTTGCCCTTCTTTACCTATAGCTAATGATAATTGATTATCATCTACTACTACTTTAGCACTCTTTTCTTCATCATTAATATCTACAGATAGTACTTTAGATGGACTTAGAGCATGTGCAATGTATTCTTCTGGTAGCTTACTCCATTTTATTATGTCAATTTTCTCATTTTTGAGTTCATTTACAATGTTTTGAACTCTAATTCCTTTAGGCCCAACACAAGCTCCCATAGGATCTACTTCTTCATCATTAGACCATACAGCTATCTTAGTTCTTGAACCTGCTTCCCTAGCTATATTTTTTATTTCTACTATTCCACTATATATTTCTGGAACTTCCAACTCAAATAACCTTTTTACTAAACCTGGGTGAGTTCTTGAAACAACGATTTGTGGTCCCTTAGAGCTCTTCTTTACTTCTACTATATATAGCTTTAATTTCTCATTAAAAGTGTAAATCTCTCCTTGCATTTGCTCATTAGGACCTAATACAGCTTCTAGTTTACCTAAGTCTATAAATACATTTCCTCTGTCTTTTCTTAGTACAACACCTGTTATTATATCAAATTCCTTAGTTATAAATTCATTATATATGAGAGTTCTTTCTGCTTCCTTAATTCTTTGAATAACAACTTGCTTAGCTGCTTGAGCTGCAACTCTTCCAAAGTCTCTTGGAGTAACCTCTATTTCTGCTATATCCTCTAAATTATATTTAGCGCTAATTTCTCTAGCATCTTCCAGAGATATCTCTATTACATCATCATATACTTCTTCTACAACTTCTTTTAATGAATATACGTGAGTTTCTCCTGTGTCTCTATTAACCCATACTCTTACGTTTTGTTCCTTCGCATGAGACTTTGCAAAATTTTTCTTATATGCTGCTACTAAAGCATCTTCTATAGTGGTAAATAGCGTTTCCTCACTAATTCCCTTCTCAACAACTAGCTGCTTTACAGCATCTATAAATTCTTCCTTAAATCCGGTGCTCATTATATATATATCCTCCTTATAAAGTTGGGTTTAACGTAACTATAGACACCTTTAACATTGGTATTGTAACCTCATTGTTATCTACCGTTAGCATTAGATTTTCACTATCAAAACCCTTTAGTACCCCTTCGTATTTTTTCTTTCCTTCAAATAATGCTGAAAGCTTTACAGCCACATCATAATTTATATATTTATTAAAATGTTCTTTTGTAACTAAGGTTCTAAATATACCAGGAGATGATACTTCTAAATTATATTCTTCAGCTATAGGATCTTCTACATCTAGCATTTCTCCAACAGCCTTGCTTACTTCCACACAGTTATCCAAAGCAACACCTTTTTCACTATCTATGAAAACTCTTAAAATATTCTGTCCGCCTTCACGTACATACTCTAAGTGATAAAGCTCAAATCCTAGTTTTTCAACTATATTAGTAATTTTACTATGGAGTTTTTCTATAACACCGTTACTGTTCATAATATATTTCCTCCTTTTATTATATTTCCTTTAAAGCTTTAATAATAAACCTAATACTTTTTCCATTGTGAGCAAATGTTTATACTAGCATAATTTCTAAGAATATTTATTGACTGATTTCTGTTCAAGCGAAACTCACCTTGAGCTGGAGCCGTCAACTCCAGCTCAAGCTAAGTTTCACTTTATAATTAAAACGCAACTTTAGGTTGCGTTTTAATAAATAGAGAGTAGGCATAAATCCTACTCTCCCTCAAAGATTATCATAATAACTAGCTCATTAAGTACAATTATATCATAGCTATTTTTAATATGCAATGGTTTTAGCACCTTTGAGGTATTTCTCTCATGCCTATCTACTATAAATCTAAAATCCCCTGTAAATGTATAATATATACAACAGTTGTATACATTCATATAAGTTTAGCTAAATTTCAGCTAGAGTTCAAACTTCCACCGAAACTAAGCTTAACTTTACATATAAAGGCACCTTAACTTAATACTTAAGAGAATAGTTGTTAAAAGAGACTTAATTGATTTGTCTCTGGTAGACCTTCCATGGCTCCATGATTTGCCAAAGCCTCTACCACAGTTTTTGTTGCTTTACTTCTTATACGAAGATCTTCCTTAGATATAAACTCTCCATCATCTCTGACTTCTACTATTGCTTTTGCTGCATTCTCACCTACTCCTGTAAGACCACTTAATGGAATTCTTATATTATCTCCCTCTATGGTGAATTTTACTGCTTCTGATTTATATAAATCTACAGGCAAGAATTTTATATCTCTCTTATACATTTCATAACATAGTTCTAAAGTAGTAAGAAGACCTTTTTCTTTAGTACCTATATTATTCCCCAAAGCATTTAATTCATCCATAGTATCTTTTATTGCTTCTTCACCCTTTACTACTAAATCACCATCGAAGTCATCTGCTCTAACGGTAAAATAAGTTGCATAATAAGCCTTTGGATAGTAAACCTTAAAGTAGGCTATTCTCATTGCCATCATTACATAGGCAACAGCGTGGCCTTTAGGGAACATGTATTTTATTCTTTTACAGGACTCTATATACCAATCAGGCACATTATGCTCCCTCATTATAGCTTCAAATTCTTCAGATACACCTTTTCCTTTTCGAACCTTCTCCATGATTGTAAATGCTGTTTTTGGTGGTAAGCCTTTATATATAAGATAAACCATAATATCATCTCTTGTTGATATACAATCTTTAAGAGTAGTATATCCTTCTTTTATATAGTACTGAGCATTGTTAAGCCATACGTCAGTACCATGAGAAAGTCCTGAAATTCTCACTAAGTCAGAAAATGTTTGTGGTTTAGTGTCTAATAACATTTGCCTTACAAATTTAGTTCCAAATTCTGGAATACCATAACATCCAACCTCACATCCTAATTCTTCGGGAGTTATTCCGAGACCTTCAGTACCAGTAAAAAGACTTAAAACTTTAGGGTCTGATAAAGGTACACTTTGCGGGCTTACCCCTGTCAAGTCTTGTAACATCCTAAGCATGGTAGGATCGTCATGCCCTAGTATGTCAAGTTTTAAAAGTCTACCACTGATAGAATGATAGTCAAAATGAGTTGTGATTATATCTGAGCTGGGATCATCCGCTGGATGCTGTATCGGACAAAAATTAAAGATTTCATTATCACTAGGAACAACCATTATTCCTCCTGGATGTTGTCCTGAAGTTCTCTTTACCCCTGTACATCCAAGAGTCAATCTTTCTATTTCAGCATTAGTAGTATTTATGTTTCTTTCATCTAAATACTTTTTAACATATCCATAGGCAGTTTTATCTGCTATAGTTCCTATAGTCCCAGCCTTAAATGTATGCCCTTTTCCAAAGAGCACCTCTGTATACCTATGAATATCTCCTTGGTTATCTCCTGAGAAGTTTAAGTCAATATCGGGCTCTTTATCTCCTTCAAATCCTAGGAAAGTTTCAAAAGGTATGTCATGGCCATCCTTTTTATAAGGAGTTCCACACTTTTCACAATTTTTATCTGGTAAATCAACTCCTGAGCCTATAGATCCATCCAAAATAAATTCACTATGTTTGCAATTAGGACATACATAATGAGGCGGAAGCCCATTAACTTCAGTTATATCTGACATAGTAGCTACAAAGGATGATCCAACAGATCCCCTAGATCCAACTAGATATCCGTCACTGATAGATTTTGCTACCAATTTTTGAGCTATAAGATAAAGTACTGCATATCCGTTATTTATGATAGAGTTTAATTCTTTATCTAGTCTCTTTTGAATGACCTCCGGAAGATTATCACCATATATAGACCTTACTTTATTTAAAGTCATATTTCTAATCTCGTCCTCTGCGCCCTCGATTTTAGGAGCATAAGTTTCATCAGGAATGGGCTTAACTTCTTCTACTAGACTTTGTATATATTCTGGATTTTCTACCACAATTTCCATGGATTTTTTCTCTCCTAAATAAGAAAATTCTCTTAACATCTCCGTGGTAGTTTTGAAATATAGTGGAGGTTGATTATCTGCATCATCAAATCCCTTTCCAGCCATTAAAATTCTTCTAAAAACTTCATCTCTAGGCTCTAAAAAGTGTACATCTCCCGTTGCTACAACTTTTTTGTTATAGAATTCTCCAAGTTCACACACCTTTTTATTTAACTCTCTAAGTCCGTATTCATCTTTAACCATATTTTTCTTTATTAAGAATTCGTTATTCCCAATGGGCTGCACTTCTAAATAGTCATAAAAGTCCACTATATGTTCCATGTCTTCCATAGACTTTCCTGCCAAAACTCCCTTAAATACTTCTCCAGCCTCACAGGCAGAACCTATTATAAGTCCTTCTCTATATTCTTCTATTAAGCTTTTAGGAAGTCTTGGTCTTCTTTGATAGTAGTCTAAGTTAGAAAAAGAAATTAGTTTATATAAGTTTTTAAGACCAATTTGATTTTTAGCTAAGATTATAACATGGTATGTAGGAGCTTTTTTAATATCAAAGGATTTTAAATATTCCTTATTAATCTGGTCTAAACTGTTAAGATCTTTTTCTTTCAGCATATCAAAACATTTTAAAAGAATATCACCTGTAGCCTTAGCATCATCTACAGCTCTATGGTGATTCTCTAAGGATATTTTTAAGTAATCACATATTACATTTAGTTTATGTTTTTTAAGCTGTGGAAATAAAAATCTAGCTAAAGGTAATGTATCTATAATACCATTTTTAAATTTTAGTCCAAGGTTTCTACATTTAGATTTAATAAATCCCGTATCAAACTCTGCATTATGAGCTACCACTACAGAATCTCCTACAAAATCTAAGAATCGTGGAAGGACATCTTCTATGGTTTTACAGTCTTTTACCATATCATTACTTATACTTGTAAGCTCTGTTATTTTATACGGAATGCTTATTTTCGGATTTATAAGTTCATTAAATCTATCAATAACCTGTCCATTCTCTATTTTAACAGCCCCTATTTCTATAATGCGATCCTGCTCGCTTGAAAATCCTGTAGTCTCAATATCAAATACCACAAAGGTACTATTAAAATCTATCCCTCTGCACCCTGTCGCTATACCTACTCCATCATTTACTAAATATCCCTCTAATCCATAGATGATTTTTATATTGTGTTTCTTTCCAGCATCCATAGCTTCTGGAAAGGCTTGAGCCACTCCATGATCTGTTATTGCAATAGCTTTATGACCCCATTTAGCCGCTTTAGCAATAAGTTTTGATGGTGGTACTATTCCATCCATAGAACTCATAGTAGTATGAGCATGAAGTTCTACTCTTTTAACCTCACTACCATCCATTCTCTCATTAGGTTTTAATTTTACTATAGATTTTGCATTTAATACTAAATCTTTAGAAAACCTATCAATTTCAACTTCACCATATACCTTACAACATACTCCCGGTTTTAACTCTTCTAGAAGCTTCTCTACTTCATCATTATTTCTTGGATAAATTTTTATAGTTATAGAGCCAGAATAATCTGTAATGTATAACGATGGATAAATTTTCCCACTTTTAGCTTCAAACACATTTACCTTAAATATATCTCCAGCCACAGCCACTCTACCAGATCCCATATTTAGTTCAGACATCTCTGTAGTCTCTTCATTTATATTTCTATTTCCATATACTACATTATCATCTAAAGGCTCTTTACTTTTTCTATAGTTTTCCTTCCAAGGACTAGCTTTCTTATCACCTTTAGCATCCTTAACCTTTTCTTTAGGTTTATCACTAGCCTTACTAGAAACCTTAGGTCTATTTGCTATAATATCACTTACTATTCTCTTCTCTTCAATTTGCTTTTCTAGGATATAATCCTCTTCAATAGCAGATTCATCATAATATATCTTTATCTCTACTCTAATGTTGAACATATTATAAATTTGAGTTTGTATTAATCTATCTATATTTTTATGACAAAGCATTTTAGATATAAATTCATTAGATATACCTATGTTAATTTTGTTACCTTCTATATTTTTAACCGCCTTAAGCAAACTAGTTTTAGCAGAAGGAAAAGATGAGGCAAGGGAGTTAATAACATCTATCCAATACTCCCCCACCACATCTTCTAAATCAACATGCTCCACATCTTTATACCACAAGATATCCATAGTACCTAAATCTCTAAGTTTACCCTTAATAAGATTGCATATATTATCCTTCATAGGATCATCTAAAGTAATCTTATGTTTTAATACTACTTTAACCATCTCGCTTTGTTTTAGATACTGAACTTTATATATGATGATATCTTCATAAATAGGAAATCTACTATCATATCCTAGTAGTTCTGACAATGTCATTTAGCTTCCTCCTACCTATAAACTTTCAATCTCCTTAATTAATTCATCAAGTAAATCTTCTTCTTTTACTTTTCTTATAATCTGACCCTTTCTAAAGATAAGACCTTCTCCATTTCCACCAGCTATTCCCACATCTGCCTCTCTAGCTTCTCCTGGTCCATTAACTGCACATCCCATGATAGCTACTTTTATATTTTTATTTACGTGGCTTAGTCTTTTCTCTGCCTCTTCTGCTATCTTAATAAGATTTATTTGAGTCCTTCCACAGGTTGGGCAAGATACAAATTTAATTCCATCCTCTAACATGTCTAAGGATTTTAATATTTCTCTTCCAACCTTAACTTCCTCCACTACATCTCCTGTAAGCGAAACTCTTAAAGTGTCCCCTATACCTTGAGCAAGAAGTGCTCCTATACCTACACTAGACTTAACGGTTCCTCTCCATACTGTGCCTGCCTCTGTAACTCCAAGGTGTAATGGGTAATTAACCTTACTAGAAACTATGTTATAAGCATCTATCATTTGAACTACATCTGAAGATTTTATAGATATAATTATATCTTCAAAATTTACTGCCTCTAAAATCTTAACATGGTTAAGAGCACTTTCTGCTAAAGCTTCACTACACACTTTACCATATTTATTTAATACATCCTTTTCTAGAGACCCTGAATTAACTCCAATTCTTATAGGTATATTTCTTTCCTTAGCAGCCTTTGCCACCATTTCAACTCTACTTATATTTCCTATATTTCCTGGATTAATCCTAAGCTTAGAAATTCCATTATCTATTGATTTTAATGCTAGTTTATAATCAAAATGTATATCTGCAACTAAGGGAATGTTAATTTCTTTTACAATGTCCTTTATAGCTTCTGCAGCCTTCATATCAGGTACAGCACACCTTACTATATCACAACCACTTTCTTCAAGCTTCAAAATTTGCTCCACTGTAGCTTTTACATCCCTAGTATCTGTATTAGTCATGGACTGAACTGCAATCCTTGAATCTCCTCCAATATATATATCTCCAATTTTAACTTTTCTTGTTTCTCTTCTCTTCATAATTTCCTCCTAAAATTGAATAGGATTTATAATATCTTTTAACAATACAAATACCATAAGTCCCATCAATGCTAAAAACCCATAGTAATTTATTGTTGCTACCTTTTCTTTATTTACCTCTTTACCAGTTATAATCTGGAATAATAATAAAAATATCCATCCACCATCTAAGGCTGGGAAAGGAATTATATTAAATATAGCTAATTGAACACTAAATAAAGCCATGATATTTAATAGAGTTAGAATTCCTTGCTGAGCAGCTCTACCCGAAATCTTTATTATACTTATAGGTCCTCCTACATCATCTGAAGAAACCTTTCCTTTAAATAGTTGACCGAAGAAACCAAAAGTCTGCCTTATAGTGCTTCCTGTTTGATTAAGTCCATATTTTATAGAATCTATAAAGTTAGGTTTTACAACTTTAGAATATACCCCTACTTGATATCTATCTTCTGTCTCATTATATTTTGGCACTAAATCAAGCTTTATCTTTTCTCCGTTTCTCTCTACCTGCATATTAACAGGCTTACCTTCTCCTGTAAAAATCTCATTAAGGAAATCTTCCCAAGTAGTAACCATCTTACCATTAACTTCGGTTATCTTATCTCCAGCTTGTATTCCAACTTCCATTGCTGATGAATTTTCTATTACCTTATCTACAACATTAGTAGAATGACCTTGAATTCCTCCTACTAAACTAAAGAACAATATAGCTATTATAAAGTTCATTATAGGACCTGCTGCTACTATAGTTAGCTTTTGAAAAGATGTCTTATTTGAAAAGGCTCTGTCATCTGCTACATTTACATCATCCTCTTCTCCATACATCCTTACGTATCCACCAATTGGAAGTGCTTTTATAAGGTATTCTGTCTCTTTACCCTTAACAGAAAATAATTTTGGTCCCATCCCTAAGGAAAATTCAAGCACCTTTACCCCATTTACTCTAGCCATTATAAAATGTCCAAATTCGTGTCCTATAATTAATGCACTGAATGCAAGTAAAGCCATTAAAATATACGGTATATTACCTATAATACTTTGCAATATTCTTCTCCCCTTCCACTATATTCACTTATACATATCTTTTTAAAACATATTCTCTAACTTGATTATCTATGTCTAAAACTTGTTGTAAATCCGGATTTTTTACATGATGAAACTTATTCATAGCATCTTCTATTATCTCTTCTATCTGTAGATATTTAATTTTCTCGTCTAGAAATAACTCTACTGCAATTTCATTCGCCCCATTATATATTGCAGGCATATTCCCCCCAAGTTTACCTGCTTTAAATGCTAGCTCTAGGCACCTAAAGGTGTTTATATCCGGCTCCTCAAAGGTTAGCTTTGAGATAGTTTTAAAATCTAACTTATCTGCTATAGCTTCTCTTCTTTCAGGATAGCTTAGTGCATATTGAATTGGTAACCTCATATCTGTACTTCCAAGTTGAGCAATGATAGAACCATCCTTATACTCTACCATAGAGTGTACAATACTTTGTGGATGAACTATAACTTCAATATCATTATAATCAATGCCAAATAAAAAATGCGCTTCTATAACTTCTAGGCCTTTATTTACTAAAGTTGATGAATCTATAGATATCTTTCTTCCCATATTCCATTTAGGATGCTTTAAAGCCTCTTCAGGGGTAATCTCCTTCAAGTCATCTCTAGTTTTTCCTCTAAAAGGCCCTCCAGAAGCTGTAAGTATTATCTTACTTATATCCTTTCTTTCATTGCCTTGAATGCATTGAAATACAGCTCCATGCTCTGAATCTACTGGAAGGATTTTTACACCATTCTCCTTTGCCTTTGACATAACTATATCTCCAGCAACTACTAAAGTTTCTTTATTGGCTAATGCTATATTTTTTTTAGCTTCTATAGCCTTAATAGTTGGCTTTAATCCAGCAATACCTACAACAGAAGTTAAAACCGTATCTACTTCTTCTAAAGTTGCAATTTTCTCCAGGGCTTCTTCTCCGAAAAATAAATTTGTATGTTTATTTTTCTTTTCACAGTATTCCACTATATCTTTATAACACTTTTCATCTGTTACACCTATATATTTTGGACTAAATTCCTCTATAATATCCACTAGACCTTGAAAGTTTCTGTGAGCCGTAACTCCTATAAGATTTATTTTATTTTCTTTATCTCTTATTATATCTAATGCCTGTGTTCCTATGGAACCTGTAACTCCTAGTATGCTTATGTTTTTCACTTTTAACGCTCCTTTAATTATATATAAACACATTATACCCTATAACATATTATAATACAAAATCCTAATAGTTAAATTACTTTTAAATTTTAAAGGGACTTTTCAAAACAGACTAAACTAAATAAATGTTAAGCATGTGCTTATATTATTACCCCTCGGCCATTTTGAAATATTGATTTACTTATTCAAATGGCATTCGCTATCAATAATATTAAAGTACATGCTTAACATTTTATAAAGATTAGTAAAGTATCTTTGAGAAGTCCCTTAAATTAAGTTAATAATAATTCCTTAAATGATATCTTTTATAACTACGCTATAAAAATATTAATATAATAGTATACCACTACAGATACTAATAATATACTATCAAATCTGTCTAATATTCCTCCATGACCAGGAATTAAGTTAGAATAATCTTTAACACCTGTATGCCTTTTTATAGAGGATGCTACTAAATCTCCACACTGTCCAAAAATACCACCTAATAGACCAATTATCATGTAGTAATATAATGGTACTACTACTCCAAATTGAGCTATTATGTATCCATAAAGTGTACATCCTAAAATACTTCCTATAAGTCCACCTATTGCTCCTTCTACAGTTTTTTTAGGACTAACCTTTGGAATCAATTTATGTTTTCCTAGATATCTTCCAAAATAGTAAGCTAAAGTATCACATCCCCAAGAAGATATAAATATAAGCCACACAAAATACCTTCCGTTTTCCATATTACTAAGTAATAATATAAAACTAAAAAATACACTTACATAAAAACAAGGTAATATGGTTAATGCTATATCAATAAAGTTTCTATCAGTATCAAATACTGGTACTATCATTAATAAAAATACTACCAAGATAAATACACCCACAGCAACATTTAAATTAAATCCACGTCCTAGATATATATAATAAATTAAACATAGTAAATATCCTACTATAGATATAGGCTTATATCCATCCACTTTGCTTACCTTATAAAACTCATACATCCCTCCAAGGGATAATAGCACAACGGAAATCTTCAAAAAATATCCACCTAAAAATATAAAAAGTAATAAAGGAACTAATACCATTGCTCCTATATATCTTTCATTCATTTGCCTCACCTCTTACCTATACTCCACCAAATCTCCTATCTCTATTCTGGAAGTCACTAATAGCCCTTCTCAAATCTGCTTTTGTAAAGTCGGGCCAGTTTATATTTGAAAACCAAAATTCAGAATACGCACTTTGCCATAATAAATAATTACTAATTCTCAGTTCTCCACTTGGTCTTATAATAATATCAGGATCTGGCATACCCTTGGTGTATAAATGATTAGATATAACCTGATCATCTATGCTATCCAATTTTAACTTTCCTTCTAATACATCTTTTGCTATTTCCTTAACCCCTTTTACTATCTCATCTCTACCTCCGTAGTTTAATGCGATATTAAGAGTTAATCCTGTATTATTTCTAGTTTTCTGCTTAGCATCTTCTATAGCAGCCCTTGATTTCTCAGGAAGCTTACTTATATCACCTATGGAGTTAAGCCTTACATTGTTTCTATGTAGTTCTTCAAATTCCTTATTTATAAACTCTACTACTAAATCCATTAATGCCCCTACTTCTTCTGCTGGTCTCTTCCAATTTTCTGTAGAAAATGCATATAAGGTTAAGTATTTGACCCCAAGATTACTTGATTCCTCTACCATCATTTTTATATTCTTCATGCCTGCTCTATGTCCCATGGTTCTTGGCAGTTTTCTTTGTTTTGCCCAACGTCCATTTCCATCCATAATTATAGCTATATGAGCTGGAATTAGTTCCATATCCAACTGTATTTTTTCTTTAATTGTGTCTTTTTTAAACTTAAATATATCCAAAGTGTATCTCTCCATTTCAAGTATTCATGATGCTATTATATCATAGATACGTAACAATAAAACCTGCAAATGCTGCAGGTTTTATCTCATTTATTCTATATTGCCATTATTGACTTTTCTTTTTCTTCTATAGCCTTATCAATTAATTTGATAAACTTATCAGTTTCTTTTTGAATATTGTCCTCAGCTTTTTTAGATTCATCTTCACTGATTTCATTATTCTTCTTTAAATTTTTAATTTTGTCATTGGCATCACGTCTTATAGATCTAATAGCGACCTTAGCATCTTCGCCACATTTTTTAACTGATTTAACTAAATTCTTTCTAGTTTCTTCAGTTAACTCTGGAACAATTAATCTGATAACTTGACCATCATTACTTGGATTAATTCCTAGATCTGATTTTAAAATTGCCTTTTCAATATCTTTCATGCAACTTTTATCCCATGGTTGAATAAGAAGAACTCTTGGCTCTGGAGCAGATATGTTTCCTACTTGATTAATAGGTACCATTGTTCCATAGCTCTCTACTAATATTCTATCAAGCATTGTAGGATTTGCTCTTCCAGCTTTTAATGTTCCAAGTTCATTTTGTAAACTTAAAATAGTTTTGTTCATTTTCTCATCAGCATTTTTAATGATATCTTTTATCATAAAATTACCTCCATTAATTATTTACATATATTAGATGATACTAAAGTACCAATATTTTCACCTTTTACTGCTCTTATAATATTATGAGGCTCATCTAATCCAAATACAAGGATAGGTATTTGATTGTCCATACATAAGGATGTCGCCGTAGAATCCATAACCTGTAATCCTTTTTCTAATACCTCAATATAAGATAAATTGTTAAATTTAACTGCATCTTCATGTTTGTGAGGATCTTTATCATATACCCCATCAACTTTTTTAGCTAACAGAATAACTTCTGCTTCTATTTCCGCTGCTCTTAAAGCCGCCGTAGTGTCTGTGGAGAAATATGGATTTCCTGTCCCTGCTGCAAATATTACAACTCTTCCTTTTTCAAGATGTCTCATTGCTCTTCTTCTAATGTAAGGCTCCGCTATCTCTCTCATTTCAATAGCCGTTTGAACCCTTGTATTAACTCCTATAGCTTCCAAGGAGTCCTGTAGTGCTAAAGCATTTATACATGTAGCTAGCATCCCCATATAGTCAGCAGTAGTTCTATCCATACCTTCACCACTTCTACCCCTCCATATGTTGCCACCACCAACAACTGCACCTACTTCAACACCCATCTCAACTAATTTCTTAATTTGTAAAGCAATAGTGTTCGCTGTTTCAAAATCAATGCCGTACCCTTTTTCTGCCGCTAGTGCCTCTCCTGAAAGTTTAAGCATGACTCTTTTATATTTCGCAGTTTCCATATATATATTATACCTCCAACTCAATATATTTACATCATATTTTTATGAATTAATAACTAAATCTAAACCATGTATATTATATGAAGTAAACTAATTTAAATACGCTTTTACTATTTATATAGTTATTATAGTACATGTAGATTTCAAAAAAAGAGAACCTAGGTTCTCTTTCATATTATCTTGTATTATTTTCCTTGCATTTGTCTTTGAACTTCTTCAGCAAAGTTTTCTTCTTTCTTCTCGATTCCTTCGCCTCTTTCAAATCTAGCAAATTTAACAACATCCATAGATGCGCCAAGTTTCTTTCCTTCTTCTTGAAGATATTTACTTATAGTGTAATCTCCATTTTTAACCCATACTTGATCTACTAAGCAAACTTCTTTGTAGTATTTGCTTATTCTTCCCATTACCATTTTTTCAACTATGTTTTCTGGTTTTCCTTCATTAAGAGCTTGAACTCTGTAGATTTCTTTTTCTTTCTCTAAAGATTCATTGTCTACTTGGTCTTTATTTAAGAATAATGGGTTAGCTGCTGCTACTTGCATTGCTACATCTTTAGCAACTGTTTTTAATACTTCATCTTGTTTTTCACAAGCTAATTGAACTAAAACACCTATTTTTCCATTTCCGTGGATATAACTTTGGATTATTCCATTATCAACTGCAAATTTTTCAAATCTTCTAACAGACATGTTTTCACCTAATTTAGCAATTAGAGCTGTAACAGCATCTTGAAGAGTAACACTCTCGTCTCCAACATATTTCTCTGCTAATAACTCTTCTACTGTAGTTACAGTAGTAGTTGCAGCCATTTTAGCTACATTTGCTGCTAATGCTTTAAAATCATCGTTTGCTGCAACGAAGTCAGTTTCACAGTTAACTTCTACTACAGAACCAATCTTCATATCTTCTGATATATAAGTAGTAACTATACCTTCAGCTGCTATTCTTCCAGCCTTTTTAGTTGCTGCTGCTAATCCTTTTTCTCTTAAAACTTCTACTGCTTTTTCCATATCTCCATTTGTTTCGCTAAGAGCTTTTTTACAATCCATCATTCCTGATCCAGTTCTTTCTCTTAACTCTTTTACCATTGCTGCTGTTATCATCTTTATTCCTCCTTTAATTTCCTAACAAAAAGGTAAATGAAAGATTTCTCTCTCATCTACCTTTAAAATTTCATATGTCTTACAACCATAGATGAGGCTGTTTGAAATTTAGTTTAAAAGTTGCTATATTATTCAGCTACTTCTTCGCCTTGTCTTGCTTCAATTATAGCGTCTGCTAATCTTTCAGTTATTAATTTAACTGCTCTTATAGCATCATCGTTTCCTGGAATTACATAGTCTACATCATCTGGGTCACAGTTTGTATCAACTATAGCTATTACAGGAATTCCTAATGTTTTAGCTTCAAGTATAGCATTTTTTTCTTTTCTTGGATCAACTATAAATAAAGCTCCTACATTCTTAGCATCCATATTTCTAATTCCGCCAAGGTTCTTTTCTAATTTTTCTCTTTCGTTTTTAAGTTGAATAACTTCTTTTTTAGGAAGGACTTCAAATGTTCCATCTTCTTCCATTTTATCTAAAGCTTCAAGTCTACCTATTCTTGTTTTGATAGTTCTGAAGTTAGTTAACATTCCGCCTAACCATCTGTTGTTTACAAAGTGCATGCTTGATCTGATAGCTTCTTCTTGGATAGCTTCTTGAGCTTGCTTTTTAGTTCCAACAAATAATATATCTTTTCCTTCTTCAGCTATTGATTTTATAAAGTCATATGCTTCATCAATTTTCTTAACTGTTTTTTGTAAGTCAATGATATATATACCATTTCTCTCAGTAAAGATGTATGGAGCCATTTTAGGGTTCCATCTTCTTGTTTGATGTCCAAAGTGAACACCTGCTTCTAATAATTGTTTCATTGAAATAACTGCCATTTTAATATACCTCCTGGTTTTTCCTCCACTACCATCATTTTTATTAAACACTCCTTGGAGCACCTTTTAATAAATTCAGTAGTGTGTGTATTTTCTTACCTTGTGTATTATATCATATAGAAAGTCAATATTCAACAAATTTATTTTTAAATATTATAGTTGATTTTATTTGTTTACTAATTAGAAAATATTGTGCTCTGCCTATTGCTTTTTATACTTTAATATAGTATAAATCTATATCCATAATCATTCCTTAAAGGAATATCATCCCTAACTCTCTTATGAATACAAATAACTATACCAGTATTTAAAAAAGTTAAAGAGTTAACAAGTTATCATTTTAAAATGTTAAGAAGTTAACAAGTTAAATAGTTAAAATGTTAATAAGCTAAAAAGCTAAAAAGCTAAAATTTCAAAGTTTCCATATTAGTGAATATTGAATAAGCTGTCCTACGTAAATTTCTATTTAGGCATCTGAAAATAAANNCACAAAATAGACGAGCATTCTGACTTATTTATTTTTTGAAGATGCCTTGCATGATTAGTAAGATATTTCATAAAATTTCATTATTAAAAATAAAAATCCCTTTACAGGATTTTTATTTTTATATATTTTGTTATATATATTAATAGACTATTTAAGCTTATTTAATTCATCCATTAACTTATCATTAAGAATTTTTATGTGAGTACCCTTCATTCCTAGTGATCTAGACTCTATAACTCCAGCACTTTCAAATTTTCTAAGAGCATTCACTATAACAGATCTTGTTATTCCAACCTTATCTGCTATTTTAGATGCAACCAAAAGTCCTTCACTGCCATCTAGCTCATTAAATATATGTTCTACAGCTTCTAACTCTGAATAAGATAAAGTACCTATAGCTAATTGAACTATGGCCTTCTTTCTTGCTTTTTCTTCTATTTCGTCAGTTTTAGCTCTCAACATTTCCATTCCAACGATAGTCCCACTATATTCCGCAATAACTAAATCATCTTCAGTGAATTCTCTAGCAAATCTTGATAATAATAATGTTCCTAATCTTTCTCTATTACCGTTAATAGGCACTATAGTTGATAACATATCTTTAAAGTCACATTCAACTTCATCGTTAAATACACATATACCACTACTTGGCATGTTTGCTTTTGTTTCATCTATATTTAGCAGTTTAGCATTATACTCCTCTGGGAATCTTTTATTCTCAACTACTTGCTCTTTGACCTTATCGCATTCAAATCCATAGGAAAGATTATAGCCTAAAACTTTCCCCTTTCTACTAATCACATATACATTACAATTTAATACTTCACTTAGAAGCTCACATATATCATCAAAAACTACTGGTTCCGAACCCGACTTTTGTAAAATCCTATTTAATTTTCTTGTTTTATCTAATAGTGACATTACTATTCCTCCTTCTTTAATTTTTAAATTTACATAATGCTATTACTTACCGCAACCTTTTGAATAATTCAAAATATTCTTTTCTTTCACAAATTTTAGAATTGTCCCGTCGCCATATACCATCATAACATATAGGTTTTATTCTATCAACATGTTTTTTAGTTATTTTCGACAGGTTCACATTTTTTTTAAATTTAATTTTATTTTTTTTAAAGTTTTAACTATTCTAAGCCATTTTATTTATTATCTGTAAATTCTTTCTCCTTACACTCAGCATTAATACATTCTAAGTAGTCACCCTTTGCTTTACTATATCTTTTCGCCATAACACTTCCACATTTAGGACATTTCTTTTCTGTAGGTTCATGCCAGCTTACAAAGTCACACTGAGGATAATTGCCACATCCATAAAAAATCTTACCTTTTTTACTTCTCTTCTCTAAAATATTACCTCCACACTTAGGACAATGTACATCTAATTCTCTAGCCATAGTCTTCGTATTTTTACATTCCGGATATCCTGGACACGCAAGAAATTCACCAAATCTACCTTGCTTTATAACCATAAGTCTTCCACATTTGTCACATGGTATGTCAGATACCTTGTCTTCTATGGTTATCTTAGCTATTTCTTTTTCGGCTATTTCAATGGCTTCCTTTAGTGGTTCAAAGAATTCTTCTACTACAGATTTCCAATTTGCATTTCCTTCTTCTATATTATCTAGCTTATTTTCCATTTCTGCAGTAAATTCTACATCTACGATTTGCTTAAAATATTCACTAACTATATTATTTACTATGAAACCTAATTCCGTTGGAAGTAACACCTTCTTTTCTCTATCCAAATACTTTCTACTTAATAGAGTAGTAATAGTAGGTGCATAGGTGCTAGGTCTGCCTATCCCATTTTCTTCTAAAGTTTTAACTAAAGATGCCTCTGAAAATCTGGCTGGTGGTTGGGTAAAGTGCTGCTTTCCATCTACACATTTTTCTTGTAGCTCTTCTTCTACATTTAAAACTGGTAACTTTTCATTTGCCTCTCCATCTTCATTATCCGATGTATAGATTTTAGTAAATCCATCAAATCTCACCTTATATCCTGAAGTTTTAAATACATAATCTCCATTAGATATAGAAATTGATGTAGTATCTATTATTGCTGACTCCATTTGACTGGCAACGAACCTATTCCAGATTAAAGTATAAAGTTTTAATTGATCATTAGTTAATGATTCCTTTGCAATTTCTGGAGTAATTTCTATATTAGTAGGTCTTACTGCTTCGTGAGCATCTTGTGCCCCCTTCTTTCCTTTATAAACTCTTTTAACCTTTGGTGTGTATTTATCTCCATAGATGTTTTTTATAAATTCAAGGGCAGATTCTTGAGCTTCATCTGATATTCTCACAGAGTCAGTTCTCATATAAGATATAAGACCAACGGTGCCATATCCCTTTACGTCTATACCTTCATACAGTTGTTGTGCTGTTGCCATAGTTTTTTTAGTAGAGAAATTTATTTTTCTATAGGCATCCTGTTGAAGGGTACTTGTAGTAAATGGTGGTAGTGGATTTTTAGTTTTAGATGTATCTTTTACATCCTTTACTATAAAATCTTCCTGTTTTACTTTTTTTATAATATTATTAGCTTCTTCTTCGTTATTTATAACTATTTTTTTCCCTTTTTCACTATGCAGTTTCACTATAAAGGTTTTTGTCTCTCCAACCTTAGATACTTTTGCTTCTATAGTCCAATATTCTTCTGGTGCAAAAGCCTGAATTTCCTTTTCTCTATCGCAAATTATTCTAAGAGCTACAGATTGCACCCTTCCTGCACTTAAACCCCATTTTACCTTTCTCCAAAGAATTGGACTTATTTCATATCCTACTAATCTATCTAAAACTCTTCTAGCCTGTTGAGCATCAAATACATTTTCATTTATTTTTCTTGGAGACTTTATTGCATTTTTCACAGCATTCTTTGTAACTTCATTGAACTCAATTCTACAAGATTCTTCAGTATCTATTTTTAATATCTTAGCTAAATGCCAAGATATTGCTTCACCTTCTCTATCAGGGTCCGTAGCAAGATATATTTTTTCACTCTTTTTAGCTTGTTTTTTTATCTTATCTAAAAGCTCTCCTTTACCCCTAATAGTTATGTATTTAGGCTCATAATTTTTTTCTATATCTACACCTAATTGACTTTTAGGTAAATCTCTTACATGCCCCATGGACGCTTCTACTACATAATTTTTCCCTAAATACTTCTTTATGGTTTTCGCCTTTGCTGGCGACTCAACTATAACTAATTTTTGCCCCATTATAACCCCTCCATTACAGCTTATACTTTTTAACTTCATTGCATGTTTATAAGCATTATACAAATTTTTTTATAATATTTCTCAATTATGTATAAATTTCTATATCCCAATATATTTTAAAATATTATTATCTCACTGCAAATCATAATATACAAACTTTATTAAATATTTTATAAATTATTAATTTTTTATTTATTAATTCTAACATAAAAGTTTCCACCTAAACATAAAATCTCTTCTTTTACTTGCAACTCAAATAATAACTTATATAATTGATTAATGTCAATATCAACTAATTTAATTATTTTATCAATATGTATGGGATTGTCATCTATTATCCTATATATTTTTTCCTCTAACTCACTTTTTACAGTTAATATACTCTTATTATCCATACTAATTCTAGAAATATTCAATAAATTTAGCACATCCTCTATATCAGTGTAAATATAAGCACCATCTCTTATTAATTTATTAGTTCCTTTACTTTCACTTGAAAATATACTTCCTGGTACAACAATTACATTTTTCCCCTGTTCCAATGCAGCTCCTACAGTAATTAAAGTTCCACTCTTTTCTCCACCTTCGGTTACAATTAATAATTCGCACATACCACTAATAATTCTATTTCTCATAGGAAAATTTCTACTCAAGGGTGGTGTTCCTAATGGAAATTCACTAATTATACAGCCACCATTTTCTAAGATTTCATTATATAGACTGTAATTTTCTTTAGGATATATGACGTCAATACCACTACCTAATACTGCTACTGTGTTAATATTATTATTTATTGCCGCTTTATGAGCAATAGAATCAATTCCTTTAGCCATGCCACTTATAATATTTATTTCATAAGAATTTAACTGCCCCACTATATTATTAGTTACATCTATACCATATCTTGAGCATCTCCTGGAACCTACAATAGAAGTGTTTTTCTTTTCATTAAGTCTTGAAATATCTCCCTTATAAAACATACCAAAGGGAGCATCATCATATTCTAATAAACTTTTGGGATAATCTGCATCATCCATAGTACAAATGCTTATGTCCTTAAGCGGTTTATATTCTAAAGCGTCTAACTCTTCAATCTTCCTATAGGACCTTCGAAGTTTTTCAATAAATTTTTCAGGCAATAGTGTTATATTATCATTAAATACCACATCTCTCAAGGTCTCAAAGTTATCATATTCATAATAGATACACTTTTTCATATTATTGGATATCTCTGTATTAATAAGCCATAATTTTAATAAATCAAACATTCATAATCTCCTAACTATTTTCATATAACATCTTCTTTTATATATTTTCTGTATTGAAGTGCTTCAATAATATGGTTTTCTTCTATAGATTTATTTCCCTCTAAATCTGCAATAGTTCTAGCTACTTTTAAAATTCTATTATAAACCCTAGTACTAAGTCCGTATTTTTTATAGGTGTATTCAAGAATCCTATTAGATTCATCATTAAGCTTACAGTATTTCTTTATATGACTCGAGGACATGTTACTATTATATTTTATAGTATCTTTTTTAAATCTTTCTATTTGTATCTTTCTTGCTCTCTCTATTCTAATAGCCATAGTCTCTGATTTTTCCTCTGTTTTATTACTATTTATGGCCTCATATGGTATAGAATTTACTGGGGTAAATATATCTATCCTATCTAATAAAGGTCCAGATAATCTAGATAAATACCTCTTAATTTCACTCTCACTGCATTTACATAGCCTAGTTTCACTGCCATACATACCACAATTACAAGGATTCATAGCAGCAATGAGCATGAAATCTGCTGGATAGGTTATAGTTCCATTTATTCTAGATATTCTTACATTTTTATCTTCCAATGGCTGTCTTAGAACCTGAAGTGCTCTTTTGTCAAATTCCAGTATTTCATCTAAAAACAGTACTCCATTATGAGCTAAAGATACCTCCCCTGCCGAAGGATTTCTACCACCTCCAATTAAAGCGGTACTAGTAATAGTATGATGAGGATTTCTAAAAGGTCTTTTCTCCATTAAACCTTCTTCCTTAAGTTCTCCACTAACACTATATATCTTAGTAACTTCTAAAGCTTCCTCCTCAGTAAACGGTGGCATTATAGAGATAACTCTCTCTGCAAGCATAGTTTTTCCTGAGCCTGGAGTTCCATACATAAGAAGATTATGATTTCCTGCTACAGCTACCTCTAAAGCTCTTTTTGCAGCTTGCTGACCTATAACATCTTCAAAGTCTAATATGTAATCCTTCTTTCTAGATTTTTCATTGCCCATAGATGTGTAAGGCTTTATATCCTTATAAGTAAAAAGATAAATTACTTCATTAAGATTTTTAATAGGATATATATTTGCTTCTTCTATACAAGCACACTCATCTTTATTTTCCATAGGTACTATAAAATTCTTTACACCATTTTTAATTCCTTCAATTACTATAGGAAGAGCTCCCTTTATTTTATTTACGTTCCCATTTAAAGATAATTCCCCCATAAACATAAAATCTTCTACATCATCTACAGAAAGTTGATTAGTTGCTACAAGTATTCCTACCGCTATAGGTAAGTCATAATGAGAACCTTCTTTGCGTATATGGGCTGGGGCCAAATTTATAGTTATTCTACTAATAGGAAATTCTAAAGAAGAATTTACTATGGCTGCTCTTACTCTATCTTTAGATTCCTTAACAGCAGTATCCCCTAGACCTACAATATTAAAATTAGGTAATCCATATGTTATATCCACTTCTACGTTAATTAATATACCTTCTACTCCTGAAAAAGCTGCACTCTTTATTTGAATTGACATAATTTCACCTTCTAAATATAAATTTCCAACTTTATAAGTGTAAGTATTGACCACTGAATTTAGAATAAATCAATTTTATAAAAATTTTAATTTGAGTAAAGTTTAACTTAAGCTTACATTGTCTAATATATAAACAGAGTTCTTTGC
>DCDL01000004.1:166480-209456 GCA_002316385.1 Clostridium sp. UBA1056
ATCGTTATCCAGGGACGTAGCCGCTCTTTACTCCCACTTTGAAACAGATGGGAGTATTAGAGCTGGTAGTCATCGGATAAATAAGTTAATTAAAATGAAGTTTGAGGTTATAATTTAAAATGAAGATTTTAAATAAAGCTATAGGAAACTATGGAGAAAATTTAGCTAAAGAATATATAAAAGAAAAAGGATATATAATATTAGAAGAAAATTTTTTATGTAAATTAGGAGAAATTGATATAATTGCTAAAGATAATAATTATATTTGTTTTATAGAAGTAAAGACTCGTTATAGTAAAAGGTATGGTATGCCCTTAGAAAGTATCAATAAAGCTAAGCAGAAAAAATTATATAAAACTGCTCAGTACTATATATGTTTAAAAAATATACATAAATCTTATTTTAGATTTGATGCCATCGATGTAACTATTTTCTCTACTCCAGAAAAACCTAGTATTACTCTTATTAAAAATGCTTTTTAAATAAAAATACTTCAATGAAAAAAGTGATATAATCTCTTTTTCATTGAAGTATTTTTCATTTTATTAATTATTTGTTAAGTATATTTTTCAGAAAACTTTCTCTATGAATAGGGCAGCTACCATAATCAATTATTGCATTTATATGTTCCTTGGTGCCATATCCAACATTTTTATCTAAATTATATTCTGTATATTTTTTACTATATTCTTCCATGATATTATCTCTATATACTTTGGCTATTATTGATGCACATGCAATAGCAGCACTTTTAGTGTCACCTTTAATTACAGCTTCATTTCTAAGATGAAACTCTCTTATAGTATATCCGTCTGATAAAACTATATCTGGTGTCACCTTTAGACCATCCACCGCCATTTTGAAGATTTCATTGTTACAAAAGCCTATACCTTCTTTATCTATTTCTTTATTTGTTTTCAATGATATAGAATAGCTTACTGCTTCTCTTTTTATTATGTCACTTAACTCTTCTCTTACTTCTTTTGTCAGCTTCTTAGAATCGTTTATACGTAAAATTAAATCCTTTGAGTTATTATCGAGAATTACTGCTGCTGCTACTATAGGCCCTGCTAAAGGACCTCTTCCTACCTCATCTACACCAGCTACAAGGTTATATCCATAGCTCCTATCAAAATCGTATAATCTCTTTACTCTGTCATATTCATTTTTATGATGTTCTACATGCTTTTTTACGGTTTCTCCTAAAGCCCTAACATTTTTTCTATGATCTTTACTTAATACTTGATATATAAGTTCATAGTCAGCTTCATGACCACTTACATCCTTTAATGATATAAATCCTCTCACAGAAGATTTTATGTCATTAAATCTCATAGTTTTAATTTCTTCTAAAAAATTTGTACTACTCATACTTATTTTCTATATCAGGTACCTCTAGTGAAATAGGACCCAACTTACCCCCTCTAAATTCATCTAATAGCATTACAGCTACTCTATTATAATCTATGTTGCCGCCTGAAATCATAGCACCTCTTTTTTTACCTATGTTATCCATATTCGTAAGAGGATTTTCATCTAATTCTTTAAGCTTATATCTATCCATAAGTCTTGCTCCATGGGTATTTTGAAGTCTGTCTATAAGCTTTAATGCTAGCTCTTCTACATCCATTATTTCATCCTTTATAGCACCAGTAAATGCTAAATTAAGCCCCACTGTATCATCTTCAAATTTAGGCCATAAAACTCCTGGAGTATCCATAAGTTCTATTCCCATCTTTGTTTTTATCCATTGTTTACTTTTAGTAACACCGGGTCTATCTCCCGTTTTAGCAGCACTGTTTTTTGCCATCCTATTTATAAAGGTAGATTTTCCTACGTTAGGTATTCCTACAACCATTACTCTGGTAATGATATTTACGACACCTTTACTTTTCAACCTGTCATGCTTTTCCTTTAAAAGCTCATCTAGAGTGGGTTTTATCTTGTTAAGTCCTACACCTGTAAGACAGTTAACAGATAATACTCTAGTTTTTTCATTAGATAATTTCTTTACCCACTTCTTTGTTACATACTCTTCACTAAGATCACTTTTATTGAATAGTATTATCCTAGGCTTCTCACTACAGATATCTTCAATGTCTGGATTAGAACTTGAGTAGGCTATCCTTGCATCACGAATTTCTATTATTGCATCTACTAATTTTAGATTTTCTTTTATTTCTCTTCTGGTCTTTGCCATATGTCCAGGAAACCAGTTTATACTCATTTTATCTCACTCCTAATATATTATTAGCTATGTTAACTATTTTAGTATTAACATTTTTTATAATAAATACTTCTTTATGTGTAATAAAAAAAGGGACTATCTAGTCCCAATTTCCTACATTCTCTCTTTTACTTTAGCAGCTTTACCTACTCTATCTCTTAAGTAGAATAATTTAGCTCTTCTTACTTTTCCTTTTCTTACTACCTCAATTTTTTCTATAACAGGCGTATTGATTGGGAAAGTTTTTTCAACTCCAACTCCTGATGCAAATCTTCTTACTGTAAAAGTTTCTCTAGCTCCACCATTTTGTCTTTTAAGAACGGTACCTTCAAATATTTGAACTCTTTCTTTGTTACCTTCTTTGATTCTGATGTGAACTTTAACTGTATCTCCTACATTAAACTCAGGTAAGTCAGTTCTTAATTGTTCTGCTTCTATAGCTCTTATTATATCTAACATTGTGCATTCCCTCCTAAATTTTATTATGACGTTCTTACTCACAATATGTGACAGAGGACCGCCCGTACTAGCACAATCCTCATTTTATCACATAATATTTCAATGTGCAATATTATTTATCCTTTTTATGATAGTTCTCCAATAGCTTTTTATCTTCTTTAGTAAGTTCTATATTTTTATATAAGTCCCTTCTTCTTTCCTTTGTAATCAGTAATGATTTAAGTCTTCGCCACTTTCTTATATTTTCGTGATGACCAGATATTAATACCTCTGGAACTTCATCACCTTCAAAGGAAAAAGGTCTTGTATATTGAGGATATTCTAATAATCCTTCATAGAAGGATTCCTCTTCATAACTCTCATCACAGGATAAAACTCCTGGTATCATTCTAGCAATACTATCAACTACAGGTATGCAAGCCATTTCTCCTCCAGTTAAAACAAAATCCCCTAGAGAAATTTCCATATCTATATATTTATATACTCTCTCATCTATACCTTCGTAATGACCACATAAAAATATTAACTCATCCTCTTTAGCAAGTTCTTTACATAACTCCTGGTTTAAAGTTTTACCTCTAGGACCTAAAAATATAACTTTTCCTTTATTTTTTTCTTTTAGATGCTTTATAGAGTTTACAATAGGCTCTGGAGTCATTACCATGCCTGCTCCCCCACCATAAGGATAATCATCAACCTTTTTATGCTTATTTGTAGAGAAATCTCTTATATTAGTTGCTTTTATAGATAATATGCCTTTTTCCATAGCATTTCCTATTATACTATGATTAAATACATGAAACATCTCTGGAAACAAAGTTAAAATATCTATTTTCATTATTCAGACCATACCTTAACTGGTTTTATTATAATTTTATTATTTTCTATGTCAACTTCTTCTACAATAGTCTTTAGTACAGGAATTAATACATCTTCTTTTCCTTCTGATTTAACCCAGTATACATCATTACTTCCTGTTGCAATAACATCATATACTTTTCCTAGTTCTTCTCCATCTGTATCATAAACATAACAATCCATTAGATCGGCAACATAATAGCTACCCTCTGGTAATTTTATAGCATCTTCTCTTTTAACTTGAAGATATTTATTTCTATATAAATCAGCTTCCTCTATAGAATCGATTCCTTCTATTTTCAATATAGCTCTATCTTTTTGAAGTTTAACAGATGTAATATTTACTTCCTTGTCATCTATGTATGCCCTGTCTAGCTCTCTAAATCTTTCTAAACTATCTGTCAGAGAAAACACCTTAACTTCTCCTCTTACTCCATGGGGCTTAGTTATCTGCCCAACACTCATTAATTCCCTCATTTCATATCTCCTTACTATTTAATTACTTAATATTATTAGCACAAGAAATTTTTATAAACCTTTATATAGGTAAAGTTTTTGGTTTCTGACTGATTTTTATTCCATATGAAGTCTATTACAAATTTCCTATACTTAATACTTTTATAGATCATTATTTTAGAAAAATCTCCTGTGATACCTTGTTAAATTTATATATAACTTTATATACCCTATTGCAAAGAATATATTTAATATTAACCTTTATTTGTATTCTAGTAAAGTCTACACAAAGATTTAATCTACATATATAAAAACCATCGATTAATTATTATAATAATTCTTTATGATTATTGTCAACTCTAAAACATAAAAATAAGAGCTAGGCATTCCTAACTCTTATATTATCTCTACAACAACTCTTTTATTTTCTTTAATCGCTGCTGCTTTAACAACAGTTCTAATAGACTTAGCTATTCTTCCCTGTTTTCCAATTACTTTACCCATATCTTCTTCAGCAACCTTTAATTCTAAAATTATAGAATGCTCTCCAGTAATTTCATTTACTTTTACAGAATCAGGGTTATCAACTAATGACTTCGCAATAATTGTAAGTAATTCTTTCATGGATTGCGCCTCCAATCAATTAAACTTTTCTATTTTATTCCTGCATTGTTGAAAAGTCTTTTAACTGTATCTGTTGGTTGAGCTCCATTTTTTACCCATTTAACTGCTTTCTCTTCATCGATTTTAACAGTTACAGGTTCTGTAGTTGGATTGTAGTATCCAATCTCTTCAACGAATCTTCCATCTCTTGGAGATCTTGAATCAGCAACAACTATTCTGTAGAAAGGAGCTTTTTTAGCACCCATTCTTCTTAATCTTATTTTAACTGCCATTGTATTTTCACCTCCTTCAAAGGGTTATGTTTATTTAAACTTAGAAAGGTAATTTTCCAAACAAGCCTTTTTTACCAAATTTACCAGCTTTGCCTCCAATACCTTTCATTTGTTTCATCGCTTTTTTCATCATCTCAAAATCTTTTAAAAGCTTATTTACTGCTTGAATTGTAGAACCTGAACCTTCTGCAATCCTCTTCTTTCTAGATGGTGAAGAAGATACTATACTTGGATTTCTTCTTTCCTTTGCAGTCATGGAATGTATTATTGCTTCCATCTTACCCATGTTTTTTTCACTTTGTGAAAAATCTACTCCCTTTAATTCTTTCGCATTGAAGCCTGGAATCATTTCAATGATTTTTCCCATAGGTCCTAAATTCTTCATTTGGTTCATAGTTTCTAAAAAATCTTCAAGATTGAATTCTTGATTCATCATTCTGTTACCGAGTTCTGTAGCTTTCTTCTCATCAATAGCTGATTGAGCCTTCTCAATTAAAGAAAGTACATCTCCCATACCAAGTATTCTTGATGCCATTCTCTCGGGGTGGAAGATTTCTAAATCTGTCATCTTCTCTCCCATACCTACATATTTTATAGGTTTTTCAGTGATTGCTTTAATTGATAAAGCAGCACCACCTCTAGTATCACCATCTAGCTTGGTAATGATAACACCTGTAATATCTAGTGTATTATTAAAGGTTTCCGCTACATTTACTGCATCTTGACCTGTCATAGCATCTACAACTAATAAAATTTCTGATGGGTTTATTGAAGCTTTTATATCTTCAAGCTCTCCCATAAGAGTTTCATCTATGTGAAGTCTTCCTGCTGTATCCACAATAACTACATTAGATCCAATGCTTTTCGCATGTTCTATAGAAGCTTTCGCAATATCTACTGGGCTATTTTTATCTCCCATAGTGAATACAGGTACATCTATTGATTTTCCTACAACTTGTAATTGTTTTATAGCTGCTGGTCTATAGACGTCACAAGCTACTAATAATGGCTTTTTATTGCTTTTTCTAAGATTTAGAGCAAGCTTTCCAGCCATAGTAGTCTTACCTGCACCTTGAAGACCAACTAACATTATCATAGTTATGCCATTGTTAACAAATTCTATTTTCTTTTCAGTGGTTCCCATTAAATCAGTTAATTCTTCATTAACTATCTTAACTACTTGCTGACCTGGCGTTAAACTTTCCATAACCTGGTCACCAAGACATTTTTCACTGACAGACTTTACAAAGTTTTTAACAACTTTATAATTTACATCGGCTTCTAAAAGAGCAAGTTTTACTTCTCTCATAGCCTCTTTTATATCTTTCTCTGAAAGCTTACCTTTACCCTTTAGCTTTTTTATGGTCTCTTGTAATTTGGAAGATAGTCCTTCAAAAGCCATATGAAAACCTCCTATACATTCTCTTCTATATCTTTAATTATATGGTCTATTTCTACTTTTACATTTTCTTCAGAAGTAGTACCTTGTAATTTCTTTAACTTGTTAATAATTTCAGTTTTAGAATTTTCTATAGTTAAGGTTTTTTTCATTAAGTGAAGTTTACTTTCATACTCTTCTAAAAGATTTCCACATCTTTTAATTAAGTCATGAATTGCTTGCCTACTAGTGTTATTAACTTCCGCTATTTCTGACAAAGATAAATCATTATTATAATATAAATCCATAATATCTCTTTGTTTATCAGTAAGTAATAAGTTATAAAAATCTAGTAAAATTGATATTTCAACTCTTTTTTCCATATAATCACCCAACTCACAAAACTTATATTAACAAATTAATTTTATGCTGTCAAGTATTTTTACTTAACAGTTAAAATAAAGCTTCTACAAAATCTCTAGAATTAAATTCTTGTAGGTCATCTATTCCTTCCCCTACTCCTATATACCTAACGGGAATATTTAAAGTGTGTTTTATAGAAATAACTATGCCTCCTTTAGCTGTACCATCTAACTTTGTTAGAATTATACCATCTATAGGACATACCTCCATAAACTGCTTTGCCTGAATAACTGCGTTTTGTCCAGTGGTAGCATCTAAAACTAATAAAGTTTCTTTTTTAGCTTCTCCATATTCTCTATCAATAACTCTATTAATCTTTCCAAGTTCATCCATAAGATTTTTCTTATTATGAAGTCTACCTGCTGTATCACAAAGTAATACATCAACTTTTCTAGCCTTAGCAGCTTGCACAGCATCGTATATAACTGCTGCTGGGTCTGAACCTTCTTGATGTTTTACTAAATCTACATTTGCTCTATTACTCCATACTTCTAGTTGATCTATAGCTGCAGCTCTAAAGGTATCTGCTGCCGCTAATAAGACTTTATAATTATTATTTTTAATTCTAGCAGCCATTTTTCCTATTGATGTAGTTTTTCCTACTCCATTAACACCAATAATTAATCTTACTTCTGGTGTTGTTTCTGGTACTATTGAAGTTTCATAGTCTCCTAGCATATCCATTATTATAAATTTCATAGCTGGAAGTATCTCCTCAGTATCACTAATTCTTTCAGCTATAACCTTTTTCTTAAGCCTTTCAATAATCTCTACTGAGGTTTCCACCCCTATATCACTAGTTATTAATACTTCTTCTAATTCTTCATATAAATCATCATCTATAGTGACTGCAAGCTTTAATACCTGAGTTACTGCATCATTTATAGTATTTCTAGTTTTAGTAAGTCCTTCTTTTAACTTTTCAAAAAATCCTCCAAACATATTAAGCCTCCTTATTCCTTATTAAATTCCATGGATATCACCTTAGATACACCCTTTTCTTCCATAGTAACTCCATAAATCATATCACTGATTTCCATAGTTCCTTTTCTATGGGTTATTACTACAAACTGTATATTTTCAGAGAATTTCTTTAAGAATGCTCCATATCTAAGTACATTGGCATCGTCTAGTGCCGCTTCAATCTCATCTAGTATACAAAATGGAGTTGGCTTCATCTTTAAAATAGCAAATAGTAGTGCAATAGCCGATAAAACCTTCTCTCCTCCTGAAAGTAGATTTATGTTTTGTAGTTTCTTTCCTGGGGGCTCTACATCTATTTCAATCTTACAAGTAAGTTCATCATCTCCTTGAAGACTTAAATCAGCACTTCCACCCTTAAATAACTCCTTAAAAGTCTCATTAAAATAAATTCTAAGCTGTCTAAAATTCTCCATGAATACAGTTCTCATTTTTTCAGTCATTTCGCCTATGAGCTCAATTATTTCTTCCTTAGATTTAACCAAATCTTCTCTTTGAGTACTCATAAAAGTGTATTTTTTATTTAATTCTTTAAATTCTTCTATAGCTCCTAGATTAACTACTCCAAGTTCACTTATCTTCTTTTTTAATTCTGCAACTTGATTTTTTAGCACACCTATATCATAGCCCTCTATTTTAAAAGTTAATCCTTCTGCAAATGTAAGATTATACTCTTCATTAAGCTTCTTTAAAAGAGTCTCATTTTCCGATTCAATTTTAGCTAAAGAAATTTGAGTTTTATGAATTTCCTTTTCTAATTTATCTAATTGTAAATCAATATCTTCAATTTTTGAAGTTATAATCGGAATTTTTCCTTTTATTTTTAACTTTTCTACTTCAGTTTCTTCAAAGAACTGTTCTAGTTCTTTAAGTAACTTAATAATATCCTTAGCACTTTCAACACTTTTGGATATAGTTATGCTGTACTCTTCCTTAGCTAAATTAGATGCCTCTATATCTCTTAAACTATTTTCAATTAACCTTTTTTCAATATCTATTCCTTGATTCATTCTATCTAGTTCTTGGATATTGCTACTTATAACTTCTAAAAGCTTTGCTTTATTTATTTTTATAGATGTTAATTCATCTTTAATTCCATCTATATACAAGTTTTTATCCTTAGCTTTATTATTATGCTCATCATATTGTCTTTCTAAGTCTATTACTTTCTCTTTAAACTGTTCTAACTCTTTCTCTGAAAAAGTTAATTTAGCTTTTAAGGCTTTAATTTTTTCTTCCTCCTTAGCTAAATTAACACTGGCCCTTTGAAGTTCTCTTTTATTTCTAAATTCTTCTTCTGTAACTCTAGAGATTTCACCCTTAATCTTTGTAATATTAATATTCTCGTAATGTATCTCATCCTTTAGGTTAAGACCTATATCATCTAACTCTTTAATCTTAGCATTAACTGCTGTTATTTCTTCATTCTCATTAGAAATTATTTTATGACTTTCTTTTACTTGCTCAGTTAATTCTTCAATTTCTCTCTTTCTACCTATAACATTAGCATTCTTAGAATAACTACCTCCTGTTAATGATCCCCCTGGATTAAATACTTCTCCATCTAAAGTAACAATCCTATATTTATATCCGCTAATTTTAGATATATACAGTCCATTGTCCATAGTGTCACATACAAGAGTTTTTCCTAAAACTTGATCGATAACTCCCTTAAATCTGCCTTCAAACTCTATCAGTTCACTAGCCACACCTATATACCCCTTAGCATCCATCACAGCTCTATCTACTACTAAATTCTTACCTTTAACTATATTTATAGGCATAAAAGTAGCTCTTCCTATTTTGCTACTTTTTAAATAAGTAATAAGGTTTTTAGCTATAACTTCATTCCTAGTAACAATATTAGATATACTTGATCCCATAGCAATTTCTATTGCTCTTTCAAACCGTTCTGAAACGTTTATTATATCTCCAAGCACATAGCAATCTTCATTTGCTTTATACTCCTTACTATTCTCTATATGTTGCATAATAAGTTTTACTGATCTATTATATCCTTCATAGGAATTTTCTAGAGTTATTAGAGCATTTAATCTAGCTTCTTTATTTCCTTGCTCTCTTACTATTTCTTTTAAATTTTTCTCCAAAACTTCTAAATTATGCTTACACTTAGATAAATTCTTTCTATTTTCTTTAACTTCCTCTTCATATTTAGCAATACTAATTCTAATTCTATTCTCCTCTTCTACTAAATTATCCTTAGTCTTGTTGTTTATTAATATTGAATTTTTAAATGTTTGAATATCTAGTATTAGATTTTCTATACTTTCATTAATAATTTGAATATTATTTTTTAAAATATCTATTTCACTGGTTTTAGAATTTATATTATTGTAATACTCAAATTTTACTTCCTCTAATTCTTTTAACTTGTTATTATCACTTACTACACTATTTAAAATATTAGTAAGCTCTATTTCTTTTGCTGATATTTTATTATTTATATCTGTTTCTTCTTCTTTTAAAAGAGCAATGCTCTTTCTTTGGTTTTCTATCTTTAGCTGTGATTCCTTAATATACTGATTCTTTTGTAGTATCTCTTTATTTAATCTATTTATAGTTTCTTCTAAGTTTAGTATCTTTTCTTCAAAAAGTTTAACTTCTCCAAGTACCCCTTGATGCTGACTTTGACTTTCATAATAAATTTTCTTCTTTTCCTCTAAAATATTATTTAAAGCCTCTAACTCTTCATTTTTCTTTTCGTGTACTGCTTTTAATTCATGCTTTTCTTTTTGCAATCTATCTATATTTATAGTTATTTCACTTATGATATTGCTATATTTATCTATATTAATCTTAGTCTTTTCTAAGAAATCTACGATTATATTAACTTCATTTACCTTTATCTCTTCAGATGCCTCCAGAAATATTTTAGCCTTTTCGCAATCCTCTTCTAAAGATGGAAGTCTTTCTTCATATGTAGAAATAATATCATTTATTCTAATAAGATTTTGCTCTGTATTATCAAGCTTTTTCTCTGCTTCTTCTTTTCTTGTTTTATATTTTACTATACCAGCAGCCTCTTCTAATAGCTTTCTTCTATCCTCTGACTTTGCACTTAAGATTGCATCAATCTTCCCCTGTCCTATTAATGAATATCCTTCCTTGCCTATACCTGTATCCATAAATAAAGCTTGTACGTCTTTTAATCTACATACAGTATTATTTATTAAATACTCGCTTTCTCCTGACCTATACAATCTTCTTGCTACTGTTACCTGTGAATAAGCTATGTCTAAATCAGAATCACTGTTGTCTAAAGTGAGAGAAACTTGAGCAAGACCCACAGGTTTTCTATACTGAGTACCTGCAAAGATTACGTCTTCCATCTTGTCTCCCCTAAGGTTTCTAATACTTTGCTCTCCTAGAACCCATCTCACAGCATCCGAGATATTACTTTTTCCACTTCCATTTGGACCTACAACTACAGTTACTCCTTGCCCGAATGTGAGTTCTGTCTTATCTGCAAAGGACTTAAATCCTCTTATTTCAATAGATTTTAAGAACATCTATTCACTCTCCTAAGCTCCAAAAATAATAGGTAAAATAAGTGATACAACCATAGCTAGACATATGCCAGCAGTTATGATTTTAATATACTTTTCTCTTTTTTTCTTAGTCATTCTCATAAAATCCACTCCCAACTTTAATTTAATAATTGTTATGTCTTAAAGAATGTACCCTCTTTGCTATACTAGGATACTCTAAAATATATATTTATTTCAGCTAAACTTCACTTGGAAATCAGCCTTTCTTTAAAGCTAAATTTCACTTAATATTTAAGTTCTAAATATTCCTTCTGATTAATTATATCTAACTTTCTATGATTATAAAACCCTATGGAAGATTTTTCTATGCTACTTTCTTGAATCACAGCTATTTCTCTACGCTCTAACTTTTTTATAAGTTCCTTAAAATATTGCTTTCTATTGGCATAAAGTTTGGATACATCTTTAGGATTTATATATATTTTATACTCCTCTACTTCTCTGTCTTTATAATAATCATAAATCATATCACAATATACAGAGCTCTCCACAAGCTCTCTAAATGCAGGATGAAAAGGTCCATCTACTACATCTCCATCTGCACTAATCTCCTCTGTAGGTTGAAGTCCTATACGGATAACCTTGATATCCTTTCCTTCCATCATTCCATAGACTATTTTGCTTATATCTACTGCCTCTTCTAAAGTATATGGCTTATATCTACCTTCTATTAAGAGTTTTTCCATAGGTGTTTCCTTGATAACTAAGGATGGATATATTCTACAGATATCGGGTTCCATAGAAATACTTTTTCTCGTAGTTTCAATATCTTTCTCTCTCGTATCTCCTGGAAGTCCTAACATTATTTGATGTCCTAAGGTGAACCCATACTCTTTTATTAGCTCAGATGCATTTTCTACATCTTCTACACTATGCCCTCTTCCTGATTTATGTAAAACTTCTTCATCTAAGGATTGAACTCCTAATTCTATAATGTCTACATCAAAACTTTTAAGATGATCTAAAATTTTATTGTCTATATAATCGGGTCTAGTAGATAATCTAATAAATTTAATCTTTCCTAATTTTTTATAGCTTTGTGCTACTGATAGCAATTCTCTCTGAATGCACATATTGATTCCTGTAAAGGTTCCTCCAAAAAATGACACCTCAATTATAGCATCACTACTATCTATAGTTTCTAAATATTCATCTATGGTCCTTTTTACATAATGCCCATCTATATTTCCTGTACTTCCAGCAATCCCTGCATCTCCTGTGATACTATCTTGATTGCAAAATACACAAGTATGTGGACATCCTATATGAGGAACAAATATAGGTATTATATAATGATTTTTACTCACTAATGTCACCTCTCTTAATTAGCACTTCCCTAGCTGCCATTTGTTCTGCTTCCTTCTTACTATATCCCGAACCATTCCCCTTAGCATCTCCATTGATTAAAACCTCCACAAAGAACTCTCTTCTATGAGGTGGTCCTTCAAATTTAATAAGATTATAGTAAATATCTACATCACCATTCTTTTGTAATATCTCTTGTAGCTTTGTTTTATAGTCTAAAATTATTTCATTCTTAACAGCTTTATCAATAATTAAATTAAAGTTCTTAAGAACAAACTCACTAGTTGCATTAAGTCCATTATCTAAATACACAGCGGCAATAATGGCTTCAACAGCATCGGCTAAAATCGATACTCTTGTTCTTCCACCAGTTAACTCTTCACCCTTACTCATATATATGTATTTTCCTAGCTCCCAAGTCTTGGCTATTTCAAACAAAGAATTTTCACACACAATTAATGCTCTCACCTTAGTGAGGTATCCTTCAGTTTCATTGGTATGATTAGCAAATAAATACTCAGATATGATTAATTCTAATACTGTATCTCCTAGGAATTCTAATCGTTCATTAAAAGCTGTATTTCTCTCATTGGCATAGGAGCTATGAGTTATAGCTGTTTGTAATAAAGTTAAATCTTTAAATTCAATTCCTAATTTATCTTTTAATTCCAATGTGTTCTTTAATATTTTCATTCTTTTACCTCTTTCATAAAGGTTTATTCTTCAATTTATCTAAATAATTTAGCTCTTTCACTTTATTAATTTTATTTTTAAGTAAATAAATTCAAGAATAAATCTAAAAATAAGGTTCCGCATTTCTACGGAACCTGCTGATATTATTCCTCTACTCGTGATTTAATGTAGTCAACTACATCTCCCACAGTAGTTATTTTTTCTGCATCTTCATCAGGGATTTCCATGTCAAACTCCTCTTCAAGGGCCATAATTAGCTCAACTAAATCTAGTGAATCTGCTCCTAAATCATCAACAAATCCAGAGTCCATAGTTATATCATCTTCATCTATACTTAGTTGCTCCGCGATTTTTGCTCTTATTTTTTCAAACATTTTATTTACCTCCTAAAAATTCAATATAATATCACTATTTAATATAATAGCATATTGCATAATAATCAACTATTTATTTATAAATACTATATTATAATATACTAAATCTGCAAAATTTTATTCACTTATTTTCAAAGTTCCATTTTATTCCTTAAAAGCATTCTTAACTTTATCTAGTACTTTTGTATCATAGTAGGTTTTTGAAAGTTTAATTGCATTTTTTAAAGCTTTAGCATCAGAACTTCCATGAGCTTTTATACAAATACCATCAACCCCTAAAAAAGCAGCTCCACCATACTCCTTATAGTCATAGTGCTTCTTAAATTTCTTAAATACAGGCTTTAATAATAATCCACCTATTTTAGTTGTGGTAGAACTCATTATTTCTGTTTTAAGTTCCCTCAATATGGTTTCTGCAACTCCCTCATACATTTTTAGTACAGTATTACCTACAAAACCATCACATACAAGAACATTTACTTCTCCTTTAGGAATTTCTCTTGGCTCTACATTTCCTATGAAATTAATATTCTCTTGCTTTAAAAGCTGGTAAGCTTCTTTTGTTAATTCATTTCCTTTTTCTTCCTCTGATCCTATATTTACAAGACCTACAGTAGGATCCTTAACGCCTAATACATTTTCAAAGTATACCTTACCCATTTGAGCAAATTGAATTAAATAATGAGGCTTACAATCTGCATTAGCCCCTACATCAATTATCATGAACGGCCCATTTTGACCCGGCATAACTGGCGCTAATGCCGGTCTGCTTATCCCTTTAATTCTCTTTACAATAAGAGTACATCCCGCTAAGAAAGCTCCTGTGCTTCCAGCGGATACAATAGCATCTGCTTCCTTATTTTTAACTAATTCTAAGGCTTTAACTAGGGATGAGTCTTTTTTAGTTTTTAGTGCTTTTACTGGAGCTTCATTGGTTGAAATAACTTCTGTAGTATTTACAATGGTTATTCTCTTTTTATTATATTCATATTTTTCTAATTCTCTTTTTATAAGGTCCTCCTGTCCCGTTATTATTATATCTATATTATATTCCTTTTGTGCAAGGACGCAACCTTCTACTATAGCTTTAGGTGAATTATCTCCACCCATTCCATCAACTACAACCTTCATACTAATTCCTTCCATCATTTAAAATATTTAAATACATTATATATTTTTTTTATTAAAATTTCTACATAAAAAAATAAAAAGAAAGTCTATTGACTTTCTTTTTATTCCTCAGTTGAAACAACTTCTCTATTTTTGTAGTAACCACAGTTCTTACAAACTCTGTGAGCAAGCTTCATTTCGTGGCATTGAGGACACTCTACTATTCCTGGTAAACCAAGTTTAAAAGTTTGAGCTCTTCTTGAATCTCTTCTTGCTTTTGAAAATTTTCTAGCTGGATTTCCCATTATTACACCTCCTTATGGTTAGAAAACATTTGTGATAGCTTTTCAAGTCTAGGGTCTACATAAAAATCAGTACAAGAACATTGTCCTAGATTTAAATCTTTCCCACAAGTCTGGCATAAGCCTTTACAATCCTCTTTACATAACCTTTTAACAGGTAATTCAAGGATAATACTGTTTTCAATAATTTCATAAATATCTATATTCTCAGTATTGGTTGAGATAATCTCACAATCATCAGTGTTTGATATTTCTTCCTCTATATGTATCTTAATTTTATAAGGAAAAGCTTTAGTACATCTAGAGCAATTTAATAATACTTCAGTATTTACATCGCAAATAAGTTCCATAACTTCCTTTTTACGACGTAAAAACCCATCAAACTTAATAGGTTTGGAGTATTCTACCATTTCACTACCATCGAAAAATTTATCTTTTTCAATCTCGATATTTATATTCTTTCTTTCATGGTTCTTATCACTTAAATCTTTAATGTTTATAATCATAACAACACTCTGAAAAAACATAAGATACCTGTTTTTTCTCATATAACTAAGACTAGTTATATATAATGCAAAATGCATAGCTTGAGTAAAGCTCCAACTTCCCTCCTTAAGTTAAATAAATATATAATTCAAACACAAGTTATTATATAAATTCTGCCGATAAAAGTCAAGGCAATTTGCACATGTATATTTTTTCCTTAAGTTTAAAATTTGAACTCTTTACTCAAGAATACAATAAATTAATTATTTTGAAGTAAGTTCTTTAGTATCTCTTGCTATTACTAATTCTTCATTTGTAGGAATAACAAATACTTTTACTTTAGCTCCATCTTTACTTACTTCTGTAGATTTTCCTCTTACATTATTCTTAGCATCGTCTATTTCAATTCCTAAGAATTCTAATCCTCTGCAGATATCTGCTCTAGTTTCTATAGCGTTTTCTCCAAGACCTGCCGTAAATACAATTGCATCCACTCCGCCCATACCCGCAGCATAAGCACCAATCATTTCTCTCACTCTATAGTTATATACATCTAAAGCAAGAGCTGCTCTTTCATTTCCTTTTTTAGCAGAATCTTCTATATCTCTAAAGTCACTGCTTACTCCTGATAGTCCAAGAACTCCTGATTGTTTGTTCATTAGATTATCAACTTCTTTAGCTGTCATCTTTCCTTCATTCATTAAGAATGTAACTATAGCTGGGTCTATGTTTCCGCATCTAGTTCCCATAGCTATTCCTTCAAGTGGAGTGAATCCCATACTTGTATCTACACAATGACCATCTTTTATAGCAGCTAAGCTAGCTCCATTTCCAAGGTGACAAGTTATAATTTTAACATCTTTTATGTCTTTACCCATTAATTTAGCACATTCTGATGATACATATTTATGTGATGTTCCGTGGAAACCATATTTTCTTATGCCATATTTAGTATATAAATCATATGGTAGTGGATACATATAAGCAGTTTTTGGCATTGTTTGATGGAATGCTGTATCAAATACTGCCACCATTGGAGTATTTGGCATTAAGCTCTTACAAGCATTAATTCCAATTATGTTTGCTGGGTTGTGAAGTGGTGCAAGTTTTACACACTCTTCTAGGCTTTCCATAACCGCATCGTCTATTACTACAGACTCTGAATACTTTTCTCCACCGTGAACAACTCTGTGTCCTACTGATGATATTTCATCCATTGAAGCTATAACTCCGTGATTAGTATCAACTAATGCATCTAAAACTAATTTTATTGCATCTTTGTGATCTGCCATTGGTTGCTGTACTATATATTTATCTTTTCCTGGAACCTTTTGAGTTAAGATTGAACCCTCAATTCCTATTCTTTCAACTAACCCTTGTGCTAAGCTCTCTTCTGTCTCCATGTTTATTAATTGATACTTTAATGAAGAACTTCCGCAGTTTATTACTAATACTTTCATTCTTATTTCCTCCTACATGTATGTAATATATTAATATATCATTATATTAGATTACATTATATTTTTAATTAAATCAACATTATGCTTTTGGTATTTATTTGCTATTTTGTGCTTGTACTGCTGTAATTGCTACAACATTTACTATATCATCTACACTGCATCCTCTTGAAAGGTCATTTATTGGTTTTGCAAATCCTTGGCATACTGGTCCTATAGCTTCAGCTCCTGCAAATCTTTGAACTAATTTATATCCAATATTTCCAGCTTGTAAATCTGGGAATATTAAAACATTAGCATTTCCAGCTACTGTGCTATTTGGTGCTTTAAGACTTGCTACTTTACCAACTATAGCAGCATCTAATTGTAATTCTCCATCTATTACAAGGTCAGGTCTAGCTTCTTTTGCTATTCTTGTAGCTTCAACAACTTTATCTACATTTTCATGCTTAGCACTTCCCATAGTTGAGAATGATAACATTGCAACTTTTGGATCTATTCCACATAAAACCTTTGCATTCTCTGCTGTACTTATAGCTATTGATGCAAGTTCTTCTGATGTTGGATTTGGATTAACTGCACAATCTCCAAATAATAAAGTACCATTATCTCCATATGGTGAGTTTGGAACTTCCATAACAAAGAAGCTTGAAACTACCTTTATTCCTGGAGCTGTTTTTATGATTTGAAGTCCTGGACGTAATAAGTCACCTGTGCTATGTACTGCTCCTGAAACTAATCCATCGGCATCTTCTAGTTTAACCATCATTGTTCCATAATAAACTGGATCTTTAACTGTTTGCAGTGCCTTTTCTTCTGTAACGCCTTTATTCTTCCTAAGTTCATAAAATGCTTTCGCATATTCCGCTGTTTTAGGTGATACTTCTGGGTCTACAATTTCAATTCCATCAATATTTACTCCAAAACTCTTAGCATTTTCCCTAACTTTAGCCTCATTACCTACTAATATAATTCTAGCTATTTTATTTTTATGGATAATTTCTGAAGCTTTTAAATTTCTTTCCTCTTCACCTTCTGGAAGTACTATTGTCTTCATTTCTTGTTGTGATAATTTCCATACTTTTTGTGTAAAACTCATTTTCTCTTACCCCTTTCAGTAAAAATATTCTAAATATCCTTTATTAATATACCCCTTTTCACACATATTTTTCAACCTTTATATTGAATTTTTTTTATTTAACTCAATAATATGACTATGATAATTAACTTTTTTTTGGTATAATCTATGGTTATATAAGTATAGGAGGTAGTTTAAATGAAAGTATCGGGTATTATTGTAGAATATAATCCTCTTCACAATGGACACCTTTTTCATATAAATAAAACTAAAGAATTGACTAATAGTGATTTAATTATTGCGGTTATGAGTGGGAACTTTAATCAAAGGGGTATTCCTTCTATAATAGATAAGTGGGAAAAAACTAAGATGGCTCTAAATAATGGGGTAGATATTGTTTTAGAGTTACCAGCAGTATATAGCCTCTCTTCTGCAGAGTTTTTTTCTTATGGTTCTGTAAGTCTTCTAAATAGTCTAGGTATAGTTGATTCAATTTGTTTTGGCAGTGAAGTAGGCGATATAGAATTTCTTAAGGATGTGTCTAATCTACTAGTAGATGAACCACCTTTGTTTAAGTCTCTACTTAAAGAGAAATTAGATAATGGGTTCACTTTCCCCAAAGCCCGCTCTGCAGCATTAATTCATTATTTAAAAAATAAAAAACACTATAGTGAAGAAGAATTAATTGCTCATTTAAATTCTTCTAATAATATTTTAGGCATAGAGTATGTTAAAAGTTTAAAAAGGCTTAATAGTAATATTCTACCCTATACCATAAAAAGAGAAGGTGGTGCTTACAATAGCACTAGTTTAAACAATATTTTTTCAAGCGCGACTTCTATCAGAAAAGTTTTAAAATCAAATGCTTCAATGGAAGGGCTTATATCTCATGTTCCACCTAACGTTTATTCAGATATGGTAGAACTTAAAAATAAGAATTATAATTTCCCATTTGATTTTATGATGTATCCATATATAAAGTATAAAGCGATGAGTAGCAAAAAAAATTATTTTGAATTAATTCCTGACGCTTCTGAAGGCCTTCATAATAAAATATTAAAATCTTTGGAAGAGGCTAAAGATTATGAACAATGTATTGATATGATAAAAAGTAAAAGATACACCTACACTAGAATTAGTAGAATATTATGCCAGTATTTTTTAGGCTTTTATGAGTATAATACCTTAGAAATGCGTAAAGAATCTTGTCCATATGCCCGTATCTTAGGCTTTACTAGGAATGGAGCTAGTGCTTTAAAATCAATGAAAAATAACTCTGCTATTCCACTATATTCAAAGCTCCCAAAGGATATAAATCAAACCTTAAAGTTAGATTTACAATGCACTCGTAGCTATAGCATCCTAAACCCATATATTAGTGCTAATGAAGATTATTTACAAAGTCCAATCATACTATAAATAAATTCATTGCTTCTGGTAAAACCCTTACTTTCTCTGAATACTATTGATGAATTTTTTACTTCTTTCTCACTATAAGCTCTTATTTAGATATATAATTTTCATCGTTTTTCAATTTTATACGATGAAATCTTAAGATAATAGTCATAACAAAATAACATCTTTAAGATTAGTATTTCATATTAATTTTAAAGATTTTATTTTTCCTAACTTTTATTATCATATCTTTCAAAAATAAAAAATATATTTAAATATATCACTTTATAAGGATTGTTTTAATGAAAGTATTATTATTTATTGTACTAGCACTTATTGCATTTTTAATATATTTATTATTGAGAAAATCGTCAAAAAACTTATTATTTACAACTATATTTTCTATTTTAATTATTTATATTATACTAAATCCTAAAAGTTGTATCTCTTTCACTATAAGTGGAGCTAAATTATTTTTTTATTCAGTGTTTCCATCACTATTTCCATTTCTAGTTATTGTCAACTTAATCTTTGCTTTTGGTGGTATAGAGATTTATTCTAAAATTTTAGGTAAAATTCTATGTACTCCTTTAAGACTACCTAAGGAATGTAGTGTAGTTATTTTAGCTAGTTTATTTTGTGGATATCCTCTTGGCTCTAGATATGCTTGTGAACTTTATGAAAGAAAGGTTATTAATAAAGTCATTTTAGAAAGGCTTTTGAATATAGCAACCAATGGAAGTCCTTTATTTATTATAGGTACCGTTGGTACTGCAATGCTCAACAGTACCTTTTTAGGGTACATTCTTCTTATTTCTAATGCTCTATCTTGTATTATTATTGGCTTAATATTACCTACTAAAAAAACTGTTAACTATAGCTTAAGCGGTAATTCATCCGTAGCTGCTACACAAATAAAAGAAAATCCCAACTTTGGAGTGGCTCTAAAAAATGCTCTTGAGGACGCTACTAAAACTTGTTTATCCATAGGTAGCTTTGTAGTTATTTTTTCCGTAATTATAAGCATAATAAAAAGCAGTGGAATATATCACACTGCTATTAATACTTTATGTAGTACTGGTATCATCGACCATAGTATTCTTGATGGATTGTTTCTTGGATTTATAGAAATAACTAACGGTTGTAGTATTGTAGCTACAAGCAATCTAAGCTTAAATGTTAAAATTCTTATATGTAGCTTCTTAATAGGTTTTAGTGGTTTATCTATAACTTTCCAAGTGTACTCCTTTGTCTATAAATACAAAGTATCAATGAAAAAATATTTATCTTTAAAAGTTGTTCAAGGAATAATCTGTACCCTAATAACCTTATTATTCTTAAAGCTTCCCTTTTCTCTAATAGAACAAGAGACTTTTTTTATGAATAATAGTATGTTATCATCTAAAACAGGATTTTTAGCCATACTCATATTTATCTTTCTTCTTCCTGTTATATTAAAAAAGGTGCGAGATTGCTTTTAATCATCATTTCCTAAATCCTTAATATTTTCTCTAACTTTAGATGTAGTGGAAGAAATCTCTTTGTATAATCTTATAAGCATTTCTTCCATTTCATTTTGTATAGTTTTTAAAGATTCTTCTCCTATAACATCTATATCTTTCTGTAAATTACTCAGAGTGCTATCTGCATAATTCATAACACCAAATTTTAAGTCCTTAGCTTGCTTATTGGCATCTGCCTTAATTTTTTTGGCTTCTTCATTAGCATTTTCTAATATCTCATCAGCTTCTTTTCTCGCTGCTAATAACACATTGCAGTTTTCATATTCTTGTTGTGCTATTTTTCTACCTTCTTCAATAATACTCTCAGCTTCTATTCTTGCTTCTTCCAAAATTGATTCTTTACGTTTCATTAGATTTTTAGATTCTTCGAACTCATCTGGTAGAAGTCTTCTCATTTCATTTAGAGTTTTTAAAACTTCTTTTTTATTAATAGACACCTTACCAACTAAATTTTTTGGTGACATATCAATAGTTTGTTGTAGATAATCTATTAGTTCTAATATCTTCACTATAATTCCCCCTCAAAACTTTTGGCTCTTTCTCTAACTTCATCTTCTAATTCTTTTGGAATTAACCCCTCTAAGTTTCCTTTAAACAAAGCTACTTGTTTTATTGCTGAGGAGCTAAGATAAGAGTACTTAGAATTTGTCATCATAAACATAGTCTCTTTTGTTTTATCAAGTTTTTTATTCATTAATGCCATTTGAAACTCATAATCAAAATCAGACATAGATCTAAGCCCCTTAACCATGACATCACTATCCTCTTTCTCCATAAAATCAACTAAAAGCCCTGTAAAACTTTTTACTTTTACATTTGGTAATGATTTAACTACTCTTTCAATTTGATCTATTCTTTCCTCAATGCTAAACCAGCCACTTTTATTAGGATTAAGTAATACGGCAACTGTAACTTCATCAAATACATAAGAACATCTTTTTATAATATCTAAATGACCATTTGTTATAGGGTCGAAACTTCCTGGATAAACTGCTTTAATCATTTTTTACTCCTTAAATTCATAGAAACATACAGTTGTATTTCCATATTTTCTTTGGTCTATTAAAATAATATTTTCATAACCTTGACAAATCTCTTCACCTGAATCTATTTTTGTTACAATTAAACCATCTCTTTGTAGTAAATTATATTTTTTTATAAGCTCTAGTGCTGGTGGAATCATATCCTTTGCATAAGGTGGATCTATAAATATTAAATCGAAAATCTTACCTTTTATTCCAAATTCCTCTAGATATTTATAAGAATTTCCTTTATACGATGTACAAAAATCTTCGAACTTTAAATTTATAATATTCTGTTTTAAATAGTTATAGGTTACATCTCCCATATCTATTAGATGGCACTCTTTAGCTCCTCTACTAGCAGCTTCTAATCCTAAGCTTCCTGTACCTGCAAATTGGTCTAAAACTATGCTGCCTCTTACTCTGTTTTGTATTATACTGAAAATTGATTCTTTGATTCTATCAAGGGTAGGCCTAGTACCAATACCCTCTGGTGATAGCAGCTTTCTTCCTTTAGCTTTTCCTGCAATTACTCTCATCTTTTATCTCCTTTGATTTTAGTTAAAACAGATATACTTAGTGCTTCTCTCTAAGTTAATCATTATTTCTTTAAGTATTTTTTTATTTTCTTCCTCTTCATTATTTAAAAATTTCTTAGCCTCATCATTTGCTATTTTAAATAGAGAGAAATCCTCTCCTAAATCACTAAGAATTAATCCATTTTCACCTGATTGTCTAAGCCCAAACATCTCTCCACTACCTCTTAGTTTTAGGTCTTGCTCTGCTATATAAAATCCATCATTACTATTTTTCATTATATTCATTCTCTTTTTAGTTGTTTCACTTTTTATATTAGCTACAAGAACACAATAAGATTTATGAGCCCCCCTTCCAACTCTTCCTCTTAACTGATGCAACTGAGATAATCCAAATCTTTCTGCATTCTCTATAATCATAACCGTTGCATTTGGTACATTTACACCTACTTCAATAACCGTAGTAGATATCAACACCTTTATATTTCCTTCTTTAAATTCACTCATAATTAAGTTTTTGTCTTTATTACTCATTTTACCATGAAGAATTGCGATTTCCACACTTTTAAAGTAAGTTTTTTTAAGTTCTTCATATAAAGCTGTTACGGAACTCAGTTTCATATCTTCATTTTCTTCAACCAAGGGACAAACTACATAAACCTGTCGACCTTTTTTTATTTCTTCTAAAGCAAAATTATAGACTCTTCCCTTTTCTTGAGTAGATAAGTAATAGGTATCTATAGGTTTTCTTCCTGGCGGCAGAGTATCAATTATAGATACCTCTAAGTCTCCATAAAGATATAAGCATAAAGTTCTTGGAATAGGTGTAGCACTCATTACAAGTACATCAATATCTTCCCGCTTGTTTCCAAGCCTAGTTCTTTGTGTAACTCCAAAGCGATGTTGTTCATCAGTTATTATAAGTCCTAGATTTTTAAACTGTACATTATCCTCTATTAGAGCATGGGTGCCTATTATTAAATCTATTTCACCTTTTAATAATCTCTCTTTTATAAGTACTTTATTTTTTTCTGTAGTACTTCCAGTCAATAATTCTATGTTAACATTAAAATCTTTAAACAATTTTTCAGCCTCATAATAGTGCTGTTTTGCTAATATTTCTGTAGGTGCCATCATAGCCCCTTGATATCCATTCATAATAGCATTAAAAAGCGCGATAAGGGCAACTATAGTCTTCCCACTCCCTACATCCCCTTGTACTAATCTATTCATAGATGTGGACCTTCTTTGATCTCTCAATATTTCTCTAACCGTTCTAGTTTGTGCATCTGTTAATTGAAAAGGTAATCTTTCCTTTAACGTGGTAAGTTCCTTTGACACATTAAGGGAAATACCCTTTGAATTACTATTTCTATTCTTTAATGCCATTAACTTTAAAGAATAGGTAAATAGCTCCTGGAACTTTAACCTTTTTCTTGCCTCTTCCAATAATTTTAAACTTTTAGGATTATGTATATTTCTTATAGCATCATCTAAAGACATAAAATCATATCTATCTAAAATTGACTTTGGAAGATTTTCTTGTATCTTAACTAAATTTAAACCCTCTGTAACTATTTTATTTAAAAAGGTATTAGAAATATCATCTTTTAAAGGATATCTAGCCATAATATCTGTACTCTCTGTAGTAGTATTTCTCATTATGGTTCCATTCTTTACTGTAAAATCTCTTCCCTGCTTATCTATAACACCACTTATAACATATCTACTACCAACTCTAAAACTATTTTTCACATATGGTTGATTAAACCATATACCCTTGATTAATTTTTCCTTATGAACAAATCTAATAGTTGTAAGAATTTTACCTGTTTTAGTTCTTATATCTGGTAGAATTCTATCTACTCCAACCTCTAATATTACCTTCCCCTTAGAATCTACTTCGTCTAAATCCTCAACAATAAAAATACTTTCATAATCCCTTGGAAAGTATAACAATAAATCTAGAATACTATATATTCCGCACTTACTCAATTTTTCAGCCATTTTAGGTCCTACACCCTTAATAGCTGTAACACTACTGTAAATATTCATTTTATCAACTCCATATATGGCTAACATAGAAAAAAAGCCCTAAGGCTTTTATTCTACTGATGTAATAAAATAGTATAATGGCTGTTCACCATTAAAACATTGAACATCCATATCTGGGTATGCTTCCTCTAGTTCTGTTACTAACTGATCAACCTTATCCTCTTCACAGTCTTCACCATAGAATATAGTAATAAGCTCACTCTCTTCATCTACCATGTTCTCAATAAGCTTCTTACATACAGCATATACATCCTGACCTATTTCACTTATTTTTCCTTCTAGTAATCCTAGAATATCTCCCTCTTTAATGGCTCTACCATCATCTTCTGTATCTTTAACAGCGTAGGTTACAGAACCAGAAGTAACAGTTTCAATAGTTTCATTCATAGATGATTCATTTTCTTCCGCAGCACCATCTGGATTAAACATAGTTATAGCTGTAATTCCTTGAGGGATAGTTTTTGTAGGAATTACTATAACCTTTTTATCTTCTATTAAATCTACAGCTTGAGTAGCTGCCATTATTATGTTTTTATTGTTTGGAAGTACAAATACTACTTCAGCATTAATTTTATTGATGCTATTAACTATGTCCTCTGTACTAGGATTCATAGTCTGACCGCCTTCAATAACCTCATCTACTCCAAGGTCCTTAAATATTGCAGAAATTCCATTACCTCTAGCCACAGTTACAAATCCATAAGCTTTAGGTTCTGCTTTTATTTCTTCTGCCACTACATCATTACTATTTTCATCTATACCCAATAAAGATCTGTGTTGCTCTCTCATATTTTCAATCTTAATTTTTGAAAGAGCTCCAAAGGTTACAGCTTTAGATAAAACAGCTCCTGGATCATTAGTATGGACATGAACTTTAGTTATGTCTTCTAAGCCTACAAGTACTAATGAATCACCATGTGATTCAAGAAAATCTTTAAATTTTGGTATGTCCTTTACTTCATCAAGTATAATGAATTCTGTACAGTATCCAAACTTAATATCTTCTGGAGACATATTTAGCTCTGGAATATCATAATTGTTTTCTGATTCACCTTCTAAATCATTGATTAAAGAAACTTCTCCTTTGTTCTTTAGAGCTTCTAACATACCTCTTAATATGATTAACAATCCCATTCCACCAGCATCTACTACCTTAGCTTGTTTTAGCTGTGGTAACATTTCTGGAGTTCTATCAAGAGTTCTTTTACTCTCTTCACAAATCTCTTCTAATAATTCAACTATATTTTCAGCTTCACTACATATAGCAGCTTCTCCAGCAGCCCTAATAATAGTTAGAATAGTTCCTTCTGTTGGTCTCATAACTGCCTTATAAGCAAAATTTGAGCCTTCTACAAAGGAATTCTTAATTTCCTCTATAGTTGCTTCTTCTGCGTTTTCAAGTCCCTTTGCCATCCCTCTTAGAATTTGGGAAAGAATAACTCCAGAGTTTCCTCTAGCTCCCATTAAGGCACCTTTAGCTAATTTTTTAGATACTTCTCCTATGCCCTTATCCTCTAAGCTTTCTATTTCCCTAGCTGCTGCCTTAAATGTTAAAGACATATTTGTTCCTGTGTCTCCATCTGGAACAGGGAATACATTCAAGGAGTTCACATATTCTTTCTGCTTCTCTAATGCATTTGAAGCATTTTTTATCATATTTGAAAAATCACGTCCATTAATCTTTATATACGTCACTTTATGTTCCTCCTTAAACCCTAATGCCTTGAATATTAACAGTAACTTGAGAAATCTTAACTCCTGTAAGATTTTCTAAATTGTATCTAACTGTTTGTATTATATTATTAGCTATTACTGCAATTTTAGTTCCATATTCAACAATTATATATAATTCTATAGCTATAGCATTCTCTTTTTGAGTTATTTTAACCCCTTTTGCTAAATTTTCGGCTTTTAGTAATTCCCATAAACCGTCTTTAGCATTTTTTAAAGCCATGCCAACAACTCCATAGCATTCCATGGTGGATACACCTGCTATATTCGCTATTACATCTTCAGAATAGTATATATTTCCTATTTCAGTTGTTATATTAGCTTTCATAATCAATTCCTCCTTAATTATACCTTATAAACATTTTATATTAACTTAAGATTTAATTCAACTAATATAATTACATATATTATTGAATTTTACTATAACAATATGTATAATAGTAATGGTATGTGTTTATTTTTCTTAATACTTGCAACAATCATAGTAATTGTGTTAAAATGACTTATGTTTGATTTATAGCAGTATATTGGAATTCTGAGGAGGTGTAATATATGTCAAGAAGATGTGAAATATGCGATAAAGGTGTAGTTTCAGGAGTACAATTCTCTCACTCTCACCGTCAATCAAAAAGAAAATGGGCTCCAAACTTAAAAAAAGTTAAAGCTATAGTTAACGGTTCACCTAAGACAGTACACGTTTGTACTAGATGCTTACGTTCTGGTAAGGTTCAACGTGCCGTTTAGATGGTAAAAAAAATGCAACTACCTTTATAGTTGCATTTTTTTTATGTGCAAAACTAATCATTATGTTTTTGTCTTATAAAAAGTTTAACTATTCTAGATAAAAATTTAGGTAATTTAATTACTCTTATAGTCACCCTTTAACCCCCTCGATCAATTATTAGCAAAATTTATTCATTATAAACCATCCTGCACATATAATTGCACAACCTATAGCTATCATCCACCCCCAAAATGGAATTAGCATAGCCAATACTATTCCTGCTCCTACAGAACTAACAATAAGTCCCAGCCTTCTAATTGCCCTACGCCTCATACTTTACTTCCCCCATAAGCCTTTTAGTATCATTATATGTATTATCCTAAAAGTTGGTACATATAAATTTATTGAAGACTTCAAGTATTTTATGCAGTTCTATGAATAACTCAGCTTACACATGAAACATACTAATTTTCTATGACACCATCCACAACAATTTCCCTTACACAATAAACAGAGTTCTTTGATTCAGAGGGAGTTTTTACTCCATCTGAAGCTTAGTATCAGTATTTTTGATANNGTGCGAATCGCTTTCACAGAGTGCGATGTGAGTATTAGAGCGGGTAGTCATCGGATAAACCTTAAGCCTTAAAAAATAAAAATTACAACCATTATAATCAATGATTGTAATTTTGTTATAAATCGTTTTTAATGAATTCTAACTACTATAAGACATCCTTTAGAAAAAATTATACTCACCTTATCTTCCATGAATTCATTAGATACAGTGAGATTATCTCCCTGTGATAAATTAAAATTCTTAAGCTTATATTTAACTCCTTCTATTGTTAAATCATAAGTATCTTCTATATAACTAAACAGTGAAAATACATCACCTTTTTTTCCAAAAATATCTGTTGGCTTATCTATTATATAAATCTCATTATACTCATCTACTATGCGGCAATCTACAGATTTTTTTAACCCTTCATAAAGAATGCACAGATTTGCAAAAAAATGGTCAATTCTCTTTCCCGTACATCCTAAAAAGATTATTTCTGTAGCTCCCAATTCTATAGCTTTATTAAAAGCTATATGACTATCTGTATAATCTTTTTCCTTTGGAAATCTAATTGTTTTAGAGCTATTACTTGTTTCTGCATAAGCCTTTTCATCAATAGAGTCAAAATCTCCTAACAAATAATCAGGATGTATTTTATGCTTTAAAAGAACATTAGCGCCTCCATCAGCTGCTATAATTATAGATTCTTCATTTATGTATTGATTTAAAAGTTCTTTACTTGGAGGGTCTCCACCCCCAACTATAACTACTCTCATATTAAAACCAACACTTTATATTATCTATGTTTTTTTCTATTTCATTATTTTTAAATACAGCTGACCCTGCTACTATAGAATTTGCTCCACATTTTATAACTTTACTAACATTCGTCGCATCTATGCCCCCGTCAACTTGTATATATAATTCTTTATTATATTTATCCTTTAATTCTTTCACCTGAGATATTTTATCTGCTGAATAATCTATATATTTTTGTCCTCCAAATCCTGGATTAACCGACATAATAAGAACCATATCTAAATCTGAAATTAAGTTTTCTATCATAGAAACAGGCGTTCCAGGATTTAACGCCACTCCAGCCTTAACTCCTAAACTCTTAATATACTTTATAGTTCTATCTATATGTCTATCTGCTTCATAATGAACTGTTATAATATCTGCACCTGCATCTACAAAATCCTTTACATATCTAGATGGTTCTTCTATCATTAGATGAACATCAAACACTAAAGATGTAAGATTTCTTATAGATTTTATAACTGGTACCCCAAAGGATATATTAGGTACAAACATTCCGTCCATAACATCTATATGGACCCAATCTGCTCCATACCTTTCTATTTCTTTAACCTGCTCTCCTAATTTTGAAAAATCTGCTGATAATATAGATGGTGATAATTTTATCATTTTCTATTCCCCCTATTTATAATTTCTTCTAAAGTTCTTATGTAGAATTCATATCTACTTTTATTTATTGCACCTGATTCTACCTTTTCCTTTATAAAACAACCTGGCTCTTTATAATGAACACAGTTATTAAACTTACACTGATCTTTAACTCCTTCAAACTCAGGAAATAAATGCTGCAATTCTTCTTTATCTATAAAGTCTAGTTCTAAAGAAGAAAATCCTGGTGTATCAACTAAAAAACCACCTTCTACTCTTATAAGTTCACTATGCCTTGTGGTGTGCTTTCCTCTTTTTAATTTATCACTAATATCTCCAGTTTTCATAGCATCTCTACCTAACACTTTATTTAATAATGTAGATTTACCAACTCCAGAAGGCCCACAAAATACAGTAATGTTATTATTTATCTTTTTCTTTAATTTCTCTATACCAATACCATGCTTGCCTTGCACATACATTATTTCATATCCAGCCTCATTTAACATATTGCCTATTTCTCTACTATATTCACTTTCAATATCCATTTTATTGAAGCACATAATTGGTAGCACATGATTATATTCACATAAAACTAGAAATTTATATAGTAAGCTTAAATTTAGATCTGGGTTCTTACTAGTAACTACTACAAAGGCTTGAGTTACATTTGCAACAGCAGGTCTTATAAGTTGATTCCTTCTCTTCAAAATCTCTATTATAATCCCCTTACCATTTTCCTCTTCTATGATTACTTCATCTCCAATCATAGGAGTTTCACCTTTATGCCTAAACTTTCCTCTAGCTTTGCATTCTATAACATTTTCATTAATATCCACATAGTATAGTCCACCAATTCCTTTAACTATTATTCCTTGCATACATTCCTCCTAAATTTTAACTAATCCTTAGACAAATCTACAAATTTGCCTAAGGATTATATAACTTCATTTGTTAATGTTCTCCTTTTTTATCTGGCTTCCCTTGGTCTTCTTCTGTACTTGGCTCTTCCACCTTAGTTGTAAGATTTATTTTGCTTCCCTTCGCAACCTTCTGTCCTTCAGCCACATCCTGACTTATTATAAGTCCCTTTTTATCTCCTGAAACATTTATGTTAAGTTCAGCTGCTTCAGCTGCGCTTTGTGCATCTTTAACAGTTTTCCCTACGAAGTTAGGAACTACAACTTTACCTTCATCGGGATCCTTATATTGATAGTAACTAACGCTAATCTCCTTTCCTTCCGGAATTGAAGTGTGAGCAGCTTCTGTCTGATGAAATATCTTTTCATCCTTACTTTTATCATCTGTTACCACTGCAGTAGTAGATCCAAGCTTAAGCTTTGCTCCTGTTAACACTTTTTCTGCATCTTTGATAGTTATTCCCATAAGGTCTGGTACTGTTGTCTTTCTTTCCCTAGGTCCTTTACTTACAACTATATCTACAGCAGTACTTTTTTTTACTTTTGTACTAGCTCCTGGATTAGTGCTTATAACTGTGCCTTCTGACATTTCATCTGAATAGTCTTCCGATATATTTCCAACCTTAAGCCCTTGATTAACTATATAGTCTTGTGCAATACTTTTGCCTAAACCAACAACACTTGGTACTTCAACCTCTCCTGGCCCTGTACTAACTCTTACTCTAACTTGACTTTCTTTTTTTACAGCAGTTCCCTCTGCTGGAAATACTGCAATTATAGTTCCCGCTGGTTTATCACTGGCTTCTTCGCCTAATACTACATAAGTTAAACCCAGATTTTCTACAGCAGACTTTGCCTCATCTGCTGTAAGTCCAACTACTTTAGGAACCTTTAATTCTTCTTCTGTAACATTTTTATCACCTTTATTGTATATATTAGTACCTACAAATACTCCTAAAAGAATAGTTAATAAGACAGCTCCGCCAACTATAAGTATTTTCTTCCATGTGCTAGTTTTTGTCTTCTTGTCATCATAATCGTCGTCATAATCGTCATCGTCATCGTCATCTTCACCATCTATAATGTTATCAGCTAACTTCTTTCCAAGATTACTAGCATACATAGTGTTCTGAATTTGAGTTGCATCCATTACTGTAGTATAATCATTATCCATATTAGAAGGAGTTACTACATATTTATTATTATTTTCTATTCGCATTAAATCTATTAATATTTCTGTAACGTTATTATATCTCTTTATAACTTCCTTTTGGGTAGCTTTAATTACTAAATTATTTAAGTTATCTGGTACTTCTGGAACTAAAACCTTAGGAGGTATTATGGTATCTTGTATGTGCTTAAGTGCTACTGCTACAGCACTTTCTCCATCAAAAGGTACTCTTCCTGTTAGCATCTCATATATAACAATTCCAAAGGAATAAATATCAGTTCGATTGTCAACAATCTTTCCTTTAGCTTGCTCAGGAGAGAAATAGTGTGCAGAGCCGATCACTTTATTAGTATGAGTTATTGTATCAGAAGATGTAGCTTTAGCTATTCCAAAGTCTGTAACTTTAACTACTTCATCCTCATTAATTAAAATATTGTGAGGTTTTATATCTCTATGAATAATTTTGTTTTTATGAGCACACTCTAAAGCTTTAGCAATCTGTATTGAAATCCTTAGAGTTGTATCTGTGGAAAGAGGTGCATTTTCTCTTATGTATTCTTTTAAAGTTTTTCCATCAACTAATTCCATAACAATATAATTAATGTTTCCTTCTGAACCTACATCATAAATGTTGACTATATTGCTATGAGAAAAGCTTGCTGTAGCTAAAGCTTCTCTTCTAAATTTCTCCATAAATTCTTTATTATTAGAGTACTCTGGCTTTAGTATTTTTATTGCTACAAATCTATTTAAAATAGTACATTTAGCTTTATATACTACTGCCATACCACCTTCGCCAATCTTCTCTATAAGTTCATATCTATTTCCTAACATAGTCCCTACCATCTGCACTCACACTCTCCTTTAAAAATGATGACAGAAATATTATCTCTTCCACCATTTGCCTTACTCATGTTTATTAGTTCCAAACATTGATTTTCACTATCTCCTTGTAAAACTTTACGAATTTGTTCTTCATTTACTTCATTAGTAAGTCCATCACTACAAAGAATAACTTTTGAAATTTCTCTTATATCTAGATTATAATAATCAGCCTTTACTGCTGGATTAGTGCCTAATGCTCTAGTTATAACATTTTTATTAGGATGATTTTTAGCTTCCTCATTAGTTATTGTTCCATTATCTAATAGCTCTTGTACTAATGAATGGTCTCTTGTAATCTTAATAAGTTCCCCATTCCTCAGTACATAGCCTCTACTATCCCCTACGTTTACCATAGTTAGATTATTTCCTCTTAAAAAAGCTCCCACGAGAGTAGTACCCATTCCCTTACAACCTTCATTCAATAAGCTTTCTCTATATATTTCTCTATTAGCACTTAGGATTGCTTCATTTAAAATTTCCTCTTGAGAAGCATCATTTCTATGATTAATCACATATTTAATAACAGTATCTCTGGCAATTTTACTAGCTACTTCACCAGCATTATGTCCACCCATACCATCAGCTATTATAAATATGCCAAAATCATCTTCTTCATAGTAACCAACGGAATCTTCATTAAAACTTCTTTTATTTCCGACATCCGTTTCCATTCCTATTAATCTCCTCATTTAAAACTACAACTCCCTTTTTTCTATATAACTTTTTCTCAGCTGACCACAAGCAGCGTTTATGTCTAATCCCATCTCTTTTCTAACGGTAGTTTCAATTCCATGTTTCACTAAAATATCTCTAAATAGTTTAACTTGCTCTGAGTTTGATTTTTTTAAGTCATTTTCATCTATTTCATTTATAGGAATTAAATTTACATGACACAACATACCTTTTATTAATTTAGCTAACTCCTCTGCTTGTTTCCTAGAGTCGTTTACGCCCTTTACTAATGCATACTCAAAGGTAATTCTTCTCCCAGTTCTATCAATATAATATTTACAGCTATCAATAAGTTCAGCTATAGAATATACCTTAGCAATAGGCATAGTTTTTAGACGTAGATCATCATTAGGAGCATGTAAGGAAATTGCTAGAGTTATCTGGAAATCTAAATCTGCTAAACTCTTTATTTTAGGTACAATTCCGCAAGTAGAAAGAGTTATATGTCGCTTTCCTATATTAAGTCCATTTTCAGAGTTTACATCCTTAATAAATTTTACCACATTGTCATAGTTATCTAAGGGTTCTCCGCTTCCCATAAGTACAATATTTGAGATTCTCTCTCCAAGTTGTTTTTGTGCAGCCATTATCTGACCTATCATTTCTCCACTGCTTAAACTTCTAATAGCACCACCAATAGTTGAAGCACAGAACTTACACCCCATATTGCATCCCACTTGAGTTGATATACATATAGAATTACCGTGATTATATTGCATAACCACACCTTCCACAATATTACCATCATGTAAAATAAATAAATGCTTTCGCGTATCGCTATTCTTAGAACTATATGTTTCTAATATCCTAGGTATTCCTATAAAAAAGTTATTTTCTAATTTTTCTAAGGTGCTTTTAGATATATTTGTCATATCCTTAAAATTCCAGACATCATTATAAATCCAAGAAAATACCTGTTTAGCTCTAAATTCTTTCTCACCATTTTCTTTCATCCACATTCTAAGTTGTTCTATATCTAAATCTAATATATTTTTCATTTCTACTCCTACTTATTCCTACGAATTTTTGCTATAAAAAATCCATCCATATATTCATTTGGTAAAACTGTTACATAACCTTTTTCATCATAGATTAGATTTTCCATTTTCCCAAAATTTAAAGGCTCTATACTAAAATCTCTAAAATTCTTTAAAAACCAGTTAATATTTTCTTCATTTTCCTCTTTATTAATCGTACAAGTTGAATATAAGATTACTCCATTTGGTTTTACATATTTAGCTGCATTCTTCATTATATCACGTTGAACTGTTATTAAAGATTTTAATTCTTTTTCTTTCTTTGTATACTTAATCTCCGGCTTCTTTCTTATTATACCTAATCCAGAACAAGGTACATCTATAAGTACCCTATCTCCATTTTCTATTAATTCCCCACACTCTTTAGTAGCATCTAATATATCTAATTGAATATTTCTTAGCCCTAGTCTCTCACTATTACTTCTTATAAGTTCTAACTTATGCTCATAAATATCAAAACCCTTAACTATACCTGTATTATTCATTATTTCGGCAATATGAGTAGTTTTACCTCCTGGCGCACTACATAAATCTAATACAGTCATCCGCTCTTTTAAATACATGCTAGGTGCTACTAGCATAGCACTTTCATCTTGAACAGTAATGATACCTTCCTTAAATAAGGGATTATCCTCTATGCTCTTCCCTCTTACAATTCTTATAGCTTCAGGACATATTACTCCCTCTTCCACATTGTAACCATTTTTCTCCATCTCATTAAAGACCTGGTCAAAATCTCCTTTTGTAGAATTTACTCTAACTGTAACAGCTGGCCTTTTATTAAGCCCATCTAATATTTTTTCTCCAATTTTTTCTCCATATTGATCAATAAATAACTTTATCATCCACTGAGGATATGAATATAAAAATGCTAACTTTTCATTAATATTTTCTTTATTATAATAATCCTTATCTCTATTTCTTAAATAATTTCTTAATACACCATTAACTAATTTGGAAGCTCCTACAGACACTTTAGCCTTAGCTAAATTAACTCCTTCATTTACTGCTGCAAACTCAGGAATTTTATCTAAATATCTAAGTTGGTATATACAAACCCTTAATAAATTTAAAATATATTTATCAGTTTTGTCAAATTTTTTTTCTAAGAAGCTCTTAAGTATTTTATCAATGGCATATCTATATTTTATTGTACCATAAACAAGTTCTGTAGCTAATGCTTTATCTTTATCTCCTAGATCACATTGTCTAAGATTGTTATTCAATGCAATATTTGAATAAGCCTTATTTTCAAAAACCTGCATTACTGTATTTATTGCTATTTCTCTAGCACTTATCATTCATATCATCCTATCTATCGTCTAGTATTTCTTAATCTACTTCATCTATTAATCATTTCTATTTCTAATAGCAATAAGTCTTAAAAGCTGAGCTATGGCTGTAACTGCTGCTGCTACATAAGTTAATGCTGCTGCAGTTAATACATTTTTAGCTCCTTTTATTTCATCTTCATAAAGTATATTTTTTGCACTTAATATAGCTATAGCTCTACTAGATGCATTAAACTCTACTGGCAATGTAACTAACTGAAAAAGTACTACCGCTGAAAACAATATGATACCAAAGTTAATTAATGGTGTAAAAGATATTATAATTCCTAAAAAGAATAATATCCATGATGCTTGAGAACCTATATTTGCAATGGGAACTAAAGCTGTTCTTATTTTAATCGGTGCATATTCTTCCTTATGTTGAATTGCGTGACCTATCTCATGGGCAGCTACCCCTATAGCTGCAAGGGATGTACTATTATATACATCATTAGATAGATTAACTACTCTTCTACTTGGGTCATAGTGATCTGTAAGATGTCCTCCTGTAACTAATACTGGTATATCAAAAAGTCCATAGGCATCCAATATCATTCTAGCTACTTGACCTCCAGTATATCTATTTCTACTATATACTTGTGAATACTTTGCATAGCTACTTTTTATTTTCATCTGAGCCCATATTGAAATAATAAGAGCTGGTACAAGAATAATCATCGTTGGGTCAAAAAAACTTCCATAATATCTCATATATATCTCTCCTTACTTTATAAAATTAAATTAAATTTTACTCTTCAGCTATACTTTTTAATACTATATTTTCTTCAATAGAGTTTCCTTTTATATACTCTTCTACTCTTAAAGGTTTTTTATTAGGGAATTGAACCTTAGTTATTAATATATTGTAATCTTCAGTAGAAACCAGAATTCCTTCTTTATTAACTCTTAAAATAGTCCCTGGAGTCTTAGAAGATTTTTCATTAGTACGTCTAGTTTCAATTACCTTCATTGGTTCATTCTTATAATAAGTATACGCTATCGGGAATGAGTATAAACCTCTTACAAAGTTATGTATATCTTTAGACTCTTGATTCCAATTTATTTTAGCCATTTCCTTATTTAGCATGCTAGCATAGCAGCTTTCACTTTCCCCTTGTTTTATAGGAGCTATTTTACCATTATAAAGTCCTTCTATAGTTTCAACTAAAAGCTCAGCTCCACTATTCATAAGTTCGTCATGAAGCTCTGCTGTAGTCATATTTTCTGTAATCTCAACCTTATTCTTTAGTAGCATATCTCCAGTATCTAAGCCTACATCCATTAACATAGTTGTATTTCCACTTTCCTTTTCACCCTTAATAATAGCATAGTGAATTGGTGCCGCTCCTCTATATTTAGGTAGTAGAGACCCATGAAGGTTTATGCATCCATACTTAGGTATATCTAATACCTCTTTAGATAAAATTTGTCCAAAGGCTACAACTATTATAAAATCTAAATTCATGCTCTTCAATTCTTCTATTAGATCTTTTTCATTTCTCAATTTTTCTGGCTGATAGACCTTTATATCATGTTTAAGTGCCACTTGTTTTACTGGTGACATTGCCATAGATTTTCCTCTTCCTTTAGGTCTATCTGGCTGAGTAAGTACTGCCTTAACTCCATACTTTTCAATAATTGCTTCTAAGGATGGGACTGCAAAATCTGGTGTACCCATAAATACTATATTCATCTTAATACCTCCTACTTAACTACCTTATCTGTATATAATATTCCATTTAAATGATCAATTTCATGGCAAAGAGCTCTTGCTAAAAGATCTTCTCCTTGAATTTCAATAGGATTTCCTTCTCTATCTTGAGCATTAACTTTTACATATTGAGGTCTTATAACATTTCCTTCTTTACCTGGTACACTAAGACAACCTTCTCTATCCTCAACTTCACCATTAGTTTCAACCACCTCTGGATTTATAAGTATTAATGGTCCATGGCCAACATCTATAACAACAATTCTCTTTAAAATCCCTACTTGTGGTGCTGCAAGACCTACTCCATTAGCTTTATACATAGTATCTAGCATATCATCAATTAATATTTGTGTTCTTTCATCAATGTTTTTAACTACTTTACTAGTCTTTCTTAATATTGGATCTTCGTTAACTCTTATATTTCTTAATGCCATTCTTATTCTCCTTTATAGTAAACTATTTGGATTTATATCAATTCCTATCCTTATATTTCTATAATTAATCTGTTCATATACTAAATCTTTAATGTCCATGGCATAGTCATCATCAAATTGGCCTTTGAGTATAATTTGCCATCTATATGAATTTTTAATTTTAGAAACTCCGCAAGGACATGGTCCTAACAATTCAATTTTATCACTTTCATAATTTTTTATCCTTATTTTATCTGATAAACTTTGTATACATTTTATTAAATTTTCTTCATCTTCACTACTTAAGTTTATACATAAAATTTTAGAAAATGGTGGATAATCCCTCAGTTTTCTTATAATTATTTCCTCTTCATAAAAACTTTTATAATCATTTTCAGCAGCATAAATTATGCTATAATTTTCTGGATTATAAGTCTGAAGTATTACTTTTCCATGTTTGTCTCCTCTTCCTGCCCTTCCTGCTACTTGAGTTATTAGCTGAAAAGTTTTCTCTGCTGCTCTATAGTCTGGTAGATTTAAAGATAAGTCTGCAGCTATTATTCCTACTAAGGTTACATCCTTAAAATCAAGACCCTTGGCAATCATTTGAGTCCCAATCAATACATTATACCTCTTGGCTGCAAAGTCTCTATAAATTTTTTCGTAAGAATCCTTTCCTCTTGTAGTGTCAAAATCCATTCTAAGAGGTTTACTATCTAAAAAAGTTTTTTTAACACCATGTTCTAATTGTTCTGTACCTACTCCAAAATATTTTACATATTTACTTTTACATTTAGGACAAGTTTTTAAAGCTCTTTGCTTTGCTCCACAGTAATGACAAGTTAAGTTATCATCATTATGATAGGTAAGAGAAATATCACAATTACTGCATTTAAATACATAACCACACTCTCTACAAGACACAAAAGTAGAATATCCTCTTCTATTTAAAAACATTATAGCCTGCTCTTTTTTCCTTAGGCACTGAATCATCTCTTCATTCAGACTTCTGCTAAACATAGATTTATTGCCTTCTTTTAATTCTTCTCTCATATCCACTATCTCTATAGTTGGTAGTTTAGCTCCATCAGCTCTCTCATTCAAGGTGATTATATCATATTCGCCTTCAGTAGCCCTATAATAAGTTTCAATGGAAGGGGTTGCAGAGCCTAATACCACTTTACATCCTTCAATCTCTGCTTTAAAACTGGCTATATCTCTTGCATTGTATTTAGGATCGCTATCTGATTTGTAGCTAGTTTCATGCTCCTCATCTATAACAATAAGTCCCAGATTAGAAAAAGGAAGAAATATTGCCGATCTAGCCCCTATTGCTACTTTCACATTTCCCATTTTAACTCTCATCCATTCATCAAATCTCTCGCCAACAGACAATCTGCTATGAAATATAGCTACATCTCTACCAAACCTGCCTTTAAATCTTTCAACCATTTGAGGAGTTAAGGCTATCTCAGGAATTAATATTATCGAATCCATATCTCTTTTTATCATTTCTTTTACTAGATTCATATATATCTCAGTCTTTCCACTACCGGTTATGCCATGAATAAGAAATTTATTATTACTACTATGCAATAGTATAGTATCAACACATCTTTGTTGAGTTGGATTTAGCACTTTTTCTTCATATCTCTTATATATATTTTCATTATATCTATTAACTACAATTTTTTTAACCTCTAAAAAACCATATTTAATTAAAGTATTAATTCTAGATAAGGAAATGTTAAATTCACTAGTAAGTTCTGCTTTATTATAAACTCCATTATTTTCTTCTATAAAGTTTATAATATTTATATACTCATCTTTGTTATATTTTCCTGTTAAAGCCCTTCCAATAACTATACTATTTTTAGTTTTAAAGGTAGTTCCTTTAGTGATTCCACTTGGAATCATTACTTTTATGCACTCTAAATAAGTACATAAATACTTCTTTCTCATTATCTCTATAAGACGAATATTCTCCTCTGTAAGAAACTCCATACTATTGTCTATATCAATAATTTCTTTTAATTTAGTATTATCATCTATATCATAAAATATATCAACTATAAATCCATATATCTTCTTATTTCCATTTCCAAAGGGAACTGTAACCATTCTGCCTTTTTTTACTTTACTATATAGTCTTTCAGGTACCTTATATGTAAATATTCTATCTACTTTTACAGCTTCATTGTTTACTATAATCCCTAGATACATTTTTAGACCTCCCTTCTAGATGTATATCCCTCAAATTTAAGTTTATTATCAATTTCATTTTAATAATACATCATATTACATAAATAAATAATAAAAAAAGCGACTTAGTCGCTCTTTTTATTTATTGTTTAAAATCATATTAAAAAGCTCATATCCAACTAATCTTTTACTCATATTATCAAGAGACATTTCCTTACCATCTCTATTTATAATAGTAACTCTGTTAGTATCAGTTCCAAAGCCCGCATCACTTTCAGTTATATTATTAGCAACAATATAATCAAGATTTTTCTTTTCTAGCTTTATGTGTGCATTTTTTATTACATCATTACTCTCAGCTGCAAATCCAACTAATATTTGATGTTTTTTTAAGGCCCCTAGCTCCTTTAATATATCGTTATCTCTTACAAGTTCCATATTCAAATTGCCAGGTCCTTTTTTTATCTTCTTATCTGAATAAGTCTTAGGTTTATAATCACTTACAGCTGCAGATTTAACTACAATATCACTACTATCAAATTCTGACTTAACTGCATTTAACATCTCTTCATTAGTCTCTACATTAATAGTTCTAACTCCAACTAGTGGCTTTATATTAGTTGGTCCGCTGATAAGAACTACTTCTGCCCCTCTATCTCTAGCTTCCTCAGCAATGGCATAGCCCATTTTTCCTGTAGATTTATTAGTCAAGAATCTTACTGGATCTATATTAGCTCTAGTAGGTCCTGCTGTTACTAATACCTTTTTCCCTATTAAATCTTTTGGTTCATGAAGCTGTGATAAAATCACTTCTACAATCTCCTCTGTATCAGCAAGTTTCCCATCACCTACATCTCCACAAGCCAATCTTCCACTACTAGGATTTATAAATTCATATCCATAATCCTTTAATTTTTTAATATTTTCTTGAACAATGAGATTGTTATACATATTTGTATTCATAGCTGGAGCAAATATTACCTTTGCATTAGTAGCCATAATTGTAGTTGAAAGCATATCATCAGCTATGCCATTTGCTACTTTGCCTATAATATTCGCTGTAGCAGGCACTACCACTAATACATCAGCTTTTTTAGCTAAAGATATATGCTGAATTTCAAAAACCTTTGGCTCATCAAACATATCTTTAATTACTGCATTTTGACTTAGTGACTGAAAACTTAATGGGGTAACGAACTCACAAGCAGATTTTGTCATAATAACATCAACATTTATATCTTTCTTTTTCAGCCTGCTTATAACATCTAGAGCCTTATAGACTGCAACTCCACCAGTTACTCCAACAACTACATTCTTTTTATTCATTAAAATTTAAGCCTTCTTCCGCTTCTCCATTTACTAGCTCTACTTCTCGAGTTTTAGTAAACTTATCTTCAGTCTCTCTAACTTCTATAGCCCCTTGTTCAACTTCGTTAATAGCAATAGTTAATGGTTTAGCACCTACGCCTTGAATCATTGGCTCTTCACCATCAATTATTTTTCTTGCTCTTCTTGAAGTAGCTACTACTAGTGAATATCTGTTATCCACCTTTTCTAGTAAATCCACAATAGATGGATTAATCATTGAATTGCTCTTCGAATTACTCATGTCCTTTAAAACCTCCCTAATAGCTCATCTTTTATTTTAAAAACTCTACATTTTTCTGCAATTATTATACTTTCAATTTTTTTGACTGCATCTTCAACCCTGTCGTTTACAACAGCATAGTCATATTTAGATGCAAATCCTATTTCATCATAAGCAGACTCCATTCTAGTATTTAATGACTCCGGAGTTTCACTTCCTCTATTTGTGATTCTATTTCTAAGTTCTTCCATAGATGGTGGCATAATAAATATAAATATTCCTTCAGGATATGAAGATTTTATCTTTAATGCACCTTGAATATCTATTTCTAATATTACATCCTTGCCTTCATTTAGCATTTTTAAAACTTCAGGCCTAGGTGTTCCATAAAAATTTCCATAAACCTCTGCATACTCTAAAAAATCTTCTTTATCAATTCTTTTTAAGAATTCTTCTTTTTCTATGAAAAAATAATTCACGCCTTCTACTTCACCGTTCCTTGGTTTACGTGTAGTACAAGATGTGGAAATCCATATTGGATTTTTTTCAATTAGCGCCTTACATACAGTTCCTTTTCCTGCTCCAGATGGCCCAGATATAACTAATAATTGTCCTTTACTTCCCATATTATTCATCTACCTCATCTATAGTATCATCTTCCTTTGCAGATAATCTATGTGCTACTGTTTCAGGCTGAACAGCAGATAATATCACATGGTCACTGTCAGTAATTATAACTGCCCTAGTTCTTCTACCATAGGTAGCATCTATTAGCATACCTCTATCCCTAGCTTCTTGAATTATTCTTTTAATAGGCGCTGATTCTGGACTAACAATAGCTACTAGTCTATTTGCTGAAACAATATTTCCAAATCCAATATTTATAAGCTTTATACCCATGCCCTACCTCCTAAATTTATTCTATGTTCTGAACCTGTTCTCTAATCTTTTCTATATCACTTTTTATATCAAGTGCTGTATTAGTTAATTCCAGGTCATTAACTTTAGATGCAATTGTATTTGCTTCTCTGTTCATTTCTTGAATAATAAAGTCTAACTTTCTACCTATTGGCTCTTCTAGTTTAAAAGTTTTAAGAACTTGCGTTACATGGCTTTTAAGTCTAACAATTTCTTCATCAATACAAGTTTTATCCGCTTGAAGCACTACTTCCATAGCAATACGATTTTCGTCAATGCTTTTTTCTGTTAGAATTTCTTCTACCTTCTTTAAAAGTCTCACTCTATACTCTTCTGTAACTTCTGGTACTCTTTTATTAATTATATCAACATTACTTGAAATAAATTCACATCTCTTTGTAATATCTAATAAAAGTTTTTCACCCTCTTGCTCTCGCATAGATACAAGATTATGTACCGCTTCTTCCACTGCTGGTAATAATATCTTCCATGTATTTTCCAAGTCTTCTTCCTTTTGTTCTAACTTGAGAACCTCAGGAAATCTTGCTAAAGTTGTAGCAGAAATATCATCTCTTAAACTATACTTATCTCTAAGCCTATATAATGCTTCTACATAGTTATCAGCTAAACTTTCATTTATTACTACACCCATTTCTTCACTAACTGCTTGATTTTGAGTAATAAATATATCTACCTTACCCCTTTTAATCTTGTCATTTACATATTTTCTTATACCATCTTCTAAAGATATTAAAGTTCTAGGCATTCTAACATTAAGCTCAAAGTATCTGTGATTTACTGTTTTTATTTCCACAATAAAACTAGATGCTTCGCCCTCTGATGTACCTCTACCAAATCCGGTCATGCTTTTTATCATATACAACGCACCCTTCTAGACCTTGTTAAATTCTTTATTTATTATACATAATGTATATGACTTATTTCAACCCATAAACAAAAGAATTTTAAAGAAAATCGAAATATTCTTTAGAAAACCTTAGAAAAACCATTATAATTTAAAATAATTAAGGCATCTGAAAATAAATAACAAGTCAAAGATGGGA